>NZ_JSUS01000071.1 GCF_000805455.1 Acinetobacter sp. A47
AGTTCAGGCCAAACAGGAGCTTGATCAGCTGGCCTGCACCGACCATCTGTGCAATCAGGTAAAACGCCACCACAACCAGTGAGCTGAAGGCCGCCAGAGTACGTACCGGCTTTTCTTCCAGACGGAATGACACCACATCAGACAGGTTATATTTGCCCAGATTACGCAAGCGTTCTGCCACCAGGAACAAAACAATTGGCCAGCCCACCATAAAGCCCAGTGAGTAAAGCAAGCCATCAAAGCCTGAACTGAACACCATTGCCGAAATCCCCAGAAAGGAAGCCGCAGACATATAGTCCCCGGCAATTGCCAGACCGTTCTGGAAACCGCTAATTCCGCCACCTGCGGTATAGAAGTCCTGTGCCGACTGGGTTTGCTTGGCTGCCCACTTGGTAATGAACAGGGTAAAACCGACAAAGATTGTAAACATGATGATTGCATGCCAGTTGGTCGCCTGCTGTTCAGCTGCGCCCAGATCCGGACTGGCAAATGCAATACTGGTAAAGCAAAAGCTAAGTAGCGTAAACAGTATCGCCTTGCATGAAGTTCCTTTCATCTCAATGCATCCCTTTTTCATGTGCAATGGCCTCAACTTCCTTGAGGGCTTCTTCATTTAGCTGGTCAAGCTTATTGTTGGCAATATAGGAATACACACCACATAAGATAAACGACAACACGATAATGCCCAGACCCAGGGGAATACCCCATGTGGTGACACCGCCGCTAAATGAACTAGCTAAAAATTCTTTGTTGTAACCAACCAAAAGCATAAATCCAACATAGATAAACAGCATGATTGCTGTTAATGTCCAACTTAATGTACGCTTTTTGCTGACCATTTCCTGAAACTTTGGATTATGTAGAATTCGATCTACCTGAGAATCATCCATAATCAACTCCTTATTTTTGTGTCCGACCGTGGACCCCTTTTTTACGTGGGATTTTTCATGATCCAACTTAACAAGATTCTGCTTGACTCGTAACTTAGACTTTGGTCTCTAAATGCAATTCTCTACTCCTTGCCGTACCTGCGCTTCAGGTATGATGAAAAATGGAATTTGATCACGTGAGCAATATGAACAGTTGGCTTATTCTTGGGGTACTGGCCCTGTACATTGTGCTGTTATTCGGCTGTGCTTTTTTTGGTGAAAAACATGCCAGCCGGCTGAGTACACGCGGAAGAATGCTGCTGTTCAGCCTGACCCTCGGCGTGTACTGCTCTTCATGGACTTTTTACGGGGCAACGGGAGCTGCGGTTCGCCAGGGAGTGATCTTCCTGCCGATTTATCTTGGCCCGCTGCTTTTTATCTGGTTTGGCTATGACATCTGGAAGCGTCTGGGGCGTATCCGCCAGCATCATGCCATTTCATCAATTGCCGATTTTGTCGCTGCCCGTTATGGCAAGAGCGGCAGTCTGGCCGCTCTGGTCACCATTCTGGCGGTGATTGCGATTGTGCCCTATCTGGCCTTGCAACTACGCGCCATTGCACTGAGCGCCTCGGTGATTCTGGAGCAGAATGCCCATCTTCATACCACCACCAACAGTGTGCTGGTGCTGACCGCTGTACTGGCGATTCTGGCCATGATTTTCGGTACGCGGCATATTGCCCATACCGAACAGCACGGCGGCCTGATGCTGGCAGTCGCCTTTGAGTCCTTTGTGAAACTGTTTGCCCTGCTCAGTGTCGCAGCCTTCTTCTTATTGCAGTCACCCGACAACCTCAGACAGGTCAGTACCGATGTACATCAGCATTTTCATGACCTGCAACAGCTGGGAGTTCCTGAGACCTTCTGGGTGCAGACCCTGTTGGCTGCACTGGCCATGATCTGCCTGCCACGCCAGTTTCACGTGGCAGTGGTAGAATTGCGTGATGAAAAGCATATTCGCGGAGCGCGCCGCTGGTTTGCTGCCTATCTGATCCTGACCGTGATGGCGATCATTCCAATTGCTAGCTGGGCCTTACATTCATTACCCGAATCACTCGGTACCCCGGATATTGCAGTATTGGCCCTGCCCCTGAGCTATCAGCAGGAATGGCTGGCACTACTGGCCTTTCTGGGCGGATTTTCAGCCTCGACCGGCATGCTGCTGGTGGCTTCGGTGGCCTTGTCGATCATGCTCAGTAATGACCTGATCATGCCAGCCTTGTGGCGTTTTAACATTATTTCACGGCATGACCAGCATTTGCCACGCGTGCTCAAGCTGACCCGGCGGATCAGTATTATCAGCGTGATGTTGCTGGGCTTTTTATTTTTCCATTTCTTTAATGATATTAACCAGCTGTCGGTATTTGGCTTACTGGCCTTTAGTGCCGTGGCTCAGTTTTCTCCGGCCCTGATTGGCGGTCTGTACTGGCGTGGCGCAAGCCGTCAGGGGGTCTATGTCGGCCTGTTAATGGGCTTTGCCATGTGGAGTTATACCTTACTGTTCCCAACAGTCTTGCGTAGCCTGCCCGACCAATATCAGGATCTGGCACAGCACATTTTACTGTTCGGGCCGTTCGGGATTAACGCTTTACGTCCTGAAGCACTGCTCGGTTTCGAGTCGTTTGCCCCGCTAACCCACGGTGTGCTCTGGTCACTCGGCCTCAATGTAGCCCTGTATATCTGGGTATCGCGCCTGTATCGTCCCAGCGTGGCCGAACAGATTCAGGCCGAAAGCTTTTTCTATTATGAAAGCAAACCGCTACCTTCGGCGCAGTCCAATACCGATCTCACCGACCTGCACCTCAATGCCGCACGCCTCAAGGTCGGTGACTTGCTGGCGCTGGCCAAACGGGTCACGGGCGACAAGCCGACCCTGCAAGCCTTCCAGCAGTTTTGTGAACAGAATCATGTGGTTTTAAATGAAAACCATGTCGCCAACGGCATGTGGTGGCGCTTTACCGAGCAATATCTGGCCGGAATTATCGGGGCGGCTTCGGCCCGGACCTTACTGACCACGGCCATGATTAACAATGGTCTGGCACTGGGTCAGGTCGCCAATATTCTGGACCAGGCCTCACAATGGCAGCGTTTTAACCAGAACCTGCTGATGACCATGATTGACCACATGACCCAGGGAGTCAGTGTCGTCGACAAGAACATGTGTCTGGTGGCCTGGAACAACCAGTATCTCAAGCTGTTTGATTATCCTAAAGATCTGGTGTATGTCGGCTGCCCGATTGCCGACCTGATCCGCTATAACGCCGAACGCGGCGAATGTGGCCCCGGCCCGGTCGAAGAACATGTGCGCAAGCGGATACACTGGATGAAAGTAGGCAGTGCACATGAATTTGAGCGAATCCGTAAGGATGGTCTGGTGATTCAGATGCGCGGCAACCCGATTGAAGGCGGTGGTTTCGTGACCACCTTTGCCGACATTACCGCGTTCCGTGAAAATGAAGCAGTACTGGAACAACGTGTCAGCGAACGTACCCAGCAGCTTGCCAATGCCCTGACCGAACAGCAACTGGCGCTGGAACAGGCCGACAAGGCCAATCAGTCAAAAAGCCGCTTTCTGGCAGCGGCCAGCCATGACCTGCTCCAGCCCATGCATGCCGCACGCCTATTTAGTACGGCACTGGAGCAAAGCGTCCACACCGCAGAAGACCAGCAGACCCTGCAACAGCTGGACCGTGCCCTGTATGGGGCAGAAAGCATGCTCTCTGCCCTGCTCGATATTGCCCGTCTGGAAGGCGGGACAATTCAGCCAAAACGTCAGGCCTACTCATTGCATGACCTGTTAAATGATCTGGAATTACAGTTCAAGTCGATTGCTGCCCAGCGTGATATCCAGTTAACCGTCCACGATACCCGATTCTGGGTCGACACCGATCCGCAATGGATGCGACGGATTATCCAGAACTTTGTCAGTAATGCACTCCGCTATACCGCGCAAGGTCGCGTGGTGGTGGGCGTGTTACGGTCTGCCCAGCGTCCAGCGCATATCCGGATCGGGGTCTGGGATACTGGTCCCGGCATTAATGAACAGCAACGGGTCAAACTGTTTCAGGAGTTTGAGCGCTGCGGACATACCTCGCCTTGGGGTGAACAGGGACTGGGGCTGGGACTGGCCATCGTACAACGGATGACCAGCCTGCTGGATTTTCCCGTGCATGTGTATTCCGAGCTGGGTAAGGGTTCCTGCTTTATGATTGAAGTCCCGCTTGCCGAAGCGCCGAAAACACAGGCCATCCCTCCTCAGGCCACCGCACTGCAACATACTGCCTATAAGGTACTGTGTCTGGACAATGATGAAACCATTCTGGACGGCATGCGTACCTTGCTCAGCAAATGGGGCTATCAGATCTTTACCGCCACGGAACCGGAAGAAGCATTACGGCTGATTGAACAGGAAGACATTCAGGTCTGGCTGATCGATCAGCATTTAAATCAGGACCAGCGTGGACTGGACTTCATCGAACAATACCGTTCGGCCCATGTACCGGTGGCGCTGATTACCGCAGACTCTGATCCGGAGTTGCCACAATACCTGAAACAGCAGAATATCGTATTGCTCAAGAAACCGCTCAAGCCGGCGGCCTTGCGTGCCTGGCTGTCGGGCCTGAAAATCATGCCGATGCAATAAGTATTGTGGGCGGTGTGGTTCCGGGATCATGATAGGCACGGCGGTTTTTACCGGCTCTGGTTCAAGATCTTTGGCTTAAGTTCCAGACCCGATGCAGCACAGCTGCCCCAAATCGATCCGGATATTCGCCCGAACGGGGCGGCCCGCCGGCAGACAACTGCAATTGCCTGCCGGTATGCCTGGTTTAACAAAGCTTTGGGCATTGCTCATGAGCAGTTCAAGCAAGCCATGACAGGCCGCTCCAGCCTGTGGAATGACCGGATTTTTTGCAGTCATAGGCAAAAACCATCAAAATCCAGTCCTTGGAGCATTGATCGATTGACCAAAGTGCTCAAATGACTTTTGCCTATGGCAAAAATCTCCACTTACATTAGTGTACGTTTGTACACTTACTTACAATTAAATAAATCATTGTTTTTATTTTATAATTTTAACCCAAAAAGCCTATCTACAACTTTAGTCGTATTCTACTTGCTTTCTTGATATTGCATTAATTGATCCATTGAATAGAAACTGTATCTCAGCAGATCAGGTTTCTCAGCACAGACTGTCGAAAAGGACATTGATCATGAAGAATAGCCACCCCACCACAGACCATAGCTCACAACAGTTTTATCGCCAATACAGTGCCAATGCATTATTACCACAACTAGACTGGCAACAGATTTTTGTTCATAGCAAACTTGAAGATACGCACTTACGCGCTTTGGATACGCTGTATCAGGCAGCCGTGCCACTGGCCTTGAAAGTCTTCCATGAGCTTGATTTTGATGTATTTGCACCGGCAGCCTATCATCCACAAGGCCTGGGCTTATTTGAAAAACTGTCCCAGCAAGAAGCAAAGTTTCTGGATGTGCTAGAAGCGGAAACAGCCCATCTTGACCATGAAACACGCCATCAGATCTGGAGCATGCTATTACGTGGCGGTGCCGTACTGGTCTTTAAAGCCTGGTTAAGCCATGCCAAAGGTCATGAAAACCAGCTGGACAAGAACCAGTTTGACGAACTTTCCGATTTGCTGTTTATCAAAACCCCGCCTGAACAGCTGGCACAGCGTTTAAAAGTGGATGCCCATGCACCACTGACCCATATTTTCCTGATGTATGATAATGATGTGTTCCTGGATCACTTCAATAGCCTGGAAACAGCGGCCCTGTTTGTAGATCTGGGGGTGTATGACGCGGCCTTCCTGAGCCTGCGTGATGATCGTGTGGCAGACTACCTCAAGCGTAAGGGCTATGTAACCCAGACCCAGATTGATGACTTGCAATGCGCCTTGAACCCCTTGTATTGCGATAGCCTGATGCCAAAACAGGACTGTCTGGCCTGAACCTGAAAAAGCCACAACCAGCATTGTGGCTTTTGCTTCGGTATTTCATGATGTACGGGCATGCTTCTCTAGACGCTGTTTATGAATCTGCATCACCACATCACTGAACTCGTTCAAGACATAATTGGCCCACAAACGACTATACCAGTTATATTCAGTCGACAAGCGGTAATCAATGCTCAGGATCAGTTTGGTGGTGTGGGCATCGATCTGCTCTAGCTGATAATCGGTTTTTAGCAAATCAAAATACCTGCCACCCATGACCAGATGATCATCCAGTGAACCTTTTGGAAACGAATCCGGTGCAAACTGGTAGTGCCATGACAACAGATACGGCGCATGAGATGCGGTCACCTTTTCTTTAAACCTGACCCCGCGTTCCCACTCGATGGTACGCACCAGTTGCCCATCCTGCTGTTCGGTCATGCCAAATACCGGTTTGGGAAAACCCATGGTAAAAATAAAACTGTCCTTGACTTCCTCGGGATGAATCTTGCCAATCTGGTTAATGGCCTGAAATACCTGCTGTGCTGGCGCATGAATTACCACCGAGCGCCGGGTTTGACCGTATTCGGTACGACTAAAATCAGGTAATAACAACCATAAAATCAAAGGCAGTAGTGCAAAAGAGTAAATTCGGGTACCGGGTTTCCACAAATAACGGCAAATCAGACGCATCAGACCTGCCCCCAGCAGCAAGCCGGTCAGTAAAATCGGTAACAGCATGATCAGGCAGATAATGCCTTCCCGCAAGACAATCACGCAAAATACAATCACCAGTACAAACACCAGCGGCTGGACGCTGAACAGCTTGGACAGGAAAATGGGGTTGGGCTGCTTGCGAATCATGAAGTATTCACATAATGCCCCCAGCAAGGCTGGCACAACCAGAACAATGACAAAGGACATCAGGTCTCTGGCGTAGCTCGTTAACAGTACAGTCGCTGCAATCAGGCCAACCGCCACAATCAGGGGCAATATCATGACCAGTGAGCTTCTGGGTGGATAAGCCTGTTCCAGCGGATAAAGCAGATCCGCTCTGACCCCGTTCAGGACGATCAGGTAAGCCTGGGGCTGATGCTTGATTTTGTGAAATTGGTACTGCTTAAAACCTGCCTGTGTCAGTATTTCATCCAGACTGGCGCGCGTCTGTTCGGTCCATTCTTCGACCTGGATACGGGCATACCCATGTTGTTTTAATTCTTGAATAATTGTTGTTTTTTGTTCCTGAAGTTGATGCATGCTGGCCTCGGTTCCCATCTCAGTCAGCCCAATGCAGGTCATTGAGCTGACTGATTCTAACCTAGCTTAGAACTTCATGCTCATCCGCATCCAGTAATTTCGCCCGGTATTGTTGAATTGTTCTTCACTGGCAAAGCCAAAACCCGAACTCCCTGCTTTATTGAGATGTTCGGTATAGGTCTTATCCAGAACATTGTCCACGCCTACCGAAAGGTCAATATTCTGATTGAGGCGGTAACTGCCATTCAGGGACAGTGTTGAAAAACCTGCACTTGGCTTTAAGTCATAGCCGACGATATTGCCTTGATGCAGGCTGACGCGATTTTGTTGATCCACCACACGCCATAACATGCCGAGCGTATATTGATCAGCCACATAACGGACATTGACCCGACCTTCTAAAGGTGCAATTTGGGGTAATGGCGTATTGTCGCTGGTATTTTTACCCCACGCATACATGGCACTCACATCGGCCTGGATATGATCGCTAAACTGATAGCCAACGCCAGCCTCAGCCCCGGCAATGGTGGCATCGACATTCTTGGCACCTGCGGTAATTCCGCCACCGCCATGTCCGCCTGCATGTAAATGACTATGATCGTGATAACTCATCAGGATATAGTCATCAACCAGTCCGGCATAGGCAGACACCCAGGAGTTAAATGCACCCTGTTGCTGGGTATAGCCAACATCCAGCTGCAAGGTTTTTTCCGGACGCACCCCGTTAAAGGTATTGCTCGAACCGGTATTGCCATGTACAGGGCTAAACAGCTCCCAATAATCTGGCATACGCTCGACATAGCCCAGCCCGACATAACTGTTCAGGCCATGCTCGTCATTTTGATTTTCCAGTCGCACAAAGGCACTTGGCAAGGTCTTGTTCAGTCGGGTATTGAATCCGGCTGTTTTCGAGTCAGCACGTTCATCTTCAACTTTGACACGATCAACTCGCGCACCGGCTACCAACTTGTTCTGCGGATTGAATTGATAGCTCAACTCGCCAAAAGCGCCATAAGACTGGAACCGCATATCCTGACTGAATGGAACATTCATGGACGGCATCGTTGAAGAGGACATACTGCCCCCATGTTTATTGAACTGGGAGTCAACCCCGCTGATCAGGCTCCACTGGTCCCATTCAGAGGTCATGGCCAGACGTGAATTCAGGGTACGGCGGGTTACCTGCATTTCCATTGGCATCGGCATTTTCATGACATGGTCACCGTGCTTCATTTCAACCATAGGCGGGGTTCGCAAGCTGAAATTGTCCATGATGTGATCGTTATAGCTATAGTTCACCTGCCCTTCGATTTTCTTGATCACATCGGTGACATTTTTCTTTTCAAAGCGCAGGCCCAGACTCTCACGGGCAAATTGTGCACCATCCATCCCGCGTCCGGCATATTCAGCCTCGCCATCGGCCTTGCCACCGGTCAGCTCCAACCAGGTATTTTCATCCGGAGTCCAGCCCAGCGCCACATCGGCATTCCAGCGCTCCCATGAAGAAGGCACGGTTTTACCGTCACCATCCTGATAGCTGTTCGACTCGGAACGGTTGGCATTTAAACGGATATATTTTTTCTCATCCCCCAGCGCCGCTTCAACATTCTGGTCTAAACGCCCAAATGAACCCCACAGTACACTGGCCTGTCCACGATACGGTTTGGCCTGAGTCAATTTTTCAGGTTGACGTTCAAAGATCACGGTTGCAGCTGAACCGGTATTGGCATATTGAACCGTTTGCGGCCCTTTAATCACCGAAATACGATCATAGCTTTCAGGTGAAATATAAGAAGTCGGGGCATCCATCCGGTTTGGGCAGGCTCCCAGATTTTCCGTACCATCGGTCAGGATCTTGATGCGTGAACCAAACATGCCACGGAAGGTCACATCACTATTGGTACCGCCACTCTGTATGGCATTAAAGCCCATAATACTTTGCAGGTAGTCGGCGCCATCGGTTGCAGGGATCGGCTGGATCGGTTGTTTTGGGTCGGCCTGCACCACCAGACCATTGCTCTGGTTAGGCTGTTGCGCGGTCACTACAATCGGCGCCAGCGATACATGGGCATGTGAAGATATAGACGAATCGACCGGATTTGCCCACACCAGAGCAGTATTTGAGGCAGCCAGGATCGCAACCGTGAGCGGTTGTAATAAAAATTGAGGTTGAGCCATGAGTGGTCTCTCTTAAAACATAAGTAAAACTGGGCTAGAGTTTTAAAAAACCCTAATGAAAATAACGTTTTATTTATGCAAAGAGTGGTGGGGCGCGCCCTTGGGGCAATAGAAATAAGCGTTGCAGTGCAAAATAAACATGCTTGAACGCTTGCTGATAAGCCACTAAACGGATCTGGATCCGGACCAGTACTTCTTTTACACCCAATTCAGGCGGCAAGACCAGATTGGCATACACCGTACAGTACTGACACTGGTGATTAGGATCGTGATGATCATGTTTCGGCATCTGGGCCTGAGCATGCTCCAGCTGATGGCTATGCGGCTGGGAGTTATGCGCCGAATGGCTCTGCATGCTTTGTACTTTGGGTAACAGTAGCGCCTGGGTGATGGTTTCACACACCGGCGCAATCTGGTATTGCTTCGGAAGCAGCGGCTGCAAGAAAACCGCAATCTGTAAACAGACCGCGGTAAATGCCAGCAACAAGCCCCAACGAAACAAAGACAACATAGATGAGTGCAGTTTGCAGCTTAACGTTTTACTGCAACTTTTTCCTTTTCACGTTGACGAACCACTTTTTCCACTTTTTCGCGGGCACGCTGACGTTTTAAAGGCGATAGATAATCGACAAAAAGCTTGCCATTTAAGTGATCCATTTCATGTTGGATACAAACAGCGAGAAGTTCGTCAGCTTCTAACTCAAATGCTTGACCTTCAAGGTTAATTGCCTCGATTTTTACGCGTGACGGACGCTCAACTTTGTCGTATATTTGAGGCACAGAGAGACAGCCCTCTTCATATGGCTGGGTCTCTTCGGTCAGTGGAGTGACTTTGGGGTTAATGAACACCATCGGTTGATTTTTCTCTTCCGAGATGTCCATAACAATAAGCTGAATATGATGATCAACCTGAGTTGCCGCCAAACCGATACCCGGTGCCTCGTACATGGTTTCAAACATATCTGCTGCAAGCTGACGAATTTCATCAGTGACTTCTTCGACTGGCTTGGCAATGGTACGAAGGCGGGGATCAGGAAAACTTAAAATAGGTAATAAGGCCATACTGTCGTCCTCACTTATGCCATTGATCAAAAAACCAACTGAAGGGAATGCTTGATCAAAAAATTGTGTGTAAAGTCGTTATTATAACGCAACTACACACATAATTTTCAGGAATTATGATAATGAAAAAGGTTTTAAACGGCATACCATCTTTTCATGCCTTGGGGTTAAAAAAACAACTGATTGCGGCTGCAATTTGTGCAGGATTGGGCCTGAGTGTCAATTTTGCCCATGCTGCCAGCCCGAATGTGAGTCCACCTACGGTTAAAGCTGGGGCACCGCATGTCTATGTGGTGAAAAAAGGCGATACCCTGTGGGATATTTCCGGCAAGTTTTTAAAGAAGCCCTGGCGCTGGCCTGAGATCTGGGCAAGCAACAAGCATGTCAAAAATCCGCACTGGATTTATCCGGGTGATCGCCTGCTATTGTGCAGCCTGAATGGCAGACCACTGATTGGTAAGGACGAAGGCGACGGCTGTGACGGTATTATTCGCCGCTATACCGGCAATACCTCTAACCTGCGTCCGCAAGTCCGCATTGAAGCTTTAAATAATAGCGTTCCGGTCATTCCACTCACCCATATCCAGCAATGGCTGGAACGCACCTCTGTCCTGCCTGCAGAAGCAATTGCCAATACTCCTTATATTCTGGGCACTGCAGATAACCGCGTATTGGCAGGCAAAGGCCAGAGCGTATATGTACGCGGCCAGGGCCTTGAAAATGGCCAGCGTTATGGGGTGTTCCGTGAAGGCGAGCCTTACATCGTACTGGACCAGAATGGTAAAAAGCAGAATCTGGGGGTTGAACTGACCCAGGTGGCATCAGGCGTGGCGATTCGTAGTGAAAACGATATCACCACAGTCGAACTGACCGACAGCTATAATGGCGAAGTGCGTCGTGGTGACCGTGTCATGCCGGAACAGGATGCCATGTTGCCTACCCTATTTTATCCAACCGATGCCAATCAGGTTAAAGACGGCGGTAAAATCATCCGGGTAATGGGTTCGATTGGCACAGCCGCAAAAAATGGTGTGGTCACCGTTGACCGTGGCAGCGCAGATGGCGTTGAAATCGGGCAGGTATTCAGTATCTATCAGGATGGAGAAACCGTGCGTGATCCGAAAACCAAAGAGCAAGTCAAGCTTCCTGGCCAATATCTGGGCAGCCTGATGATCTTCAAGAGCTTTGAACGGATCAGCTATGCCTATGTACTCGACAGCGAGCTGCCGATCAAGCTAGGTTCAGAGATCAAACCGCCACGTCTGGACGATTAGGAACCGCACCATGTTGAATCAGCTATCGCCTCATCACTACCATACCGTGCTGGTGTGGTACCTGGTTCAACATTCACTTTCCAGTTTTCAAAAAATCCTGCAGTACTTTGGTAGCTGTGAACAGGCAACCCGGCCACAGCGTTTTGCAGAGTGGTCACAACTCGGCTTGCACGCCAATCATTTAAAACGTCTGGCCGAGTTTCAGACCCCTCAGGGCCGGCAACAGTTTGAACAGCTGGTTCAGCTGGTCTGCCGTCACAGTGACTTTATTTTAACGCCCGAAGATATCGGTTATCCCACCCAGTTACTTCCCTATCCGGACCGCCCTCCGATCCTGTTCGGGCAAGGTCAGGCTCAGGCACTCTTACAACCGCAAATTGCCATGGTGGGCAGTCGCAAGCCAAGTCCGCATGGACGCCAGGTGGCTTATGACTTTGCTTATTATTTAAGTGAAAAGGGATTTTATATTAGTAGTGGCCTGGCACACGGAATTGATCAGGCAGCCCATCAGGGGGGACTGGTTCATCACCGGACCATCGCAGTGACAGGAACAGGCCTGGACACGGTCTACCCTGCCCAGCATCAACAGCTCGCCCGGCAGATCACCTGCTCGGGCGCAATTGTGACGGAATTCCTGCCGACCACCAAGCCTTTACAGCAGCATTTTCCTCGCCGTAACCGTATCGTTAGCGGTTTAAGTCTTGGGGTATTGGTGATTGAAGCAGCACTCAAAAGCGGTTCACTGATTACCGCACATGAAGCCGCCAATCAGGGCAAAATGGTCTTCGCCATTCCCGGCCATATTTATAGCGAGCATCATCAAGGCTGCCATCAACTGATCCGCGAAGGGGCCATTCTGGTCGATCATCCTGAACAGGTGATTGAGGATCTGGCCTTACCGACCCAGTGGCAAGCCCAGCAGCAACCCGCAACAGAGAGCAGCTCGGCACCGCCAACGCTACCCGCACATTTAATTGGGCTGTATCAGGTTTTGGACTGGGTCGGACAGGATCTGGACCAGCTGGCGCAGCGTTACCCGACCCCGATTGCCGACTTAACCGCCCAGTTGATGGAACTGGAATTGCTCGGTTTAAGCATGCAACAGGCCGGTCGCTATTTACGTTGCCGTCCAATGCATTAAACTAGTAACCTCTCCCTCTATCCATACCAGTTTATGCCATGATTACCACGTCGATTCCTGAAGCAGCGCAACTCTTACAACAAGGACAGGTTCTGGCTTATCCGACCGAGGCCGTATGGGGACTAGGTTGCGATCCGTTTAATGAACAGGCTTTTCTACAGATTCTGGAACTCAAACACCGCCCCGTCGAAAAAGGGGTGATTTTACTGGCCGGACACATCGATCAGGTCGAACATTTGCTTCAGGATTTAAGCCCTGTCATCCGCCAGCAGGTCATCAGCAGCTGGTCAAACCGCCAGCCCTCCGAACGTGCCACCACCTGGCTGGTACCCGCCGACCAGCACATCCCGAACTGGATCAAGGGCCAGCATCCGCTGGTGGCAGTGCGGGTCACCACCCATCCGCTCTGTGTGGAGTTATGCCGGCAGTTTGGAGGTTTCATCGTTTCGACCAGTGCCAATCCAGCCGGACAGACACCTGCGCATAACCTGACAGAGGCTCAAGCCTATTTTGGCAATGCATTACATTATCTTGAGGGCGATTTGGGATTGAGTCGGGAACCGAGCCGCATCCTCAATGCGCTGACCGGTGAAATTGTTCGCGCATAGTGATTTAGGTGAATAGCAGACAAAAAAAAGCTCAGTTATATAGGGATAACTGAGCATAAAAAGGATGTGTATAATCACATCCAGAGGGTTCATCAATTCGGTGAGCAACTTGTTCATTCTTAAATGAATCATCTTGCTGTGGCTGGTATTATGAGCTATTCATTCCATTTATACAAATTTATTATTTCACTAACAAAAAGTGTGAAAAGGGCACCAATTTTGTCACTTGAGGTTTTTTAATAAAATTATATTTTTATTTTTATTCAGCTTTTTTCGAGCATAAACCCACGCCCTCATAAAAAAATATAGTTGCAAATCAGATAGAAAGAACATTCTCTCCAAAAAAAACCGGGTGCGTTTGTTGTTTTTTTAACCAAACACACCGCTTCGGTTCATCTTTATGAGGCAGATTCTGCCAGTTTCACCGGTGCTTTCATGCTTTTCTTTTGCGCCATGATAATCCCGACCAGAATCATGATGCCACCAACGCTATGGTAAATCGTCCAGTGTTCCGATAACCAGACACTGGCAATAATGGCGGTAAATACCGGCATCAGGTTCATGAAAATACTGGTCCGGTTAGGGCCAATGGCCTGCACGGCAACCATCCACAACAAGGGAGCAATCAGTGACGGGAACATCCCGGCATAAAGCACGCTTGCCGCATTCGCCGCATTGATGCCATCTAAGCCGAACCAGAGTAAAAACGGCAGGTGATACAATAAGGCAAAAGCAATCTGTACATAAAGACTGATCAACAAGGGCAGTTGCAGTTGCCATTTTTTCAGGAATACCCCATAAAAGGCATAAAACCCGACTGCCAGCACCATCACCGCATCGCCCCAGTGTCCGCCCTGCTCAAACAGGCTGGAGATATGACCTTGGCTCATCACATAGATCAGCCCGGCAAAAGACAGCAGACTCCCAAAAATTGCATAGCGGTTCGGCGCATCTTTTAAAATAATGTACGAGATAAAAATCGTAAAAACAGGCACAAAGGCATTTACAATGCCCATATTGGTCGCAGTGGTGTAATGCGCTGCGGTATAGGACAAACCTTGATACAGCACCATGCCAAACGCACTGAGCACAGCCAGTTTTGGAATAAACGGCCGGATCAAGGCACGTTGCTTCCAGACTTGAGGCAACATAAACGGCGTCAAGATCACAAAGGCAACAAACCAGCGATAGAAACTGATACTGACTGGCGAAATATAATCTGCCACGTAACGGGTAACCGCAATGTTGAGTGACCAAATCAATACGGCAATCAAGGGCAACACAAATGCCCATTTCTGGTATTTACTGAACTGACCCATCATTTTCTCACAATATCTCAGCAATGGGCATATTGTGAAAGATGTCCAAAATAATTGAAATATCGTATTTCAGACATTTATATCGCGCTTACGACATCCTTGTCTAAAACAGCTCCCAGCTGCGCATGGCATGCTCCACCACTTTATGTAACTGCTCGACCGTGGCACCATCTCTTGCCTGCATGGTCAGCCCTTGCAGCACTGTGGCATAAAAGTCGGCCATTTCCTGTAAAGGCGCTGTGGCTGCCAGGTCTCCACTGGCCACCCCTTGCATCAGGCGATCCAGCAGCCTTTGCTTGATCTGCAAGCGTTTTTCCAAAATATTATGCTGAATGGCTTGCGCATTGTCAGAACAGTTCATGGTGGCCACCACCAGCATGCAGCCCGACGGCTTGTCTGGCTGTACTAAACGCTGCACGTTGTCATACAGAAACAGCTCAAAAGCAACCTTGGCAGTTCTGGCTTCTAAAAAGATGGTCTCAATGGGGCAGGCCTCATGCGCCAGATAATAATCGATACATTTATAAAACAGCCCTGCCTTATCCCCAAAACTGCTATACAGGCTCGGTGCTGTCAGTTCAAGTGCATGGGTCAACTCACTGATCGAGGTTGCTTCATAGCCATGCTCCCAAAAGAGCAGCATGGCCTTTTGTAATGCCTGCTGCTCGTTAAAGCACTTCGGACGGCCACGCTTTTTTTTCAAGCTGTCATCACAGGGTGCTACTGTTGGCTCATGCGGATTGGTCATAGCTGTCACAATATTTCATAACGATCACTAATAAATTAATTGACGGGATGATTTTTATCAACTATTTTATTTTATATCGATCGCTATAAAAACTAATATATTTCAATTCTTATTGTTATCTATTTAACAATAAAGGAAATTCTTATGGAAAACTCTACTCCGGCCAAACTCAGCCAACTAGATGCCAGTGTCTCTCAAGGCAACTGGTTTGCCTTGCTCTCAGTCACCTTTAGTGCGTTTGCGCTGGTCACCGGTGAATTTCTGGCAATTGGCGTACTCAATGACATTGCCAGAGACTTTCAGGTTTCTGTCGGTACGGCAGGTTTGACCGTTTCGCTCACCGCAATTGTCGGGATGTTTGCTGCCGTCCTGATCCCGGTATCATCGAAAACGCTGGATCGTCGCTCATTACTGTTACTGTTGACCCTGTTCATGATTATTGCGAATTTGCTGACCGCATTTGCTCCCAATTTTATGATTTTATTAGCAGGACGTATCCTCCTCGGGGTTGCTGTCGGCGGGTTCTGGGCCACAGCCGTAGCATTGAGCGGGCGTCTGGCCCCACCCCATTTGCCAATTGCCAAGGCAACAGCATGGGTTGCTTTCGGAGTGACCTTGGCCAGTGTATTAGGTGTCCCGATGGGCACCTGGCTGGCCCAGTACCAGGGCTGGCAAACCTCATTTACAGCAATTTCATTGATGGGCGTACTCCTGCTTATCTTTCAGTATCTCTATCTGCCACAGCTCAAGCCATCTTCATCTTTGCGCTGGAAAGAGCTGCCGATCCTGCTGCAACACCCTGCCGCCCGCAAAGGACTGATCATTTTTCTGTTTATGGGCTTTGCGCATTTTGCTGCATATAGCTACTTTTCTGCCTTTTTTAAATATGAGCTCGATTTTTCTGACAGCCTGATCAGCCGTTTATTGCTGGTCTATGGTATTGCCGGAATTTTTGGCAATGTTTTTGCAGGTTACCTCGGCCAGATCAATATCCGTTATACCTTTGCCGTGAGTGCGGTTGCATTCCTGCTGGCCTTTTTAAGCCTGCCACTCTGCGGGACACAGGTTTTGCTTGCCATCATGTTAACCGCATTATGGGGTTTTGCTTATGGCATCATTCCAACGGCAGTCAACATCTGGATGTTTACCCATGCGCCTGAAGCGGTTGAAAAGGGCATGCCGATGGTGACCCTGACCTTTTTAATCCTGATTGCACTCGGCAGTATGTTCGGTGGAGTGATTGTCGATCACTTTGACGGAACGGTATTGTTTTTTACAATGCTTCCTTTAATCATTCTGTCCTTGATCCTGATCTTTACCCTGGCACGTGGCCTCAATAATCCGAAAGCCGCCACTCACCGCTAGCCATCCAGCAGGCTGGATCACCCGATCCAGCCGCATGCCTCAGCATGCTTGCCAGTTTCACCGGTCAGATGAATTATTTTCTTTGTCATCTCGCTGAAATATATTTTCATAATGATCACTATAAAATATATTGACGAGCCTGGTTTTGTCCCATATTTTATATCGATCATTACAAAATAAAATTAAAGCTCTCGCTTTTATCAAGGCACTGATCTATCAGGAAACCTCCATGCAAGCATCTTCAGACGTACGCCCCACACCTTCCCCTCAAGGCAGCTGGTATGCCATTCTGGCTGTTGCCATTGCTGCCTTTGCTCTGGTCACCAGCGAGTTTTTACCCGTTGGCGTGCTCAACAGCGTCGCCGCCGACCTGAACACCTCAGTCGGTACCGCCGGCCTGATCATTACCCTGCCCGATGTCATGGCGGCCATTGCAGCGCCCTTGTTGCCAGTTTCAGTGAAACAGCTCGACCGGCGTTATGTCCTGATCTTCCTTACAGCCATCATGGTGCTTGCCAATAGCATGACTGCATTTGCACAAAGCTTTGAGCTGCTGTTGCTCAGCCGTCTGGTGCTGGGGATTTCGATTGGAGGCTTCTGGGCAACCGCCATTGCCTTGAGTGGCAAACTTGCTCCTGCGCATTTACCGATTGCCAAAGCCACGGCCATTGTCATGGCCGGTGTAACCTTTGCCACCGTATTAGGTGTACCGATCGGTACCTGGCTCAGTGAATTTTATGGCTGGCGCAGTGCCTTCGGAATCACTGCGGCGATTGGCCTGATCGTCCTGCTGCTACAGCTGTTTTATCTGCCTGAACTCAAGCCCGAGTCTGCCATTCATATCCGCGATTTACCGGCATTGTTACGCACTCCCAAGGCACGCAGCGGCATGTTAATCGTATTAATGATCGGTCTTGCCCATTTCTGTGCCTATAGCTATCTGGCGCCCTTCTTTAAGAATATTGCCGGCTTTGATGGCACCACCATCAGCTCACTGTTATTGCTCTACGGCATTGCAGGTATTTTCGGCAATGCCTTTGCAGGCTATAGTGGCAACCTCAATGTACGTTATACCTTTGCCTTTATTGGGGTCTGTTTTGCCATCGTTTTCTTTGGCTTCCCGATCTTCGCGATTCATCAATTTGGTGCAATTGTCCTGACCGCTCTCTGGGGCTTCGCTTTTGGTGCCTTCCCGACCTCAGCCAATATCTGGATGTTTGTACACGCCCCACATGCGGTTGAAAAAGGCATGCCACTGTTTGTCGGGATGTTTCAGGTCATGATTGCCACCGGTTCATTGCTTGGCGGTTATGTGGTTGATCATTTCAACGAGAATATCCTGATTTATGGTGTCATTAGCTTTGTGGCTCTGGCATTAATCAGTATCTTTACTTTGGCCAAAGGCCTGAACAACCCTAAAATAACCTACGAAAACGAGCACGGAACGCCCCAATGACGCATGCTGCTGAACAGTTTCCCTTTTTAAATGGTATAGAAGTACATGAATTTCTTTATCAGAAAGATGATGTTGTTACACCGCACTCTTCACTCTGGGGAGATTTTAACTTTAGCCTGAATGGTACCCTTGAGTTTGATATTGAGGGCAAATATTACCTGTCGCCACCCAGCTACGGATTATGGCTACCGCCGCGTACCGAGCATCAGTCGCTGCCCGTTGAGCATGAAATTCACTATATCTGTATCCGCCTGCATCCCCGGCTGGGTGCGTACTTGGGCGAACAGTGCCGCTGTTTCAGTATTGAACCTTTCTTTCGGGCGCTGGTGCTGAAAATCCTTGATCAGCAGAAACAGGCCACTGCTCCTGAATATCTGGAGCATCTGCTTCAGGTCTTGTATGACCAGCTAAAACAGGCCCCTGCTTATTCACATTATCTTCCGCAAAGTAGCCATCCGGTTTTATCCCTGATTCTGCAACAGCTTGCCGATCCTGACCAGTTTGACCAGAGCCTGCAACAGATACTGCAACGCTTTGCGGTCAGTGAACGGCATCTGTTACGCCTGAGCCAGCAGGAATTGCAACTGTCCCTGTCCGAATGGCGTAACCGGGCCAAGATTATTTATGCAATCAACCAGATACGCCAGGGTATGACCATTAAACAACTGGCTTTTAACCTGGGTTATCATCACAGTTCCAGCTTTATCGAGTTCTTTAAACGTTATACCGGACAAACACCGGTACAGCTAAAAAATGCAACGCCCTAACACTTTAGCCTGCTTGGACTGATTATTTGTATGGATTGATTCCCAGAGGATTGCACTCCGGCACAATAGCAGTTAAAACAAACAGGTCTTGTCACAACAACAAATTAGGACTTATCTTATGAGCCAGTCGGTTTATCACATCCCTGTTAAGGACATTCAAGGCCAAGATGTTGATCTTGCACAATATCAAGGCAAAGTCTTGCTGATCGTTAACGTTGCATCAAAATGTGGCCTAACCCCGCAGTACGAAGGTCTGGAAAAACTTTATCAGGCCAAAAAAGATCAAGGTCTGGAAATTCTGGGTTTCCCTGCCAATAACTTTCTGGAACAGGAACCGGGTAGCAATGATGAAATCCAGCAATTCTGTTCACTGAATTATGACGTGCATTTCCCGCTATTTGCCAAGATTTCGGTTGCAGGTGATGACAAGCATGCCCTCTATCAGACCTTGACCCAGGCCATTCCAGAACGCATTGGTGAAGGTCCTTGGTGGAAAGATCTGGTGGATTACGGCCTCACCCCAAACAATCCGCCGGAAGTGTTATGGAATTTTGAAAAATTCCTTGTCAATAAAAACGGCGAGATCGTGGCCCGTTTTGCACCGGACATTACCGCAGATGACGAGCGCATTGTTAGCGCGATTGAAGCTGAACTGGCAAAATAAAAAACATTCGCACCGGGAAAAGAATAGCTGATCTATTCTTTTCTTGTGAATGCTCCGCTCATTTTTTCGCGCATTTTACGCAGGCAAACTGTTGCTAAATTGCAAAAATCACTTTTTTCTTCATACTTTCTCATTATAGTGACTCCCCTCTCATAATCGGGTGCCGTTTAGCCATGATGGACAAGCTATCTTTCAAAACCTTTCTCTCTGTCACGACCCTGGTGAGCCTGTTCACACTGGCAGGTTGCGACCAGGTTCCTCATGACAATGATCAGGCTGAGCAGGACACCACGATTGAACAGCCAATGCCGGCTTCTGAAAATACCCAACACGATGCTATGGTCGCCCAGGACACTCAAAACCTGAGCAAGGGCAATATGCTCAATATCGCCCGCGATATTGCAAAACTCCAGCTCGAAACTGATGACTATGTGACGCTACTTAAACAGTCCCAAGGGAACCTTGAACAGGCCATTCAGGATAAGAATATCCAGAAACTGCAAAGCACCACCGGTGATTTAAAACAGGAATTGCATGGCCTGCATGATGCATTACTGTCATTAAACTTAAAAAGTAATGAAGTGGACCAGATCCGCCAAAGCCTGTTAAGCGCCAATCAACAGCTATTAAATATGCCGTTACTGCATGGTCAAACTGATTTTTCAAAAATTGATTTTGCCAAGCTCGAAAAACAGTTCAACACCATTCAAATGGATATGGTGAAGCTGGCAACCTTAGTTCTGGGTGATAAAGCAGATTCAAACGCTTAAAGCCTGTTTATTTTTAAATTTTGTTGAGGCATAAAAAAGCCACCTGACGGTGGCTTTTTTCAATCTCGAACCTGCAATATTTAAAGAGCGCGGTTCTTGATTTTACGAATCGTTTCAAGCTGAGCTGCAGTCTCTGCAAGCGAAGCAAGTGCAGCAGCAGAATCCAGATCACTCTTTTGATTGGCAAGCAACTGTTCAGCCTGTTTACGGGCTTCCAGAATTGCTGCTTCATCAAGGTTGTCAGCGCGGATTGCAGTATCTGCAAGCACGGTCACAACGTGAGGTTGAACTTCTAACACACCGCCTGATACATAAACGATTTCTTCTGTACCATTTTCCAACTGAACACGAATCGGGCCCGGTTGGAGCAAAGTCACGAGTGGCGCATGGCCAGGTAAAATACCCAGCTCACCGCCCGCACCTTTTGCGATTAACATTGTAACTTGTCCAGAGTAAATCGACTCTTTCACACTTACAACATCACATTGCATCGTCGCCATGAGAATCTCCTTAAATTAGAGTTGCTAATTAAAGTTTCTCGGCTTTAGCAATCACTTCGTCAATACCACCAACCATATAGAACGCTTGTTCTGGAATGTGATCGTATTCACCAGCTAATAGACCTTTAAAGCCACGAATCGTTTCTTTAAGTGGGACTAATTTACCAGGTGCACCAGTAAAGACTTCAGCAACATGGAACGGTTGAGAGAAGAAACGCTGGATTTTACGCGCACGGTAAACAACCAGTTTATCTTCTTCTGCTAACTCGTCCATACCCAAGATTGCGATAATGTCTTTAAGCTCTTTATAACGTTGCAATACGTTCTGTACAGAACGTGCAATTTCATAGTGCTCTTGACCAACAACCAGTGGGTCTAACTGACGTGAAGTCGAGTCAAGTGGATCGATCGCCGGGTAAATACCAGAAGATGCGATGTCACGGCTCAATACAACTGTTGCATCCAAGTGAGCAAACGTTGTTGCAGGTGATGGATCCGTCAAGTCATCGGCAGGTACGTATACCGCCTGGATCGAGGTGATCGAACCAGATTTAGTCGATGTAATACGCTCTTGAAGAACACCCATTTCCTCTGCAAGTGTCGGCTGGTAACCTACTGCAGATGGCATACGACCTAACAATGCTGATACTTCAGTACCTGCAAGTGTATAACGGTAAATGTTGTCGACGAATAACAATACGTCACGACCTTTACCGTTTTCGTCTTTTTCATCACGGAAGTATTCAGCCATGGTCAAACCGGTTAACGCTACACGTAAACGGTTACCTGGTGGCTCGTTCATCTGACCGTAGACCATTGCTACTTTGTCAAGAACGTTAGAATCTTTCATTTCGTGATAGAAGTCGTTACCTTCACGAGTACGCTCACCAACACCAGCAAACACAGATAAACCTGAGTGAGCTTTTGCGATGTTGTTGATCAACTCCATCATGTTAACGGTTTTACCAACACCGGCACCACCGAACAGACCAACTTTACCACCTTTCGCAAACGGGCAAAGCAAGTCGATGACTTTAATACCTGTTTCTAATAGATCGGTAGAAGCCGCTTGTTCAGCATAAGAAGGGGCTTGACGGTGAATCGGCAAACGCTCTTCAGTCGCTACAGGACCTGCTTCATCAATCGGGCGACCCAATACGTCCATGATACGACCAAGTGTCGCTGGACCTACTGGCACAGAAATCGGTGCATTTGTGCTGGTTACGTTCAGGCCACGTTTAAGACCTTCTGTAGAACCCATTGCGATGGTACGAACAACACCATCGCCAAGCTGTTGCTGAACTTCTAAAGTAGTTTCAGTACCGTCAACTTGGAGAGCGTCATAGATCTTAGGAACGCTATTGCGCTCAAACTCGACGTCGATTACCGCGCCGATGATCTGAATGATACGACCGCTACTCATTGCTGTCTCCTCAATTCAAACTTAATAATGTTAAACGGCAGCGGCACCGCCAACGATCTCGGAAATTTCCTGAGTAATCGCGGCTTGACGCAGCTTGTTGTAAATGAGCTGTAGGTCTTTAATCAGTTGTCCTGCGTTGTCTGTCGCTGCTTTCATCGCGACCATACGAGCTGACTGCTCACATGCAACGTTTTCAATCACACCTTGATAAACCATAGACTCGATATAGCGAACCAACAAACCATTTAACAATTCTTCTGCTTCTGGTTCGTAGATATAATCCCAACCATAAGTACGGTTGAGGTCATCGCCTTCTTCTGCCGGTGCTAAAGGAACAAGTTGTTCTACTTTAGGCTGCTGGGTCATTGCATTGACGAAACCATTTGATACGAGATAGATACGATCCAGTTCGCCTTTATCAAATGCATCAAGCATAACCTGTACTGAGCCAGTTAACTGTTCCAAACTCGGCGCATCGCCAAGTTGGGTGGTTGCACCAAGCACTTTACCGCCGTAATTCTTAAAAAACGAAACCGCTTTTTGACCAATCAAAGCAAATTCAACTTCAATTGACTGCTCTTGCTGTGCTTTGACATGCTGCACAACTTTCTTGAACAAGTTAATGTTCAAGCCACCTGCCAAACCACGATCTGAAGATACAACGATATAGCCAACACGCTTAACTGGGCGGTCAACCATATAACGGTGTTTGTATTCAGGGTTTGCCTGTACCAAGTGAGCAATTACACGGCGCATATTATCGGCATACGGACGGCCCTGAGCCATGCGCTCTTGCGCACGACGCATTTTCGAAGCAGCGACCATTTGCATCGCGCGAGTAATCTTTTGCGTGCTCTTGATACTAGCTACTTTGGCGCGAATTTCTTTTAAATTTGCCATACGCTTAACCTAGTAATCGAAAGCTCTTTCGAGCTTCCGAAGGTTGATCCGTGAACCAAACTTAACTAAAGATAAACTTAGTAAGTTTGAGTCGCTTTGAAGCTCTCAATACCTGATTTGATTGCTGCTTCGATGTCTTTGTTGTAATCACCAGTTTCATCGATCTGTTGCATTAACGCAGGATATTCAGAACGGAAGTAAGAGATTAACGCAGTATCAAAGTCTACGATTTTCTTCACTTCTACGTCAGCCATATAGCCTTCGTTAGATGCATATACAGAAACGGCCTGGTCAGCAATTGAGTAAGGAGCATATTGTTTTTGCTTCATTAACTCAGTTACACGTTGACCATGCTCAAGTTGCTTACGCGTTGCTTCGTCAAGATCAGAAGCGAACTGAGCAAACGCAGCCAATTCACGGTATTGCGCCAGAGCGGTACGGATACCACCAGACAATTTCTTGATGATCTTGGTTTGTGCAGAACCACCAACACGAGATACCGAGATACCCGCGTTCACAGCAGGACGGATACCTGCGTTGAATAATGATGTTTCCAAGAAGATCTGACCGTCAGTAATCGAAATTACGTTGGTTGGTACGAATGCAGATACGTCACCCGCTTGAGTTTCAATGATTGGTAATGCAGTTAAAGAACCGGTCTGGCCTTTAACTTCACCATTCGTGAATTTCTCAACATAGTCAGCTGAAACGCGAGAAGCACGTTCAAGTAGACGAGAGTGAAGATAGAATACGTCACCTGGATACGCTTCACGACCTGGTGGACGGCGTAAAAGCAATGAAATTTGACGGTAAGCAACAGCTTGCTTAGACAAATCATCATAAATGATTAACGCATCTTCACCGCGGTCACGGAAGTACTCACCCATTGTACAGCCAGCATATGGAGCCAGATACTGCATTGCTGCAGGATCAGCCGCCGCAGCTGCGACAACAGTGGTATACGCCATAGCGCCAGTTTCTTCCAGCTTGCGTACCACGTTTGCAATTGTTGACTGTTTTTGACCAATCGCAACGTAGACACATTTAATGCCAGAGTTTTTCTGAGCGATGATCGCATCGATCGCCATTGCTGTTTTACCAGTTTGACGGTCACCAATGATCAACTCACGCTGACCACGACCTACAGGGATCATGGTATCAACTGATTTATAACCAGTTTGAACAGGTTCGTCGACTGATTGACGCCAAATTACACCTGGTGCTACTTTTTCAACAGCATCAGTCAGTTTTGCATCAATAGGGCCTTTACCATCAATCGGGTTACCCAAAGCGTCTACGACACGGCCAAGAAGCTCAGGACCAACCGGAACTTCTAATACACGACCTGTACAACGAGCTTTTTGACCTTCTTGAAGGCTTAGGTAGTTACCTAAAACAACGGCACCCACTGAATCCTGTTCTAGGTTCAGTGCCATACCAAATAAGCCGCCGTCGAATTCGATCATTTCACCGTACATTGCATCCGCAAGACCGTGAATACGCACGATACCGTCAGATACCATGACGATGGTACCTTCATTCTTAGCGGTCGCGCTGGTGTCCAGATCGCCGATACGCTGTTTAATGAGCGCACTGATCTCGGATGGATTCAGTTGTTGCATTGCGCTATTCCTCAATCTTTTTTAAGTTCAGTCTTTTTGCTGTTAGGCAAGAAGACGAGTCCGCATTTTTTCAAGCTTGTTAAGCGCAGAGTCATCTATCACTTGGTCGCCTGCACGAATCACAACACCTGCGATCAACGCCGGATTAACGTTAACAGTGACATGAACTGTTCTGTTAAAACGTTTCTCAAGCGCATGAGCCAAAATGTGCTCTTGTGTCGCATCCATTGGGAAAGCAGATTCAATCTCTACTTCCAATGAGTTGTTGTTCTGCGATTTAAGTAATTCGTATTCTGCTGCGATTTCAGGCAATAAAACCAACCGATCGTTATCGGCAAGCAATGTCAGGAAGTTAGACACTGATTGAGACTGATCTTCACCTAAAACCTTTGCAAAAAGACCTACTTGTTCCGCAGGAGTCAGCTCAGGGCGATTTAAATAAGCGGAAAATGCTTCGTCTTGCACCGCAGCACCGAGCAGTTGTAACGCATTTGACCAAGCGTCAGTTGCATTCTGCTCAGATGCATAAGCAAATGCTGCTTTGGCGTACGGGCGTGCTAACGTCAAGAGTTCAGCCATATTCGCCTCGCTTAAAGTTTAGCAGCCAGCTGATTCAGCATGGCATTATGAGCTTCTGCGTCAACTTGTTGGTTCAGAATTTTTTCTGCGCCAGCAACTGCCAAAGCAGCAACTTGTTGACGTAATTCTTCGCGAGCAGAATTGATGTCCTGATCAACGGCTTCTTTCGCCTGTTGACGGATACGCTCACCTTCAGCAGATGCCTGGGTACGCGCTTCTTCGATCAATTGTGCTGCACGACGGTTCGCTTGTTCGATCAATTGAGCCGCTTGTGCTTTTGCTGCGTCTAACTCTGCCTTCACTTGTGCTTGCGCATCAGCAAGGTCAGCTTTTGCTTTTTCAGCAGCATTTAAGCCATCAGCGATTTTACGCTGACGCTCACTAATCGCATTGATTAGTGGTGGCCAGACAAACTTCATGCAGAATGCGACAAAGAACGCAAATGCAATCGCCTGGCCAATCAATGTGAGGTTGATATTCATTTCGCTATTCCTCAATATGTGGATTTAGGAATTAAGCTATTAACCTACAAATGGATTAGCGAAGATGAAGAACAAGCCAATACCAACACCGATCATAGGCACAGCATCAAGAAGACCCGCGATTAAGAACATACGAGTTTGAAGTTGTGGAGCCAATTCTGGTTGACGAGCAACAGCTTCTAAGAAGCGACCACCTAAAAGACCGAAACCAATCGCAGTACCTAAAGCACCGAAAGCGATCAAGATAGCAGATGCAATTGCAACTAGACCTAAAGTGAGTTCCATGAAAAATTCCTCAGAGGTTAGGTTATTACCAAATTAAACTAAAATTTAAGCCCAACCGTCAGGTGACAGTCAGGCAATACCATTAATGCTTTTCGCTTGCCATGCTCAAGTAAACGATGGTCAGCATCATAAAGATAAATGCTTGCAGCGTGATTACGAGAATGTGGAAGATAGCCCAAGGCACAGATAACGCCCACTGGATCCAGAACGGCAATAATGCGATCAAGATGAAGATCAACTCACCCGCATACATGTTACCGAACAGTCGTAGAGCCAACGAAACTGGACGAGCAAGGAAAGTTACCAACTCCAGAACTAAGTTCACTGGAATCAATAACGCTTTTGCAAATTTGTTACTTGGGTTGAATGGGTTAAGTGCCAGCTCACCGACGAAACCGCCGATCCCTTTCTCACGGATACTGTAGAACAGGATCAAGGCAAATACTGACAAAGACATACCTAAAGTAATGTTAGGGTCAGTAGATGGAACGATCTTGAAATACACGTGGTGAGGGTCCATGCCAAACACACTTGCACCAATTTGCTGAGCCAGGTAAGGAACCCAGTCAACCGGGATTAAGTCCATTAAGTTCATGAGGAAAATCCACACGAAAATGGTTAATGCCAATGGCGCAATTAAGCGTGATTTGCCGTGGAAAGTATCACGAACACTTGAGTCAACAAACTCGATAATCATTTCAATTGCTGACTGGAACTTTGTTGGTACACCCGCGTTAGCAGCTTTTGCAACAATCCAGAACAACAGACAGAAAATAACACCAAGTCCGATAGACCAACCCATTGAATCCAAGTGAATTGCAGTGAACCCCATCGATTGAGCTTCTTCAGCAGTCTCAGCCAATTTCCATGTACCGTCAGGCATTTTGCCATAGGTCATATTGGTCAAGTGATGCTTGATATACTCGGTCGAAGTCAGGGCATGTTCTTCAGCAGCCATAAATCACACCTGGTCAATGTCAATCATTAAAAAGAAGAAAAACGAATCATGCGTACTGCAAAATTCCGTTTTCACTTCCAAAAATCTTAAAATGTGCCTTATACCCGTTTTTGTAGACGTGCCACCCAAAATGGCGCGACCCAAGACATTGCCTGTACGAGAATAAATCCACAAAACAATGCAACCGGTGACAGCGGCTTAACATTGCTTAAAATTAATATAAAACCCACAATCACAATCGCAAACTTACCGAGCATCCCTCGGTACATATTCAGCATGACTTGTTTTGATGCTCTTGCGCCTGCCGTTCTAAACGACTGCCAAGCAAAATAACAGTGTGCCAACCAACATACCAGAGCCCCAAGCGCAGCACTCAAAGCAGCAGTTGTATCCTTTATTGCCCATGCCAGCAAAGCGGCGACAGGAATCATACACGCCTGTAAGAAGACCAAAGCTTTTGCTAATCGTCGGTCAATCATGCGACTAGTTTGGCTCATTTTTTATCCACTTACAGTATAACTGCTTGACAAGTTTTAATCATGATCGTTTCGAATCGCAGGCATTATAGAGTTACACCCCTGAACATGCAATCTTTTCTCGACTTAAGTCTGGTTTTTTCGTTACCATATTTTCTGACGATAGAGTCAATTGATTTTTATTTTTTTCATCAATTTTGTGCACTTATTACGCATTTATCGGTTTTTGAAGCCAATTTTTTCCAGGCTGTTACAAAATCGTCTTCCCCGCGCATGCTTTCATCCACAGACTGGAAAACTACCAGGTTCATTTTTTGATATTGATTGGCGCTCGCTGTCGTTTCGGCCAATAAGCACATTTTAGCCTGCGGGCGGTTATCTCTTAAATACTTAATCTGGGCTGCCGTTGGGGCAATGTGCGGATCATCGGTCAGCGCACCGGCAAATTTCAGGTTCAGGGCTCTTTCCAGATACTGGTAGGCATCATGGTATGACCAGTAGGCTTTTGCCTTGCTCGAGCTTTCATATTGTTGTGAAGCCTGTAGCATCTGCTGTGAGAAAGCTTTGGCATTGGCCAGATATCGGGCTTTATTTTCAGGATATTGCTGTGAACGCAAGGTGGCAATAAAGAAAGCAATACGTACCGCATTATTGGGTTCCAGCCAGACATGGCTGTCTACCGTGTTTGCCAGTGATGCGCCACGCAGATTACGTTGCGGCAATATGGTCAGAATGCCCGAATCCAGCAGTGCAATCGCTTTACGGTTTTGATGCAGCAGCTTTTCCAATGGTGCTTCATGGGCTTTACCCAGCCATAACACCAAGGAGGCATCCTGAATGGCCTTACGGTGTGCCGGGGTCAGCTGAACATCGTGTCCGCTCTGATCGCCCAGCAACAGCACAGGCTCCTCTACCCCTTGCGTGACCTCTTTGGCAATCAGGTAAATCGGGTGCGTTGAAACCACCAGACTTTGTGTCCAGCCCCATGTGCTTAACATTGAAAACAAGACAAGAACAATTAGGCGGGACATCTTTGCATTACTCAATCGGGCGAAGCATGTTATAATATAACAAAAGTTAAAAAATGCCTATGTCTATTTTGCAGATTCATCCCCTACTCACCGGTCAGTCGCAGTTAGATCGCTTGTTCAGATGAATTGCATGGTATGATAGGAGGCAAAACAATGAGGTCAACCTATGAGTTCTTGTTCACACGAACATGACAATGCTTTACACGGTGTTCACGGTCATCACGATATCAAAGCCCGACTTGCCGAAGCAGAAATCTTATGCACTGCGGTAGGCGCTCGCCTGACACCTTTGCGTAAAGAAGTCCTTGAACTCATTCTTAACTCATCTGCACCGATGGGTGCCTATGATTTACTGGCCAAAATAAAGGGCCAGGCTGACCGTCCGGCTGCCCCGCCTACAGTTTACCGGACTCTGGACTTTTTACTGGAAAAAGGTCTCATTCACCGTTTAACTTCTATTAATGCCTATATTCCCTGCTGTCACCCGCGCGAAGGGCATCAGGCTGCCTTCCTGATTTGCACCGAATGTCATTCGGTCAAAGAGGCCTCGGCACAGGGCCTGATCCAGCAACTTGACCAGCTTGCCGCTTCGGATCAGTTTGCTGCCCAGCACAGCATTATTGAAATTTCTGGAAAATGTCATCAGTGCAGCACACGTCAGTAAGCACTCCGCTTATTCAACTGGAGAATATCTCTGTCCGGCGTGATGAACGGGATATTTTGAGAAATGTCGATTTTGCCCTGCAGGCAAAAGAGATTGTGACATTAATTGGCCCCAACGGCGCCGGCAAGTCAACCTTAATTAAAGTGCTACTGGGCATCATGTCACCCAATGCAGGCCAGGTCCGCTTCTCGAAAAAATTAAAAATGGCCTATGTGCCACAAAAGTTCAACCCGTCAGCCAGCCTGCCGCTACGTGTCCAGGACTTACTTGAACTGGAGGCTTGTGAAGCAGGTCTGCGGGCCGAGATTATCCGGGACACCGGCATCCAGAAATTACAGCTTTCCAAGGTACAGCAACTGTCAGGTGGGGAGCGGCAACGGGTTTTACTGGCCCGGGCCTTAATGCGCCAGCCTGACATTCTTGTACTGGATGAACCGATGCAAGGTCTGGATATCCAGTCCGAAGCAGAACTTTATGAATATGTACGCAGCCTGCCAGAACGCTATGGCTGTGCCGTGCTCATGGTATCGCATGACTTGCAGTGGGTCATGCAAGGTACGCATCGCGTAGTCTGCCTGAACAGGCATATCTGTTGCAGCGGCCTGCCTGAAAGTATTCAGCAACACCCCGAATATCAGGCTATTTTTGGTACACAACGGATGTTCTACCAGCATCATCATAATCATTGCGGACACAGCGACCATGCCGAGCCCTGCTCACATGATCCACGCCCTCATATTCACCCGGAGCCGAAGGTCTAAGCCATGATGGAATGGTTACAACTCCTCTTACCTGCCTGGATCATGGGGACCCTGCTGGTTTTCCTGACGGCACCACTCGGCTGCCTGATGCTCTGGCGCAGGATGTCTTTTTTTGCCGATACCATGGCCCATGGCACCCTGCTCGGGGTGGCAATCGCAGGTATCCTGCATTTACCGCTATGGCTAGGCGTGGCTTTTCTTGCAGGCTTATTGGTTGCGATTTTATGGGTGCTGCATGACTCCCGCCTACCCAATGATGCCCTGCTTGCCTTGAGCTCTGCTACCCTGCTCTGCTCCGGGCTGCTGTTAATCCAGCAGGTACCGAGCTTGCGCCCTGAATTACTGAGCTATTTATTTGGCGATCTGCTCAGTATCGAATGGGCAGACCTGCCCGTATTTGCCGTGGTGATTGTAGCGGCACTGGCCGTCCTGTACCGTGCCTGGTCAGCACAGATCCAGATGGCCATTGATCCGGATATTGCCATGAGTGAAGGGATCAGTGCTAACTGGCAACGTCTGATTTTCATGTTGTTACTGGCTTTATTTACGGTACTGGCGCTCCGTGCAGTCGGTTCCCTGCTGATGGGAGCCCTGCTGGTGATTCCTGCGCTAAGTGCTCGCCTGCTGGCCCATTCTCCCAAGCAGATGGTGATCTGGGCATTTATACTGGCCCAACTCGGTGTGACCGTAGGCCTGTGGTCAAGCGCAGCCCTGAATATTTCGACAGGCTTAAGCATTGTGCTGTGCATGGCGCTGTGTTTTGCCACAATTTTTATCGCCCAGAAATTAAAGCAGCTGTCCTGATCGGCATTTAAGCTGAGCGCTGGATCACACTCAATAACAGGGCGGCACAGCCAAACATCACTGCAAAAGCGCGGTTCAGATATTTTTGCTGCCTAGGTGAACGTAGCAACCTTAATACTTTCGATGCCAGCCCCGTATAACCGGCCATCACAATCAGGTCAATCATGATCATGGTGATCGCCATGATCAGATATTGCAGCCATTGCGGCCGGCTTAAATCCAGAAACTGCGGCAACACCGCCAGCAAAAATACAATCGCTTTGGGATTACTCATGTTCACCACAAAGCCTTTCAATACCAAAGCGAAGGCGGATTTATCCTTGTGTTCCTGCCGGATCTGGATCGACTCAACCGGGGCTTGCCACTGTACATAGGCCAGATATAGCAGATAGATCACCCCAAACCATTTCACCACCTGAAAAGCCCATGGCGTGGTTGCAAACAGCACCCCGACCCCGGCAGCGACAATCAAGAACTGAATCCCCAATGCCACCTGCAAGCCAATGGCATTCCAGTAGCCATGCCGGAAACCATAGTTAAGCCCGCTCGACATTGAAGCAATTGCACCAGCGCCGGGAGAAATACTAATCACCCAGCAAGCCAACATAAAGGCAAACCAAACCTGCACAGACATGACCGCAGCATCATAAAATAAAAGCTGAATTATACTGTTTTAGCCCGCTATGATGCTGATCTTTTAGGCAATAAAATTTCACAAATACGCTACTCAGCTTCAACAACATCAGGCACAATGAGGCTTTTTTATCCCTTAAAAAAACTAAGGAGATTTTAATGACTGCGCAATCTGTCATTCTTCCGTTACCTTCTGATCATGCACGCTTTATTGTTTTACGCTTAAAAGACCTAACCATTGCCGAATTAAAACAACAGATCGAGGCCCTGCTAACCACACGTGATCGCCTCATTACCCAACACCCAAACGACCAGATTAAAACCGCGATCGCTTTTGGCCCTGAGCTTTGGGCAAAGCTGTATCCACAGACACCCGAAGGCTTTAAACAACTTGATCCTCAAAACGGGGCATTTAACATGCCAGTGGTGCCAGCAGATGTCTTCATCCATATTGCCAGCGCCCGTGCCGATATCTGTTTTGCAATCAGCCAGGCTTTCTTTACCGGCATTCAGGACAAGGTCGAGGTACTGGATGAGCGCGCCTGCTTCCGTTTCTTTGACGGTCGCGACATGACCGGCTTTATCGATGGCACAGAGAACCCGCAATTTCCGGATGATCGCGCCGAGGCAGCGTTACTGCCTGAAGCAGCAGGTACCTTTGCAGATGGCAGCTTTATTTTTGCCCAGCGCTATACCCATGACCTAGCCAAATGGCGACAGCTGAAAGTCGATGCACAGGAACACGTATTTGGCCGTACCAAGCTCGAATCCATTGAACTTGATGATGATGTCAAACCTGCCAACTCCCATGTGGCACGTACCGTAGTTGAAGATGAAGCGGGCGAAGAAATGGAAATCTTGCGCCATAGCCTGCCTTATGGGGATGGCAAGGGAGAACAGGGTCTGTTCTTTGTGGCTTATACCAACAATTTAAGCATTATTGATGAAATGCTGAAGCGCATGTTTGGTACTGCTGGCGACGGCATTCATGATCGCCTGCTGCATTTTACCACTGCAATCGACGGTGCTTATTATTTTGCGCCAAGTGACGAGTTGCTGGAACAGCTTCTGGAACATTAAAACAAACAGAGATGCTATATTAATCAATAATATAGCGTCCAGATAATACCCATAATCGCATCAACTGGAAAAAGATTTATGGGAATATGTTAATTCCGGCAAAATCCCACTCCCCTTCTGCCTTGAAAATTTGCTATATTTGACGTTTTTCCGCGACATTTATTTTCGGTAACTATGAATACGGCAATACAAACAGCTCTTGATCATGCGGTACAAACCCTGCAACAGCAAGGTGTACTTCCTTCAGATTGGACCAACACGAGCCATTTAACCCGTACCAAAGACCGAAGTCACGGAGACTTTGCTTCCAATATCGCCATGATCGGCGCTAAAGCTGCCGGTCTGAAACCACGTGATCTGGCTGAAAAAATCCTGGCTGCACTTCCAGCGGTAGCCGATATCAGCAAGGCAGAAATCGCGGGTCCGGGCTTTATTAACTTTTTCTTAAATGCCGACCAGCGCTATGCCGTTCTCGACCAGATTCAGGCACAGAAAAATCAGTTTGGCCGTAGCCAGGCCAACGCAGCTAAAAAAATCCAGGTCGAGTTTGTTTCGGCCAACCCGACCTCTAGCCTGCATGTCGGGCATGGTCGTGGCGCAGCCTACGGCATGACCGTTGCCAACTTATTAGAAGCCACAGGTGCAACGGTTGATCGTGAATACTATGTCAATGATGCCGGCCGTCAGATGGACATTCTGGCGACTTCAACCTATTTACGTTATTTAGAGCTGACCGGGCAAACACTGGTCTTCCCGAAAAATGCATATCAGGGCGATTACGTTAAAGAAATCGCTCAGGAAATTATTGATAAAGATGGCAATGCACATGTCCGTGCTGTAGCAGACATCTACAAAGATGTGCCAGAAGACGTGCAATATGCCGAGGAACTTGATGCTGAAGGCAACAAGGTTGTGCTTTCAGGTGACAAAGAAAAACATATCGATGGCCTGATCGCAAATTCACAGCAGCATCTGGGTGCAGACTACCGTGTGTTCCATCAGGCAGCACTACATGCCATTCTGGATGATATCAAGGATGACCTTGCCGATTTCGGCGTAACCTTCGACAAATGGTTCAGCGAAGACTCATTGACCGACAAGATTGATGAAGCGCTTGAGACACTTGATCAACGTGGTTACCTGTATGAGAAAGACGGCAATATCTGGTTTAAATCAACCGCATTTGGTGATGAAAAAGACCGTGTGGTCAAACGTCGTAATGGTCAAACCACATACTTCGCCTCTGACATCGCTTATCACCTGAATAAATTACAACGTGGCTATACTGACCTGATTGATATCTGGGGTTCTGACCACCACGGTTATATCTCGCGCGTGAAAGCAGCGATTGATGCCCTGGGTTATGACTCGAAGAAACTGACTGTACTGTTAGTTCAGTTCGTCAGCCTGTGGCGCGGTGGTGAGATGGTACAGATGTCATCCCGTTCAGGCCAGTTCGTGACTTTACGTGACTTGCGTAAAGAAGTAGGGAATGATGCCGCGCGTTTCTACTATGTAATGCGTAAATCTGAACAGCACATCGACTTTGACCTCGATCTTGCAGTGTCACAAAGTAAAGACAATGCCGTGTATTACATCCAGTATGCGCATGCACGTATTTGCCGTATGCTTGAAAAAGCGGCAACAACAGGCATCAATTTAGATCCGGTTGCGGCACGTGAACATGCCAACCGTTTAGAACTGGATGCTGAAACCGAGATCCTGGCCAAGCTGGCTGCTTATCCGGATATTCTGGTACGTGCAGCAAATGCCTATGAACCGCACCAGATCGGTAACTATCTCAAAGAATTGGCTGCCCTGTTCCATGCTTGGTATAATGAACACAAAGTTTTAGGTGATGATGTTGCTCTTTCGCAAGCACGCCTGTTACTTTCAGTCAATGTACGTCAGGTATTGCGCAATGGCCTGGAATTGCTCGGTGTATCTGCACCTGAGACCATGTAATACAAGTGAAGCGATAGCTTCACACATGGTCGCAAGACAAGAGCTATGCTCGCAGTAAAGATGTAAATAGCAAAGTAACACTCTTACGCAGCGTTGCTGCTCATGATGCAAGACCTTGTGCCCTATATGGCCGATGTGCTCGCAGTAAGGATGTCATCAGCAAAGCTTAAAAGCATGTAAACTTAGTCCATCATTGTTAAACAATATGGTAAACAAGGCATTATTTTTTAAAGATAATGCTTTGTTTTTAAGTAGATTCAAGTTACAAATAAACCAATAGGATCAAGAGGAATTTCCGGTGTTTGGAAAAACGCAACGTGGTGTATCTGAACGACCAAACAAGCCTAAAAAACCGCTCATTCCAAAGTGGCTGGGAATGCTTGTGGCTATTCTTGCGATCCTATGTGCAGTCGTGATGCTGATGCTGTGGCAGCCATGGCAACCGGTTCCTGCCAAAAATCAGGTGACATCAGAACACTATCAGGAAGAAAACACCAATAAGGACTACCGTTTCTATGATCTGCTACCTCAACAGCAGGTCACACCGATTCCCGAGCAGGCAGTTCCCGAAACCAAGCGTCAGGGTAATGTTGTCATTATTGAATCGCCAAAAGCAGAAACCACCACGACTGAAAATACAGACAATGGCCTGACCGCAAGCGAACAGCCGGCCGCTCCAGCCCATACCACCTATATTTTACAAGTACGCAGCTATCCTGATCCGGACAGTGCCGATGCACGTCGTGCAGAAATTATCCTAAATGGCCTCTCTGCAGATGTTGTTAAAAGTGTCGAAAATGGCCAGACCTGGTACCGGGTTTTTTCTGGTCCCTACGATAGTCAGGAATCTGCACTTGCAGCCCAGCAAACATTGCAACATAGTGGTATTGACTCGATTGTGATCAAGCAATAACCAGATATCTGATTAAAAAAAGGAGGAAACTGTATTCCTCCTTTTTTTATTTTGAAACTCAGGCACACTGGGAATGTAAGCTTTTCTGTTCGGCTCTCTGAAAAGCAGGACGTTGCTGGACACGTTGTACAAAGGCTTGAATATTCGGATATTTACCATGCAAGCGGTTTTGAATGGCAATCAGTGGAAATGCCATCTGAATATCTGCAAAAGAGAAATCGCCAGCAAAATACTCATGCTCTGACAGATACTGTTCCAGATACAGAATGTGCTCTTTTACCCGTGGCCGCACAAACCCCGCCTTTACACCATTGGTAATCTTTTCGGCAACCGGACGCAACAGCCACGGTACATGCTTACTGACACCATTCATCACCAAAGTCATCACCAGTAATGGCATTAGGGAGCCTTCTGCATAGTGCATCCAGTAGGCGTACTGTCGCTGATCCCTGATGGTCTGTGGCCTGAATGTCTGCTGACTATCATATTGTTGCTGCAAATAGTCTAAAATTACAGCAGATTCGACAATCACCTCATCATTATCAACCAGAATCGGTGCTTTACCTAAAGGATGAATATTCTTGAGGCTCTCGGGTGCCGCATAACTGGGTAACCTTTGATAATACTCAACCTGGTAATCGATCCCAAGTTCCTCTAATGCCCACAAGATGCGGAATGAACGTGAGCATTGTAGATAATGTAAGGTAATCATTTTTGTGCCTGCTTTTTGATGTGCAATTGCGATTTTAGATCCCTCTCACAATTGCACTTAGAATTATGTTTTGCCCAAGCACAATAGCACTTTAGTCTTAAAGAATCATGGTGTGAATGTCTAAACTACGTAACAAAGTTTTAGTCACCGGCGTTTTGTTACAGACATTGAGCAGTTTTTCCTGCAACTCTGCTGTAACAGCTTGCTGGAACACAACCCGGCGTTCAATATGCTCCTGTTGTTCCCGGTTCGTATGAAAATCAACCTCAACCGTAAATTCACCCAAATCGATCTGCTTATGCTGGGCATACATCCGCAAGGTAATCATGGTACAGGAGGCCAGACTGGCCGCCAGCAAATCATAAGGCGCAGGTCCGGTATCATGCCCACCAAACTGTTCTGGTTTATCAGTGAGAAACTGATGTGTACCGCTACTTACCTCACCTTTCCAGGGTTCAGGCAAGGTCAGGACTTTGCTGCTGGCAATAATGCTCATTTTGAGGCCCTCATCTGGTCTGGTAATACCGGCGCTTCCAGACGCTTGCCTTGATAATCAGGAATTTCGCCAAAACGTGCCGCATGATTCACCCAGTCTTCACGTGCCTGCTGTAAGTCTTGCATGCTCCGCCCTACAAAGTTCCACCACAGCAAGATTGGCGATTCAAACGGCTCTCCGCCAATTAACAGCAAGCGATGGCCCTGGGTTAACTCGACCTCGATTTCGGTCAGCCCGGTTTCCAGCACCACCATGTTATCGGCTGTAAGCACATGACCGTTGACACGCGCAGTCCCTTCCAGCGCCATAAAGGCATATTCAAATTCGGGATTTAGTGGAATACGGGTTCGAGTATCGGCCTGTGCGGTTAAATCGACGCCCACCAGAGGTGTATGCACCTGCACCGGGGAAGTGGTTTGCAGAAAATCCCCGACCAGCACGGTAAACTCAACCTGATCCTTACTGACCACAGGTAATTCTGGATAATGTTCAAACTTGGGATCGATATTGAGCTGATCATCAGGCAAGGCAATCCAGAGTTGCGCCGCATGCATCTGGGTTTCACTCTCAGGCGCTACCTCAGTATGCGAAATGCCGCGACCGGCAGTCATCAGGTTCACCTGTTTAGGGCGGATCAACTGTTTTGAGCCCAGACTATCGGTATGCATCATGGTACCTGCAATCATCCAGGTAAATGTCTGCAAACCAATATGCGGATGTGGCCCAACATCCAGTCCGTCACCTGCCGGAAAGCTGACCGGCCCGGCATGATCCAGAAAACACCAGGCACCGACCATGCGCTTATGCCGGCTTGGCAAGGCACGCTTGATTACAGTCCCCTGCCCGATTTCGGCCGAGCGAATGGTAAATTCCTGAATAAACTGGTTAATGTATTGTTCACAATCCTTTGAATCGGAAATAGCGTTGTCATTATTATTGCTCATGATGTTGCTCTCTTTGACCTATAAGCGTGTGGTGCGTTGTTTCAATGATCTTAACAACACCACCACCATTCAATATAGTCATTTGGTAATACGCAGAGTGCCATGCATGAGACAATCCCGCTCATTGTCGTCTGTTCACGAATGAGACGGCATTTCCACAATCAGGCTGGTGAGCCGTCTGACGAGCGGCAGAAACACCAGTACCACCGGATAAGCGATCAACCATGACATCATCCATGTGCCTAACCACTGACTTAGTAACGCCGCTGAAAAACCCAGATGCATCAGCAGGTTTACAAAAGATAAAGTGGCGCTCATGAGACCGGATAACAATAGCGGAATAATCCATGCAGCATGTTTAGCGGCCAGTTTGCGGGGCATTGTTTTAGAGGATTTCAAGGTTTTAGACTCATTTCGGTAGCGCGGAGGTTGATGCAGAAGACTTTACCTGCTGCTTTAAGCTTTTCATAAACTGGCCAAAAGCCGGCCAGAAATCTTCAAATAAAGGATGATCACGATGTTCCAGCATAACTTCACTAAACAGCTTTAGACCTACAGCAAATGACCTGGTGGTCTGTTCGTCAAAAAACTCGGCTTGCTTCAAGCGCTCAACAATCTCGAAAATATCATCATGATTGCCCGTATAAAATTCCAGACGTTCGGTATAGGTTGAAGCCTGCCCTTTGGCATCTTTTAAATGCTGGACAGTAACGTGATATTGGTGTTGTTTCATTGCTGTGCTCCAGAATGCTTGGGCATTCTCTTTTTATTTCAACCTGCAACAGGTCAAATGATCTGGGATAGCCTATTGAATAAATGCCATAAGGGCGCTGTCTGACTCATGGCCGTAGCATTCAAGAAGTGGCTCCCACCTTATAACCGTCCAATGGCTATCGCAGCCTGATCGATCTGTTCTGCGATTTGATGAATCTGCTCGGGCTGTAAATCTGCAACATTCAGCTTTAAACGTAAGGCAGTTTTTAGATTTTCCATGGCACGATGAATATCTATCAGCTGGTCATTGTGATGAATTTCACGTCTCAAACGTAATTTTTCCAGTAGCGCGAGCAACAGTTCCTGCTGTTCTTTTAAATAGGTTTCGCCATAGGGAGTGACCTGGTATTGCTTACGTTCAGCATCAAGCAATGTGATGCAATTCATTTCTTCCAGTGCTGTCAGGGTTGGATAAATCGTACCTGCGCTTGGTGAATAGCCATCGCCGACAAGATCACTAATTTCTTTGATAATTTCATAGCCATGTTTTGGACTTTGCTGAATAAGGTGCAATACCAGCAATTTCATGCGGCCTGATTCAAAAAGGCGGCCACGGCGGCCTGAACGACGCTGCTCCCGATACTGAAAGTCATGTTCGCTATTGTGATGAGCGGATGCATGTTTCATCTTTATTGTTCTCGGCTTGCTTAATTTATGCATATTAAGATATATCTTAATTATTCTTATGGCAAGCTAAGATATATCTTTAAATTTTAAGATTTTGATATTGAATAATTTATTTATTTTTTAAGTGGGTTCTTTAAGCAGCTGAAGCAATAAAAAAGAGCGCCTAAGCGCTCTTAAAAACTATCTTCATCAAACCGATCTTGATCTATTTTATAAATATAAATACTTCGCTCAACTTGTACCCCTAATCCAAATTCAATCATTAAAGAAGTCAGTTTTTCCCCATCAATCAAGACAATTCCAGATTTCTTTGCAGATTCAATTGCTTCCTTACTGAAACTTGAGGTCGTAATAAATACCCCTTTCTTAGCAACCTGATCTGCTAATGCACCTTTGAATTGTTGAATATCTGGACGGCCAACGGTATTTTCCCAGCGCTTGGCCTGAATATAAATTTTATCCAAACCCAAACGATCTTCACTGATAATTCCATCAATACCTCCATCACTGGTTTTACCTATTGCTTGCGCAGCATCTTGATGTGAACCGCCATAACCCATAGCAACAAGCAAATCTACGACTAATCGTTCAAAGAATGAAGGATGCTTCGCTTTTACAAGATTCAATAAATCAACTTTCAAACTGGATAATAAAATTTCATTTATTCTTTGAAGTGACTCTTCCGGCGTTTCTAAATCAGATTTTTCTATCGTAGAGATAGTTTTTTTATTACCTTTAATACTTGGCGGCATTTTAAAATTACGAAAGTTTTCATATTGCATTAAAAAATCATTATCTATTTTATTTAATAACTCTAAATTTAACTTCTTAGCTTCCTCAGATAATTCACATAGCCCCCAATCTGGTTGATGAATTAATCCTGCCTTAACTAAATATGTTTTTGCCCAACCAACACGATCATAAAAAACCGTTCTTTTACCACTAGGAATCATCTGGCTTAATTCTTCTGCCGTTAAATTTGATTGTTCAGCCAATAATTTTCCAGCTTGACTAATTTGAATCGGTTGGCTTTGTTTTTTTAAGAGTTTCAATAACGGTAACATCAATTCTTGATGATTAGGTAAAGCCATACTTTGCTCTTATAAATTTAAGTTTTATAAATTATAAATCAAAAAAAGAGCGCCTAAGCGCTCTTTTTTTAAGTAATTTCTATTCTGCCACGAGTATCTTGCACTTTATTTTAAAGTTTCACTTTAAAACGCGTTCATGAAGTAATTCAGGCAGGAAGCTTCGCTTCTTGAAATCCCGTGCTGCCGCAAGCATAGCTTTTGGCGTAATTCAGGCAAGAAGCTTCGCTTCTTGAAATCCCTGAATTACTCCCATTCAATCGTAGCGGGTGGTTTAGATGACACGTCGTAGACGACACGTGAAACATCTTTAATTTCGTTCATGATACGGGTCGAGATTTTGTCAACCAGCTCGTATGGCAAGTGGGCAAAACGCGCAGTCATGAAGTCAACGGTTTCAACCGCACGAAGTGCAATCACCCATGCATAACGGCGACCATCACCAACCACACCAACCGATTTCACTGGCTGGAATACTGCAAATGCTTGTGCAGTCTTGTCATACCAGCCGCTGGCACGAAGTTCTTGCATAAAGATATCATCTGCAAGACGAAGAATATCGGCATATTCTTTTTTCACTTCACCCAAAATACGCACGCCCAAACCCGGACCCGGGAATGGATGACGGTAAATCATGCTATGCGGCAAACCAAGCGTGGTACCCAGTTTACGGACTTCATCTTTAAACAGGTCACGTAATGGCTCTACCAGATCAAAAGCCAGATCTTCTGGTAAACCACCCACGTTGTGGTGCGATTTGATCACGTGTGCCTTACCTTGCTTGCTTGCTGCAGATTCGATCACGTCTGGATAAATCGTACCCTGTGCCAAGAATTTCACGCCGTCAAGTTTACGTGCTTCTTCAGCAAACACTTCAATAAACTCACGGCCAATGATTTTACGTTTTTTCTCAGGATCAACCTCACCTGCCAGCGCAGACAGGAAGCGTTGTTCGGCATCGGCACGAATCACACGGATGCCCATGTTTTCTGCAAACATTTGCATGACCTGGTCGCCCTCGTTCAGACGAAGCAAGCCATTGTCTACAAATACGCAGGTCAGCTGGTCACCAATCGCTTTATGCAACAACGCTGCAACCACAGATGAATCGACACCACCGGATAAACCCAGTAAGACTTTCTCGTTACCGATTTGTTCACGCAACTGTTCTACACGCAAGTCGATGATGTGTTCAGGTGTCCACAGGCCACGGCAACCACAAATCTTGTGTACAAAGTTAGACAGTAACTCGGCACCCTTGGCAGTGTGGGTCACTTCCGGGTGGAACTGTACGCCATAGAAACGACGGGTCTCATCACTTACTGCAGCAAACGGGCAGCTTGGTGTGCTGGCCGTTACCTGGAAACCTTCCGGAATCGCACTGACCTTGTCGCCATGACTCATCCATACATGAAGCTGGTTCTCACGATCCTGCAAGTGACCAATCAGGTTGTCACGTACCAGAATGTCAACTTCTGCATAACCAAACTCATGGACTTTACCCGGCTCTACTTTACCGCCAAGCTGTTCAGACATGGTTTGCAAACCATAGCAAATACCCAACACCGGTACGCCCAATTCAAATACAACTTGCGGCGCGCGTGGGCTTCCCTCTTCATGTACGCTCTCAGGGCCACCTGATAAAATAATCCCGTTCGGATTAAACGCACGAATGTCTTCTTCAGACATATCGAATGCATACATTTCAGAATAGACACCCGCTTCACGTACACGACGTGCAATGAGCTGGCTATATTGAGAGCCGAAATCCAGAATGAGGATACGATCTTCAGTAATTTGAGTATTGGTCGTCATGGCTAATCATAAAGGCAAATGAATTAAGCGCCATATTCTAACATTTTTCACGCTTGGGCGCACCGCAATTCATCATCTATCTTGTTTTTTCATCTGGCTGTCCGGTCAGGCCTGATATTTAAGCCAAAACGTCTGAAAAATGAGCCTGCTTAAGAGAGTTAAATCAACAATTCAGACCTATTCTGCTCAACACAAAACAAAAATTGGTGCTAAGATGATGACTCGCAACCGGATAGCCATGGAAAGGTATTCAGTCGAGATGCCCGTTTCCTTTTTATACGATTTCGACCTCCTGCACCAAAGGAAAAATTAAAAGCGAATTAAATTCCTAGGGGTCTTGGTAGATCACCAATGTCCTAACCTATTTCACTATCATCTAGCGCTTGCCCGACCACGAGCAACAATTAGGACTTGAAGGACCAATAAAATAATGTTTCAAGAAATGATTGCAGATTTTCATCAAAATTTCTGGCTATATATTTCCATTCCGTTTATCAGTGGCTTTATTGGTTATGTGACCAAAGTCATTGCCATTCAGATGATGTTTTCCCCGCTCGAATTTAAAGGGCTGAGACTCTTTGGCCTGCCACTCGGCTGGCAAGGGATTGTGCCGCGTAAGGCCGAGAAAATGGCCACCACGGCGGTCGAACTGATGACCTCCAAGCTCATCAAACCCGAAGAAATTTTTGCCAGACTCGATCCCAAACGGATCGCCCAGGAAATTGAAAAACCGTTAATGGCGGCAGCTGAAGACATCACCCGTGAAGTGGCACAGCAGTACCAGCCGGGTTTGTGGGAAGGCATGCCCGAATTTGCCCGCCAGCGGCTGATCAAGCGGGTACAGGCCAAAGCACCGGTCATTGTTGAACACATCATGAGTGAAGTACAAAAAGATGTCGCCAAGTACTTCGATATCAAGCATATGGTGGTCAGCAACCTGCTCAAGGACAAGCGCCTGCTCAATGAAATCTTTAAAAAGGTCGGCAAACAGGAATTCAAGTTCTTTAGTAATGTCGGCTTTGTGTTTGGTTTTGCCATTGGTGTGGTACAAATGCTGTGCTGGGTGGTGACTCAGGGCAAATATCCGTGGATGTTACCGATGTTCGGTGGTTTTGTCGGTTTCTTTAGCGACTGGATGGCGTTGCAAATGATGTTCCGGCCGTTATATCCGAAAAAGATCATGGGCTATACCTGGCAGGGTCTGTTCATTAAACGTCAAAATGAAGTCGCTGCCGATTATGCAGCGCTGATTTCCAAACAGCTGCTGACTTCACGCAACATGATGGAAGAGCTGTTCTCGGGTACACATTCCGACAAAGTGGTCGAGCTGGTCAGCCGCCAGGTCAAGCAGGAAATTGATCTACAGGCCGGTATTGTCCGTCCGCTGGTGGTCTATGCCATTGGCGGTGAAAAGTACCAGAGCCTGAAAGATGACGTTGCGGAACGTATTTTAAAACAGCTGCCAGATACCATGCGCTATGTCGAGTCTTATGCTGAAGATGCCATGAACGTCCGCACTACGCTGGTGGAACGGATGCAGAAACTCAGTCCGGAAGAGTTTGAGGGCATGCTACGCCCGGCCTTTAAAGAAGATGAATGGTCATTGATTATTGTTGGTGCAGTACTGGGTTTTCTGGTCGGGGAAATGCAGATTCACTTTATGCTTTAACATTAGGCAATAGCATAAAAAAGGAAGCTTCAGCTTCCTTTTTTTAATTAACGGGCCAGTTTTTCGATTTTAACCACTTCAATATCGGTCGGCTTATAACGATGCGTATCCACTTCACCGATCAGGCGTACACGATCACCTACTTTCAGGTTCGCCTGACGCCAGAGGTCATCATCAATTTCAATCCCGATGCTGCCGCTGCGGTCTTTCAGCTCATAATGATCACCTTGCAAATGCCGGCTGATCTGACCAGTAAGGGTAATGCCTGTTTCATCGGCAAGTTTTGCCACCTGACTGACGGTAACGACATTGTTCGCCGCTTCCTGCACAATCAGCTGATCCGCTTTACCCGCCCAGCTCAAGGTTGAAAGTCCCGCTAAAACCGCCATCCCACAACTTGCGATCAATTTTTTCATGTTATCTCCTGTTTTGTTCTACGATCTGACCATCTAAACAGAAACAGGCGTAGATGTCGGCTTCAGTTTGTAATGAACCAGCAGGCTTGTGCTGTAGGGGCCTGCCTATCTTGCCCCCACAACTAGGCCATTACCCGCCATTTTTATTTTTCAATCAGGTGATCGAGGCTAAAACGGCCAGCACCATAGAGCATGAAAGCAAAGAAACCACCCGCCATCGCAAAATTCTTCATAAAGTTAATGGCATCTTCCGGCCCAGCATGGAAGATAAAGGCGGTGAGAATGCTAAAGATGCCTAAGCCCAATGATGCAAAACGCATCTGGAAGCCAAATAATAAGGCCAGACCACCCCCAAACTCCAGCAGGATGACCAGCGGCAGCAAGCCTCCCGGTACCCCCATTGATTCCATATAACTGGCCGTGCCTGCATATCCCACAATCTTGCCCCAGCCAGCCACCAGAAAGATATAAGCCATCAACACACGCGCCACCAAAATCACGGCATTGGCTACGCCTGGTCGGGTTACGATATTTTTTACCACAACATTCGGATTAAACATGGTCGGTTCCACTCTGTTTGTTTTTTAACATGCTGCCAGTTTAGGGGGCTTTGATTAGGCAATAAACACCAGATCAGTTAACACATCATTCTATAAATGCAACAATTAAATATTTTAACAACCTATCTTCCTGTTTATATAGCTTGTCAGCAGTTACCAATTATTTTGCTTTTTATACTGACATTATATAGCTGCACTGCTAGGATTTAGCTCATATTTATAGCGTTATCACCTTCATGGAACTCATTGATTTTATTCTGCACGTAGACGAACACCTTTTAGAGTTTATTACCAATTATGGCGAGTGGATTTATGCCATTTTATTTTTAATTATCTTTGTTGAAACCGGTCTGGTGGTCATGCCATTTTTACCCGGCGACAGCCTGTTATTCGCAGCAGGTGCACTGGCTGCTTCAACCGGTGCAATGGATCCATGGGTACTGGGAGTTTTATTGTTTATCGCAGCGGTACTCGGCGATACGGTCAATTATCATATCGGACGCTATATCGGGCCACGTGTCTTTGAAATGAATTCACGCTTTATCAATAAACAGCACCTGATCAAGACCCAGCATTTCTTTGAACGGCATGGCGGTAAAACCATTATCTTTGCCCGTTTTGTGCCTTTTGCCCGTACCTTTGCGCCTTTCGTTGCCGGTGCAGGCAGCATGAACTACAAGTTCTTCCTGACCTATAACGTGATTGGTGCATGCTGCTGGATTGCATCGTTTATTACATTAGGATATTTGTTCGGCAACATGCCGATTGTGAAGGATAATTTCACCCACCTGATCTTTGGTATTATCATTATCAGTATCTTACCGGGTGTGTTTGGCTTTATCCGTCAAAAACTCAATGAACGTAAAAGCCGGTAAAACCGGGCTGGCTTAAAATAACCGGAAAATCATCGGTAACATACAAATCAGCAACAACATGGCCGATCCTTTATATAAATGCTCGGCCTTGATTCCAATCAGGCTTCCTGCCAGCAATGCCCGACCAAATAACATCCAGAATATACCGACGGGCAACAAAATCAGACTGAACACGGCAAAAACCAGCGCTGCATTTTCAAGCGAATTCCAGGTTTCAGCAGGAAAAATGCCTGCAGCCAACAGCACCGTTTTCGGGTTTTTTAACGTCGACATGAATAGCTGTCTTTTGCGTATATGGGGATGATGCTGTACATGTTTTTGCAGATGTGAGCTCTTCCACAGATGAAAAGCCATCCAGAGCACATAAAGCAAACTGGCTGTATGCAGGATCGCACCCAGTGCAGGCCAGATCGGGTCAAAAAGATGAATCAACAGTGCCCATAGACTAATGCCGTACACATACCCCAGCCATTCGACTGGAATAAATTTCATGGTTTTGAGTACACCTTGTTGGTGGGTTGCACTGGCAAGTAAAGCATTGGTCGGACCTGGAATAAGTAACACTGCCAACATGGCCAAAACAAAAAACCAACTCTCAATCATACACATACCGAACGACTATACATGGGCGCCACCTTAAACGAATTTAGGGCAAAAATACAAATTCCGATAATCAAAACAGCAGTAGAAACAGGGAAATTTAGAATAGATAATTTTTTAAACGATTCATTTTTATGGTTATTTCTTGAAACATTTTGCGATAATTTAGTTATTTATCACCATAACGAATTATGGTGATAAACAGCTAGAGATTATGATTTTGGACGCTGTTTTACGATAATCGGGCAGCCTTTAAACTTGGCAGCCTGTACGATCGCATCTTGCTGGCCCAGTACATTGGCAAGTTCGGTGTTCTTGGTATTCATGGATTGGCCCATATTCACCGAAATAGAAGGACCAAAGCCCCAACCACCACGGCCCCAGCCTCCACCGAGTCCGACACCCACGCCAACACCGGTACGTTTTGGTGTTTGCACGCCATTTTCAATATATTGCTGAATACGGTTATATTCGGCCTGTAATTGCTGGCAGTTCAAGCCCTGATATTGCGTTGGTGAAACATAAGCCGGCTTGACCGTTGATGCACAGGCACCCAAAAGCATACTCGCCGCCAGCACCGGCATCCAATATAAACGTTTCATAGTGTTCTCTTATTGCTTCGATTCAATCTCATTGAACAGGGTGACATAAGCAAGCGTCAACTTGTGTTCAGATGCCAGATGAACCAGTGGTAAATTCTTTTGATGCGATTCTTTCATCAAGATGGATGGGGGCAACATGCTCTCGAGCACTGGCAGGCCTTCATCTTTGAGTTGCTGAACCACTTCACGGGGTAATTTTGCCTGAGCCTGGAACTGGTTGACCACAATTCCCTCAATCTCAAGGCGATCATTATGATCATCTTGGGTTTCGAGCACATTTTCAATCAAAGTTTGTAACGCACGCTTGGAGAACACATCACAATCGAATGGAATCAGCACCCGGTCTGCAGCAATCAGTGCAGATAGGGTAAAGAAATTGAAGGCAGGCGGCGTATCAATAAAAATCCGGTCATAGCGTGCACTGAGTGACTGAATCGAATCACGTAATTTATAGATCTTGTGCTTACTTTCCAGTGCATGTTCCAGACTTCCCAGACCCGGGCTGGCCGGAATCACATCCAGGTTGGCAAAGGATGAACGGTGCACATAACTGTCCAGCCCCTTGCCCCGAGGCGCCTTTAAAATCGAACCAATGGCGTTGCCAATCAGGCCTTTTTGCTGGGTCGTGGCCAGTACATCATCAAAGAAGTTTTCAATATTGGGCTCTAATGCGGCTTTGTCCGCAGAATAGGTAGCCTCTTCACCTAACAGGTACTGGCTTGAATTTGCCTGGGGATCAAGATCAATAACCAGTGTTCTCAGCCCTTTCTGTGCACTTATTGCGGCCAGATTAACGGTAATACTTGATTTCCCCACACCACCTTTCTGGTTAAACACCACACGCGTTAACATGATTTCCCTCTACCCTGTTTTTTTTAAACTGCACGCAGTTTAACCCAGTGCAAAAACAATTTCTAAAACAATGTCCAACAATCAGGCAAAAACCGGTTTAATCATGACAAGTGCCAGAATCCCGGCCAGTGCCACCGTACCAATCAGCAGCCCGGCACGGCGCTGGGACAATAAAATGCGGTTGTCCTGCTTATAGGTCTTGATCAGTGAAGAGCACAATACAAAGAACAGGATCACTTTGGCATAGAACCACGGCTGCACGTCAAAGTTTTTCATGGCCAGCAAGAACACACCCGTAACAATAATCAGGGTCAAAGATAAATGCTGTAAGCCAACCATCGCTTTACGGGCCTTTAGATTGGGCTGCTGATCCTGTATACCCACAAATAAGGTCGAACCGCGCAATATAAAGCTCACCAGTAACAGCGCCATGGCAACCAGATGCGTGGTTTTAACAAGTAAATGCATGTCCATGGTGATTCCTTAGCTTTTCGGTGCATGGGCACAGTCAGGACTGGCAGGAGCCTCGCCTTGCCATTCACCTGGAATATAGGCATGAATCGCCAGCGCATGGATACGGCCCGGGCTCATTAACTCGGCTGCAACGGCATAAATCTTTTGATGACGCTGCACCAGACGCAGGCCTTGAAATTCGTCACTGACCACAATCACCTTGAAGTGTGATTCCTTGCCAGGGAAATACCCCCCATGCCCTGCCGACTCATTGATCACTTCAAGATGGGTCGGTGCCAGTGTTTGTAAACGTTCAATTAACTGTTGTTCCAGATTCATCAGTCACTCGGTCCGGTCAGATGGAGATAGCTCATTAGTATACATGACCTCTGTTGAAGCGAAACTTTTATCCATTTTTTTGCTTTCTGGACTATTTTTCTTTGAAAATGCTTTTATTTTATGCAATTAAACAATTTCTTTGCATAAAGTTGTTGACCCTTATTTTGCTTAATGTATTATAGCTGGCACGCGGGAATAGCTCAGTTGGTAGAGCATAACCTTGCCAAGGTTGGGGTCGCGAGTTCGAGTCTCGTTTCCCGCTCCAGATTGGTTTTTTTAAGTGTAAGTTTTAGTAAAAACTGCTCAATATGCGGGAATAGCTCAGTTGGTAGAGCATAACCTTGCCAAGGTTGGGGTCGCGAGTTCGAGTCTCGTTTCCCGCTCCAAATTTAAAAGGCCCTTATCGAAAGATAAGGGCTTTTTTCTTTGTCTAAAGCTTATGCTCCACGTGGAACATAAAACCTCAATCAATAAAAGTATTGAGCTCCCCTTCACACAGCCGGCCAAATAAAAAGGTGCCCCTCAGCTAAAAGAAGCACCTTTTTTAAACACGTTTAAAATCAAGGCTATTTAGTCATCCTGGCTTTTAGCTTAACGCCTTGCGGATTGTTCCCGATTCGCAGTTCCTGCTGGTGGTAATCTCGTGGCATAAATAAAGTGGCAATAATGGCAACAACTGCCATCGAAGCAATATACAGCATGATCAGGTCAGGCTTGCCACCGCCAATACTTAATAGTTTGGTCGCAATCAGTGGCGCAAGACCACCACCGATCACCCCTGCCAGCTGAACCGAAATCGAGATGCCGCTATAACGGATGTGTGCAGGAAACTGACGGGCAAACAATTGTGCCTGTGGTGCATACATAATGGGAAAGACCACACCAATGGCCAGTACAATCGCTGTCCACACCAGCACCGGATCTTTACTATTGAGCATGCCAAAGAAAGGATAACAATACAGCGCCAGCACACAAAGACCGAACATGAACATATTACGCTGCCCGACTTTATCGGACAGATGTCCACATAACGGTGTCATCACCATAATCACGGCGGCACCGCAAATGGTGGCAAATAGAATTTGCTGTCTGGCAATGCCCAGTTGTGTGGTGGTATAGGCCAAGGTAAAGGTAGAGGCAATATAAAACCAGGCATTTTCTGCCGCACGCGCCACAATAATGCTGATCAGTTGCTTGGGATGCTGCCTGAATACCTGCAAGGCCGGCACTTTGACGGCTTTAGCCTGCTGTTTGACTTTTTCAAAGTCGGGCGACTCTGGCACTTTCACCCGGATATACCAGCCGACTGCCAGTAAAATGATGCTCGCCAGAAAGGGAATCCGCCAACCCCAGCTAAACAGGGCCTGTTCAGGTAATAAAGACACCAGTCCCAAGGCAATCGAAGCCAGCATCAGCCCGCCACCCGTACTGGCCTGAGGCAGACTGCCCCAGAAGCCTTTTTTACCCTCTGGTGCATGTTCAACGGCCATCAGTACGGCACCGCCCCACTCGCCGCCCATTGCCATACCCTGAATAAAACGTAACATCACCAGGCCAATGGCAGCCCAGTAACCAATCGACTCATAGGTCGGTAACAGACCGATCAGCACGGTGGGGATTCCCATCAGCATCAGAGTCAGCAACAGCATCGATTTGCGACCGATCTTGTCACCAAAATGGCCAAATACCAGACCACCGAGTGGCCGCCCGATAAAGCCTACCGCGTAAGTGGCAAAGGCGGCGAGTACACCCGTCAACGGGTCAAGATTAGGAAAAAATAATTTATTGAAAATTAAGGCGGCCGCTGCACCGTAGATAAAAAAGTCATACCACTCAATAGTGGTTCCCACCATGCTAGAGATACCCGCCAGCCGATGGGAAGACTGCCTAGGAGATGAACCGTTTCCATGTAGTATTTGCATCGTGATGTTCCTTGCTTGAATCTTCTTGTTTTATATGGTTGGGCTGGTGTTCAATCCTGATCACCAGCATGCTTAGGTGGTCGATACTCCTTAAGAAGTGTAGAGATGAGAAAAAAGCGAATTTAGCTCAGTTTTTCCAGTAACTGTTCCAGTTCAGGGTTACGCTGTTGCCATTTGGGCTGTTTGTCTTTATCGACAATCAAGGCACGCACCCCTTCAATAAAGTCGCCATGCTCGAACCAGATATCCTGTAAATCCCGCTCCAGCTGCATGCACTGCTGCAAGGAGAGTCCACGCCCAAGATGTTGCAGTTTCAAACTGGTTTGTTTGGCAATAAAGGATCGCTGTTGCAAAATATCCAGCATTTTGCTGGCCCAGTCGCTGAACCGTTGATCCTGTTCTTGTGCAAGACTGTGCTCGATCTCTTCCAGATGCTGAAAACCGAAATGCTTACGGATCGGCTCGACCAATTGCTGGAGTTCACTGTCAGCAGGACGGGTAATAAAGCCGGCAATGATCTGTTCAATCTTGGCCTTGCTCAGGTTCGGTGCTGCAATCAACGCTGCCTGTAAGGCAGACAATTGCTCACTCGGTACGTGGTAATCGATCAGGTCGAGATAGAGCGCATCGCTGCTACTGATCTGTTCTCCCGTAATCGCCATATACACCCCGATATCATCCAACCGGGACAGGAAATGGGTAGCCCCCACGTCAGGGAAAAATCCAATCGCAGTTTCAGGCATGGCAAATCTGGACTTTTCACTACTGACCACAATATGACAGGCCTGCGCCAGACCAAAACCACCGCCCAGTACATAGCCATCGAGGATGACCAGCACCGGCTTTGGATATTCGCGTAGCAGATTCAGCATGTTATATTCGGCACTGAAATAGCCTTGATAATCTGCGGTTGCATTTTTATAGCTGTCATACAGATAACGGATATCACCCCCAGCACAAAAGGCCTTTGGACTCTCCGATTTGATCAGAACCGCCTGAATCTCAGCTTCATTGCGCCACAGTTGCAGCTGTGTACAAATACCTTCGATCATCTCCAGCGACAAGGCATTTAAATGCTTGACCCGATCCAGACTGATGATGCCTAAACGGCCTTGTTGCTCAATCTTTAAGTGATGTGCTGTATTCATTTTCTTGATCCCTTATTGATTGTTAAAGTTGGCCTGCCGTTTTTCTACAAAGGCCTGCATGCCCTCTTTTTGATCTGAGGTTGCAAAAATCGAATGGAACATACGGCGCTCAAAACGCAGACCTTCGGTGAGATTGACCTCAAAGGCACGATTAATGGTTTCTTTCAGCATCATGTTGGCCGTTAAAGAGCGCGCTGCAATTTTTTCTGCGGCCTGCAAGGTCTGTTCAAGTAATTGTTCTTTGCCAAACACACGTGCCACCAGACCACTTTGCTCTGCCTCGACCGCACCCATTTGCCGTGCTGTCAGACACATTTCCATGGCTTTGGCTTTACCAATTGCGTGGGTGAGACGCTGTGTACCACCAATGCCCGGAATGACTCCCAAGGTCACTTCAGGCAAACCAAATTTGGCATTGTCAGCACAATAGATAAAGTCACACATCAATGCCAGTTCACAGCCGCCACCGAGCGCATAGCCACTGACTGCTGCAATGAGCGGTTTACGGCGCTGCGCGATGCGGTCTGCCAGATGAAAAAAGTCATCAAAATAGATATCTGGAAACCGTAGTTCTGCCATTTCCTTAATATCGGCACCTGCGGCAAAGGCCTTTTCCGAACCTGCCAGCACCATGCAGCCAATCTCGCGATCTTTTTCCAGCTGGTCTAAGGCCTGATTGATTTCACTAATCAGTTCACTATTTAGCGCATTTAAGGCGTGCGGACGGTTCAGGGTGATTAGCCCAACCCCCTGACGCTTTTCCAATACAATACTGTTCCACTGCATGACTTGTTCCTTGTTTTCGTTTTATAAACTACGCGCGATCACCAGACGCTGAATATCGCTGGTGCCTTCATAAATCTGGCAAACACGCGCATCGCGATAGATGCGCTCAATCGGAAAGTCTTTCAGATAGCCGTAGCCACCAAATACCTGCAAGGCATTGGAACAGACGCGCTCGGTCATTTCCGAAGCAAACAGCTTGGCCATTGAGGCTTCATTGAGACAGGGTTGCCCTGCTTCTTTGAGCCGTGCAGCGTAATGCACCAGTTGTCGCGCCGCTTCGATTTCGGTTGCCATACTGGCAAGACGGAACGCCTGTGCCTGATGCTCAAAGATCGGTTTACCAAAAGTCAGCCGTTCTTTGGCATAACGGGTGGCCTCTTCCAGCGCCGCCCGTGCCAGACCGACGGCCTGTGCAGCAATACCGATGCGTCCTCCTTCCAGATTGGCCAGTGCGATTTTTAGACCTTCCCCCTCTTTACCCAGCATCAGGCTGTTATGAATACGCACATCTGTCAGGGCAATCTGGCAGGTATCCGAAGCATGTAAACCGAGTTTTTCTTCAACCCGGATTACCTCGTATCCCGGAGTGTCGCGTGGGACTAAAAAGGCACTAATGCCCTTTTTACCTGCATCCGGATCAGTCACGGCAAATACAATAATTACGCCGGCGTTATTGCCCGAGGTAATAAACTGCTTGGCACCATTGAGAATGTAATGATCACCATCTTTCACCGCGCGGGTTTTAATGGCTGCGGCATCGGAACCGGTATGCGGTTCCGTCAGGGCAAAAGCACCGATCATTTCACCTTGCGCCAGGGGTTTTAAAAAGCGTTGTTTCTGCTCATCAGTACCAAATTTCAAGATTGGCACACAGCCTACCGAGTTATGTACGCTCATAATGGTCGAAGTGGCACCATCGGCTGCTGCGACTTCTTCAAGGGCCAGCACATAGGCCAGATTGCCCGTATCGGAACCGCCCCATTGCTCGGGAACCAGCATGCCCATAAAGCCGAGCTGACCCATTTGTGCCAGCGCATCTTTGGGGAAGGTGCCATGTTTGTCCCAGTCACTGGCATTGGGCTTGATCTGTTCCTGGGCGAAACTTTTCGCCATATCACGAATTAAGACTTGTTCTTCGGTCAATTGCATGTTGTGTTCCTTACTCTGCCTTTGCTTGCTGTTTGGCAATTTCCTGATTGCGTAATAAAAAACGCTGAATCTTGCCACTTGGTGTTTTTGGAAGTTCGGTCACGAACTCGATCAGTCGTGGATAAGCATGGGCTGACAGGCGTTTTTTCACAAACTGGCTCAGCTCTTCTGCCAACTGTTCTAAAGGCCGGAAACCCGCAGCCAGAATCACAAACGCCTTCACCACCTCGGTTCGCTCCGGATCAGGCACGCCGATAACCGCCGCTTCAACCACGGCATCATGCTCCAGCAAGGCACTTTCCACATCAAACGGCCCGATGCGATAGCCTGAGGTGGTGATCACATCATCACTGCGCCCGACAAAACTCATACTGCCATCGGCATGTAACTCGGCAGTATCACCGGTCAGATAGTAATGCCCGACAAAAGGCGATTTACGGCTTTCCTTATAGCCGCCAAACCACATCATCGGCGACTGGCTGACATCGACCGCTAAAATTCCCGGCGTATCTGCAGGCAATTCCTCACCCTGCTCATTGACCACCGCAACGCGATAGCCTGCGCTGGCAAAACCGGCTGAACCGGCACGAATGGTATGAGTTAAACCATGATGGTTGCACACCACCATACCGACTTCGGTCTGGCCATAATGATCATAAATCGGTGCATCCAGCACCTGCTTAAACCAGCGAATCACTTCCGGATTGAGCGGCTCCCCTGCACTGCTGACCACACGGAACTGGCCTTTTAGCGATGCCATCTGTGCCGGATCAGCCGCCATCATCATCCGGTAAGCTGTGGGTGCACCTGCCAGATTGGTAATCTGGTAATCCTTGACGATCTGGCACAGGCTATCGGGACTAAAACCACCTTCATAGAACAAGGTGGCATGACCCAAGAACAGTGGCCCGGTGATGGCATAATACAAACCATAAGCCCAGCCCGGATCGGCAATATTCCAGAAGGCATCTTGTTCTGTCAGACCAATGGCATCTTGCATATAGCGGCCAAACGCCAGCAAGGCTTTTAATGGCACTTCTAACGGTTTGGCGGGCCCTGTGGTACCCGAGGTAAACATCAGCAAAAAAGGATCCTGAATACTTCGCATCACCAGTTCGCATTGATCGGGCTGCTGTTTGACTTTATCCCAAAAGTCAAAGTCACCTGACTTCAGTGGTGTACCGTGTGAATCAGCCACTGTGACAATTGCGGGACAATCTGCAATCTCATCCAGTTTGCTGCGGTTGGTCACATCGGTCACCACCAGCTTGCTTTGTGCCAGTTGCAGACGATGCTCGATTGCCTTCGGCCCAAAAGCTGTGAACAAGGGCTGATAGACCGCACCAATACGCCACGCCGCGAAAATGGTGACCAGCAGTTCTGGTGTTCTGGGCAAGAGCCCTGAAATACGGTCACCCGCCTGCACCCCTTGTGACTTTAAAAAATTGGCAAACTGGCTCGACCATTGCTGCAACTGGCGAAAGCTGTATTGTTGCTTACGACCATCTTTACCTTGCCAGTACAACGCGATCTTGTCGTCATGGGCATGCCGGTCACAACATTCATAACAGGCATTCAGTGCCTGCATTGAACCGGATAACATCTGTTTTGCGGTGCTTTCCAGATCAAAAGCCTGTACCGTCTCTTTATAATCCAACATTTATTTTTTCCCTCAGTCTCTGGACTGATGTTATTCATGACAGGGTTTTATTTATTAAAGGCCATCCTTCGGCCATGCAATTAGACTTCTGGCGGCAGGTATTGCTGAATAATGCTGGAAAAATCAAGATGTGCGTTACCACGCATGCACATCTGCTGATACAGCTGCTGCACCATCCCGCCCAACACCACAGGTTGCTGCACCTGTCCGGCTGCCTGCACCGCCAGCCCCAGATCTTTCAGCATCAACTGGGTGGCAAAACCATCCTGATAGCCCCGTGATGCAGGCGCATTTTCACTGATATGCGGCCACGGATTACAGACTTCCGAACTCCAGCAACGACCGCTTGAGGTGTTGATTACACCTGCCAACGCTTGTGGATCAATACCAAGTTTGGCACCGAGGGCCATGCCTTCTGCCACCGCCGCCATGGAAATCCCCAAAATCAGGTTATTGCAGATTTTGGCAATCTGACCTGCACCAACCTCCCCGCAATGCACCACGTTTTTCCCCATGTGACCAAGTACCGGTTTCACCTCTTCAAAGGTCTGGTCATTGGCACCGACCATAAAGGTCAGCGTACCCGCTTGTGCACCAATGGTGCCGCCGGAAACCGGCGCATCACAGATATGAATGTTTTTAGCTTGCGCAACTGCTGCAATGTCCTTGATGGTTTGCGGGTCAATGGTACTGCTGTCAATACATAAGCTGCCGGCTTTCAGCACTTCCAGCACCCCATTGTCACCCAGGTAAACGTCTTTAACATGCTTTGCTGCAGGTAACATGCTCAGCACCACATCGGCCTGTTTCGCCGCTGCCTGCGGACTGTCACAGACCACACCACCTGCCTCGGCAAAGTGTTGCAAGGCCGCCGGGCTCAGGTCATAACCATAAACGCTAAGTCCGGCTTTAAGCAGGTTCTGGGCCATTCTGCCGCCCATATTGCCTAGACCGATAAAGGCGATATTCATCCGTGATCTCCTTAACGTAAACTGATGGTGGTATTGACAGCGCCAACTTCGTGGCTGTCTTCAAACCAGCGGCTGGTAATGGTTTTGGTCTGGGTATAGAACTGCACCGCCTGTTTGCCGTAAGGGCCCAGATCACCGAGTTTTGAACCACGGGAGCCGGTAAAGCTAAAGAATGGTACCGGTACTGGAATCGGAATGTTGATGCCCACCTGACCGATATCAATCAGGTTCTGGAAAGTACGCGCAATCGCACCACTTTGGGTGAATAGCCCGACACCATTGCCAAATGGATTGGCATTGATCAGCGCAATCGCTTGTTCCAGCGTATCGACGCAGATAATTGACAATACCGGGCCAAAGATTTCTTCTTTATAAATGCGCATGTCGGTATTCACGCCACTAAAAATCGTCGCCCCGACAAAGTTGCCCGACTCATAGCCTGGCACCTCAACCTCACGGCCATCCAGTAACAATTCTGCACCTTGCTCGATCCCGCTATTGATCAGATCCAGTACCCGGGCTTTGGCACGTTTTGAAATGACCGGGCCAATATCGGTATTCGGCTCATGCCCTGCATTGACTGTTAAAGTCCTGGCTTTTTCCACCAGTTCCGGAATCCAGTGCTTGCTGTCACCGACCATCACCGCCACCGACAAGGCCATGCAGCGTTGCCCTGCTGCACCAAAAGCGGCACCGACCAAGGCATTCAGGGTTTGTTCCTTGTTGGCATCCGGCATTACCGCGACGTGGTTTTTCGCGCCCATCATCGACTGCACACGTTTGCCATGTTGTCCTGCAAGGTTATAGACATGGGTGCCGACCGCAGTCGAACCGACAAATGAAACTGCTTTAATATCAGGATGGGTACATAGGCGATCCACCACTTCTTTACCGCCATGCACCACATTGAGTACCCCTGCCGGAATACCGGCCTGAAGCGCCAGCTCTACCAGCATCATGGTCGACAACGGGTCTTGTTCAGAGGGTTTTAAAACAAAGGTATTGCCACACACGATCGCCATCGGAAACATCCACAACGGAATCATGGCAGGGAAATTAAACGGGGTAATGCCTGCGCACACGCCCAATGGCTGCTGCAAGGTATAGGTATCGACCCCACGCGCCACGCCTTCGACGTATTCTCCCATCTGCAAGGTGCCAACGGAACAGGCATGCTCCACCACCTCCAAGCCCCGCTGGATGTCCCCTTCGGCATCGGCCAGGGTCTTGCCCTGTTCTGCGGTCAGGACCTGCGCAATTTCCTTCATGTTGGCCCGGATCAGCTCTTGCAGTTTCAGCATGATGCGCATACGTGCCTGTACCGGGGTTTGGCGCCACGATGCAAAAGCGTCTTGTGCGGCCTGGAACGCAGCATCCACTTCCTGAGCTGTAGCAAACGGCACCCGACCAATCACCTCTTGTGTTGCAGGATTGATAATGTCTTGCCAGTGCTGGGTTTGCGATTCGATAAACTGACCGTTAATGAGTAACTTGGCGGTTTGCAGCTGGATATTCTGGATCGTATTCATAACCTCTCCATAGGTCATCTTGTTATTGTGTTTGCTTATTGGACATACGCTCGGGGGATATTTCCCTGCTGGCGCTTTTATCTGAGACTAACAAAGAAAACTTTGACCACCAATGCAAATTCATGCACGATTATTGTGCAAATATGCACAGGGAATACCATAACAATGAAAGTAGATTGGGATCACCTACAGTTTTTTCTGGTTTTGGCAAGAACCAAGACCCTGACCAGTGCCGCACGCGTGATCGGGGTCGAACACAGTACCGTGGCCAGACGGATTCAGGCACTGGAACAGACCTTAGGCACTCCCCTGTTTAAGCGTGAAGCCACCGGGTATGAGCTGACGCTGGAAGGAATGGCACTGGTACCCCGGGTTGAACAAATGGAACAGGCCTTTTTGCAGATTGAAAAGCCCGATCAGCCTTTGCAAGGACGTGTGCGAATTGGCACACCGGAGGGCTTTGGTACGGCATTTTTAGCGCGTTTGCTGGCCGAGTTTTCGATCCAGTACCCGTTACTCACCATCGACCTGATTCCGGTTCCGAAAATGATCAAGCTGTCCCATCGTGAAGCGGATATCGTGGTCTCGATTGAACGTCCAAGTTCGGGGCCTTATATCATTACCCGGCTGTCAGATTATGGTCTAAAAATTTATGGCAGCCAGCGCTATCTGGCACAACATCCGCCGATTCAGACGCTGGAAGATTTGCCCCGGCACCGTTTCGTCAATTATATTGATGATCTGGTGTACAGCCCGGAGCTATATTGTCTGGAACGGCTTCCCTTGAAACTCAATGCCAACTTCCGGAGCAGCAGTATTCTGGCGCAGCAGATTGCAGTCAGTGCAGGCGCCGGACTGGCCATTTTGCCCAAGTTTCTGGCTGACGATAAACCCGAACTTGAAGCCGTGCTAGAACAGCAGGTGCGTTTTACCCATACCTTCTGGATGCTGACCTTTGTCGATCTGCAGCATGATCCACGGATCAAGCTGGTCTGGGACTATTTACGCCAGCAGGCTGACCAATATCAGCAGTTACTGCTCGATTAAACCCCGCCCCATAAAAAAAGCCGATCTATACAGATCGGCTTTACCTGTGACCGTACAGTTTTACTGCATCACTTCACGACCCAGTTTTTTCATGCGGGGCTTATACAGCAACTGATAAGTCACCGCCAGCAGCAAGACCCAGAGCGGACTGACATACAGTGCTTTTAAGGTATCGGGTTCCAGTGCCAGAATCACCAGCGCAAAAAGCAGGAAGGCGATTACCACATACGACATGAAGATACCACCCGGCATTTTAAACTTCGACTGGGCATGCAGTTCCGGACGTAACTTGCGGTAACGGATATAGCACACCATGATCAGGCTCCAGACACTGATAAACAGGATCACACACAGTGAGCTGGCCAGGGTAAAGGCTTCAATGGTATTCGGTACAAAGTATTGCAATACTGCCCCGCCCATGATGAACACACAGGAAAAGATCAGACCATTGGCCGGTACGGCGCTTTTTGACAAACGTGCAAATGCCTGTGGCGCCTGACCGTCTTTAGACAGGCCAAACAGCATACGGCTGGTCGAGAAAACCCCACTGTTCATGGAAGACATCACTGAAGACAGGACCACCAGATTCATGATAATGGCCGAGGTCACAATCCCTGCATTCAGGAACAACTCCACAAACGGGCTCTTGTCTGCGCGAATCATATTCCACGGCGTGACCGACATCACCACCAGCAAGGCCAGCACGTAAAACAGGATAATCCGAACCGGAATGGCATTGATCGCTTTGGGCAGGTTCTGATGCGGGTCCTTGGTTTCAGCGGCAGTGGTCCCGATCAGCTCCACTCCCACAAAGGCAAAGACGGCGATCTGGAAACCTGCCAGAAAACCATCCAGCCCTTTAGGGAACATGCCGCCATGCGACCAGACATTACTGAGTGATGCAACCGCGCCATGCGGGGCATGGAAATGGCTAAAGATCATATAACCGCCGACACCGATCAGCCCGACAATGGCCAGAATCTTGATCAGGGCAAACCAGAATTCAATTTCACCAAACAGGCGTACCGTCAGCAGGTTCAGGAACAGCACAAACAGGACACAGCCGGCACTGATCGCAGCCTGCCCGATCGGGGTAAACATGGTGCCTTCAGGCAGCCAGAAGGTTAAATAATTGATCACTGCAGCCAGATCGGCAATCCCGACCAGTACCCAGCCCAGCCAGTAGGTCCAGCCCAGATAGTAGCCGGCCCACGGGCCAATCAGGTCATGGGCCATATCGACAAAAGACCTGTAGTGTAAATTTGCCAGCAATAGCTCGCCGAGAGCACGCATCAGAAAGAAAAACATCCCGCCAATAATCATGTAAATAAACAGAATGGACGGGCCTGCCAGTGAAATGGTTTTGCCTGAGCCCATGAACAGGCCGGTACCGATGGCACCACCAATGGCAATCAGTTGCAAATGGCGATTGGAGAGTTTGCGTTGTAAGTCTTGGGGCGACTGTTCGCCGTCTGACTGTTGAGATGTAACCGTCATAACAAAAGTTCCTTTTTACACATTCCTGATGAGCCAGCCTGTGATTGTTGCGCTGTGAACAGCGGCTCACTCCTGCGAGCCGGCTCATTTTTAATTGCAAGAAAATACGTATCTCACTACGTTTTATCTACTGCAAATACGTTACTTTTCTTCTTTTTTTATATTTTTTAAGCAAAAACAAAGCAGATTGCTTTATTTTTGTGCTGCGATCACTGCAATTTCGATCAGCCACTTTGGATTGACCAGATCGGCCTGAATGGTGGCACGTGAAGGTGCAACATGACCTTTTAACCAGTCCACCCACAGCGTATTAACCACAGGAAAATCGGCAAGGTCCTTCAAGAACAACTGGGCAGACAGCAAACGTGACTTGTCCGTTCCTGCCGAAGCAAGCAGCTGATCGATGGTTGCCAGGACTTCACGGGTCTGGCCTTCAATATCCAGATCGGCATTTTTCGGCACCTGACCAGATAAATACACCACCTGATTAAATACGGTCACTGCGCTCATTACTTCAGTGCTATTGAGCTTTTGAATATCCGAATTTGACATGAATGTTTCCTTATTCTTGATTGATAAAATTGACGCGTGCCGTCACGCCACACATCAGTTCATAACCGATGGTGCCTGAGGTCGCGGCAACCTCGTCGATCGGTAAAACCGTGCCGCTCGACGAAGTTCCCCATAACACCACTTCACTGCCCACCCGGGCATCAGGAACCGGTGTCAGGTCGACTGCCAGCATGTCCATGCTGACCCGTCCAATGGTTCCGGTACGGACGCCATTGACCAGTACTGGAGTGCCGGTTGCGGAAATACGCTGATAACCATCGGCATAGCCACACGCAACAATACCGATCGTGATCGGCTGTTCGGCCACATAGCTGGAACCATAGCCGACACTTTCATGAGCATTGAGGTGCTGGATCGCAATAATTTCACTGCGTAGGCTCATGGTCGGCGCAAGGCCCCAGTCCTGAATGCTGTGTTGAGGGTAATCCGGGGAACTGCCATACAGCATGATACCGCCACGGACATAGTCCGATTGCAAGCGGGTCTGGTATCTTAAGATTGCAGCACTGTTGCTGACCGACCTTTCACCCGGCAAATCCTGAATGGTGGCCTCAAATTCACTGAGCTGATAATCAATGCCCTGCTGGCCAAAACGTTGTCCATCGGCATCAGAAAAATGCATCATATGGGTAATACGGGCCACTTTGTCCAGCTGGCTCAGTTGCTGCCAGATGTCACGATACTGCTGCGGTTTGAAACCCAGACGGTTCATGCCGCTGTTCATTTTCAGGAAAATATCAAACCGTGCCGGCTCGGAATGTTGCTGCAACCAGTACAGTTGCTGCTCGCTATGTACCGTAAAACTCAACTGGTAGCGGCTACAGTCAAACAGGTCTTGCGGAGAGAACACCCCTTCCAGCAACAGGATCGGGCTAGTCCAGCCCAAAGCGCGCAAACGCTTTGCCTCTTCAAGATCAAGCAAGGCAAAACCGTCTGCGGTTTTAAAAGATTCATAGACACGTTCAATGCCATGCCCATAGGCATTGGCCTTCACCACCGCAAAAACTTTACTCTCGGGCACCAGTTTTCTCACCACCGCCAGATTCTGGCGTAGGGCTTGAGCATGGATGACCGCCGTAATCGGACGAGGCATACTAAACTTCCTTGTAAACCGGGATTATGCTGCGTGTGAATAACGCTGGATCGACAGGCCATCTGTACTGATGTCCGGACGATGGTTCAGAACCAGATCACTGATCAGTTTTCCGGAACCACATGCCATAGTCCAGCCGAGGGTGCCATGACCGGTATTCAGGAACAGGTTGCTATATTGTGTTGGCCCAATGATCGGGGTACTGTCCGGTGTCATCGGACGTAAACCGGTCCAGAACGATGCCTGAGCCAGGTCGCCTCCCGGGAACAGGTCCTGTGTCACCATTTCCAGCGTGGCACGTCGGTCTTCTTTCAAGCCAAGATTAAAGCCACTCAGCTCGGCCATCCCGCCAACACGAATCCGCTGGTCAAAACGGGTCAAGGCAACTTTATAGGTTTCATCCAGTACCGTTGATTGCGGTGCATATTTCGGCTCGACAATCGGAATGGTCAGTGAATAGCCTTTTACCGGATAAACAGGCAGGTTCAGCCCAAGCGGTTTGAGGAAATCACGTGAATAGCTACCAAATGCCAATACATAGCGATCTGCCGTCAACACTTCACCATTGACTTTCACGCCCTTAATCTGGTCGCCTTCCACAATCAGGTTTTCGACATTCTGGCCGAACCTGAATTCGACACCCAGCTCTTGTGCCAGTTTGGCCAGCGCATTGGTAAACAGGAAACAATCACCGGTTTCATCATTTGGCAAATGCAGGCCACCCACCAGCTTGTCGGTATGGGCCAAGGCCGGCTCTACGCTGGCAAGTTCCTGTGCATTGAGCAAGGCAAAGTCAACGCCACATTCTTTAAGCACCTGAATGTCACGTTGTACCGCTTCAAGCTGCGCTTCACTACGGAATACCTGCAAGGTACCTTTTGAACGGTTTTCGTAGTTAATGCCGGTTTGTGCCCTTAAGTCACGCAAGCAGTCACGGCTATACTCTGCCACACGCATCATGCGTTCTTTATTGACCGCATAACTTTGCGGGTTACAGTTTTTCAGCATCTGGGCCATCCACTGCAACTGCCACATGCTGCCATCAAGATTGATCGCTAAAGGGGCATGATGCTGGAACATCCACTTGACGGCTTTAAACGGAATACCGGGCGCTGCCCACGGGGTTGAATATCCTGGGGAGATTTGGCCTGCATTCCCGAAACTGGTTTCTTTTGCAGGGCCAGATTGACGGTCAAGTACCGTCACTTGCGCACCTTGCTGTGCAAGATAATAAGCACTTGCCACACCAATGACGCCACTTCCTAAAACGATTACGCGCATAGTCGATCCCTCACGCACACACTAGTTTATTTCACTAGTATATTTTTGGATCAATAGTTTTTTTAACTGATTTTATGGCTATAATCTAGGTAATTTCATATTTTCGTCACGGAAAAATTAAAATAAAAGGGAATACATCATGCGTAAATTAGACCGGATTGACCGCCTGATTCTGGAGATCTTGCAACGGGAGGGACGCATCGCGATCAGTGAACTGGCCTCGCGGGTAAACCTGTCTACCACTCCCTGCTCGGAACGGGTCAAACGCCTAGAACGTGAAGGTATCATCATGGGTTACTATGCCCGGCTCAACCCTGCATATGTTGATCGTAACCTGCTGGTCTTTTTAGAAATCAAGCTGTCAGCCAAATCGGGAGACGTATTTGATCAGGTCGCCAGAGACCTGGTGGATATTCCGGAAGTGCTGGAATGTCACCTGATTTCAGGGGAGTTTGATTATCTGGTCAAAGCTCGCCTTAAGGAAATGAGTGCCTACCGGCGCCTGCTGGGCGATTTGCTGAAAAAACTGCCGGCTTCGGCCTCATCACACAGCTATGTGGTGATGGAGGAAGTCAAGGAATCGTTATATCTGGATATGGGGGTTTAAGCTGAACCCTAGTACAGCAAAAAGCCCTAAAATCAGGGCTTTGGTACTTTCATCCAGAAGTTCTTGCCATAATAGGCACCATTGAGCTGGGTTTTTTCAATCAGTTTCAGCCTGAAAAAATGAAAGTAGGCTTCATCTGGGGGGACAGGATTTTTCCAGAACTGGTCCAGACCGGTTTGTACGGTCAGGCCCGGTAAATCATACAATGCATGCCCCAGGGTTTTTACCGGAATATGATGATAAAGTGCCTGAATGCCGGTGGTGCTGTTAATTGTGACCAGACCTAAACCATGTTTTAACAGGGTCGGCAAGTGAATATCACAGAAATAATGCACACGCTCCTGTATCCCCAGCTTTTTTGATAAATCGTGAATCAGCTGCCCATAATGCCGGTAGCCACGATCCATCGGATGGTGCTTCAGAACCAGATGATGCTGCGGCTCTGCATGACGGGCAAACGAGCTAATCACCTCTGCAATACAGTCCCGGATATCCTGATAATCACTATGTACCCGCACCTGAGAATCGTTATGCACCTGCAAGGTATAGATAAAATAGTTCTTGTCATGCTGCTGTATAAAGGCGTCAAAACGCTTGGGCTCCAGCAGGGCATTCTTGAAGCGGCGTAACATGGCCATAAGCCAGTAACCCAGCTCTTGTAGCGGATTATAGCCACGGTGATGCTGGTAAAAGGGATAGAGCCAGAACAACAGGGCCCAACACAGATAATACTGGAAACCGCTCCACAGCATCAGGTGATAGTGGTTGTCACTGGCTTCCCGATGCAGTTCTGGCACCACCTGATCCTGATCTGCTAAAAACTGCTGCTTGAAGCTGGAAAAATTGTTTACACCACCCTCTTCAAAGGTCAGGTAATCTGGCCGGATATAGCCTTCTTCAAAGACATAAAATTGAATACCCAGTTGCTGGGCGACGGCATAGGCCTGCTGGTGATAGTAGCGGCAATCGCCAAAGCAGACTATTGCATCAATCTGATTTTCTTCGATTTTATGAGCAAGCCATACCCCGAAACCGGCAGCTTTTTTACGATAATGCCAAATGTTCGGGCGTGCATGATAGTAACGCCAGTCTCCGGCATTAAAATTTACCTTAAAACATTCAATCTGCTGGGTTGTGAGCCAGTCTGACAAATCAGTAAAAAATGATCCTATTGGCCCTTGCAGTAAAACCACCTTTCTGGATGCCAACAGTCCATCTAAATAAATAGACAATAACTTAACCCTAAATCTTCATTTTCAATTCACGCAAGCGTGTAAACATCCATGACCAAACACTTGATGGAGATTTATCAGTCGTTTGCTGTAGTTTGCATATATGTTCCAGTACATGCTCAGGAGTTACCAGCGGTACCTGTAACTGGCGGGTATGCGGTAAATTGTAAACGGGATACTCCACCAAGACGCTAAATGCTAATTCATCTACTGTTAAATTGCGTTGTCGTCTCGTACATTTATGGCGATCAACCGTGACCCCCCATCCTGCATAAAAAGGCATGCCGTAACAGTATACTTTAATATTTCTTAAGAGTGCTTCAAATCCAGATAACGAGGTAATCGTGTGCAGTTCATCAATATATTCAAATAGCGTGATGATTGATACATTTTTTTCGAGCTGATCGACGATGTCCTTGATCTGTTCCCAGGCAATCTTGCCCTTTCTTAGCCCTTCCTCAACGTCCGGATGCGGTTTATAAATAATATACGCATCAGGGTTGGTGCGACGTACTTCCTGGATCAGCGCCAGGTTGGTTTTAATATCGATGCCGCCCAGCCGGATCGACAAATCATCTTCCACCTGCCCTACCACCAGAATCACTTTCTTTTTATGATCAACCGGTTGCATAGCCTGTGTCGCCTGCATCCCGACATTGTACTTGGTCAGTTTATTGTGGATGATTTGCTGTACCAGCTGCCGGATACGCTGCTGCTGTTCAGCATCAAGCCGGACCTGATTCAGCAACTGTTCCAGACGGGAAGGCCGGGTCGCATCGTAATAAATCCCGACATCATCAAACACCAGTGAAAAAGGCCTAATCAGTTTAGCTCCCAGTCCTAATGAGCGCAAAAAACCATCTTCCACCGTCCAGATGTTCTGGAAACCTTCCGACCGCAATAAAGCCGCTTTTTTACCCCACGCCACAACCGGCTGGCTTTTATCCGGCTTCAGCCATTGCTTAAATCGCAGCTCGACCTGCGGGAAGTCGAGGAAATCCCGGATAAAATGCCTTTTCCAGCGGCTAAAGCCATAAGCCACCAGTTTGCCTTGCGGTAACTGTTTCTGAAAATGCAGATTTGGTGACAAAATCGCGAGGAGGTCTTCCAGCTCACATAAATGCCCGGACACCGGAGAAACATATCTGGCATAGTCCAGATAAGCCGCAACAAACAGTTGCTCCCGCGTTTTGGGCGGTTGCCGCCGGCTCTGAACCGCTCCGGCCTGTGCCTGCCGATCCTGCGTCAGTCCCCAGCCTGCATACCACGGCCAGCCAAAACAATGTACCGGCTTGCCACACAGCAATGCTTCAAAACCAAGCTGTGAGCTGACCACATAGACTTCATCCATCTGCTGGCACAACTCAATCGGGTTATAGTTTTCTGCCAGTACCCTGATATGGTCAGAGTTGAAATCTTCAAGGGAAAAATGGCCCCGGGCCTTACCTGCCAGCACATCTGGATGGGTCTTGACCCAGATGGTGGCCTCCGGATGCTCGCTGGCCGCCTGTTGCAGCATGATTTTAAACTGTTGCGCCGTTGCCAGGGCATAGCGAATCGACTGGTCTCCCAGGGTCTGGTCCACGACCAGTATATTTTTTTGGTTTTTAAATCTGGTCCGATCTAGCGGCTCATAATGCAAATTATATTTGGTGATGCCTTGGGTTAAAATTTTCCGGATTAAAGCCGCTGCCCGTTGTTGCTGTTGTTGAGAAAGGCTGCTCTGTAAGATTAATTTTTCCAGATCAGATGAGCGGGTAGCATCAAAATAAATGCCTGACTGATCTGTAACAATAGAAAGGGGCTGATAACCGGCCTTACCCAAACCGAGCGAACGGATAAAGCCATCTTCTGCACATAAGACTTGACCGTTATGCTCTTGTGCAAGTTTCTCGGCCTGTGTAAAGCTTTTTTTACGTCCCCATCCCCAAAATAGCCTGTGTTTTCCGACCATTGGGTATTTTTGGATAGATTGAATTAAAGATAGATATAAATCATTGTTTTTAAAAAAATATATTTTCTTAATCCCGAATGGAATGTAATCTAACATGTGACCATTTACAATGTTGATGTCATTTATTTACTATTATATCACATATTCTTTTCAAAAATTTTTCTAACCTATGGCGGGGGATATTTGAAACTAAACCACTAATTCAAATTAAGTTTTTTAATGGAAAAATCAATTAACATATTAGCTGTCTTAGATGATTTTACTTTTACAGCCCTCAAGCTGGAGGCACATGTAAATTTAATCTCATACCAGCATTGGTTCTATCACTTTTTCCCGGGGAAAATCGATTTTGTTTTAGTTGAGTCTGCATGGCTGGGGCAAAAACGCAAATGGCAGTACCATATTGCCGATTATCCGGAACACCCTGGTCGTAACAACAATAAACTCAAGACACTGATCCAGTGGGCGCGGAAACATGGTATTCCGACCATTTTCTGGAATAAGGAAGACCCTTATCACTTTGATCAGTTTATTGATTCTGCCGGCTTATTCGATTTTATTTTTACCACCGACAGTGCTTCTGTTGCTAACTATCAAAGCCGTTGCCCGAACTCTAAAATCCATTACCTGAATTTTCCGTTTCAGCCAAAAATTCATTATCCCGCACCGATCAACCAGACAGTTTCGCGTTCCAGTTTGTTTATTGGAAGCTATATGCATCACATGTTTCCGGAACGACGCGAATGGCAGGATTTTGTATTTAAAGCAGCGGCTCCGCATGGACTATGCATTATTAACCGGCATGACAGTAAAAAAGATAAAAACTATAAATTTCCGGCAGAGCTAAAGGCTGAGTATTTACATTCGGTCCGGTACTGCGAGACAGGACAGGTTATGCGCCAGTTCCAGCAAATCATTAATGTCAACTCCGTAACCACCTCGCCGACCATGCTGTCAAGAAGGGTGGTTGAAGGTATGGCCTGTGGCCGGCTGATCATTAGTAACCCAAGCCTGGCACAGCAGAACCTGTTCCCTGATTTATGTGAAGTGCTGGAAACACCGGAACAGGCCGAGGCACTATTTAGCCAGTTAAGTTATGGTTTAACCCGGCACCAGCAAGACAAAGTACGCTATGCTTGTGATCATGTCTTTACCCACTATACGGTAAAGCTATGGTTAAAAGAGCTGCTTAAAATCTGTCAAATCGATCATCCGTATCTATATGCTTAAACTATTTTTTCCGTGCAAGAAACAGCCTGCCCAGCAGTCGATGGATGTATCGATCGTGATTCCGGTCGACCTGAATTATCGCAGTCAGGATATTTTGCAACGGATCAAGACACTGGTTAAAACTACAGCACGGCATCCGGTGCGGATTATTTTGGGATGTAATGCGCAACCTGCAGCTGAAGTGCGCAAACTGGAAAAACTGATCGCCAGTCACGCTCATATCACGCTGGTGCTAGACCAGAGTGCCAGTGGACACCTGTCCAGATTAAGAAATATTGCGCTTGCCCAGGTACAGACCCGGTATGTGTTTTTTCTGGATATTGATATTCATTTTAACCTTCAGCAAATCCGGAATGCCTTGGCGCAAGTACAGCAGCATCCAGCACAACTGTGTATGTACCCCTGCCTGTATTTGAGTAAAAAAGGCAGTAAACAGATACGCCGACTGTCACTGGCAGCGTTTAAACAGGCATATTATGATTTTAGGCGTGACCTGATATTACATCTGGCCTTCCCGTCTTCGATTATTGTGACCGACCTGAAATCGGTTCAGGCCATTCAAGGTTTTGATGAGCAGTTTATTGGGCATGGTTATGAAGACTTTGACTTTATGCTACGCCTGTTCCGGCATAAAGGCCTAATAGACGATCAACCAGACTTACTGATTGATCAAACCTATCTGGCTCCCATGATGGCAACGGGGTTTAGAGCAATTCTGGCCAAGAGCCAACTCGCACAGTTGCTTCAAAAAGAGTATTTTGTACATATTTATCATGCGAAGGATAAACAGAGCCTTTATCACCAGCAACGCCAAGCCAACCAGCAACGCTTTGATATGAAGCTCAAGCAACAGATCAAGCAAAATACAGCTACTACTGATACTGCCCCGCCTTATTTGTTTAAAGCCTTTTGTGATTTATTACAACAACAGCAGCTGGAACGCTCTGAATATGCCGCACTTTGGGCAGAAATTCAGGGGCATAAGTTTAGAAATTAATACTTTAAAAAACATAAATAATACTGAAACAACCCCAATGATTTTTCTAAGTTGTTAAAATAAATCTTAAGAGATTTTACAGTATTAGACTGAGGCCGATGCAAAAACGTACAATTCGACTGAAAGAACTTGGTACCAATATTAATAAGCTATATACGCCAACCTTAGAATATCTAGAAAACTGTCCTCTTCTTAAGAAAAATGAAATATATGAAATAAAAACTGATGAGGAAGGTAATCAGTACAGTATTTTTGGAAACCAATCTGAGAATAAAATTTTTTTGTTAGGAGCTTCTACAGTCGAATGCCTTTATATGGGTAGTAGCAAAAAGCTACATTCTGTCTTGGAAAAAACTTTACTTATAAATGGATATAATTACGAGGTTAAAAATTTAGGAACCTCGGGAACACATACTTTAAATATTATAAATTTAATAATTAATAAGCTAATTGATAAGGCTGGCTCTACTGTAATCTTAGTTCTTCCATCTAATGATGAAGGACCGTTACAATATGAAAAGAATTATTTTTCTTCTCATGTATATCATGCAACTATTTTACCAGCATTAGATAAAAAGGTTAAAAGAGAAGTAGATATTAATGCCGAACTCTATACTAGAAACTTAGGTCTAATAAAGGGTATATGTGATCAATTAAAATTAAAGTTATTTATTACTTCAATCTGCTATACAAATGAGGCTGCTAATTTAAATAGATTAAACAGTATAGCTAAAGAATACTGCTATAATAACAGCATTCCTTTTTTGGACTTAGAAAAAGACTTTCAAGAAAATCAAAATTATTTTTATGATAAATTACATTTTCTTCCTGAAGGTGCTGCTTACTTTTCAGAAAAACTTTTTAATTTTATTAAGGATGAGCTTACTCAAACCAATGAGAAAAATCTAACATTCTTAGATTTTAAATATAGTCATATCTTAGAAAAAAACATGGTTTGGAGTGAAACTATAACAAATATAAGCCATAAAACCAAAATTAAACTAATAATTGATTTTGAACAAATTGATACTTCAAAAGCTCCCGCGCTTTATGCAGTCGATTACTTTTGTACACCCACAAGTACAACATTAATTAAATCTGCAAACCCTGAAATAGGATATTATAAATATATTACAGGTAAGCCTAAAAAAAGAATTGAAAGAGTATTAGATATAGATATTCCTAATAATTGTGAAAAGCTTAAAGTTGGTATTCGCTCTTGGGAAGGTAAGGGAATTATTATACACAATGCATTTCTATCTATAATAAACTAATTAAAGTTTAATTTTAATCAACTTTAATGAATCTCATATCTTTAAAAGAAATATTAAATTTTTTATGAGGTTCATGAAATTTATACATTCCAAACTTTAATCTTAATTTAGAATCAATATCATTTCTGTCTTCTGGATATCCCATATTACCTGCCCAATTTAGAATTTGCTTATTATTTTGATAAATTAATATCTCTCCTTTCATCTCTTTAGTTATTTTAAAGTTCACTCTAAAATTTTGCCATTCACCTCCTAATTTAACGTTTACTAAGTTTTTCCCTGCAATATGATTTTCAGGATTTCTAATCATAAAGGTAGCACGATCATTTGTTCCCCTTTTCATTCTCAAACCGAAAATAGGTGAATATTGAGGTGCCTGCCAAAGTTGTAACAAATAAAAAGATTCATTGGTAATATCAGAGTCTGGCAATACCTTTAACTTAAAATCAATTTGATATTCATGACCAAAAACGATTTTAGGATTTGCAAAAGTTAACTCAACTCTATCACTTTTATTTTTTTTAGTCGAAAAATATGAGCTTAATTTAAATTGTTCAGGTACTGCTGGAACTGAAAAAACTATTGCATCATTAACTACTTTAGGCGCAATTACATTACCTTGACATTTCCCCGAAAGCTTACCATTATTTTTAGAAATATAGTTGCCACCACTTCCAATAACTTCTGAACATTTCTCAGGACTTACTATCTCTGAGGCTCTAATCATAGAGAAAGGGCTTAAAGTAAGACATAAAATGAATATTCTCAAAAACATTCTATTTCCTTTTAAGTAAAATCCTATTTTTGACAATGTATATTACCAATATAATCTTAAAAAACCCTTAACCCATAATTCAGTTTAAAATTTATCCTAGACCATTGTACTGATGAATCCTCTTTATTACGTCTAGATAGTTATGTTCAACAAGATCCATAATAGTATCCTTTAATAAATTATGTGTTATCAATGTTTTAATAACTAAATGCGTCCCATGTTTTACAGGAACCAAATAAGGTAAAGGATAGGCTTTTAAAATTATATCTTTTATAAACCTTACATCACCATTATCTAAAGGATCAAAAATAATAAAGACAGGCTTAGTTGTTTTAGGTACTTTATCTATAGGTACATGCTTATACTCAATCTCTTTATAATCTGGATGCCTAATAGAAGGATGAACTAGAAGTTTTGGTGCTCCTGCAATAATTGTTGCATCTATTACTCCTCCAAAATAACAAGCACAATACCCCCCTAAGCTTGTTCCATAAATATAAGTTTTTTTATCTTTTGTTCTAGGCTTAACAATTCTTTCAAATAACTCTATATTTAAATCTTGATATTGATTCTTATCATGTTTATGTAATGCAATTAGATTCCATCCATTTGATAAAAGAAACTCAGCACCAAATGGAGAAGTAGTTTTATTAGTTTGAGAAGAATTGAAAGTGACAAATGTTATATTTGAATCTTGATCATATTCAGTAATTTTTATCTTTCCATCTTCATATAATAATTCCTCTTTTATGACAAAGATTCGACCGTATTTATCTAAATAGAAAAATCTTTTTAAGGTTATTTTATCTTTTTCTAAAGTTGTATTTTCACATTCTGGACGATTAAACAACTTTAGGCAATAAACCTTATTTCTATCTAAAACTACATCTATGCTAGAACTAGTATTTTTAGTGTAGGACTTTGCTGCTAATCTCTTATTTCCTCTTAATATATAAAAAGCAAAGTCCGAACCTAAGTTCTTTTTTACATATACTGTAAAATTACTATCTGTGTAAGTAACTTTCTCAAAATCAAAGCTCATAAAATTATACCTTAAGCAAATTAAATACAACTCTCAATTTGAGAAAAATTATCACCTATAATACTTATCAATAAACTATTATCAGAAATAGATTCTTTAATATCTCCAATACGTTGATCTTTATAAGTAGGCTTAATATGCTCTGAGTTATACTTTCTCTTTAGAATATTAACCAACTGATTAACTGTAGTACTCTTACCTGTACCAGTACAAACAACTAAAAAATTATTACTATCAATATCATGATTCATAAGTTTTATATTTGCTTGAGCTACATCTTTAACATATATAAAGTCACGGTATTGTTCACCATCGCCATAAATGGTTATTGGAAGTTCTTGCTTAATACGATCATCAAATATAGAAATTACTCCACTATACTCGCTATGTGGATCTTGTCGTGGGCCATATACATTAAAATATCTTAAAGCTATACATTCTAAGCCATATTGATAAGCATATAGCTGCATATATTGTTCAGTAACAAGCTTCTCTAAACCATACGGTGAAATCGGTCTAGTCACTGACTTTTCATTTTTTGGTAAAGTAGGCTCATCTCCATAAACAGCTGCACTACTAGCAAACAATAAACGTTTTACAGCATTCTTCCTTGAAGCTTCAAGAACACTTAATGAACCCCTAATATTAACTTCATTCGTAAATATTGGATTTTCTACAGAAGTTTGAACTGATGCTATAGCGGCCTCATGAAAAACATATTTAATATTATGCTTTTTCATGACTTCACATAACTCATCATGATTGCAAATATCTAAATTATAAAAAATAAAATTATTTGAAATACCTTTTAGGAAATCAATGTTCGATTGTTTACCGGAGTAAAAATTATCAACTCCCACAACAATGTTGTGGGGCTGTCTTAATAACTCTTCACAAATATGAGAACCGATGAACCCAGCTGCGCCAGTAACTAAATATATCTTTTCCATGACATCACCCTAAGTCTTTATATATAAAGTTAAAATATGCTTTTATTGTGATATTTAAATCAAAATTTTCTTTCGCATATTTTTTTACCTTACTAATTTCAGCTTCAGGAAATTGGTCATTACTATATATATATTCAGCGGCTGATTTGGCATCCTTGAATATAGGAACATTTTTATATACTCCTTCAGCACCTGGCCAGTTAAAAATAATAGGTTTTGCACCTGATGCCATACCTTCAGCAGCAGCAGTATGACAGCCTTCAATATCACTAGTTGAAAGCATCCATCCAATTTTTCTAAACCAAGCAGCTACATCGGCACCATATTCGTCAAAAATAACACCATTTTTTAAGATCGGATTATTTTCAATTCTCTGGTATTGCTCTAAAAAGTAATTTTTCTCATCTTCTTTAACCCATACAAAAGGAATATCCCATGGGTGTTTAGACTTTATACGTAATGTATATCTAGAATCTAAACTACGTAAATGCTCAAGAATATCTAAAGCACGATCTAATCTTTTTAAGGTCGGAACCATACCTAGTAGACCTAGAGTATATTGATAAGATCTTGCTTTAGGTCTATTGAATAGATCAATATCTGCATATTGTGGAATAGTAGATATTTTTTCTTCCAGCCAACCATAATTTTCGATACAATGATTTTTTATATAATCACTTACTACTATTACTTTTTCAACATTTTCAAATTTAATTAAATTTGGTTGATTAGTCGTAATCTCAAAACGATGTAAACGAATCAGTAATTTTTGATGAGGCAATTTATTTTGACTATAATAAACTGCTGCTCCTACTGCCCACTCACAAAGAATAACATCTGCCCACTCTAAAAGCTCTTTCGACTTTTTCACATCGTGTCGAAGAGTAGTAATCCAATTATCGAATTTAACTTCCAGATTATTATCTTTGAGCAACTCATTAATAACTCTTGTAAAGAATTTATTATCATGAGATGCAATTAGAACTTTCATTTTCTCCTTAAGAATAGGTTTTTCTATTACTTCTTGCTGCTCATAAAAGGGAGCCAACTTTATTTTATAAGTATTAGAAAAACTATATTCTTGAGCAACTTCCTGTAATTTTTTAGACCAATAAATATATAATTTTGGATAATTAACAAAACTATCTACAACTGATGGAATTTCATCTATTGAGCTAATGAATCCGGGATAGTCATTTCCAACCAATCTTATATTAGCAGCTGTTTTCTTCAATAATGGTAAGGTACCAACTGACATTGCTTCTAATAGTTTAGTTGAAATTTCATTACTAGTATCATATACCTCTTGTCTTAATGAAAGCATAAATGAGGCTTGAGATACTTTTTGAATAGTTGCTTTACGATCTAACTGTTTTATCCATGTAAAATTAGAATAATTTTCAGAATTAGTTAATTTCTCTTTAATTCTGCTTACGAATCCTTTATCGAGTTTAGATGAGTTGATTTTAGAACCAACATACATAAGTTGATATTTATTAAAATTATCAACAAATAGTAGATCTAAAAAATCCTCAACATAGTATTGCTTATCTAGCTTTCCTGCATATATCAAAATAGGATTTTTAATTTTTTTCTGTATTGTTTTAGTCATTGTCTTCTTAAAATCAGGGACAATTGGATTTAAAACAATAACTTTACCAATAAAATCAGGATACTTATAATCAAAGTATGACCGCATCTCCTCAGTTTGAAGAATTACTCTTGCAATATAAGGTAATGCTTTCTTTATAATATCCTGCTCATAATCATCCTCATATATATTTAATTTAGCAAAATATGTATCAACTTTTGATAAAATTTTCTTATAAGATGGATTGTCGGCCTTATTTACTAACTCTTTTAAATATCTTGGAGCTCTTAATATAATATGATCTAAATGGATCTTTTTATCCAAACCATTTAAAATAGTAAACAATTCATAAGTTGAGCAAGGGTTTTCGTTATCTTTTACTATATAAGGATTATTAAAAAGATCTATAATATTTACATGTGGAATTTCATCCAACAAAATACGAGAAGTAATTTTATCTCTTAAAATTAAATAAACATTAAACTTATCTTTTGGAAAAATTGATGATATAGATTGTAACCAGATAGATGAGCCATCTATACCATTAGTTGATATATCACCAAATATAGCAACATTCTTCTTATTTACAATCATTACAAAACGCTCTTATCAAACAATACATTATTAAATACTGACAATCTATCTAAAATAATAGGATATAAAGCTAGATCATTCTGATGAATCAAAACCTTATTAATTCTATTATTTTTCAACAATAGATCTAACAACTGATTTGTTCTAGGAATATCATCGTAAGTACCAAAATAGCTCCATAATGGACTGTCAGTTATATGAGATAAGTTCAATTCTATCTCGTCAAAATTACCATACATTAATAACTCTTTAAAATTATTAGGAGTTACTAATGTCCAGCCATTTTCTTTTGATAGCTCATAACTAAATGTTAATACCTGCTTTCTATCTTTCAAAATAGGTAAAAAATAGTATTGTGGACTTGGTTCATCTTTGTTTATTTGAACTTGTGAGTTATTACTGACTATTTCCTGCTTTAGAATTACCTTACTCTCTTGAAGCGCAGTATTTTTTACACTTGCCTTTTTAGTAGCAGCTAGAAGTTCTTTGATAAACTTATTTAACTCTAAAATTTTTATAGAATTAGGCCTATCATAAAACTTCATAATTGCCATACCAACACGAAAAGCATGTGTATTCTGTAGTTGGAAGACTTTTTTCTCTAAATCATGAATATAATTTTCAATTTCATGAACCGTTTTTAGTTCTTTCATCTTTTGCCTGATTACCCCACAAAACTCATTACAGAATCAGCTGGCAGCTGAATAAACTCGGTATGTTTTACTAAAACAGCACGGACATCTGCTTGCTCTAAAGCCTCTTCCAAGTCTACTAAACGGCCATTTTTAATTTCAGCAGGTAACTTATGAATATTTGGTTCAACCAGGAATAATTCGACATCGTGGTTTAGACCGAACTCTTTAGCGATCTCAACTGCTGGGCTTTCACGCAAGTCATCAATATCTGGTTTAAATGCCAGACCTAGTAGAGCAACTTTTGGTTTACGGCCTAAAGCACCTAGTTTCTCGATTTCATTTTCAATTTGCTGGATTACCCATTTTGGCTTGTAATCGTTCACTTCACGTGCTGAACGTACCATTTTTGCCAGCTCAGGAGTTTTATTGACAATAAACCATGGATCGACAGCGATACAGTGACCACCAACGCCTGCACCAGGTCTTAAAATATTGACACGAGGATGATGGTTGGCAAGCTTGATCAGCTCCCATACATCAATGTCTAATCGGTCGCAGATCAATGAAAGCTCATTGGCAAAGGCAATATTGACATCACGGAAAGCATTTTCAGTGAGTTTGGTCATTTCTGCAGTACGGGCGTTGGTCTCTAGTAGCTCACCTTTTACAAAGATACGGTAAACATCTTTGGCCTTTTGAGTACAAGCTGGTGTCATACCGCCAATGGTACGGTTGTTTTCAACCAGTTCACGAATGACATGCCCCGGCAAAACACGTTCAGGGCAATAGGCAATATGTACGTCTACATCGGTGTCGGTCTCATGCTTAGCAAATTTAAGCTCCGGACGTAACGCAGATAACCACTCTACCATTTGCTCTGTCGCACCGACTGGAGAAGTCGATTCAAGAATGACAATATTGCCCTTCTCCAGTACAGGCGCAATGGTATTGACTGCAGCTTCGATATAAGAAAGGTCCGGTGTATAGTCTTCGCCTTTAAATGGTGTTGGTACCGCAATTAAAAAAGCATCGGCAGGTTCAGGCTGTAAAGAGGCTTTTAAATGGCCAGAAGCGACTACTTTTTTAACGATTTCTTCCAGACCCGGCTCAACAATATGGATTTTACCTTCATTGATGGTATCAATCGCATACTGGTTAACATCAAGCCCTATAACTTGTGCTCCAGCATTTGCAAACATGGTTGCTGTCGGTAAACCAATATAACCTAGACCACTAACTGAAATTTTTAACTCTGACATGGATTTTCTCTACAATCTTAAAAATACGTTTCTATTGTTCGTTGATGCTTTACGATTAGGCAAACTGCTTTAAATGCTCAACAATTCTTTGACAGGCAAGACCGTCACCATACGGGTTGTGCGCCAGGCTCATCTGCTGATGTAGCGCATCATCATCCAATAGTGCAGCGGTTTGCTGAATAATTAACTCTTTTGATGTGCCGACCAGCTTTACCGTACCTGCTTCAACTGCTTCCTGACGTTCTGTGGTATCGCGCATAACCAGTACAGGAATACCTAACGATGGGGCTTCTTCCTGAATACCGCCAGAATCGGTCAAAATGATATGACTGTGCTGCATGAGCCAGATAAACTGGACGTATTCTTGTGGTTCAATCAGCTTAATGTTATCAACACCATCAAGGTACTGATAAACGGGCTGCATCACGTTCGGGTTCATATGCACCGGATAGACAAACTCAACTGCCGGATAACGCTCTGCCAAGGCTTTAATGGCTTTACAGATATTCTCAAAGCCTTCACCAAAGTTTTCACGGCGGTGACCTGTGATCAGGACACGTTTTTTGCTTAGATCCAGCATGTGGAAATGAGCACGCATGTCTTGCTGTAAGGCTTCGTTATTATTGAGCTGGTCTTTGACGTAGAGCAGTGCATCAATCACGGTATTGCCGGTAATGCAGATTTTGCTTTGATCGATATGTTCTTGCAGTAAATGGTTGGCAGAGGTCTGTGTCGGGCAGAAATGCCATTTGGCAATTACACTGGTCAACTGACGATTGGCTTCTTCCGGCCACGGCGAATAAATGTCATAAGTTCGCAAGCCCGCTTCTACATGGCCAACATCAATTTTTTGATAGAAAGCTGCCATCGCAGTACTGAGCGTGGTTGAGGTATCGCCATGCACCAATACCAGATCAGGTTTACAGTCAACCAGAACCTCTTCAAGCGCCAGCATCATGCGGGCATTCAACTCTGTCAGGCTTTGCCCTGCTTTCATAATATTCAGGTCATAATCGGGCTGGATATCAAATACAGATAAAACAGAGTCCAACATTTGTCGATGCTGTGCCGTGATGCAAACCTTGGTTTCAAAAGCAGGATCTGCACTTAATAATTTTACCAGAGGCGCCATTTTGATCGCCTCAGGTCTTGTTCCGAACACAACTAACACTTTCATATTTTCACCAAATTATTCAATAATTTATTAAAAAAATTATTGTTTCAACACCAGACTCTATGAATAGACCTGCTTTCTCCTGAACCCTATATCCATCAGGGGAATACAGCCTATACATATCATCATCAAATTATTTTCTATAAATCCAAGGCGACCTTGGCTGCAATGGCAATCTGGTACAGCACTTGCGTGATACCACGTGTTAACTCCACTACCTTGGTTTGTGCCTTAGGCAAGACTAAAATTTCATCGCCCTGCTGAATCTTATAACGCTTACTGACCAGTTCGGACTCACCATTTTGATGGATCACCACCAGTTTTGATTTATTGGATTTCTGGGTAAAACCACCAACCTGATCAATATAAGATGCGGCAGTCATATTGGGCTGCCAGACCACACCATTCGGGAAGGTGACTTCACCATGCACCATAATGACGGAGGTTTTTTCCGGAATATTCAGAATGTCGCCATTTTCCAGAATGACATCATCAAAGTCTTTCGGATTAAGTACCACTTGCCCCTTCGGCTCAACGGTACGGGCCTTGGCAATAAACTGTTTTACCAGTTCGGCATCTTTTACCCGCAGATTGGCTTCTTCCTGCGTGGTGGAACGTACAGAAAATGTGGCTTCTTCAAGTTTATCTAAAGAAACGTTGAGCATTTCTTTCTGGCGTTTTGCTACCGATGGGCGGAAGAGTTGTAACGCCTGAACTTCAGACAAGGTATTTGGCTGGATCTGCTTGAGCACTTCCGAAAGTTTGGAGCCATAAGGTAATACTACTGCATGGGCACCATTATGGGCACCTTCAATACGTACCTGAATGGTACCTGCATAACGATCGGCCGTAACCGTTAAGATATCACCATCTTCAATCACAACATTACTGGCAGCCGAAAGCGGATAGTATTCACTCCGGTATTCGGCTCCCTGACGGCGCATAATACTGACATTGGTAGCGCCCGGTTTAAGCTTGGCGACGGTCAATGCTTGAGCGACGGTGACTTCGGGAACATTAAACTCGAAATCGTAGGCATTGAACACTTCGCCGGAAACCGAGAAAGTATGACTACGCGGCGCGACCACAATCACATCACCATCACGGAAACTGAACGGTTGCAGCTTACCTGCGATCAGAAAGTCATAAAGATTGACATACTGCTTTAGCTGGCCATTGCGCATAATCCGGATATCGACATAACTGCCGCGCTGTGCATCGACCCCGCCAGCACGGTCCAGATAAGCCAGTACGCTGTCATTGGCGACACCACCGTAAGAACCTGGCTGGTTGACAAAACCAGTGACCATAACCTTAACCGGTTGTGACTGAACCAGTGCGGCATAGACACCGACATTGGCCACATAGGTTTTACGTACATAGCCTTCAATCAGGGACTGCAAGCGGCCATTGGTAGTACCCGCCACCTTCACCGGACCGACATTGGGAATAAAAATATTGCCTTGAGGGTCAACCGTTAAAGTTCCGGCAAACTGGTAAGCGCCCCATAGACGCAAGTTAATATTATCACCCGGGTTAAGCACATAACTGTCATTAAAGGTAGAGCCTGCAGTGCTGGCAAAAGCCCCTTTAAACAGTTGCTCACCAAACATTCTGGTTGCGGTCGGGTATTTCGGTGCACTACTTGGCGAAAGCCCGACCACCGACTGACTTGGTAAAATGGTGTTATCAGCAACATTATTATTTGTCTGGGACTGATTATTATTGGCCTGACCGACATTGCTGGCTAGCTCTTGCGGTAACAGAGACTGTAAATCTGCCGCATAGCTATAAAACGATGACATGGCGAGCATACTGGTGATTAATATCTTTTTCATTTCACTTACTCCTTATGCTCACGGATAATCGAGTAAATCAACATCGTGATACCAAACAAAATATTTAAAATTAGAAAATAGGTTGCAATCAGATACAGTGTTCTTGGATAGACCGCATCTTGCGCCAATTGTGGAGTCGAGACCACCACCAGTTTTTTCAGCTTACGCGAAGCTTCCAGACGGGCTTTTTCCAGTGAAGCCAAAGAAATTTTATATAGATCGGTCGCAAACTCGACATTGGCTTTTAAAGCTTCAAAGTCCGCCACGCTTTTGTTTAACTTGCTGGTATTTGGCGAGGTAAGCTTGGCCTTTTCATCGGCAATCTGCTTTTGTACTGACTCGATCTGGCTACGCACCGATACCACTTGAGGCGCTGTTTCATTTAGATAGCTTAATAAGGTCCGTTCTTCGGTACGTAACTGTGCCAGGTTCGACTCGAGCGTGGCGACAATGGTCGCGACTGCCTGTGCTTGGGCCTGTGGATCGAACATCTGGTTTTTATTTTGATAGTCCAGTAAGGCATCACGAGATTGATCAAGCTGTTGTTTGGCTTCAACCAGCTGTTTTTCAGCAAACTTGAGCTGTTCTTCTGCAATCTGTTGGGAAAGGTCGTTAATAAAGGCTTCACTATTTTTTAGGATTTCCTGATTGAGACGCAGTGCAAAACCTGAACTAAAGCCTTGAGATGCAATGGTCATCATCATGGTTTTTTCATCCAGATCCACTTTAATACGTTTATTAAAGTATTCTACTAAATCTTCAATTGAAGCATCTGGGCTTAGGCCAAAGACCGGATCATTTTGTGCAATAAAGGCTTTACGCAAATTGAGTGTTTTATCCAGACTTTCAACCATATTCCGCGAAGAAATATAGGCGGTTAAGATATGCGCATCTTCATTGCTGGTATTGCTGACACCCAGTAAAGTGCTGAGCCCATTGGTTGCTGCGGCATTAGAGACTTCACCGACCTGTTTTACCAGTAGGGTCGACTGGGAAACAAAGCGTTCCTGGGCAAAAAACACGAGATACGCAATGATAAGCAAAAGTGGCAACATCACTATGGCGATGTAGCTTATGATTAAGCCTTTATTTGTTATTGACCGCATACGCTTTATAAACCTCTATTGCCTCTGCAACATCTGCAAAATATTCCGCCTGACCATTCCGCATTAGAAACGCTACATCACAGTTGCGGGTTAAATCATCTAAATTATGGGACACCATAATAATATTGGACTTCTGTTTTAAATCATCGAGTAAAGCTTGGCTCTTTTTCCTAAAGTTGGCATCACCAACCGCTCCTGCTTCATCAAGCAGATAATAGTCAAAATTAAATGCCATACTTAGGCCAAAGCCAATCCGAGAGCGCATCCCTGATGAATAGCTTTTAATCGGCATATCAAAATATTTACCGATGTCAGCAAAAGACTCGACAAATTTAATCACCTGATCTACTTCATCTTCATGGCTGAGATAAAGCCGTGCCACAAAGCGAACATTCTGGCGTGCTGTCATACTGCCCTGAAAGCCACCCGATAACGCCACAGGCCAGGAAATCGACTTATTGGTTATGACCTTGCCACTGTCAGCAAAATCAATACCACCAATAATGCGTAACAAGGTACTTTTCCCTGCACCATTTTTACCTAAAATCGCAATACTTTTATTCTCGGGTAAGACCGCATTGAGATCTTTAAAGACATAATGACGACCTTTGGGGGTGACGTAAGATTTAGTCAAATTGCGAAGTTCAATCATTTTGACTTCACCATTTGTTGCTCAAAGCGCTTGTAGAGCAACAACCCAAAAAATAAAGATACTATAATCCATAAACTTACATATATAAGGGATACTCCCGAAACTAATGGATAAGTAGGTGCCACAGCATGTCGCATTAATTCAAAAATATGTAAGAGTGGATTCCATAATAGATACTGTTGATACTCAACAGGAACCAAATGAATGGTATAAAGCACCCCAGATAAGAGATAAAGGATAAAAAATAAAGGAGATACAAATTTATTAATTTCGGGTGAAATACTACCGACTACCAGAAGGATTAGCCCTATGCTTAGCGTCAATAAAAATAGTAAAAGCCAGTAACCTAATAGTTGTGGAATCGCCTCAGCACTTATAGTAAAGCTAAACCATAACAGTATCAGACTAAATAATATATAAGCGGTAAAATGTAAAAATAACTCTAAAATACTGCGTGCCAGCAAAGCATCGATCGGTTTGACAGGACGATAAGTAAATAATCCCTTATTGGCTTGTACAGCAGTTAGGGCCTGAGCTGAAATTTTCCTGAACATAAAAAATGGTAAAATGCCATTGAGTAGGAAAATTTCAAAATTCATACCAGGAATAATTTTTTGTCTAATTGTCCCAAATAAAACAAGCATAAAGCCAATATGTAACGCTGGTTCTAAAAAAATCCAAAAATAACCAAGGCGGAACTGACCAAAACGGGTTTGTAACTCCCGTAAAAAAAGTGCACGAACAGATGCATACATGACTTGCAGTCCGCCACGCGGTTTTAACCGTGGTAATCCTTTTAAACTGGATGCTGGCTCATCCATCCGACCCCCTGTGAGTGCTCAATCTTTGCACTGGCTTCATTTTCCAGCGAAGCTTAAATTATTTTTTCGGAAAGTTAAAGTTTCAAAATGTTCCATAATTTTGAATTAGGAGAAAGTTCTTCTATTAAAAAACGACAAAATAGGCCACAAATTAAATTAAAATATGCCAACTGGTCGTTCATCTTATGAAAATAAATAAATTTCAAAAGGTTACAAAATTAAAAATCAATTCTCTCTACGTAAAAACTCATAAAAATAATGTAGTGAATTGTTATTTTGATAACAATTCACATAATTAAATTACTCGTCTTCGTCGTAGATGTAGCTCATGCAGCCCCAGCCATCGTATTCACCGCCAAACTGCCCGGCAATACGGATCATCCATTCTTCCAGATCGGCAATATCCTCATATTCGAGAATCATATTGACATGGATATTTAGCACCCATAAATCCGAGCCATCCGAATGCTGTTCTTCCTGATAGAGCGAGATTTTTTGCTCTTGATGCAGCAGATGCAAGGCGCATTTTTCGATCTGTTCCTGCTGCTCAAATACAATCGAAAATTCAACTTCATGCGGTTCACTGAGGTCATTACCATCCTCAACCATTTGCCACAGTACGTTGCCGTTATCATTATCGGGGAATTGTTCATAATCGCGTGTCATGGTCATATCCTTGGTGTTGTTCTGAAGCTAACATCGGTTATAGATTAACCTACTTTTATGTCATTTTTTAGTCACTTTAATGTCATTATTGTAGCTAAAACCCCAGTCTTTTCAGGCCATTTTCCGGTTCAGGCCCATGTCATCGACAGCACTACCTGATCCAGACAACGAATGCCATGTTCATAAATCGGCTCCGGATAATCGCGAAAAACATCATGCTCGATATGTGACAACCGGAAGCCGCACTTTTGATAAAGGGCCAGCTGATCCAGACTCGAGTTTCCGGTCTTGACCCATAGCGTCCGGATCGCGAGCGCTTTGGCATTTTCTACCACATGACCAATCAGGGCCTTGGCCAGACCCCGTCCCTGGGCCGGCTGAGCGACAGCCAGATTTTTGATTTCGGCTTCATGTTGCCTATGCAACAGGCAAAGTTGCGCCTGAACATTGCCCTGTTCATCCAGCATAAGCAGGATAGTTGCCGTAAACAGATAGGTGCTGACCTGTTTCCAGTCCGGATCGGCCATCAAGAGTAAGGGCTTGAGCTGGGCCTGCTGTGCTTCGGTTAAGCTATTCCATTGGCATTGCAAGACTGGGTACATGCTATTTCACCTCGTCTGGAAGTCTCTAAAATGTTACCTCGGCACGGATTTCAAGCTCATGCCGTTTAAGGGGATGCTGAAAGGCCAGATAGGCTGCATGCAGCGCCATGCGGTTTAAATGAAAGCGGGCGGGTGCAGGATGATACAGTTTATCGCCCATGATCGGATGGCCAATGTGCATCATATGCACTCGCAATTGATGCGAACGCCCCGTGACTGGTTCTAAGCGGACACGGCTTTGATCAGTGGCTGCATCATAGTCAATACGCTGGAATAAGGTTTTGGCCGGCTTGCCCAGTTCAAAATGCACCATCTGGCGTGGGCGGTTTTCCCAGTCGGTGATCAGTGGAACCTCCACACTGCCCTCGGCCTGAATCTCGCCTTGTACCAGTGCTTCATAGTATTTTTTGACGGTTCTGGCCTGAAACATTTTACTGACCGCGACCTCTGCTTCGCGATGCTTGGCAAACATGAGCAAACCCGAAGTGGCCATATCCAGCCGATGCGTCACTTTAGCCGCAGGATGCTGTTGTAAGACCCGTAAATAGGCACTGTCCTGATGTTCAGGTAAACGCCCCATCACCGACAATAGCCCGGCAGGCTTGTTTACCACAATCAGGTCGTCATCTTCATAGATGATTTCTAAAGGCTGTTGTGGAGGCGCGTAAACAAAGTTGTCATTTAAAGGCATGAGAAAATAGCCAAGCAGGCACAAGGACGGAAACAGCAGCGATTATAGTGCTGCACAACAGTTTCGCAACAGGCTTATGTTCTCGGCCAGAGCGTTGAATGATTAAGAATGGGCTTTAATGCCTTTGCTTAGGTTGTCTTTATATTTCTGTTCCAGCAAGGCAATATCCCGGTTTAAAAAAGCAGTCAGATAATCTTTTGCCCGGGCCAGACTCAACTGTTTAAAGGAAATGGTTTCCTTGCTTTTACGGGTCACCAGTCCAAATAGGTCTTTTTTGGGTACAATCACCACAACATCGCTGTCCAGCTTAAATTCCAGCTGTTGCGACTTGGCATAGGCATCGAGGGTAATGGCAATGTTTTGACCGCTTGCATGATCGGTCACCATAAAACGGGTATCGGCACCATTGAGCTGTAACTGGCGAACCAGTTGCTGACGCCAGCTGATCTGGTCAAATCTGGCCAGAACCGTGCTCATGTCAAGCATCCCCACATGCTCGATCTCATTGTGGTGGATATGATGAGGATAGCGGATGTTAAGCTCAAACTGACTCATTCTTGTTTTGACCTGTCCCTGTGATCATGTTTTGATTTTTAGGTATAAATAAAATTATATCATTTTGTTTTTTAATATAAAAATATCGATTTATCTTCATAATGGCAGGATTACAGGATGGATGTCACATTCGTTTTTGCTTTTATTGAACTGGTTTTTATTATTTAAGCCGTTTGGCTGATTTTATATTTGATTAAATTTTTTAGGGTATCAAGGGAAAACAGTGGTTGTTTACTTCAACACCTATGACTTTGTAAGCCATAACCTTTGCCTATAAACTTTTGATCTATAGCGTCCTAAGCCGAATCGAGACCTTTTGGGTTCGTACACACTTGCTTTGTAAGCGTCGGTGCATGCTACTCTTTTCGATCCCTTTCACACCCTTGAGACATAGTTTAGGCAGATCACGGCGGGATTGTTTTCCTAAAAACTGCTATTTTTAACGCTTAATGAAATAATTTTGCATGCCAAAAGATAAATCTTGAAATATTTCCCACTTCCAGTAAAAAACTACGATTTATATTCCGATAAATTCAAATTTACATGTGTATTTTTTCAAATAGATGCTTAAATCTAGGCCCAAATCACCATAATTGCAGCCACAATCACTAGCCATAGTCCCCAATGATCGGTTTTGGCCAGTTTTTCCTTAAAGAAAAAAGCCGAGATCAACAAACTAAATAAGATTTCGACCTGTCCCAGCGTTTTGACGATGGCGACGGTCTGCATACTCATGGCACTAAACCAGCCGACCGAGGCCAGAAAACTACAAATACTCACTCTCAAGGTCAGCCCAACGCGCTGCCACATTTTATAGAGCGTCGGGCGGCTGAAAAATCCGAGATAGATCAGCAGTACCATGCATTGAAAGCTGATCAGGCTACACAGCACCCAAGCGGCACGATGCAGGAATGGCAACATACCCAGTTCCAGACTGGCTTCACGCACCAATAAGGAGGTGATGGCAAAACAAAGCCCACTGCCCAGCCCGATCATCAAGGTTTTAAAAGAAAGGTCTGACTGTTGTTTGCCTTTACTGAGTAAGAATACCGCCACTGCCCCAATCACCACGCCAACCCAGCCCCATGTGCTGAGATGTTCCTGTAAGAACAGTACTCCGACCAAGGCAGCCAGAATTGCTTCACTTTTGGCCAGCCCTACCCCGATGGCATAGTTCTTTTGCTGAAACAGTTTCACCATCAAGGCCGTGGCATAAATCTGGCTCATGCCTGCAATCACGATATAGAACCAGAATTTATCGGAAAAATGCACCGGTGCGGTGACAGGCTGATGCAGATAGAGAAAGGCCAGATAGCTAAAGGCAAAGATCGGTGAAAAGATAAATCGCGCCAGCGTAGTCCCGTAGACATCGACGCTGGTACTGAGTTGTTTTTGAAATGCATTGCGCCAGGCCTGCATAAATGCAGCCATTAGGGTGAACAGAATCCAGGTGATCATCATAAGCTTGCACGCAAGAGCAAAAGTGCCGCTAATTTACGCGGTTCTGGCTGGTTTTTCGATAGTCGTCCGTGCTTAAAAACTTAAATCATTAAAGTCTTTCACTTTAGACAGATAGATCGGCGGCTGCTTGATTTTGCTCCATGTTTCTTTAAATCTTGGCTCCTCCTCTTCGTCTTCACTCATATTTTTCCGTATTACTTTTTTGCCTGTTAAAAAGTTAATACTGGTCTGGCTTTGAATGAGCGGGCCACGATTATTTGAATCATCATAGCCAATCAAGCGTAGATCATTGCCTTCCAGACGGAACAGATAACGCCAATAACCATAACGGCCATGCCCGTAATGAATATCAAGTAAATTATTATTAATCTCAAGCCATAGATCAGGTGGGAAATAAACCCCGCCATCTTCATTTTCCGAGCTAAAACAACTGAGGTTGCTGAGTAGGGTTTTGTATTTGCCTTTTTGATTCAGCAATACAATCACACCACGGCGGTTACGGTCTAACTGCCCACGATATTCATCTTGTACAAAGGCTTTGGGATCGGTGGCTTTGACGATCAGTACCACATCCTTCAAACCATCTTTATTCAGGTCGCCTTCAATCGCTTCAAACAGTTGATATTTTGCAGGGAGATAGGCTTTATAAGTCACTTTATCTTTACGTAGTTTCAGCTCTTCTGCTGTTGGCTGTGCTTGGGCAAACGTTGTTTGCGGCAGTATAGATAGGCTTAAGCAAGCCAAGCTAAGTGCAATACATTTCTTATTCATTTTTATTTCATCATTTAAGTAGTGATTACGGTTATGGCCCTTTAGAGGGAATGGCTGAGTTTCTGCTGGCGTTTTGCACGAATCCAGCGTGCCGTGACGATCACTAAAATAATGACCACAACGGTAATCAGCACAGGCATGATAAAGGCCAGAATGGATAATAAGATCGAGCCAACCAGTTCACCGGTAGCTACCACAAAATTACCCAGCCCTCCTGTGGTTGCCGTCGAAACCCCACGTGCGGCTACGGTACTCATTTGTACCACGCCTGCGGTTCCACCACCGACAATCAGCGCCGCGGCCCAAGTCGCAAACTGCGACATTTCGCCGCTGCTGACTGCCATCGTGGTCAGTGTCCCTGCCACTACAGCCGCAGGTGTGGCAATAGTATCTAATAGATTATCTACCCACGGCACATAGTAAGCTGCAATTTCACAAATGGTAGCAAAGCCCAGCGCCATACACACCGATGGAAGTGCTAGCCATTCAAAGCCTTGGGCAGGTTGATACCAGCCCATGAGAGTGGCAATACTCATCGCCAATAGCGGCACAAAGACACGAAACCCACAGGCTGCGCTGAGTCCAACGCCAATACAGAGTCCTAAAATTGTTTCCATCACGGATTACCTTTCTATGCCTATGACAGGTCTTGTTATTTACATCTTATTTTTAAGGTAACAAAAAGCCCTATCAAGGGATAGGGCTTTTATTCAAACAGTGGGTAACTGTTTGGTATTTTGCGGCTTAGGCATTCTTACTGTTGAATTGATTGCCAAGGCATTTGGTACACGGAGGTAAACGATCAGTACCAATTTCTAAATAGGTGCGGTGTCCGCATTGAACACAAAAATAGAAGCCTGTTCCAGGTTTTTCGCCAGCAGTTACCATCTTTGTTCTCCATAGATTTTAGAAATGGTACATATACTATAGCTTGATAGTTTTGATTATTTATTGACCTTTCCGACGAGCGGTGATGGCGGAAAGGTTAAAACTATCTTATTCTGATTAAACTTTAGTAATTCGTTTAAACTTGTCGCTTTGCTATAGCTAAAACATGTCCAATATTTGTTACCAATTTAGCATTTATTTGCAAAAAATCTTGTTGTAACTGCCCTAAAGGTTCATTCTCTTTGCCATAATCTTCAGTATTATATGTAAAAAATATTATTTTTTCCTGAAATCCAGAAGCTCTCAGCTTACTAGAGAAATCAAAAAAACATTCAAAAACCTCACAATCTTTAAAAGAATCTTTTCCTTTTTTTGATGGGGCTATACATTTATAGACCCTATCACTAGCTTTTAAAGTTTGATCATTTTCTCTACATAAAAGCTTACATGCAAATAGAAAATTCATTGAAAGCTGCTTTAAATTATTCTCTATCATATCAAATAAATTATGAGCAAAATTTTGCAAATTTGTCCCTAGCAAAAGATTAGATAAATGAATAAAAATTGCAGAATTTCGCTGGGTGTTCTTAAAAGAATTTTTTGCATCTGCAATTACTTTTTCAATATTATCATGCCATTCTTTATGCACTACTTCGTTCGCAATCAACCATACTTTATTGGATTTTTGCAAGTTAATAAGCTCACTAATCTCTGAAATATATTTTTCAGATAAAGCCTTTTGATGAGTTGAGTTTATTAAATTAAGAATTGAGCAAGTATCTACAAAAATCACCCTTTGAGGATTTTGTGAAATTTCAGAAATTATATCTGTCGCCTTAACGAATACTGTACTCATCTAAATATTCCAATAATCCCAGCCCAAACTCATACTCTATTACTAAATCTAAAGCTCTATCTTCTTCCCAACCTTGTTCTATCAAAATCTTCTGTAAGAGATCAGTGTTAATTGATTTCGTCTTTGATAAATCAAATGCAAGACAAATAAACTCATACCATCTTTTTCTATCGCATGGATGACTACTGCCTGTAGACATATTTGCTAGAGTTGAAAATCTTCTCAAACATTCTGCTACAGGTTTATTTAAAATATCCTCATCCTGTAAATCATCGTTAGTTATTGTAATACTTATATTATTTTTTTCAGATAAAGGAAGTAGGTAAATATCATAAAATTCTGTTATTAAATCATTATATTGCTCTACCGTAAGCCAACCACTTTCTTTAGGAACAACATTTGGTATATATAAAGTTCTTTGATCTTTGAAAAATATAGTTAGTCCACAACTAGGTAATCTAGGATCTTCATTGCGCTCAAAACAATAAACATCTTCGCTCACGAACGATTTAGCATTTTGTTCTCTATCATAACTTCTTTGCCAAGGCACTGTAATGCTATTAGTAATATCTTCAATGTAATTCTTCACATCTTCAATATTATTGAATGAAATAAAGACATCCTTATAAGTTTTCACTTTAATTTCTCATAAAAAACCCTATCATCAAGATAGGGCTTTTATTAAGCAGAATCAATTACTTTCAGATCAAAGTATTACGCCACCTGACCTTCTAAAAAGTCTTGCGCAAAACGCTGTAATACCCCACCCGCTTCATATACAGACACTTCTTCTTCAGTATCTAAACGACAGGTTACAGGCACTTCCAGAATTTCTTCCTTACCATCCGCTGTGGCACGTTCAATCACCAAAGTTAAAGTCGAACGCGGCGCAATATTACCAATCACGCTATACAGCTCAGTACCATCTAGCTTTAAGGTTTTACGGTTCACACCCGGCTTAAACTCAAGCGGTAAAACACCCATACCCACCAAGTTAGTACGGTGAATACGCTCAAAACCTTCAGCCACAATCGCTTCAACACCTGCAAGACGAACACCTTTCGCCGCCCAGTCACGGCTTGAACCCTGACCATAATCTGCACCCGCGATAATGATCAACGGTTGCTTACGGTTCATGTAGGTTTCAATCGCTTCCCACATCCGCATCACTTCGCCTTCAGGCTCTACACGTGCTTTTGAACCCTGCTTAATGGTGCCGTCGGAACGAACCACCATTTCATTAAACAGTTTCGGGTTGGCAAAGGTCGCGCGCTGTGCCGTCAAATGGTCACCACGGTGCGTTGCATACGAGTTAAAGTCTTCTTCAGGTACGCCCATTTTGTGCAGATATTCACCCGCAGCCGAATCCATCAGGATCGCATTTGATGGCGACAAGTGGTCGGTGGTGATGTTGTCACCCAAGATCGCCAACGGACGCATATTGGCTAAAGTACGTGGTGCAGCCAACGCCCCTTCCCAATACGGAGGACGGCGGATGTAAGTACTTTGCGGACGCCAGTCGTATAACGGACTTTCGGCTTGTTCAACTTCGCCCAAGTCAAACATTGGAATGTAGACTTTACGGAACTGTTCAGGCTTCACCGCTTCTTTCACAAGTGCATCAATTTCAGCATCCGACGGCCAGATATCTTTCAGGTAAATCGGCTTACCGTCTTTGTCATGACCTAACGCATCTTTTTCGATGTCAAAACGAATCGTTCCTGCAATTGCATAGGCCACAACCAACGGCGGGGATGCCAGGAATGCCTGTTTTGCGTATGGATGGATACGGCCATCGAAGTTACGGTTACCCGAAAGTACCGCAGTTGCATACAGGTCACGATCAATGATTTCTTGCTGAATCACGGGATCAAGTGCGCCTGACATGCCGTTACAGGTGGTACAAGCATAAGCCACGATACCAAAGCCCAGCTTCTCAAGGTCTTTGAGTACACCCGCTTCTTCAAGATACAGTGCAGCCGCTTTTGAACCCGGTGCAAATGAGGATTTCACCCAAGGTTTACGCACCAAGCCCAGCTCATTAGCCTTACGAGCCAACAGACCTGCCGCCACGGTATTACGTGGGTTAGAGGTATTGGTACAAGAGGTAATGGCCGCAATAATGATTGCGCCATCTGGCATTAAGCCATCGCTACGGTTCTCAACTACACCGGCAATGCCTTTTTCTTTCAAGTCAGCGGTAGAGACACGTGCATGCGGGTTTGATGGCCCTGCAATGTTACGGGTCACCGTTGAAAGGTCAAAACGAAGGACACGTGGGTACTCCGCTTGGGTCATATCCGATGCCCAAAGACCGATTTCTTTGGCATATTGTTCAACCAAGGCCACTTGCGCATCTTCACGACCGGTCAGACGTAAATAGTCGATGGTATTCTGGTCGATATAGAACATCGCCGCAGTTGCGCCATATTCAGGGGTCATATTCGAGATGGTGGCACGGTCGCCCACCGACATGCTGTCAGCACCTTCACCGAAGAACTCTAAATAAGCACCAACAACACGCTCTTTACGCAAGAACTCGGTCAATGCCAACACGATATCAGTTGCGGTGATACCGGCCTGACGCTGACCCACCAGCTCAACCCCGATGATGTCTGGCAGACGCATCCAGGATGCGCGACCAAGCATCACGTTTTCAGCTTCCAGACCACCGACACCGACTGAAATCACGCCAAGCGCATCGGTATGTGGGGTATGTGAATCTGTACCGACACAGGTATCCGGGAACGCCAAACCCTCACGGTTTTGGATCACCGGAGACATTTTCTCCAGGTTGATCTGATGCATGATGCCGTTACCCGCAGGGATCACGTCAACATTTTTAAAGGCAGTCTTGGTCCACTCAATAAAGTGGAAACGGTCTTCATTACGACGGTCTTCTACGGCACGGTTTTTCTCAAAGGCATCCGGATCAAAACCACCATATTCCACTGCCAATGAATGGTCCACGATCAACTGGGTTGGCACCACTGGATTGACTTTAGATGGGTCACCGCCTTTATCGGCAATCGCATCACGCAAACCAGCAAGGTCAACCAATGCAGTTTGTCCCAAGATGTCGTGACAGACCACACGTGCCGGATACCACGGAAAATCGAGATCCTGACGGCGTTCAATCAGTTGGGTTAAATAGGCCGTTAAATTTTCGGCATCGGCTTTACGCACCAGCTGCTCGGCCAGTACTTTCGAGGTGTATGGCAGCTTTGCGTATGCGCCTGGCTGAATATCTTCAACGGCTTGACGCACGTCATAATATTCGAGCTGGGTTCCTGCCAGCGGTTTACGGTATTTTGTGTTCATTAACCACGCTCCGCCAATGGTTTGAATTCAAGGTTTTCAGGGCCGGTATAGTTGGCGCTTGGACGAATGATCTTGCCGTCCTGACGTTGTTCAATCACGTGTGCAGACCAGCCCGCAGTACGTGCAATCACGAATAATGGCGTGAACATGGCCGTTGGGACACCCATCAAGTGATAGCTTACTGCACTGAACCAGTCGAGGTTCGGGAACATGTTCTTCACTTCTTTCATCACTGCTTCTAAACGTTCCGCAATCAAATACATCTTGGTATTTTCTTGCGCTTGGGCCAGTTCACGCGCCACTTGCTTGATCACTTCGTTACGTGGATCAGACACGGTATAGACTGGGTGACCAAAACCGATGACCACTTCTTTATTTTCAACACGTTTACGAATGTCTGCTTCGGCTTCATCGGCATTGTCATAGCGCTGCTGAATCACGAATGCCACTTCATTGGCACCACCATGTTTAGGGCCACGCAATGCACCAATCCCGCCGGTAATGGCCGAGTACATGTCTGAACCTGTGCCTGCCACCACACGTGAGGTAAAGGTTGAGGCATTGAACTCATGCTCTGCATACAGAATCAAAGAGGTATGCATGGCCTGAATCCATTGTTCCGAAGGCTTTTCACCATGCAGGAGATGCAAGAAATGTGCAGCAATCGAGTCATCATCGGTTTCAACTTCGATACGACGGCCGTTATTACTGAAGTGGTACCAGTACAGCAGCATTGAACCCAGACTTGCCATCAATTTGTCAGCAATGTCTTTGGCACCTGCTTCATTGTGGTCTTCATGTTCTGGGGTTAGGCAACCCAGTACAGAGACACCGGTACGCATCACATCCATTGGATGGGCAGATGGCGGCAGTTGCTCAAGTGCGGTTTTCAGTGCTGCCGGTAAGCCACGGAGTGCCTTTAATTTTGCTTTATAGGCTTTGAGTTCCGCTTTGTTTGGAAGTTTGCCGTGTACCAGCAGGTGGGCCACTTCTTCAAACTGGCTGCCTGCGGCAAGGTCGAGAATGTCATATCCGCGGTAGTGTAAGTCGTTACCGCTACGGCCTACGGTACAGAGTGCGGTGTTGCCAGCGACTTGTCCGCTAAGGGCCACTGATTTTTTTGGTTTGAAGCCTGTTGTTGTTTCATTACTGCTCATAAGATTGTCCTTTTTATATCCTTAGGTGAATTTCGTAGCGGTGTCTTACCGAACTCTCATCTTATTTGAGGATAAGCCTTCGGCCGGACTTACTTTTGATGGATTAAAAGTAAGCAAAAATCCTTTGTTGGCCTGACGGTACTTCCTGAGCAACTTCAAAGTATCGCTTTGAAAGCAGCGCAAGGCAGCCCAACGTGGCGGCATCCATGCCGCCTTCACGATCATTAATACTTTCATGAAACTGATAAAAATACTTTTTTATCTCTACTAGAAAGTCTTAAATTCGTGAAATCCCTCTCCCTCTGGGGGAGGTTAGGAGGGGGCGAAATTATTTATTCTTCGCAAAAGTTCCATCAAGATATTGTTCAAATGCATGGTAATTAATGCGTTCATACAATTCTTGGCGGGTTTGCATGGTATCGACCACATTTTTTTGCGTGCCTTCTTTACGCAACGTCTCATAAACATTTTCTGCGGCCTTGTTCATGGCACGGAAGGCTGAAAGTGGATACAGCGCAATGCTGACATCGGCAGAAGCCAGCTCGTCCGTGGTAAATAATGGGGTTGAGCCAAATTCGGTGATATTGGCTAAAACAGGCACTTTGGTGGCATTTGCAAACTGCTTATACATCGCCAATTCAGTAATCGCTTCCGGGAACAGCATGTCTGCACCCGCTTCGATATACGCCCCGGCACGGTCAATCGCAGCCTGCAAGCCTTCAACTGCAAGCGCATCGGTACGTGCCATGATCACAAAACTGTCATCGGTACGGGCATCAACTGCGGCTTTAATACGATCGACCATTTCTTGCTGGGTGACGATGGCTTTATTCGGACGGTGACCGCAACGCTTGGCACCCACCTGGTCTTCGATATGCATGGCAGCAGCACCAAACTTGATCATCGACTTGGTGGTCCGTGCGATATTAAAGGCAGAAGCACCGAAACCGGTGTCGACATCGACCAGTAACGGCAGGTCACAGACATCGGTAATACGGCGTACATCGGTCAGCACATCATCAAGGTTACTGATGCCCAGATCTGGCAAGCCCAAAGAGCCTGCGGCAACACCACCGCCCGACAAATAGATCGCCTTGTAGCCTGCACGCTTTGCCAATAACGCATGGTTGGCATTGATCGCACCCACCACCTGTAATGGTTTTTCATTTGCGACCGCGTCGCGGAATAGCTGACCAGCTGACTGTTTAGCCATGTTGTTGTTCTCCTTGATTTTGCAGCAATGTCTGCTCAACAATTTTGTAGGATGCATTGATGTGACGATGCATCAGCATTTCAGCCAGTTCACCGTCACCTTCAGCAATCGCATCTAATATGCGGATATGTTCTTCCCAGGCCTTGCCCGGACGATCCGGGGTATTGGAAAACTGGATACGGTACATACGGATGAGGTGATACAGCTCATCACATAACATTTTTTCGAGGGTTTTGTTGCCACTGCTTTTGATAATGCAGTAATGGAAGTCATCCTGACCTTCTTGCAGATAGTAGCCTTTACCGGCTTTAAAATTTTCATCCTCGGCATGCATGCGCAATACATCCCGCAGGGCCAGAATCTGTTTCTTGTCAATATGCTGCGCGGCCAGTTTACAGGCCAGACCTTCTAATGATGCACGGATTTGATAGAGCTCCTGAAACTGTTGCAGTGACAGTGACACAACACGCGCACCGACATGGGCGGTTCGTTCCACCAGTTTCTGCCCTTCCAGACGGTGAATGGCTTCACGTAACGGGCCCCGGCTGATGCCATAAATACGGGCCAGTTCAGGTTCTGAAATCTTGCTGCCCGCAGGGATCTGTCCCAACACAATTGCCGACTGGATTTGCTTGAATACGTGTTCCGTCAGGGTCACTCCCTGACTGGTGCTGAGGGCTTGAGGAACCAGGGTATCTTGCATATTGTCGACAATCTCTACAGTTTTGATGATTTTATAACGGGGTCTCAGAAAAAATGCAATAGGATTGTCGACAATAAAAACGACTGTATCTTTCAGTCCTGCCGCTGAACAATCATCCGGCCAGTTATCTGCAGGGCGATAAAAATTGCTATAAACAAATGTAAAACAAATGCTTATAAAGAAAGTTCGGCAGGGTTTGATGCTCCGTGCTAACCGGTGTCCTGATGGCTGCAAGGTCAGGCTACGACCATGGTCGGACAGCCTGATTGTAGACAATCCTTATAATTGAATCATCCCGACCAGTTTTGTCAGTAAATACTGCACCAAAATGTAAATAACAGCGTGCTTCAAGCAGTCTTTATTGATACATTATTGGGCATCAAAGGTTCCGCGCCTGAAGCGCCAGCCTCCCCAGACATCCATGCACTTTGTTGAAGAAAAGGACATTTTAATGTTTCAACATATCCCACCTTATGCAGGCGATCCGATCCTTTCACTCATGGAACAGTTCAATGCTGATTCGCGTGCTGAAAAGGTAAACCTCAGTATTGGTTTGTACTATAACGAAGACAGTATCGTTCCTCAGCTTGATACCATTATTGAAGCGCAAAAACGTATTGCCCCTAAAAACACGCAAACCAAGCTTTATTTACCAATGGAAGGTTTCAAGCCTTATCGTGATGCGATTCAAGCGTTATTGTTTGGTGCAAATAGCCCAGCCGTTAAAGCTGGCCGTGCTGTGACGATTCAAACACTTGGTGGTTCAGGTGCCTTAAAAGTCGGTGCGGACTTCTTAAAAGCTTATTTCCCGAATTCTGACGTTTGGGTGAGCCAGCCAACCTGGGATAACCACGTTGCCATCTTCAATGGCGCTGGCATCAAGACTCATTTCTACCCGTATTTCGATGCAGAAACGCGTGGTGTAGATTTTGACGGGATGTTGTCGACCTTAAAAACCTTGCCAGAACAAAGCATCGTGTTATTGCACCCATGCTGCCATAACCCAACCGGTGCTGACTTGAACCCGGCACAATGGGATCAAGTGATTGTGGTATTAAAAGAACGTAACCTGATTCCGTTCCTTGACATCGCCTATCAAGGTTTTGGCGATGGTATGGAACAGGATGCGTATGCCATCCGTGCCCTAGACCAAGCCGGTCTGAACTTCATTGTCAGCAACTCGTTCTCTAAAATTTTCTCACTTTACGGTGAGCGTGTTGGTGGTTTGACCTTCGTATGTGACGATGCAACAGCTGCTCAGTGCACCTTCGGCCAGTTGAAAGCAACTGTACGTCGTATCTACTCTAGCCCTCCTACAACAGGTGCCTGGTTGGTTGATGAAGTGTTAAATGACGCTGAACTTAACCAGCAATGGCAAGGTGAAGTCAAAGAGATGCGTGAACGTATTATCAAAATGCGTAGCATCTTGAAGGATGAGTTGACGAAAGCCCTGCCTGACCGTGACTTTAGCTACCTGGTCAACCAAAAAGGCATGTTCAGCTACACCGGTTTAACCGCTGAGCAAGTGGATATTCTACGTGAAGAATATGCCATCTACCTGGTACGCAGTGGCCGTATCTGTGTGGCTGGTCTGAACATGAACAATGTGTACAAGGTTGCCAACGCCATGGCTGAAGTCTTGGCAAAATCTGCTGCAACCGCTTAAGTTGTCACATCTAAAAAAGGCGCTTCAAGCGCCTTTTTTTATGGCTGGTTTGATTGCACTTCAGGACTTGGCCTTGCCCCAATACTTCAATTTAGAGGTGTGGCCAATCCCGACATTGAAACAGTTATTCGGATCAAGCTGCTGGTAAAAACTGGCCAAGGCAGGCTTGGCAATATACAGATGCCCGACATTATGCTCGGCAGGATATTCCGCACGGCGGGCATCGAGTAATTTCCACATCTGATGTTCCATCGCCAAAGGGTCATTGCCCTTTTTCAGGATATAGTCCTGATGGAACACATGACAGAAAAAATGCCCATAATACAGCTTATGAATCATCTGCTGTTCCATCTCTGCAGGCAGCTGCTCGACCCATTCACGATCATTACGACGTAAGGCAATATCTAGCGCCACAATATCTTCAACCTCGTCCCGATGAGTATCACGATAACGAATCGCTGCACCAGCCACTGCAAAACGATGCAAAAAGGCTTTACGCCCTTCCTCTGCATCGCACAGAAAAAAACTGCCTGATGAATGCACCGCAAAATAGTCCTGTAAAAATTGCCCGGTCTGGGCCTTGCAATTATTTTCAACGCGTAACATCAAGTGATGCTCATAACGATCGCGATATTCCGTCATCCGTTTGGGTAAATGACCCGGTAACAAGGACGTGATCGCCTGTAGAATATGATCGGTCAGGCCCTTGATCTTGAATTTTTCTAAAAAGCCATCGATCTTATCCTTGAATGCAAAGGCTTTGGGTACATTGGCGGTGCCAAATTTCTCGATAAACAGGAAGGTATCCTTACCGTATTTCTCACCAATATGATAGGCATCCCGGTGAAGGTATTCCCCTGCAATCGGCAAGCTTGGCAATGCCGTGAGTAAATAACGGCGGATGGCGGTCAGATCATCGGCATCATTTGTGCCAATATAAAAAACACTGCTCTCTACCTTTTCATAGGTATCCAGACGCACCGCAAATACACAGACTTTGCCTGCCGAACCTGAGGCTTCAAACAGACGTGAAGGATCGGCATTAAAACGTGCCGGACTATCGGCATCGACTTGAGAGACATCATGGGCATAACGCTGATCGGATGCCTGTTTATCGGGATCGTCTAAAATATCTGTCACCTGATAGCGCTGCTGCTCTAAACGGGTCAGGATCTCTTCCGGAGTTGAACCCAAGTTCACCCCCAGATGATTCACCAGTTCCAGCTGACCTTGGGCATTGACCTGTGCATATAGTGCCAGTTCGGTATAGGCAGGGCCACGACGAACCAAGGCACCGCCAGAGTTATTACAGACCCCTCCCAGTACCGAAGCACCGATGCAGGAAGAGCCGATCACCGAATGCGGTTCACGGTCATAGCCTTTCAGCAGTTGCTCCAGATTGTCCAGAGTCGCGCCCGGTAAACAGATCACCTGCTTGCCGTCATGGATGACCTGAATGCCTTTTAAACGGCGGGTACTCATCACCAATACAGGACGATCATAATCATCGCCATACGGCGTTGAACCACCAGTGAGTCCCGTATTGGCCGCTTGCATAATCACAATACAGTCCGCTGCAATCGCTGCCTGCAGCACCTGCCACTGTTCCAGCAAGGTCCCTGGTACAACGACTGCAAGCACTTTCCCCTCACCAAAACGACGGCCTTGACGGTACTGACGCGTGTCTTGGTCATCGGTCAAAACATAAGATCGCCCTACTATATTTTGTAAGCGTTCGATCACTGCTTGAGGAGAAAATGTTTGCATGATGGCTCCTTTGAATTATCCATTTATAAAACTAGACCAACACGACGGAGTCTTACTGTTTGTCATTTATCATTTGAGTAGCTCATTCTTCAATTTGAATCAGCCCTTTATTTGCTATCGCGGTTGGCGGCAAGGATGCCGCCTGTTGAGCAACCGTACAAGGAAGTACGGTTTGCTCAACAAAAGGTTTTTGGTTACTTTTGACCTTTCAAAAGTGACAAAGGCCTATACCTCAGACATAAGCATGTCACCAAACTTGGCGGCTGTGCCTACCACTAAACTTAGAAATAATTCTTAAAAATCTTGTTTAATGGCTTGTACCAAACAATCTGCATTAATCTCCTGAATCGACTTGGCACCCGTCAACGTCATTGCCACCCGCATTTCCTTATCAATCAAATCCAGCAAGTTGGACACCCCTTGCCCACCAGCTGCCGCCAAGGCATACACAAAGGCACGCCCCAGTAATACCGTATCTGCGCCCAACGCCAGCATGCGCACCACATCCAGACCGTTGCGAATACCAGAGTCTGCCAGAATCGCCAGCTCTCCTTTGACTGCATCCGCAATCGCAGGTAAAGCCCGTGCAGAAGACATCACCCCATCCAGCTGACGGCCACCATGATTGGAGACCACAATGCCATCTGCCCCAAAACGCACCGCATCCTTGGCATCTTCTGGGTCTAAAATGCCCTTGATCACCATCGGGCCATCCCAGAACTCGCGAATCCATTCCAGATCTTTCCAGGAAATCGACGGATCAAAGTTAGACCCCAACCAGCCGATATAATCTTCAAGCCCGGTCGGTTTGCCCAGATATGTGGAGATATTGCCCAAGTCATGCGGACGGCCACACATGCCGACATTCCAGGCCCAATGCGGATGCAACACTGATTGCAGATAACGGCGCATCGCCGCATTGGGACCACTCATACCAGAATGCGCATCACGATAACGTGCACCCGGCACCGGCATATCTACAGTAAACACCAGTGTTGAACAACCTGCTGCCTTGGCACGTTCCAGCGCATTGCGCATAAAGCCACGGTCACGCAATACATACAGCTGGAACCACATCGGGCGCTTGATTGCAGGCGCCACTTCTTCGATCGGACAGACCGACACCGTCGACAAGGTAAATGGAATACCTTTTTTATCCGCTGCCACCGCCGCTTGCACTTCACCACGACGTGCATACATACCGGTCAAACCGACAGGGGCCAAAGCCACAGGCATGGACAGGGTTTCATTAAACAGTCTGGTTTCCAGACTGAGTGCCGACATGTCATTCAGCACCCGCTGGCGCAAGGCAATCTCGGACAGGTCCTGTACATTGCGTTTCAAGGTATATTCAGAATAGGCGCCCCCATCGATATAGTGAAATAAAAATGGCGGTAACCGGCGCTGTGCCGCAGCACGATAATCATTGCCAGAAGAAATAATCATTTAGAGTCCACTCTTGTTAAACGTGTTGCACGTTTCTGGCGAGCTTCATCTTCATCCAGAGCACGTACATGATTAATCACAAATTCGATATGACCACACACCGCCTGGCGTGCAGCTTCGGGATCTTTACGATCAATCGCATCCATCACCTGAAAATGCTGCTCACTGAGCAAGTCACCATTGACAGGATCGTTATAAACTTTCTTGCGTCCCAGCAAGACATTGTATTGCAGCAAGTCAAACAGGCTGCGCATCATCTGGATCAGCACGATATTGTGCGAGGCCTCGGCAATCGCCAGATGAAATTCGGCATCAGCCACAGCTGCCCGAGCCGAATCACCGGCGTTTTGATGGCGACTGATCTCGTCAAAATAATGATGGATTTTGGCGCGATCTTCAGCGGTTGAGCGCAATGCCGCATACCACGCCGTTCCCCCTTCCAGTAACAAACGGGCTTCTTGCACATCAAAACGGTACAACGGGTCTTCTTCAATCAGGTTACTGATCGGATTCACAATCAACTGTTGTGACCACTGTTCCGGTAACTGCTGGATATAAGTACCATCCCCACGGCGGCTACTGAGCACGCCCTGACTATTCAACTGCTGGATCGCTTCACGCAAGGACGGACGAGACACCCCCAGACTGGCTGCAAGCTGGCGCTCGGCGGGCAAACGATCACCTTGTTGCATCTGGCGCTGCTCAATGAGCGCCTGTAATTTCATGACCACTTGATCGGAGATTCTCATCACGTTCCCTTTACTCGAGTTATGGAATCATCCACGGCAGCAGATAAGCCTGCACCGTAACGATGATGCCAACAAAGACCGTAAATATGATGCTATGTTTTACCGTGAAACGGAACAGGTCCGACTCTTTCCCCACCAGCCCTACGGCGGCACAGGCAATTGCAATCGATTGCGGTGAAATCATCTTGCCGGTTACCCCACCACTGGTATTGGCCGCCACCAGCAACACTTCCGGAATCCCGATTTGCTGGGCCGTGGTCGCTTGCAAGGCTGAAAACAGCGCATTGGATGAAGTATCCGAACCCGTCAGGAAGACACCCAGCCAGCCCAAAAACGGCGAGAAGAATGTAAAGGCATGCCCAGTATGCGATAACGCCAAAGCCAGCGTTGCAGACAGGCCAGAATAGTTGGCAATAAAGGCAAAGGCCAACACCATACCAATCGAATAAATCGGGGTTTTTAATTCATTCAAGGTTTCAGCAAAGGTACTGACCGCCTCACCGGTTTTCATTTTCAGGAAAATGATGGTGATGAGGGCGGCAATGAAAATCGCGGTCCCTGTGGCAGAGAACCAGTCAAATTTATAAATCGCTTCATAGGCCGTAGTGTCAGGCACAATCGGCGCCATTTTTTCCACCAGCTTATGCAGATATGGCACTTCGATTTTCACGATCCAGCCTGCCAATGCCCCATCTTTGGCAAACAAGGCCTTAAATGGCTGAATACTCCAGATAGTCACCATCACGGTTAAAATCATAAACGGCGACCATGCCTTGGCAATCTGCGCCATGCTATAGCGTGGTGGCGTACCTTCTGCCAAGCTTGCCGGTTGTGGCTTGACACCTTCAAAACGGAAAATATGCTTTGGCTTCCAGACGCGGAACAATAAGGTCAGGCTGACCAGTGAAGCAATCGAGGCCGTAATATCCGGTAATTCAGGCCCCAGAAAATTTGAGGTCAGGTATTGTGCAATGGCGAAGGCACTTCCCCCTACCAGCACTGCCGGCCAGGTCTCTTTTACCCCGCGCCAGCCGTCCATGATTGCCATGATCCAGAACAGCACGATAATAACCAGAAACGGCAACTGACGACCGACCATCTGGCTGATTTCCATGGTCTCTACCCCCGAGACCTGCCCTGCCACAATAATCGGAATGCCCATGGCACCAAAGGCCACAGGCGCAGTATTCACAATCAGACACAACCCAGCCGCATAAAGCGGTTTAAAACCGAGTCCGACCAATAATGCTGCGGTAATCGCAACAGGCGCACCAAAACCTGCTGCACCTTCTAAAAAGGTCCCAAAGGCAAAACCGACCAGCAGCATCTGTAAGCGCTGATCTTCGGTAATCGATAAAATACTGGAGCGGATGATATCGAACTGTCCGGTTTTGACAGAAATCTTATACAGAAATACCGCACCGATAATAATCCAGGAAATTGGCCATAAACCGTAAAAAAAGCCATAAATCACCGAAGCAAAGGCCATTTCAGCAGGCATTTGATAAAAGAATAAAGCAACCAGCATGGCAATGATGACGGTACAGGTTCCCGCCACACTGCCTTTTAAACGAAAGACCGCCAAAGCCAGAAAAAAGAAAATAATCGGAATCAGCGCCACTGCACTGGATAGCCAGATGTTATTGAAAGGATCATAAATTTGTTGCCACACATTTAGCATTCTCATCTCCTTGAAATGCTGGGCGTCATTTTGTTTTCACTTCGATATTGAACAAATCTTGCTTAATTGGTATGACCAATATTAAATAAACAGACAAACCATCTCTGTTTGCAACCTTCATGCATCTTAATTATCTGAATTAAAAGCAGCAACCCTGTACAACACCATCAAATTGGTATGACCAATAATAATTAAAAACAAATCAATCCTTTTGTATCACTTGCTTGGGCCGGCCTACGACTAAAGTCGGATAAAAATTTCTGCTGGTACTCTCTCATCCTGTAACCGTTGCTTTCAGCGCTGCCTTTCACAACGGGAAATAGGACTTTCAGATGATATCTGTATAATGTGTTCACAACTCAAATCACATCACTATGAATTGAACAATATGACTCAACTGACTTGCTTTAAAGCCTACGATATTCGCGGCAAACTCGGTACCGAACTCAATGAAGAGATTGCCTATAACATTGGCCGTGCCTATGGACAGATCTATCAACCCAAAACCGTGGTGATCGGTTGTGATATCCGTTTAAGTAGCGAAGGCTTAAAACAGGCGACCATTCGTGGCTTGAATGATGCGGGTGTCGATGTGCTGGATCTCGGCATGACCGGCACGGAAGAAGTATATTTTGCTGCTTTCCATCTCGATGTCCAGGGCGGGATTGAAGTCACTGCCAGCCATAACCCGATGGATTATAACGGCATGAAACTGGTACGTGAAAATGCACGTCCCATCAGTGCCGAGACTGGGCTGAAAGACATTCAGGCCCTGGCCGAATCCGGTCAGTTCACTGAAGTTGCCCAAAAAGGGACGACTCAAAACTACAATATCCTGTCGGAGTTCGTTGAACATCTGCTCACTTATATTGACCCGAAAAAAATTAAGCCGCTTAAACTGGTGGTGAATGCCGGCAATGGTGCAGCAGGCCATGTGATTGATGCGATTGAACAAAAATTCCAGCAACTGGAAGTACCGGTTGAATTTATCAAGATCCACCATGACGCAGATGGCACCTTCCCGAATGGCATTCCCAACCCGATCCTGATCGAAAACCGTGACAGCACCCGTGATGCTGTACTGCAACATCAGGCCGATCTGGGCATTGCCTGGGATGGCGACTTTGACCGCTGCTTCCTGTTTGATGAAAAAGGCCAGTTTATCGAAGGCTATTACATTGTCGGTTTACTGGCTCAGGCCTTCCTGATCAAGCAATCCGGTGAGAAAATCGTGCATGATCCACGTCTGGTCTGGAATACCTTTGATATCGTCGACCAGTATCAAGGTGTCGCGGTACAGTCGAAATCGGGCCATGCCTTCATTAAGGATGTGATGCGTGAACACAACGCGGTGTACGGCGGCGAAATGAGTGCGCACCATTATTTCCGTGATTTTGCGTATTGCGATAGCGGGATGATTCCGTGGCTACTGACCATTGCACTACTGTCAGAAACAGGCCAATCACTGTCCACACTGGTTGAGAACATGATTGCCAAATTCCCGTGTAGCGGTGAAATCAACTTTAAGGTGGCAGATACACAGGCAACCGTACAAAAAATCTTTGATCACTATGCTGTGCAAAACCCGCAAGTAGACCGTACCGATGGCGTGAGTCTGGATTTTGGTGCTTGGCGCCTGAATGTCCGTGCATCGAATACAGAACCATTACTGCGCTTGAATATTGAAAGCCGTGCAGACAAAAATCCGCAACCGATGCAGCACTATGTCGATGAATTAACCGCATTGATTCAGGGCTAATTTAGTCCAAATAAAAAAAGGAGCTTTATGCTCCTTTTTTTATGACAACCAAACTCAGTTAAAACCATTTGGATTTTGCTTTTGCCAGTTCCAGCTGTCTGCCAGCATATCTTTCAGCGTATATTGGGGTTGCCAGTCGAGTTCATTGATTGCACGGCGATTATCAGCAAATGACGTTGCCACATCCCCTGCACGGCGCGGAGCAAATTCAAAAGCAATCGCTACGCCATTTACCTGTTCAAATGTATTTTTCACCTCGAGAACCGATGAACCATGACCGGTGCCAATGTTCCAGGCACGGCAGCCTTGTGCAGCCAGACGATTATTTAAGGCACACAGGTGTGCATTGGCCAAATCCACCACATGGATGTAATCACGGACACCTGTACCGTCGATGGTGTCATAATCATTGCCATAAATCGACAGCTTCTCGCGACGCCCGACGGCTACCTGGGTGACATAAGGCATGAGGTTATTCGGGATACCTTGCGGGTCCTCACCGATCAGGCCACTCTGATGCGCACCGACAGGATTAAAATAACGCAGTAAGGCAATCGACCAGCGTGCGTCTGCCTGGGCAAGTTTCTCCAGCATTTGTTCAACAATCAGTTTGGTATAACCATAGTTATTACTTGGCATACCCGTTGACATCGTTTCATTGAGTGGAGAATGATTCGCCTCATCATACACTGTGGCCGATGAACTGAAGACCAGGGTAAAAACGCCTGCCTTCTCCATTGATTTAAATAACTGGGCACTACCTGCAATATTATTGTCAAAATATACCAGTGGAATTTGCTGGCTTTCCCCCACGGCTTTTAAACCGGCAAAATGGATCACGGCATCAATCTGGTGGTTTTGGAAGACCTGATCCAGTTCATCGGGGTGACGGATATCACCTTTGACAAAAACCAGAGTTTTATCCGCCAGTTTTTGTACACGATGTAACGCTTCTTCCGAGCTATTGGATAAATTATCGAAGACGACAACTTCATGCCCTGCATTTAGCAATTCTAAACAGGTATGTGAACCAATATAGCCAGCCCCGCCTGTGACTAAAATTCTAGCCATCTGTTTTTCCTAACAATATTTTCAATAAACCTTGTGTCGATGCATCAAAAGCCGACAAATCCTGTTGTTCACGATTTAAAATCGGTAACAGTTGATTGGCAATTTCCTTGCCCTTTTCAACGCCCCACTGATCAAAAGGATTGATATTCCACAACACCGATTGCACAAACACCTTGTGCTCGTACAGTGCAATCAGCATACCGAGACTATAAGGATTGAGCTCTTTGAGTAAAATGGTAGAGCTTGGCTGGTTGCCTTCATATTGCTTATAGGCAGGTAAACCCTGAAGCTCATCCGCTGCTAACGCCTGATTACCAAATGCCAGTAAACGCGATTGGGCCAGACAGTTAGAAAGTGCCAGATGATGTTGCTCAACCAGTGCTTCTGCACTTTCTGCATAGGTAAACTGATTGGCGTTATAACGTTTGACCGGGGCAATAAAGTCACAGCTGACCGAATGCGTACCTTGGTGTAACAGCTGGTAAAAGGCATGCTGGGCATTAGGACCTACTTCGCCCCAAACGATTGGACAAGTCGCCGAGCTGACTTTGTCACCATTGCGCTGAATGGATTTTCCGTTCGACTCCATTTCCAGCTGCTGTAAATACGCCGCGAAATACTTGAGCCGCCCATCATAAGGCAGCACGGCATGGGTCTGGATATCCAGAAAATTATTATTCCAGACTCCTAACAGCCCCATCAATACCGGAATATTCTGTTCAAATGGCGCCGTCTGGAAATGCTGGTCAATGGCATACGCACCTGCCAGTAACTGCTTAAACCCTTCCACACCAACGGTCAGAGCAATCGGCAAGCCAATACAGGACCACAGTGAATAACGTCCGCCGACCCAGTCCCAGAGTAAAAGCTGCTTATCTGGTGCAATGCCCCATTCACTCATTTTGTCTGGCTTGGTCGATACCCCGACAAAATGATTATTCAGGATTTTTTCACTGCTTCCCAATGCTTTCTCTAACCATTGGCGCACGGTCTGGGCATTGGAAAGGGTGTCAATGGTGCCAAAGGACTTGGAGGAAATAATAAACAAGGTGGTTTCAGGGCGAAGCTGATGCAATAACTCGGACAGCTGGCTGCCATCCATGGTTGAAACAAAATGGATATCTAAAGGCTTCGCGGTTTTGACCTTAAAATCTGAAAGTGCATGCGTGACCATGAGCGGACCAAGATCGGACCCCCCGACACCAATGTTGACCACATCCTGAATCACCTCACCAGTGGCCCCACGGCACTGCCCGGCATGAATCTTTTCAACCAGTGCAAACATCTGCTCAAGCTGCTCCTGAACAGCCTGATTGACCTCAGGTAACACTGGACTGGATTTTGGCAAACGTAAGGCCCAGTGCATCGCAGCGCGTTGCTCAGTGTAGTTAATCTGATCACATGAGAACAGGCGTTTCATCCAGCCATGCAGGTCTTGAGTCTGGGCCAGCTCTACCAGCCGGCTCAACACCTGCTGATCAATACGATGTTTACTAAAATCGAAAACAATCTGGTCATATTCAACGGAAAAGCGTTTAAAACGTGCCTCATCTGCTGCAAACAGGCCCGTCAGGTGCAGGTCTTTAAACTGTTGTTGTAATACCGAGAGCTGTTCTACAACCGATGTTTGCGGTTTAACAGGAAAAGGATGAATCTGCTTTGTCATGATTAACGCCCCACTCCCATATAGGCAAATCCTTGTGTTTTTACATAGTGCGGGTCATAAATATTGCGGCCATCTAAAATCAGCGGATGTTGCATCAACTGGTGCAACTGCTTGAAATCCGGACTCCAGTATTGCTTCCAGGCAGTTAAGACACATAAACCATGTACCTCTTTCACCGCCTCATATTGATCATGATGCAGTACCAGATCAGGACGCGATCCATACATCATCTCGATTTCATCCAGCGCCTGCGGATCATGCAGATGAACCGTGACCCCCTGGGCCCATAGGGCAGCAAGCATCTGGTGAATCGGGGAATGCTGGATACTGGAGGTATTCTCCTTAAAAGAGGCCCCCCAGATCGCAATGGATTTTGCTTGTAAATCGCCGTGGTAATAATTCCAGAACTTACGGAACAGGATTTCTTTCTGTTGCTCGTTGATCTCCCAAACCTGGGCAAGTAGCTGGCTTTTCACGCCGGTATTGGCAACGGTATTGGCAAGCGTCAAGATATCATGGGAGAAGTTCTCTCCTCCAAAACCGGCGCCGGGTGCCAGATAGGCCGAACCAATACGGCTATCGGCTGCCATGCCCTGCCTCACCGAGACAATATCGATGCCAAGTTTTTCCGCCACCACAGCCAGATCATTAATATAGCTGATTCGCGTCGCCAGCATGCCTGAAATACTCAGCTTGGTAAACTCGGCATCCAGAATCGGCATAAACAGATATTGCTGCTCCAGCGGGAAAAACGGTCTGAGCAACTCTTTGACCTTGACCTGGACTTCACTATTGGTACAGCCCACAATCAGCTGTTTTGCCTGGGTCAGACTCTGTAAGGCATTACCTTCCTGCATGGTATCGGGCAAGTACACCCAGTCATCATCAGACAAGATCTGCTGGAACTTTTCCGTTCCGCGTAAGCCAAAGGTCGAGGCATTGATCATCAGTTTTGGGTGAATGATCGGACGCTGTTTCAGGGAGTTTAACAGCTGGAATACCTGCTGTTCCTGGGTCTGGTTAAAACTGAACAGATAAGCATCAATATCCAGCGGAATACCTGCCAAATCGCTATAGCGCAGGAACCCCGTGGTCAGCTGTTTCTCGAGTAAATGACTGACATTTTCATCATGAAACGAATATTGCTGAGCATCCGCTTTGGTATCGAGCTGAGAGCACCAATACACCAGATGCCCTGTTTCAGATAACAATGCAGACATGACGCCTGCATATAAGGTACTACCAAAGATTGCAACTTTCATAACATGCTTGCCCTAAATGATTACAGGGCCAATTCCTTGATTAGGCCCTTAAACTCTGCGCCCAGTTTTGGATGCTCAATACCGTAATGTAACACAGCTTTAAGATAGCCCAGCTTGCTACCGCAATCGAAAGTCTGGCCTTTCATGCGATACGCCTCTACAGCCTGTGTCTGCTGTAAAGTGGCAATTGCATCGGTCAGCTGAATTTCATTACCAGCACCGCGAGGCGTATTTTCCAGCAACCCCATAATCTGGGCAGGCAGAATATAACGTCCCACCACCGATAAATTTGAAGGGGCTGTACCGATCGCAGGCTTTTCCACAATCCCCTGCATGATGATACTTTCACCTTCATTCGGAGAGACCTCGACATCCACGATACCATATTGGTCAACCAGATGGTCAGGTACAGCCTCAACCATAATTTGTGCAGCTTGAGAGGCGCCAAAACGCTGAATCATCAAGGACAGGTCATTTTCAGTACTCTGGTTTTTGACCAGCACATCAGGTAACAGCACCGCAAAGGCTTCATCGCCAACAATATCTTTGGCACAGAGTACCGCATGACCAAGGCCCAACGGCTGTGGCTGACGCACACTCACCACGCTGACATGTTTTGGCAGAATATCGGTGATTTCTTTCAGCAAGTCGAATTTTTTCTTTTGCTCTAGTGTGGTTTCCAGCTCAAAATTACGATCAAAATAATTTTCAATTGAAGCTTTAGAGGAATGGGTGACCAAAATGATCTGTTCAATACCTGCTTCAACGGCTTCACGCACCACGTATTCAATTGCAGGGCGGTCAACCACAGTCACCATTTCCTTAGGAATCGACTTGCTTGCAGGTAAAAAACGTGTACCTAAGCCTGCAACAGGTAAAATTGCTTTTTTGATCATATTGAAAATCTTTACTTGATGATAGAACTCGACTGTGAATCTGAACCCGTGAAACGGCTTGCCCCGACGGTTTGATCTGGAGCATTGATGCCTTCCCGCTTCAGCATGACATCAACGGTTTTTAACATGATCTTAAAATCTAATAAAGTATTATGTTCTTCTACATACTTTACATCCAGGGCAAATTTTTCTTCCCATGACAGATTATTACGGCCACTGACCTGGGCAAGCCCGGTCATTCCTGGCTTAACTTCATGTCGGCGCATTTGTGCGGGTGTATAATATTCAAGAAACTCAGGCATTTGAGGCCGTGGCCCTACAATACTCATATCCCCTTTTAAGACATTAAACAATTGGGGCATTTCATCAAGTGTTGTAGCACGTAATTTTTGACCAAAAGGTGTGATCCGCAGTTCATCTGGCAAGAGATTACCATGCGGGTCCAGTGCATTTTTCATCGACCGGAATTTAATCATCTTGAATATTTTCCCATCTTTTCCAGGTCTGTCCTGATAGAAAAAGATAGGCGAACCTAAATGCTTACGTACTTTGTAAGCAACAAAAATAAAGACAGGACTAAGAAGTAGAATTGCAATGGATGCTACTACAATATCAACAAGTCTTTTCATTTTCAGCATTTAAACCCATGATTTCAAATAATTTTTGATTTACTTTATTTACATCGAATTTTTCTTGGGCCATCCTGTAACTTTGTCGCCCCATTATATTGACCTGTTCAGGATGCTCAATGAAATAGCACATTTTATCAGCTAATACTTGAACATTCCACTTTGGCACAAGAAAACCATTGACGCCATCTATCACCGTTTCTCTACAGCCAGGAACATCTGTTGTTATTACAGGCCTTCCTATTGCCATGGCTTCCTGTGTACTCCGGGGGACACCTTCTCGATAATATGAAGGTAATACAAAAACAGCTGTATTTTGAATACGTTGTGCAACGTCTGTAACAAAACCAGCATATTCTATAATTTTTAAATTCACCAGCTCATCAAGCTGGGCCTGGGTCAACCCATATGGATTTTCCTTATCCAGCCCACCAATTACCTTAAAAGTGACATGGGGATATTTTTGCTTAACTATTTTAGCAGCTTCTATATATTCATAGATTCCTTTCTCTGCCAATAGCCTTGCAATAAAAATAAATGAAACTGGCTTTGTATCTTCCCATAATGTATAGGAATAATCTTCTAAATTAAGTCCAATAGGTCCTAGCACATTTACTGAATTTGTTTTATGCCAGATTTTATTTTTCTTAACCAGATCTACAGGATCATCCGGATTTAAAAAAATAATTTTATCTAAGAAAGGAAAAACCAATCTATATAAAGTAATCTGTATAAAACGAACCAATTTTACTTTTAAACTTTGTCCATGCTTATGAATCGTAAAAGGCGTTCCCAAGCCTTCTACCATCCCGATAATTTTTGGCGTATGACTAAGTTTTGCAGCCAAAGAACCATAAATAATGGGTTTCGTGAAATATGAAAAAACCAGGTCAGGCTGTATCTCTGAAATCTTACGTTTTAACTCAACAAGCGTTTTAAAGTCGGCAAAAGGATTTAGACCTCCACGACTCATAGAATAAGTAACAGGAATACAACCTAATGTTTTCAACTGCTCCAGATCATGATTAGTATATTCACTGGTAAAAGTATATACTTCATAGCCTAGACTAATCAGTTTCTTAATCATATCTAGCCGAAAGCCTAATAAGCTTGTAGCTGTGTTTCCAATTAAAATGATTTTTGCACTATTATTTTTCATATTTAACACTTAAAATTTTATTTAAATTTTCTTTATATCTTACTTGATCATAATCAGTAATTTCATTTACTCTTCGATTTTGCAAAATAAACATTAAATTAAAAAGATCAAATATTCTCACAATCATTTTTTTCAATTCAAACTTGCAAACAATTTTATTTTTCAAGCTATTAGAAATAACCCCTGAATAATATCTATTAATTACCTCTATCTGGGTATTATAACCTTTAATCATCTTAGCTTTTTTGACATTTTCCACTTCACGATAATAATAAAGCGGCTCTTGTAGCACACTATATTTTAGGTCATTTTTAATAGCAGCTGATAACCATAGTTCATAATCCTCAGCTAAAGCATTATCTTCTCTGTACGGATTGCGCAAGCACCATTGCTTCTTGGCTAACATAGAGGCATGTAATAAATTCGTTAATCCCCCAAGAATCTCACTTGCTTTCATAATCCGGTTTTCAGGTAATCTCTTTCCTAGAACATTGTTATCTTGATCGATAGAATACATACCTGTTGTCACTAAATCATATTCTGGGTTTTGGCTTAAAAAAGTATACTGCTTTTCCAGTCGCTCAACATCCATCAAATCATCAGCATCCATACGAGCAATGAAACCAAATTTTGCTTCATTGATGATTTCATTCAACCGGGCTGGAAGTTTCTTATTCAACCCATCAGAAATTACACGTATTCTTGGATCTAACCGCTCAAACTTTTTCGCTATATTTAGTGAACGATCTGATGAACCATCATCGATCAATAACAGTTCCCACTCCTGAAAAGTCTGTGCCAATACCGATTTAATCGCATCTTCAAGGTATGCTTCAGCATTGAAAAAAGGTATGCCAACAGAGATCATAGAAATATTTCCAAATAAAAACTAGTTTACACTTTTATCTTATTGGGATCATAAATCGCAAAAAGATAAATAAGTAAAAGATATGGCAAAAGATTCGTTACACCTTTAGCATTTAACAAAAGAATTATACCTGCTAAACATAACTTAGCTAAAGTACTTAAATATTTTTTATTTATTTCCCAAAGCACATAAAAGTGGATAAACAAGAAAACTAGCAAACCTATTATTCCATTTACAAAGATAATTCGTAAAAAACCAACATCAATATTCTTATAATAGAAACCAGTATTTATGTCGCGATATAAGCTATCACCTATCAACCAAGTTTTTATATTATCAGGAAGTACACCATACATACTTTGTAAATCAGATACAGAGTCTGAAGCTTGTGAAGATGAAAAATCAGTTAAAAATCCAAAACCAAATTTAATTAAGGCTTCTAAGTCTTGCAAATAGGATGAAATAGCTATTGAGCCACAAAACAACACCCCTCCACCAAAAATAAAATATTTATAAGTAGATTTATTAAAAAACTGAGTTAGCATCAAGCCAAAAAAACAAGCAATTCCAAATATTGTACTTCTAGCACTGAAAAGCCCCAACATCATAATAACTAAAACCATTAAGAAAAAAGAGTATTTCCTCTCATTCTTCATTAAATATTCAGCTGCAATGATTAAAATAAAGCAATTTAAAATAGCTGACCCAAAAAAAGGAGTACCTAATGCTATTAATCGCATCTTAGCAAAACTTTCTACATTATCTAAATATACATTATCAGCAAATATTGAAAATAAAAAACTATAAAATGAAGGGCTCAAAAAAGCAGCAAGACTTAAACACAATTGTACAAAAACACAAAAAACACTTAACCAAAATATTTTATTTATTCCCTCATAGGGGAAAAAATTAAAATATATATAAATTAAAAACCTAATATAAAAAAAAGACAATAGAGTATAAATAAAAAATTCTCTAAAAAAGAAAAAATCATTATACTGATTCACTAAAAAAGAAATCAATCCAACTAAAAAAAACACAAAAATAATTAGAAAAAAATTAACCACTCGTGTATAAGTTTTACCTAATATAAAATCCTTCCCTAGCAATATTAAGCCGAGTGGCGACAAAAAATAAAAAACAGGTAGATCAGAAAAAAAGAACTTAATATTAATTAAAAATATAAATAGGAAAATAAAAAAAACAATGTTTTTAAAAACTCCATTATTTATCACAGCACACCTATACATAGCTATCTCACGAATGCTTAAAGCATAATTGTTCATATACCTGAATCCATTGTTCAAGCATAACCTCTACACTAAACCTCTCAACGGCAATCTTATGGTATAAGCTGCCTATTTCACTATTGTTTTTTAAAAGAGAAGCTTTAACTAGCTGTTTACTTAAAGCTATTTCATCGTTACTATTAACAAGGAAATGATCATTTTCTGGTAGAATCTCAGTTACCCCGCCAACATTTGTAGATACAACTATCTTTTCACAGCTCATAGCTTCTATAATTACTGTAGGTAATCCCTCAGTGGTACTACTTAAACATAAAACATCTATAGCATTTATATAGTCTTCAATATGCTCTGTAAAAGGAATGTAAATCAATTCATTCTTTAAATTTAAATCTTGAATTTTTTTAAAGATATTTTCTTTTTCAGCACCATCTCCAATTAAAAAAACTTTAAACGAAATATTTTCTTTCAATCTTGCAAGAGCATTCAAAAATAATCCAATATTTTTTTCTGGTGCTAAACGACCGAATGAGCCAAAAACCAAGGCCTCTTTGTCAATTGAATATAATTTTCTTATTCTTGCTCTTGCTTCATCATTTTTTTGAAATCTTTTTACATCAATTCCATTATAGATTACTTGGCTATTAACTTCCTTATCAAAAATTTTATATTTTTTATAGCTTTTCAAACTAGCATAGCTTACAAAAGTTATTAAATTCATAACATTATTAATTTTCTTAAATATTTTCATATATAATGTTTTAGATTCACTTGCACTCAAAGTCCCATGCTCTGTACAAACTAAAACTATATTATTAAGAAAAAACTTTTTTACAAGGCAACCTAATAAGTGACTAAAAATAGTATGACTATGGATAAGATCAGGTTTCTCATCTAAAAAAATTTTACGCAACTTTAAAATTGCTTTGGGTAAATCAAAGATACTTTGAACACCTAAAGTTTTTATATCATGATCTAAAAACTTACTTTCTCTATTAAAAATAGAAACCAGTACAACTTGATAGTTTCTTTTTTTTAAATGATTTACTAAATTCTTTACTATTGTAGTTACACCACCCATAGCAAGATCAGGAACAAGAATTAAAACTTTCATATTTAGACCAAGACTTTTATACCAAGTTAACTATATAATTAAAATTTCCATATTTTTTTAAATATTCTTTTCAAAAATATTTTTAGCAACAAACCTGGCTGTGATCTAAATAAATTTATAATTGCCGACATATATATATTAATTAATAAATTTTCATAACCAGCATGCGATTTAAAATGATCAGCAATTTGTAATTGACCAATAGTCATCAAATTATTTTGCTTGGAAAAATTACCTTCATGTGTCCTATATTTAGTAAAAAACTGATTAACATGCGAACAATAACCTCCTTTTTCTAATATTTTCAAAAAGATATACCAGTCTTCAATAAGAAATTTATCATTAAAGCCATTCACATCTTTTAAATCTTGTAATCTAAGTAGCTGTGTTGGAGCAGGAAGGTATTCGGTATACTTAAATAACTCTTTGAAAGAGTATTTTTTTTCTTCTTTTACTTCATATCCGCACTCTTCCCCCATCTCATTAATTAAAATCATATTGCCAAAGACTCCTTTACAAGCATCATCTGATTTGATTATTGGAACTTGTTTTTCTAATTTTTCTGGCAATAAAATATCATCTGAAGCAATTACAGAAAAGAATTCTCCTTGGCACCATTCTAATGCCTCATTTAAAGTAGCACTTAATCCTTTATTTGGTCTGCTTCTAAATTCAAAACGGTTAAATCTTTCCTCACAGAGAGCCTTCATTATTTGTATCTTCTCAACAGATTTATCTTTTGAACCATCATCAATAATTATGAGTTCAATATTTTTATATGTTTGATCGATAACACTCCGAATACAAGATTGCACATATTGTTCATGGTTATAACATGGGATTACTATTGAAACGACAGGTTGAATATCTGACTTCATATTTATATAGCCTTATTTCCCAAAAATTTAAATACAAAAATACTCATAACACTCCAATATATTGCATAGTTTATTAAATGCGCAATAGAAACACCTTCAAAACCAAACCAATGTGTGCATATATATGTTAGAATTATAGAGGTAATCGCAAATATAATCTCTGTTATTACAAAAAGTTTGGTCATGGCCTTACTTAACATTAAGTAAGCAAGTATCCAACTACCAATTTTTAAAGCATCGCCAATCATTTGCCATAAAAATAAATCTGCCATTGGTAGAAATTTTTGACTAAATAATATAAGAATAATCCAATCTCTAAGTATATAAACACAGAGCCCCCCAATAACAGCTAATGGGAAAATAAACTTATAACCTAAATAAATTTCAGTTTTAATTTCTTTTACAGTCTGAAGCTCTGATAGTCTTGGCAAGTAATAGACACCCAATGTTGTAGTAACTAACATTAAATAGGCTGCACTTAAACGAATCATTGCCTCCCAGTAGCCCGCATAATCTACGCCAAATTTTTGTCCCAGATATGTTCTTATAACAATTTGAGAGAGAGGTACACAAGCAGCACTTACTAAAGCCATTATTGCAAAGGAGGAAAATTTCTTTGCAATATCTTTATCAATTTTTCCAAATAAACTAGAAAAGTAAAACCAATCTGTTTTATAACAAATATAAAGGGTTATAAAAAAAGCTACTGACTGATATAACGATAGTGCAAGTAATGCACCATATAAATGATATTTTATTGCAAGAGTACTTGTAATAATTAATGCAATAACACTTCCAGAAATATTAGCAATTACTAATTTTAATATTTCTTTCTTTCCATTTAATATAGCTAAAAATAGAGTATTAAAATTAAAAAATATAAGAAAAACTGCAAACCAAGTAAAAATAGATTTATATTCAACTGTATGAAATATATAAAATGAAAGTTCTTTTTGAAAAAAAACAATTAAAAATGAAAAAATTATACTCAATAAAAAAACTATACTGCCCGCATTTCGCCAAATATTTTCTTGTTTTTTTTCATCCTTATAATATTCCGCTGTATACTTAGTAACCGCAGTATTAATCATATTTCCAGAAAAAGTCGTAACCATCTGGATAAAATTTTGGAATTGACCAATTACCGCATAGCCTGAAGGACCAACATAAAGTGCTAGAATTTTATTTAAAATAAATAAAGTAGCTGTTTTAATTAAAACAGCTACTCCATTTAAAACACTTGTTTTTAGCAAATTCATATCAAGGACTAAACTCGTTACATATTTTAACTATATATTGTGCATCTTCAAGTTTTAATACAGGGCTTATTGGTAAACTGAGTACAGTCGTGTGTATCTGCTCAGAGATTGGAAAACTTAAATCATTCCAATCCTGATAAGCTTGTTGCTTATGAGGTGGAATTGGATAGTGAATCAGAGTTTGTATCCCATTCTCCGTCAGGTATTTTTGCAGGGCTTCACGATGTGAGGTCTGAATGACAAATAAATGCCAGACGTGTTGCTGATTTTCAATAACATTTCCATCTATTCTCGGCAACTGAATAAACGGATTATTAATTCCTAAAGAATAGATATTGGCAATTTTACGACGGTGTTCAGTTTCTTGATCAAGATATTTAAGTTTAATGTCAAGCATAGCTGCTTGAATTTCATCTAAACGGCTATTTACACCCTGTACCAAGTTTTTATATTTTTCATGTGATCCATAGTTACGTAAAGCTTTGAGCATATTGGCCAAATCTTTATCGTTCGTTGTGATAGCACCGGCATCTCCTAAAGCGCCTAAGTTCTTACCAGGATAGAAACTAAAACCTGATGCATCCCCCCAGTTGCCTGCTTTTTTTCCATTTATTTCTGCCCCATGACTCTGGGCTGAATCTTCCAGTACCAATAAATTATGTTTTTCTGCAATCGCCATAATTTCAGGCATTGCTGCAAGCTGACCATATAGATGAACAGGTAAAATGACTTTAGTTCTATCTGTTATCACAGCTTCTATTTTCGTGGGATCAAGATTAAAAGTATCGGGATTTGGCTCAACAAGTATCGGTTTAAGCTGATTAGCACTGATCGCTAAAATACTGGCAATGTAAGTATTTGAAGGTACAATAACTTCATCACCTTCTTGTAACTTGCCCAGCTCTTTCCATGCCCTCAATGTTAAGATAAGCGCGTCTAATCCATTTGCAACGCCAATCGCATACTGTGTACCACAGTATGTCGCAAAATTCCGCTCAAATTGCTCAAGTTCAGTACCACCAATATACCAACCAGAATCAATTACACGCGTACAAGCATTAATCAACTCTTCACGATATTGTTTATTAATATTTTTGAGATCAAGAAAAGGAATCATTGTTCAACATAACCTTTAATTTTGGCTGGATTACCGACCATAATTGCATTTTCTGGAACATCTTTCGTCACAACTGCACCTGCGCCAATTAATGCATTTCTTCCAATACGAATACCAGGTAAAATCGTCGCATTAGCTCCGATACTAGCGCCTTGTTCTACAATTGTTTTAGCAAAATACTCAGGGTAATGTTTAGAGCGTGGTTTTTTGTCATTAGTAAAAGCTACACACGGCCCAATAAATACATTATCCTCTATGGTAATACCGTCCCAGATATAAACACCTGATTTCACAGTGACATTATTACCAATATACACATCATTTTCGATTAAAGTGTGGGCACAAATATTACATCCGGTACCAATAACGGCCTCTTTCAATATAACGCTATATTGCCAAATTCTTGTATTTTGCCCAATATTTTGTGACTGGACATCAGCTAGCGGATGAATGAAAGGCTGATTTACAACAATTAAAAATTCATCATATTTACGAATATAATCACTTTCATCGTAGTGTTCACTTGCCAATACCAATAAAACACAATCCTCAGAAAAATCATGCATCTCATGCCATACGAGCGGAGGAATCATCAATCCCTTATTGGCTTGATCCATCCATACTTCTTGTTTTTCAGTGCCGTTATCCATCACCATCCTGCATTTTCCTTTTATACAGAATGCAACCTGATGTAGCGCTTTATGGGCATGAAAACCTCGCGGGATATCTGACTTTGCATCAAAAATATAATATATGCGCTTGACTTTAAAAGGAATATTCTTGGTTTCCTCAGCAACAACCAAGCCACCACGCTCATCACCTAGATTTGGCAAGTCAATCCATTCAATCAGTTTCATACTTCACTCACCAAAGACATAAGATATTGACCATAATCATTTTTATTCATACTTTGGCCAATTGCTAAAATTTGCTCTTTGCTTAACCAGCCATTGTTAAAAGCAATTTCTTCTAAACAAGCTACTTTATAACCTTGGCGTTTTTCAATTGTCTCTACAAATTGTGCCGCTTCTAACAAGCTTTCATGCGTACCCGTGTCCAACCAAGCAAAACCACGTCCAAGTAATTCAACATTTAAATCACCACGCTCAAGATACATTTGATTGACGGTAGTAATTTCTAACTCACCACGTTCTGAAGGTTTAACTTGTTTGGCAATCTCAATTACTTCATTGTCATAGAAGTAAAGTCCTGTGACCGCAAAATGTGATTTCGGATGTTTAGGTTTTTCCTCCAATGAAACAGCTCGCTTTTGCTCATCAAACTCGACAACACCGAAACGTTCTGGATCTTTCACTTGATATCCAAAGACGGTAGCACCTTTTTGACGTGCAACAGCCTGACGTAACATTGGTGTAAAGCCTTGACCATAGAAAATATTATCGCCTAGTACTAAACATACATTACTAGTGCCAATAAATTTCTCTCCAATAATAAAAGCTTGAGCCAAACCATCGGGGCTAGGCTGAATTGCATAGCTCAGATTAATACCAAATTGTGAGCCATCACCCAGTAAACGCTTAAATCCATCAATATCATCTGGCGTACTGATAATTAAAATTTCACGAATACCAGCTAGCATCAAGACTGACAAAGGATAGTAGACCATCGGTTTATCATAAATAGGAAGTAACTGCTTAGATACGCCTTTAGTAATTGGATATAATCGCGTACCAGAACCTCCAGCAAGAATAATACCTTTTGTCGACATTAGACATTTACCCCTAATCTTTCACGTTGATAGCTGCCATCTTGCACACGACGACACCATTCTAAATTATTTAAATACCATTCGACTGTTTTATAGATACCTGTTTCAAAGCTCTCCTGAGGTTTCCAGCCGAGTTCACGCTCAATTTTTGAAGCATCAATCGCATAACGTAGATCATGTCCAGGACGATCTTTCACAAAAGTAATTAAACTTGCATAAGATTGTGCCTTAGGCTGTGGCCTTAATACATCTAAAATTTTGCAAATGGTTTGCACTACTTCAATATTTTGTTTTTCGTTATGTCCACCAATATTGTAAGTTTCACCAACCCTACCTTGGGTAACGACCAGATACAATGCTCGGGCATGATCTTCAACAAACAGCCAATCACGAATTTGATCACCCTTTCCATAAATTGGTAGTTTCTTTCCGTCCAAAGCATTTAAAATTACCAATGGGATCAATTTTTCTGGAAAATGATAAGGACCATAGTTATTAGAGCAGTTCGTCACAATCGTCGGTAAACCATAAGTTCTTTGCCAAGCGCGAACTAAGTGATCTGAACTCGCCTTACTTGCAGAGTAAGGGGAACTCGGTGCGTAAGATGTTGTTTCAGTAAATAGATCTTTTGTACCATCCAAATCACCATAAACTTCATCTGTAGAAATATGATGAAAACGAAAATTCTTTCTCTTGGTTTCATCCAATGTTTGCCAGTATTTACGTGCTGCTTCTAATAAAGTATACGTACCTACAATATTTGTCTGAATAAATGCGCTCGGACCATCAATTGAACGATCAACATGAGATTCCGCAGCAAGATGCATTACCGCATCAGGTTGGAACTGTTCAAAAATATGTTCTAATCTCGATGCATCACAAATATCAACTTGCTGGAACTGATATCGTGAATCTTGATCAATTTCTTTTAATGACTCTAAGTTACCCGCATAGGTCAGTTTATCTATATTTAAAACGATATCTTTCGTTGTTTTTATAATATGACGTACAACAGCAGAACCAATAAATCCAGCACCGCCTGTTAATAATATTTTCATATTTTTCCACTATACTGCATTGAGTAGACTCTATCTAAACTTTATATCTTTGCATAAAAGCTAAAGTATTTCTGAACAATCTTATCGTATCTTTGACAGAGTAATGGAAAGAGCTAGATTTTCACCTTTAAAGACAACCCTATCCTACTGAAATAACTAAAAAAATAAGATTCAAAAAACTTTAAACTATTGCAAAAAATACAATGCGGCATGATATAACAAAATACAAAAATTTGTTAGCGCATCACGCTCTTTTATTTAAATATTTTTCTCATTAAACAGATCTAGCTCTAAGTAGCTATTTTAGAATTTTAGTTGAATAAGATCATGTTAAAGTTATGAATTCTTTTTAAAATAGACGAAGCCTAGGAGGAAAAAAGATTATTATGTTTTTTTAATCTTTTGATATAAAATCAGCACACTTTAGCGTCCTTTGTCTATTGATGATCTATGGGCAATAGGTATTGATTAAAAAATAAGATTATCCAAGGGTTTCATGTGAAGTATTACCAACTTTTTCCAATTCTTACACTGAGTATTAGTGCTGTTAGTTGTGCAATCACTTCAGGATTCCAAACACATGATTTGCCTGAAAATGGAGAGTTTACGACAGAACAAGGCGCTAACCTTACCGTTGTACAACTGTCACAAGAGAACATCCCAACCCTAAAGATCAGTTCCATTTCATCAAAACAGAATAATTTAACAGCTTTATTTCATCAATCGCATACGCCATATCGTTTAAGTACAGGTGATATTTTATCTATCCAGTTATGGGCTTATCCTGAAATTACACCACCCATCCAAGATGGGAACAATATAAGAACTACAGGCTATCCAATTGATAGTAACGGAAATATCCAATTACCATTAGTAGGACAGGTACATATTGCAGGTAAAACACTTGCTGAAACCAATCGTTTTATTCGTGCCCAGTTCGCAAAGTATTTAAAAACGCCTGATGTTATTGTCCGCGTATTATCCTATGAAGGAAACCGTTACTTCGTTAATGGGCAAGTCATGAGAAGTGGACAATATACTCTCAATGATCAACCTATTAGCTTATATACAGCACTTGGTATGGCAGGGGGTATTAACCCAGAAACCGGAGATAATACGTCTATTCAATTGATCCGCAAAGGTATTACTTATAATTTAGATGTTGTCGCTTTAGAAAAGAATGGATTATCGCTGCATAAACTGTTAATACAGCCTAACGATACAATTTTTGTAAATACCAAACAAAATCAAAAATTGTACGTAATGGGTGAATCAAGTAAAAACCAAGCTATTCCTTTACGTGATCAGGGCATGACTTTAAGTGATGTGCTTGGTGAGAGTGAAGGCATTAATCCCTATACAGCAAGTGCTGCTCGTGTGTATGTTATGCGGACGGATCTTGATACTCGACATTCAACACTTTATCAATTGAATTTGAGTAGTTTAGGCAATCTTGCCTTAGCCAATCAGTTTGCCATGCAAAAGAATGATATTGTTTATATTGATGCAACTGGTTTAACCCGTTGGCAACGGATGGTTAATCAAATTATACCTTTCTCTAACGCGCTTTATAGTTTTGACCAATTAGGTAAATAGGTATACACACCTCCGTCTAATGATTGAAATATTAATGAACCTGCATGTTGCTACTTCAAAATTTTAAATAGTTGTTTTCATATGAATCAAAATACTCAACTGTCTGATGATACAATTAATCTTAGAGAATTACTTTTTGCACTCATCACTCAATGGAAGCTCATCGCTTTTTGTACTGTATTCGCCTTAGTTTGTGCGGGGATTTATCTTAAAATTGCGAAAAAAACTTACTCCGTTGATGCCAAAATTCAGATTATTGATAATAAACAAAATGGATTAGCAAGCTTAAGTCCTCAGCTAGCTTCCCTAGGAAGTTTAGCCGGCCTTAATCTTGGTGGCCAGCAGTCAATCCAAACTGAAATTGAAATTTTACAGTCACGTTCAGTCTTAGGTAAAACGATTGAGGATTTAAATTTAGATATTCAAATCCAACCTGATCAATCCTTTTTCCAAAACCTCTTAGATACAGATCGATTCCATACCACTTATTTGGCTGATCAAGTAAAAGTTACAGATCATAAAACAGCATTTTCTATCCATGAATTTAAGGTACCAGCTCAATATCTTGACCAAAACTTAATTTTAAGTTTTCAGGGACAAAAATTTAGTATTGTCTCGGAGAAGACTGGATTAGAAGTTTATAAAGGGATGCTTAATCAAAAAATACCTACCGAAACGCTTGAAGCATCATGGAAAGTCAGTATCTCTGGCCAACAACCATTAGATGGACAATATATTGTACAGAAACAATCATTACTTGCTGCCGTTAAAGGAATTTTAGTTACGTTAAAAGCAACCGAACTTGCAAAACAAACAGGTATTATTGCTCTCAGCTATGATGGAGCAGATAAAGTACATATCATGAAGGTGTTAAATCACATTCTAACGATCTATCAAGAGCAAAATTTAGCTACAAAATCTGCTGAGAAAGAAAAAACCTTAACTTTTTTAAACCAGCAATTGCCACAACTGAAAGATTCATTAGAGCAAGCTGAACAAAAGTTTAATGCCTTCCGTGAAACCCATGGAACAATTGATATCCAGCAAGAAGCCGGACTTTATTTAAAACAGAGTGTAGAACTAGAAACACAAAAAATCCAATTAGAACAAAAGCAGGCCCAGCTAGCAGCACAGTACACCGCTCAACATCCAATGATGCAGGAAATTAATGCACAAATTGGCCTATTTAATAAAAAAATCAATGAACTAAATGATGCTTTAAAGAGATTACCAAATACTCAAAGTCAATACTTGCAATATTATCGAGATGTGCAAGTTCAGACACAAATGTACACTAATTTATTAGGTACTTACCAATCTCTAAGCTTAGCCAAGGCAGGTGAAACAGGAAACTTACGTGTTTTAGACTATCCTGTTGAGCCAACTAAACCTATCAAGCCTCGTAAGCTGATTATCTTAATTCTGTCTATTCTTGTTGGCGGTTTTATTGGGGTGTTGATTGCCCTGATTCGCAATATGCTGCAAACAGGTGTACGTAGCCGTGATGAAGCTGAACAGGCAACCGGCATTAAAACCTACATCGAACTGCCAAAAGCGAAAAAGAAAGATACGCCCGATTTGCAGGCACTCAAATCATTTATTCCGACTTTGCGCCATAAGCTCAGTCAAAAACAGCATAATATTGTCATGCTGACCAGTGTTACGCCTGATCAGAATCAAGGAAGCATTACTCAACATTTGGCTCAATATCTTGGCCAGGCTGGGCAACGGGTTTTAGTGATTGATAGTGATCTGTATCGTGGTCGGCTTGCTCAAATTTTTAACAGCAACACTACCTCCGGCTTGGCAGAATACTTACGTGGTCAAGCGTCACTCGATCAGGTTGTGTTTAAGACAGCTTATCCAAATTTAAGTTTGATTGGTCGGGGCCAAAGTAATGATGACGTGTCCATTAGCTCGCACCAGATCCGTTTTGCAGAACTGATCCAGCAGATACGGACCCAATATGATTACGTTATTATCAATGCTGCTCCAGTGCTCGCAGCGTCAGATAGCTTGATTATTGCCCAGACAACAGGTTTTAACCTATGTCTAGTGCAATATGCCAAAACACAGCTTAAGGATATTGAGCTGGCCAAATCTTATTTTGAAAATGCAGGACTTGAGATTGATGGTCTGGTACTCGATCAGGTTCCCGCCTACCAGCTAAAACAGTATCAATACCAAACCGGTCAATAGTCTAGCTTTTATTGGTTTACACAAAAACCGGAGCATTGCCAATGCTCCGGTTTTTTTGCAAACTCATTGCTTTTGATATCACAAACGGTTCAATCCTCATACAAAAATCCATGCATTTTTTGCGTCGGATTATTCAATGCACTCACCCAGACATGCTAAGATCAATCTTATATGTTTTATTAAAATTTCATTTTGGACATCTCATGAGTAAAGCTTTACCTTTCATTGTCGCGGTCGTTTTAGGCGGTGCAGCGCTTGTTCCTGTCTATTATGCAACTCAACATCCAGCGACAGAGCTTGGTGCAAAAGCAGATAAGAATGCAACGCCTGTAGCAAAAATCAGTTATGCACTTGGCTATGAAGTTGCCAAGCAGACCCCACCAGAACTGGAAACATCTGCATTTATTACAGGCTTCCGTGATGCGCACGGACAAAAGCCGGCTGCTTATACCGAAGAAGAATTACAAGCGGCCTATGTAGATTTCCAGAAAGAGTTACAGCAAAAGCAACTGGAAGAAAGCAAGAAAGTTGAAGCCACCAATAGCAGTTTCCTTGCAGAAAATGCCAAGAAAGAAGGTGTAAAAACGACTGCTTCGGGCTTGCAATACAAAATCACCAAAGAAGGGACAGGCAAGCAACCGACTGCAAGCTCTATTGTAAAAGTCCATTACAAAGGCCAGCTTCCAGACGGTAAAGTATTTGACAGCTCTTATGATCGTGGCGAGCCAATCGAGTTTCCTTTAAATCAGGTGATTCCAGGTTGGACTGAAGGCCTACAGCTCATGAAAGAAGGCGGTAAGGCAACACTTTATATTCCTGCAAACCTCGGTTACGGTGAACAAGGTGTTCCTGGTTCAATTCCGCCAAATAGCCCGTTAGTGTTTGACGTAGAATTAATCGCTGTAAAATAAATGATTTAAGGAGGGCTGGTGCCCTCCTTTATTTTTTGGAAGATAGAATGAAAAAATTAGGCCTGATTTTAATTGCCTCAACCATCGGAACGGTTCAAGCAGCACCCATTTCAACAAAGAGTCCACAAAAAGATCAACTTGGCTATAGCTATGGTTATCTGATGGGTCGAGGCAATGCCGAAACACTCAAAGATTTAAATATCGAGACTTTTGTACAAGGCTTACAGGAAGCCATGCAAGGCAAAGCAGCTTCTTTAACCGATGAAGAAATGGCCACAGTGCTCAACCAGTATAAAAAACGTCTGGAAGCCAAGCAACTGGTAGAATTTCAGGAACAAGCCAAAAAAAATGATCAGGCAGGGAAAGCATTCCTGGCTGACAATGGCAAAAAAGCCGGTATCGTAACCACCAAGTCAGGCTTACAATATCAGGTATTACAAGCAGGTAAAGGCAAGTCTCCGAAAGCCAGCTCTACCGTTAAAGTCAATTATGAAGGCCGCTTACTCGACGGTACTGTCTTTGATAGTTCAATTGCGCGTAATCATCCTGTAGAGTTTAAACTGAGTCAGGTGATTGCAGGCTGGACCGAAGGGGTACAAACCATGAAAGAAGGCGGTAAGAGCCGTTTCTTTGTCCCTGCAAATCTCGCTTATGGTGATGTCGGTTCCGGCGATGCCATCGGACCAAACAGTACTTTAATTTTTGATATTGAATTACTTGAAGTGAAATAATAAAAAAACCCTCCTTGATGGAGGGTTTAATTTTTGATCTGGCTTATGCCTTTAAATGACGGGGACGGAAACCTGTCACCAGCAACCCGATCAGATAGGCTACCACACCCACCACGCATAAACCGATAACCTCAGCAACGCGTAACCATTGTGACACATCTCCCTGATACCAGCTTAGTGCGTACCAGAGCGCTGCAATCATGGCAATATTGGCCACTGCATATTGCAATGCCAGTTTTTTCCAGTGCGCACCAAAACGGAAAATATTCCGTTTATGCAGATAAAAGTACAGCATGCCTGCATTGACCAAAGCCGAGCCAGAAGAGGCCAAGGCTAGCGCCATGTGCTCTGCATGCCAGTCGATCAGCTTAAACAAGCCAATAAACACCACGTTTAAAATGGCATTGGCAGCAACCGCCATTAGGCCGACGCGAACAGGCGTTTTAGTATCTTGCTGCGCATAGAAGCCCGGTGCAAATACCTTGATCAGCATAAACGAAATCACCCCTGCACTCATGCATTGCAATGCCAGAGCGGTCATTTTGGTATCTTCCAGGGTAAATTCACCACGCTGGAACAGCGCCTGAATAATCGGGGTCGACAGCATGAATAAGGCAATACTGGCAGGAATCCCGACCAGCATAATTACTCTGGCAGCCCAGTCGATCATGCTCTTGAACTTGGCCTGATCCTGTTCAGCATGACGTGCAGACAGCGAAGGCAAAATGACCGTACCAATTGCCACACCAATCAGGCCCAATGGCAACTCGGTCATCCGCTCGGCACTGTATAACCATGACACAGAACCATCCTGCATAAAGGAGGCCCAAATGGTATTGAGCAACAGGTTAATCTGGGTGACGGATACGCCAAACAGGGCCGGAAGCATCAGCTTCAAGATGCGGTCCACACCTTCATGTTTGAAATCCACTTTAGGTGGAATCAGCAAATTCTTCTTCCATAATTCCGGAATCTGGATCGCCAATTGCAAAATACCGGCCGCTACTACCGCCCATCCCAATGCCATGATGGGCTCAGCCATATACGGCGTCAACCACCATGCACCGGCAATCATCGCCACATTCAGCAATACTGGCGAAAATGCAGGTGATGCAAAAGAACCATAGCTGTTCAGGATACTGCTGGCGAAGGCCGTCAAGGACATAAACATCAGGTAAGGAATGGTCAGGCGGAACATATCGACCGCGAGCTCAAACTTCTCCGGATCGTTATGGAAACCGGGCGCATACAAATAAATAATCGCTGGCGCAGCCACCATTGCCACAAAAGTCAGCAAGGACATGGCCGTCAGTAAACAGCCAAATACCCGGCTAATGAGAATCTGGACCTCGGCATGGGCACGGCTGGTTTTATATTCGGTCAGAACAGGAATAAAAGCTTGGGAAAAAGCTCCCTCTGCAAACAGTCGCCTGAAAAAGTTGGGAATACGAAAGGCAACAACGAAGGTATCGAAGTCCTTGCCTGCACCAAACACATTGAGCAGTACCACATCCCGTACCAGCCCCAACACCCGAGATAACATTGTCATTGCACTGACAATTACAGTCGATCGCCACAATGCCATCGCATTCACCCACGGCTTAATTTTTGAAAAGCGTTATTGTAATGAAACTCCCAACAGATTTTGTTATGAAATCATAAATCCGATGATATTTTTTTCGCACGCTTGTTCTGGGAAAGTAACTTTCTAAACAGTTGCCAGTCAAAGTATTCACCGGGATCGGTTTTACGCTTTGGCGCAACATCGGAATGGCCTGCAATATGGTTCTGGATTTTCGGGTAAGCCTGCTGCAAGGTACAGACAATTTCAGCCAGGGCCTGATATTGTTCTGGCTCAAAAGGCAGATCATCACTGCCTTCCAGCTCAATCCCGATCGAATAGTCATTACACTCTTTTTGTGCCAGATAACTGGAGCGGCCGGCATGCCAGGAACGGTCATTGAAGTTGACAAACTGGATCACTTCACCCGTACGCAAAATCAGCAAGTGTGCCGAGACCTGCATGCCTTCAATGGTCTGGAAATAAGGATGCAGTGACCAATCGAGCTGGTTCTGAAAAAATTGCTGGATATAGCCTCCTCCAAACTGGGAAGGCGGCAAACTGATATTGTGAATCACAATCAGCTGGATGTCCGTCCCGGCAGGACGTGCATTAAAATTTGGCGATGCAATCTGGGTCGCACCCACCAATACACCTTGTTGTACTTGAGCAAATCTAGCGTGTTGCATCATGACCTGAATCAGCAATTTAATCTTTACTGGCGCCATTCTGCCATGCTTTCTCCAGAATAATCGAGATGAAATACTTATTTTTTATAGGGAGGGTGTTAATATAGGGCACACGTTTTTTAGTCAAACCTACACTGGAACTGGTATGAGTATTCCTCAATCTTTGCTTGAACAATCTATTCAAATCAATATTCAACAAGCATTACAGGAAGATATCGGAGACGGCGATATTACCGCCATGCTCACACCAGCTGAAGAACAGGCCACCGCAACCATTATTAGCCGTGAAGAGATGGTGCTGGCTGGCCAGCCTTGGGTCAATGCCCTGATTGAGGCCTATGACAATAGCGTACAGGTGACCTGGTTAAAACAGGAAGGTGATGTTGTTGCCGCCAATGAAGCGTTCCTAAAACTCGCCGGCTCCGCGCGCAGCTTACTCACCGTAGAGCGTCCAGCTTTAAACTTTATCCAGACCCTGTCTGCGGTGGCGACGAAAACTGCAAATTACGTTAAACAGCTCGACGGTTTACAGACCAAACTGCTCGATACCCGTAAAACCTTACCGGGCCTGCGGGTTGCACAAAAATATGCTGTAGCGGTCGGTGGCGGACAAAATCACCGCTTAGGTTTGTTTGATGCGTTCCTGATCAAGGAAAACCATATTATGGCTGCTGGTGGCATTGCCCAGGCCATCACCAAAGCCCACGAAATCGCCCCAGGCAAACCGGTCGAAGTCGAAGTGGAAACCTGGGATGAGTTAAATCAGGCACTGGAAGCAGGGGCTGATATCGTGATGCTGGATAACTTTAGCCAGCAACAGATGATTGACGCAGTGAAACACGTTGCCGGGCGCTGCAAGCTAGAAGCATCGGGCAATATCACTATTGAAAATTTACGTGAAGTGGCGACCACTGGCGTGGATTACATCTCAATGGGCGTGTTGACCAAAGATGTAACAGCGGTCGATTTATCCATGCGTTTTAATGCTTAAGCCTGATCGGTCTCTTTGTTTTGAGACTCATGCTTTTGTGAAGCTAACATTTCTGTGTTCTTAGCGACTTCTGTCGTTTCAACCTGCCATGCTGATTTGGCTTCGGTCGAATCAGTGGGGCGTGGATCTGCCGCCATTAAAACAAAAGTCACTGCAGTTAATAATACGAGAAAAACTTGTAACATCCTTACCCCGAAATTGCTTCATTTCAATTTTTGCTCAATTTAGCAAATTTAAATGAGTAAAATCAGTGGGCTGTGTTACAGGCATGTAAACTCTCGGTAATGTTGTGTTGACGATGCTGGCTTTCTGTCTGCTTTCCTTTCTTGCTGTGTAAGCCTACACTGTCCGGCAACATGCCTGATTAAAATAATAACGATGGATAGTCTATTTGAGGCTTTATTCCACTGACTTTTTAAGTTTTTCCGCTTTGTGTTTATGAATGTGATCTTTGAGATTCTGTTTGAAGGATTGATCCGCAGCATCGGTTATGCAGTCGTGCGCTGTTATCGTTTCGGGCAGCGGGTGGCGTTTGGCAGTACTGAAGTATGTGTAGCGGGTTTTCTCAGTCTGTCGCTGCGGATCGCACTCTACCTTTACTTTTTATTATGCTAATCGAATCTAAAACTGCAGCCCAAGTGCTCACTTGGACTGCTTTTTCTGATCTGATCCAATATAATTTATAACTCCATAAAGCCCATATACGGATCAGAAATCGAGTCTTCACTGGTTTCAATACGCCCAGCAAAACGACGGCGATAGCTCGGATCATGTTCAATCGTGACAGTAAAATCATACCAGCCACCGAACTCGCTCATATCCCAGTTCAGTTCCCGTTCAGCCGCAGCCGTTTCGATGTGCCAGGTCTTATTCGGCAAATAGGCATTGGCCTTGACCTGCAATTTTGCAGTCTGCCCGGCATCATTGCGTACTTTCAGGAACAGTTTGGGATCACATTCTTCCATACAGACCCGGATTTCCGGCAATGCCTGAATTTGTGCGAGCTGCGTCAGGTCACCGCTAAAGCTGCGATGAAAACCATTAGGGCCCAGTACCCATAAATCATACTGATTGTCCTTGCTCTGCCAAAGATCGTCCAGTTGCTTGCCTGCCTCCACCATATAACGGCGTGGAATGGCATCCAGATTCAATTTATCGTAGACATGGAATACGGCTGCCTGTGTCCCGGTATTGGAAAACATCAGTTTGACTGTTTTCGCGGCAAGGTCCACTTTGGCACTGGTGTGCAAAATATATGGCAAGGCACGCGATGGCCGGATGCCCAGCTCCTGAACCGGATAAGTCTGGTTGTCTGGACGGCTGACCTGAGCCAATTGCTCCTGAGCCTTGCGAATCGCATCTGCTTCGTTTTTACTCTTCTTACCTGCCAGATCCGGCATGGGCAGTAAATTCGGGGTCTTAAAGTTAAAGGCCGAGGTCAGGTCACCACATACGGCACGTCGATAGGGACTGATATTCGGTTCCTGTACCCCAAAACATTGCTCCAGAAACCGGATCACGGATGAATGATCAAACACCTGTGAGTTGACCCAGCCACCACGACTCCACGGCGAAATGATATACATCGGTACCCGAATACCCGGCCCATACACCCCGACCCCGTTACTGACCTCTGGATCGGTAAAATCCGGTTGTCCTCTCGATGCCTTGGCATGCGTGGCATATTCATAAGACATTTGTTCTTTAGTCAATGTGGTTTTGCCATAGACCTGTCCTGAAACATCCATTGACGGTGCACTGGGTGACGGCACGTGATCAAAGAAACCATCATTTTCATCAAAGTTAATCAGGAAAACTGTCTGGCTCCAGAGCTCCGGACGCTCTGTGAGCGCATTGAGGACTTCCTGAATATACCATGCGCCTTGTACCGGACTAGAAGGCCCCGGATGTTCGCTATAAGTTGCAGGAGCCACCAGCCAGCTCACCTGTGGTAACTGCCCTTTGGCAATATCCTCTTTAAATGAACCGAGAAATCCGCCATCCGGCATGGTATTGGCAATCCCTTTATATAAAGGCTGTCTGGCATCAATCGCCGGGTCGTAAGCCGGGCAAATGGTGGTGTTATTTACGGGTTTGCCAGATAATTCATTGGCACGGCGGTACTTTTTAAACCCGGCCAGGGGGTTGTCGGTAAAGTTGTCTGGCATGTTCTGATACACCTTCCAGCTAACGCCTGCTTGCTGCAAGCGTTCAGGATAAGTGGTCCAGTCATAACCTGTAAGAGAGGAGCCAATCGAGTCCAGATCATTGACCACGCTGGCAACATTGGCCCCGGTTGGACCATTGGTTCCCGTCCAGATAAACATACGGTTGGAGTTGGTGCCGGTATGCATGGCGCAGTGATAGGCATCACATAAGGTAAAGGCATTGGCCAAGGCAAACTGGAATTCAACTTCCTGCTGTTTGTAATAGCCCATCGATTGCGGTTGCTTGTATTGCACCCATTTCCCCATCCGGCCATGATCCCAGGCATACTGGCCATCGGTCCATGAATGCGGCGTGCCACTAACCCGCTGCGCATTGCCGCGGCTGCTGTCTAAATGATATGGATAGACCTTGTTCTTTTTGGCATCGTACTGTTCCCAGACTTTACGGCCGTCACTTAAAGGAATGGTAAATCGGTCGCCAAATCCACGTACCCCTTTCAGGGTGCCAAAATAATTATCAAAAGAGCGGTTTTCCTGAGTCAGGATCACCACGTGTTTCACGTCCTTGATGGTGCCGGTTTCGACCTTGGCGTCAATCGCCAGTGCCTTTTGAATACTCATCGGAAAACTGGTGAGCGCAGCCGTACCAAATAATGCTTTAGCTGAATTTAAGACAAATTCACGACGGTTCATTGTATTAACTTCCTTATTGTTATTCTTTAAGGGGCGCAATGCATCTTGCAGCTTGAGGTAGGTGGCTTCGGCTCTGGTTGAGCGTTATTGTTATCACCACTATCGCTATCGTTACAGGCACTGAGTAACAGGCAGCTCCCGGCAAGTAACGCTAAAAAGAAATTTCGCATTTGACGATCCGTTCAATATCAGTGCAGATAGTCAATACAATCTAAATGACAGTTCGATGATGATTTGATCGCAGTTTGATGACAAAAAAACAAGATAAAAAAAAGGCGGTCTAAACTTACCAGACCGCCCGCACTATCAACTGGAACTTACCAACCGAGTGCCTGCTGTTGCTTCTGAATCAACTCCATGATTCCTTTTTCGGCAAGCTCTAACATGGCATTGCACTGCTGGCGGGTAAACGGCTTATCTTCGGCCGTGCCCTGAATTTCAATAAATTCGCCCGCCTGGGTCATCACCACATTCAAATCGGTTTGGCAATTTGAATCTTCTTCGTAGCATAGATCGAGGAGGACTTCGTCCTGATACATGCCCACTGAAATTGCTGCCACCAGACCTTTTAACGGGTCCTGTTTAATTTTCTTGTTGCTAAGCAATACATTCATGGCATCCACCAGCGCCACTGCTGCACCGGTGATTGCCGCAGTACGGGTACCGCCATCGGCCTGAATCACATCACAGTCGATGGTAATGGTGTTCTCGCCCAATTTCTTCAAATCCACCATGGCACGTAAGCTACGGCCAATCAGACGCTGGATTTCCTGAGTACGGCCGGTTTGCTTGCCACGCGCCGCTTCACGATCACTACGGGTATGGGTTGAGCGTGGCAACATGCCATATTCAGCAGTTACCCAGCCTTGCCCCTGCCCTTTCAGGAAGCGTGGTACCGAGTTATCAATACTCGCGGTACACAACACTTTGGTATGACCAAACTCAACCAAAACCGAGCCTTCTGCGTAACGGGTATAGTTACGGGTAATTTTTACCTCACGTAATTGGTCTAGTGCTCTTTGGTCAATACGCATAACGATTCCTTAAAAACTATGGCTCAAATATCATTGCGCCATAGTATAGCTCAATTACACGTGCTTTCAGTTTTACTTATTCGTTACAATTCACCCAATTAAGCAAGTTTGAGCTTCGCTTTCAGCATGCTCCAGCTGTGTGCCAGTTGCGCAGACAAGTCGTTTGGCAACGAACATCTGGCCAGACGCACCCACACGGTCCAGAACTGCTTCATAAAGTTGGCTTCGTTATAATTCACCCCATATTCGGCACATAAGGCCCTGATTTTTGGGGCAACCTGTTCATAACGATTGGCAGGCATATCTGGAAATAAATGATGCTCGATCTGATGGCTTAAATTACCGCTCATGAAGTGCATCCATTTCCCGCCGGTGAAGTTACTCGAACCACGAATCTGACGCAGGTACCACTGTGCCTTGGTCTCGTTCTCGGTATTGTCCGCTTCAAAGGTCTCGGCATCTTCAGTAAAGTGACCATTAAAAATCACTGCTGATGACCACAGGTTGCGGATAATATTGGCGACGGCATTACCCGCCAGCACTGGAATAAAGTTGATGGTCGCAATCGCCGGGAAGAACACATAATCTTTTAACACCTGACGTCTGGCTTTCTTGCGAAATTCTGCTGCATCGGCCCAGACCTGTTTCCAGCTTTTGGTTTTATACACCAGTGCATCTTCCAGATGCAGGTTTTGTACTCCCACATACCACTGGAAAAACAACATCAGCTGTAAGGCCAATGGAATATTGAACAGATGGCGCACTTCCCACTTCTGGTCTTCAGTGACACGTAAAATGCCATAGCCGACATCATGGTCTTTGCCAACAATATTGGTATAGGTATGGTGCATATAGTTATGGGTATAACGCCAGTCATTGCCTGAGCAGGTATTGTCCCAGTCGTAATCTTCGCCACGTAAGCTCGGATCATTAAGCCAGTCAAACTGACCATGCATCACGTTATGGCCCAGCTCCATGTTCTCGACAATCTTAGACACGCCCAGCATGGCGGTTCCCAGCAACCATACCGGTGGAATCCAGCCACCGAACATCAGCATGCCACGCGATGCAATCTCGGTATAACGCACGAAATTACGCACTTTATAAATATATGTTGAATCCTCTTCACCGAGGTTTTGCATGACTTCCAGCCGGATTTGCTCGACACGGCGACCAAACTCTTCAACCTGTTCAGGGGTTAAATGCGCGGACTTGGATGCGGTTTTAAATTCTAATGCCATATTCATGGTGCTGATCCTCAAATCTCTTTGTTTTTATAGGTCAATGGTGACTGGGCTCAGCGCCTGGCTCACACATAACTTGATTGGACGGTTGGGTTGATCATCAATTTCACCCGTGAGCAGGTTCTGGGTCACACCGCTGACTTTGGTACAGCTACAACGGTTACATACGCCCATGCGGCAACCATGTTGTGGTCGTAAGCCCGCTTGCTCTGCACTGCTCAGCAGATTGGTGGTTGCCATAAAATGCTGTTGTGCACGACGGAAGCTAACCGGTTGTGCCTCACTGGAATGCTCTGCCTGGACCGGTTGGAAAAACTCTTGATGAAAGTTTTCTGCAACTCCATGCTGGGTATAGATCTGTTGCGCCTGTTTCATCATGCTGTGGTGACCACAGGCATAGGTTTGGATCTGTTTAAAATTCGGGACAAGTTTCTCTAATAATGCTGCATCTAAATGCTGTTTTTGCTGTGCCGTATTAAAGAAGTGATAGTTCAGCTGTGGATGCTGCTCAGCCAAGGCCAAGATGTCCTGATGCAGCACTTCGGCACGGTTAAAATACAGTACATGAACCTGTTCAAGCTGCTGCTGTAATGCCTGTTTTAATAAAGCATAAATCGCGGTAATGCCTGAACCCGAAGCAATCAGTAATGCAGGTTGCTGGCCTTGATGCAAGACGAACTCGCCCTGAGCCTGAGAAATTTCAAAGCTGTCTCCAACACGTAATTGTTGTGCTGCTTTAGACACCACACCTTGCACTTTAATGCCCAGACGGATTTCACCTTGCGGTGTCACCTCAACAATCGAATAACTACGTTGCTGATAAACCCCGTGAATCTTCAGGGTAATTAAAACACTCTGGCCAGCCTTGACCTGGCTAAAATCGAAATGATGATTGGGCTTTAAGCTGAGTAACACCATATCTGCGCTCAGTGGCTGCACGGCAGTCACTTGCGCAAGAATGCGTTTCCAGGCCAAGGTTGGCTTGATCTTTTGCAAGATAAAATCAACGAAATCTTCCCTGATCCAGTGTGGCTGATAAGCGATTTCTGCGTTCATACGTTCCTCGTTTTGTATCTGGCTATTTATTTTGAGTGAACAAATGTTCATGTAGTGAACATGTGTACACTATATTTATTTGTGTTCACTGAGTCAACACTTGTTCACTAATTTTTTGAATATTTTTTATACGGGTTATAAGCCATTAAAAATAAGGGGAAAATAACGGATTTTTCCAGGAGGCTGCCTGTCATTTGTCTAGCGATGGCATGAATAAAAATCAAAAACATCCGTATTTAGCAATGTACGAACACTAAAAAGTTTCTGTTTTTTTTGCTAGACTTTGCTGTACGGTTTTAATGGATCTTATTCATGTCGATTAGAGATGAACGAAAACAACAGAGTCGACAGGCTTTGCTGGATGCAGCCCTTCACCTCAGCACTGCTGGGCGCTCATTTAGCAGTATTAGCTTGCGTGAAGTTGCACGTGAAGTTGGTTTGGTTCCAACGGCATTTTATCGTCATTTTCAGGACATGGATGCGCTCGGACAAGAGCTGGTCGATCAGGTTTCCCTGCATTTAAAAAGCCTGATCCATCAACTGGGCCAGAGTTATCTGCAACATAGCGGTTCGGCCAAAACCCGCACCAGCATTGAATTATTCGTACAGGCCGTTAATCACAGCCCGCAACAGTGGCAATTCATGATTGCAGAGCGCTGGGGCGGCTCTGAAACGGTGCGTATTGCCATCGCACGTGAAATCGAGTTCCTGATCGAAGATCTGGCCATTGATCTGTGCAAGCTCGAGACCTTCAAGCACATCAAGGAAGCCAGGCATTTACAGGTACTGTCTACCATTCTGATCAATATGTCTTTTACCTGGGCCATGACCTGGATCAATCTGCCAAAACAGTTCCCGATTGATCATCTGCTTGAACAGCAAAACCTGTTTATTGACAATGCAGCGACTCAGGTACGCTTATTATTCAGCGGGATTTCCAACTGGGAACCCCAAAACGCTTGACCATATCCAAACCAAAGTTTGATATATAAAAGCATTGCTTCGCGTTATGATGCATTGGACACTAATGCAAATGCAGTGTAGAACACTATGAGGAGCTTATAAGCATCATGAATCCAGATCGTCATACTCAGTTCTTAATTCGTAAAGAAAAAATCTTGCAGGTTGCAGAAAAACTGTTATTAGAAAACAACCAAGAAATGACCCTCGATGAACTGGTTGCTGAACTGGATATTGCCAAAGGCACCTTGTATAAACATTTCCGTAGCAAAAATGAGTTATTGCTGGAACTGATTATCCAGAATGAAAAAGAAATCTTAAAAATTTCAGACAAATACAATACCGATGTCAAGGAGTATGCACCACGTTACATGCTCTATCACCTCACCTCGCCAAGCCGTACCATCCTGCTGCATCAGTTAGAAGAACATCTGACCATGACCGAATCCAAGCTCAAGCATCTGTTTGACGAGCTTTACTCGATCCGTCAGCAACGTATTGTGTCGTTAAAAGAAATGACAGAAAAATATTTAAAATCACAAAATTATGATATGTCGATTCGTGATTACCTGTCTTATATCTGGTCTCTCACCTATGGTGCGGCATTGTTGCTGAACTCGAGTTATTACCAGCGCTCGATCGGTTCACGTGAAAAACTGATTAACCTGTATGTCAACCAGGCCTTGTCACTGCCTACCCAGAAAGTCCAGATTGACCTGAAAGATTATCAGCTGGATCAGGAATAAATAAAAAAAAGGACTGTCACGACAGTCCTTTTTTTTAAGAATACGCCGGTTATTTGGCTTTACGCTCTTTTTCCAGCAAATAATCTACCACCTGGGTCACTTTACCATCTTCACCCTGCACAATATATTTTCCATTTACAACCACGGCCGGCACACCGGTCAACTGATACTGTTGTGCCAGCTTATTTGACTCGGCAATTTTTGCAGTGATCGGGAACGAGTTAAACATACTATTAAATTTCTGCTCAGGTACGCCATAACGCGCAAAGAATTTTGCCTGGGAAGCCTGATCAAAGATCTGCTGACCACCTTCATGAATGGCATGGAACAGTGGGATATGGGTCTTTTTACGCACACCCAATGCTTCAGAGACATAATAACCACGCGCCCCTTGTTCCCATACATTATTCATTGCTGCAGGTGTACGGAGGAAATACACGTCTTTTGGAATTTTCTTTAACCACGCTTGCATATGTGGCTCAAGCTTGAAGCAGTGCGGACAGCCATACCAGAAGAATTCACGTACTTCGAGCTGCCCTGCAGGAGCAACGGTCTTGCCCGGATTGGCAATGACGGTATAGTCTTTACCTGCCACAAAATCTGCTGCCATCGTATTCATTGAGACAGCCAGTGCCACTACACTCAAACCACTTAATACTAACTTTTTCATTGACTTTGCTTTTCCTCTAAGCATTTTTCGTAAGTTTATATGCTAAATATAAAACAAACACGAGCAATTCGTTTTGCTTATGTGAAGTTTTTTATGGGATTTATCGCTTTTTTTGCCAGAATCGCTACACTACCAACAGATTAAACCTAAATAATCATCCTAATATAGAGGTGACACCATGTCGCAATTGAATGTTGACCCGCAAGAAATCGCAAAATTTGAAGCATTGGCTGCCAAATGGTGGGATCAACATTCTGAATTCCGCCCGCTCCATCAAATCAATCCCTTACGCTTGAACTGGGTAGACGAACGTGTCGGCGGCCTGGCAGGCAAGAAAGTCCTTGATGTCGGCTGTGGTGGCGGAATCCTGGCAGAAAGTATGGCACGTCGTGGTGCCAACGTCCTCGGCATTGATATGGGTGAAGCGCCGCTTGCCGTGGCACGCCTGCACGCCCAGCAAGACCAGGTTGAAAATATTGAATACCGTCAGATTCCGGTCGAACAGCTGGCGCAGGAACAGGCTGGCCAATATGATGTGGTGACCTGCATGGAAATGATGGAGCACGTACCCGATCCGGCTTCCATTGTCAAAGCTTGCCAGACCCTGGTCAAGCCAGGTGGTCATGTGTTCTTCTCGACCATTAACCGTAATCCGAAATCGTATTTATTTGCCATTATCGGTGCCGAATACGTGCTTCGTTTACTGCCAAAAGGCACGCATGACTATCATAAATTCATTCGTCCGTCCGAGATGGCACACGATATCCGCAATGCAGGTCTGAGCCTGAAGGAAATGACCGGGTTACATTACAACCCGCTTACCAAACATTACTGGCTGGCGCCTAATGTTGATGTGAATTATATGGTCCATACCATCAATACAGGTGCATGATGAAAGCTGTTTTATTTGATCTTGACGGTACACTGATCGATACCGCTGCCGACTTTATCCGTATCATCCAGCAAATGTGCCGTGATGAACAACGTCCTGTCGTTGATGCCGCCACCATTCGCACGCAGGTGTCTGAAGGGGCACGGGCCATGGTGAAACTGGTCTATCCGGAACTGGAGACAACCGATCCCGTATTTCTGGCACACCGGCAGCGCTTTTTAGACACCTATGGTGACAATATTGTAGTCGAGACCGACCTGTTTACCGGGATGTATCCGCTGCTTGAAGAACTGGAAGCCCATGATATTCCCTGGGGTATTGTCACCAATAAGCCCCGCGGCCTCAGTGAACTGTTATTGGCGGCCCTCAACCTGACCGAGCGTTGTGCGGTTCTGGTCTGTCCCGAAGATGTCAGCAATACCAAGCCTGACCCGGAACCGATGTATCTGGCTGCCAAACAGCTTGGGATTGATGCCAAAGACATCATTTATGTCGGTGATCATCCGCGCGATATTGATGCGGGCCGTAATGCAGCCATGTATACCATTCTGGCAGCCTATGGTTATTTACCAGTAGATACACGCGATGATCTGGCGGCCTGGCAGGCTGATGCCATTATTCACACCATCCCCGAGTTACACCAGCTGCTTAAACAGAAAATCACTGTTTTGTCAGAAAATCAGGGTATGATGGGTTAACCATTAATGATAAAAACAGGAGGCATAACAATGAAATATTCAGAATATCAACCTCGTCCGGATTTACTTAAAGACCGTATTATCCTGATCACTGGCGCAGGTGACGGTATTGGACGCGCTGCTGCGATGAGTTATGCCCTACATGGTGCAACGGTGGTGCTGCATGGCCGCACGCTCAATAAACTGGAAGTCATCTATGATGAAATTGAAGGTCTGGGCGCACCACAACCTGCAATCTTGCCATTACAGCTTTCAACCGCATCCACACATGACTACGAATTGCTGGTCAATACACTGGAACAGCAATTTGGCCGTCTCGATGGCATTTTGCATAATGCCGGCATGTTGGGTGATCGGGTTGAACTGGCCGAGTATCCGGTCGATGTCTGGGATGATGTCATGGCAGTCAATTTGCGTGCCCCGTTTGCAATGACACAGGCCTTATTGCCGTTACTACAGAAATCGGAACATGCTTCGGTGGTGTTTACCAGCTCCAGTGTCGGCCGTGAAGCCCGGGCATTGTGGGGAGCCTATTCGGTGTCCAAAGTCGCCACCGAAGCCATGAGCAAGATCTTTGCTGCCGAGAATACCTATCCCAACATCCGTTTTAACTGCATCAATCCAGGTGGCACACGTACCGCAATGCGCGCCAAGGCATATCCGGAAGAAGACCCTAAAGTACTTCCAACCCCGGATAGCATCATGCCTGCCTACCTGTACCTGATGGGTGATGATAGTCTGGACATGAACGGCCAAAGCATTGATGCTCAAGGTTAATAGCCACTTTACAATAATTCTAAATAACATTGGACACTGGCGTTAAAATGCTTGTCTTGCAGAGAAATGGACTGAAAATCTTCATCTTTTTAATGCAATGATGAATTGATCTTCACAGTTTCTCTGCATTTTTAACGTACAGTAGTTCACATGAGAGACATCCGAAGTCAATAAGGTGCATCATGAAAAAATTTTTCATTATCTTGGTTTTAGGTTCGACGACCCTGTTTAGCAGTATGGGGAGTTTTGCAGGCCCGCATGATCGTGATGAAGATTCACGGGGTGGCGGCTGGCAGAATGGTCGTGGCTTTGACCGTCCAGATGGTGAAAACCGTATGCGTGAGCGCCGTATGCGGGAAGAACGTGGTGTGGAGCGTCTAAAGCAGCATCGCTGGCAGGCAGGTTATGTCATGCCGCAACACTATCGTGGCAACGGTTATAAAGTGGATTATAAAGACAATAATCTGCCTCGTCCCGGCCGCAATGAACAATGGTACAAAATCAACAACGACTACATTTTAGTCAACTCGGATGATAACAGCATTGTCCGTATCATGGGATTCTAGCCCCTTTTAAACAGGTGCCTGCCATTAAAGTTGCATGTTGGCTGGAGGAATAGATTTATCTTTTGATTTTTTTCGTTAAAATCAGATCAATTGCTCCATCTCTGAGATTCACATGGCGACCCAAATGACTGAAACTTCACATAGTACAACGCAAGATTATGTACACTGGTTTCGCCATTCCGCCCCTTATATTAATGCCCACCGCGATAAGACCTTTATCCTGATGTTTGCCGGTGAGGCGGTTCAGCACGAAAACTTCCAGCATATTATTCATGACATTGCCCTGCTACATTCTCTGGGCATCCGCCTGATTCTGGTTTACGGCGCCCGCCCGCAAATTAACCAGAATCTGCTTGATCGCCAGATCGATACACCGTTTCATCATAACCGTCGCATCACCACCCGTGAATCGTTACGGGGGGTCATGAATGCCGTAGGTTCCATCCGGCTGGAAATTGAAGCCCTGCTCTCGATGGGACTGGCCAATTCACCGATGTATGGCGCCCGCATTGATGTGGTATCGGGCAATTTTGTGACAGCCAAGCCTTATGGCATCCGTGACGGTATTGACTTCCAGCTCACGGGAGAAGTCCGTTCTGTCGATACCGATGCCATCCAGCGACATCTGGATAACCATAATATCGTGCTGCTCGGCCCGACTGGCTATTCCACCACCGGAGAGGTCTTTAATTTACTGGCCGAGGAAGTTGCAACCAAGACAGCGATTGCCTTAAAGGCCGATAAACTGATTTTCCTGGGTGAAAAACAGGGGCTGATGAATAAGCAGCAACAATTACTGCGTGAATTAAGTCCTCGACAGTTACAGCCCTATATTGAACAGTTCGAGCCACAATATCCTGAATTTGCGCTGCACCTGAAACAGGCGCAACAGGCTTCTTTGTCAGGTGTACATCGTGTGCATCTGATTTCCTATGCCTATGATGGCGCCCTGATTGAAGAACTATTTACCCGCGATGGGGTCGGCACCCTGATTACCGATGCCCATTACGAAGAGGTACGCATTGCCAATATCAATGATGTCGGTGGCCTGATCAACCTGTTACGTCCACTGGAGCAGGAAGGCATTCTGGTATATCGCTCCCGTGAACGTCTTGAAAGCGAAATCGAACAGTTTGCCGTGATTGAACGGGACGGCATGATCCTCGCCTGTGCAGCCTTATATCCGATTCCGGCTGGAGAACATGAAATCCGCTCTGCCGAAATTGCCTGCGTTGCCGTCGATGCAAGTTACCGTAAATCCAACCGGGGCAGCCAGATTTTACAGTTTCTGGAAAGCCGGGCGAAACAGCAAGGGATTCAGCAACTATTTGTGCTGACCACCCGTACGGCGCACTGGTTTCTGGAACAGGGCTTTAGCCCCGCCAGCGTGGATGATTTACCCAATGCCCGACAGGCCTTATATAACTATCAGCGTAATTCACTGGTCTTTAAAAAAGCACTGGTTAAATAAAAACCCGACTGGAGATATTTTTATTTTTGATAAAGATATCTCCAGCTCATCATCATTTCTGCTGAAGGGCATCTTGAAAAACAAATTGACCCATCGTTAAAAAATCATAAATCATATTAAAAAACATCATATTAAAAAGAAAAAAGATAACAGCGCTTATTCCTGTGATCGCTAAGATTATGCAATCTTCTGTTTTGCACTTTTCATCATAAGCAAAGCCCGATTAGTTATTTTTTATGCAATAAAAAAAGCTTTAGCTTAGGTGCTCATCTTATTTAAATCATTTGATTTGTCGGGGAGCACAACCAGCATGGCTCATTTAATCAATCGCTCATGGGCAACCTCTACCCTTATTGCAGCAACGCTTGTTGCCCTGCTGGGGAGTGCAGGCTGTGCAAAAAAACCTGAGCAGCAAGACACCCCAAAACAAGAAACCACAACATTTAATATCGGCTTTCAGAAGTATGGCATCTTGCCGATTGTCAAAGCAAAAGGTGAATTAGAAAAAACGCTTGCTGCTCAAGGTGTGCAGGTGAAATGGGTTGAATTTCCGGCAGGGCCTCAACTGCTGGAGGGCCTGAATGTTGGCAGCGTGGTGTTTGGTGAGGCAGGTGAAGCGCCACCGATCTTTGCGCAGGCCGCCAACCCCAATCTAGTCTATGTGGCGAACCAGCCGCCTGCGCCAAGCGCAGAAGCCTTGATTGTGCAAAAAGATTCTCCGGTTCAATCGATTCAGGATTTAAAAGGTAAGCGTATTGCATTGAATAAAGGCTCCAACGTGCATTACCTATTACTTAAATTACTGGAAGAAAATAATCTAACCCTGAACGATATCCAGCCGGTTTATCTGCCGCCTTCAGATGCCCGTGCGGCATTTGAAAAAGGTGCAGTCGATGCCTGGGTCATCTGGGACCCTTTTCTGGCAGCGGCAGAATATCAGATTCATGCCCGCGTGATTGCCAATGGTGAACATCTGGTCAGTAACCATCAGTTTTACCTGTCTGACCGCCAGTTTGCAGCCAGTCATCCGGACATTCTCAATACCGTGGTCAAAACGCTGAACCAGACCACCGACTGGGTCAAAACCCATCCTGACGATGCGGCCAGGCTCCTGGAAAAACCTACGGCACTTGGGTTCGATGTTTTAAAAACTTCTATCTCACGTATGGGCTTTGGCGTCCAGCCTGTCTCTGAAAAAGTGGCCAAGGAACAACAATATGTAGCTGATGCCTTCTTTAACCAGAAGCTGATTCCCAAGCAGCTGGTGATTCAGGATGCCATTCTCAAAAATCACGTTCAATAACAGGAAACCATGATGAGTGCATTCACCAGAATTGCTGTACCCGGTTTGCTAATCTCTGCGGTTTCGCTGGCCGGCTGCCAGAAACACGAGTCACCAACCACCCAAAAGGCGGGTTCGGCCCCTGAACAGGCAACTGTCCAGACCCTTTCCATCGGTTTCCAGAAATCATCCCTGAATTTGCTGGTGGCCAGACAGCAAAAGCTATTTGAACAGGCATTTCCAAAAGCCAAAATTGAATGGCGCGAGTTCCCGGCTGGCCCGCAAATGCTGGAGGCGCTTGCTGTCGGAGCAGTCGATTTTGGTTATGTCGGCAATACACCACCGATCTTTGCCCAGGCAGCAGCAAAACCTTTGCGCTATGTTGCGTATGAGGTGGTCGCTCCGACCGGACAGGCCGTACTGGTGCATAAGCATGGCCCAATCCACAGCCTGCAGGCATTAAAAGGTAAACGCATTGCCGTACAAAAAGGTTCCAGCGCGCATGAACTGCTGGCAAAAACCCTGAAAAAAGCAGGCCTGACCTGGCAAGACATTCAACCCATCTGGCTCCCTCCAGCCGATGCCCGTGCCGCATTTGATAAACAGGCCGTCGATGCCTGGGCCATCTGGGAGCCTTACTTGGGTACGGCAGAGCTGCAAGGACAGACCAGAACCCTGATTGATGGCTCGGCTTTCCCAACCACCTATTCTTTTTATATTGGCAATCCGGAGTTCATCCAGCAGCATCCGGATGCAACCCAGAAATTCATTCACAGCGTGAATAGCGCAGATCAATGGATTGTGCAGCATCCCGATCAGGCCTTGCAGATCTATGCGGACAGTACCGGACTCACCACTGCGGTCGCCCGGCAAGTGCTCAACAAGCGGCCGAAACCCTCTCCGGTCTATGCGCTTAATCATGACGTCATTCAGAGCCAGCAACAAATTGCTGATCTATTTCAACAAGAGCAGCTCATTCCTGTGCATATCGATATTCAGCACAGTGTCTGGTCTGCCCAATAAATATATTGCATTTTCATAAGGAACATCGACATGAATATTTTCTGGTTTATTCCCACTCATGGTGACAGCCGTTATCTTGGCACCAGCAAGGGTGCCCGTCAGGTCGATCATGCTTATATGAAACAGATTGCGGTAGCGGTGGACAATCTTGGCTATGCCGGTGTCCTGATTCCGACAGGACGTTCTTGTGAAGATCCATGGATCACCGCTGCCAGCCTGATTGATGCCACCAAACAGCTGAAATTCCTGGTGGCGCTACGTCCCGGCATTACCACTCCGGCACTTGCTGCACGGATGGCCGCCACCTTTGACCGTCTCTCCAATGGCCGTATTCTGCTTAATCTGGTGACTGGTGGTGACGAGCAAGAACTCAAAGGCGATGGTCTCTATGAAGATCATGGCACCCGTTATCAGACCGCCGCCGAATATGTGAAAATCTGGCGCGAAATCCTGACCCGTTCGCATACGGGTGAATCATTTACCTTTCACGGCGAACGTCTCAGTGTCGATGACGCCAAACTGCTCTACCCGCCGGTACAGCAACCCTATCCTCCACTGTGGTTTGGTGGCTCATCAGACGCGGCAACCGAGCTGGCGGCAGAACAGGTCGATACCTATTTGACCTGGGGCGAACCGCCTGCGGCAGTAAAACAGAAAATTGAACATTTGCGTGCCAAAGCAGCGGCCAAAGGCCGTACCCTGAATTACGGCATCCGTTTACATGTGATTGTCCGTGAAACCAATGAGCAGGCCTGGGCTGCAGCCGATGAGCTGATTCAATATCTGGATGATGCCACGATTGCCGCAGCGCAGAAAAAATTTGCGCAAATGGACTCGGTCGGCCAGCAGCGTATGGCTGCCCTTCACGGCGGACGTAAAGATCAGCTCGAAGTTTCACCCAACCTATGGGCAGGCATTGGACTGGTTCGTGGCGGCGCAGGAACCGCTCTGGTCGGTGATCCTGAAACCGTTGCCGCACGTATCCAGGAATATGCCGATTTAGGCATTGATACCTTTATCTTCTCGGGCTATCCACATCTGGAAGAATCGATCCGTTTTGCCGAACTGGTGTTCCCGCTCTTACCGCTTCAAACCCGCGAGAAACTGGCACAGCCACATCTCACCGGCCCATTTGGAGAAATTATTGCCAACAATTATGTGCCGGAAGTGAAAACGCCAAAAACCTTGGCCAAGGAGGATGCATGAGTGCACAATCTTTTCGGGAAAATGTTTCACGTGGAACACAAAAATTAAGCAAAAGTCTGTTGCCTTGGCTATTTCCCGTTTTACTGGTACTGATCTGGCAAGCAGCTTCCAGCGCTGGTGTGTTGCAAAGCCGGGTGCTGCCGGCTCCCACGGCGGTCGTAGCTGCCTTCTGGCATTTACTGCTCAGTGGTGAACTTTGGCAGCATGTCAAAGTCAGTGCAGGTCGCGCTTTACTGGGTTTACTGATTGGTGGTGGATTAGGATTGATTTTAGGGCTGCTCAATGGTTCATCCCGGGTTGCCTCCACGCTCCTGGATACCACCTTGCAAATGATCCGTAATATTCCGGCATTGGCCCTGATCCCCCTAGTCATCTTATGGTTCGGGATTGATGAAACGGCCAAACTGTTTCTGGTGGCGGTGGGCGTGTTTTTCCCGATTTATATCAATACCTATCACGGCATCCGTTCTGTCGATCCACAGCTGATCGAAATGGGCAAAAGCTATGGACTAAGCCGCTGGCAGTTGTATAAAGACATCATTTTACCCGGTGCCATGCCTTCCATTCTGGTCGGCTTACGTTTCTCCCTTGGCCTGGTCTGGGTACTGCTGATTGTGGCCGAAACCATCTCTGCCCAATCCGGAATCGGCTATATGACCATGAATGCACGGGAATTTTTGCAAACCGATATCGTACTGGTCGGCATTTTACTCTACGCACTGCTGGGTAAATTGGCCGATGTCTTGGCTCAAGGTTTAGAACGTTATTTGTTGCGCTGGCACGCAGGCTACCAGAAATAAAAGGAAGTTAAGGATGAGTAATTTAAATCTGAATTTCTATGAAAATTCACTGGTTCAACCTGTGACCGAACCAGAAGCAGCCCAGGCACCTGCCAATGGCGCAGATATCCTGATTGAACAGCTGTATAAATTTTATGGTGAGGTCAAGGTACTCGAAGATCTTGACCTGCATATTCAGGCAGGTGAATTTGTTGCGATCGTCGGACGCAGTGGCTGTGGTAAAAGTACCCTGCTCCGTCTTATTGCCCAACTTGAAAAGGCCAGCTATGGTGAAATTAAATTTCAGTCGGCCCGCCATTTTCGTGAAGGTATCACCAATGCCGACATTCGGGTAATGTTTCAGGACCCTCGCCTGTTGCCGTGGAAAAGTGTTCTGCAAAATGTTCAACTGGGTCTACCAAAAGACCAGTACCCGCTTGCTGAACAATTACTCGACAAAGTCGGCTTAAAGGCAAAAGCCGGCCAATGGCCAGCACAACTTTCAGGAGGCCAGCGTCAGCGTGCTGCCCTCGCCCGTGCACTTTCACATACCCCGCGTATCTTGTTGCTGGATGAACCACTCGGCGCACTAGATGCCTTAACCCGACTGGAAATGCAGAACCTGATCGAGCGTCTGTGGAAGGAACAAGGCTTTACCGCGATTCTGGTCACCCATGATGTCAGTGAAGCCGTCCAGCTGGCTGACCGGATTATTCTTCTGGATCAGGGGCATATCGCACATAGTTTTCAAGTCAACCTGCCTCGCCCGCGTAAAAAGAGTATTGCCTTTGCCCAACTCGAACAACAAGTGCTGGATGCGGTTTTAGCCACCTAAAGCCGCTTCAGTAGTGCTCAAAATAATTCTGGTGAGCCAAAAAGAACGATTCTGTTTGATGACCGACAGATGAATTATTTACAAAATATGTATAGGTCTTTTTAGATTTCAATAATTATCAAATACATCGTCAGCCTTGGCCTAAAAAGTATATTTTTTTCGACAAAATAATGGAGGGACTGTGCACAAATCCGGCAATTTATCTTACAATGTCAAAGACATTTTTTGAATCAAGCTCGCAGATGGAACAGAAAAAAAGTACACAAAAGCGCAATCAACTGCTGAATGCTGCCCTGGATGTTTTTTCCGTCTATGGGTTTAGCGGCGCCAGTCTGGATGAGATTGCACAGCTCGCAAATATGCATAAATCCAATATTTTCTACTACTATGAAAATAAAGAGTCACTGTATGTCGAAGTTCTGACCACGGTTCTGCAAAAGTGGCTGGCACCTTTACAGACCCTGGAGTCAGAACTTGAACCGACAGAAGCGCTGACGCATTATTTAATTCAAAAAATCGAAAGCTCACGTGACCAGCCGAAGGCTTCACGTTTATTTGCACTGGAGATCATTCAAGGTGCACCACATATTTTACCGATCTTGAAAGGTCCTTTGAAAAAGCTGTTTAAACGTAAAGCTAAAGTTATTCAAACCTGGCAAGAACAAGGCAAATTATCAGCCGATGTTGATCCAGAACTGTTGATTCTGAATATCTGGGCCATTACACAAAATTATGCGGATTTCTCAACCCAGATTGAAATGGTGACAGGCAAAACCTTACGTAACCGGAGTATGTTCCAACGTACCATCGAACATACTGTACATTTAATGTTATACGGCGTGTTGCCGCGTTAAATTCTCTGCCGTTAAAAGCTTTTATTTTAATGATTGAAATACAAAAAGCGGCTTTGTTAGTCGCTTTTTTATTGTCAAATGGTTAAGGCAATTATTCAAGTAAGCTAATCAAAAATGTGGAATATTGATTAAGAAACATACGTAAAGCGTGAAAAATCCATAAAAAAGCCTGATTGCTAAGAATCAGGCTGTACTCAATACTGTAAAATATTGAAATAAAATAACTAAGACAGATGATCACGTATAAGGCGTATTATGTTAATTTTAGGTATACTAAAATTTAGACGAACAAAAGTATTGCTCTGATTGAACCCAATTTTTCTATATACTTACTTTTTTTAATATCTCTGAGACTAATGAAGGCTATAGAACTTTTTGCTGGTATTGGTGGTTTCCGACTAGCATGTGATGAACTTGGTATTGATACCATTTGGGCAAATGATATCGATAACAATGCATCAAAAGTTTATCGACAAAATTTTCCTGAAACCATTCATATTCAAGATGATATAAATGCACATATTTCCGAAGTTCCTGATCATGACCTTTTAACAGGGGGCTTTCCTTGTCAACCTTTCTCCAGTGCAGGTAAGAAACTCGGAATTAACGATGTTCGTGGGACGTTATTTGCCTCTATCGTTGAGATTATAAATTTAAAACAACCTCAATTTTTTGTGTTGGAAAATGTAAAACGCTTATTATCTATGGATAGTGGTTCACATTTTTCTACTATTTTGAATGCGTTAAGCTCGATCGGATACTTTATTGAGTGGCGTTTATTAAATGCTTCAGATTTTGGACTTCCTCAGAATAGAGAAAGAGTAATTATTACTGGCTACCGTACGGATACTATTAAAGAGATTACTCCAAGACTTATTCCAAAAGATGACATAATCAATATTAATTATCTATCTTTGAAAAAAGTATATAATTTCTCTCAATGGATTGATTTTTCAAAACATAAGTCTAAGTTTAAAAATTGGGGATGTGCCTATAATGGTAAATTTATAGATATTGATATTAAAGAATTTTCAATGTCTTTACCTCCAAAGTATCTCTATCAAGTTCTAGAAAAAAATCCCGATAATTCTTTCTTCTTTAATGAAGATACAAAGAAAAGAATCGAAGAAAGTATTGAAGTGAATAGGTATTACAATGGTGTAGAAATACGATACAACCAAAAAGGTGGAGCTCGTATGGGCTATTCAATCTTTGGGGTGAAAGGTGTTGCACCAACTCTTACCAGCTCAACTAGTCGTCATTATGAGCGTTATGAAATTGATGGAGCTTATAGAAGATTGACTAATGTTGAATATGCTCGTATTCAAGGATTCCCCGATAATCATTGTCGAGATATTTCCGTTTATGACCAATATGTTCTTTTTGGAAATGCCGTACCACCTGCACTCGTTAAATGGGCAATAAATCAACTTACCAATACCAACGGTTTGAGACTAAACCAACTAGAGAATACTGATGACTTTGAACTTACAGCCTCAAGCTTCTGACTTAAGAAATAGAGTTTCGCAAAATTTAGAACTTATCCAAACATCCCTAAACAATTATTTAGCAGGAAATGATTTAAATGAAATCGAGCCAATATTGACTCGATTAGGGAGAGGCGGACAATTACCTCATTGGTATGAAGGACTAAGTCATCGTTCTTTACCTAATTTTGATGGTAAAACTATTGGAAGCATTATTGAAATGATGCTTCTAGCTACCATTGAACATAAGGTTCTTCATGACGTCGAAAATCTGCCGACTTTGATGATCAATCCAGCGAAAGGTGTTGATTTTCCCCAATTAGGTTTAGGCGTTAAATCTCCATCTGATAACTGCTGTACTAGTGAACCATTTTTCTCTACTTATGAACGCTTATTAGGCAACGTTCATGATAGTTTAGTTTTATTGACTAACTATCAAGATCAGGCTTTTAAGAGAGGTAAATCCACTCTTGCCATTAAACAAACTAAATTTTTACGTGGAAGTGAGTTAGCAGATAAAAATTTATGCGCTCTAGCTCTAACTCATAGACAATTTTTATTAGAAAGTGCTGGTGAAACTACTTGTAAGAAATTTATCCAATTTCTAGCTCATATAAACCAATCTGATGTTATTGCTAAATATTTATTGAAGCTATTACATCTTCTTCAAAAAGATAAAAGAACAATCGATACTCAAATAGATTCGATAAAAACTGCATTTGAAGCAAAAATAGCATCACAAATAGAAGATGGTGTTGTTCCTGACGATATAAGTGAAATAAGTAAAATTCTACAAATCAAAGATACTCCTCACCAAGTAGAGGCTATTATTAATTGCTGTAATGATTGGGTCGTTGAGAATCAAAAAGAATTCGCAAGAGCACCAAATGATAATGAATGGGAAAGATTCCTTAATAGTCCTTTAGACGGAAAAATTTCAATCAGTTTTGCTTTACAATGGAGATATAGTTTTAAAAGTATATTTAGAATAACTGAATAAGTTGTTGATATTTTAGGCAGATAAAATCTTATCTGCTTTTTATTTAACCTAAAATCTCTTATGCGAACCCAAATAAAATAACACATTAATTTTTACAATCTGAGAATACTCGAAAATTTACACGTACACCCTACAGCCTTAAACCTTTACATCTAAAAATGCGCCTGATACAACGCCAATAATTTTTGTGCGCCTAGTAACAGGTTTTCTTCCCAATCCAGATGAGCCGTATCATTGGCACCATCAGTAATATATTTCACTGAAATCAAACGCACTCCCAGTTTTTGGCACACTTTGGCTAAGGCATAGCCTTCCATATCGACCAGATTACAACTGACTTTCGGTAAGCCCGTTTCAAACGAATCACCCGTACCACAAATTCCTTTGGGTAAAAGCTCAAAATGCGGCTGGGTATGGATTTCAGCAGGAAATTCGTCGTCCATTGGCGTGACACCAACAGCGAAACCGAGTGGTGAAACATCCATATCCCGTTGCACGAAAGTAATCACCTCAACCAGACTATGCGCATCAAAGTGAGAGCTTCCTGCACTGCCTAAATTGATCAGCGTTTTGCATCCCGTCTTTTGAATCACCTCAAAGGCTTTGAATGCTGCATTAATTTTGCCAATGCCACTGTAATGAACGTCAATACCTGCTTGTTCAAACAAACCTTTGGATTCACTCGGCAACGCCATAATCAGAGCAATATCAGCATTCATAAAAAGACTCGTTCAAATAAAAAAGAGACACAAAAAAGGTATGCTCAGGCACACCTCGATATTATTGCATCTTCTGCTGTAAGGCGACCAAACAGGGAGAGAAAAATAATTGTCCGCTATATGCGCCAGCCACGGTTTTCTTCATCACCAGCGCCCACAATCCAATCAGCAACACGCTTAACACAACCGCGACCTGATATAAAAAATCGATATGTAGCTGATGCGCCAGATTAAAGATCGCCAGAATAAACACACCGAATGGGAACGTAAGGCCCCACCAGCCCAGGTTAAATGGAATACCGGTGCGCATATGGCGTAATGTGGTCAAAATCGCGATACCAAACCACCATAAACCAAAACCTAACAACACCAGACTGGCTACAATACCTAAAGCAGGTAATAAAGTTGCCAAGCCTTCAAAGCCCATCGCGTGCATGATCCGTGGCGCCTGCTCACCAAGTAATAATAATGCTAACGCCCCTGTCCCGATTGGGCCCAAACATAACCAGCTAGAAATTGCGACTTCTTTCTCGGGCAATTGATGTAAGGCCAGACGTAACATCAGGATGGTTAAAATTGCAAAGGCTGGTAAGACAGAAATGCCCCACAATACATAGCCTGTGATCAAGATGTTTAAGGCATGCTGATCGGCTGCGATATGTTGCAGCAACAAACCTGCTGAGCTGGCAGCAACTTCACAGGCCACGATCGGCAACAGCCAGACGGCGGTCATGCGTTGTAGTTGATGGTCCTGACAGCTAAACATGCAAAATGGCACCAACCAGGCAATTATAACGGCCAGAAATACATCGATATACCAAAGGTAAGTGGCTATCTGTATGGCGATATCACCATATAAATCAATACCAAAACTGAGAAAACCATTGGCAATTGTCGCCAGCCCCATTGGAATTGCGCCCAAGAACAGGCTCATGTTGGGATGGCTAAAAATCTGTTTTGCTTCAGTCGGGAACAAGATCCAGCGTAAGCCGTATAGCACAGTAAAAGCCGTAAATAACAGAATGTTGAATTGCCACAACTTTGTCGCCAGCATCAACAAAACAGAGGAAGCGAAAGGCAGCTGTGTTAAAATCATCGCCACAACCCCGGTGCCCATGGTGGCAGTAAACCAGTTTGGGGTAAAATGACGAATCACATCTCTCGTCTGTTCCAGCTGATAAAACGGCTTTTTCATTTCGATCTCTAGGTAAAGCGACTATTGGCCTAGTTTAATTAAAATCATAAATAAGAAAAATTGATTTATTTTTATTTTAACAATCAATTTAATTGATATATAGAGATTAAATCCTGAAATTTTTCTGGGTAAAAACACAACAACAAGACGAAACGCTGAGAATATGGCAATATATAGCCTTTGCAAAAATCACTGTATTTAACGCCCATGAAGTTGCTTCGTCTCAACGCATTATCGCCAGATTTTCAGTTACCGCCGACTGCGGTAACCATTGGCAATTTTGATGGTGTCCATCTTGGCCATCAAGCGATGATTGCTCAACTCAAAACGCTGGCTTCTGCACAAGGCTTAAAAACGTTAGTGATGATTTTTGAGCCGCAACCACTTGAATTTTTTAAAGGTTATGATGCTCCGCCACGCATTAGCTCATTACGTGAAAAAGTAGAATATTTAACTGAGCTGGGCGTGGACTATATTGCTGTAGCCAAATTCAACCATTTCTTTAGAAGTTTAAATGCCACCGAATTTGCCGACTTGCTCAAGCTCAAACTGAATGCTCAAAGTCTGGTACTGGGTGATGACTTCCATTTCGGGAAAGACCGCCAAGGCAATAGTGAATTTCTACGCAACTATGGCTTTGATGTCACCAATTTAAATACCGTTGCCTTAGATGGTGAACGGGTCAGTTCAACCCGTATTCGTCAGGTGTTACAGGCGGGCGATCTGGCGCTGGCTGCGAAATTGCTGGGGCGTCCTTATAGCATTACAGGTCGTGTCCAGTACGGTGACCAGATTGGTCGCACCCTTGATTTTCCAACGATTAACGTACGTTTAAACCGCCATAAACCGTGTTTAAACGGTATTTATGCGGTCGATGTGATGTGTGAAGATGCATCGCTGACCGCAAAAATAAAACATGCAGATCCTGCCCTGAACGGCATAGCCGGCTATCAAGCCGACAGCTTGTTTGGAGCAGGTCATGTAGGAACACGCCCGGCCATCAAACAAGAGCAGCCAGAATGGCGATTAGAGGTACATTTCCCTGATGTTTCTGCTAATCTGTATGGCTTGTTGATGCGGGTAACCTTCCTTCACTATTTACATGGTGAGCTGAATTACCCTTCGCTTGAAGCCCTCAAAGCCGGAATTCATGATGATGTGCAAACGTTACGGGATTATCGTAGCAGCACACCAGAATTTCCTTTTTCAATTTAAAACGTAATACATGTCAGTTTACAAACTGATCAAACTGGAAGAAAACTTGCATGAGCGATAAGCAAACTCCTGAAAATGCAGTGGATTATAAAGCCACACTCAATTTGCCAGCGACTGAATTTGCCATGAAGGCAAACTTGGCTGTGCGTGAAGCCAAATGGTTAGAAGAGTGGTATGCCGACAACATTTATCAGCAGATTCGTGCATCGCGTATTGGCAAGAAAAAATATGTGCTTCATGACGGCCCTCCCTATGCCAATGGTCAAATCCATTTAGGTCATGCCGTCAATAAGGTGTTAAAAGACATCATCATCAAAAGCCGCGTTTTAGATGGCTATGATGCTCCCTATGTACCGGGCTGGGACTGTCACGGCCTGCCAATCGAACTGAAAGTCGAAGAAAAAGTCGGTAAAGTCGGCGTCAAGGTAGATGCATCGACCTTCCGTAAGGCCTGCCGTGAATATGCCTACACTCAAGTCGAATTACAGAAAAAAGACTTTGTGCGTATGGGCGTGTTCGGTGACTGGGACAATCCCTACCTCACCATGAACTTCAAACAGGAAGCCGATATCGTACGTGCGCTTGGTGCAATCGCCAAGGCAGGTCATATCGAGCCGGGCTTAAAACCGGTGAACTGGTGTATGGACTGTGGTTCTTCACTGGCTGAAGCTGAAGTTGAGTACGAAGATAAAAAATCAGATGCCATCGATGTCGGCTTCACCGTGGTTGACCTGAAAGATCTCAGCACACGTTTGAATGTCGAGGTTAAAGATGCAACCGATATCGTGATCTGGACCACCACGCCATGGACTTTGCCTGCCAACCAGGCCGTCGCGTTGCATGCTGAAATCGACTATCAACTGGTACAGGTGAGCACTGAGCGCGGTACCCAAAACTTTATTCTGGCCAAAGATCTGGTCGAATCGGCAATCGAGCGCTATAAGCTTGAAAACCCGATTGTGTTAGCCGATTTCAAAGGTTCAGCACTGGAAAACCTTCTCCTGCAACATCCGCTTTTAACGGATCGTCAGGTACCTGTCATTTTAGGCGAGCACGTAATTGCAACCAGTGGTACAGGCGCAGTCCATACCGCACCGGGCCACGGTGTAGACGACTATAAAGTTGGCTTGCTCTATCAGTTGAAAGTTGAAAACCCGGTTGGCGGTAATGGTGTGTATTTGCCAAATGCACCTATTTTTGCAGGTGAGCACATCTACAAAGCCAATCCGCAAATTATTGAAGCATTGGGCGCAGTGGGCCGTTTATGGGCTCATCAGCCAATCAAGCATAGCTATCCACATTGCTGGCGTCACAAAACACCAATTATCTTCCGTGCGACTCCACAATGGTTTATCAGCATGGATGCCAATGGTCTACGCCAGAATGCATTAAACGCGATTGAAAATGATATCGAATTTGTCCCTGACTGGGGCCAGAGCCGTATTCAGGCCATGATTGAAGGCCGTCCGGACTGGTGTATCTCACGTCAACGGACCTGGGGGGTGCCAATCCCGTTCTTCGTTCATAAAGATACCAATGAATTGCATCCGCGCACACCGGAACTGATTGAAGAAGTGGCCAAGCTGATCGAACAGGAAGGGATTGACGGCTGGTATAACCGTGAAGCCAGTGACTTTATTGGTGCAGATGCCGAAAACTACAATGCCATTCGTGACACGCTCGATGTCTGGTTCGACTCTGGCACAACCCATTATGCAGTGCTACGTGAACGTGAAGAGTTGCAAGACCCTGCCGATTTGTATCTGGAAGGTTCAGATCAGCATCGTGGCTGGTTCCAGTCGTCCTTGCTGACCTCAATTGCCATCAACGAACGCGCGCCATATAAAGGCTTGCTCACTCACGGTTTTGTGGTCGATGAGAAAGGCCGCAAAATGTCTAAATCATTAGGCAATATCATTACCCCGCAAGACATCATTAAAGACATGGGTGCAGATGGCTTACGCTTCTGGATCGCCTCTGCAGACTACCGCTATGAAATGACCGCCGGTAAAGAAATCTTTAGCCGTGCTTCAGATGGTTACCGTCGTATCCGTAACACCTTACGTTTCTTGCTGGCAAACCTGAATGGCTTCAAACCATCAACAGATGCCTTACCAGTGGACCAGTTGATCGCATTGGACCAGTACATCCTGCAACGTGCTGCCGAGGTTCAAAAAACCATTCAGCAAGCCTATGAAGAGATGAACTTCCATATCGTGACCAATGCACTCACCAATTTCTGTATCAACGATTTGGGTGGTTTCTATCTCGATATCATCAAAGATCGTCAATACACCACCAAGGCAGATTCTCAGGCACGTCATTCTGCCCAAACTGCACTGTATCATCTCGTTCAGGCCTTTGTTCGCTGGATGTCGCCAATTCTCAGCTTTACTGCTCAGGAAGCGTGGCCATTAATTCCAGAACAGACTGAAAAATACGTATTCACAGCAGAATGGTATGACATCCCGACCGCTTCAACTGCCAACTTACTGTCTGAAGCAGACTGGCAAACATTGATTAGCGTAAAATCAGCAGTAAATAAACAGATTGAAGCAGCACGTAACGCTAAACTGATTGGCAGTAACTTGTCTGCAAAAGTTGAACTCTGGGCAGATCAAGCATTACAGAAATTGTTAAACCAATTGGCTGATGAATTACGCTTTGTCTTGATCACCTCTCAAGTCATTGTGCATCCTTATGCTGAACAAGGTGAAGCCACAGACCTTGACGGGTTACGTGTTCAGGTTTCCGCGGCAGATGGTGAAAAATGTGTACGCTGCTGGCATGTACTGCCAGATGTAAACACACATGTTGGTCATGCTGGTTTATGCGCTCGTTGTATTATCAATGTCACTGGCAGTGGCGAAGTGAGAAAATATGCATAATTCTGTGCAAACAAGTCCCGCAAAAAAAGGCTTATTCCAGTTTTACCCGCACAATTTAATGTGGCTTGGACTTTCTGTCCTGGCCATTGCGCTGGATCAATGGACCAAATGGATTGCGAGTACGCATTTACAATATTCTAATTCTGTCCCGGTTTTGCCTTTTTTAAACTGGACATTACTTCACAATCATGGTGCAGCATTCAGCTTTTTATCCGATGCGGGTGGCTGGCAACGTTATCTGTTTACCTCGCTCGCAGGTATCGTTTCGATTATTTTTGTATTCTGGCTCATGCGCATGCCCAAGAAAATGATCGTTTTGCCGATGGCGATTGCGTTGATTCTGGGTGGCGCGATTGGCAACCTGATTGACCGTGTCAGTCTGGGTTATGTGGTCGATTTTATCCACGTCTATTACCAGGATAGCCACTTTCCGGCATTCAACCTTGCAGATAGTGCCATTACTTTGGGAACAATCTTGCTGCTGATCGATACCTTCTTCCTTGAGAAGAAACGCAACCAAAATGTGGATGCATAAACATGACTGAAATTATCCAACCCAACGAAGAAATTCGCATTCAAGATGGCTCAAAGGTCGAGTTGCATTTTTCTGTTTCAATCGAAAATGGCGTGGAGATCGACAATACCCGTAGCCGCGAAGAACCGGTCAGTCTGGTGATTGGTGACGGTAATCTGTTACCCGGCTTTGAAAAAGCGTTATTCGGTTTACGGGCAGGCGACCGTCGTACCGTGCATTTACCCCCAGAAGATGCCTTTGGCCCATGGAATCCTGAAAATATCCAGATCTTCGATACGGTCAAATTTGAACAACGTCCAGTCGTTGGTCACATGATCGAATTTGAAGACAAAGCCAAAGCAACCTTGTTCGGGATCGTCAAATCGGTCAATGATGACAGTACAGAAATCGATTTTAACCATCCGTTGGCAGGCAAAAATATTACCTTTGAAGTAGAAATCTTTAAGGTTACTCCTGCCGGTCAGCAAGGCATTAAATTGATGTAACAGAAAAGCCCTCAAATGAGGGCTTTTTTTAACGCCGAATAAAAGTATAAGATCATGAGTACAACACCATTTTAAAATCAAACCAATAAAACCCGGGAATCTCATATGCTCATTTATATTATTGTTGGAAGTATCCGCGAAGGAAGAACTGCCATTAAAATCGCCAACTGGATGCATCAGGCGATCAATGATCTTTCACTCACACAGGTACAAACCGAGATTATTGATCTTAAAGAATGGGCATTGCCGATCTTTGCAGGGGCTCATCCACCAGCGACAGGGATTTATGATCAGCCAAAACAACAGCAATGGGCCGATAAAATTGCCGCAGCGGATGCATTTATCCTGATTAGCCCGGAATATAACCACGGCTACAGCCCTGCCCTGAAAAATGCCCTGGATTACGTGGCTAAGGAATGGCAAGGCAAACCGGCAGCTTATGTCGGTTATGGTGCAACCAATGGTTCGCGCTCAATTGACCAGATCCGTCAGGTCGCGACCTATATGGGATTGGTGGATAGCAATGCAGTACTTGAAATCCGTGATATTTTTAAACGTAATCAAGAAGAAACTTTTGCAGCCAATGAATATGAATTAAAGGCACTGCACGCTATCGTAGAGAAGCTACAGCAGTACCATGCAGCAGCGAAGTAAGCTTAAGCTTACATCACTTGCAATGATTGGCGCATAGATCTAACGTGTATATGGCCTTATGATATGAAGCATACAGAGACAGGACGTCTCATTGAGAATAATAAAATACACAGGACGTGGTCGTTAATAGGATATCAACGACATAAGCGAAATATGAAGAAGCCCCGTCAGGATGATGGGGCTTCTTTTTATCCATTTGAGGCATGTAACAGAAATTGACATCGTATCCAGCAGGATACAATCTGCCCCAGAAAGCCCTACATTTTTCATGTTTTTAGCTTGTTAACCTAAAATAAAAATGATTTTGAGGGTTAACCATGGGTAAAAAAGTATTAATCATTACTTCAAATGCAGGCGTTGAACATGATGAACTGATTCAGCCTTTAGAGTTTCTAAATGGCAAAGGCATCGAAGTCATTCATGCCGCAGAAAGCTTTGAGGCGGTACAGACAGTAAAAAGTGATAAAGAAGCAGGGCCAAGTTACTCCCCACAAGCCTCATTAGATCAGGTTGCTGTAGAGGACTATGACTTGCTGATCATTCCGGGTGGAACAGTCAATGCAGATACCTTACGTCTCAATGAAAATGCCCATGCCATCATTCAGTATTTTAGCGATCAGCACAAGCCAATAGCTGCCATCTGCCATGCACCTTGGACACTCATCAATGCAGAACGGATCAAGGATAAAAACCTGACATCCTATAAAAGTATTCGTCTGGATCTGGAAAATGCGGGTGCACACTGGGTGGATGAAGCCGTACACCAGTGTAATACCAATGGATGGCTATTGATTACTTCACGTTGCCCAGATGATATTCCACAATTTAACGAGGCAATTTTAGAAACGTTAAACCAAGGATAAATTCTTGGATAATATATTTTTTCCAAAGCATAAAAAAACATCCCTAACCATTTGGTCAGGGGTGTTTCGTATTTAAAAGCTGGCGATGACTTACTCTCACATGGCAAGTGCCACACTACCATCAGCGCTAAGAGGTTTCACTTCTGAGTTCGGGAAGGGATCAGGTGGTTCACTCTTGCTATTGTCGCCAGCAAACTGTTTTGGCTTTGGGTGGTCTTACGTTTTTTGCCACTTAGTACCGAATGAGTTATTAACGGATTAGTTAATTGAGTCGTATTGTAACCAGTTTTGACACTAAATCAAGTTATGTATTGAATTTATCTTGCATACAACAACTGTTTGGGTGTTGTATAGTCAAGCCTCACGAGCAATTAGTATTGGTCAGCTTCACACGTCACCGTGCTTCCACACCCAACCTATCAACGTCCTAGTCTCGAACGGCTCTTTAGAGGAATAAATTCCTGGGGAAATCTTATCTTGAGGTAGGCTTCCCGCTTAGATGCTTTCAGCGGTTATCCCTTCCGAACATAGCTACCCGGCGATGCGACTGGCGTCACAACCGGTACACCAGAGGTTCGTCCACTCTGGTCCTCTCGTACTAGGAGCAGATCCTCTCAAATTTCCAGCGCCCACGGTAGATAGGGACCGAACTGTCTCACGACGTTCTAAACCCAGCTCGCGTACCTCTTTAAATGGCGAACAGCCATACCCTTGGGACCTGCTTCAGCCCCAGGATGAGATGAGCCGACATCGAGGTGCCAAACACCGCCGTCGATATGAACTCTTGGGCGGTATCAGCCTGTTATCCCCAGAGTACCTTTTATCCGTTGAGCGATGGCCCTTCCATACAGAACCACCGGATCACTAAGACCTACTTTCGTACCTGCTCGACTTGTGGGTCTCGCAGTTAAGCGCGCTTTTGCCTTTATACTCTACGCGTGATTTCCGACCACGCTGAGCGCACCTTCGTACTCCTCCGTTACTCTTTAGGAGGAGACCGCCCCAGTCAAACTACCCACCAGACATGGTCCTCGTCCCGGATTACGGGACAGAGTTAGAACCTCAACATTACCAGGGTGGTATTTCAAGGACGGCTCCATTGGAACTAGCGTTCCAACTTCAAAGCCTCCCACCTATCCTACACAAGTAAGGTCAAAGTTCAATGTCAAGCTGCAGTAAAGGTTCACGGGGTCTTTCCGTCTAGCCGCGGGTACACTGCATCTTCACAGCGATTTCGATTTCACTGAGCCTCTGCTGGAGACAGCGCCGCCATCATTATGCCATTCGTGCAGGTCGGAACTTACCCGACAAGGAATTTCGCTACCTTAGGACCGTTATAGTTACGGCCGCCGTTTACTGGGGCTTCGATCAAGAGCTTCGCTTACGCTAACCCCATCAATTAACCTTCCAGCACCGGGCAGGCATCACACCCTATACGTCCACTTTCGTGTTTGCAGAGTGCTATGTTTTTAATAAACAGTTGCAGCGGCCTGGTTTCTGTGGCTGCCAATAGCTCAGGGAGCAAGTCCCATCACCGTCAGCAGCGTACCTTCTCCCGAAGTTACGGTACCATTTTGCCTAGTTCCTTCAGCAGAGTTCTCTCAAGCGCTTTGGTCTACTCGACCTGACCACCTGTGTCGGTTTCGGGTACGATTCCTGTGTAACTGAAGCTTAGAGACTTTTCCTGGAAGCATGGTATCAGCCACTTCACTGTACAAGTACAGCTTGCTATCAACTCTCAGCATAGAGCACCCCGGATTTGCCTAAGATGCATGCCTACTGTCTTCCACCTGGACAACCAACGCCAGGCTGACTTAACCTTCTCCGTCCTCTCATCGCATTACACAGAAGTATTGGAATATTAACCAATTTCCCATCGACTACGCCTCTCGGCCTCGCCTTAGGGGTCGACTCACCCAGCCCCGATTAACGTTGGACTGGAACCCTTGGTCTTTCAGCGAACGGGTTTTTCACCCGTTTTGTCGTTACTCACGTCAGCATTCGCACTTCTGATACCTCCAGCATGCTTCTCAACACACCTTCATCGGCTTACAGAACGCTCCCCTACCACGTATACAAAGTATACATCCGCAGCTTCGGCACATAGTTTTAGCCCCGTTACATCTTCCGCGCAGGCCGACTCGACTAGTGAGCTATTACGCTTTCTTTAAAGGGTGGCTGCTTCTAAGCCAACCTCCTAGCTGTCTATGCCTTCCCACATCGTTTCCCACTTAACTATGATTTTGGGGCCTTAGCTGGCGGTCTGGATTGTTTTCCTCTTGACTACGGACGTTAGCACCCGCAGTCTGTCTCCCGGATAGTACTCATTGGTATTCGGAGTTTGCATCGGTTTGGTAAGTCGGGATGACCCCCTAGCCGAAACAGTGCTCTACCCCCAATGGTATTCGTCCGAGGCGCTACCTAAATAGCTTTCGGGGAGAACCAGCTATCACCAGGCTTGATTAGCCTTTCACCCCTATCCACAAGTCATCCCCTGGCTTTTCAACGACAGTGGGTTCGGTCCTCCAGTTAGTGTTACCCAACCTTCAACCTGCTCATGGATAGATCGCCTGGTTTCGGGTCTACACCCAGCAACTAAACGCCCTATTAAGACTCGATTTCTCTACGGCTCCCCTATGCGGTTAACCTTGCTACTGAATGTAAGTCGCTGACCCATTATACAAAAGGTACGCAGTCACACCACGAAGGTGCTCCCACTGCTTGTATGCATGCGGTTTCAGGATCTATTTCACTCCCCTCACAGGGGTTCTTTTCGCCTTTCCCTCACGGTACTGGTTCACTATCGGTCAGTCAGGAGTATTTAGCCTTGGAGGATGGTCCCCCCATATTCAGACAAGGTTTCACGTGCCTCGCCCTACTCGTCATCATTATGTGTGCCCTTTCGTGTACGGGAATATCACCCTCTACGTTCGCACTTCCCAGAGCGTTCCACTAGAACACACACAACTTAATGGGCTACTCCCCGTTCGCTCGCCGCTACTAAGGGAATCTCAATTGATTTCTTTTCCTAAGGGTACTGAGATGTTTCACTTCCCCTCGTTCGCTTCAACAACCTATGTATTCAGTTATTGATACCTACCTTATAGTAGGTGGGTTCCCCCATTCAGAAATCTCCGGATCAAAGGATATTTGCCGCCTCCCCGGAGCTTTTCGCAGGCTATCACGTCTTTCATCGCCTCTGACTGCCAAGGCATCCACCACATGCACTTAATTACTTGACTATACAACCCCAAACAGTCGTTAATACCTACAAGTAGTATTACCAACATTACAGTTTGACGCATTGTGCACTTAAGCACCGTACAGCTTCAATCTAAATTCATATACCAAAACGCTTGATTCAGTGTTTTTGCTAGTTCTCATTTCATTCAACTTAAACATCGAAACGTTTAAATCAAAGAATGAGTGAACAATTTATTTCAGACTCAATTCTACTAATCTGTTAATGATTAACTACCACCTCGTCGGTGCGTAGTAAACTGTGATAAATCACAGAGATTAATAAACCAGTCAACTTGGACCGTATTCACTAAACTCTATAATCTATTTTAGCTCAGAATTACTTAGTAATTCATGGTGGAGACTAGGAGAGTCGAACTCCTGACCTCCTGCGTGCAAAGCAGGCGCTCTACCAACTAAGCTAAGTCCCCAGCTTACAATCATCATGAACGATATATCTCAATCTCAGCTTCAGCTATCAGATTTGGTGGGTCTGACAAGACTTGAACTTGTGACCCCACGCTTATCAAGCGTGTGCTCTAACCAACTGAGCTACAGACCCTCAGATACATCTTCGAAGAACAACTTGTTGTGGATTCTTACCGGTCACCAATCTTTCGTTAAGGAGGTGATCCAGCCGCAGGTTCCCCTACGGCTACCTTGTTACGACTTCACCCCAGTCATCGGCCACACCGTGGTAACCGCCCTCTTTGCAGTTAGGCTAGCTACTTCTGGTGCAACAAACTCCCATGGTGTGACGGGCGGTGTGTACAAGGCCCGGGAACGTATTCACCGCGGCATTCTGATCCGCGATTACTAGCGATTCCGACTTCATGGAGTCGAGTTGCAGACTCCAATCCGGACTACGATCGGCTTTTTGAGATTAGCATCCTATCGCTAGGTAGCAACCCTTTGTACCGACCATTGTAGCACGTGTGTAGCCCTGGCCGTAAGGGCCATGATGACTTGACGTCGTCCCCGCCTTCCTCCAGTTTGTCACTGGCAGTATCCTTAAAGTTCCCATCCGAAATGCTGGCAAGTAAGGAAAAGGGTTGCGCTCGTTGCGGGACTTAACCCAACATCTCACGACACGAGCTGACGACAGCCATGCAGCACCTGTATCTAGATTCCCGAAGGCACCAATCCATCTCTGGAAAGTTTCTAGTATGTCAAGGCCAGGTAAGGTTCTTCGCGTTGCATCGAATTAAACCACATGCTCCACCGCTTGTGCGGGCCCCCGTCAATTCATTTGAGTTTTAGTCTTGCGACCGTACTCCCCAGGCGGTCTACTTATCGCGTTAGCTGCGCCACTAAAGCCTCAAAGGCCCCAACGGCTAGTAGACATCGTTTACGGCATGGACTACCAGGGTATCTAATCCTGTTTGCTCCCCATGCTTTCGTACCTCAGCGTCAGTATTAGGCCAGATGGCTGCCTTCGCCATCGGTATTCCTCCAGATCTCTACGCATTTCACCGCTACACCTGGAATTCTACCATCCTCTCCCATACTCTAGCTTCCCAGTATCGAATGCAATTCCCAAGTTAAGCTCGGGGATTTCACATCCGACTTAAAAAGCCGCCTACGCACGCTTTACGCCCAGTAAATCCGATTAACGCTCGCACCCTCTGTATTACCGCGGCTGCTGGCACAGAGTTAGCCGGTGCTTATTCTGCGAGTAACGTCCACTCATCCTGGGTATTAACCAGAAGAGCCTCCTCCTCGCTTAAAGTGCTTTACAACCATAAGGCCTTCTTCACACACGCGGCATGGCTGGATCAGGCTTCCGCCCATTGTCCAATATTCCCCACTGCTGCCTCCCGTAGGAGTCTGGGCCGTGTCTCAGTCCCAGTGTGGCGGATCATCCTCTCAGACCCGCTACAGATCGTCGCCTTGGTAGGCCTTTACCCCACCAACTAGCTAATCCGACTTAGGCTCATCATTTAGCGCAAGGTCCGAAGATCCCCTGCTTTCTCCCGTAGGACGTATGCGGTATTAGCATTCCTTTCGGAATGTTGTCCCCCACTAAATGGCAGATTCCTAAGCATTACTCACCCGTCCGCCGCTAGGTCCGGTACCGAAGTACTTTCCCCCGCTCGACTTGCATGTGTTAAGCCTGCCGCCAGCGTTCAATCTGAGCCATGATCAAACTCTTCAGTTAAAATCATTTTGAACCTTTAATCTAAGGTTCTAAATCTGGCTCATCAATTACTGACTTATATTCGCTCAAATAAACTTCGAGAAATTTAAACCAATTAATCAATGAAATATATTCGATCGATCAACCGGTAAAAATCCACACAAGTTGTTCTTCTATTCTCTTAATGATCTTCTCGATGATTCGTCACCATCAAGCTAGGTCGGCTATATTACTCTCAATTTCTTAAAAGTCAACAGGTAATCTAGATATTTATTCAAACTTATCAACCACTCAAAAATCTAACCATTTTAGCCAAATCCTTGTTTCTCAACAAGTTTTTATCTGCATCACCGCCGATGGATGTGCATTCTACAGCATTTCAGATCGGTTGCAACCGCTTTCTGCAAATTTATTTAAATTATTTTATCAAGCGCATGTTTTTTGAACTGATTAGTTACTTTTAATGCCTTTTCAGCATAATTAAGAACTTTTTTTAAACAATCAACTTAAGTAGAATGTGTCTCTTGCTTCACACTTTCTGGCACTTCTGATTGAAAATACGGTTTTTGAATATAAAGGCTCGAACTCTATTGCTTACAGCCCTGTTTGTTGTGAGCCCGCTTTGCTATGCCATTTCGAGCCACAATTTCTATGAGCTGGCATTATCGATATTAAGCTATAGTAAATGGTCGAATACAAACCGGCCTTCGATCTGCGTCATTGACAATACAGAAGCAGCCAACCAGTTTCAGTCCAATATTCGGCAATTGGCTTACGATTATCAGGTGCAGGCGGTCAGCGCAAAAGATTTTCCCAAGACCGCCTGTCATGTTGTCTATTTCACTACAACATCTCCGCAGCAACAGCAAAACCTGATTCAGGCTTATCCGTCTCGTTCCCTGCTTTCGGTGAGTACCAATAATCCGGCGTGCGAAGTGGGCAGTATTTTCTGTTTATATAATAGAAAAACCTTTTCTACCTTTAAGGTAAATCTGGAAGCCCTGAGTTATTCCAAAGTTCATATTGATCCAAGAGTTCTGCTCCTGGCCAAGAATGCGGAGTAAAGCAGATGTTTTCCAATTTATATCAGTCCACTTCTTTACATGCCTTATTCCGTAAATCACAGTTTGCAATTTTTGCCATTACCTTTGTGATCTGCTCCTTTACGTTTGCCACCATTTCCATGTTTACCATGGAAACCTATGCCAAGCAGAACCTGCAACTTTTGAGCCAGACCGTACTTGAGCGTATTCAGCCTGCGGTCGTGTTCAGAGATCGCGGTGCAATTGACCAGATTCTGGATGATTACACCCGCGAACATGCGATCCGGACCATTCATGTTTATGATCCCCAGCACCAGTTACTGGCACAAAGTACCAAGAAAATTGCACATACCTCAATGATGCAGGATTTGATGGATCGCTGGTTTTTACACGATCCGGTCAAGCTGATGATTGTGCATCACAAGAAAAAAGTTGGCGAGCTGGTGTTATATGGCAGTTCAGAAAATATCTTACATTTCTTGAAAACCATTATTATCGGTTTGGCTATTTCAATGTTCTTTATTGTGATTGCATTGTTATGGTCGGTGAATATTACTTATCGTCAAATCATGCAGGCGATTAAACCATTAACCCATATTGCGCAACTGGTCAGTGACCAGAAAGCCTATAACCTGCGTTTTCCCAACAACCATATCAAGGAATTCCAGAATTTAAATACGGTCTTTAATGAGCTGCTGGAGGAAATCCAGATCTGGCATACGCATCTACAAAAAGAAAATCGCCAGCTTTCATTTCAGGCACATCATGACCAGTTGACCAGCCTGCCAAATCGTCATTACTTTTATCAGGAATTATTCGAGATTTTCGAGAACCCGCAATATCGTCATAATTCGGCCTTATTATTTATTGATAACAACAAGTTTAAAATGATTAATGATGAGTACGGACATTTGGCTGGTGATGCAGTTTTGAAAGAAATGGCAGAGCGTTTAAAGCTTTCTGTCCGTCATGAAGATTTTATTGCCCGTTTAGGTGGAGATGAGTTTGCGATTATCCTGCACTCGATTCACCATGCGGATCATTTACAGACCATTGCTGAAGGTTTACTGGCCAGTTGCAAGGAACCTTTAGATTTCAACGGTGAAATAATTCATTTTGGTTTTAGCTTAGGAATCGCCTTTTCACAATTTGCCGAAAATCCGGAAGATTTGATTATGCAAGCCGATCAAGCCATGTATAAAGCTAAAAGTTTAAATCCACATTGGTTTCTTTATAAACCGGAAATTTAGGACATGTTATGCGCGCTCACACCATTAAAATTTCATTTATTGCGTTACTCTGCCTAACATTGGCTGGATGTTTAAGTTTTGGCCCATTGAAATATCGTCAGGTCAAAATGTTAAAAAAAGAAGGCTTCGTTTTAACTGATGAAGGCTGGAGCCTTGGCTTGCCAGAGCGTCTCTTGTTTGATTTTAATAAAGTTGATATCAAGCCGGAGCATCAACAAGAGATTGTACGCCTTGCAACCCAGCTCAATAAATATGAGCTGCAAAAATTAAAAATTGTAGGCCATACCGACAATATCGGTAATCCTGAATACAACCAGAAACTATCTGAAGAACGTGCTCAAAGCGTTTCATCTATTTTCATCAATCAGGGTTTTAAACCGAATAACTTAACCGTAATTGGCCGTGGTTCAAATCAGCCTTTTGTGCCGAATACTACCGATGAAAATCGTGCCAGCAACCGCCGGGTCAATATCATCATTATTCCTTAAACCTGCCCGCAACAAAAAGCCGACTTTATTTAAGTCGGCTTTTTCTAAATCAGTTCAATAATATCAATCGTCGGAGGCACCCTGAAACGAAAAGGTACACCGACCATGCCGGTTCCTACCGTCACAAATACATCTGCATGCTCATGCGTATAAAAGCCTTTTTTATGTCCTAAAATAGACACCCGCTTCATAATATAATTGGTAATCCACGGTAGTTCGATCTGGCCACCATGCGTATGTCCCGACAACATTAGCGGACGTGAAGGCAATTGTGGCACCATATCCACCGTGTCCGGATTATGTGACAAAATCAGCCAGGGCTTGTCTTGTGGCAAGTCCGGCATAAAGCGCATATTCGCCTTGCCTGCCCACAAGTCGCCGATACCAATGAGACGGAACTCATCAAAATCAACAATCTTGCCTTCAATATCAATTACATTATTCTGCTCTAAGGCTTGACTTAACAGGGCCTGAATTGGGGGACCGGGATATTGCTCGTCGTGATTTCCCGGCACGGAATAGACCGGTGCCTGAATGTGCTTGAGTACTTCCAGCTCATCTACCAGACGGTTTTCCGGTTCATAGGTCCAGTCCCCGGCCACGACCACCAGATCAGGTTTTTCCTGATTGAGTTTTTTTACAATGGTCTTTAATTGACGTTCATGTCCTGAAAAAAGCCCCACATGCATATCTGCCACCAGTGCAACCTTGACCGGCTGGGCAAACTCACGCTTTGCATTGAGACGGTATTGATGATGTCTGACATGAATCTGATGCGGTTCAATAAAGCGTGCGTAGACCAGCACACTACTTAATAAAAAGACAAAAATGGCCTGATGCAGGCTGTAATAACCGCACCATCCTGCATACAGGCTGAACAACCAAAGCGGGAGCAGCAGATAGGAAAGATAAAAAGCCAGCAGATGCACAAAGGCCTTAAAAGGATGAATGGTTTCTGTGCGAGCCTGGTGAACCCAGGCCTGAATCAATGCCCATAATGCCAAAACAGTAAAAATAAGATAAAAACCAATAATAATGGTATCTGAATTCGACATTACAGCCCTCATTCGCTTCACTTTAGGGACATACATCTCATCTTATATTTATCTTTTTCGATGAAATGGTATACTCGAGCCCAACTTTTAATCAGTAACGATTATGACGCAATTTTCTCATTTAAATGGCAAACATACAAAGATAAGTACAACCGCTTACAATAAAAATATGCTTGCGATTTATTGCACCATTGCGCTAACCGTGACCGGTTGCAGTACGCTACCCAAGCATACGATCAAACCGGTTCTCCAGACTGCCAACCAGATTGATACTGATCAGACCTCGTTGGCCCAGGTGATCCGCCCCTTACAGGAGCAGCATCCAGACCTGACCGGCTATCATGTGTTATATGAACCCCTAGAAGCCCTGGCAGCTCGCCTGCGTTTAATTGACAAGGCAGAGAAAACACTCGATTTACAATACTATATCTGGGATAACGACAAGGTTGGGGCTTTGGCACTCCACGCTTTAATTCGTGCCGCCGATCGTGGGGTAAAAGTCAGATTACTGATTGATGATAATAATGCCAAAAAGACTGAAGGTATTTTTCTGGCACTGGCCCAGCATCCCAATATAGAAATTAAATTATTTAACCCGTACCGGTTCCGCAAATACCGGGCACTGGACATGGTGCTTGACCTGAAACGCATTAACCGCCGGATGCATAACAAGAGCTTTATTGCCGATCATCAGGTGGCCCTGATTGGCGGTCGCAATATGACCAACCAGTATTATAATGTCAGTGATAATTATCAGTTTTCTGATGTTGACGTGATGCTGTTCGGCACAGCCGTCAATGATATTTCAAAATCTTTTGATGATTACTGGAATCACGAATATGCCTACGATGTCAGGGAAATCGTAAAACCGAAATCACACCGGCTTAGTTATGAAAGCTTGAAACAGCAACTGGATGAACACTACAAGCGCATCACGGTACAGAATTATGTCGATCTGACCAGCCGTTCCCAGGCGATTGACTCCCTCATGAACCGGGACATTTCGCTGGAATGGGTCAAAGCCGAGGTGGTCAAAGATTCCCCTGATAAAATTAAGGCCAAAGCCAAAAAAGAAGAACACCTGAATTTTCAGCTGATCAACCATCTGGAACAGCCTGAAAAGAATATCGACCTGATTTCAGCTTACTTTGTACCCGAAAAAAAAGGGGCAAAAATCCTGTCTGACCTGGCCCAACAAGGGGTCAAGGTTCGGGTATTGACCAACTCGTTTAAAGCCAATGACGTAGCAGTTGTACATGCCTTTTATGGAAAATACCGTCAGGAACTGCTCGAAAACGGCGTACAACTGTATGAGTTCTTACCAGCGCTGGATAAAAATGACCTGGATAAGCATACCGAAGAATTAGCGAAAAAGGCCAAGGTCAATATCAAGGGCTTAAGCCGCTCAAGCCTGCATGCCAAGCTCATGGCTCTGGATGAAAAACAGGTCTTTATTGGCTCATTTAACTTCGATCCGCGCTCAGCTTATTTAAATACGGAAATTGGCGTTTTACTGGACAGTCCGCCTTTGGCACAAGCCATTCATACCACCATGGACCATAACCTGCGGACTTATGCCTACCGTCTGGTCCTGGATGCCAACAAGAATATGACCTGGCAGAGAGAAACGCCGCAAGGTCCCCTGATTTATACCAAGGAACCAAAAATGAAATGGTGGCAAAAGGCAGGGATTAAAATCATCTCATGGCTGCCCATTGAAGGTTTTATGTAGACTCGGCAGCTTCAGGCAAAACGCTTAGAACCTTACGCTGTAACTCGGCCAGACCGGCACGCATCTGACGGTCGACCTCTCTGGTCAGACTATCGACAGTATGCCCCGTAACAGGAATCGCCGGTAAAGTCATCAAGTGTGCGGTCACTTTAGGCATTTCCAGCACACGCTGTACATGTTCTGCAAAAGTCATCTCGCCAATAAACGGCGCAACCAGATCTAATTCACCCTGTTGATTGACATAACAAATGACACAGACCTGTACTGGCCGCTGTGCCTCAATGGCTGCCCCCAGCAGGCGCCCGTGTACTTTCTTGACTTTACGGCCGTCGGTTGTTGTGGCTTCAGGAAAGAATAAGACCGGAATATCCTGTTTTAGAAATCCGGTAATCTGCTCGCGGATGCGAAGCGAGTCACCCGAGCCACGTTTGATAAATAAAGTCCCGCCGCCTTTTGCCAGTTTTCCCAGAATCGGCCATTTTTCAACTTCCGCTTTGGCCAAGAAGAACACTCGGGCACCCGACCCAAGCACTGCGACATCCAGCCAGGAAATATGATTACTCACCCACAGGGCCGGTTCCCGCGGTATGGCACCGTGCACTTCAACCTCAATGTTGAACACTTCGCATAAGCGGCGACAGAAATACTGTACATAACGCGTATTTACGGGGTTATTCGGATCTTTATACAAGCCGTGACGATAAATCAGATAAAAACCTTCGCCTATTGTTTCCAGGCCTGAGGCTAATTTTTTACTATACAAACTCAATTTAGAAATTAAATTTAATGGAGGGTTATTTACCGAAGTTATTTCTTGAGTCATAAATCATTAAAACCGTACGCATAGATGCACATGTGCATTGAATTCATCCAGTTATATCATGCCGATATCGACTTATAAAAGTTGCCTGCATCATAAAAAACGAATGTGGGCATAATTTTTTTCAATTTTAAATGGTTTATTAGATCAAATATTATAAATAAATCGAATTTATTGATTAAAAGGTGAAGTGATGAATCAGCAAAGCACAACTTCAACACCTCAAACGACTGTTCCTTATGGTTATGCCTTAAGGATGTTCCTTGGCTGGGCAATTTTATATCTGGGCACACTGGTCGGATTTATTGAGCTGATACGTCGTAATGTCATATAAATCGAGTAAGCCTTTGCCCTTTGCTTTAAGTTTATTCTAGAATAAGACTTTAACAATAAGGATCTCATACACGCGTGGAAAATTTTGAGCAGCGTCAAAGTGGTGAACGGGCAATTTTAGTCAGCGTATCTGTCCAGTTGCTAGATGATCTTGATGCTGAAGAGTTCCGGTTGCTCGCTCAATCCGCTGGTGCTGAAATCCTTGAACATCTTTCGGTGCAACGTAACAAGCCCGATCCCAAATTTTTCATTGGCTCGGGAAAAGTCGATGAAATTGCGGCACTGGTCGCAGCGCATGACGCAGAACTGGTCATCTTTGACCACTCGCTTTCACCTGCCCAGGAACGTAACCTGGAACGCATCTTGAAATGCCGGGTGATTGACCGCACCGGTCTGATTCTGGATATTTTCGCCTTACGCGCGCGTACCCATGAAGGCAAGTTACAGGTTGAACTGGCTCAGCTCAAGCATTTATCCACTCGCCTGATCCGTGGCTTTACCGGCAATCTGGAACAGCAAAAAGGCGGAATCGGCCTGCGTGGCCCCGGTGAATCACAACTTGAAACCGACCGCCGTTTAATTCGGGTGCGGATTACCCAGCTCAAAGACAAACTGGTGAAAGTGCAACAAACCCGTTTGCAAGGTCGAGCTGCCCGCCAAAAAGCCGCTATCCCGACCATTTCGCTGGTCGGTTATACCAATGCCGGCAAATCAACCTTATTTAATCTGCTGGCAAAAAGTGATGTCTATGCCGCAGATCAGCTATTTGCCACGCTTGATCCGACCTTGCGCCGCCTCGACTGGGATGGCATTGGTACGGTCGTTCTGGCAGATACCGTCGGCTTTGTCAGAAACCTGCAACACGATCTGGTTGAATCCTTTAAAGCCACCCTCGAAGAAACCTTAGAAGCCACCTTACTCCTGCATGTAATTGATAGCAGCAGTCCGAATATGCCGGAGCAGATCGAAGCGGTTGAATCTGTCTTAAAAGAAATCGGAGCCGATGCACCGATTTTGCATGTTTACAATAAAATCGACCTGAGCGGCGATGCGGCCAAAATTATTTATAAAACAGCCGATCTTCCAGACCGTGTTTATGTCTCGGCACATTCCGGGCAGGGACTGGAACTGCTCAGTCAGGCTGTCCAGCAATGTCTGTTGGGCCAGTTACAACAGTTTGATTTAGTGTTAAAACCAGCTTATGGGAAACTGCGTACCCAGCTATATACCCTGAATGTAATCCAGTCTGAACATTATGATGATCAGGGTGATCTGCATTTAACCGTACGGATTGCCCCGCATAAACTGGAACAACTCATTAAACAGGCCCATTTACCATTAGACGAAATAGTTGGAAAAAAAGCTTCCTTATTCCAGCGACCTTTGGAAGAATTTGAGATCGATCATCCCTCACAATAATTACGATCAGTCATCGTTTAGATCAGCGAGAGTAAAACAAAATGAAGAATATTGATTGGACAGCTTGGTTTGGCACGATTCTGTTAATTATTGCCTATCGCGAAGGGGCTGTTGCAATCACCAAGGCCTTTGGTCATCCCGAACTAGGCAATCTAGTCGGGCTGATCAGCCTGTTAATCACGCTGTTGATTTGGAGACGCTTTAAAAAAATTTCCAACCGTCTGATCGATACCAATAATAAAATCTTGAAAGAAAGCGCTTTTGCCTTTTTACCGATCTGTGCAGGTTCCTTAATCATGCTGGTACACATGGGCAAAGAGATTCCTGCCTTTCTATTTATATTAACGTTCAGTACATTATTGCCATTATGGGCCTATGCCAAAATGGCAAAACGCTGGTTATAAGGAGCTGATTTATGTCGATGGTTATCTATGGCTTCATGATTACCTTTATCAGTTATCTTATCGCCAAACCGCTGAACCAGAAATTTCCACAGGTTCCCCTGATCGTTTTTGGCATGTTTATTGTCATTGCATTCTTGGCCATTTTCGGTATTCCGTATCAGCAGTATATGGATCATGTGAACAATATATTCAACCACTTGCTCGGCTACGTCACCGTGGCTCTAGCTATTCCGTTGGCCGCCATGCGGTATGATGACTTACCGATCAAGTCAATGCTCGGGATTTTATGTTTTGCCAGTATTAGCGCCGTTGCCTTACCAATGGGGCTAGCGTATTTACTGCATATGTCCGAGCCGACCATTCTGGCCTTTGCTACCCGTGCCGTCACCACTCCGATTGCGCTGAATATTGCTACCTTGTTGCACGCCCCGCTCATGCTGGTGACATTAATTGTCATTTTATCCGGTGTCATCGGTGCTGCATTTTCGCCATGGATTTTAAAACACATCCATGATGAGCGTGCTTCCGGCCTGGCACTGGGTCTGGCAGCTCATGCCATTGGTACCGCACAGGCATGGCAACGTGGGCCGGTTGCAGGCCGGTATGCTGCATTTGGCATGGCAGTCAACGGCGTCTTTACCGCGATCTGGCTCCCGACCTTTATCCTGTCTTTATCTTAAAATTTGCCACAAATATCAGTTAAAGGTTGAACTGGTTGTCATAAATCCTTCATAATGAAAGCTTAAATATTAAAAGGATTTTTAATAATGGGGAAAAAATTACTTGGGGCGTTATTATTAACGACCACCAGCAGTTTGGCTTTTGCAGAGGATATTACGGGGCTCTGGCAAAGTATTGATGACAAGACCGGTGCACCTAAGGCACTGGTCGAAATTCGTAAAGAAACCAATGGCACCTATGCCGGGAAAGTTGTAAAAATCACACCACGCACGGGTTATACCCCCAAGGAAACCTGTGTTGATTGTCCTGCACCTTATACCAACAAACCGATCGTCGGCCTGGATGTACTGACCGGACTGAAATATACCAGTGGTCTAAATTATAGCCATGGCCGGATTCTCGATCCTAATACAGGCAAGCTCTATAGTATGAAAGCCAAGTTAAGTGCCAATGGTAAACGATTGCATTTGCGTGGCTATCTGGGCGTTTCTGCATTAGGCCGTAACCAGATCTGGATTCGCGCAGAGTAAAGCTGCACAGGGATCATGATTCTTCCCTGCCAGTACCATCTATAACCTGAAAGCCTCTTCATATTAAGCGCAAATGGAGAGGCTTTTTTAATGGAGTTGTCAGGGTTGATTGAATTTTCAAATATAAATATACAACTGTAAAATAATGATTGAACCGTTTATTAGATATCCTACATAATAAAAACAGGCGTTAAACGGATTTTTAATGATGGCAAAAAGATTAATAAGTATTTTATTTTTAACACTGATCAGTAGCTTTAGCTTTGCCGAAGATATTACCGGACTCTGGCAAAGCATTGATGATAAAACAGGCGCTCCCAAAGGAGTGGTGGAAATCCGCAAGGAAGCCAATGGAACCTATACCGGAAAGGTAGTCAAGATTACTCCGCGTGCGGGTTATGTACCGAAAGAAACCTGTGTGGACTGCCCTGCCCCCTATACCAACAAGCCGATTCTCGGCCTGGATGTTGTTACCGGTTTAAAGCATAGTGAAGGCCTGAATTACACCAGTGGCCGGATTCTTGATCCGAACTCAGGCAAAATCTATAGCATGAAGGCCAAATTGAGTGCCAACGGCAAGCGTCTGCACTTACGTGGCTATCTCGGCGTTTCAGCACTTGGCCGTAACCAGATCTGGATTCGGATTGAATAAAATTGCGGTGCCCGGCTGATACATGGCCCCTGCCGCTGCCTCGCGAGGCAGGCACGAACCATGACTAGCCAACAGGCTATGTCTGAACATTGAGCAGAGATCTCTCCAAGACCAGCCCCAATCTGCAGCCCTGTCACTTAAAGACAAACAATAAAAAAAAGCCCTGTATCAGACAGGGCTTTTTTAACGGCTTTAATTAACGGTTTTGCAATTTGGCATAATCCAGAAGTACATTGGCCGCTTCTGTAATGAAGGTTTCTTCCTCAGGAAGCGGTGGACGCAAATGCACTTTCATTTTGGCACGGGATTCGACCAATGCATCAATCGAAGCCTGATAACTTTCCCAGTTTGCGTAAGGCGCCTGTCCTGTTGCTATACGACGCTGGTTTTCAGCATTCAAGGTTTGTTTTTCAAGGTCAATCAGCTCTGCACGGCGCTGGTTAATATCCAGCACCACCTTTTTCTGATCAGAAGTTTTTTTGGCAATCGCCTTGCGTGCTTCCAGATATTTAAACTGCGAGTCGGCTGCCACACGTTGCTGAGATAACTCGGCGAGCTTGGCAATATAAGGTTGTACGGAACCTTCCCGTTTAAACGGTGCCGTTGGAATGGTGTCCCACTTCAAGGCATTTTTGGCCTTACGTTCACCAAACTCTTCATTATAGATATCCACCAGTTTGATATCCGGTACTACACCTTTATTTTGTGTACTACCACCGGTAATGCGGTAGAACTTACGCTGGGTCAGCGTTGCCTGACCATAGGCAAGCGAATCTAGCTGAACCTGCGCTGTTCCTTTACCTGTAGTCGTGCTACCAATAATAATACCGCGCTCATAATCCTGTATGGCCGCAGAATAAATTTCACTTGCAGAAGCCGATGCCAGATTGACCAGTACCGCCATAGGGCCTGCATAAAGCTGCTGCCCACCATCGGTATCTTCAAAGACATTGACATTGCCATTACCGTCACGAATCTGTACAACCGGCCCGGACTTGATCACCTGACCAAGCATACGTGCAACTTCTTCTAACGAACCGCCCGGGTCATTACGCAAGTCGACCAGTATCCCTTCCACTTTTTGTGCTTTCAACGATTCCAAAGCCTTGGCTGTATCTTCAGAAACCGAACGATACTCGGTTCCGGCACGACGTGAACGGTAGTCAAAGTAGAATGACGGAATTTCAAGTACACCAAACAGGTGCTTCTTGCCATCCCGGGTAATTTCAACTGTACGCGAACGAACCCCGGCATCCTCTTCCTGAATGATGTCACGGGTTAAAGTAACATTACGTGCCTGACTCATCGGCGCCCCGGCACCTAACAGACGTACCACCACCTTGGTACCCCGTTTACCGCGTATCAGCCCTACAATTTCCGAGCTCGGCCAGCCGATCACATCTACCATTTTATCGCCATCTTGAGCGACACCAATGATACGGTCTCCCGATTTGACCTGACCGGATTTGCTTGCCGGCCCACCTTCAACAATGGTCTCGATCTTGGTGTAATCTTCATTGCCACGTTCTGGACGGATCGAAACCCCGATCCCCTCAAGTTGCAGGGTGGTTTGCCGGTTCAGTTCCATCGCATCAATAGGCGGATAGTAATTACTATGCGGATCATAGGTTGCCATCATGGCATTCAGGGTTTTGTCGAGTACATCGTCACTCTTAACCCGACCGATACGCTCAAGCTGACGGGTATAACGCTTGGTCAGGGTCTGAACCGGGGTTAAATCTTCCGGCCCAGTCAAATCTTGCCCATTGGCCAGCGAAGGGTCTGCCTTTAACGCTTTTTGCTTGGCCTGTTCTTCTTCTTTGCTAATGGTCAGATTAATAAGCTGTGACACCAGCATCTTTTGCCAATGTGCCTGTTGTTCGGCAGCAGTCTGGAAATAAGGAGCTTTTTCCCGATCTGTCTCGAGATAGACATCTTTCTGGTTCAGGTTTTGCGGCTTCTTCAACTCGGCCAGCATAAACTCATAAAACTGTTTCAAACGGTCACGATATTGGGCATGGATGGCAAAAGGCCCGGTCAAGTTGCCTGCTTTTAGCGAACTGCCAAAAGTTGAACCATACTTATTTTTATATTCTGCAACTTCACCGCTTAAAAATAATGAATGGTCTGGATCAAGACTATCCAGATACATATCCAGGATACGGTTTGACGTGGCTGCATCTAGACGCATATTCAAATAATGCTGGCGATCAACCAGAGTTGCGAGCTGGCGAGATACAAGCGCCTGTTCTTGTGATGGCTTGATGACGCTTGAAACAACCGGGGTCTCTGTTGCGGCAAACGCCTCATTCATGGTATGAGAGAAAAACAAACCACCAGTCGCTATTGCAACTGCACACGCTATCATTTGAAGTTTCATAAAATTTTGGTACTTCCTTGGATATGGCAATTATTACACGCTGATACTGTCAATATGAACACGTTTCATTCGATAGGTTACCAACTTGCAGCCCTGACTGGTCATCTTAAATAAATGACCAATAAGCACTTATCATCAATATCATGTAGTTTTATCATATTCTATACTGACAAAATGTAGCAAATCATTGCACAATTTATCTATCGTTTTTTTTCATCAAAAACCAAAACGGAATCCTTATGATCGGCGCATTGATGCTAGATATTGCTGGCACAGAACTTACTCAAGAAGATATTGAACTATTACAAGCTCCGCAAGTCGGTGGCATGATTTTATTTGCACGAAATATTGAATCCCCTCAACAAGTCCGTGCTTTAACCGATCATATGCGTCAAATCCGTCCAGAAATCCTGATTGCTGTCGATCAGGAAGGTGGACGTGTACAACGTTTAAGACAAGGCTTTACCTTGCTTCCGGCAATGGGGCGTCTAGGTGAGCGCTATCTCAGCAATCCTCAACAGGCCTTGGAACTGGCTGAACAATGTGGCTGGCTCATGGCCACAGAAGTGCTTGCGGTCGGTATCGATTTCAGCTTTGCACCTGTACTGGACCTGAACGACATCAGTGATGTCATCGGTGATCGCGGTTTTGCCAAAAATATGCAGGATATCGTGCCACTGGCCGATGCCTTCATGCGTGGCATGAAAAAGGCTGGCATGGCCACTACCGGTAAACACTTCCCGGGTCATGGTTCAATTAAGGCCGATTCACACATTGCAGCCGCAATCGATAGCCGTTCATATCAGGAAATCTACGATAAAGACATGCAAAGCTTTATCAAGCTGATGCCTCAACTCGATGCCTTGATGCCAGCCCATGTCATCTATGATCAGGTTGACCCAAATCCAGCTGGTTTCTCATCATTCTGGTTACAAGAAATCTTGCGTAAACAGCTGAATTTTGACGGCGTGTTATTCTCAGATGATCTGGGTATGCAAGCTGCCTGTGTTGCCGGTGGTGCAGATGCACGGATTCTGGCTGCATTAAATGCAGGTTGTGATATGGGTCTGGTCTGCAATGACCGTGCAGCCGCATTGACTGCACTGGATGCTGTTCAGGATTTAGCCTTACCAAACCAGCAACGTCTGGAACGCATGCGCGGTAAAATCCCGAATATCCAGGTGGGTACGACTTTGACGCTGGATGACGAAAACTGGCATAACGTCAGAAAAGTCATTGAAGAATTTAAGAATTCGTTCTAACTTAGCTCACATTAAAAAGAGGTTTTTACCGATATACGATACTCGGTAAAGTCATCCGCAACCTGAGCAAGTCAAAGCGACTAAAGCTTTGACGTAGTGCAAGACAAGCGAAGTGCGTAGTCTATACTCAAGCATAGCTTTCGCCTTGCGGTGCGACAAAGATTATTAATCTTTGTCGCACCTCAGGTTTTGCGGATGACAATGCCTTTGGTTACTTTGGGCAAAACCAAAGTAACTCCAGCTGAAAGCTTATCCTGTTATCAGATGAGAACTCGGCAAGACACCGTTATAGATATCGTTAAAAATAAGAATCAGGAAAATAGAGTCTAGGACAGATGACACAACAACTTTCAAAACACCGCCATATTTCATTTACTGCACACTACACCGGTTATATCTGGTATCAAATGGGGATCTCACATCCTGCCCTGGCCACCACAAAAGGCAAGACTCTCGCAACGCTGGTTCATCCTATTGAAAGCTGGGCAGAAAAATATGTCGGTGGCAGCATGCGTAGCACTCTCAAGCAACGCCACACCATGCTCGATCATTCTCTGGAACAGCTGATCCGGCAACATCCCGACTTGCAGGTACTTGAAATTGCCTGTGGCTTATCGCCACGGGGCTGGTGGTTTAGACAACATTATCCTGAAATCACTTACCGCGAACTGGATTTACCAGATATGGCGGCCACCAAACAGGCAGCATTACAGCAGATCGAGCAAAATGCCGAGGACGTATTGTCTGTAGACCTGTTTACCGATGCCTTTGCCGATGCCTTTGAGGTATTTGATCCCCAGCGTCCTCTGGTGGTCATTAGCGAAGGACTGATCAATTACTTTGAAAAGCCGTTATTACAACAATTGATTCGGGCTATTGCCCACTATGGTCAAGACTTTAAAGCATTGCACTATTTAACAGATATTTATCCGGAACCCACGCAAAATAAACTGGCATCGATTATCTGGAACAGCAGCCGCTTGTTGAAATGGATGTCTCGCAGTGCCTTTAGCTTTCATTTCAAAACCCCTGCTGAAATTGAACAGTTTTTCCATGCAGCAGACTTTCATCAGGTTACCGTACAACAACCCAAACAGTTTTTTGAACAAGCAACGCCAGACCCTCTACAACCGCACTTGGGCGATCTGGTCTGGGTGATTCAGGCAACCCGTCAATAAATACCAATAAAAAAAGGGAAATGGTGTCTGCCACTTCCCTCTTTAGTTGTTACAACCGCTGCTCAAGGCTGCTTTTGCCGTGCAATAAAGCGGGTCAAACGTTCCGCAATATCAAAGCTGCCGTGTTTAAACAAGATACGCAGCCCCTGTGCTGTTGCCTCAAAGATTAAACATTCAATTTTAAATTCGCCTTCTTCATCTGCTAGATGCAAGGCCAGATCACGCGGATGCTGACTGACAAAATCAAGCTGCTCCAGTTGATGAAGCTTTAAATAAACCCCAAAGAAAGTGATATCAATAATCTTTACCGCCGCCTCTGCCTGCAAATGGCGATGGGTCAGTCTGGTTTCTGGCTGCGATACAGAAATACGTTGTTCACCACGGCGTTCCATCTGCTGCATCTGTTCACGGCTCAGCGGAATGATGCCCTCCAGATTGTCGATGGAATCGCCTTTTAAGAAGGTGGTAAACAGATTCATGGTTTCCTTACGGCGCTGCAATTGCGGCACATGGTCGGCATTGGCAATCAGGGCAAACTGCATGTCCTGACATTGCAAGGCAAAATCTGCATTTTCATGCGGTAAGGTAAAGCTGTCATACTGCCCGGCTGCCACCAGGGTTTTACATTGCGGAACCGGCACGTCGCTCAAACGCAGCAAGCGATTGCAGTTAATTTCATAACGCTCGCGCTCTGTCGCACTAAACTCCGCCATTTGTCTGAAGAACAAACGTTTTGCGGTAGGCGACATACGTGTTTTGTCAAGCTTGGCATGATTGACGAGATAGAGTATGACCGCCTGTCCAAACTCCTCCATACGGTCTTCACGCATCAAGTGCAAAGACTCCTCCAGCAACATGCGCCAGCTTTTCCGGGTTTTCTGCATGACGCCCATCAACACCATGCGGTCAATCAGGTCAGGACGCTGGTCGGCAAATGAAGAAGCCACCACCGACCCCAGAGACATGCCCATCATTGAAACCTTGCCAATGCCAACAATATCCAGCCATTGGCCCAGCATCCTTGATAAATCAGGCAGCTCCAGAACACCGGCAGACTCGCCGGTATCTACATTACGGATCTGCTGGTTTGCCCCCATGGAAGGTAAATCGATTAAAATGACAGGTCCACTCTCGAAGAGTTGCTCAACACAATACTTATAAGAGTTAAAATTTTGAAATGCGCCCCCGACAATGACAATTGGCGTGTTATAGATCGTTTTAGGATCTGCAATCGCCATATATTCAATTTTCCAACCATCAATCCACGTGGTACGCGCCGGTTGCTTAAAACTGTTTTTATTGTATATGTCGAAAAAACCAAAGCCTGTGTAGGTGTGATTGATATCCGAGTCCATTTGGATAATGGAATTCATGTCCTTCCTCCATCCGTGTTTATTTTTCTGTTGCAAGCGTCTCATTTTCAGCGATCTATACTTGCAAGTTAACAAATTTATAAAATTTGTATTACATTTATCCTATACTTTTTCATTCTATACAAATGCACGTTTTATACGCAATCATTTCCTTAACCGCTTATCTTGTTTACCAGAATAATCTTTTGCAAAATATGTAGTCTGCGCTTTGGATTCAATATCTTTATCGCACTAAAATAAAAAATTTTGCGCCAATTAACGTTTTATAATTTTTTGAATTGTCAGTTTCGCCTATTCATTGTTCAGCCTTTGACTGTTACTATCTTTATAAATACATGCAAACATCAAAATGCTATGCAAGATACTATTGAAAATTATATGCAACAAGTCGGTGCCCAGGCACGTCAGGCATCCCGCCTGTTAACCAGTGCATCTACGCATTTAAAAAACCATGCCCTGTCTGCCATCTATACGGCACTGGAAAACAGTCAGTCCCAGATTTTAGCCGCCAACCAGATCGATATGGACAATGGCCGTCAGCGGCAGCTGGACAGTGCCCTGCTCGACCGTCTAGAGCTCACCCCTGCTCGCTTTAAAGGCATGTTGCAAGGCCTCAAGGATGTGATCGGCCTGATTGATCCGATTGGAGAAATTACCGATCTGGCTTACCGCCCGTCAGGTATCCAGCTGGGTAAAATGCGTGTGCCTTTAGGTGTTATCGGCATGATTTATGAATCAAGACCGAACGTCACGCTGGAAGCAGCCTCCCTGGCCTTAAAATCAGGCAATGCCATTATCTTACGTGGCGGGTCAGAAGCACTGGAGTCGAACAAGGCCATCGCGGCTGCCATTCAGCACGGCCTGCAAGTATCAGGCCTTCCTGAGCATGCCGTACAGGTGATTGATACACCGGATCGTGCCGCTGTCGGTCACCTGATCACCATGACCGAGTTTGTTGATGTAATTGTACCGCGTGGGGGCAAAAGCCTGATCGAACGTATCAGCAACGAAGCCCGTATTCCTGTGATTAAACATCTAGATGGCAACTGCCATGTATTTGTTGAAGCTCAGGCAGACCTGCAAAAAGCCCTACCGATTGCCCTGAATGCCAAAACCCATCGCTACGGCGTATGTAATGCCATGGAAACCTTACTGGTGGACGAAGCCATTGCCGAAGAATTCTTGCCACGTATTGCTGAACTGTATGCTGAAAAGCAGGTCGAACTGCGTGGCTGTGCGGAAACCCAACGGATTCTAGGCGTATCGGTAAAAACCGCAACAGAAGAAGACTGGTATACCGAATATCTTGGGCCAATTCTTGCGGTCAAAGTGGTCAGCGGTATGGACGAAGCGATTGAGCATATCAACACGTATGGTTCACACCATACCGATGCCATCATTACTGAAAACTTTAGTCTGGCACGCGAGTTTCTGGCACGTGTAGATTCAAGCTCCGTGATGATCAATGCCTCTACCCGCTTTGCTGATGGTTTTGAATATGGCCTCGGCGCTGAAATCGGGATTTCAACCGATAAAATCCATGCGCGTGGCCCAGTGGGACTGGAAGGTCTGACCTCACAGAAATGGATTGTTTTTGGCGATGGACAAATCCGCCAGTAACAGGCTGTGAGCGTTACCCAGAATGCCTGATCAGATTCAGGCATTTTTATGGGGTCAGTTCTCCTAAAAAAGCCAGTCCGAAGACAGGCTTTTTTTGATCGTAGCTCAATTAGAAAATAAAGTCGGTATTCACAAATTTAGAATAGTGCTCAGATACCATGGAAGCCAGCATACCTTTACTGTCATCCGTCTGTTTGGCCGCAATCATAGAGCGGATCGAAAAAGCACGAAGCGCATCATGTACAGATAGTGTACCTTCCGCAGAATCTTTACGCCCACCGAACGGGAATACATCCGGGCCGCGCTGACACTGACAATTGATGTTTACACGACATACCTGATGAACCAGCGGATCGACCAGATGACCAATTTGCTCGGGGTCGCTACCAAAAATACTCACCTGCTGACCATGATCGGAAGTCGTGACGTATTCCAGCACTGTTTCGATATCATCATAGACCGCAACCGGTACCACAGGACCAAACTGTTCTTCGCGGTACAGTCTCATCCCCTCAGTCACCGGATAAACTACTGCCGGATAGAACAAGGTCTTGCAGAACTCACCACCTTCCGCATTGACCACTTTAGCCCCTTTTGCCACAGCATCTTCAATCACTTCTGTCATGTAAGCTGTACGGTGCATACCGGGTAACGGGGTAATGGACACACCGTTTTCCCACGGCATACCGACTTTCAGTTTTGCCAGTTCAGCCGTTAAACGGTTCACAAACTCATCCGCGATCGAGCGGTGCACCATCAGCATTTTCAAAGCGGTACAACGCTGGCCATTGAATGACAATGCTCCTAACAGACACTCTTTTACCGTCAGTTCCAGATCGGCATCCGGTAAAATAATGGCTGCATTCTTTGCATCCAGCCCCAGAATCGCACGCAGGCGGTGAGATTTTGGATGTTGTTTTTTCAAGTGATCGGCCACTTTGCTAGAACCAATCAGCGCCAGCACATTAATTTGCCCGGATGCCAGCAAATGCGGCACCACAAGAGAGCCTGGTGCATAAATGGTATTGATCACCCCTTTGGGAAATGAATCACGAAACGCCTCTAGCAATGGTTCAAATAGCAAGGTTCCAAATTGAGGCGGTTTAAAGATAATGGTATTCCCCATCAGCATGGCCGGGATCAGGGTTGCAAAGGTTTCGTTCAGCGGATAGTTATAGGGCCCCATGCACAACACCACACCGAGCGGGGTACGACGAATCTGGCCAATGGTACCTTCAGCAATGACAAAGCGGGAGTTGGCATTATCCAGATCTTTCAGGGCATCAATGGTTTGTCGCATGTAGGTAATGGTACGATCAAACTCTTTCTCTGAATCGGCCAGGCTCTTGCCAATTTCCCACATGATCAACTTAATAATCAGGTCTCGTTGCTCTACCATGCGCTGGATGAAATTTTGCATGCAGGCAATGCGCTCGCCCACCTTCATCATGGGCCATTGGCCACGACCATTGTTATAAGCCCGTACCGCCGCTTCGAGTGCTTCATCGCTTTGTTTTTCACCCATGACTGGATAACTGCCAAGTTCAACTTGCTGCAGGCTACCGTCTGGCTGCTGAATCCAGACCGGGGATAATGTTTTCCGGGTTGCACCCGCCCATAACTTCAACTCACCATCCACAAGCGAGACACGCTGATGAATCTGAGATGGCAGACGTACACTTTCGGGAATGCTGTCCACAACTGGAAATTTATATTGCAAGTTATTGAAATGACTCATTCTTGTTAAAACCTTATTATTTGTATGTCTTGATATTCCCCCGAACTTTATACTGGTATCAGATCGTGTTCGGGGCAATTCCGCTCTTATTATCAGTACTCACCTTGCTTGAACCGTAAATCACAAGGTGAATTCTTAATGCATTGTCAGTTTTCGTATGTTCTAGCTGAATTTACCCCCGGCACACATTATCAGTCACCCCTAGCTTCTGGATGACTTGTTCAATGATCTGTTCTGGTGTGAGCGCAATATCAATTGCAATCGCTTCGTTCACATCAGGCTCTTCTAAGGTATCTAGCTGGGTCTGTAACAAGGACGGATCAAAAAAATGACCAGACCGCTCTGCAAGCCGTTGCTGTAATAGTTCATAAGTCCCTTTTAGGTATATAAACTTAATATTCTGGTCCTGCCCTCTTAAAATTTCGCGATACATCCGCTTTAAGGACGAGCAGGTAAATACAGCTGTTTCACCACCTTTCTGTTTGGTTTCAATCACCTGACGAATGGCCTGTAACCAGGGCAAACGGTCCTCATCCGTCAAGGGAATGCCTTGGCTCATCTTGCTTTTATTGGCAGCTGAATGCAGCGTATCGCCATCCAGAAACTCACACGCCAACCGTTCTGATAACAGCTCACCAATCAGGGTTTTCCCTGTTCCACAGACACCCATTGCGATTACAATCATGGATTACCTACCTCTAATTACAAAACAACGCTAAGCAACAATGTAAAAGACAGACCCAGTACCGAAATAATCGTTTCCAGTACCGACCAGGTCTTCAGTGTCTGCCCAACGGTCATTCCAAAATATTCTTTGATTAGCCAGAAACCGGCATCGTTCACATGCGAGAAAATTAATGATCCGGAACCTGTTGCCAATACTAAAAGCTCAGGTCGCACAACCACACCGGCTGCTGCCGCAATAGGTGCAACAATGCTACAGGCCGTAGCCATTGCAACAGTAGCCGAGCCTGTGGCCAGACGGATCAGGGCAGCCACCAGCCATCCTAACAATAAAGGCGAAAGGTTGGCTTTTAAGGCGGTGGTTACGATTTCATTAGAGATACCGCTATCTCTTAAAATACCGCCAAATCCGCCACCTGCGCCCACAATCAACAAAATACCCGCAATTGAAGCCAGACATCCGCCACAGAATTTTTCAATCTGCTCACGGTTAAAACCCTGCATGCTACCAAAGGTAATAAAGCTGACCAGAACGGCAATCAGCAAGGCAATATCAGAAGATCCGATAAAACGTAATAACTCGTTTGCAAACGTTTTTGGCGTGAAGAATACATCCGCCCAGCTTCCCACCAGCATTAAAACTACCGGTAACATGATGGTAAATACCGTCAGGCCAAAGCTTGGCAATTCACGGGTTGTCTCATGATCTGCCTCAACAAACTGTGTAGCCAGCGGATTGTTTTCCGGCAGTTTGACATATTTGTTGATCCATAAGGCATATAACGGTCCTGCGGCAATGGCTGTGGGTACCCCCACCAGCAAACTGTACATAATCGTTTTGCCAATATCTGCATGATAAGCCTGTACCGCGAGCAAGGCTGCCGGATGTGGAGGAATGAGGCCATGTACAACCGACAGACCGGCGACCATCGGCAAACCGACCACAAGCAATGATTTACCCGTGCGTTTTGCAATATTGAATGCAATCGGAATCAGCAGTACAAAACCGACTTCAAAAAATACGGGTAATCCGACAATCAGTGCAATAAACATCATGGCCCAGTGAATATGCTTCTCACCAAACCATTGAATTAAAGTAATTGCTATGCGTTCTGCACCGCCCGACTCGGCCATCATCTTGCCGAGCATGGTACCCAATGCAATCACAATGGCAAGATGCCCCAATGTTTTTCCGGTACCTGCTTCATATGACTGGACAATTCCATCCATTGGCATGCCAACAGCAAGACCTAAACCGAGGGAAACAATAATAAGAACCAGAAAAGGATAAATTCTAAATTTCGCGATCATGATGATCAAAGCAACGATCGCGATTAATGTATAGATCAGCAACATGCCACCCTGAACGGTCTCCATGTGACATTTCTCCTTGGAATAATACGATTTAGGCACACCAGCCTAAATAAAGCTCCTCAACAGAGTCATTCTCATTGTTGAAACACTTATTTTTTATATTAACTGCGACTGGCGCCTGCCAGTCACATCGGCACAAAAGTCTCAGGTGCTTGGCAAGCACCTGATTTTTAATTCATCATCAAGCTTGTATCACTCACAACTGACTTGCGATCTGGGCCAAACGGGTAATTTCCATCCAGTCCTGTGCAGCAACCGTAGCCTTAGGCGTTAACCATGAGCCACCGACACACACGACATTGGGCTGTTTTAAGAAATCCGGCGCTGAAGCTGCCGTGATGCCACCTGTAGGACAAAAGCGCAGGTTTGGAAACGGGCCATAAAATGCTTTAAGCATTTCGATGCCACCAGCCTGCTGGGCAGGGAAAAACTTGACAATATCGTAGCCCAGCTCAATGGCCTGAATCAGGTCACTCGGCGTCATGACTCCGGGTAAAAGCGGTAAACCTGCATCTTGTGCAGCCAAATGCAAGTCTTTGGTCAGGCCGGGAGATACCCCGAATTTTGCACCGGCTTTTTTAGCTTGCGCACAATGTTCAGGTCTGGTGATTGTTCCGACCCCGACCACAATGTCCTCTGCCAAATCGGACGCACGCTCGATGGCAGCAAGCCCGGCTGCTGTACGTAAAGTAATTTCCAGCACCTTTACACCGCCAGCATGCAATGCGCGTGACACATGTTCACCTTGTTCGGCAGAGTCAAAAGCCAACACTGGAATTACCGGGCCTAAACTGACGACCTCTTCAATCTTGCTCATTATGTTGTAATCCCTTGATTTCAAATAGGGGCTTGAGGGTCTTCCCGCACAAGCGTACCAAACACAGATGCACCATGTTCAGCAGGCGCTGCTGCCGCACGGAACACACCAAATAACTCTCGACCAAAACCGACTTCGTTTGCTGCCTGATGTTCCGGCTGCGCAACAGGGCGTGACTGCCATACCTGTTCATCGAGCTCAATCTCGAGCACACCGGCTTCGGCATCAATGATCAGCATGTCTCCGGTCTGAACCTTGCCAATCGGGCCGTTCAATAACGCTTCTGGAGACAAGTGAATAACGGCCGGTACTTTGCCTGAAGCACCCGACATCCGGCCATCGGTGACCAATGCGACATGGAAGCCCTGATCCTGTAAAACGCCCAGTACGGGTGTCAAACGGTGCAATTCAGGCATACCGTTCGCCCGGGCCCCCTGAAAACGGACAACCGCGACAAAGTCCCGGTGTAATTCACCACGATCAAACGCTGCCTGTACTGCCTCTTGAGAATCAAACACAATCGCAGGTGCTTTCACTTTACGGTGCTCTGGCGCAACCGCAGAAATCTTGATGACCCCCCGGCCCAGACGACCTTGCATTAGGCGCAAGCCCCCATCAGGCTGGAATGGCGCATCAATGCTACGCAGCACCTTGTCGTCCAGACTTTGGACCACACCGTCCACCCAGGTGAGCTTGCCATCAATCAGTTTCGGCTCTTTGGTGTAATGCTGTAAACCTTTACCAGCAACAGTCATGACATCGTTATGCAGCAAACCAGCCTCAAGCAAGTTACGAATCAGGAAGGCAACCCCGCCCGCTGCCTGGAAATGGTTGACATCGGCCTTGCCATTTGGATAGATTTTTGCCAGTAAAGGCACTACAGCCGACAACTCATCAAAATCATTCCAGTCAATCAAGATGCCAGCGGCCCGGGCTATTGCAATCAGGTGTAACGTGTGGTTGGTTGACCCGCCGGTCGCCAGTAAAGCCACAATGCCGTTGATAATGGCTTTTTCATCAACCACATGACCGATTGGGGTGTAGTTCCCCCGTCCTACGGTCAAATCAAGCACGCGTTTGGCTGCTTCTGCGGTTAATGCTTCACGTAACGGCGTATGAGGGTGAACAAATGCAGCACTTGGCAAATGCAAGCCCATTACTTCCATCAGCATCTGGTTACTGTTGGCAGTCCCATAGAAGGTACATGTGCCCTGGCCATGATAGGCAGCCGACTCGGCTTCAAGCAGGGCTTCGCGCCCCACCTGACCGGTAGCATATTGCTGGCGAATTCTGGCTTTATCATCATTCGACAGACCGCTACTCATCGGGCCTGCCGGTACAAAGATGGTCGGTAGATAACCAAACTGTAAGGCACCAATCAATAAACCCGGTACAATCTTGTCGCAGACTCCCAGACACAAGGCAGCGTCAAACATGTTATGGGAAAGTGCAATTGCCGTTCCCATTGCAATGGTTTCACGTGAAAACAAAGATAATTCCATGCCGGCATTACCTTGGGTAATACCATCACACATGGCTGGTACACCACCGGCAAACTGCGCCACGCCCCCATTTTCACGGGCAGCTTTTTTTATAATGTCTGGAAAGGTTTTATAGGGCGCATGCGCCGAAAGCATTTCATTATATGAAGACACTATCCCGATATTGGGTTCTCCCCCCACTTTAATAATTAATTTTTCATTCTCTTCCATTGCCGCAAAACCATGCGCCAGATTGGCACACGATAATGCTCCACGAGCCGGGAATTTCCCTTGGGCGCGTTCAATATGCTGTAAATATGCGGCACGCGTTTTTTGGCTACGCGCAATTACACGTTCGGTAACTTTTGCCAGTACCAAATTCGGCAAGTCCATGCTGGACGCTCCTGTACAACCGGATAAGCCGGAACATAAAAGTGAGACCGAATGATAGATTTAACGACCATCTGGCCAAGGATGAACAATATTATTAAGGCAAAAAGCGACATGCAAGCCCCGGTCCGGGTGAGCAGAATGTGTTAAACAGGGCGATTGAGCTGATGAGTGAGTGAATAAAAGTAAAAGAATGGTTTTAATTTTGTTAAACTTTATCTTGTTATAAAAGCCCAATAAATACGAGAAAATTCTCATAATTTCAAGGCAATAAAATATGTTTATTTATCTATAAACTGCTGCATTGTTCCGGCTATTTTTAATTTAAATCAATTTATAATCTATTTTTTTCAACTTATATGACAGTTATTCACCATTAAAATTAAATTACGTATATGATTTGTAATACCTCCTTCATGTTAATCTAAAAAAACATATTCCCCTTAAGTTAAAAAATCCGGCTTTCAGTATTTGATAAATAAATTGAATAGAAACCTTTTATTTATAAATAGATACAACAATGCGCCGAAGAATTGTACAAAAATGGCCATGACATGATTAAAATTCAGGCTAACACATCCTGAGTGATCAATCACCTGCGCCTGGATAGTGCTTAAGTCTAATGGGCTAAAGTCTATCTTCGCCAATACGACCTCCCATGTTAAAACATTGCGCTTGATTCCACTGCCTTATGCAATGCAGCAAGATCAAGGTGTTCATCATAAAATTTAAAATCTGTTAGGTGTTCAAACGTGGCTATATCTGTATTAGTAATTAACTGTGGTTCATCATCAATCAAATACGCACTGATCTCGGAACGCCGTGAAGATCGTATTTATGGTCTGGCAGAAAATCTGGGCGCAGCCGATGCCCGTATTAAAGGTATCACCTTGGGGGGTGAACCGTTAGAACTTTCAATTCCTTATGCAGATCATGCCAAAGCACTGGAAACCTTGCTGGCCCGCTTGGCCAACTACAACCCGCAAGCCATTGGGCATCGTGTGGTTCACGGCGGCAACATCACCAAAGCAGAGCGACTTACACCGGAGCTGGTACAACGGATTGAAGCCGCGACTCCACTTGCCCCCTTGCATAATCCGGCTCACCTGATCGGAATCGAAGCCACCATGCGCCTGTTCCCGCAATTGCCACAGGTTGCGGTTTTTGATACGGCATTCCATCAAACCATGCCTGAACATGCCTACCGTTATGCCCTGCCACAGTACTTATATACCGAACATCAGGTACGTCGCTACGGTTTCCACGGCACCAGCCATGCCTATGTGACCGAACGTGCCAGTGAGCTGGCAGGCAACAAGAATCAGGGCGGCTGGCTCAGTGCCCACTTAGGTAACGGTAGCTCCACCTGTGCCGTATGGAATGGGCATAGTGTCGATACCTCAATGGGCATGACCCCGCTGGAAGGCGTGGTCATGGGTACCCGTAGCGGTGATGTCGATCCAAGCCTGCATCTGTTCCTGGCCAGCAATCTGGGCTGGGATATCCAGAAAATTGACAGCATGCTCAATAAAGAAAGCGGTTTACTTGGCTTGTCGGGCTTATCCAATGACATGCGCACTCTGGTAGAAGCCTCTGAAAACGGTCATGAAGATGCAAGGCTAGCCATTGAAGTATTCTGCTATCGTCTGGCCAAATCCTTGTCTGCTTTAAGTTGTGGCCTGCCACGTCTGGATGGTTTAGTCTTCACAGGCGGTATTGGTGAAAACTCGGCTTATGTACGTGAAAAAACCTTGGGCTATTTAAATCATTTCGGTTTGCACTTTAGCAAAGAGAAAAATGCCACCCTGGCACGGGGGAGCGAAGGCCGTATCGATCAGGGCACTGGACCACAGATCTGGGTGATCCCGACCGATGAAGAAGGCCGTATTGCCAAGGAAACCCGTCAGGTTGTTGAGGCAACCGCCTGATTAAACGAAATATAAAATACGGATAAGTTCATTATGAATACAATTTTACTCATTCCCACCGGGGAAGGCGTAGGTTTGACCTCGGCCTGTCTGGGCATGATTTATGCGCTGGACTGTAAAGGCATCAATGCGGGTTTCCTCAAGCCATTTTCACAGATTGCCGATGCGCCGGTAGACCGGACTACCACGCTCTACCAGCATTTATTTCAACACCCTTCGGTTGAACCGATCAGTTATGAAAAACTGACCCAGCTGATGGCCTTGGGCGAAACCGATGAACTGCTGGAACAAGCCGTAGCACTGCATCGCCAGATTGCAGCCCATCATGATGTGATTATTGTAGAAGGCCTCGTTCCTAACGGACAAGATCATTTTGCCAGCGAAATCAATGCGGCGCTCGCACAGGCCCTTGACGCCCAAGTGGTTCTGGTCAGTACTGCCGATCTGGCGGATGCCCGTAAAACGGCGGAAAAGATCGATGCCCATTTACGTCAGTTTGGCGGTGCAGCATCGGCACGGACAACCGGGGTACTGTTCATGCGGACCAAAGGCCTTCCTGAAGGCACCGCAGAAATTCCGGTGACACTGGACCCAAGCTTACGTCTGGACCAGCACATCGAGGCTTTTGCCCTGGAACTGCAACGCTATAACCGTTATATCGGCACCCATGACCTGCCAATTATTGGACTGGTGCCATTCAGCAATATTCTCAGTGTGCCGCGCAGTCTGGATATTGCGCCGGTGATTAAAGGCAGCTGGTTGCATCAGGGCGAAGCCAGACAGCGCCGGATTTTACATACCAGCTTGATTGCCTCGAATATCGAATCCGAACTGCATAAGTTTGTGGCAGGTGAACTGATCATTAGCGCCTCACAACGCACCGATGCGCTCTTGGCAGCCAGCCTCGCCAGCAGTAATGGTATCCCTTTAGCCGGTCTGGTCTTAACCGAACAGGCAGCGCCTGCAGAGAATGTTCTGGAATTTTGCCAAAGCGCAATTAAACAGGGCCTGCCTATTTTGCACACGCCCTTAGATACACTGGAAACGGCACAACTGTTACATGATTTTGGCAATGAAATTCCGGTTGATGATACCGAACGTGCCGAACAGGTAACACGTTTTGTCTCCAGCCATATTGATAATACCTGGCTTGATCAGCATACCCAGAATCACCTGCACCCTCGCCTGTCACCGTCTGCTTTCCGTTATGAACTGGTACAGAAATCGATTGCAGCGAAAAAGCGCATTGTTCTACCAGAAGGAGATGAACCCCGTACGGTACAGGCTGCGGTGATTTGCCAGACACGTGGTATTGCACAATGTGTGTTACTGGCCAAGCCTGAATCGGTTGCTGAAGTAGCAAAGGCACGTGGTATTCAACTGCCAGAAGACTTGGAAATTATTGATCCGGATCACATCCGCGACCAATACATTGAACCGATGGTGGAACTGCGTAAAGGCAAACTCGATGCCTTACAGGCCAAAGCACAGTTGCAAGATACCGTGGTGCTTGGCACCATGATGCTGGCGCTGGACCAGGTGGACGGTCTGGTTTCTGGCGCGATTCATACCACTGCCAATACCGTGCGTCCCGCATTTCAGCTGATCAAGACCGCACCGAATTACTCACTGGTGTCCTCGATCTTCTTTATGCTGTTGCCAGATGAAGTCTATGTCTATGGTGACTGTGCCATTAACCCTGATCCAGATGCCGAACAGCTGGCTGAAATTGCCATTCAGTCTGCCGATTCGGCCAAAGCCTTCGGTCTGGACCCGCGTATTGCCATGATCAGCTACTCAACCGGAACCTCCGGTACAGGGGCCGATGTCGAGAAAGTGGCAGAAGCCACCAAAATTGCCCAACAGCGCCGTCCTGATTTATTGATTGATGGGCCATTGCAATACGATGCCGCTTCAGTTGAAAGCGTCGGTCGCCAGAAAGCGCCCGATTCTCAAGTGGCAGGACGTGCCAATGTATTTATCTTTCCAGACCTGAATACAGGCAATACCACCTATAAAGCGGTGCAACGTGCAGCGAATGTGGTCAGTGTCGGCCCAATGCTGCAAGGCCTGAACAAGCCGGTGAATGACCTGTCCCGTGGTGCACTGGTGGATGATATTGTATTTACCATTGCCTTGACTGCGATTCAGGCAGCTCAATCAATGTAAGAATAAAAAACTGATGTAGCTGATTTTGCTACATCAGTTTTTTTAAAATAATGTCTAATCCGAGCTCAACTACGATCTTTCTTTTTTTTTACTATAATAAAATTACGAACACTATAATATCCAGAACTCGGTTCCCAAGATAAACGCTTTAAAGCATCTAACCCGTCTATCCACACCTGGTTTTCAGCTAATGCTTCAAACGTTTGCTCCCCCTTAAAATCACAGAAGAATACTCTATACCACGCAAGATCATGAGCTGGTTTATGTCTTAGAATGGCCTGTTCAATTGAAGAAAAGAATTCTATAGGTGGTGCTGGTGAATTATTGAGATCACGACGCTGTCCAATATTACCAATATAAGCTGTATATGTTTTTCCTGCTATTTGCCATTGCTCTATGGTGACCTCAGTGTGGTGATTCTGCTTCCAGAAAGCGGCAAGAAAAACATGTAATGAATTAACAGAAAAATTCTGCACCGCATTCAGCACTCCTGCGTTTCCCACCCCTATGCCAGCGAAACTTTCCTTGATGATTCGCTTATCCTCTAACATCACCTCAACATCTAGACGACCATGTGTTTCATGTTCCAACCAATTGGCCCGCATCGCCGGGAGTTGCCCATAAGGTATGATCCAGTCATCAAACGTTTGAACCGAAACACCATGTCCTTCTAACAAATCAATCATTATTTGTGTGACTGATTGATTATTCATAAAGCCTATTCCATATTTTTTATTCAATATATCAGCTTCATCTACCCACGAATAAATCAAATTTCATACTCAGGCTTGTTTTGACGCACCAATTTTTTTCAATTGCGGCCCTTTCACAAAGAAAATGGCATTACCGCATAGAATTAGAATCACCCCGATCACGGCATTCATGTGCCAGTGATAACCTTCCCATAAGGTCGATATCAGTAACGCCACCAACGGAAACAGCAAAGTACTATACGCCGCCTTGCCTGCGCCAATACGCCCCACCAGATAGAAATAGGCCGTAAAGCCGATCACCGAACCAAAGATGGCCAAATACAGCAATGCACTGACTGCGCTGAAGGACATGCTTGGGAAAAAATTATCCTGCTTAAACCATGAGATCAAAGCCATCAATAATGAGCCATATAACATGGCATAGGCATTGGTGCTAAAAATATCCAGTCCATGTTTCTGATGCCGGGTACTGATCATATTGCCCAAGGAGAAACCATAAGTACCCAGAATACATAGCCCGATACCGATCAAGGTATCACGATTTAAACTGGTACCTGCCACGTCATGCCAGAACAAGGCTACAATCCCCAGCACACCGAGTAAAGCGGCCGGATAAAACCGCGAGGACACTTGCTGAGAAAAAAACAATCGGGCATTAAGGGTATTGAAAATCACCGCCATCGAGAAAATGACCGCTTCTAAACCACTGCTGACATATTGCACTGCAGCGTAAAAACAGACGAAGTTAAAACCGAAAATACAGCAGGCCTGCAGCATACAGAATAAGTGATCTTTAGCTGCCAATTTCTGTAACTTTCGGCTTAGGGCAACAAAAACAAATAACACCAGCGCAGAAATAAAAAAACGCCAGAACACGGCAACACTGGCCGAGATCCCACTTTGTTGTTGCAGCGTAATGGCAATCCAGGTGGTTCCCCAGATCACCACCACCAAAGCATATAACAGCGCATTCATCTCATCTAAACCAAACTTGAAAACTCGTGCTATTGTGCGGGGTTAAACCACTTTACTGCTTGCATAATCTTGCGGTGATTATCATAAATTTGCGCTTTTATCAGATTTTTTAGACAGATGACAAAACAGCCTGAACGTTCTACACTAAACCGGATCATACCTGGCCCTGCATATAGAAGATGAAATATCAGATTCTAGATCAATTACAGCAATATAAAGCACAACTGCTCGACTCGGTGGAACTGGGTTCGGGAATGCAGCTGGCCATGTGGCAAAACAATCAGGACCGGGTCAGTGTCTGTAGTAATCACCATACCTTAAGCATGTATGTGCAAGGGGGCTATGAAAGCTACCAAAAGACAGCGCAAGGCTGGCACAATGGGGGTGGGCCTGATCGCATGTGCCTGATGCCACAGGATTTTGAATCGACCTGGGATCTGCGCGATCCACTCACCTTTGTTCATCTTTACTATACCGAACAACACCTGCACCGCGTGGCCGAACAAGTCTGGGACCGTGAACCCAGCCAGATTATTTTAAATCCGCAGATTTTTGTGGCCGATGCGCAAATTGCCATGATCTACCGGCATTTTTTACTGAGTGGTGCCTGGCAAGACCGAGAAAACCATTTGCAGATGAGTACGGCCACCACCTTACTCCTCAACCACCTGATTAAGCATTATAGCCATGCACAATGGCAGGCACCTGAAGTGAAAGGAGGCCTCTCGCCTTATGTGCTTAAACAGCTGCTGGAATGGATTGATCAACATTTACATCTGGGACTGACCCTGTCCGATCTGGCCCGGCAAGCACAGCTCAGTGAATATCATTTTGCCCATATGTTTAAGCAGTCCATGCAGATGCCACCACACCAGTATGTGATGCAGCGCCGCCTTGAACTGGCCCATCAGGCCTTGCACGGCAGCAGCCTGAGTTTGACTGAAATTGCTGTCCAGTATGGCTTTAGCTCCAGTAGCCATTTTAGCCATCGTTTTAAAAAGCAGTATGGCTATTCGCCTTCACACATAAGAAAAAACTAAACAGCCGCTTTATCCCGATAAAAGCTCATCCCTTTGCAGCATTAGACCTTATGCCAAATCTGAGCTAAAACTCCCACAATGCCTGCTTTTTGTCATATAATTTAGCCCGCCAGCTAATCGCCCGCTCAAGAGAAATTTGATATGACAACGATCATCAAACAAGATGACTTGATTACATCAATCAAGGATGCCCTGCAGTTTATTTCTTACTATCACCCGCAAGACTTCATCCAAGCGATGAGCCGTGCCTATGATCGTGAAGAAAACAAAGCTGCAAAAGATGCTATTGCACAGATCCTCATCAACTCGCGTATGTGCGCTGAAGGTCACCGACCAATCTGTCAGGACACAGGGATTGTTAACGTTTTCCTTGAAGTGGGTCTGGACGTTAAATTTGATCTGACCATGAGTCTGGATGATGCCGTCAACGAAGGCGTACGTCAGGGTTACCTGGAGAACTCAAACGTGCTGCGTGCTTCGGTTTTGGCAGATCCGGCGTTTGGTCGTAAGAATACCAAAGACAATACCCCTGCCGTCATTCACTACAAACTCGTACCCGGCAATAAAGTTGATATTACCGTGGCTGCAAAAGGTGGCGGTTCAGAAAATAAATCTAAACTTGCGATGTTGAATCCGTCTGATTCAATCGTGGACTGGGTACTTAAAACTGTTCCAACCATGGGTGCAGGCTGGTGCCCACCAGGTATGCTCGGTATTGGTATCGGTGGTACTGCCGAAAAAGCCATGATGCTTGCCAAAGAAGCACTCATGGAAGAAATCAACATGGACGAATTACTTCGCCGTGGTCCACAAAACAAGATGGAAGAACTGCGTATCGAGATCTTCGAGAAAGTCAATGCATTAGGTATTGGTGCACAGGGTCTTGGCGGTTTAACCACGGTGCTTGATATTAAAATCAAGGATTACCCATGCCACGCAGCAGGTAAGCCAGTCGGTATAATTCCGAACTGTGCCGCAACCCGTCATGCACACTTCCAGCTAGATGGTACTGGTGTTGCACATATTCAGGCACCAAAACTTGAAGACTACCCTGCTGTAACCTGGGATTCTTCACAGTCAAAACGCGTCAACCTGGACACCATTACCCAGGAAGAAATGGATTCATGGAAACCGGGTGATACCTTGTTATTAAACGGTACCATTTATACCGGTCGTGATGCAGCGCATAAGCGCATGGTCGACATGCTCAACAATGGTGAAGAGCTTCCGGTTGATCTGAAAGGTAAATTCATTTACTACGTGGGTCCAGTTGACCCGGTGGGCGATGAAGTGGTTGGTCCTGCTGGCCCGACCACCGCAACCCGTATGGATAAATTTACCCGTCAGGTATTAGAAGCAACTGGCCTGTTCGGCATGATTGGTAAGGCGGATCGTGGTCCTGCTGCCGTTGAAGCAATCCGCGACAACAAGGCAACTTACTTAATGGCCGTTGGTGGCGCAGCTTATCTTGTTTCTAAAGCAGTACGTGAAGCTGAAGTGGTTGCCTTTGCTGATTTGGGTATGGAAGCCATCTACAAGTTTGTAGTTGAAGATATGCCGGTTTCTGTTGCCGTGGATGTGAATGGTACGTCAATCCATGCCACTGCACCAAAAATCTGGCAAGCCAAGATCGGTAAAATTCCAGTGGTCGACGCCGCTGCGTCATAAGCACTCAAAAGGAGCATCAACACGATGCTCCTTTTTTATTTTTAATGCAGATAGAATTAAATAAAAATTGAATGAGCAACCATGAGCTATTTTTCTCTGTTGATGTCCTTTTTTGCCCTTGTCTTTTTTAGTGCAACCCAGGCTTGGGCCAGCCCTGCCCAACCAGAAACCATTCAGAAATATCTTGAAGTAACCCAGTCTGAAAAAGCCTACCCGCAATTGTACGAGAACCGGAAGGCCTATTATCTTGATCTGGCAATTCAGCGGGTGCTTTACCATATACACGCCCCTAAACCAGACGCTGCTTTACTCACCCCTCAGCAATATCAAGCCGCAGAAAAAATTGCAGCGTTATACCTCAAAAACGACCCTATATTTAGCTCAGCAGAACAGTTTCATCAATTCACAACCAAACAGCTGCAACACTATTACTCCGATGAAAGCCTGTTATATTTTATTGAGCAATATCAAACTGAAGCCGGTCAGCGCCTTGTAGAAAAAAATAGGTTAACCGAAATCTATTTAGCCAGTCTTCTCCCTCAGCTCTTAATAAACTATCTCGATGAACGTGAGTTTATGCACAAGATTTTTAAAGATATTTTGACATACAAGAACCCACCCTCAGTCGCTGGAGAGTAATGATGTCATTCAAGCCAATGCCTAAGTTCCGGTCTTTTTATCTGTTATTATTCATTATGGCTCCTTCAGTTTTTGCCATGCCGGCGACACAGGAAACGGCAACTGCCGTTTTAAAAGCAAGTATGCTCGATCAAACAGTCCAGCATTATCAAACCGGGCGTGTGGCACAACGCTACAGTCAAAGTATACTCCAAGGCATTCCGGCAACAGATTTAGTCGAAGACAAAACCTATTATGAACAAAAAATACAGCAATTATTTCTAGAACAGATGCAATCTGCTGATTTTAAAAATTATTATGTCCAGAAAATGCGACAACCCTATTTAAGATTTTATCAGGAGGAAGAACTGATTCACCTGTTGCATATCTATCAACATCCGCTTGCGCAAGCTTACTTTCAACAGAATCTGCAAGCTATCCACGATCAACAAGATCAAAGTTATCGTCATGAACAAAGCGCAAAAGACCAGGCACTAGAACAACAGATTATTACATTATTAAGGTCTTTAAGCCCGCAATAAAACAGCCCGATGATGTACTCATCAGACCATTTACAAAATCATAGCCGAATCAATGTATACGGCTATTTTTTTCGCCCATGCTTCTGCTAGATTATAAAGATGAGAAGAATAAAGGGAATGCACATGAATAAATACCTGATCAGTATGCTGATTGGCCTGAGCCTGCTCGGCAATATACAGCATACTTTTGCATCCCCGGCCCAAAGCAAATCGGTCAAAGAACTGATCAAGCTCAGTGACCTTGAGCAGGTGCTAAATAGCTCACTGGATGAAATGCAACCCTCACTCGACCTTGAGGCTGAAAATATTTTATTGCGTGTGTTGGGCAAAGATGAACTCACCACCACACAGGAGCATCTGGCAGTACTGGAACTCAGCCAGTTATTAAAGGATACCAGCGCCAAGATGTTTGCCCGGCCTGAAACCATTCAGGCCATCGAAAGAATCTACGCCGATGCACTGAGCGAGGAAGAAGTCCAGGCCTATTTAAAATTTTTAAAAACACCCGAAGGCCAGTCGATTAACCAGAAAACCTTGCAAATCACCACGCATGTTTTTCAATACATGAATAATATCAGCCAAAAAACCCTAAGTGATCCGGAACAAAGCTCCCAGCTTAAAGCGCAGTTCCTGACAATTATCAAGCCATTGATTCAGGAGGAATAAACAGCTGGTATCATTGTCATGACTACCAGGTCAACGGGTTCCACAGCTTAAACGGTTTGATCAGATGCACTTCCGATTTCTCATCGTATCTGGCCGGTTTTAACTCTTGCGGTTTAGAACGTACCTTGCCTGAAGCATCCTGTGCCACAAAGTTATAGCTGGATGATTTTAACCGGGTAAAGGCGATTTCCTGATGTGCCACCTTATCTGGCATGAGCATAAATGGTCCAGTATGTTCACTGCGGGAAATCTTGTTTTCTTCATCATACTTGATGAAATAAGTCTGGGCAGCATCGACAGTGAAATCCAGATATTTCGGTTTCTGGAAATGCAGCCCAATCAACGGACGGCTTACACTGAGCCGGTAAGTACCTGCTGGTAGCTCCAGCCAGTAATAATGATTATGCAATAAACTCGGAATACGCTGGCCATTAATAAACAGATTGGCGGCGGCAATTTCCTGACGGTTCCAGCGCGTATCCGGACGGTATAAATAGACCACTGCCGCTTGTTCGTTTTGCGGTTTGACCGGCGCGTAATACTGGCCTAATTTCTGATTGACCCAGCCGCCCACACTAAAGCCGCCGACATGATACTGATCCAATAAACCCGGTTCTTTTGCTGTATCGACAGGGGGTAATGTTGCAGTCAGTGCGGTCGGGTTTTCCTTAATGGCTTTATGGCTTTGACAGCCTGCCAGTACCCCTGCACAACATAATGACAATATTAAATAACGCATGACATCCCTCAAGGCGTTTTCTTGAATTTATTTTTAACAACGCAAAACTATGCGGATTTTTTTCAATTTCAAGATTAACACCTCGCTGCCCAATTGCAAATAAAAAAAGCATGAAAAGCCTGGCCTTTCATGCTTTTTTCAGATGGATGAGAATCAAGCCGATTTAGTATCGACCACCTTCAAATCCTTCTTTTCACTGAGTTCGGGTACAGCATCCTGCGGCAAACGCTCAGGCTTGAATGTCGGCTTCGCTGTGCCATTAATCACCGCTTCGTCAATAATCACAGTACCGACATCGCTACGGCTTGGTAAGTCGTACATGGTTTCAAGCAGGACATTTTCCAGAATTGAACGCAAGCCACGGGCGCCAGTATTACGATCCAGCGCCTTTTTGGCCACAGCACGTAAAGCTGACTCATCAAAGACCAGATCGACATCTTCCATGGTGAACAGATATTGATACTGGCGTGTCAGCGCATTTTTAGGTTCTGTCAGAATCTGCATCAAGGCTTCTTCATCCAGCTCCTCTAAAGTGGCAATCACAGGCAAACGACCAATAAACTCAGGAATCAGACCGAATTTAACCAGATCCGTTGCTTCTACCTGACGGAACAACTCAGAGACTTTTTTACTGTCATCCTTGTTCTTCACATCTGCGGTAAAACCTATACCACCTTTCTCTTGACGTTGCTGTACGATTTTTTCCAGACCGGAGAATGCACCACCACAAATAAACAGGATATTGGCGGTATCAATCTGGATAAATTCCTGCTGTGGATGCTTACGCCCGCCTTGTGGCGGAATGGAAGCCACCGTGCCTTCAATCATTTTTAATAAGGCTTGCTGAACGCCTTCACCTGAGACATCACGGGTAATTGAAGGATTTTCAGATTTACGGGTAATCTTATCAATCTCATCAATATAGATAATGCCTTTCTGCGCTTTTTCGACATCATAATCGGCTTTTTGCAACAGCTTCTGTACAATGTTTTCCACATCTTCACCCACATAACCGGCTTCGGTTAAAGTGGTTGCATCTGCCATCGCAAAAGGCACATCGAGTAAGCGTGCCAGTGTTTGTGCCAGTAAGGTTTTGCCTGAGCCTGTCGGACCGATCAGCAAAATATTACTTTTTGCAATTTCAATGTCCTGATGGCCATGAGTCGACTGCCCCACCTTCAAACGCTTATAGTGGTTATAAACCGCAACCGACAGGGTTTTCTTGGCAATATCTTGTCCAATCACATATTGATCCAAGGCAGCACGTATTTCATGTGGTTTTGGCAATGGCTTGGTTGCCCAGTCCCCTGCTTCAACTTGCTGGCTGGTTTGTACCAGATCCAGACAGACATCCACACACTCATTACAAATATATGCGTCCTCACCAGCAATCAATTTTCCAACTTCAGATTGCGTCTTACCACAAAATGAACAATGTTTTTGTCCTTGAGGATGTTCGGACATATTTACTCCACAACTTAAATCTTAAACTTAGATCCTAAAAATCAAGGACGTTTGCTTAGTACCTGGTCGACTAGACCATATTCTTTTGCAGCCTGTGCAGTCATGAAATTGTCACGATCCGTGTCACGTGCAACAGTTTCATAATCCTGGCCACTATGCTCAGCCATCAAGCGGTTTAAACGCTCTTTAATAAACAGGATTTCACGGGCATGAATTTCAATATCAGAAGCCTGACCACGGAAACCGCCCAGAGGCTGGTGAATCATGACTCGGGCATTTTCAAGGCAGTAGCGTTTGCCTTTGGCACCGGCATTTAACAAGAAAGCTCCCATGGATGCAGCTTGCCCCATGCAGTAAGTCACGACATCCGGTTTAATAAACTGCATGGTGTCATAAATTGCCATGCCGGCAGTAACCGAACCACCCGGTGAGTTGATATAAAGATGGATATCTTTTTCCGGATTTTCTGCTTCAAGAAATAACATCTGCGCAACAATCAGGTTGGCCATGTTATCTTCAACTTCGCCCGTTAGAAAAATAACACGCTCACGTAATAAACGTGAAAAAATGTCAAATGAACGCTCGCCGCGAGACGATTGTTCAACAACGACAGGAACTAAAGCATTTTCAATTGTTGGAACATACATACGTTTACTTATTCCTAAAATTATTGTGACTCGATCTATGCCAACAATATGAGGGATAATCGATGAAATTGCAAAAGGTTCAATCTGAAATATTCGATTATTTAGACTAAAATCTGGTAATTTTTCTGCAAATTAACACTTTCATAACACAGGGTCTGGAAGCACTATTCAACGCGTTCCAGTCTGCTGGCTTTTAAAATACCAGCAGCCCATATCCCGCTCATTTCACTGGCAAAATACCCAGTCTGGATACAGCAGTTCAGTCCGAACCGAACCACCTGAATGACGGATTGTCAGCCTAAAGAAAAAGGCGCATTAAGCGCCTTTTCTTCAATCAACTTTTGAAAGATTAGCCACGACGAGCCTGTTGTTCTTTCAATAAGTCTTCGTAGCTGATCGCCACATCTTTGACTTTAGCAGCAGCCAAGATGTGATCAACCACTTGATCTTCTAACACAACAGCTTCGATCTGAGCGCGTTGCTGTTTGTCATTTTTGAAGTATTCAACCACTTCTGTTGGATCTTCATAAGAAGAAGCCATGTCATCGATGTAAGCATCAACACGAGCCTGGTCAACTTCAAGTTTGGCATCAGCCAATACCTTGCTTACCAGCACGCCAAGCTTCACTGATTTTTCAGCTTGTTCTTTGAACAATTCATCTGGAAGCATGCTGCTGTCAAATGCGCCTGCACCTTGAGCACCAAACTGCTGCGTGAATTGCTGGATCATTTGTTGACGTTGACGGTCAATTTCCTGAGCAACCATAGACGCTGGAACTTCGATTTCGTTAGCCGCAACAAGCGCATCAAATGCAGCTTGTTTCACCTGGTTACGCAAACCGTTGCGAACTTCACGTTCCATATTCTTACGAACGTCAGCTTTTAACTTGTCCAGACCTTCTTCTTCAGTTAAACCAAAGATTTTCAAGAATTCAGCATCGATTTCTGGAAGTTTTGGTTTTTCAACCTGCTTCACAGTGATTTTGAACTGAGCCGCTTTACCCGCCAGATTTTCAGCTTGGTAATCTTCAGGGAAAGTTACATCGATAACTTTCTCTTCGCCAGCTTTCATACCAACGATACCGTCTTCAAAACCTGGGATCATACGACCTGAACCAAGGACAAGTTTAAAGTCTTCAGCAGCACCGCCTTCAAACTTCTCACCATCCACAGTACCTTCAAAGTCGAAAGTCACTTGCATGTCTTTCTTCGCCATACCTTTGGTTACAGCCCAGGTCTGACGTTGCTTTTGCAAGTTTTCAATCATCACGTCAACGTCTTTGTCGTTGATTTCTGATGATTTACGTTCAACTTCCAGGTCAGCAAAAGATTTAACTTCTACTTCTGGATAAACTTCAACAGTTGCTTCATATACTAAAGCATCATCTTTGTTTTCAACTTTCTCAATGTTCGGCATACCGACCGCATTGATTTTTTCTTGTTGAATTGCTTCAAATACTGTGTCACGAATGACATCATTCACAACTTCTTGGTAAATGCTTGCACCATATTCACGGCGAACAACATTTAAAGGCACTTTACCTGGACGGAAGCCGTTGATCTTCACAGTTTTGGCAGTGCGTTTTAAGCGAGCTTCAAACTGCTCGTTAACACGGCTCGTCGGTACAGAAACATTTAAACGACGGGCAACGCCCGAAACCGCTTCAGTCGTTACTTGCATGGCTTCCTCGATATTAGTTAGTAATAACAATTTTTAAAGTGCCACATTATATGACAACTTTCTGGATATACAAAATCGGAAGCTAAAAATTGTCCTTTTCTCTTTGCTTTAAGCGTATAAAACTGCTTAAATTCTGATTCATTAAAATTAACAAATTGATATTCAATCACTTTGCTACAATATTTTTAGCAAGACCGTTTTAATCCAGATTAAAATAGCCAAAATAGAAAAATCTAAATTAAAAATAATCTATACAATAACAATCGTTTTTTTAGATTAAAGAAAAAAATCAACAAATTAACTACATTTCACAACAGATATTCATTCATATTTCCATAATTTAAAGCTGGAAGAATTGGAAAAATCAATTCAAAACAAATGAATATAGAAATAAGAATGATTATTCTTTGCATGAATTTTTATACTGTTTAGGCGTGACTCATGTCATTTATCAAATCACGGAAGAAACTCGTCTCTTCTGCAATTGCATCTTCGCTTTCTGTTGTTGCAGTTCCAGCGATTGCACAGGATCAAACTGTTCAACTCCCGACTATTCATGCTCAGGCTGAAAAAGAACAAAGTCTTAAAGTCGATCAATCTGCCAACAGCAAATTTGTTGCCCCCCTTCTGGATACACCAAAATCCGTTTCTGTGATTTCAAAACAACTGATCGAAGATACCCAGGTAACAACTTTGAGTGATGCCTTACGCACCATTCCGGGTATTACACTCGGTGCCGGTGAAGGTGGTAACCCGAATGGTGACCGTCCGTTCATTCGTGGTTATAACTCTGAAAGCTCAATGTATGTGGACGGTGTGCGTAGCTCGACCTCACAGAACCGTGAAATGTTTGCAGTTGAACAGGTTGAAGTGACCAAAGGTTCGGCCTCTGCTCTAGGTGGAGCTGGTACAACTGGCGGCAGTATCAACATGATTTCTAAAGTTGCTAAAAAAGGCGATGCTTTAGAAGGCTCGATTTCTGGTGGTACAGACAACTATGCCCGTATTACCTTAGATGGCAATAAAGATTTTGGTAATGGTGTTGCGGCACGTGTTGTGGTGATGGGCCACCAAAATGAAAAAGCCGGACAACATGATGGCGCTGAATATAAACGTGCCGGTATTGCGCCAAGCATTAGCTTCGGTCTGGATTCTGCGACCCGTGGTACCTTAAGTTACTACTACTTGAAAACTGATGATGAGCCGGATTCAGGTATTCCATATCAGTACGATACAACCAAAAAAGCGACTGCAGGTAAACCTGTCGATGTTAAACAGGGCACTTATTATGGTTGGAAAGATCGCGACTTCCAGAAACAGGAAAATCAGATTGGTACCCTCAAATTAGAACATGATTTAACAGATAATTTGACCCTAAGTAATACCGCTGTTTACAGCAAGTCTAAAAACAACTATTTATGGACCCAACCCGATGATAGCCAAGGCAATGTCGTAAATGGTCAGGTTTGGCGCCGGGTCAATACCAATTTAACCAATACAGATACCTTTACGGATCAACTTGCATTGACCGGTAAATTTAATACTGGTGCACTCAAGCATAGCTTCAATACCGGTGCTGAATACTCGAAACAAGATTCAGATCGTGGCAGCAATATCGTTACTGATCCAAACACTTCAAAAATTGGTGGCAGTGGTGCAAATAATGCCTGTTCATTATCTAGCTCAAATGGCTGGTGTACCGACCTCAACAATCCTAATGCACGAGACCAGTGGCTCGGGAATATAAAAGCCAACCCGAAAGTCACCAATATCACTTCAAAAACCCAGTCCATCTATGTGCTGGACAATATCACCATCACACCACAGTGGTTACTTGACCTCGGTGTGCGTTGGGACAAATTTGAAACTGATATGAAGTACAATAAGGACTCAGGATCAGTCAAAGCCGGTACAAAATACAGCTCAAGCAATGATTTCTTCAACTATCAGGCTGGCCTGACTTTTAAACCGGCTGAAAATGGTGCGGTCTACATCAGTTATGCAACCTCGGCCAATCCTGTAGGTGTAGATGCAGGCGATGGTTCTGAAGGCATCAGTGTTCCAGGTAGAAATACAACTGATGAACAGGCACGTGCGATCAATAACCTGAAGCCAGAAGAAGTGAAAACTTACGAGATCGGCACTAAGTGGGATGTATTCAATAACAAATTGAATTTAACCGCTGCAATTTTCCGTACCGAAAAAGAAAATACACGTGCACTGGATAGTGATGGTTTTACCAGAAATATTGGTGAAACACGCGTGGACGGTATCGAGCTTGGTGCGAATGGTAATATCACAGATAAATGGGCCGTATCAGCGGGTTATACCTATTTAGATAGTGAAATTGTTGATGCCGGCTTTATCAAGGATGCAAATGGTAAATATGTACCAAGTCCAAATAATGGCCATCAAGTACAAAACGTAGCTAAAAACTCGGCAACCCTCTGGACGACCTATAAAGTATTGCCACAGCTTACTTTAGGCGCCGGTGCTGTAGCGATGGATAAAGTTTATGGCGATGCAGCCAATACCAAATGGGTACCAGGTTATGTCCGCTACGATGCAATGGCTCGTTATAACGTTGATAAAAATGTTGACCTGCAGTTAAACATTAACAATTTATCGGATAAACGCTACTTCACCAAAGCCTATGCTTCTCATTATGCAACTGAAGCAGAAGGCCGTAGTGCAGTATTATCGGTAAACTTCAAATACTAAGCCGAATAAAAGCCATAATTTAATTATGGCTTTTAGCGTAAGAATAGCCTCATAATGAGGCTATTTTTTATCAGTTATTATTCTCACAAGGTATTTACTGTGATCCATCATATTCCTCATGTATTAAGCAAAGAACAGGTTCAGTACTTTCGTGAAGAAATGGACAAAATCGAATGGACCAATGGCAAAGTCACCGCAGGGACACTTTCGGCAACGGTCAAGAATAATCAGCAACTACCAGAAGATCATCCTTTAACGCATCATCTTAGCAATATTATTTTAGAACAACTGGGCAAGCATCCCCTGTTCCTGTCTGCCGCCATACCACTGGATATTATCCCGCCACTTTTTAATCGCTATGAAAATCAGGAAGCTTTTGGCTTTCATGTCGACAACTCGATCCGCCGGATTCGTGGCAGCAAGGAGCGCTTACGTACGGATTTGTCCTGCACGCTCTTCTTGTCCGAACCAGAAGAATATGACGGCGGCGAACTGGTGATTGAAGATACCTATGGCTATCACGAAGCCAAATTGCCGGCTGGTGATATGGTGCTTTACCCTTCTTCCAGTTTGCATGAGGTGACCGCAATCACCCGTGGATGCCGTACCGCTTCGTTCTTTTGGGTACAAAGCATGGTGCGGGACGATGCTGACCGGAATATGCTGTTTACCCTTGACCAGACCATTCAAAACTTGCGTATGCAACTGGGTGACAGCCATCAGGAAGTCATTAAACTCACCAACCTCTATCATAACCTGATGCGCAAATGGGCTGAGCTATAAAATCGCCTTGATGCTTCAGCATCAAGCAAAAATAAAGTTTATTTTCAATAAAAATAAGAATGACGGTAAATATTTTCTCTGTTTGGCAAATTGATGCAAAAAACAGGAAAATATTTTCCAGCCAATGCCTTTAAAATGTTTTATAGACCTTTGCAGCCGGTGGTATTTTCACCTAGACTGATCACAGTTAGATGATTAATATAACGGCAAAATTAAATAACTTATACGAATGGTAGATGATGAAAACAAATCGCGGCTTTACCCACCCGTCTCATACAACACATCGTGCTGCTCTTCTCCTGATGCTGCGCCTCGCGCGCATATAAATTTTTCGCCTGTACCTTTAGGCACCTGATTCCCGGTTTCACTTTAAATTCATTCTTATAGACACCATATATATCTGTAGTACGTTGCCTTTTATCTGACTCAGCAACCATGCTACGACAAGGAGTTATCTCATGATGTTGGCTGACCCAAGCAAAAAATACCGCCGTATGTACCAGCGCGTCGATTTACCAGATCGTCAATGGCCAAATAACGAAATTAATCAGGCACCGATCTGGATGAGTACCGACCTTCGTGACGGTAACCAGGCAATTTTTGAGCCGATGAACATGGAACAAAAATTAAAAATGTTCCAGATGCTGGTGAAAATCGGCTTTAAACATATCGAAATCGGCTTTCCTTCTGCCTCACAGATCGATTTTGATTTTACCCGCAAGTTAATTGAAGAAAACTTGATCCCTAAAGATGTTTACATCGAAGTTCTGGTGCAGGCACGTGATCACTTGATCGAGCGTACTTTTGAAGCTTTGGCGGGTGCCGAACGTGCCATCGTGCATATCTACAATTCAAACTCACCGACTTTCCGCAAGAAGGTCTTGAATGTCGATGCCAATGGCTCAAAACAGCTTGCCATGAATGCAGCAAGCAAAGTCAAGCAATATGCAGCACAGTACCCGGCAACAGAATGGATTTTCCAGTACAGTCCTGAATGTTTCTCTGCCACTGAACTGGAAGTCGCCAAGGATGTCTGTGATGCGGTAACTGAAATCTGGGAAGCTTCACCGACCAATAAAGTGATCTTGAACTTGCCTGCCACTGTGGAAGTATCGACACCGAATGTCTATGCCGATCAAATCGAATGGATGCACCGTAACTTGGCGCGCCGTGATGGCGTGATTATCTCGGTTCACTGCCACAATGACCGTGGTTGTGGTATTGCCGCCTCTGAATTGGCCATCATGGCAGGTGCTGACCGAGTTGAAGGCTGTGTCTTTGGCAATGGCGAACGTACCGGTAATGTTGACGTGGCTGCCATTGCCTTGAACATGTATACCCAAGGTGTTGCACCTAACCTTGATTTCTCCAATATCAATGAAATCATTGCAACAGTTGAAGAATGCACGGGCTTACCGGTTCACCCTCGTCATCCGTATGCAGGTGATCTGGTCTTTACGGCATTCTCCGGCTCACATCAGGATGCCATCAAGAAAGGCTTCGAGTTCCAGAAAAACGAAGACATCTGGGATATGCCTTATTTGCCTATCGATCCAAAAGACCTGGGCCGTGACTACGACGCCGTGATCCGTGTCAACAGCCAGTCAGGTAAAGGTGGTATTGCCTACTTGCTAGAATCGAACTACAACGTGGCCTTGCCACGCCGTGTACAAATCGAATTTAGCCAGATCGTGCAGCAACATACCGATGAGAATGGTACTGAAATCAGTGCACATGAAATCTGGAGCTTGTTCCAGAACACCTATGTGGATGTGAAAAACAGCCATTATCACACCAGACATTATCAGTTATCCGATATTAACGGTACGCAAATCATTGAACTGGACATTGAAATTGACGGTGAGGTTCAGCGTCTGCGCGGTGAAGGCAATGGCCCGATCTCGGCCATGTTGAATGCCTTACAGTTACCGATTGATGTCGTAAACTACGAAGAGCGCAGCATCAGCTCAGGTGCCAATGCCAAAGCCCTTGCCTTGATTGAACTTCAGGTAAAAGGTACAGGCAAGAGCGCATTTGGTGCAGGCGTGCATGACAATATCGTAACCTCATCGATTGAAGCCATTATTGCATGTACTAACCGCTTGATTGAGCAAGGGGTATTAACTACCGATCAAGTGGCTGCTGCGGCGGTATAGGTAGATGAAATAGCACATAATCGTCAGTAAAGCTGAGTTGTAATATCAGAAAAAATGACTTTTGAAAGGATACCCGAATTGGTATCCTTTCAGTTTCATTGAGATTGAATATAATTTCTCGTTTAAACTCAGATACTCGGAAAAATCATCCACAACCCGCCCGGTGCTTGTAAGATGCTTTTTCTGCGATAGAATGAGAAAAACACAAGAAGTGAACAGGTTTTGTGGCAAGCTGCGGTTGTAGCAGCACAAGAGGCCTTTGCTTACTTTAGGCGAAATCAAAGTAAGTCTAACTGAAAGTTTATCCTGGAACTGGATAACAACTCGGCAGGACTCCGTTATTAAAACCATGATTTCAAGTAACGAGAGATTCAATTGAACTCTGTTTATTGATTCAAACTTATATAAGGCGAACGATTCCAGTGTCTTTTCCATCGGATTCAGTGGGTTTAGTCACTCCACAAAAGTTTCAGTTTGAACAACCGCTAGAGCTTGAATGTGGCCGCATATTGCCACGTTTTGATTTAATGGTTGAGACCTATGGAACACTTAACGCAGACAAGTCAAATGCCATCCTGATTTGCCATGCGCTCTCAGGACATCATCACGCAGCCGGCTACCATCATGAAGATGACAAAAAAGCAGGTTGGTGGGACAGCTGTATTGGACCTGGAAAAGCGATTGATACAAACGACTTCTTTGTTGTGTCATTAAATAATATTGGCGGCTGTAGCGGTTCTACAGGCCCCACCTCACCCAATCCGGAAAATGACAACCGGCCTTATGGACCTGACTTTCCACTGGTGACTGTACGCGACTGGGTAAAAACCCAGGCCATGCTGTCAGACCGGCTGGGTATCGATGTCTGGTACGCTGTGGTTGGCGGTTCCCTGGGAGGCATGCAGGCCTTGCAATGGTCACTGGATTACCCGGATCGTCTGAAAAAATGTGCCGTGATTGCCAGCGCCCCGAAATTATCGGCCCAAAATATTGCTTTTAACGAGGTTGCACGCCAGTCGATTCTGTCTGATCCAGACTTTCATCATGGCCGCTATCTGGAAAATGACAGCTATCCAAGGCGCGGCCTGATTCTGGCTCGTATGGTTGGCCATATTACCTACTTGTCCGAAGAAGCCATGAAACAGAAATTTGGCCGTGACCTCAAGTCAGGCAAATTTATGTATGGTTTCGATGTCGAGTTTCAGGTCGAAAGCTATTTGCGTTACCAAGGTGAACAATTCAGTCGCAATTTCGATGCAAATACTTACTTGATTATGACCAAGGCTCTGGATTATTTTGACCCCTCCCGTGAGTATGGTCATTCTCTCACCAGGGCCATGAGTAAACCGAAATGCCAGTTTCTGGTGATTTCATTTACCACGGACTGGCGCTTTAGCCCAAGCCGCTCACAGGAACTGGTCGATGCCTTGATTGACAATCATAAACCTGTCAGCTATCTGGACATTGATGCTGAACAGGGCCATGATTCTTTCTTGTTCCCGATTCCCCTTTATGTAAAAACATTACGGGCATTTTTAGGTGGTGAACAACAGTTGCAATCGACACCGCAGGAGCAGCATTAATGCGTATAGATCAACAACTCGCCGAAAAATGGATTAACCCGAACTCTAGCGTGTTAGACTTGGGCTGTGGTGATGGTGAATTGCTGGCTCACATGAGTAAACAGCACAATATTCGCGCCTACGGGTTAGAAATTGATCAAGAAAAGATTGCAATTGCCATCAGTCGGGGGTTAAATATTATCCAACAGGACTTGAACCTCGGTTTAAGCCGTTTTGCCGACCAGTCTTTTGACTCGGTGGTCATGGCTCAAGCTTTGCAAGCTGTGGATGCACCTGATGTCCTGCTTCGTGATATGGTGCGTGTCGGCAAACAGGCCATTATTACCTTTCCAAACTTTGCACACTGGAAGACACGTTCTTTTCTTGCATTGAAAGGGAAAATGCCTGTTTCGGAAGCTTTGCCTTATATGTGGTATAACACCCCGAATATTCATTTATGTACTTTCCGTGACTTCGAGGCCTTATGTGCCGAGAACCGGATTAAAATTATTAATCGACTTGCCGTTAATGGTGACCAACAAGGTAGTATGCTCAGCAAGCATATGCCGAACCTATTTGGTGAAGTCGCAATTTATCGAGTGAGCGCTCTATGAAAAAGACATTAATCAGCACATTTTTATTTGGTCTGATCAGTATACAAGCGCATGCTGACTATGTTGCCCAGCCACAATCGGTCGCAACCCAGGCAGCACGATATTCAGTGATGGGTATCGGTGAGTTGCAAAGCGCAGCAAAAGCTGGTCAAGCCGGGGCTCAGTTTTATTTAGCCACCCGTTACCAGTATGGTAAAGATGTGGCTAAAGATGAGAAGCAAGCTTTTAGCTTGTTCAAGGCTGCCGCAGATCAGGGCTTGTCTGCCGCACAACTGAATGTTGGCCGTATGTATGCCGATGGTATTGGCACCAAGAAAGATGAAGCTTTGGCACGTAAATATTTCGAGAAAGCAGCCAGTAATGGCGATAACCGTGCCAGCTTTAATCTTGCCATGATGGAAGAGCAAAAGAAAAACTATATGGGTGCTTACCAATGGTATGAGCTTTCAACCCGTGATGGCATGCTCGATACCAAAGTGATCAAGCTTTCTGAAGGCAAGAAAACCGCGTTGGCGGCAAACCTGACCCAAGACCAGATCCGTACTGCTCGTGACCGTGCTGATAAATGGATCCAGGCGCAATAATCTTGTTTAGATTTATTGATTAATATAAAAACCGACTTGTAAGAGTCGGTTTTTTATTAGCATGGTTCAAGCCTAATAAAAAGAGGTCATCCCCTAAGCAATAATGCTGATTCACTTAAAGTGATTAAAAAGAGAAAGCTTGATGTTTGAGAGAAATATCCTTAAGAAATCAATTTATATCAGTGTTTTCATTATAGTTGCCTGTTTTATTATTGTTCAGCTATTAAAACCCTTCTTCTTTGACCACTCACAAAAGCTAGATTTTACACTTCAAATTACATCTTATAAAAATGGCTATACACAAAATGATTTTTTAAATGAGTTAAAGGAAATTAATTCGGCAGCTTATGCAATGTATGAGTCTGATTATTTTGTTCCCTTGATCACAACCCACCTGCAACGTGAAACCATCTTAATGCTGCCTATGCTCAGAAAGAATACAGATATCGAGACCAGTCATATCTTGCAACAACCTGATCATCAGTTCTATTTTCAGCTCCCGTTATACTCCCAAAAACATTCGTATCCTATCTCTTATATTGACTTCAATCTTCCATCGATGTCTGGCGGGATTTCTTTCGATTGTAAAAGCAAGCACCCGCAACAAACTTCTTTGATTGAAACAGAAAACTATAAAGCCCGAGTTATTTTTAATCAGAAAAAATGTTCTATTCGCTCATATTCATAATGCCGCTATTCCATGCTGGAAATGCGTTAAAATACACAAAACTTAAATAGGTTTAACTCATGTCTACCCAATCCTGGCTCAACCAAGGCAGCCTTGTGCTTGCAAGTAACAATAAAGGCAAAGTTGCCGAATTTGAACACCTCTTTCAACAGCTTAACCTTCCGGTTGAAATCATTCCACAAGGCAAACTCGATATTGAAGATGCCATCGAAGATGGTCTCAGCTTTGTTGAAAATGCCATTATCAAGGCACGTCATGCGTCTAGGCTTTCAGGTAAACCTGCACTTGCAGATGACTCCGGGCTGTGTGTACCGGTTTTAGGGGGCGCGCCTGGCATCTACTCGGCGCGCTATGCGGGCGAACATGGCAACGATGCGGCCAATAACCAGAAACTGCTCGCCGATCTTGCGCCCTTACGTAAAGACGGTGAAGTAATTGAAGGAATGTTTGTGTGTGTACTCGCACTGGTCACTCATGCAGAAGACCCGTTGCCACAAATTTTCCAAGGTATCTGGAAAGGCGAGATTTTGGAAGCAGCGCGTGGTGAAAACGGCTTTGGTTACGATCCTTTATTTTGGCTACCTGAGCTGAATATTTCGAGTGCTGAACTGACCAAGGCCGAGAAGAATAAGATCAGCCATCGTGGCCAGGCCATGCAGCTGTTTAAGGCCAGTCTGCTTTAAAATACACACGTGCCCTGCTAAATCAGGGCACTTTTTACATGCAACAAGATGCCATACACGATCATGACCACACCGCTTACCATGGTTCCGGCAGCGATATAGCGGGCTGAAACACCCGTCCCCAGATAATGCGTCTCCAATGCCACAATATTGGCGGCGGGCGGCAGACAGAACAAGAAAAACAAAACCGGAATCAGCGATTCAATTTGCGGAATCGCAATACAATAATAAGTTACTATACAAATGATGACCCCGCAGAATAGCTTGAACATTAAATTCCGGGTACTTAGCAGCAAGTCAGCCCCATGTACACGGGTATGTCTCAGCCACATTCCCAGAATACACATGCCGGCAAAGCTCATCCCGAACCTGGCAACCTCATAGGTCCCTTCTACCAGCACATTGCCCTGCAAATGATGCGCTCCCGACAGCCATAGAACCAAGGCTGCCAGCAAGGCCAGTACCGGCGGAGATTTCAGTACTTTTTGCAATGTTGCAACATAATCGGCTGGCCCGTCTGAAATTGCAGCCACTGCCCAGATATTGCCAAACAGTGAACCACCAATATATAACGCAATCATGGCGGCGCTGACCTGTTCACCAAATAAAGCCACAGCAAATGGAAAACCTAACCAGCCGATATTGCTATAGCTAAAGCACAATGCCTGTAAACGGTCTTTAGAAAAATAGGCAAAGACATAAAACAGCAGTACAGACGAGATCAGGCTAAACAGCATCAAGGCCAAGCTACCCGCCTGATAAAACACCATGTTGTAAACGATGACTACCGGAATAAATAGCCGGGCCAGTAAGGAAGACAGGATTTTCTTGGCCTGCCCTGCTATTTCGGTCTGGGCAAGCAACAACCCGAAAATAAAGGCACTTATAGGGAGGAGCAATGTCATGTCGATCTATTTTTATCGGGTCTTGCAATGCTGCTTATGCTAGCACTTTTTAGTAGGGGATCAATGCACTGTCTTAAAACTGCAATATAAGTGTCACATCTTTGTCATGCCCAGCTGTTGAGATATACCCAAAGTTTTACAGGAATAACAATATGGCTGGTTTATCTATTTGGCATGTACTGATTTTTGCAATTGTGGTGATCTTGCTGTTCGGTACATCAAAACTTAAAAACCTGGGTAAAGATGTCGGTGGTGCGGTCAAAGACTTTAAAAAATCAATGAAAGAAGACGAAGTCACGGCGCCGTTAAACGAACCACGCACCATTGATGCACAAGTTAAAAATACTGAAAGCTCAGTAAAAAGCTAAGCAGGCAAGTCTATGCTGAATTTGGGAATGACCGAGATTTTTTGCTTTGCGGTGATCGCATTGCTGGTACTCGGTCCTGATAAATTACCGGAAGCTGCCCGCTTTGTCGCGAAATGGTATGGAAAGATTAAAAAGTTTATCAACAATATTCAGAACGAAATTGACCGCGAACTTCGCCTGTCGGAGTTTCGCGAAGAAATGCAAAAAGAAATCGAGAAAATTACAGAACTTGAACGCAGGATGCAACAGCAGCTGGATGCACTTAAAAATACCCAAATAGCCACTGCGGCAGCGTCCCAGGCAACCGGGCATCTACCTGTCCGCTATACCCTGATTGCGCAGCCAGCCTGTATTCCCTTCAGTCTTGAATACCACAAGCAATTACCTTTCAAGCTAGAACCGAGCCTCCCGACTCAACAGTTTGATACCGAATTAAAGATTGCCGTATGAGCCAGTTACCTTCGACCTCAGTAGATACTGAAGAAACCTTGCAGCAAATGCCGGTGATGCAGCATTTGATCGTACTCCGCCAATATCTGTTCAAGATCGTTGGGGTAACGATTCTGCTGTTCTTCTGTTTATTGCCGTTTAGAAACACCACTTATCAATGGCTTTCCGAGCCGTTAAGACAACAGTTGCCAGCCAGCTCAACCATGATTGCAACCGATGTCACGGCAACCTTCATGGCCCCGTTTAAGCTGAATCTGTTTGTGGCATTCCTGCTGGCCATGCCATATATCATTTACCAGATCTGGTCATTTATCAGACCAGCCTTGTATGAAAAGGAACGCCATCTGGCTATTCCGCTACTGCTGGGCAGTATTGTACTGTTTTATCTGGGTGTGGCCTTTGCCTATTTCATTACCTTGCCGGCGATCCTGCATTTCTTTATCAGTGTCTCACCTGAAACCGTGGCCCCCATGACCGACATCAACAGTTATTTGGGGTTCTGCCTGAAACTGTTTTTAGTATTTGGTTTCACTTTTGAGATTCCCATCATTACGCTGGTGCTGATCCTGATTGGAGTGGTCAGCACGCAAAGTCTGGTTGAAAAACGCCGTTTCATTGTAGTTGGCTGTTTCTTTATTGCCATGTTTGTGACGCCACCTGACGCCTTGTCGATGATTATGCTGGCGGTCCCGATGTGGATGCTATTCGAGCTGGGCTTGCTGTTTGGAAAAATACTGGAAAAACGTCAGCGTCCAGCTTGAATGGGAACGGCTTCATCCCTGAACTGGCTTCAGGGATGTCTATTTTAAATTTATATTTTTTAGCCATTTATAAAAATCAAATTGTCTTGAAACTGCCTTAAAAGTGTCAAAAAACTGTCATCTCTGCTTCATAGAATCGATCAGGATTTATTTACCATATATTATAGATACGGATTTATTATGACAGCCAATACCCATCAGCCAAGTCGTCGTGATATTTTAAAATGGTTTGCAGGTATCCCGTTTTTACCATTGGGGGCGATGAGCACAGCAGCAGTTTTGACCGGTTGTAATGATGACAACGATAATAACGTTGTGACGCCACCGACCAAGCTGGTCAAGTTTAAAAATGCCAAATTTACCCCGATGGCAGCTCCATCGACCACAGCAGAAATGGCGACCACTTCAGTCAAGTCTAGCCTGACCGTGACCTGGGAAGACAATACCAGTACCGAATATAAACTGGGTTATCAGGAATTTTTCCGTACAGGCATGCAAGTCGACAATATCGACGGCGGAAAAATCATTGCCGGTAGCTATTACGACATTCACAATCAACCAATCCGTGATACCTCGGTTGCAGGACAGGAACGTCAATTCTTTTCGGACTGTCCGGATGGTTCTTCCATGATCCATATCAAGGATGCACAGGTGGCCGGGGTAAATCATCCGGTCTTCCATGTCGTACAGTTCGAGTACACCACCCAGAACCTGGCCAAACAAAGCATGTATGGCCAATTACCTTCTCCGATTGCGGTCCTCACCCTGGATCAGGACCAGAAAACAGGTCATCTGACATTGAAAAAGTACTTCAATGTCGACATGTCCAAAGTGCACGGTCTATGGATCACTTGTGGTGCCAGCCTTTCACCCTGGAATACCCACCTTTCCAGTGAAGAATATGAACCGGATGCATTTGACCAAATCGGTAGTAGCCTTGCTACATTGAGAGCCTACAGTAAAAACCTGTATGGCAATGAAAATACAGCCAACGTCTATAACTATGGACACTTGCCAGAGATTATTCTGGACGGTAAAGGTCGCGGAACGGCCGTTAAACATTATTGCCTGGGCCGTATTTCACATGAACTGATTCAGGTGATGCCGGACAACCGCACCGTGATTATGGGCGATGACTATACCAACGGCGGCTTCTTTATGTTTGTGGCCGATAAAGAAAAAGACCTCTCTGCCGGGAGCCTGTACGTTGCAAAATATACGGCTGAGCTGAATGAAACCTCCACTGCACCTATTCAATGGATCAAGCTGGGCCATACCAGCAGCAAAACCATTGAAGATCTGGTCAATGTCCGGGGCATTAAAGCCGAAAACATTATGGAAAGCCTGACCACTGCCCCAGCCGATTTAACCGGTTATACGCAGATCGTACTGGATAAGAAAACCCTCTGGGTCAAGTTAAAAGAAGCCAATAACGGCTTTAGCAAGGAAGAAATTGAACTGGCAGCAGCTTTCCTTGAAACCCATCGTTACGCTGCACTGAAGGGCGGCAGTATGGCCTTTACCAAAATGGAAGGCACAACCGTGAACATCAAGGATAAGGTAGCTTACTCTGCACTGGCCAATATCCAGGATTCCATGATTGAAGGCAAATCCAGCTGGGTGGCGGCACATAACGTCAAGTTCAAGAGCACCCTGAAAGCAGGTGGTGTACTTGCACATGACCTTAAAGGCAGCCAGGTTGACCACTTAAATGGTGTGATCAATAGTGAATGGGCACCCTACCAGAGCCATATGCTCCTGATGGGCAAGGATATTCCGGTAGATAGTCTGGGCAATACAGCCGATCCGAACAACATTGCCAGCCCTGACAACCTGAAATTCTCTGAAACCTTACGCACCCTGTTCATTGGTGAAGATAGCGGTAACCACACCAATAACTTCCTCTGGGCATATAATGTAGAGACCAAGTCGTTAGACCGGATTCTATCGACGCCGGCAGGTGCAGAATCTACCGGCCTGCATGCGGTTGACTCCGTCAATGGCTGGACGTATATCATGAGTAATTTCCAGCATCCTGGCGACAGTTCAAGTCTGCCGGCCGACTTAAAAGCAACGGTGCTGGCCAACTATAACGGCGGTTATAGTGCCAGCGTCGGCTACATTACCGCTGACCCGGTTGCACCATCGATCGAGAAAAAAGCCTAACTCCCGGCTTTTATTGCAAAAAGAAAATGCTGGCGTCATGCCGGCATTTTTTATGGGTGTAACCCCAGTTCTAGCTCAACAATCTGGCCCTGCTGTTGTCCTTGCTGGGATTTTTCCAGCCAGTGCCATTGTCGGGTGTCGAGTCTTAAAAAGTTGGAGCATCGGGTACCGTATACCGGACTCTGGATAAAGGTTGAAGACAACAGCGCCTCCATTTCGGTACTGATGCCGGTGTCCGGCAATAAATCGGCAATGACCTTGCGCTCATCTTCCAGAATATCCCAGGCGGCCTGCCTGAGTGCAGATTCCGGAACAGGGGCCTGTTGCAGCATCGGTAAAAACTCCTGGGTAAAGCGTTTGCGCAAATGCCGGGTCTTTTGCCAGTCTTCAGACATTAAGCCATTCGACACCACGTATACCCCATTCGCCAGCACCTGGGGTGCCTCTCCCCGGTTACTCATATACACCGCCTGCTTGCGGTCACCCACAAACAGGTTAAACCCGGCATAATCCTGCTGTTGCTGTTCCAGTTGCTGGGCAAAACGGATCGGTGCCAGCTCACTTTCCAGAAAAGCCTGAATCAGATGGCCACGGGAAGTGCTATAGGATTGCTGATCCCGGCCATTCCGGAAATTGGTCAGGATAGCCCAGCGTCCCGATGCGGTTATACCCATCCAGGTACCGCCAGACTGCAGGTCCTGCCCGGCCACAATCGCACTTTCCGGCCATGGATGTAAGGCGGCACTGGGCCGGTGATAGAACTCATCACGATTTGAAAGTAAACATAATGGCATCCCTTCCAGTACATGCCATGCAAAAGCGACAATACACATTGATCTGGTTCTCACATCTTTACACATTGAATGTACAACATTTTTCAGATCATTCCGCTACAATCTGATCAAAACTTAATTTCAAATTTTAAACTGAGGAACAGCAATGCTGACCTATCCAAATATTGATCCAGTTGCGCTGAGCTTGGGACCGGTCAAGGTGCACTGGTATGGACTCATGTATCTTCTGGCTTTCCTGTGTGCCTGGGGTCTGGCCTCCTATCGCGCCAAACAGCGTGATGGCTGGACCGCCGATATGGTTTCAGACCTGGTGTTTTACGGGGCATTGGGGGTAGTGCTGGGTGGACGTATCGGCTATGTGCTGTTTTACGAATTCGGCAAGTTCCTTGAAAATCCACTGTGGCTGTTTCAGGTCTGGACTGGCGGCATGAGCTTCCATGGCGGCTTTCTCGGCGTCATGATTGCCATGCTGTTCTGGTGTAAAAAGTACCAGAAAACCTGGTTCCAGACGCTGGATTTTATCGCTCCCTGCGTACCGACAGGCCTGATGTTTGGCCGTTTTGGCAACTTTATTGGTGGTGAACTGTATGGCCGTCAGGTACAAGACCCGAATTATCCGTTCGGAATGATTTTCCCGACCGATCCATTAGGTCTGGTCCGTCATCCTTCGCAAATCTATCAGGCCCTGTGTGAAGGCCTGATCCTGTTTATCGTGTTGTGGTGGTTTAGTTCCAAACCACGCCCACGGATGGCGGTTTCGGCACTGTTTCTGGTTGGCTACGGCGTGGCGCGCTTCTTTATGGAATTCTTCCGTCAGCCCGATGCAGACCAGGGCTTCATCCTGTTTGGCTGGATGACCAAAGGCCAGCTCCTTAGCTTCCCGATGATCATTATTGGGCTGTGGATGATCTGGTATGCCTATCGTCGGAATATCTATGACTGGCAGTTAAAGAAATAAAAAACGGGAGCTTTGGCTCCCGTTTTTTTGTGCTTTATCCACACCAGATAAACCGCGTATAGTGACTGGATAACACAAGCAGTTTACAGCAGGTCAAGACCATGCCAGATCAGTATTCAGGTTTTAAAAGTCACCAGCTCTTTCTTTCCCTGTCTCCCTTACAGCTCAATCAGCAGATTGTGACTGAAATCGAGAAAAGGCTGGGCCTCAGCCTGCTCGATAAGGATGCAGCGCATCGGGTCTGCTTTGCCAACCAGAATGCCGAATTACAGGATGCCTATAAGCAGGTATTTAGCGCAGATGACCTGCTGGATTATGTCTATGCACAACTGTCCGGGACAAAGTCCGACCCTGATCTGGGCAGTGCCCTGATGTCAGATACCCTGATTGCTTATCCTGATGAGCCTCTGGCGTTTTGGCAACAGGTTCGCCGTGGTCACAGCTTGCGCCAGTGCCGCCACTAAAATGTAGCAGCCAGCACCTTGGCGATTTGCCCCAGACGCTTGCCTTGTGCTTCACACAAAACCTTTTCATCCTGACTCAGGCTTTGCTCATGGCGAGTCCCGCTGACATGACTGGCACCATACGGTGTTCCCCCGGTTTTGGTGTTTGACAGCGCCGGAATCGAGTTGGGTAAGCCCAGAATCATCATGCCATGATGGAACAATGGCGGTAGCATGCTCAGCAATGTACTCTCCTGCCCGCCATGCATGGAACCTGAAGAGGTAAAAACACAGGCAGGTTTATTATGCAAAGCGCCATTCAGCCACAAGCTGGTGGTTTGATCCCAGAAATATTTCATTTCACTGGCCATATTGCCAAAACGCGTTGGCGAACCCAGTGCCAGTCCAGAACAATGTGCCAGATCATCCAGCGTGCAATAGAGATCGCCCTGTTCCGGAATGCTGGCTTCAGCCTGCGTCACAACGGTCGATAAATTGGGCACGGTCCGGATACGGGCAGTCATGCCGGCAGCTTCAATTCCGTCGGCAATGAGATGGGCCATTTGTCGGGTTGAACCATATTTACTGTAATAAAGAACAAGAACGTAAGGTTGCATCGCTTTCAAGAATTTTGTTAAAAAGGACACTATACGACATTTTATACTTTTTAGGCTGTTACAAGTCCTGTCCCGGCACAGGATCTTATTAAAAATAATTAGGATAGAACCCATGATCTTAAACCGTTATCTAAAAAAACTGCCTTTTTTAGAAAAAACATGGTTTCAATTTATTGTGTTTGTGTTACGACGTTTTGAAGCAGACCGCTGTCGCGAGCAAGCAGGCGGACTCACCTACACCACCCTGTTTGCAGTCGTGCCGATGTTGACCGTTTTCCTTGTCATTATCTCCTCGATCAAGGCACTGGAACCTGCACGCCAGCAATTACAACAACTGATTTACAGTAACTTCTTGCCTAAAAGCACCATCGCCTTTGACAAGGCCCTGAGTGCATTTACCGAGAAATCGAGTAACCTGACCATCATTGGGGTGCTGTTCCTATTTGTCACCACTGTGCTCATGCTGACCTCGATTGAAAATGTGTTTAACCGTATCTGGCGCGTCAAGGAAACCCGCACCGGTCTGGTCGGTTTCATGCGTTACTGGACCATTATTTCACTGGGCCCGATCGTGTTAGGCAGTGCTTTTGTACTGTCATCAACGGTTGCGTCAATGAGTATTCTCAGCAATAACTTTGCAGGCTATCAGCTAGATGGTGCGTTCCTGCTCTGGCTGATTTCGTTTTTACTGACGATTGTCGGTTTTTTCATTTTATACTGGACCATTCCTAACCGTATTGTGCCGGTGTTTTCAGCCTTGATTGCCGCCTGTTTCAGTGCGACCGTGTTTGAAGTGCTCAAGCGTTTCTTTGGCTGGGTCATGAGCAACTTTACCAGCTATGAAATCGTTTATGGCGCATTTGCCGCAGTGCCTATTTTCCTGCTCTGGATCTATCTGTCCTGGAATATCATCCTGCTGGGCGTAGAAATCAGTTATGCCCTGACGGCCTTTCATTCGGGTAAAGAACAGAAGCGCCATCCGATTTTGATGCTACTGGATATTCTGGAACTATTTTACAAGAAACAGCAGCTTGGGCAAAGTGTCAGTGAAAAAGAGCTGTTAAATATCATTGGCCGTGGTGAATTAGGCCGCCTGCCGGCTTATATCCTGCAACTGGAACGGCAAAACCTGATTATGCGTACCGATAAAGATGAATATGTACTGGTTCGCAACCTGGCCCAGGTGGATTTCTGGAGCTTCTTTACCGATCTGCCGTATCCATTGCCCCTGCGTGATGATGTCAGCAATATCCATCAGGATGATGAATGGATGGAGCGACTTGGCCCTGCACTGATTGAGAGTAATGATTATCTGGCAGCCAAACTGTCCATTCCACTGTCGACCCTGTTTGAGCAGAAGTAACAAAACAGGCCTCATAGGAGGCCTGTTCTATTTTTTGATCCAGCCTTGCAGGCTAACCACCACAATGCCAAGCAGCACCAGAGCCGAACCGATCACAAAATTCAGCTCAATGTGCTCCCCCAGTAACCCGACTCCAAAAGCCATGCCAAATAACGGGGTCAGGAATGAAAACACCCCAAGACGTGACGCCAGATAATTGCGTAATAGCCAGAACCACACCAGAAAACTGGCAAAAGACACAATCAGGGTGTGAAAGGCCAGACTGCCGATCACCAGTGGAGTAAAATGAATTGAGGCCTGTCCCAGCATGATCGCCAGTCCGGACAGTAAGACAAAACTGCCCGCCAGTTGATAAAACAAGGTTTGTGTTACGGCGGCCTGTGCCAGCGAAGATAAACGCACGGTAATGGTGGTTGCCGCCCAGGCAATGCTTGCAGCCAGAGCCAGCAGGTCTCCCCAGAGCATCTGTTGTTCGGGTGCGCTTGCAGCAGGTTGACCCCGTATGAAGGTGACCACAATTCCCAAAAAGGCAATGGCAATGCCACCCCACTGTAACAGGCTCAGGCGCTCGGAAGGCAGTTTCCAGTGCAATCCCAAGGCCACAAAGATAGGCGCGGTATACAGTAAAACGACCGCATGAGAAGCCGAGGTCCATTGCAAGGCCTGCGCCAGCAGAAAGAATTCCAGCGAAAACAGAAATGCGACCAGTCCACCTGCCTTGAGGTTCTGGCGGTTAAAGAGCTGGCTGGCTTTATCCAGATAAAGCAAAGGCAATAATAAAACAGCCGCCAGTCCGGAACGTAAGGCAATCTGCATTAGGGGCGTGATATCTGGGGCCGCCATTTTTAAAATGACTTGTTGCAAGCCCCAGATCATACACAATATGATCATTAGACCAGATGCTTTGGCATCCAGTGCTTTGCGCTCATCCATCGCATGCTTCCGATTGTATTATTTGAGCATCAATATAAGACTGTCAGATTTTCATGATATAGTGAAAATCTGACAATAGATGCATGTTTTCGGGCAATTCTCATGTTATGAAAAAATCGGCACAACGGATTCAGGATTTTCAGGCCATCCCTGCCTGCAATGATATTCCGGCCCCGTTATGGCTACGGGTGCGGGAAGCGCCGGCAGAAACGTTCTGCCCCAAACATGCACACGCCTAGGGAGAGTTTATTTATGCCTTTGACGGCGTGCTTGAAATCAATATCGGGCAGATCAATTACCTGACCCCGCCGCCCTACGGTATCTGGCTTCCTCCGCATGTACAGCACAGCGGTATTAACCGGAATGACGTGACCTATTGTACCTTGTACGTGCATGAGACCTTATGTCAGCACATGCCACAACAGGCAGGCATCTTGCTGTCTGCTCCGCTGGTGCCGGCCCTCCTTGAACATCTGCGTAAGTCCCCGTTTGCAGAACAGGACCCCGAATATTTACGTTTACTGCAGGTACTGCTAGACACCCTCGGCCATGCCGAACTGGTGGGTAGCTATTTGCCCACGACCCAGCATCCGGCACTGGCCAAAATCCTGGCTCATCTGCATGCATCTCCTGCCGATAACAGTACCCTTGAACAGCTTGCACACAAGATCAACATGACCGAACGGACGCTGGCACGTTATAGCCAAAAAGAGCTGGGGATGTCACTGCATGAATGGCGGCAACGCCTCAAGGTCATGAAAGCCATGTCGATGCTGAATCAGGGCAAAACCATTGAAAGTATTGCACTGGATCTGGGCTATGCCAGCTCATCTGCTTTTATTTATATGTTCCGGCGCTGGATGCATTGCACGCCGGATCAGTTCCGCAAGCTGTATCCGGTCAACGCGTCCTGAGCGGAACCTGAAACGCTTTCAGCCAGGCAAAAAAAAGCGCTGCCCTCTTGATCGCAACGCCTTTTTATCCCCGCGTGAGACTTAGCCTTTTACAAAGCTATCCCAGTCATATTCGCCAGAGCGGGTAATCAGTTTCATGGTCAACCGGTCATTGGCCCGTAAAGCACCCACACCTGCTGGTGTACCGGTCATGATTACATCTCCCGCTTCCAGACTAAAACACTGGTTAATCTCGACCAGTAAAGCGCCAATGTCCCGGATCATGTCTTTGCTAAATCCATGCTGACGTTCAACACCATTAATGCTGAAAACCAGTTCCAGATCTTGCAGGTCGCCAACTTCATCCGCCTCAATCCAGTCTGCCAGCAGGCAGGCACCATCAAAGGCTTTGGCACGCTCCCAAGGCTCTCCCTTGGCTTTTAAATCGGCCTGTAAATCACGCAAGGTCAGATCCAGCCCCAGTGTTACGGCACCCACCGCTTCCAGTGCCTTGACCGGATCAGTTTCCAGTGATAAAGGCTGGGCCATCTGCAAACAGATTTCACATTCATAATGACACTCCCCCAAAGCCTGATTCCAGCTAATCCCTTGAGATAACGGGCTTAGGCTGCTCGGTGGCTTGATAAACAAGATCGCTCGATCAGGAATAGGATTGCCTAGTTCTTTGGCATGTTCAGCATAATTCCGGCCGACACACACAATTTTTGAAGGACGTGTACTCATGAATATTCCTTGTTCTTTGAACCGCTGATAAATTTACTTTTTAAAACTGTTTTCAAATTTGACCTGATCTGCCGAATTTGCAAATGCACGCTTTGGCACAATAATCACGGTATGATTTTTCAACTCCAGCATATAGGTGAGTTTGCCGACTGCAAAGGATTGTACCTCGGCATACTGGGCGTTCTGGGTTTTACCGGTTGAATACAGCTCAAAATGATCCTGATATAAATCAATTCCCTGTTCACTCTTACCAAACTGGTAACGTACAAACTGGCGCTTGAACAACATCGGCAATAACCAGTAGCGCATCACGCCCTGCATCAGCAGGAAGAATGCACCCAACGCCACATAATAGCGACCGACCCCGGAGAAGCCTAAATAAATCCCCCACAGGATAATCGCGATACTGATCACGGGTGTTAGAAAACGGCTGAAGGTCTTTTTACCAAAAGTGACCAGAGCAAAACCATCTTGTGATTCTTCCAGATTCAGATAATAGCGCACAGAGACCGTTGGACGTTGTTCAGACATTTTTAAATTTCTAACATTTGAAAAAACTGACCTATTAGAACATAAATGCTTCGCTGGTAAATCACCTTTCTGGCGTTTTGATACAAAATTTAAATCGGGGCATTCAGCTGACTTCATTCTTTTTTTTGAACCACATTATATTGAATCCTGTATTTTCCAAGTCCTGCAAAATGTGGTTTGTTCTTGAAGCTTATCATATCTATCAAGGCACTGAATACAATGGAGTCTCTGGCAAAGTTTTACACAATACGACTATTTTTTAACACTAAAAAATCTTATTAATAATGGGCGTGGATACACTCAATCACAGGGTGTTAATGCCCGCCAAATCACGGATAAAAACCAAAGGAATGTGATGCGTTATTTGCACGGACTACTTGTCGCCTGTATTTTTCTAGGCACAACACAAAGTGGTTTTGCCCAGCTACTGACTTGGAATGACAATATTCCCAGTGCCTTACAGCCATTTCAGAACAATCCCAAAATCCTGGCAAGCTACACCCAAAACACGATTTTTATCTATGGACATCCTGTCACAAAAACGGCATTGCCCACCTTAAAAACCAATCCTCAACCCAGCGTGAGTTTTAATTCTGCGGCAATAATTGTACCCGTCAACGCCCGCCAGGTTGCCAAAACCTTGACTGATTTCAATCAATATACCGGTTTGTTCCCGACCGTGAAATCGGCCAAAACCCTGCAACAGTCAGGCAATATTGTCCAGATGAAATATCGGGTTTCGATTCCGACACCTATTCCCGTGCTGAACTTCAATGAAGAGGTCACCTTACAGCATCAGATCCAGCCTAATAGTATTTCCAGCTTGGTGATTGATGCGCCCATTCCCTATGGCGTGGGTAAATTTGAATGGTTTGCCCTGGATGAGCACCGTACCTTGATTACCCTGACCCAATGGGGAGACCTGAACCAGCCCAAGGGATTTATTGTTAAGAAAATTCTAAATGCCATTCCTGAAGTCAAGCTTGGCATCCCCAGCAGCAGCAACGCTTTTGTAATGGAGGCGCTCAGAAACCGGTTTAACCAGCAAACTATAACAGCCTTGCATGCCGGACAAATTCCCAGCCCGCAACTTAATAACGCCCAACTGATGAAAATTGCACAACTGAGCCAGAATGCCCAGCAGCCGGTGAGCTTTCTGCATGCGCCCACCAGTGTACTCTATACCCACGGGCGTGAAGCCATGCGCTTCACCACAACGTATCGGTTTTATCAACAGTCGCCCCAACAACTGCAAAAATGGCTAACACCTGCAGCCTATCAGGAACTGTTCCCCCGCCAGATCAAGAAAGTGGTTACGACAGCTGTTCAGAATCAGGCACAAGATGCAGATCTACAGATCAATGTCGGTCTGGGCGTGATCAATATTCCGTTTGCCTTCAAATTGCATTTTAGTTATCCCGGCAGCACTGAAAATAATTTTTATGCCAAAGGTGGAGATTTACGCTTTATTAAAGGGCAAATGCAATTGACTGGCGCAAACCCGGGTACTTTATTGAAAATGACCAGCAGTATGAAAATCGATGAAAAAGCGCCTTTTTTACTCAGGGCAATGCGCAGCCTGCCTTATCACGAGCTGTTACCTGCGGTTGGCGGTAATGCGGTATTTGTACAGAAGCTCAAGACAAAAATTTAAGGCACAAAAAAACCGCATTTAAGCGGTTTCTTTTTTCAAATTGGTGCGCTCAGAGAGATTCGAACTCCCGACCCCTTAGTTCGTAGCCAAGTGCTCTATCCAGCTGAGCTATGAGCGCATATTTGATGAGGGGCATTATACGCACTTTTTCGCAAAAGATAAGACTTTTTTCACAAGTTGCTAACCAAGTGGCTAGAGATTCAGCGTTCCCGCCGCAAAAGCCTGACCTGAAGCATTCAGCCAGTTGAACCGAGAGTGCTATGCAGCGCTGCTAAACCGTATAGGCCATAAATTTCCTAAAAAATAAAAGAGATATAAATTAACTTTTAAAATTCAATTAAATAAAAACAGCCCTTCAGAACAAATCAAACTACTCTGTTGTTTTATAAATAATCTATGATTTCATAATATTAAAATATGCATTCAAAAAACAAAAATACAATTATTTGTTTTATATAAATTTTATAGGCTATTAAAAAATATGATACATACTGCAATATTGACATTAAAGCGATAATCAAACAATACTAATTGGTATATTATGAGACAGGAGTCACATAATTATTAAGCTAAATAAAACAAAACTCCAATAATTATAGGTATATCGACATGTTATTTAAAAGTATTTTATCACCAATTACGGGTATTCTCTCGCTTTCGAGTAGCAATAGCCCTACTACGGCACCGGCGCCTGTCAACACTGTATCGACAACAAATCATGTTCAGGTCGAAGATACCACCATCACCAATAACAGCAATGGTTCAGGTGATGGTTTATTCGGCAGTGTTCTATCAGGCAATGGTCAACAAAACTATGGGGCTGGTGTGGGTAATGCCCAGGACTTTAGCTTTCCCCTTCCATTTACGACGGCTTTTCACTCATTAGGAAATTCATTTCCCTGGCTGGCAGATGCTTCATCTGTGAATACCGCCACCACCAGTACTTCGACGCAGATTCAGGACAATGACATCATTAATAATAGCAATACTGGCGCAGGTGCCGGCAATGGCAGTAATGGTGGCCTATTAAGCGGTATTGCTGCTGGCAACGGCGAGCACAATTATGGGATCGGCAATGGTAACGGTGACGATGCTACCCTGACAACGCCGGTTACTGTTCCGTTCGAGGCGCTAGGTAACTCGCTGGCTGCTCTGGGACAGGGCGAACTGGATTCAGTCAATACTACCCCGACCACATCAAGCGTCAATATTCAGGACAATGACACCACCAATAACAGCAATACGGGGACAGGTGCCGGCAATGGCAATGGCGGCGGCTTGCTCAATGGTGTTGCGGGCGGAAATGGCGAACACAATTATGGCATTGGTAATGGCAACGGCGATGATGCCACTGTCACGGTTCCATGGACCACTCCTGTACAAGCTGTTGGCAATTCAATTGCAGGTCTGGGAGGTGGCGATATTAATTCAGTCAATACTGCACCAACCAGCTCGAGCACCAATATTCAGGACAATGACAGCATCAACAATAGCAACAGCGGTAGCGGTGCTGCCGGTAATGGCAGTGGAGGTGGCTGGTTAAATGGCGTTGGCGCGGGCAATGGCGAGCAGAACTATGGCATCGGTAATGGTAACGGTGACGATGCCGCCATCACCACACCAGTCACGGCACCCTTTCAGGCACTTGGTAATTCGGTTGCAGGTCTCGGCGGCGGCGATGTGAATTCGGTCAATACCGCACCGACCACCTCAACCACGAATATTCAGGATAATGACACCACCAACAATAGCAACAGCGGTACTGGTGGTAGCGGTAATGGCCTGGGCGGATTGCTGAATGGCATCAGTGCAGGCAATGACGAACACAATTACGGCATTGGCAATGGCAACGGTGACGATGCCAGCGTAACCATACCATGGACGACTCCGGTACATGTACTGGGTAACTCTTTTGCCGGTCTGGGCGATGGCGATGTCAACTCAACCAATACCGCACCGACCACAAGCTCAAATATCATTCAGGACAATGACACCACCGATAACAGCAACAGCGGTACAGGTACCGGTGGCGTCGGCAATGGTGTAGGTGGCTGGGGCAACGGCCCTGCCGCAGGCAATGGCGAACAGAACTATGGTATAGGAAACGGTAATGGAGATGATGTCGACATTACCGTGCCTTGGACCACACCTTTAAATGTACTTGGCAATTCTGTTGGCGGTGGTGGCAATAATTCGTCGACCAATTCGGCACCGACCACCACACTGAACCATGTTCAGGACAATGACAGCACCGACAACAGCAATAGCGGCACAGGTACCGGCGGCACTGGCAATGGTCTGGGTGGCTTACTCAACGGAGTCAGTGCGGGCAATGGCGAACACAACTACGGCATTGGCAATGGCAACGGTGATGATGCCGACTGGACGTCTCCTGTGGTCAGCCCGATCAATGCCATGGGTAATAATGTGTCCTGGTTTGGTAGTCATGATCCGGCACATACCGGCAATACCTCAGTCAATAATGGATCAACCCATACCACCAATATCGTCGAAGACAATGATCATATCGACCATAGCAACAGTGGCGCAGGCGCTGCCGGCAATGGCATTGGTGGACTTTTGAGCGGAATTGGTTCAGGCAATGGCGAGCAAAACTATGGGATCGGCAATGGCAACGGTGATGATGTAGGGATTACCACCCCGATCACAACGCCAATCAACGGTCTGGGCAATGAGTTCTCATTTTTTGGTGATGCCAATAATGCATCTCATAACAATGCTTCGACCACGACCACCAATATCGTTCGTGACAATGACACCACAGACAATAGTAACAGCGGCGGTACAACGGCTGGCAGTGGAGCTGGTAATGGTATCGGCGGCCTGCTCAATGGGGTTGGTGCTGGTAACGGCGAACATAATTATGGCATTGGTAATGGTAACGGAGACGATGTCGGTGTGGTTATGCCTATTACCACACCACTGAGCGGTCTGGGCAACTCGTTCTCTGTCTTCGGCGACGCAACCACCAGCTCGGTCAACAATTCATCGACCACAGCCGTCAATCATTATGAAGATAATGACAGTACGGATAATAGCAATAGCGGTACAGGGCTGACAGGCGACTCTGCCGGCAATGGTATCGGTGGCTGGGGCAATGGCCCTGCTGCGGGTAATGGTGATCACAACTATGGGATCGGCAATGGCATTGGCAATGATTCCAGTGTGGTTGCACCGATCACGACACCAATCAGCGGTTCTGGCAATGCCTTCTCGCTCTTTGGCAATGCCACTTCAAACTCGGTTAATGACTCGTCGACCAAAACCACCAATTACTTCCAGGACAATGACAGCATTAACAATGGCAATAGCAGTAGTGGTGTTGGCGGTACGGCGGGTAATGGTGTCGGTGGTGGCTTATTAAATGGTGTAGCCGCAGGTAATGGTGAACACAACTATGGTATTGGCAATGGTATTGCCGATGACGGCAGCGTCGTTGCGCCAATTACCACACCAATCAATGCTTCTGGCAATGCCTTCTCCATCTTTGGCAATGCCACATCCAACTCGGTCAATAATTCTTCGACCACAACCAATAACTACTTCCAGGATAACGATACCACCAATAACAGTAATAGCGGTGGTAACGGTACAGGCAGCGGTTCGGGTAATGGTAGCGGAGGCGGTTTATTAAACGGTGTTGGCGCAGGCAACGGCGAACATAATTATGGTATTGGTAATGGTATTGCCGATGATGCCAGTGTCATTATCCCGATTACGACTCCAATTAATGCATCGGGTAATGCCTTCTCCATTTTTGGTAATGCAACAGCCAATTCAACCAACAACTCATCAACCACCACCAATAACTACGTTCAGGACAACGATTCAACCAATAACAGTAATAGTGGCGGTAACGGCGTAGGTGGCGGTTCAGGTGGCCTGCTTGGACTGGGTGGTTTACTTAACGGTTTTGCAGCAGGTAATGGCGAACATAACTATGGTATCGGCAATGGCATTGCCGACAATGCCAGTATTGTTGCCCCGATTGCCATTCCGATTAACCTGTCTGGCAATGCAATCTCTTTATTTGGTAGTGCAACAGCCAACTCTCACAATAACTCATCCACAACCACCAATAACTATGTTCAGGACAATGACACGACCAATAATGGTAATGGCACTGGCAATGGTGGCAGCGGCAACGGTTCAGGCGGCCTACTCGGTGGTATTGGCGCAGGTAATGGTGAACATAATTACGGTATCGGCAATGGTATTGGTGATGATGCCAGTATCGTGACACCGATTACGATTCCAATTAACTTCTCTGGCAATGCCATCTCTGTGCTTGACCTCAGCGGTTTAAATGGTGAAGGTGAATTCAATCCACTTAGCCCGGTTACCAATATTCTGCATATTGTCGCCGGTGATGGCGAAGGTGGTACGGGTCTCCTCGGTACTGTGACAGGTGTTATTGGCGGAGTTACTGGAGGTATTGGCGGTGAAGGTGGGCCTCTTGGCGCAATCACGGGCATTATTGGTGGCATTACCGGCGGTATCGGTGGTGGTGAAGGTGGGCCTCTAGGTTCGATCACTGATATTATTGGTGGCCTTACCGGCTGCATCGGTGGTGGTGAAGGTGGGCCTTTAGGCGCGATCACGGACATCATCGGTGGTATTACTGGCGGTATCGGTGGCGGCGAAGGTGGTCCTCTAGGTTCGATCACTGATATTATTGGTGGTATTACTGGCGGCATTGGCGGCGGCGAAGGTGGGCCTTTAGGGGCAATCACCGGCATCATCGGTGGTATTACTGGCGGCATTGGTGGTGGTGAAGGTGGGCCTTTAGGTTCGATTACTGACATCATCGGTGGTATTACCGGCGGTATCGGTGGTGGTGAAGGCGGGCCTCTTGGCGCGATCACTGGCATTATCGGTGGCATTACTGGTGGTGACCTGGGCAATAATCCTGTTACTGGTGTCATCCAGTCTGGTATTGATGTACTGCAAGGGGTCGAAAGCCTGAAAACCGATCTTATCAATACGGGTATCACGACTGTAGGTGGTGCAATTGGTAGCGTGCTGCCGGGTGTTCATCCAGTGACTGACCTGACCAATCTCGGTACCCTCACCTTTGAAACCTCTCGCGACACTGTAAACGGTACTCTTGAAGCCATTTCTGATCTGGCGGGTGCCGATATCGGTGGCGCTGCCGGTTCGCTTACAGGTGTGGTCGGTACACTGATCAATAACGGTTCAACCGCTTCCGGTCTGGTTCAACATATTGCAGGTGACCTGACTGATGTCGGTGGCCTGCTGGGCGGCATCGGTGGCGGTGAAGGCGGTCCTCTTGGCACGATCACTGGCATTATTGGTGGTATTACTGGCGGTATCGGCGGTGGTGAAGGCGGTCCATTGGGCGCGATCACTGGCATTATTGGCGGTATTACTGGCGGTATCGGTGGCGGCGAAGGCGGTCCTTTAGGGGCAATCACCGGCATCATCGGTGGTATTACTGGTGGTATCGGCGGCGGTGAAGGTGGTCCTTTAGGTTCGATCACTGACATCATCGGTGGTGTTACTGGTGGTATCGGCGGTGGTGAAGGCGGTCCTTTAGGTTCGATCACTGACATCATTGGTGGTATTACTGGTGGTATCGGCGGTGGCGAAGGTGGTCCTTTAGGTTCGATCACTGACATTATTGGCGGTGTTACTGGCGGCATCGGCGGCGGTGAAGGTGGTCCTTTAGGTTCAATCACTGACATCATTGGTGGTGTTACTGGTGGTATCGGCGGTGGTGAAGGCGGGCCTTTAGGTTCAATCACTGACATTATTGGTGGTGTTACTGGTGGTATCGGTGGTGGCGAAGGTGGGCCTTTAGGTTCAATCACCGACATCATCGGTGGTATTACTGGTGGTATCGGTGGCGGTGACGTGATTTCCGGTATTGCCCAGCCGATCCAGATTGTAGTAGGGAGTGGTAGCTTAACGCTCGATATCTTACAAGAGAGTGTAACGAGCCTGTCGCATGGTAATCTATTCGATAATATAACTGACCTTGTTCATGTGAATAATGAAGATGGCAGTGTAGACAATATCTTGACAGCGATTACAGGCACACTTTCCAATAGCTCCGGTATTGCAGTTGGAGAACCAAATCCGAATGGCGGGGCTTTAACCGACCTGATCTCGATTACCTCTCCATTGTCTGGCCTGACAGATCATCTGTTTGGTTCAGTTCATCACTTTTAATCTTTAAACTCAGGAAAGCCACCAAAATCAGTGGCTTTCCCCTTTTCTTGTAAAAGGATCACTTGAGTTCCCGTTTTAAATTACAGGACACCATGTATTAATAAGTTTTGATTAACAACACTTGATAAACAAAGAAAAATGGATGCATTCCCGTGATTTCTTAAGTAAAGATTACGCTTATTAAAAACTATAAACCTTTGATATATTTAGATATTAAAATTCAGACTTGAATAGAAATATTTGTTTTCAAATCAGTAACAAATTTCACAACTTTTCCAGTACTTGCCCCTCAATGACTTGCAATTTTTTTGCCGATTTTAATTTAATTGTCTGATATCCCTGATTATATTTTATTCTGCAGTGTTTATAGGATATTTCAAAATAAAATACACATGTACATTTAATAGAATGTTTTCCCTTATTAATACTCATATAAATCAAAAAGTTAAATCTAAATTTAACAATCAGATGCAATACCGTTACAGATTGACAAAATAACTGCCACATATAACACTAAATGTGGTTAATGTGACTTTAATCACAGAATAATCATAGCGATTTCATAACTATTTAGAACAACACAACTTTAAGAATATAGGTATCGATATGCTTTTTAAAAGTCTTCTATCACCCATTAAAACGATTACATCAAGCCTGACCGATAGTAATCACTCGACATCTCATGTTGGCGGTTCACTTCTAGCTCCCCTCTCCCTTTCGACAATCACGAATCTTGTTTCAACGCCAACACTCACAAATACAGTCAGCAGCATTACTGGTGGAGCAGCCAACAATCCACTAGGAGCTGTTACCAACATTCTTGGCAGTGTGACAGGTGAAAGCAGCGGGAGTCCACTGGATTCGGTGACACATATTATTGGAGGAGTTACAGGTGGAACGGCCGGCAATCCGCTTGGTGCAGTAACCGGTATTATTGGTGGAATTACGGGTGGTACTGATGGTGGCCCACTTGGCGCAGTGACTGGTATTATCGGTGGCATCACAGGCGGTGTCAGTGGTGGCGAAGGTGGTCCTTTAGGTGCGATCACCGGCATCATCGGTGGCATCACGGGTGGTGATTTAAGCCATAATCCGGTTACCGGTGTCATCCAGACAGGCATTGATGTGCTTCAGGGGCTGGAGAGCTTAAAAACCGACATCATCAACACCGGAATCAATACTGTTGCAGATACAATTATCAGCACTGTTCACCAATCTGAACACCCCATTGGCGATCTAGCCAATCTGGGTACCCTCACCTTTGAAACATCCCGCGATACTGTAAACGGTACACTTGAAGCGATTTCTGATCTGGCGGGTGCCGATATCGGTGGCGCAGCCGGTGCGCTTACTGGCGTGGTCGGTACACTGATCAACAACGGTTCAACCGCTTCCGGTCTGGTTCAACATATTGCAGGTGACCTGACTAATGCTGGTGGCATCATTGGCGGCGAAGGTGGTCCTCTTGGCGCGATCACGGGCATTATCGGCGGCATTACTGGTGGTGACCTGGGCAATAATCCTGTTACTGGTGTAATCCAGTCTGGTATTGATGTACTGCAAGGGGTCGAAAGCCTGAAAACCGATCTTATCAATACAGGTATCACGACTGTAGGTGGTGCAATTGGTAGCGTGCTGCCGGGTGTTCATCCAGTGACTGACCTGACCAATCTCGGTACCCTCACCTTTGAAACCTCTCGCGACACTGTAAACGGTACTCTTGAAGCTATTTCTGATCTGGCGGGTGCCGATATCGGTGGCGCTGCCGGTTCGCTTACAGGTGTGGTCGGTACACTGATCAACAACGGTTCAACCGCTTCCGGTCTGGTTCAACATATTGCAGGTGACCTGACTGATGTCGGCGGCCTGCTGGGTGGCATTACTGGCGGCATCGGCGGTGGTGAAGGCGGTCCTCTAGGAGCAATTACGGGTATTATCGGTGGCATCACGGGCGGCGCAAGCGGTGGTATCGGTGGTGACCTGCTTGGTTCTGTTACAGGTGTTATCGGTGGCATTACAGGCGGCGCAAGCGGCGGTATCGGCGGTGACCTGCTCGGCTCTGTTACAGGCGTTATCGGTGGCATTACAGGCGGCGCAAGCGGTGGTATCGGTGGCGACCTGCTTGGTTCTGTCACAGGTGTTATCGGTGGCATTACAGGTGGCGCAAGCGGCGGTATCGGTGGTGACCTGCTCGGTTCTGTTACAGGTGTTATCGGTGGCGGCATTAATAGTGGAGACATTATTTCCGGTATTGCCCAACCCATCCAAACTGTCATCAGTAATGGAAATGTAACTGTTGATGCTTTACAGACTCATGTTAGCACTCTCTTTGGTGATGATTCATTTAACGGTATCAATGACCTCATTAGTGTAACTGCCGGAGATGGTGACTATAGTATTAATGGCAGTGTTGATAGCATCCTGGATGCATTAACCGGAACCGTTTCATCAGGCGCAGGTATCGCAGTTGGCGAACCAAATCCAAATGGTGGTTCGTTGACAGATCTGGTCTCACTTCAATCATCTCTCGGTCATTTAACCGATCACCTGTTCAGTTCAGTTAACCACTTCTAAATAGATCACTATCAAAAAGCCGCTGTCATCAGCGGCTTTTTGATATTTATAATTTTTAATCTCAGTCTATTCCAAAAACGAAATTCCGGTATTTTTTAATTCATCAGATTATGTCTATCATTACTACGCACAAGGTTGAACATTTCACAACTTAAAACGACCTAAATCCATAGATTTAAATAGTCTCAAACCTCGAGATACACTAACCTAGTTTTCCCATGCTGGCTTCATTTTATGATATACATATTTGGCCTGATCGGGTCTAGCAGACATTTCCATGCCTAGTTTAACAAAAGAACGGGAAAATAAAATCGAGCTAAAATCGCTTGTACTCAAGAGAACAAATGCTAAAAACCATTTTTAAAAACACGCCTGAAGAAGACTCCATTTCAGATCACTTTAAATCTGCTTATCTCTGTTTTATTTTTTCTTTCATCATCCTATTGATTTTTGGCTCGGCTCATCAAGCTGCCTTACATCAACTCGATCTTGCCAGAAACCACATGTGGAAAATCTCGAAGCAACAGATTGACTCAAGCAACGAAGCCTACATTCGCCGCGAACGGGCCGGCGCATCAATCATACTTCCAACCCATACCAATCATTCTTTAATAATGAAGTGTGATGCCAAACTCATGAAGTTATGCCAGCAAGAGCTTAAGCAGCCAAATCATGCAATCCAAACAGTCTATTACTATCAAACCATTCCGATAGCAAATAACCAGCCCGAATACCAGCTCAAAGCGATTGATTATATTGATCTTAAAGGAAATTTAATTCATATCGATTATCAGCAACTGGCTCCCAATACTCCAACTGCGATACAAAAGAATAACTGGAAACTCTGGATAATTACCTTCATTGGAGCGTGGATGTTTTTATTAATGGCTTTTATGATTTCGACTTTATTAAAAATATTCTCAAATAAGATCAGAATTACACTCATGGCTTTACTGGGCCTATATTATATTTCAGTCGTTTATAGCAGTGTGATGCTTTATATTTGTTAAAATTCAGGCACAAAAAAACCGCAATCAAGCGGTTTCTTCTATTTAAGTTGGTGCGCTCAGAGAGATTCGAACTCCCGACCCCTTAGTTCGTAGCCAAGTGCTCTATCCAGCTGAGCTATGAGCGCATTACTTATCTGCCTATTCAGGCGTGTGTTACTTTAAATCTTTACTTGGTGCGCTCAGAGAGATTCGAACTCCCGACCCCTTAGTTCGTAGCCAAGTGCTCTATCCAGCTGAGCTATGAGCGCCTTAAGTAAAGTGGCGGTGAGAGAGGGATTCGAACCCTCGATACAGTTGCCCGTATGCATCCTTAGCAGGGATGTGGTTTCAGCCACTCACCCATCTCACCGTAACACGAGCGCAATAATACAAACTAAAACCACATTACACAAGGGATGTTCCGGTTTTTTTCTACTTTTTTAGCTCAATCAAATATTTTTTAAACAATTTTCACATTTTTTCGGCATTTTTTACTTCAGTGCTTGCTAATATAGTGTTCTCTCCTTTATTCGGATCGGGGCAATAAACAGAATCTTGCAATCTTTGACGTGCAGTTAGAGTTTGGATGACTTATGCTAAACCGATCTGCCAGATGTGAAATGAAACGATATGACTAAAAATTGGGCCGATCCTGAAGCAAAAGCAGAAGCGCAACGTTACGACAATCCTATTCCTAGCCGAACTCTTATTTTAACTACATTAGAACAATTAAAAACTGCCCAGTCTCATGCCGAGCTGGTCGACCACTTTAATATTCCGGATCAAAAAAGTATTGAGGCCTTAAACCATCGTTTAAGTGCAATGGTCCGTGATGGGCAGTTGATGAAGGATGGTTTTAAATACCAGCCTGCAACCGACTTGCCAAGCCATGAAGCCACAGTCTATATCAACAGTAAAGGACTGGGGACTGCCAATATCGCAGGTCAGGATGATGTCTTGCTGCCAGAACGTGAATTACGACTGGTCTTCAATGGCGATCGCGTTAAAGTCCGTCAGACCTCCGTTGACCGTAAAGGCAAAGCCTGGGGCTTTATTACCGACGTGGTACAGCGCCGGGTTAAACAGATTATCGGCAAAGTGGCTGAGCATGAAGGTGAATATTTTATTCAACCGGGCAATCCCAACCAGCATCAACCGATCACCCTGGAAAAAGAACTGATCGAGCATGCCAAGGCCAAAGTGGGCGACATGCTGCGCGTGGCCATTGATGACTACCCGACCCGTGAAGAACTGGCAACCGGTCATGTGGTGCAATCGATGGCGGATAAAGCCGATACTGAAATTATCATTCCGCAGACCATTTTAGAATTTGGTCTGCCTTATGAATTTCCAGAAGCGGTGATTAAGGAAGCCGAAAGCTTTAAAGAACCTTCGGAACAGGATCGTAAAGGCCGTGTTGATTTACGTGACCTGCCACTTGTGACGATCGATGGTGAAGATGCGCGCGATTTTGACGATGCAGTCTTTGCCGAAAAACGTCCGGGAGGCGGTTATCGCGTTGTCGTGGCCATTGCTGACGTTAGCCATTATGTACGCCTCGGTTCTCCATTAAATGAAGAAGCAGAAGAACGTGGTACCTCGGTTTATTTCCCGCACTTTGTATTGCCAATGCTGCCGGAAGCCTTATCTAATGGTTTATGTTCATTAAACCCGCATGTGGACCGTCTGTGTATGGTCTGTGACTTAAAGCTGTCACGTGCCGGTAAAGTGACAGGTTATGAGTTCTACCCTGCGGTGATGCATTCCAAGGCACGCTTGACCTATACCCAGGTGGGCCAGTATTTTGAAGGCGCCACCGATGCCATTCCGGCAGATAAAAGCATTCATAAATCACTAAATACCTTATTCCAGCTTTATCAAACGCTAAAAGAGTTACGTGCCAAACGTCATGCCATGGAATTTGAAACCATTGAAACCTACATGACCTTTGATGAGCTAGGCGGAATCAAGGAAATCTTGCCACGTACCCGTAATGATGCGCATAAACTGATTGAAGAATGCATGTTGCTGGCCAACGTTGCAGCAGCCGAATACGCCTTGGAACATGATATTCCGATGTTGTATCGTGTGCATGAAGCACCCGAATTCTCCCGTATTCAAAAAGTGCGTGATTTCGTCAAATTACTGGGCTTGCCATTCCCTGAACAGCCAACTCAGGCCGACTACCAGGCGGTAATTGAAGCGACCAAGGACCGTCTGGATGCACCAAGCATTCATGCCGTCCTGCTGCGCTCAATGATGCAAGCCTATTACGGCGCTAAAAACTCAGGTCATTATGGTCTGGCTTATGAAGCCTATACGCATTTCACTTCGCCAATCCGTCGTTATCCGGACCTGCTGTTACACCGTGCGATTAAGGCTTATCTTGACAAGAAACCTTACCCGCTTTCAGGTGCAGCATTAGATGATGCCGGTGAGCATTTCTCACAAACTGAACGTCGTGCCGATGAAGCATCACGCAGCGTCACCACTTGGCTGAAATGCCATTATATGCAACAGCATTTGGGCGATGAGTTTGTCGGTGTGATCAGTGCAGTAACCGAATTCGGCCTGTTCGTCACCCTGAAAGACCTGTATGTGGATGGCATGATTCATGTCAGCCAGCTCGGTGAAGACTTCTTCCTGTATGATCAGGCCAGCCAAAGCCTCATCGGTCAGAATCGCGGACAGTCGTTTAGCCTGGGTGATGAAGTCAAGATTCAGGTGGCTGGTGTAAATCTGGAAGAACGTAAAATTGACTTCCAGCTGGTGCAACAATTAACGCATCTCGGTCGTGTGATTCGCCAGAAAGCACCTCGTACTGCAAATGCTTCTAGCCCGAACCGTGCGTCAGCCACTGAAGAAGTCTTTGGCAAAGCACCGTCAGCAACAAAAGCCAAACTCAGTGAAGATGGCGAAAAGCCTGTGCGTAAGAAAAAGGATAAAAGTAAACCGAGTTCTTATAGCAAAAAAGCAGCAAAAAAATCTTCTGCAAAGTCTGAAGGCAAAGAAAAGGCCAAAAAGAAGGTCAAGAAGAAAAAGTCAAATGCAAAGGCTAAGGCTGATTAAACGATAACAATAAGGGAGCTTCGGCTCCCTTGTTTTTTCCGGTTTAAATTTTTATCGATCAGGTTCGATGTAACAGCAGAAGCAGCCCCAGAAAACCGGGATAAATAAAGTACCAGGTTTGTTGTACCAGCTCCCTTCCCCCAAAAAGGCTGAGTATTACAAAGACCAGTCCAGAGGCAAACAATGCAAGTAGTCCAAATATTGCCAGCATGGTTGCCCAGTCCGTAAAACCATATAACCGTTCCGGTTCTTCACCATTCTTTTTACGCTTCATCCAGCCTAAGAATGATTTATAGTAAAAATATAGTGCGCCCGTTCCCAATACCAGAAAGAACAAGGTCGAGACTGGACTATTGGCAGACGGACTTCCACCCCCCCTAGAGCCCACATATACCGCATTGTTTACTGTAGCGCTGGCCTGGACAGATAGGCAGCAAGTTAACAAAAAAGCATTTATATTTTTTAATCTCATGATTACGGTTTAGCCTATCCAGTTAACTATCACATTACAAAATGTTCTTCGTTCGATTTTTCTTTGATCATGAGTTTAGCAAGAAATCGGTTTTCATCAAGCAATTGACACTGTAGATAAAATTCCTTTCCATTACCAGAGCTTAACAAGCTTTTCAGCCGCCATGTACGCCACGCATCCAAACAGCATACAGGCGTTTACGCATAGAAAAATGCATCCCGATCTGAGAGATCAAGCCGGGTAGCACTTGATTTCTCCTGCGCCAAGCCCTACATCTATACCTATGTTTAAAGATGATATGGCAAAAATACAATGACATTACAGCAAGCGACACTTCCCGTTCCCCAGTTTGACCAGATTCAACTTGCCGGTTTAAAACAACAGATCGAACAAACCATTCAAGACGGTCAAGACTTCCTCAATCAACTCAATGAGGTTCCACAAGGTACCGAAGCCCAACTGGCCACCTTGGCACAGGTTGATCTGCTTGAAAATAACATGAGCGAATCTTGGGGTATTTTGTCGCATCTGAATGCTGTGATGAACAATGCCGAAACCCGTGGGGTCTATCAGGCACTTTTACCGGGTTTAAGTGAATACTATACCCGGCTTGGACAGCACACGGCGCTGTATCAGACCTATCAGCAAATTCATGACAGTACGGTATTCCACACCCTTAGCGACGCACAGCAAAGTGCCATCAAACTGGCCTTGCGCGATTTTAAGCTGTCTGGTGTGGCACTCGAAGGCGAAGCCAAAAAACGCTATGCAGAAATTTCGGCACGCTTATCGCAACTGTCTTCGGACTTTTCCAATCATGTGCTTGATGCAACCCAGGCCTACTTTAAGCCTTTAACAGAAACACAGCTCAAAGGCTTGCCAAACAGCAGTATTGAACTGTTAAAGCAATACGGACAACAGCGCGAGCTTGAGCAGGCTGTGGCCACCCTCGACTTCCCGGCCTATTTTGCGATTATGACCTATGCCGATGACCGCGAATTAAGAGAAGAGCTGTATAAGGCCTATGTCACCCGTGCCTCGGAACAGTCCGACAAGACTGAATTTGATAATACACCAGTGATGGAAGAAATCCTCGGCTTACGTCAGGAAATGGCGCAACTGCTCGGTTTCAATAACTTTGCTGAATATTCACTGGCCAGCAAGATGGCACCTGATGTCGAAACGGTGGATAAATTCCTGGTTGATCTGGCAGAACATGCACGTACCCCGGCACTGGCTGAAATTGCAGAATTGAAAGCAATTGCACAACAGGATGGCATTGATGAGCTCAAGCCATGGGATGCCACCTACTACTCTGAAAAGTTGAAACAACAACAGTTCAACCTGTCTCAAGAAGCGCTTAAACCGTATTTCCCTGCACCGAAAGTGGTACAAGGTTTATTCCAGATCGTGCAACGTTTGTACGGTATCCAGATCATCGAACGTCAGGCACCCGTCTGGCAGGATGATGTGCGCTATTTTGAAATTGAAGATCAAGGTCAGGTGGTCGGCGGTTTCTACTTCGACCTGTATGCCCGCAATGGCAAACGTGGGGGTGCATGGATGAGCGGCTTCCGTTCACGTGTACAAATGGCAAATGGCCTGCAAAAACCGGTTTGCTATATGGTGTGTAATTTCACCCCACCGATTGGCGATCAGCCTGCCCTGCTGACGCACGATGAAGTGATTACCTTATTCCATGAGTTTGGACACGGCTTGCACCACATGCTCACCGAAGTGGATAACATCTCGGTGGCAGGTACACATGGCGTGGCTTGGGATGCAGTAGAGCTGCCAAGCCAGTTTATGGAATTCTGGGCCTGGGACAATGAAAGCCTGGACGTGCTGAGTGAACATACCGAAACCAAACAAACCCTGCCACAAGAACTGCTATCTGCATTATTGAATGCGCGTTTCTTCCAGTCCGGTATGCAAACCCTGCGTCAGATCGAGTTTGCCCTGTTTGACCTGACCATCCACCGTCAGGTTCCTGCGCTCAATAGCCAGCAGATTCAGGACACGCTGGATGAAATTCGCCACAAGTTTGCGGTTGCTCCGACTGTTCCATACAACCGTTTCCAGCACAGTTTCAGTCATATCTTCGCGGGTGGCTACGCTGCAGGCTACTATTCATATAAATGGGCAGAAGTTTTGGCCAGTGACGCCTTTGACCGTTTTGAAAGCGAAGGTATTTTTAATACCGAGACCGGAAAAGAGTTTAGAAAGTTTATTCTAGCAGTTGGCGGAAAAGATACAGCACTTGATGCGTTTCGCAATTTCCGAAAAAGAGAGCCTAAAATAGATGCGTTATTACGTCATCAAGGTTGGACGAACACCGATAAAACCGCTTAAACTATGTCATTATTATTCACAGGGTGTAATGAACTGACATGAAAAGACAATTCATCGCGGGTGCAAAATGTCCCAAATGTGGAGCGTTAGATCGTGTCGTCAAGATCATCACTGTGGATGACGAGTGGATTGAATGTATCGACTGTGCTTATAGCGAGAAGCGCCCAACCCACGTGGAAGAGCAACAGCCCGCTGAGCCAGATGAAATTGGGGTGATACAGTTCAAACCTCGTCATTTTGACTAGAAAGGTTAAAAATGATGTCCACCTACCCAACTGACAATTCCCGATTATTATGGATGATCATCGGGGGAATAAGTGTTGTTGTGGTTCTGTTCCTTGCTGTTCAATGGTTTTTGACACAACCAGAACAGCAACCCGCAACCATGCCGGCACCATCTGTTGCAGCTCAGGCTGTCGAAACAGCATCGCCAGACACCACAATGACGGCTGCGCCTGTCATCACAGAACACCAGCCTGCCGAGCCGGTTAAACTGGTCGAAGAGTCGCTTGTCAAAGCACCGCTTCCTGCCAATGACACACTGGCCAAAGAAGAAATTGCAAAGCTGGATGATATTCATGCCCAGCTTCAAGACCAGCAACATGAGCTAAAACAGCAACATGAAGATGTTGATCAAATGCTGAAACTGAAAGAAGAGCAGATCAAGTTATTAGAGGCACAACTGGCTGCCCAGAATCATTCTTAGACAGAAAAAGCTTTAACTTTCGTTAAAGCTTTTTTTATGGCCGGATGCTTTAATCTAAAAGCTGACCAGAACGCGATTTCAACTGAAGCGGTTTCTGCATGGTTTGTGCAATCAAGATTCCCGCCAAAGTCAAACCACCACCCATATAATGGAACATTTGCAAATGTTCTCCGAGTAGGGCCACGGCAATCAAAGCCGTAAATAGAGGCAACAGGTTCATAAAGATACTGTTGCGATTTGGTCCTAAATGCCGGACGCCTTCAATCCATAAATAAGACAGCAACACCGATGAGAAAATGCTGGCATACACAATCAACGGAATCGTGTGCTGATTCAGCTGTATATCTTGAGCGGGTAAAAACACAAAGAAGGGCAATACATATAAAATCGCAAAGCTGGATTGGACAAAATTCGACTGCCAGGCCGGAATCGGCATTTTCCAGCGCTTTAACAACACCCCATATAAAGCATAACCTGCTGCTGCAATCAGCATTAAACCATCGCCGAGGTGTACGCCCTGCTCCCATATATTACGAATATGACCATGACTCAATAAATATAAAATGCCATAAAAAGACAGAGCCCCACCGAATAACATGCCATAGCTGATCCGGTCTTTGAGCAACACACTGCTCAATAGCATGGTCAGTAATGGAATCAGGGCCGTGACAATCGCCATATTGGTTGCCGTGGTCGTTGCTGCAGCCTGATAAGATAAAAACTGAAATAATGACACCGACAAGAAACCGCCCAATGCCAATTGCTTCCAGTATTGCCGGATGGTGTAACGATTTTTCCAGACCGGGATCAGTACAAAGGTACTCATTACGGCGAGCGCCAGTACCAGACGATAAAAGGTAATCGCGACAGGAGAAATGGCATGGCTGGCCATTTTGGACACCACCACATTGCCCGCCCAAAATAAAATGGCAAATAATGGATAAAAAAAAGCTTTCTGAAACATGAACTCCACCTATACATGGCTGTAGCGATCATGCTAAAAAATAATCAGCTTGCTTTTACGCGATAAAAAGACGAAAACTATCGTAAAAAAGACATTTAACTTGAGCATCCGCATGGGACAACACTTTCAACACGGCTTTCTGGATTATCCGGTCTATGCTTTCTCGGAAAACTATCCACATGGCCATATCGAAGACTGGCACAGTCATGAGCGGATCCAGCTGATTCATACGCTCAGCGGCGTGATCCGGGTACAGACCCAGGAAGGCATCTGGATTACCCCGCCAGGACGAGGCGTCTGGATTCCTGCGCATAAACCGCATGCCTTACTCAGTAGTGGTCATGTCAAGGCACGAGGCGTATTTATTGACGCGTCAATCCAGCACGGCATGTGTAATGAGTGTCGTGTCGTCGCCATTCCAGCCCTGTTAAGAGAATTAATCAGCAGTGCCATACAGATCCAGCATGCTATACAGCCTGCAAGTCGCAATGAACGATTATTACAACTGATTCTGGATGAAGTTCGCCTGTTGCCAACGCTGGCATTTAGTTTACCCGAACCACAAAGCCCCAAGCTGCAACAACTCTGCCAGCGCATTAAAAACAATCTGGCCTTAGAATGGCATCTGGAGCAGAGCGCCCGGCTATTGCATATCAGCAGTAAAACGCTGGCGCGACATTTTCAAAAAGAAACCGGTTTACATTATTCCGATTGGGTTCGGCAGGCAAAACTGATGCAGGCCATGATCGATTTATCCCTTAATAAGCCGGTGTTAAATGTGGCACTAGATTTAGGCTATGAGAGCCCGAGTGCTTTTAGTGCCATGTTTAAACGTGAAACCAGTATGACACCCAGTGATTATCTGAAACAGTTTTCTGCTGAGCCTGTTTAAAGACAGGAAATCTTCCTATCGGCAAAATGCGCATTCCCTTCACTTTCGCACAGGCATAAAATAAGCCCGAACCCTCAATTATGCCATCGCACATCTGAAATTCTCCAATGCCATGGTATTTACCTGTTCTTCCCTGATTTTTATTCCGCTGATCGCCTAGCTGTTCCTGAAAGAAAAAGTTACCACGACGATGCCTTGTGCCGCTGGACTCAGCTTTATTGGCGTATTCTGCGTGGCAAAACCCGATCAAGGCTATTAAACTGAATCTCCATTGTCAGCATCAGTTCAAGTCTATTGGCCTGTATGGCCTTCGGCACCGTTCGTGCCCTGAGCCAAACAGAACCTCCTGAACGGATCATATTCTATTTCTGTCTGATTGTTTCCCTGCTTTCGGTATTTACCATATTCAGGGTATGGCGGCCTTATCATCTCATGAACTATTTTTCCTGGTCGTGGCTGGTATCCTAGCCAATGTCAGCCAGATTTTTATGTCTCATGCCTATCGTTTGCCCCTGCTGGACAGATTGCCCCTGTCAATTATATTGCGATTAACTTCGCCGGAGTTTGGGGATTTTTGCGCTGGCATGAAATGCCAGATTTATATAGTGTGATTGGTTTCGGCATTATTTTATTGGCCATCCTATTATGCCGTCCCCTGTTCCAAAGGGAAAACAGTTAATTAAGTACCCAATCATTTATATATATCAAAAATCACCAATAAAGGCTCCACTATTATTTTATTGGGTCTTTTGATAAATTGTGCTGCTTTATAACAACTGGAAATATCAAGTGAAAAAAATATTTTTAACCTCATTCATCGGGGCATTTTTACTTCTTTCTGGATGCTCAACCACAATGCCTATTAATTATATTGCTTCTCCATCTATTCGAGGACAAGGGGATATTGGTGTTGGTGTATTCAAATATATCCCCGCTGAGAAAGGTTTGGTTAAACAAAATGAATTTCAAAAACCCACAGCAGCAATTGGCAGTATGTATATGTCTGATAAAGCAAATGTATTGTTAAAATCATCATTAACTAAAGAATTAATTGCCGCTGGATTCAATCCAAGCCAAGATGCAGAACTAAAAATTTCAGGAGATATTCAAAAATTTGAATATAACTGGATCGGCTTTGTAGAAGTAGATTTTTATTTAGATATTGAATATTTAGTCACAAAGAATGGAAAAACAATTTATAAAAATACTATTAAAACGCATAAAGCAGCTCCCAAAACAGCAGGAGGAACAGACTCCGAAGCTGTACGCTCAGCAATTTCTTCAAATATTGGAGACCTTTTACAAGATCTAAGAAGCCAGAAAATTATCTAAAAATAGTTTTACTTAAATCACTATTTATTTCGTAATAAAAAAGCACCCGAAGGTGCTTTTTTTAATTGTCACTGTTAGTGTTTATACCAGCCAAACATCTGGAAGATATACGGTGCATAGGTCACCAGCACCAACGATGAGAACAATACAATAATCGGCAATAACCAACGTTCATAACGGAAGTAGAAACTGGTGTATTTCTCTTTCGCTTCCCTGTCGGCAGCCGAGACTTCCTCATCCCCGACGGAAAGCCTTGTCAGCAAGTGGTTCAAGGCGACCGGTGGCGTTACATAACCAAACTCGAAGGCCACCAGTACAATCATCCAGAAGTGAATCGGGTGAATACCATTCTCGTAGGCCACAGGGGCTACCGTCGCCGCCACCAGAATCACTGCACCGAACGGATCGGTAGTCATGCCAATAATCGCCAGTAACAGGGCAATAAAGGCAAGAGAAATATAGATATTGCCCAAATGCGTCGGCAATAACTCCACCACTTCAGCACGTTCGATCAAGCCACCGACACTGGCAGACAAGGCCATCAGCAAGATCAATGCCCCGATATGACCAACAGTTTCTGACGTTGCAAAACGTAATGCACCACCAAAACCGAAGTGCTTGCCTCCATGCGGATCATGCGTTTTCAAGAATTCAGATTTTTTCTCATGTTCACGTACCAGTGCTTCATGCTTTGGATCAATGACCGGTGCTGACGCGACTTTTGCTGCGAAGAGCTTGTCAAACAGGATCATGGCGATCAACACCAGCGGTAAAATCATAGGTGCAGTGAATTCATTGATCGAGGTATCTAAAGCCAGCTTATAGAACATCACCACGGCGAAACCAATAATCACATAAGGGATAACCGGTACACACGCGCGTAACATGCCGGGTACTGCAACCTTAGGTGAATTCACACGGAATTTTTCTTCCGCAAGAATCAGGGAAACGCCCAGGAAAATAAATGCGGTTAACCAGAAAACATAAATACCATGATCAAATAATTCGGTCGAGGTCACATGGCGACTGTCGAGCATTGAAATCAGGATCACCAGCAAGCATGGACGAATCACCACACCTAAAGAACCTGACATTGCCGATACAGCTAATGCATATTGGCGACGGGCACCCGAGTTCCAGACTTCCTTATAGATGATGGCACCGGCTGCAATCACGAAAATCCCTGAAGCGCCTGTATAAGCGGTTGGAATCGCTGCTGCGATCAGGATCAACCAGGTTAAGGTTTCAGGTGCCAGGTTCCATGGGCGCAGGATATTTAAGAACAAATCCATGACACGGGTTTGGGTCAGTAACATACCGGCCCAGATAAACAGTGCCAGATTCAGGAAAATACCCGAAAACTCGACCAGAATACCTAAGTAAATCCCTTGCCCCATCGGATAATCCATGAAGAAGGTAAACACAATTCCCGTTACCAAAGACATGAAGGCATATAGAGGAACACTCAGTAGAGCCAGACCAAAATTACCTTTCGGCTGGGCCGTCTTTGGAATAAAGATAAACTGGAAGATACTGATAATGGTCAGCGATACAAACAGTGCAATCCACAACCAGTACAGCACTGCCGTTTTGCCAGCGACCTCAACCCCAGAATTCAGTACGGAATGATACTGGCTTACAACCGAATAACTGAGCAAGGCATTGCCCGCCACCATCAAGGCTGAATAGACACGGAAGTCGATTCTGGTTTTTGGTGCACGTAAACCAATATGGTGATAACGCAAAGACGCTGTAATCGATGCGAACAATACCATTATCAATAAAATAACGGTCTGGTTTTCAGAACCGAGTTTAAATATCCCAAAGAAGGTGGTTTCGACTTTACGATAGGTCCGGATACTTGGATGTGCTTCCAGATGCTTCATGGCCTTGTCGTAAAATTGATATTTTTCTTCACACTGCTGCTGTGCTGCCAATAAAGAAGCACGCACATCAGACTCGGAAGCTGCGCCGAACATACTGGCAAATTCATCGGCAGCATTGGCTTTCATCTGCTCTTGAACCTGTGCCTCGATATTCGGATGCCGATCACAAGAAGGTTTTTCAGGCTCGGCCCGTAAAAACGAATATTGCATTCCTGTGCTTTGATCACCGTAAAGCCGCTCCCCCATACGGAGCATTTGACCGTGAATCATCTCGCCCGTACCAATAAGCAACGTCATTAGCAACAAAGCAAGAATGATGAATGTGGATATCCAATCATTCCAGATATAGCCTAACCAAGCCAATCCAGACTTTTTCTCTTGATCATTTTGCATGTCTATTCCAGTTTATTGTTATCAACATCCATCCAAAGATGTTGAATCATGCGCTGTCCATGGTTGATAGATAAATGAATTTACCCTCTTATTAACCAATCCCTTTTAAACCGCTTAAATTTGAATCAAACTTTTTCTAAAAAGAATGACTACAATCACTTTTTTATTGGTTGTTTTTATCAATTTATGTGTTCTCTAATTCTTTCCTTCTTAAAAATAAATAACTTGCTCCACACACAACACCACCAATCGCCCCAGTCAGATGAGCTTCGATGAGAACCGGACTACCAATCAGCTGGGCTGTTCCTGTTTGCCCGAAGGTATTTTCCCAAATCAGTTTTGCAGCAATCAGGGCCAACACCAGCAAGGCAAATTTGCGTTCTTTCCGGTATTGCAGATATACCAGCCCGACTGCACTGTATAAACCATGCAGCACGCCGGAAAGTCCAGCATAGGCCTCGATATAAGGCAGATAAAAATAAAAAACCAAACTGATGAAAGGCGGCAAGATCAGTAGCAATGTCCATAAATGCCAGTTGCGGACATGAGGAAAGATGAAAGGCAGACAGGCAAAAGCCAGCATATTTAACAGAAAATGCACCCAGCCCACATGTACCCAGTGGGCAGTCCACAAACGCCAGAACTCGCTGAGCAAGCTGGGTCTCCAATAAATGAAATGATCAGCAAAAACTTGCAGACATGCCGATACCGAAACACAGATCGCGATCAAAATGACTTTTTCTATCCATATTTGATCTTTCATTTATCTACCACCTCTTGAAAAACAGACCTTTTACAAAGTGTAGAGGCTCACCTTGTAAAAGGCCGTTTAATTCAGGTTACTCCGCTGGCGTTTCTTGCGCAGGAGCCGCCTCATTTTGTGCCGGTGCAGATGCGCCATCGCCACCATCAAAGAGCGAATCCAGTTCGGCCGAGCTTTCCTGTTTATCATCCCAGAACGTGCTCATGCCTTCATCGCCCGCTCTCACACCGGTATGTTCAGTCCAGTAACGGTCTGCAATACCACGCACCATCAAGCCGGCCATTTTATCAATCAGCCTGAACTGTGGATTTGCCGGTTTGTCATCCCCTGTGGCCGCCGCATAGGAACGCAGTGCATCGCGTAACTTGGCATCGTCCCCACTGGCCTGTGCTGCCACTGCATACAAGGCATGTGATAAACGCACCCCTTTCTTCTCGCCAATGGCCATAGACTGTTTCATGGTGGCATACGGTTCCGGTTTACCATCGCCCGCGCCTGGCAACAAGGTCCAGATCACGGCGCGAGTCGCCATTGGCGCACCCCAGAATTTTTCATTATCCAGACAGGTCATGCCCCGCTCCACAATCCCGGCGATATCCTTAGGCACGTTGACTGCACCACCCGAATTGATGTCATTGGTCATGGCTTGCAAGCCACTCACCATTCCCAACAAGTAAACTGTCTGATCCAGATCATTGCGCATGGTCGGACATGAGTCGCCTAATTTATATTTGTATTTGGCTTCCCAGCGATTGGCAAAAAGTTGATAACCTGCATATTGGCGTTCAGCAGCAATTGCTGCCCAGCGTTTCTGTTCGATCCGTGCATCCTGGGCTTCAGATACCTGACCGGCCTTAGAGGCACGCAAGTAGCGTAATTCAGCTTCCAGCGCCTGATTTTCAGCACAAATTCCTGCTGCAGTATAGAGCAAGACCGCCATGCGGGTCGGGTCTGCCCCCATGTCCTTGGTTGACATCACTGCAGGTGTCAGGGCATTGCCCGAATTACACACCATTTCAGCATCATCCATGGCTAAAATCGGTGGAACAATATGCTTTTCACCAAAACCCAAGGCAACATTTGCCCCGGTCTTGATCACATATGAACATCCGGACAACATTGTTGATGTCAGTAAGGCAACTGCCACACCTTGTCCCATTTTATGCAGTTTAGACATACTTCCTGTCCCTCTAATAATTTGTTTTTTCCTTTTAGCTGTACCTTATCAGATGCAATACTTGAATTAAAGAGTAATTGCTCTAATGATCACAGAACATTTTGACATACTTCACAAAGCAATGAATTGACAGATATGCAGGAATCGCCGAATTTCAGGCAAAAAAAAGTAGCATTGCGACGGTTCAGCACATGCTACTTATTAACTGGGAAAAACGTAAAACTGTTGTTCTTTTAGTTTTGTTGAAAATAATCCTTTAGTAATGTTCCGGCTCTTCCTACAACAATCGCCATCACGATTGCGATTACCAGAAACATCCACATTGAAATCTCCATAGAGACCTCCTACACTTTTCGTATCTACTTCTGGTAGATACGAGATTGGCGTTCATCACCGACATTCACGGGAGTGTGATATATTGATGACACTTTCAATCTCTTTCTCTTGCTCATAGCAACGGGTTGCTGTGATTCAAGATATTCCCTGAGTAAAGTTCCTGCTCTTCCTACTACAATCGCAAAAACAATTGCGATCACCAGAAACGACCATGTTGGAATTTCCATTTTGGACCTCCACCATACTTTACGTTGGTGTTTGTACTTTAACGAAAATAATCCGGCAGTGAGGGTCAGATTGTCTGACAATCATAATTTTCATATTTTTTTAGAGTATTTAATCTAACAATTTAGACAAAAAATCTTATTTTAATCTTTATATTATTGAAAATAATAATTTTATTATTTATATACAGATGTAGAATTGTCAAACAATCAGGCCAGTTTTGCCAGTACTTTCAGGTTTTTCCATTGTAAATATGACAGCTGATCCCACCAGATAATGAAATTTTTATGCTTTGGATCAGAAAAATACAGCACCACATAAGCCTGGTGATCTATGATTTTACTTATCTGCCGACACTCAATCTGGCCGGAGAGATCATCAAATTCAAATGTCCATTCCTGTTGATGCAGATGCTCAAAACGTTTCAGCTGAGGCTGCCGGAGAAACAGCAACCAGCTCAGGAACAGCAGGACGCAACTACTTAGCCATAATGCCAGGGACAATAATGAATAACTTAAAAACAGAATAAACAGCAGGACAAAACACTGCAATGCAATCGCAAAACGACTGTATTGCAGCTCAAAAACCCGATTAGCCGTGGACATAATGTTTAAGTTTGCGAATAAATTCTTTCAGTTCGGCCCGGGGTGGCTCGCCCACTTCCATAAACCAGTCCAGCAAATCCGGGTCTTCCTGATCAACCAGCTCTGCAAACAAGGCTTTTTCAGCAGGATCTGCCGTGAGATAGTGGTTTTTTACATAGGGATCAAAATATACATCGATTTCTTTTAGACCACGACGTGCGCGATATACCACTTTACGTTCTTCCAGCGTCATTTCATCAGCCATCATATCTTCCACCATGCAACATTTTGCCGCCTAGTTTACCCGATCCGCGTTTAACTTCGCAGCGTTTTTTCTGAAGTGACCAAATACATCAATCAAATTGAGCATTGATCACATTGTCCCCTATTTTCCATTTCTTGTATGGTGAAGCAGACCATCTAAATTCAACACCTCAGGGAAAATATAACAAATGCAATCAGGTGCAATCCGTCCGGTTCCAAATATGCTTCCACGCAAGCTGTTTACTTCAGATCATGAAGCATTTCGTGAAACTGTACGTAAATTCTATGAAAAAGAAGTTGTCCCGAATATTGAAAAATATGAGAAACAACAACATGTTGACCGTGACTTATGGAATAAGGCCGGAGAACTGGGCCTATTGTGTACCACCATGCCGGAGCAATATGGTGGTTCAGGTGTCGACCGGCTCTACAGCATGATCCTGATTGAAGAACAGGCTTATGCCATGGACTCAAGCACAGGCTTTTCCTTACATTCGGATATTGTGGCGAACTATATCAACAACTTTGGTAATGAGGCACAAAAGCAGCACTGGCTACCCAAAATGGCAACTGGCGAAACCGTGACAGCAATCGCCATGACTGAACCAGGGACAGGTTCCGATCTGCAAGCCGTCCGTACCACCGCAGTACTGGATGGCGATGACTATGTGATCAATGGTTCCAAGATTTTTATTACCAACGGCTATCTTTGCGATATGGCCATTGTGGTATGTAAGACCGGCAACAATGAAAAGGGATCGGCCAACCTTTCCTTGATCATCGTTGAAGCAGATCGTGCTGGTTTTAGTAAAGGCAAACCGTTAAATAAAATCGGGATGAAAGGTCAGGATACCTGCGAACTGTTCTTTGATAATGTCCGTGTACCGAAAGAAAACCTGCTGGGTATGGAAGGTATGGGCTTTATCATGCTCATGAAAGAACTGGCCTGGGAACGCATGCTGGTCGCCATTATCTGTCAGGCAGGCGCAGAGGCCGCTTTTGCGCATACTGTACAATATACCAAAGACCGCAAAGCCTTCGGCAAAGCCATTGGTACCTTCCAGAATACCCGTTTCAAGCTGGCCGAATTACGCACCGAAATCGATTTTTGCCGTACTTATCTCGATCGCTGTATGGAACTGCAACTTGAAGAAAATTTAGGTGTCGATGCTGCGGCTGCTGCAAAATATAAAATTTCCGATATGTTTTCCAAAGTGGTCGACGAGTGCCTGCAGTTGCATGGTGGTTATGGCTACATGCTGGAATATCCAATTGCCCGGGCCTATATCGACAACCGTGCCAACCGTATTTATGCAGGTACCAATGAAATCATGAAAGAGTTGATTTCCCGTACCCTGTAATCACAGCAAAACCGAAAAGGGAGCATAAAAAATATGCTCCCTTTTTATTTATTTGCCTTCTACTTTGTCATTGACAGCTTGCGGGTTCATCCGTTGCATCAACTGCTTGACCTTGGGATTTTCACTATATTGCTGCATGGTGGTATTGAGTGCATGACGCGCATGCTGTGTGGTGAAGTGTGCTACCTCAGTACCGACATCGCTAGCCTTCTTGGCCCAGACCTTGCCTTCCGCAGATTGGTAGAAATTTAAGGCAGCCTGTAGTTCTTTTTGGCTAAAGCTGTCTACATAGCGCTGCACAATAAACTGCTTCCGTTGTTCACTATTCAGATTTTTATTTAAATCGGTATAAAAGCTTTCTGGCAGGTCTTTGGGTAAACGCATCCGGATCTGTTCTAAAATCATTTTATCAGTGCTTTGCAACCCCTGTTCCGTACCATCAACCGCTACCAGTTGTTGTGCAAGCGCTTCCTTCTGTTTTGCATCATCTGCAAAAGCCAAACTGCTTGATAACATGATCCCCAAAATAATAAGTTTTTTCATCAAATTATCCCTATCCTCATTTTCTAATCTGCTCAATATACGTGATATTTTTAGAATTCAAAGCCTGTTTCCAATAAAAAAACCCTACGCATTGGCATAGGGTTTTCAGCTCATCAACCAGACAGGTTATGACACCAGTTTAGGTTTGCGCTCAGCCTGCACATCACGGCTATGGAATTGTAAGATACCATCATTAAACTTGGCATCCTTCAATTCTTTACGGTCTGCCAGATAGTTATTGGTAATTTTCCAAGGTGCCTGCTTGCCTTGTTTAGGCATCACATCTGCAGCACGGGCAATATAACCGGAAGACATCTTGCCCATAATGGTGTCATGTTCGCGTTGAGATGGATCTGCATGCGCAATCACTTCATCAAAACCATTTTGATCCATATGATTTAATAAACGGCAGATATAATCTGCAGCAATATCAACTTTTAAGGTCCAGGATGCATTGATATAGCCAATAATCATGGCCATATTCGGCACATCACTCACCATTACACCCTGATATAGCATGTGTTGTGAGGTATCCATCGGTTTACCGTCAATTGAACCTTGGACACCACCTAAAATCTGGATTTCAAGACCGGTTGCAGAAATCACAATATCCGCCTCCAGATGCTTTCCTGACTTCAGCTGGATGCCATTGGCCGTGAATTTCTCGATCTGGTCGGTTTCTACACTCGCCTTACCTTCACGCAATGCCTTGAATAGATCACCATCCGGCACCACACATAAGCGCTGGTCCCAAGGATTATAGCTCGGGGTAAAGTGTTTCATGTCCACTTTACCTTTCAGCTGCAACTCAATCCCTTTCAGCAATAAGCGACGTACTGTTTTTGGATATTTCTGTGCCAGTGCATAGATACCGCGTTGCATGCCAATATTACGTGCACGGGTAAATTTATAAGCCATTTCTTCCGACATGAATTTACGGGTTTTTTCGTAAATGAAATCAATTGAAGGCACTGTCGCAATATAAGTCGGTGAACGTTGTAACATGGTGACATGCCCTGCTCCGCCTTTCACCATGGAAGGAACTAGGGTAATGGCTGTAGCTCCACTGCCAATAATCACGACTTTCTTACCCGTATAATCCAGGTTTTCTGGCCAGTGCTGCGGATGGATAAACTGACCTTTAAAATCTTCCTGTTTCGGGAATTTCGGTGCATAGCCCTGATCATAGTTATAGTAACCCGTGCACCCCATCACAAAGTTTGCCGACCAGGTCTGTTTTTTCTTATTGTTGTCTTCAATCTCGACAAACCACTTTTTCTTGGTTGAATCATAATTTGCAGAAAGTACACGATGACCAAAATGGATTTTTTCTTTCAACTGATTTTCATTGATGACATCGCTGAGATAGCTCTTGATTTCAGAACCGCTGGCAAGCACCTTTTCCTTCGCCCAAGGTTTGAAATTAAAGCCAAAAGTCGACATATCCGAATCTGAACGGATACCAGGATAACGGAATAAATCCCAAGTCCCACCAAAACTGTCACGACGTTCTAATATTTCAAATTTACGTTGGGGGCAGTTCTTAGACAGATGCACAGCTAACCCGATCCCAGAGATGCCTGCACCAATAATTAATACATCAACTTGCTTTTCCATTTTTTTTATACCCTGTATAAACCATGACTTTATTAAAACACAAATTTGACAATACGCAATGTCAAGTTCAGTCATTCATCGGTTTTTTTATATCAGTTCGGGACATTTTGATAAAAATTTGCTGTCAAAAAAGTTGAGATTTTTGCTTGGATTTGTTTTATAAGAGGCTCTTAGTTAAAAGAAAAGATAGTGTGTTTAGATACCTTATCGGCTCGAGTTCATTAGAAAAATAATATTTAAAAAATTCATAAAAATAAAAACCATTCTAGAATCTTTTATACTTGAATGGCTTATAAAAAATATAAAATTAAATCAATAATTTAAAATAGATTAATTAGCATTTGCTTTATCTTCCCAAAATTTTGCAGTATCTAAATCTTGTTCTACACCTATTCCATATTGATACATAAACTCTATCTCTCTCATAGCCTCTTTACTTCCTCTAGCAGCAGATTTCTTAAGTAAATCTAATGCTTGCTCAATATTTTTTGTAACTCCCTCACCATTCCGATATAACCTAGCTAAGCCAACCATAGAATCAATATGATCGAGTTCTGATCCTTTTGAAAACCAAATAAACGCTTTTTTATAATGATCTTCAGCGTCTATAGGATCTGTATCTTCAACCAAACCTGCATATGTTACATATCCGTCGCCTAGCCAATGCATAGCATTTACATTACCATTTTCAGCAGACTTCATCGCCCAAGATTCTGCTTGATCCTCATCTTCCTCAATCCCATAACCATGTATATAAACGTCTGCTAATTCTAATTGCGCTGATGAATCACCATTCTTTGCTTTAATTAATAGCTCATTTGAGAAGGTTGGATTAGCTGATGTATGCATAGAGATAATTAGTCCTAAAGTAATAGATATGAACCCGAAAATTTTCATTTTCTGCCTTTAAATTAAATTTCTTCGTTCTTTAAGTTTTGATAATACTTTATAAATATGGAAATCATGAGTCTATCTAACCAACTTATAATGATTTAGAAAGAAATTAATAGCTTTTTGATGCTAAATGCTGTCTTCTTTAAATAAACAATAAAAAAGACCGGTTATTACACCGGCCTTTTTTGGAACAACTGACTGTTCTACACGTAGAAGTATTATTTTACTTCACGGTCAACGAGTTCAACGTAAGCCATCGGTGCAGCATCACCTGCACGGAAGCCCGCTTTAAGAACACGAAGATAACCGCCGTTACGTTCTTTGTAACGAGGGCCAAGAACGGTAAATAATTTACCAACAGTTGCTGCAGAACGAGTACGAGCAAACGCTAAACGACGGTTTGCTACTGTATCGTTTTTTGCCAAAGTGATTAAAGGCTCAGCAACACGACGAAGTTCTTTCGCCTTAGGCAAAGTTGTTTTAATTAACTCATGCTCAACTAAAGCATTTGTTAAGTTTTGGAACAACGCCTTACGGTGGCTGCTTGTACGGCCTAATTTCACACCACTATTACGATGACGCATGGTGATAGTCCTACTTAATTAACGGCTACGATAGGCAAAACGGTCATCCATACGGAGACTAGCTGGTGGCCAGTTCTCTAAACGCATGCCGAGTTGTAAACCTTTCGATGCCAAAACATCTTTGATCTCTGTTAACGATTTTTTACCTAAGTTTGGAGTTTTTAACAACTCGACTTCAGTACGTTGAACAAGATCACCAATGTAGTAAATATTTTCTGCCTTCAAACAGTTAGCAGAACGAACAGTAAGCTCGAGATCATCTACTGGACGAAGCAAAATCGGGTCAACTTCTTCGCGAGGTTCTTGAGCAACAGGAGTCTGGTCTTTCTGAAGATCAACAAAAATTGCAATTTGTTGTTGCAAGATTGTTGCCGCTTTGCGGATCGCTTCTTCCGGATCAACAGTTCCGTTAGTCTCAAGATCGATCACTAACTTATCAAGATCGGTACGTTGTTCAACACGAGCATTTTCTACTGTGTATGAAACACGTTTAATCGGGCTATAAGAAGCATCTAACTGTAAACGGCCTACTGGACGTGTTTCACCTTCAGGGAAACGTGAGTCAGATGTTTCATAACCACGACCTTGAGCAACTTTAAGGCGCATTTTCAATGAACCTGTAGAACTCAAAGTACCGATTAAATGATCAGGGTTAACCACTTCAACATTATGAGGTAAACGAAGGTCAGCTGCAGTTACGTCACCTGCCCCTTGTTTCTCCAATGTCAAATATGCTTCATTTTGATCGAACAGCTTAATAGACAATCCTTTTAGGTTCAGCAAGAGCTCGACGATGTCCTGCTGCAAGCCTTCTAAAGTACTGTACTCGTGCTCGACACCTTCTATTTCTACTTCAACCACAGCAGCGCCAGGTAAAGAAGACAATAGAATGCGACGTAAAGCATTACCTAGAGTATGACCAAAGCCACGCTCCAAAGGTTCCAGAATCACTTTTGCCGAGGTCCCGCTCACCGCTTCGACCTTGATCGCTTGCGGAGTTAGAAACTCGTTTGCAGTACGCGTCATTTATTGCTACCTCAAGGATTATTTAGAATACAATTCTACAATCAAGCTTTCGTTGATTTCAGCAGGTAAATCAGAACGATCTGGCGCAGCTTTGAACGTACCTTCTAGCTTAGAATGGTCAACTTCCATCCAAGCCGGGATACCACGTTGAGCAGCTAATTCAATTGCGTTTTTAATACGTAATTGTTGCTTAGCGCCTTCATGTACTGCAATTACATCACCAGCTTTAACCTGGATAGATGCAATGTTAACACGACGGCCGTTCAAAGTGATGCTACGGTGAGATACTAACTGACGAGCTTCTGCACGTGTAGAACCAAAACCCATGCGATAAACAACGTTATCAAGACGGCTTTCAAGCAATTTCAACAAGTTTTCACCTGTTGCGCCTTTAACACGAGCAGCTTCTTTGTAGTAGTTACTAAATTGACGCTCTAACACACCGTACATACGACGTACTTTTTGTTTTTCACGTAATTGTAGTGAATACTCAGATTGTTTTGCACGGCTTTGACCATGTTGGCCAGGAGCTTTAGCATGTTTTTTAGTCTTAACGTCAAATGGTTTAACGCCAGATTTTAATTGCAGGTCTGTCCCTTCGCGGCGAGAGAGTTTGCATTTTGGACCAATATAACGAGCCATGAATGTTTCTCCTTACACGCGACGTTTTTTAGGTGGACGGCAACCGTTGTGCGGAATTGGAGTCACATCGGTAATGCTGTTAATTTTATAACCCACTGCACCTAATGCACGAACCGCAGACTCACGACCTGGACCAGGACCTTTAACAAGGACGTCCAAGTTTTTCAAACCGTAATCCAAAGCAGCTTTACCAGCAACTTCAGCAGCTACCTGAGCAGCAAACGGTGTTGATTTACGTGATCCACGGAAGCCTTGTCCACCTGAGGTAGCCCAAGCCAATGCATTACCTTGACGATCGGTAATCGTAACAATGGTGTTATTAAAAGAAGCGTGAATGTGTGCGACACCTTCAGAGACGGTACGAGTGACCTTCTTGCGTGCGCGAGTATCTTTAGCCATCTTTTAGCTTCCAGAAATCTTATTTCTTAATCGGTTTGCGCGGACCTTTACGGGTACGTGCGTTAGTTTTGGTGCGTTGTCCGCGAACAGGCAAGCTGCGACGATGACGAAGACCGCGGTAGCAGCCTAAATCCATTAAACGTTTAATGTTCATGGAAATTTCGCGACGTAAGTCACCTTCGGTAGGAACCTTAGCAACTTCTGCACGAATCGCATCAAGCTGAGCATCATCTAATTCACGGATCTTTGTAGTTTCAGTGATACCTACAGCAGCCAAGATGTTCTTAGCAGTGTGGCGACCGATACCAAAAATATACGTGAGAGAGATAACAGCATGCTTGTTATCCGGAATGTTTACACCGGCAATACGAGCCATTCAATTTTCTCCAAAAAGGCAGTCAAGATAATCAACCGCCCCACAAAAATCTTGAGGGGCGGATAATAACCTAATTAGCCTACTGAAATCAACAGGTCTTAATTAAATTAACCTTGACGCTGCTTATGACGAGGTTCTGCGCTACAAATTACGCGAATAACCCCATTACGACGGATAACTTTACAGCTACCACAAATTTTCTTTACAGAAGCTTGTACTTTCATGATGAAACCTTCTAAGTGCGCTTATCCCTTAGGATGAGCAGTCGTTTTTCTCATTAACGTTTGATTATCATACTGATGCGATGTAAGGTGCGCTTGGAGTTGCGCCATAAAGTCCATTACTACTACCACTACGATCAATAACGATGTCCCACCCAGATGGAATGGAATACCGAATGAACTTTGTAGCACCATAGGCATTAAACACACTACAGTGATGTAGATCGCACCAATGAAGGTCAAACGGTTAAGAATATGATCTAAATAACGAGCCGTTTGCTCACCTGGGCGGATACCAGGCACATATGCCCCGCTACGCTTTAAATTCTCTGATACTTCTTTCGGACTAAATACTAGCGCCGTATAGAAATAACAGAAGAAGATAATTAACGCGCCAAAGAGCATTAAATACAACGGCTGTCCAGGCGATAACACCAATGCCAGATCTTGTAGGCTACGTTTTACAATCCCTGCATTTGGATCAGCACTTCCTAACCACTGTCCCAAGCTCGCTGGAAATAATAACAATGAGCTTGCAAAAATCGCTGGAATCACACCGGCCATGTTAATTTTTAACGGCAAATGTGTTTGCTGTGCAGTAAATACACGACGGCCTTGCTGTTTTTGTGCGTAGTTCACTGGAATACGACGCTGTGCCTTTTCAATAAACACAATCGCAGCGAGAACGGCTAATGAGAGTAAACCGAAAACAGCTAAACCAATTAAACTACCCTGACCATTTTGTACAGACGTAAACGACTGAATCACAAGATTAGGCAAACCTGCCACGATTCCTGCGAAAATGATCATCGAGATCCCATTACCAACACCACGTTCGGTAATCTGCTCGCCCAACCACATCAAGAACATAGTTCCTGCAACTAACGAAGTTACTGCTGGAACATAGAATGCCAGACCTGATGTTAAGGTAATACCTTGACTGATCAAGCCAGCACACATCCCAACCCCTTGCACGAGTGCAAGAAACAAGGTGCCATAACGCGTATATTGATTGATTTTACGTTTGCCTTGCTCGCCTTCTTTTTTCAAAGCTTCCAGCGAAGGAACCACCGTAGACATTAACTGCACGATAATCGATGCAGAAATGTACGGCATGATTCCTAACGCCAGAATCGACATGCGTTCTAATGCACCACCAGAGAACATATTAAATAAACCTAAGAAGGTACCTTCATTAGCTTTAAAAAAATGTGCCAGTGCTACATTATCAATCCCCGGCAACGGAATATGCGCTCCTAGTCGAAAGACCAATAACGCGCCAATCAAGAACATTAATCGACGAATAATTTCACGGTATTTCACATGAAACGGTTGGCCTTTCATCATGTTGACATGACCTGAAGAACTAGGAGTCATAGACACTCGAGATTACTCCTCGACTTTACCGCCAGCAGCTTCAACAGCAGCTTTAGCGCCTTTAGTCAACACAACACCTTTAACAGTGAATGCGCGAGTGATTTCACCAGAAAGAACGATGCGAGCACGAATTTGGTCACGACGAACAACATTCGCAGCTTTTAAAGTTTCAAGGCTAACTACATCACCTTCAACTTTATTGAGCTCAGACAAACGTACTTCAGCAGTTTTCAAAGCGATTTGGCTAGTGAAGCCGAATTTTGGTAAACGACGATAAATCGCAGTTTGACCGCCTTCAAAGCCCGGACGAGTACCGCCACTCTTACGTGAGTTTTGACCTTTGATACCACGACCACCAGTCTTACCAACGCCAGAACCGATACCACGGCCTAGACGACGGTGTTCACGTTTTGCACCTTCTGCAGGTGAAAGTTCATTTAAACGCAGAGTCATGGCTTATTCCTCTACACTAACCATATAGTAAACTTTGTTGATCATACCACGGTTAGAAGGCGTATCTTGCACTTCTACAGTATGACCAATACGACGCAGACCTAAACCTTGAAGGCAAAGTTTATGATTTTTTAAACGATGCGATGAAGATTTAGTCTGGGTAACTTTAATCGTTTTCATGATTGATTACCCTTGAATTTGTTCTACTGAAAGACCACGTTTCGCAGCGACTTTCTCAGGAGAAGTCATATCACGCAAACCTTTGAAAGTTGCGTTTACTACGTTAGCAGCATTTGTAGAACCATAACATTTAGCAAGTACGTTATGTACACCTGCAGCTTCAAGAACAGCACGCATCGCGCCACCAGCAATTACGCCAGTACCTTCTGAAGCAGGTTGCATGTATACACGGCTTGCGCCATGACGAGCATTCACAGGGTGTTGTAAAGTAGTCCCCGCAAGGTCTACAGTGATCATGTTACGACGAGCAGCTTCAAGTGCTTTAGAAATAGCAGCTGGAACTTCACGTGCTTTACCACGACCAAAACCTACACGACCGTTACCATCACCCACAACAGTTAATGCTGTGAAAGAGAAGATACGACCACCTTTAACAACCTTGGCTACACGATCAACGGCAACCAGCTTTTCAACGAGACCTTCGTTTTGTTCAACTTTCGCCATGATTAGAACTCCAAGCCGCCTTCACGAGCAGCATCAGCCAAGGCTTTGATACGACCATGATATTTAAAACCAGAACGGTCAAATGCAACTTTAGTAACACCAGCTGCTTTAGCACGTTCTGCGATCAAAGCACCAACTTTCGTAGCTGCTTCTACGTTACCAGTAGTACCGCTACGTAAAGATGCATCTAAAGTTGAAGCTTGCGCTAAAACTTTGCCACCATCTGCTGAAATAACTTGCGCATAGATGTGACGCGGAGTGCGGTTTACACACAAACGAGTCGCACCCAATGCACGAATGTGCAAGCGTGTGCTTTTCGCACGACGCAAACGGGTTTGTTTCTTTTCGTTCATAAGAACCTCGCGCCTTATTTCTTCTTAGCTTCTTTACGAAGAATAACTTCATCCGAATAACGAACACCTTTACCTTTATATGGTTCAGGAGCACGGTATGCACGGATTTCCGCTGCCACTTGACCTAACAACTGCTTGTTTGCTGATTTCAAGATGATTTCAGTCGCAGTTGGAGTTTCCGCTGTTACACCTTCAGGTAAAGCGTAGTCAATTGGGTGTGAGTAACCAAGGTTAAGGTTTACAACAGTACCCTTAACCGCAGCTTTATAACCAACACCAACAAGCTGTAACTTACGTTCGAAGCCTTCGCTAACACCTTTTACAAGGTTGTTCAATACAGCGCGAGCAGTACCAGCTTGCATCCAAGCGTCTTTCGACTCTTTAGCCGGAGCAAGTTGAAGTTTACCTTCTTCCTGTTTTAGCTCGACCAGCGCATGCAGGTTGAAAGACAATGTACCTTTGCTGCCTTTCACTTCGACCTGCCGGCCGTTCTGAGTAACTGTTACACCATTAGGTACAGTTACTGGGGCTTTAGCCACACGAGACATGAGGAATCACCTATTAAGAAACAAAAGCAATAACTTCACCACCGATGCCCGCAGCACGTGCAGCGCGATCAGTCATGATGCCTTTGCTTGTAGAAACAATTGCAATACCTAAACCTTGCTTAACGCTAGGAATTTTATCTTTACCGCGGTATTGGCGAAGACCTGGACGGCTTACACGCTTAACGGTTTCGATAACTGGCTTGCCTTCGAAATATTTTAAAGTAATTGTCAAAGTAGCTTTTGCATCTTCTTGAGCAACTTCTACATTTGAAATATAACCTTCTTGTTGAAGTACGTTTGCAATTGCAACTTTCAACTTAGAAGAAGGCATAGAAACAGTTTGTTTCTTTGCCATTTGTGCGTTACGAACACGTGTTAACATGTCGGCAACGGTATCTTGCATACTCATTTAGTCGCTCCTTACCAGCTTGCCTTAACAACGCCTGGTACATCACCCTGCATTACTGTGTCACGTAATTTGTTACGGCTTAAACCGAACTTACGGAAGTAACCATGAGGACGACCAGTTAAACCACAGCGGTTACGAAGACGTACTGGAGATGCATTACGTGGCAATGCTTGTAACTTTAACATCGCATCGAAACGTTCTTCGTCACTTGCGTTTACATTTGCAATAACAGCTTTTAATTCAGCACGTTTTGCAGCGTATTTAGCAACTGTCTTTTCGCGTTTCAATTCGCGATTAATCATACCTTTCTTAGCCATATCGACCTCTTATTTGAACGGGAAGCCGAATGCACGCATAAGCGCACGGCCTTCGTCATCGCTACGAGCAGTGGTCGTAATAGTGATATCTAAACCACGGATACGATCAATTTTGTCAAAATCGATTTCAGGGAAAACGATTTGCTCTTTTAAACCCATAGAGTAGTTACCACGACCATCAAATGATTTCGCAGAGAAACCACGGAAGTCACGGATACGAGGGATTGCGATCGAGATCAAACGATCCAAGAATTCGTACATTTGGTCGCCGCGTAAAGTAACTTTACAACCGATCGGCCAACCGTCACGGATTTTGAAACCAGCGATTGATTTACGAGCAAGAGTCACAACTGGTTTTTGACCAGCAATGAGTTGCATGTCAGCAACAGCGCCATCTAATAATTTCTTATCAGTTGCAGCTGCGCCTACACCCATGTTCAGGGTGATTTTTGTGATGCGTGGAATATCCATCACGTTCTTAACGCCAAGTTCTTCTTTTAACTTCGCTTTAAGTTCGTCATTGTAACGTGCTTTAAGTCTGGCCATTGCCTTTTCAACCTATTACTTCGCTGCCGCCACTGATTCACCATTTGATTTATAAACGCGAGTTTTCACGCCATCAATCACTTGGTAACCAACACGGTCAGCCTTTTGGGTTGTAGCATTAAAAATTGCCACGTTTGAAATATGAAGCGTAGCCTCTTGAGTAACGATGCCGCCTTCAGCGCCAGTTACACGGTTTGGCTTTTGGTGCTTCTTCACTAAGTTAAGGCCTTCGACCTTAACTCGATCTTCAGAAACAGACAAAACAACACCTTGTTTGCCTTTTTCTTTACCTGCGATCACAATTACTTGATCGCCTTTTTTAATCTTAGCCATGATTGCCTCTTATAGAACTTCAGGAGCCAATGAAATGATTTTCATGAACTGTTCAGTACGAAGTTCACGAGTCACTGGTCCGAAGATACGAGTAGCAATCGGAGCTTTGTTGTTGTTCAAAATTACAGCAGCGTTATCGTCAAAACGAATAACAGAACCATCTGGACGACGGATACCGAATTTTGTACGTACAACTACAGCATTCATCACGTCACCTTTTTTAACACGTGCGCGTGGGATTGCTTCTTTTACAGTAACTTTAATAATGTCGCCAACTGAAGCATAACGACGGTGTGAACCACCAAGTACTTTAATACATTGTACGCGGCGTGCACCACTGTTGTCTGCTACGTCGAGCATACTTTCGGTTTGAATCATTGCCCTACTCCAAAACCGAGCATCACCGGTCACAATTTCGAAAGGCTCAAAGAGTACTCGAAATTGTCCGATGATGCAACAAGAACGTCTAATTACTCAGCAGCAGCTTCAACTACTTCCACTAAAGTCCAAGCTTTAGTTTTAGAAATTGGGCGGCTTTCTTTGATGGTTACCAAGTCGCCTAATTTAGCAACATTGTTCTCATCATGAGCGTGTAATTTAGTTGAACGGCGGATTGATTTGCCATACAACGGGTGTTGAACGCGGCGTTCAATAAGCACAACAATAGACTTGTCCATTTTGTCGCTTACGACTTTGCCGGTTAACGTGCGGACTGTTTTTTCACTCATTGTCCGTTCCCCTGTTTTTCGGTAAGGAGTGTCTTAATACGAGCAATTGTCTTACGAGCAATTTGCACTTCATGCGATTTGCCTAATTGACCGGTTGCTTTTGCCATACGAAGACGGAATTGGTTAAGCTGTTGCTCATCAAGCAAAGCTTTCAACTCTTCTACCGACTTTTCACGTAGATCTTTAGTTTTCATTACATTACCGTCCGAGTCACGATAGTGGTTTTAAACGGGAGTTTAGCAGCAGCTAAAGCAAAAGCTTCACGCGCTAACTCGTCGCTAACACCTTCAATTTCGTACAGGATCTTACCTGGCTGGATCTGACAAACCCAGTATTCCACGCTACCCTTACCTTTACCCATACGAACTTCTAATGGTTTTTCGGTAATTGGTTTGTCCGGGAATACGCGGATGAAGATTTTACCACCACGTTTGATACGACGGCTAATGGTACGACGTGCAGCTTCAATCTGACGCGCAGTCATACGACCACGTTCAGTTGCTTTGATTGCAATCGAACCAAATGATACTGTACTACCACGATGCGCTAGACCAGTGTTACGGCCTTTGTGCACTTTACGGAATTTGGTACGTTTAGGTTGCAACATGGATTATTCTCCCTTGTCAGCAGCACGGTCACCGCGACGACCACGACGCTCTTGACCTTCACCACGACCACGACCGCGTTTAGCTGGACGCTCTTCAGCAGGAGCAGGGTTCATGACTTGTTTCATGCCACCCAAGATCTCGCCACGGAAAATCCAAACTTTAACACCGATCGTACCGTATGTTGTTTCTGCGCGCATAGTTGCATAGTCGATGTCGGCACGAAGTGTATGCAAAGGTACACGACCTTCACGATACCATTCAGTACGAGCGATCTCTGCACCACCTAAACGGCCAGAAACTTCAACTTTGATACCTTTAGCGCCGGCACGCATTGTGTTTTGAACCGCACGTTTCATTGCACGACGGAACATAACACGCTTTTCTAATTGAGAAGCAATTGCTTCAGCAACTAAACGTGCATCCAAGTCTGGGCGATCAATTTCATTGATGCTGACTTGAGCTGGAACACCCATAATATTGGTGAGTTCGCGCTGTAATTTTTCAATATCTTCGCCTTTTTTACCGATAACGATACCAGGACGAGCAGTGCTAATTGTTACTTTAGCAGCGCCTGTAGGACGTTCGATAAGAATATTGCTCACCATCGCATTCTTAAGTTTTTTGATCAAAAACTCACGAACTTGAAGATCTTTAAGCAAGTATTCAGCGTATTGTTTCGGATTCGCATACCAGTTAGCGTTATGGCGTTTCACAACACCTAGGCGGATACCGATTGGATGAACCTTCTGACCCATATCAAACCCCTACCTTAACGGTGATGTGACAAGTACGCTTAGTAATACGATCTGCACGGCCTTTAGCACGTGGCATGATACGTTTCAGGCTCATGCCTTCATCAACGTAAATCGTAGTTACTTTAAGGTCATCAACATCTAAGCTGTTGTTGTGTTCAGCATTCGCAATTGCAGATTCAAGCGCTTTTTTAACAAGCACAGCTGCTTTCTTGTTGCTGAAGTTTAAAATGTCTAGCGCACGCGCAACCGACTTACCACGGATCAAATCAGCAACTAAACGTGCTTTTTGTGCCGAGATAGCGGCACCGCGTAATTTAGCAGTAACTTCCATCATAGCACCTATTAACGTTTAGACTTCTTATCAACACCGTGACCACGATAGGTACGAGTTGGTGCGAATTCACCCAATTTATGACCAACCATGTGTTCAGTAACGATTACTGGAACGTGGTTACGGCCATTGTGAACAGAAATTGTTAAACCAACAAAGTCTGGAAGGATCATTGAACGACGTGACCAAGTTTTGATCGGCTTACGGTTGTTAGCAGCAATAGCAGCTTCAACTTTAGCGAACAAATGTGCGTCGACGAATGGACCTTTTTTTAATGAACGAGGCATTATTCAGATTCCCTTACTTGACGCGACGGTCGCGAATAATCATCTTAGTCGTACGCTTGTTGGTACGTGTCTTGTACCCTTTAGCTTTTTGACCCCATGGGCTTACAGGTTGGATACCCTTACTACGCCCTTCACCACCACCGTGCGGGTGATCTACCGGGTTCATCGCCATACCACGTACGGTAGGACGAACACCGCGCCAGCGCGCAGCACCAGCTTTACCCAATGAACGAAGGTTGCTTTCTTGGTTAGAAACTTCACCAATAACAGCGCGACATTCAACATGGACTTTACGCATTTCGCCAGAACGTAAACGAACGATCGCGTAAGAACCATCACGACCCAGTAACTGAACTGAAGTACCAGCAGAACGTGCTAACTGAGCACCTTTACCGATTTTAAGTTCAAGGTTATGAAGGGTAGAACCGATTGGCATGTTACGAAGTGGCAAGCAGTTACCTGGACGAATTGGAGCATCGTTACCAGATTGAACTTTATCACCAGCACGTAAGCCTTTAGGCGCAATGATGTAACGACGTTCACCGTCAGCATATTTCAACAAAGCAATATGTGCTGTACGGTTAGGATCGTATTCGATACGTTCTACAGTTGCAGGAACGCCATCTTTATTACGTTTAAAGTCAACAATACGGTAGTTTTGCTTATGACCACCACCCACGTGACGTGTAGTGATGTGACCATTGTTATTACGACCACCAGTACGTTTTTTAGCTTCTACCAACGGTGCATAAGGCGCGCCTTTGTGAAGATGGTCATGAACCACTTTCTCTACAAAGCGACGTCCTGGAGACGTTGGCTTACATTTTTGAATTGGCATAATTCTCGTCCTTATTCCGCTGCGTTTTCAGCGGTATCGCCCAAGTCAGCCATTTCTACATCTTGGCCAGCTTTCAGGGTGACGTATGCTTTTTTCACATCAGAACGACGTCCTAATGTTTTACCAAAGCGTTTTGTTTTACCTTTAGTGATTGTTGTATTTACTTTAACAACTTCAACACCAAAGAGCTGCTCAACTGCTTTCTTGATTTCAAGCTTGTTTGCATTTAATGCAACTTTGAACACTTGAACACCAGCAGTATCACCTAAAACTTGTGCTTTTTCTGAGAATACTGGTCCTAATAGGACTTGATAGATACGTTCGTTGTTCATCCGAGTTCTACCTCAATTTTCTTAGCAGCAGCTACAGACATTACAACTTTATCAAATGCGATCAAGCTAACAGGATCAATAGCAGTAGCATCAACCACATCAACGTGTGGAAGGTTGCGCGCTGCAAGATACAAGTTCTCATCTACAGCATCTGTAATGATCAATGCGCGAGTTGCATTCAAGTCGGTAAGTTTTGCAAGCAATTCTTTAGTTTTTGGAGCTGCAACAGCAAACTCTTCAACCAATACAAGACGATCTTGGCGAACAAGTTCAGCTAAGATACATTGCATTGCACCGCGATACATCTTACGGTTTACTTTTTGAGACCAATCTTGTGGGCGAGCAGCAAAAGTTTTACCACCACCAACCCAGATTGGGCTACGAATAGAACCCGCACGAGCGCGACCAGTACCTTTTTGACGGAATGGCTTTTTACCACCGCCAGAAACATCTGCACGTGATTTGTGAGCACGAGTACCTTGACGACCACCAGCTAAATAAGCTGTAACAACTTGGTGTACAAGAGCTTCGTTAAATTCACGTCCGAAAGCAACTTCAGACAATTCAACAGCAGAGCCGGAAACAGTTTTTAAATTCACAGTATTTCCCCTCAGGCCTTGATGGTAGGACGCACGATAACGTCACCGCCAGTTGCACCAGGAATAGCACCCTTAACAACCAAAACAGAACGTTCAGCGTCAATAGATACGATTTCAAGACCTTGAACTGTTACGCGTTCATCACCTAAGTGACCAGCCATTTTCTTGCCTTTGAACACGCGACCAGGAGTCTGGTTTTGACCTGTAGAACCTAATACACGGTGAGATACAGAGTTACCGTGAGTAGCATCTTGCGTACGGAAATTCCAACGCTTAACACCACCTTGGAAGCCTTTACCTTTTGATTGACCAGTTACGTCAACAATTTGACCAACTGTGAACAAATCAACACCGATAGAAGCACCAACTTCGCGGCCTTCAAGCTCAGCTTCAGTAACGCGGAATTCTTTAACCAAACGGCCAGCAGCAACACCTGCTTTCGCAAAGTGACCTTTCTGAGCGTTAGTTACGCGCGATTCGCGACGTTCACCAGTAGTTACTTGAATTGCTTGATAACCATCAGTTTCAAGTGTTTTGATTTGCGTAATGCGGTTTGGATCGACTTCGATAACTGTAACAGGTACAGATACACCAGCATCCGTAAAGATGCGAGTCATACCACATTTGCGACCGACTAAACCAATAGCCATGTGCATAAACCTCTAATAAAGCGGCCTAATTAACTAAGCAGTTAATTAACCGAAAGCCTTAACCCAAAGCGATCTGAACATCTACACCAGCAGCAAGATCTAACTTCATCAATGCATCAACAGTTTTATCTGTTGGTTGAACGATATCGATCAAGCGCTTGTAAGTGCGGATTTCGTACTGATCACGAGCGTCTTTGTTGACGTGTGGTGAAGTAAGAACGTTGAAGCGTTCGATGCGAGTAGGCATCGGGATTGGACCACACACTTGTGCGCCAGTACGCTTAGCGGTTTCTACGATCTCTTGAGCAGATTGATCAATCAGGCGATGATCAAAAGACTTCAAACGGATACGAATTCTCTGGTTAGACATACCAGTAAACTCCAAGCCAAATATATAAAGAATCACCCATGACGCACCTCACCTTTTGGCAAGTGTCAAGGGCAGTGAAAATCACTATGGTCGTGATCGATGCCACGACTGTAATGCGTTGACTACTTTCTTCGTAGTGAACGCCCTCCATTTGAGGGTCGCCCATTATAACGATTGTTTAAGTCTTATGCAATTCTTCTTTTCATTTTTTAGGCATTTTATCTGTTTATGGACTCAACACATAGTCAATGGCCTGATTCAGCAAGCGGTTTCCCGCTTCAAACCGGCTTTTCCGGGTGCTTTTCAATTCAGCCATTGCCTGCACATGTTCACCCTTGAAAACAGCCATATCTTCTTCATTTTCGATCAGCAAAGCCAAAGCCTGTGGCGTGATTTCCGGATGAAACTGGAATCCAAGCACATTACGTCCAATCTGGTACATCTGGTTCCGGCAAACTTCATTCTCGGCCAGACGTACCCCACCTTTAGGAATTTCAAAGGTTTCACTATGCCATTGTAAAATATTCAAACGCTCGGGAACCTGAAAATAATCATCCGGAATATGTGAAGCACGCCCGACATCCATCCAGCCCAGCTCCTGAACCGGATTACGGCTGACAGCAGCACCCAGCGCATTGGCAATCAGTTGCCCGCCCAGACATAACCCGATGGCAGGCTTTCCGGCCGCCAGATAACGGCGTAACCATCTTTTTTCAAGTTTTAACCAGGGATAATTCGCCTCATCATTTACGCTCATGCTTCCGCCCATAATGATAAGCAAATCGACCTCATCTATATGCGGCAAAGCCTCCAGTTCAAGCGGTAAATCGACAGGCAAGGCAAAAAATTCGGTTGCAGTAATTTTTGCCTGATGAGCTTTCAAATACTCATAACAACTGCCAAAACCTTCACCAGCAATATGCTGAAAATAATGCACCCTTAAATGCGTCTTCATGCGCTATAACCTATTATCGTTAGAATGATGCTTAGTCTTAGCAAAAATAAAGCCAGTTTTAGGCAGGGCCCTGTATCTGTAACGTTTCTGTACAAAAGCGGTAAATCACTGGCAGCTTTGTTCGTTTTCTCTTAACCTCACAGATTATCCTGATTAGATTTTGCCCCATGACAACACCGAACCAAGCACAAACCGATCTCATCCACGCACCCCGTCAGGCACCCCAATATATTGAAACGGTTCAGCCTCCCCTATTTCGTGCATCAACCATCATTTTCAAAAGTACGGCGCACCTTTTTGACCGGCACTGGACCGATGCCTATGACTATAGTTATGGCACACACGGTACACCAACAACCTTTACCTTAGGGGACAATATTGCCCGGATTGAAGGCGGAAAATACTGCTTGCTGGCACCCAGCGGCTTATCTGCGATCAATCTGGTCAACAGCACCTTGCTAGCTACAGGAGATGAAGTCTGGGTACCGGACAATATTTACGGCCCTAATCTTGAGCACCTGAACCATCTGCAAGACCGTTATGGCATTAGGGTTAAAATGTATAATCCGGTTGATGCCGCCAGTTTTCAACCGACAGAGAAAGCCAAGCTGATCTGGCTGGAAGCAGCAGGCTCGGTCACGCTAGAGTTTCCCGATCTTATCAACCTGGTCAAGAAAGCACAGCAGGCCAAGGTACTGACTGCATTGGATAACACCTGGGGCGCCGGCCTGGCATTTAATGCTTTCGACTTCTCTGCTGAACATTTAGCAGTCGACATCACCGTACATGCCCTCACCAAATACCCGAGCGGAGGGGGTGACATCCTCATGGGTTCAGTGGTGACCCGCGATCAACAGCTCCACCACAAGCTATACCGGATGCATGCGATTCAGGGGATTTGCGTTTCTGGTGATGATACGGCGCAGATTCAACGCAGTCTGGCCCATATGTCACTCCGCTATGACCAGCAATCACAAAGCGCCCTGCACCTGCTTGAATGGCTCAAGCAACAACCGCAATTTAGTCAGGTCTTGCATCCGGCCTCACCTGATTCGGCAGGTCATCAGTTCTGGACAGAAATTTGCCCGAGCAGAAAAAGTGCCGGACTGGTCAGTGTCATTTTCAAAGCAGGATATGATTTGAGCGCAGTTCGTAAATTCTGTGATAACTTAAAACTGTTTAAGCTTGGATTTAGCTGGGGTGGCCCGGTTAGTCTGGCCATGCTCTATGACTTAAAGCAGATGCGCACACTGCAAAATACACATTTACAACAAGGTTTGCTGGTGCGCTTCTGTATTGGACTAGAACATCCGCAGGATTTAATACAAGATATTCAAAACGCATTAAAACAGCTCGAATGAAATTAAAAAACAGGTGAAGCATGAATACACCCATCGTGATCGCTAAAAAAACTACAGATACAACACAAGAAATTGTTTTGCATTCTAAATTTGCAAACCGGCATGGTCTGATTGCCGGTGCCACAGGAACCGGTAAAACCGTTACCCTAAAAGTGCTGGCAGAAAGCTTTTCCCGACTGGGTTTACCCGTATTCCTTGCCGATGCCAAAGGCGATGTTTCCAGCCTTGCCAAAGCTGGTGAGAGTAATCCCAAATTTGATGAACGACTGAAAACCTTACAACTTGAACCTGTCCCCTTTGCTGCTGCACCTGTAATTTTCTGGGATTTATTTGGTCAGCAAGGCCACCCGATCCGCACCACCATTTCAGAAATTGGCCCCTTATTACTGGCTCAGATGCTAAACCTGAATGATACGCAGGAAGGCGTGCTTTCTGCTGTATTCAGGATTGCCGATGATCAAGGCCTTTTACTGATCGATTTTAAAGATCTCAAAGCAATGCTCAGCTATGTCAGTGAAAATGCAGCCGAGCTAAAAGCTGAATATGGCAATCTCTCTCCGGCCAGTCTCGGAGCCATTCAACGTAATTTACTGGCTTTAGGCGATCAGGGCGGTGAACAGTTCTTTGGTGAACCGAGCCTGAATATCCTCGACTTTATTCAGACCGATCCCCATGGTCATGGCTACATCAATATTTTAGCAGCCGACAAGCTGATGAATACCCCAAAACTGTACGCCACCTTCTTACTCTGGATGATGTCGGAGCTATTTGAACAGCTACCGGAAGTCGGCGATATGGACAAACCCAAACTGGTGTTCTTCTTTGATGAGGCACACTTGCTGTTTGACAATGCCAGCCCGGCCTTACAACAGAAGATTGAACAAGTGGTACGTCTGATCCGTTCCAAAGGAGTGGGGATTTACTTTATTACCCAGAACCCGCTCGATCTGCCAGAAAGTGTTTTAGGACAACTTGGCAATCGCGTACAGCATGCCTTACGTGCATTTACGCCCAAAGACCAGAAAGCAGTTAAAACTGCCGCAGATACCTTCCGTGCCAATCCAGAGTTTAAAGTGGATCAAGCCATTACCGAACTGGCAGTTGGGGAAGCATTGATTAGCTGTCTGGATGAACAGGGCACACCGCAAATCGTGGAACGTGGCTGGGTGATGCCACCCTACTCCTCTTTTACACCGATTAGCCCTGAAGAACGCCAAGTGATCATTTCACAAAGTATCGTCGCAGGTGTGTACGATCAAGCAGTAGACCGCGACAGCGCCTATGAAATGCTGCAAAAGAAAGTCCTGCAACAATCCCAGCAAAAGGAAGCAGAGGCCTTGGCAAAACAGCAAAGCAAAGAACAGGAAGCGCTGGCCAAGCAACAGGCCAAAGAGCAAGAGCGTTTTGCCCGTGAGCAACAGAAAGCTGCCGAAAAAGCGCAACGTGACCGGGAAAAACTGACGCAGGATATCGTGGGAACCTTTGCAAAAAGTGCCGCACGCAGTCTGGGTGGCAGTACCGGACAAAAAATTGTCCGGGGTCTACTGGGTTCACTGTTTGGTAAATAAATTAGTTATCTGGTTAAAAATTAAGGGATAATATATTATCCCTTAATTTTTTTATGGAATTTATTCCCACAGTTATTGCAAATGTTATTTATAAGATGTATTTTAAATACATCTTATAAATAACAGCCAAGCGAGATCCTCATGACTCCACAGCAAATTGAACTGGTCAAAGCCACTGTTCCTGTCCTTCGTGAAAATGGTGTGGCCCTGACCGGATATTTTTATAACCGCATGTTAGGAAACAATCCTGATCTAAAAGAAACCTTTAACATGGGGCATCAACGCAGTGGAGCTCAGGCACAGGCGCTTGCAGGGGCAGTTCTGGCTTATGCAGAAAATATCGAAGATCCTTCGGTACTGTTACCAGTGGTAGAGCTGATTGCGCACAAACATGTCAGCTTAAACATCCAGTCGCCAGACTACGGCATTGTGGGTGAAAACCTGCTGCATTCGATTAGTGAAGTATTGAATATTTCCATGGAAGATCCACTGATTGGAGCCTGGGCTGCAGCTTACGGACAACTGGCTGATTTGTTTATCAGCACTGAAAAAGCGATTTATGAGCAACATCAACAAACCCGAGGCAGCTGGCTGGGCTGGCGTAATTTCAAAATTGTCAAGAAGGTGGTAGAAAGTGACGAAATTACCTCTTTCTACCTCGCGCCTGTGGATGGTGGTGAATTACCACAATATGAAGCAGGCCAATACATTTCAGTTCGCGTATTTGTATCTGAGCTCAATTTAAGACAACCCCGCCAGTACACCCTTTCAACCAGCCCACAGGCAGATTACCTGCGTATCTCGGTGAAACGTGAAGATGAAAAAGGTGAACTTGCTGGTGGCTGGGTATCCAGTACCTTACACGGTTTAGCAGAAGGTTCGGAAATTGAAGTGTCGGCACCCACAGGAAACTTCTATTTAATTGACAGCAACAAACCTAATGTCTTTATCAGTGGAGGTGTTGGCTTAACTCCAATGATTGCCATGCTCAACCAGCTGGTAACTTTGGATATGCCACAACCGGTGAGCTTTATTCATGCCTGCCGTAGCAGCCAGGTTCATGCCATGAAGAAGCATGTGCAGGAGCTAAAAGGCAAGTATCCACGTTTAAGTACCTTTACAGCGTATGAATTTCCGCAGCAAGCTGATGTACTCGGTGAGGATTATGACAGCGCTGGTCGTCTGGATCTGAGCACGATGGATGCCGCCCTGCTTCCAGCCCATGCAGATTACTATTTATGTGGACCAATGCCATTTATGGCAGAGCAACACAAGGCACTGCTGGCACGGGGCATTCCTGCTGAACATATTCACAGTGAAGCCTTTGGTACCGGTGGTGTCAAACTGAGCTGATCTGCATTGCATTTTGTATAAGGCTAGCCTGTGATAGACTAGCCTTTTCTATTTATTGTCCCAGATCGAATCAAGCCACATGCAACTTAACAAGTTTACAGATTATGCACTCAGAATCCTGATGTATGTTGCTCGCCCGAGTGATGTACCCTATACGATTGCAGATATCGCCAAAGACTTGCATGTGTCGCAAAACCATCTGGTAAAAGTCGTGCATTTCATGGGCAAGCAGCAATGGATCGTGACCATTCGTGGCAAAGGTGGCGGTCTTCACCTCAACCCGGAGGCCAAAAACCTGAAACTGGGAGAGATTGTCCGGACTTTACAGGGCAGCCACCAGATTGTTGAATGCAATACCCCTCCCTGCGTATTAAGATCACATTGCGGACTTAAAGGGATTTTAGATCAGGCACTCGAATGTTTTTATCAGAGTCTGGATCAATATACACTGGGCGAAGTGGTGCAGCACGGAATCGTTCCCTCCTCAGCGCACTCAGACATCAGCTTTCTGGAACTGCTACACAAAGCCTGATGGCAGCTTCAACATCAGGATTCGCACGAAGCCTTCACATCCTTTATAATGGTCGTTGCTATTTCAATTCAAAAGTAAGCTTCTATGCGTCGTAGTGAAAAATCGAAAGACACCAAAGCCAGACTCGCACCTAAACAAAAAATCAGCTATGAAAAAAAGCCTGATCCAGCATTGACTGAATATGCGGTTCAATCTTTAACCTGGTTGCGCCAGGCTGAATTTTTAATGAGTGCGCCCAAGCTGGCTTTATGCGTAGAAGATACAGGCTATGAAATTGCATTTGCCGGGCGTTCAAATGCCGGCAAGTCCAGTGCGATCAACACTTTAACCAACCAAAAGCAACTGGCGCGCGCCTCTAAAAAACCGGGCCGCACCCAGATGATCAACTTTTTTAGTCTGGGCAATCCGGATCAGCGTCTGGTCGACTTGCCCGGTTATGGTTATGCAGCGGTGCCAGAAGCCATGAAAATTGTCTGGCAGAAAGAACTGGAAAACTATCTGATCCACCGTAAAAGCCTGCAAGGTCTGGTGCTATTGATGGATATTCGCCATCCCTTGCAACACTTCGACCTGATGATGCTGGAATGGGCACATTCCCGTCACTTGTTCGTACACATCCTGCTCACCAAGGCCGACAAGCTGAATCGCGGCCCTGCCAATAAAGCCCTGCTGGAAGTCAAGCAGCAACTGAAGAAGATGAAACTCGATTTCTCGATTCAACTGTTCTCGTCACTCAACCGAATCGGGCTGGAAGAATTGGCGAGTGTGATGGCTGGCCGACTGAACTTTACCCTTGACCAGCCGGCTGAATTTGATCTGGAGCAGATTCCGGAGGCTTCAGAAACCGACCTCGAAGAATAAAAAATGCATTTCATGCAACTTGATGCATTAAATAATTTTTAATTGTCCCGAATTGCTAAACACAAACACTAGGCAGTTTACATATACTGCTTAGTGTTGGTTGATTGCACTATCGATTGGGACGAAACAACAATGAAATTACTATCATTTGTGAAGAACAAGATTGGTTCTTCAATTGACTATAAAATCCTCCCGCGCAAGGTCAAGTTTGATTGGGAAAATACGCCCGTAGACTGGATCCCAGATCAACCTTTTGCCAGTTATTTCATTAATGAAATTAATAACATCTTACCTGCCGGCGAGTTCTGGTTCTGCCGTTTATATAATAAGGTCCTGCCTAAAATCACCGATGAAAAACTAAAACAGGATGTTCAGGCATTTATTCGTCAGGAAGCCATGCATGCTGTTGCCCATACCTCGGCAAATAAAGAATATCTCAGTCAGCGCAATATCGATATCCAGCGTAATCTCGACATTATGGATTTCCTGTTTGGCAAAGTGCTGGCAGACAAACCATTTGGTAAAGACATCCCGAAAGTTCTGGATCATCAATGGGACTTATTCCGTCTCGGTGTAATTGCCACCGTTGAGCATATGACCTGTGTACTCGGAAAATATGCGCTTTACAACAAACGCTGGGAAGAACTGGGTGCCGATCCGGAAATGCTAGACCTGATCAAATGGCATGGCTCAGAAGAAATCGAACACCGTACCGTCGCCTTTGACCTTTACCGTCATTTAGGCGGTGGCTATATTGCACGTTACTACCTCAGTGTCGCGGTCATTGCCGGTGTTCTCGGGCTATGGGTTGACGGCGCAGCCCATATCATGAGCCAAGACCCACGTTTTGCCGACAAGAAACCCAGCGTGTTTAAACCCTGGATCTGGATGGAATGGTCCAAGATCGCCTTAAAGGATTCTAAAATACTGCCCGGCCCTGCATGGTTGGTGGCACAACAGCTGGATTATTTGATGCCGTGGTACGACCCGGTTAAGGAAGGCAACACCCAGGATGCGGTGAATTATTTAAACAGTTCACCAGCCGCCAAACGGGCGTTACAGCAAGCCGCTTAAACCTTGAAACCTAAAAAAAGCAGGAATAATCTCCTGCTTTTTTTATTTTCCAATTCAGCTTAGCTTGCCTCGGCTTCGGCCTGTTTGGCATAGCGATCCACCACCACACTGATCATCATGTCTCCCTGCACATTGACCACGGTACGCACGGTATCGAGCACACGGTCAATCGGCAACAAGATGGCAATCGCTTCGGCTGGCAAACCGACGGATTGCAGTACCATAATCATGGTGACCATGCCTGCACTCGGAATGCCCGGCGCGCCCAGTGAGGCAATCATGGCAGTCAAGCAGACAATAATCTGCTGAGTCAAACTGAGATCCAAGCCCATTAAATTGGCAATAAATAAAGCGGCAGCGGCCTCATAAAGCGCCGTACCATCCATATTTAACTGGGTACCCAACGGAATCACAAAGCCTGCGGTCTGCGGCCGAACCCCCAGATTTTCCTGTGCACATTTCATGCTCAGCGGCATGGTGGCAGAGCTGGAACTGGTGGCAAATGCCGTGACCAGTGCGGTTCTCGCCCCCCTGAAAAAGGTGACCGGACTCATGCGCCCAAACACCCACAGCAAGGCAGGTAATACCACTACACCGTGAAAAATGGTGGTTCCGGTCACCACCGCCGCAAACTCGACCAAGCGGCTCAGTACTGACAGATCCTCAGTCGCAATCAGCTTGGCCAAGAGTGCAAAAATACCAATTGGAGCCAGCTTCATGACCCAGCCAACCAGCAGCATCATGATGTCAAAAAATTGCTGGCTGATATTGCGAACCAGAGCAAAACGTTCTCCCCCCTTAACCAGAGCAACCCCCAGAAATAAGGCAAACACCACTACAGCCAGCACATTACCTTCACTAAAGGCCTTGAATGGATTAATGAGCGTATTTTGAATAAAAGTGGTGAAAAAACTGGATGGCGTCAAGGTATCGGGTGTCTGATGACGCTCCATGGCAGCCTGAAACAGCTGGATATCTACGCCTTTGCCCACATCGAACAGATGGGCACAGCCAATTCCCAAAATCAGGGCCAGCGTGGTGGTGGTCAGACAGCTGAGCGCGGTAATTTTCCAGACTCGGCCAAACTGGCCTCCGGCCTGCAAATTGGACACACCGACAACAATCGAGCTAAAGATCAGGGGAATCAGCAGCATTTTCAGCAAACCGATAAACACGCTACTGAGCACACCCAGTCCATATAAACTGTATTCAACCCAAGCGCTGTGCGGGTAGGCGACCAGCAGGAAACCCAGGCCTACCCCCAATACGGCGGCAATCAAAATCTGTGTATTTAAATTCATTGTAATTGATAAAATCCTTTAACCTGACCTTACTATGGCATGCCGATATGGAAGAATCGAGCAATTTTTTGTCAGCCCGAAACTAAAAAAGCCATCAGGATGACGGCTTTTTGAATGCGGTATTTTACTGGGTTTCGATTTCCCTGAGCCGAATCAGCCCCTCCTGAACAGTGCTACAGACCAGTTGCCCATTTTGCCACATCCGCCCGAAATTCAGGCCCCGCGAACCGGCACTGACCGTGGCTTCCATATCATAGAGCATCCATTCATCGGCACGTAAAGGACGATGGAAATAAATGGTGTGATCAATACTGGCACATTGCAGATTTGGTGAAATCCAGGATAAGCCATGTGGACGTAATGCCGTGGTCATCAAGGTAAAGTCAGAATAGAATGCGACGATGGCCTGATGTAAGGAAATTTCGTCCAGCTCTTGCGGAATCGTGCCATGGGTACGAATATAATGCGCATAAAATGGCGCTTCAGGCTGCGGCTGGAACGGGTTGATCAACTGTGTCGGGCGAATCTCGACGTGACGTTCACGCATAAAGCTGGCACGTACATTTTCAGGGACAAAATTAATCAGGCTTTCTTTCAGTTCATTTTCCGATTTTAACGATTCCGGTGCCGGATACTCCGGCTCCTTATGCTGGTAGTTCAGGCCCTCTTCCGGGTTGGCAAAAGATACCATCGCAGAGAAAATCGTCCGTCCATGCTGGATTGCCCGCACCTGCCGGCTGGCAAAACTCTTGCCATCACGGAGCGGATCAACTTCATAAATGATCGGTGCGTTGACATCGCCTCCATACAGGAAATAGGCATGTAAAGAGTGTGCTGGACGATCTGTGGTATAGGACGCCGCCCTTAAGGCTTGTCCAAGCACCTGTCCGCCGAATACCCGTTTGCCTACCAAATTGCGGCTATTGCCCCGAAAAATATGCTCTTCCAGCTTTTCCAGGGTCAACAGTTCAACCAATTCTTGAGTTAACGCATTCATGTAATTGTCTTCCAACATCAATGGGGAGAGATCAACCAGTCCTTCAGGGTTGATATTTTTGATTGTGCCACAAATTCAAATGACAATGCTCAGGATAAAATGATTCATCCGTCACGTTAATCGTATTTATAACTGCTAAAAATACGATTTTTAACGATAAAATCTACCAAATACGCTATATTTTGTCAGAAAATAACATACCGTTTTATGTAAGAATAACGCAGAATGTCGTGTTCATCATGAATCGATGCTAGGATTATGATTTAGGAGTTTGTAATGTCCAAGACTGGATTTGGTCAAATGTATCGCCAACTTTCGAGTAAGTTACTTGACCTGGTGGTCACCCCACATGTCCTGGGTGAAGTTCCTACAGAATCCACCACAACAGAACCCAGCCTAACAGAATCCAATAAGCTGGTTTGCTATGTGTTGCAGAATTATTCGCGTAGTAATGCATTGGTGGTCGATGGTGAAACCCGTCGCCTTCACTTAAAACCTGCGCTGGACCCTCTAAGTTTCGGCACTTATCAAGAAAAAAACTCAGTCCTGTTTTTACATCATAACGAAAATAATTTCTTTAATACCCAGACCTATCCTCCCCGCCTGCTACAACTTGTTGAAGCTCTTGAACAGCATCCCGATATCGATGTACAGCTGGTGCCGGTTACCGTGTTATGGGGACGCTCGCCTGACAAAGAAGATTCCTGGTTCAAATTATTATTCTCCGATACCTGGGCCACACCGGGTACGGTCAAGCAGCTGATGAATATTGGCTTGCATGGCCGTCAGTCTTATTTAGAGTTTCATGAGCCGCAATCGTTACGTGAGCTGGTTGACTATGCCAAGGCCAATCATCCGAACGTTTCACCGGCAACCTATATCACCAGCTCACTAGACACCTATCTCGACCAGCAACGTGAAGTGGTGCTTGGCCCCGATTTGTCCGATCGCCGTAACGTCATGCAATCGGTGGTCAAGTCACCTGAAGTTCAGGAAGCCATTCGCCGTGAAAGCATCCAGCACAAGATCAGTATGCTGGAAGCAGAACGCCGTGCGATTGGCTACGTCAATGAAATCGTGTCGGACTATTCCGCCTCTGCAGTCCGTTTTGCCGATATGGCCCTGACCCGTTTATGGACACAGCTCTATGACGGCGTTGAAGTCCATAACTTCAGCACCGTGCGTGAACTGGCAAAAGACTATGAAATTGTCTATACCCCGTGTCACCGTAGTCATATCGACTATCTGTTATTGTCATACGTGATTTATAAACGCGGCCTGATGATTCCGTATATTGCCGCTGGTGATAACCTGAACCTGCCTTTTGTTGGCCAGCTATTACGTGGTGGCGGTGCTTTCTTCATTCGTCGTTCTTTCCGCGGCAATGCACTTTATACTTCTGTATTTAAAGAGTATTTATACAGCATCTTATCGCGCAATACTCCACTGGAATACTTCATTGAAGGTGGCCGCTCCCGTACCGGGCGTTTACTGCCTCCAAAAACGGGCATGCTGGCCATGACCATTCAAGGTCATTTGCGCGGCCCGGCCAAACCGATTGTATTTGTACCGACCTATATCGGTTATGAGCGCCTGATGGAAGGTTCGACCTATGTCGGTGAAATGCAGGGTAAACCGAAAGAAGCCGAATCGATTTTTGGTATCGTTAAAACCTTACGCAAGATTGAACGTATCTTCGGTAAGGTACATGTCAACTTTGGCGAACCGGTATTCCTGAACGATATTCTGGAACAGAATCATATAGAGCAAAACCAGAACCAAGTTCCAAGCTCGACCGAGATTTCAACGGTGGTTGCCAATTCGGCCAACCTGATTCTGGAAAATATCAACCGTGCCGTGGTAATCAATCCGGTCTCACTGCTCTCCTTAATCTTGCTGGCCACACCAAAGCACACCCTTGATGAAGAAATCTGTGCCAAACAGCTCGACATCTACCGTGATCTGGCCACCCAGCAGCCGTATGATGAACGTACGCAAGTCACTTCACTGTCTGGCAAGGAAATTGTTGCGTACGGCCTCAAACTGAAGCTGATCAAACGTGTCCAGCACGTATTAGGCGATATTATTGCGATTGAAGATAATCAGGCGGTATTGCTGACCTACTTCCGCAACAACATCCTGCATGCCTTTGTACTGCCTTCACTGGTTGCTTCCCTGGTTGAGCACAACGGCAAAATTCACAAGAACGATCTAAGTAATGTTATCCGTACCTTATATCCGTTCCTGAAAGCCGAGCTGTTCATGAAATGGCAAGCAGCCGATTTGCAACCACAGATTGATAGCTATATCGATGCTCTGGTGAAAATTGGCCTGATTTTCCAGGATCATGAAGACAACCTGTTTAGTCCGACACCAAACAGTGAAGAACACCAGAAACTGGTCACGCTGGCCATGCCGGTCAAACAGAGTCTGGAACGCTATTACATGACCCTTGCACTGATTACCCAGCGTGGTTCAGGCAATATCTCCACCAAGCAGGTTGAAGAACTCAGTCATTTACTGGGCCAGCGCCTCTCTGTGCTGTATGAATTCAATTCACCAGAATTCTTTGACAAGGCATTATTCCAGAGCTTTATCAAAGTGCTGACCCAGCAAAACTATATCCGCAACAATGATCAGGGCTTCATTGAATACGATGATAATTTCAGTGAAATGGCAGCTGGCGCACAACTGGTGCTGGATGAAACCACCTTGCAAATGCTGCAGCACATCACCACCTTTAGTGATGAAGAGCTGGCTGAGGCATTAGAAGCAGTCGCCTCACAACAGGCCAAACGTCGCCTGAAACGCAAGAAAGCGTAAATAAAAAATGAATCCTCCCTCTTGCGCTGCTACAACCGCAGCTCACCTTTTCAAGGGGGAGTTCATGAAGTCTAAAATTATCCTGGATTCCTAATCACCCTCTTTTTAAAGAGGGGTTAGGAGCGATTTTTAAATGAATAATTAAAAGGTTTGACTCACTGATCAATATTACAACTCCGCTTGCCTTTTTCTTTGACGTCAACGGCGACAGCCCAGATATTTAGGGTCATCCTGGCAACGCAGCCGGTTGATCAGCTCAACAAAATACGCATCATAATATCCGGTATCGACATAACGTTTGCTGATCTTGACCACCATTGCATCATAGCCCTGCTTCTCGTAGCTTGAGATATCTGCCCAATAATAAGCAGGTAAATGGTTTTCCCACTGAATGGCCTGCGCAGCCAGACTATTGCTATTTTTGACAAACCATGACCGCACCTGATGGCCAAAACCCGCAGGATAAGCTTGCGGCCGGATCACAAGATTCATCGCAAAGTAAGCGACAGGAAAATTCACCACCTGGGTCGCCTCACCAAATTCGGTTTTCAGGTTATAAGGCAGTATCCCATAAGCCGGCGCAGCCAGAATATCGATTTTTTTACGCTTAAACAAATCAATGGCATTGGAAAAATCGACATATACCGGTTTAGCTCCCACACTCTGTACCAGAGCCAGCTGTGGCGGGTTATCTGCCAGAATCCCGATCGTTTTATTGCGTAATTGCGACACCTTATTGATCAGCTGGGTGTTCATGGTCATATAAGCCGTACCAATCGGGATCATGCCGATGACTTCATAATCCGCAGCAATCATGCGCTTTTCGACATTGGAATGATTCAGCAGTTGCAGGAATGCACGTGCTACACGGTTATTCGGAATGAGGCCAATACCGCCTGTAGTTCCCATAAAATGATTATAACGATGCGTATTAAAGTTTGAAGCCACCAGACCGGAACACTGGTTTCGCTCAAAAGACTGAATGGCATCCTTTTCATTTTTATAGGTTTTAAGCTTCAACTCAACCTGGTTTTGCAATGCATAGGACCGTATATCCTGTAAACGGCGGCTAATATCACCCTGTGTACTTAACGGATCAAATACACACCATGACTGCTCGTCGGCCCAACTCGCCGTGGCGATCAATGCAAGCAGGCTCATCCAGATTATTTTTCTCATGTCTCACCTTCTATGCTTCTCAGCAAACGCTGGTTCCATTCAGGCAGTTCCTTTAAGGAATCTCATCATCGGCAAGGTTTATCACCTTGCTACTTTTTAAATCATCTTGACAGTGTAAAGTAATTATTCTGCATTACTATGGACAGATAAGGCTGCAGCGTAGTCATTAAAGCAAATCCGGTGCTCAATACTAAAACCGGTTTCAACCAGCCGCGTGGCATAAATTTGCTTGCCGGTCTGCTGTTTCGAGACCAATTGCAAAGCCGGTATCTGTAGTTGCCGCTGAAACCATAACAAGATTTCATGCATGGGCAACGGCCTGTTGTTGGTCACGATATAGCTCGTCTCAACTTTAGCCAGACTCATCAATAAAGCCAAAAAACCGGCCAGATCGTCGATATGAATCCGGTTGCTATAATGTATGGCCGGATAAGTCCGGGTTTGCTCAGCCAGACTTTTGAGCCGGGCAATGGAAGTGCCATAGATGCCTGCAGGACGGACAATAATACTTTCTTGCGGATAATACTGTTGCCACAACAACTCCATGCGACGCAGCAGATGGCCTTGCGGGTCAGCAGGCCGGATCTCGCTCTCGTCATCAATGCGTTGTCCTGCATTTTCTCCATAGATCCGGGTGGAAGATACCACAATGATACGTTGCACAGGATGGGGCTTTAGCGCCTGAACAATGGGCCCGATGCTATCGACATAGGTGTGCTGATAAGCCTCAACCCCACTTTCAGAAGGTGCCAGAATGATATACACCACATCCACAGGTGCCAGCCCGGTCAAATCAAGTTGATGAATGTCCTGAATATAATGGGTCGCGTAACAATCTGTTTTTGCACTGCGACTTATTGTGCTAATGTGGTGACCTTGCTCAAATAAGTGTTTAGCGACACGCTGAGATGTTTTACCATAACCAATAAATAAAATATGCATACACACCCTTGACCAGAGATGACATCAGTTCAGCAATTACAAGGCGTTGGTGCTGCCGCAGCGACCCTTTTAGAAAAGCTTCATATTTTTAGCACGGATGACCTGTTGTTTCATCTTCCCCGTGACTATGAAGATCGTAGCACTATTATTCCAATGAATCAGCTGGTCGTTGGACGAAGTTATCTGCTTGAAGGTGAAGTACGCTCTGTCGATTTCCCGCCCGGAAAAAAGAAATCCCTGGCCGCCCTGGTTCAGGATGACTTTGGCAAGGTCACCTTACGTTTCTATCATATTTACAAAGGATTAACCGACCGTATCAAGATCGGGCAACGACTGCGTATTTTTGGTGAAGTACGTGTCGGTGCACGCGGACTGGAGTTATATCATCCTGAAATTCAGGTGATCCAGCAACATAGCCCTCTGCCTAAAACCCAGCTCACCGCCATCTATCCCAGTACCGAAGGCCTGACACAGCCCAAACTGCGTGAATATGTGCGGCAGGCATTAAAACATCATAGTGATGACTTGCCTGAACTCTTACCGGGCAAATACAGCAATGGCTATGAACTGAAACAGGCCTTGCATTACATCCATGAGCCGCCAATTGATGCCAATATGCTGCAGCTTAATCAAGGCTCTCATCCTGCACAGCAACGGCTGATCTTTGAAGAGCTGGTGGCACATCAGATCAGCCTGTTAACACGGCGCGCCTATATCCGCCAGATCACAGCCCCCCGTTTCAGTAGCAGCAAGGTCTTGGCCAAAAAGTTATTAGAAGGCCTGCCTTTTCAGATGACCAATGCGCAAAAACGTGTTTCCAAGGAAATCTTGCAGGACCTTAAACAGGATCAACCGATGCTACGTCTGGTTCAAGGCGATGTAGGTGCAGGTAAAACACTGGTAGCCGCTGTCGCAGCCTGTCATGCGCTGGAAGCGGACTGGCAGGTGGCACTGATGGCACCGACCGAGATTCTGGCCGAACAGCATTATTTAAACTTTAAGCGCTGGTTTGAGCCTTTGGGCATTCAGGTGGCCTGGCTGTCAGGCAAACAAAAAGGCAAAGCCAGAACACAGGCAGAGCAACAAATTAAGGAAGGTCATGCCCAGCTGATCGTGGGCACGCATGCCCTGTTTCAGGATACGGTTGGTTTCTCTAAATTAGGTCTGGTGATTATTGATGAGCAGCACCGTTTCGGAGTCGATCAACGCCTCGCCTTACGAAATAAAGGTGCAGACCAGTTCACCCCACATCAGCTGGTGATGACTGCCACCCCGATTCCACGTACTTTGGCCATGAGCGCCTATGGTGATCTGGATACCTCGATTATTGACGAGCTTCCTCCCGGACGTACCCCGATCCAGACCGTTACCATTCCTCTGGATCGACGTGAACAGGTGTTGCAACGGATTGCCAGCAATTGTCGTGAAGGCAAACAGGCCTATTGGGTCTGCACCCTGGTCGAGCAATCTGAAACACTGGATGCACAAGCTGCAGAAGCCACCTATCAGGAGATTAAGGAGCGTTTTCCAGACATCAACATCGGGCTGGTACACGGCAAGATGAAAGCCGATGAAAAACAGGCCGTCATGCAGGCCTTTAAGGACAATCAGTCACAACTGTTGATTGCCACCACGGTGATTGAAGTGGGGGTTGATGTTCCGAATGCTTCCATTATGGTGATTGAGAATGCTGAGCGTTTAGGCCTGTCACAGCTACATCAATTACGTGGTCGTGTAGGGCGTGGTGCTACAGCCAGTTTCTGTGCCCTGCTCTACAAAACACCATTATCACAAAATGGACAGGAACGGCTTTCGATTTTACGGGAAAGTAATGATGGCTTTGTGATTGCAGAAAAAGATCTGGAGATTCGCGGCCCCGGTGAATTACTCGGCACCAAGCAGACCGGTGATATGGGCTTTCGTGTGGCGCGTCTGGAGCGCGATGATCACCTGCTGACCCAGGCGCATTATGTTGCAGAGCAAATCCTGAAAGACTATCCACAGCATGCGGAAGGCCTGCTCAAACGCTGGTTACCGGAAGCCCCCAGATACGCCTATGTTTAAATTACTGGGCAGATCAGCACAGCAGCTGTTTGACTATTTTACCCCGTGCAGCCTGTGTGATATTGGCATGAAACGGCACTTTGGTGTCTGCCAAAGCTGCTGGCAACAGTTGCCCTGGTTAAAACAGTCGGTTGAGCGCAATCAGCAACAGATATTTGTGGCCTGCCATTATCAATATCCTGTTGACCGTATCATTCAGCAGTTCAAATACCAGCAGAAACTGCATCATCAACGCTTGTTGAATGGCTTGTTATTACAACTCAGGCTCCCGAAAGTTCATGCCATTGTGCCCATGCCCATTTCAACAGACCGTCTGGTTGAACGCGGTTTTAACCAGAGCCTGTTATTGGCACAAGCCTTGGGTAAACACTTAAATATTCCTGTCTGGCAACCGGTACAACGTTTGGCCCAGCATTCGCAAAAGGGCTTGTCCCGACTGGAACGGCTGGAACATATTGAACAGCAGTTTATTGCAGCCCCGCCCGACCCGATTCGTTATCGCCGGGTTCTGATTGTTGATGATGTGGTCACTACAGGCAGTTCGATTACGGCGTTATCGCATGTGCTGCAACAACTGGGCTGCCAGCAGGTCTATAGCCTGTGTCTGGCAGCTGCTCAGCTTCAAAAGGTTAATTCAAGGCATGCTGCTGACACCACGGAATCACCACTTCTTTAGTTAACGGTGCCAGCACCGTCGACTGGTCATCCAGATCAATCCATTTCATCTCGGCAATCTCAGCTGCAATCTGTGGCCTCTGTTTTAACTCGACCGCATATACATAGCTGACCAGCACATGGTCAGGTTCGTTCGCTGCCGCTGTTTTAAACTCTCCCACAAACTCGCGAAGCTCACACTCACACCCGATCTCCTCCAGAATTTCACGTTGAATGGCGATCTCGGGTGCCTCACCTGCTTCAAGCTTGCCTCCAACCTGCATAAAGGCTTGCGTATTTTGTTTGCGCACCAGCAGCAACTGGTTTTGCGCATTCAGGATAATGGCCGCAGCAACGGTAATGGTTTTCAAACTCATCTCCTCAGGCTTGTATCTCGTTGCTGGAGGTCCATTTCGGAACCACGGGCTGATAGGCCGAAAATGCAGCCAGTATTGCCTCCATATCTTGCGAGACAATCAGCTTTTCAACAAAACGGGCCTGAGTAAAGCCACGCCCTACAGAGCCTTGCAGCATTTTGATCAGGTCATCATAAAAACCGTCGACATTCAGAAAGCCGCACGGTTTCTGGTGAATGCCCAGCTGGCTCCAAGTCCACTGTTCAAAAATTTCTTCCAGCGTTCCAGCACCACCCGGCAATGCCACAAAAGCATCGGATAATTCGGCCATTTTGGTTTTACGCTCATGCATATTGTTCACCATATGCAACTCGGTCAGACCGGTATGGGCCAGCTCGCGATCAGCCAATGCATGAGGAATGACCCCGATCACCCGGCCACCGGCCTGTAATGCGCTGTCCGCAACCACTCCCATTAAACCAGAGCGGCCACCACCATAGACCAGCGTTTTGCCCTGTGCGGCAATGGTCTGCCCGGTCAATTGCGCCATTTGCTTGTAAACGGGATCATTCCCGAGAGAGGAACCACAGAAAACACATATAGAATTCATACAATTCAAACCGTTTTATCTAACTGTCATGCTGATAAAGTAGACTATGTAACAAGATTTTTAAAAAAATAACGTTTAGGCAAGTGTTTTTCGCTTCATCCTTGTCTAAAATACACGCTGCTTTTCGGTAAAAGCCCGAAAATTTCACATCGACTGCGCAAGGAAAAAAGACATGCTTGAAGCCTTTTATGCCACTGAGCGCGGTAGTCTAGAAGATGCAACAATCAACGGTAGTTTTGACCTTCATTCCGAACTGGTCTGGATCGATCTTATTGCCCCATCCCAAGAAGAACAACAATGGATACTGGATGCCTATAAGCGAAACCTGCCAACCTTAAAGTCACTTGAAGATATTTCCTCATCAGCGCGATTCTACCGTGATGATGACGGAATTTTGCATATCAGTACCTATTTTTTAACAAAGAATAAAAATTTTCAATCTGATCGCGAACAAGAAGATCTCGAGAATACGCTCGCAGCTACCGTACATACCGTCGCTTTTTTACTCGACAAAAAACAGCTGATTACGTTACGGGGCGAGAAGCTGGTTGCGTTCCGGGCCTTCCGGGCACGGGCTAGACGCAATGACTATACCATCGACTACAAAGACCCGGTATGGATTCTATTGGGACTGCTCGAATCCAAACTGGATGAACTTTCAGACATTCTGGAAGATACGCACAAATACCTGGAAGAATATTCAGCCGAGGTATTAAACGATCATCACCGTGAACAGATCCTTGATCTGGATGACATGATCACCCGGCTGGCGCATCAGGAAGACATGCTAGGAAAAGCCCAGCTGTGTCTGACAGACCTGCGCCGTGTCTTGTCTTTCCTGTCACGTCCACGTGCACTGGGCAGCCATATTTATGATGCAGACATCCGGGAAATGAGTGAAGATGTACGTTCCCTGCTTGAACACAACACCTTCCTGTTTCAAAAGCTGAAGTTCTTGCTGGATATTACCACCGGTTTTGCCAATACCGAAATGAATGAAACCTTCAAGCGCTTCTCGATTCTTCCAAGCATGCTTGCACCGCCAATGCTGGTGGCCAGTATCTACGGCATGAACACCGAAGTGCTGCCTTTTTCACACGGCAGTACCAGTTTCTGGATTGTGATTTCCCTAGTCCTCACCTTCCTGATTGGTCCGACAATTTATTTCCGCTGGAAAAAATGGATTTAATAAAAAAGCACCTTACGGTGCTTTTTTTATCTCTACACGATTAACTCAGATCAGTGTCAGGTCATCTTGTAAATGACAGGCCTGAATGATTTTCAGCATTTTTTCAGACACATTCTTAAAATGCAGGCCCCTGTTCTGTGGTGTTTGACGCAACCACTGCACCAGTACCGCCAGAGACAAGGTATTTCCCTGCTCAAGCTGTCCCAGATCTACAACCAGAGGAAAGTCCTTATGTTGCCGGATATGTTTTAGGCCAGCCTGATAGATCTGCTCTGCATTTGCAAAATCAATCGTTTTTGAAACGATCAGTTGCTGATCAATATACTGAATCACCCGTCACCTACTTATTTCTTGCTAACTGCTGCATCGGCATCAGGTTTAAAGGTCGCGATGGCCTTATTGATATCACCGCCATTGCGCTGAACGGTTGCCGCAAACTGGTTACGGAACTGCAAGCCAAGGTCAATGCCCGATACGTTGATGTTACGCACTTTCCACTGGTCGCCCTTGTCGGTTAACTGGAACGACACCGGAATTTTCTCACCATTGTGCAAGAAGTCCAGAGTCACCACCGGCGTCTTGCTGTTGGTCGACTTAAACGGACGCATGGTATAGCTTTCATTGGTATATTTTGCAAAAGCACCACCATAGTTCTCGATAATCACTTCACGGAAGTTTTTCTCAAACTGGGCACGTTGTGCAGCATTGGTATACTGGTTGTTGGCATAAGTCCCCAGGACGATACGTGTAAATGCCTGTGAATCGACATACGGGTCAAGATTCTGACGGATAATGGTACGTACCAGAGCCGGGTTATTCTGTAATTTCGGTTTTTCTGCCTTCAAACGTGTAATCAAGCCATCAGCCACACGTTTCACAAAATCAGGCGGGGTTTCTGTTGGTGCTGCAAATGCCGCACTTGCAAGCATTGTCGATAATACGCTTGCGGTTAGCGTTTGTTTCAATAATGTATTCACTTCAATCTCCTAACCTGAATTACTCAACAAAAGAAGGTTCTGCTTCAGCAGCAGGCTGCGAAGCCGGATTATCCGGGGTTGTTGAGCTTGATGTGGCTTTACCAGCACCACCAGTAATAAATTTACTGATCAAATCTTCTAAATCCATTGTACCTTGGGTATTTGAAACCACGTCACCCCGTTTTAAGTAGTTCACACCACCTCCCGGGACAACTTTCAAATATTTCTCACCCAACAGGCCATTGGTTGCTACCATTATATAAGCATCTTCATCCAGCGTGGTGATGGAGGACATGTTACTGATAAGTTGCTGTTCCATTTCTTTTTGTTTCGCAGCATTGGCCTGTTCATAATCAGAACTGTAGTGCAACTCTTCCAGCGCATTTTTTTGCACTTCTTTCAGCTGTTCCGGATTGAAACTGGTCAGCTTGCCATCCAGATCAAATTTCACTGTTGCCAGACGTGATACCGGGTCAAGTGTAATCGACTCTACACGGCCAATCGTCACACCACTCATGGTGACTTTGGCACGTGGTTTCAAACCGTTAACGTTATCAAACTGTGCTGTCATGCTATAGCTGTCACGCAGATTAGTACCGACCAAACCGCTGACTTTCATGGCAAGAAAAAACAGAGCAACACCGAAGATAATGACAAAAATACCTACGGCCAGCTCACTAGTACGTGATTTCATTAAATCCCTCCGAACATGACCGCAGTCAACACGAAATCAAAACCTAATACACAAAGTGAAGAATATACGACCGTTCTGGTCATCGAAGTCGCGATACCTTCCGGCGTTGGTTCACAGGCATAGCCCTGATATACCGCCACCCATGTACAAATCAATGCAAAGACAATGCTTTTGATAATAGTACCGTTAAAAATGTCATGCCAGAACTGCACGCTGCTTTGCATACCGCTCCAGAATGAACCTTCATCCGCACCCAAAAAGTCAACTCCCACCAGCTTACCGCCGATGATACCGATGGTTGCAAAAATGACCGTCAGCATCGGCAAGCTCACAATCCCGGCCCAGAGACGGGGAGCAACAATCTGGCGCAGTGGATCAACCCCGATCATTTCCATGCTGGCCAGCTGTTCACTTTGCTTCATGGAACCAATCTCTGCGGTCAATGCCGAACCTGCCCGCCCCGCAAAGAGCAATGCAGCCACGACAGAAGCCAGCTCACGCAGCAAGGTTAACGAGATCGCGGTGCCGAGCATGGCTTCACTTCCAAAAGTGACCAGAATGCTATACATCTGCAACCCCAGCACCGCACCAATGAACAGGCCTGAAACCGCAATAATCAGCAGCGACATCACCCCGACACGGTACATCTGGTAAACAAAGCGCCGAAATCCACCTTGTGATGGCATGGAAAATAAAACTTGCAGGAGCATCAATGCAGCAGCACCAATCCCCTTTATTCGCTCAATAACGAGTCTACCTAGCCAGGCAATCGTATTCATGGACGAACCTCGTTATCTAAATATGCTTGATGAGTAAATTGATATTCCACAGGCCCCTCAGCCGAACCTGTCAAAAACTGGCGTACAAAAGGTGAAGCATGTTGTTTTAATTGTTCAGGCGTCCCTTCACCCTGAATCTTGCCTTCGGCAACCACATAAATATAGTCGGCAATCGATAAGGTCTCAGCCACATCATGCGATACGATAATGGTGGTCAGATCCAAAGCTTCCCGCAAGGAACGGATCAGACGGGTTAATACCCCCATTACAATCGGGTCTTGTCCGGCAAAAGGTTCATCATACATGATCAGGTCAGGATCAAGCGCAATGGCACGGGCCAAAGCCACACGGCGGTTCATCCCTCCGGAAAGCTCGGTGGGCATCAATTGCTCGGCACCACGTAGACCAACCGACTCTAGCTTTAAGGCCACAAGCTCGGCAATCAGGTGCTCTGGTAACCTGGTATGGGCACGGATTGGAAAGGCTACATTTTCATAAACGGACATGTCCGTAAAAAGTGCACCACTCTGGAACAGCATGCCCATACGTGCACGTGCAGCAAACAGTTCCTGACGCGACATCGAGGCAATATTTTTACCATCGAGCAGAACCTCACCCTGATCCGGGCTTAACTGCCCGCCAATCAGGCGCAACAAGGTCGTCTTCCCGGTACCAGACGGCCCCATGATTGCAGTAATCTGACCACGACGTATTTTGAGACTGATATCGTCATAAATGACGCGTTCTCCCCGATTAAAGCTTAAGTTTTTAACTTCAATTAAGGCTTCTGCATCAAGAGGAGAGTGGTTATTCATAATGGCGTTCATTCCTGCACTTTTTATGCTCGCATACTATACACTGAAACGTTAAATTCCTGTTTTTATTTTCATGTATGGCGTAACTGGATGATTTAATTTATGTAGTTATTTTTAATCACGGTCTGGCTGGTCGCAGGCTGTGAATTTACATTGAAGGATTCAGAATTAATGGTATCGAACAACGCATAAGCAAAGAATAAACCATTACACAGCATTAAAATTACGAATAGGCATGGCAGTCCTTCACTACAGATGAAAGACCAGGCTTGAACCAAAAGACTTTTATTTTGCTTAACCCTATTCATTTCTTTTATAAAATTTGAATTAGTACACATTTTTTTAATTTTACATGACTAACCCGAAATAAAAAAGCCAGTTTTTCAACTGGCTTCTTGTTTTTATCGGTTTTTAACGATTAAAAATCGTTTTTACGACGACGGTCGCCACCGAAATGCTCTTCACGGGTACCACGTACCGGACGGTCTTCACCGCCAAATTTACGTTTTGGACGGTCATCGCCAAAACTGCGCTTTGGACGGTCATCACCGAAGCTGCGCTTGCGATCACCAAAACCGCCTTCGCGTTGTGGACGATCACCGAAATCACGTTTAGGACGGTCGCCGAAGCCACCTTCACGACGTGGTTTATAATCTACGCGGTTACCACGGTTGTCATCATTTGAGTCAAAACGCGGTTTATCGTTGAAGCCACCTTCACGGCGTGGGCGATCCGAATTGAACTCGCGACGCGGACGGTCTTCACCACCAAAACTACGCTTTGGACGGTCATCAAAACCGCCTTCACGACGTGGACGATCCGAATTAAACTCGCGACGTGGACGGTCTTCAAAACCACCTTCACGGCGTGGACGATCTGAATTGAACTCACGACGTGGACGGTCAGAGTTGAATTCACGACGTGGACGATCTTCGCCACCAAATGCCGGACGCTCACCACGTGGCTTGTCATCAAAGCTACGACGTGGACGGTCATCACCGCCTTCACGACGTTTGAAGTTACCTTCACCTTCAAAGCGACGACCACCGCCAAAACCGCCACGACCACGGCCGTCACGACCACCGCGACCACGACCACCACCATCACGACCTGAACGTGCAGGAGGTGGAGATGGTTCTAAACCTTCGATTTCAGATACATTTAAACGTGCATCTAAATAATCTTCCAAAGCACGGATTTTGCCACGCTCACGGTAAGTCGCCAATGTTACTGCCTGACCGGTACGGCCTGCACGACCGGTACGGCCAATACGGTGTACATAGTCTTCATTCTTCATCGGTAAACCGAAGTTAATCACGTGAGAAATGGTTGGTACATCTAAACCACGTGCTGCAACATCGGTTGCAACCAGGATTTTTGCACGGCCTTCACGAATGCTACGTAAACGGCGGTTACGAACGGTTTGTGGCATCGCACCATGGAGTGCAACCACAGAGTGACCCGCTTCAGCCAGTTCTTCAGCCAGCATATCGGTATCTTCTTGGGTGCTTGCAAATACAACCGCTTGATCTACCGACTCGTCAGATAGCCAGTGCGTCAATAATTTTTTCTTGTGCTCGAAACCGTCAGTCCAATGTAATGTTTGAGTTACATCAGTGTTGGTACTGTGACCAGTTTCAATGGCAATACGTTGCGGATCATTCATCATGCTTTCAGCAAGACGGATAATACGGTCTGCAAACGTTGCAGAGAACATCAGGGTTTGGTTACGGTTTGCAGCCAATTCACCAATCGCTTCCAGATCTTCAGCAAAGCCAAGATCAAGCATGCGGTCAGCTTCGTCAACAATCAGAGATTCAACTTTATCAAGTTTTAATTGACGACGGTTTACCAGGTCAAGTAAACGCCCTGGTGTTGCAACCACAACCTGTGCGCCTTTCAACTGCTGGATTTGCTTACCAAAAGGCATACCGCCCATAATTGCAGCAATACGGACACCTTTCATGTGACGTACAAATGCAATCGCGTCCTGGCTCACCTGTTGAGCCAATTCACGTGTAGGCGAAATCACCAAAATGGTTGGCTGGGTTACTGCTTTCATGCGCTCTTTAAATGGCACAAAAGTTTCCTGACCCGCTAAGGCATTTAATGTTGGAAGTAAGAATGCTGCAGTTTTACCAGAACCGGTCTGGCTTGAAACTAATAAGTCTTTTCCTTCTAAAGCAGCTGGAATCGCTTGTTCTTGCACAGGAGTTGGTGTAGTAAAACCTAAACCTTCTAGGGCTTGTTGTAAGGTTTCGTGCAAAGAAAATTCGGCAAAAGTTTTGCTCATAGAGAGTTTCACCCTGAAGGGTGCTCCATTTTAATAAATACAAAAATAGACATCGGCAACAAGCGGCAAAGCGACTCAAGCTGAAAATAAATGAAATTCAGCGGCGATCCGAATAACGACGATGTGGACTAAACGCACGCTTGATTACTGCCTCAACCTGAAGAATCGCTAAGCGATTTGGGCGCAAGATGTGGTCCTCTCTATGGACAGCGTGCGCTAATATGAATAGAACTGAATGTTCAGGTAATGAACTGGAATTTAAGTGCGTGGGCGGATTATAGCAGAAAGTTTAAGAAAGTCACGTTTTTTTAGAAAATACTCGGCCTGACGGCCACAAATAAATAATACATTTCCATTAAATATCCAATTATCCTGATTGACAACAACAGATTATTTTAACTTAGACATGAAAAACCAGATACAAAATAATTCTATGCTCATCAGGTTTTTAGCAGCTTTATGGCTCTTTGGCTGCCTGCATATTATTTATCAGGGACAGCAAGAAAATCCCTATCCATTCATTCGTACTGCTGAATACGTCTTTGAGTATCCGGTTAAAGGGGTCGTGTTAACCTGTATTCTTTTTTCAATTTATTTTATGGTCCGTGGCCTCGCAATCCAGCTCGGAGCCGAACAGACATCCCCCATCCTGGCCTATACCGTCTATAGCCTGATTGTGCTTGGACAGTTGCTGATTGCACTTTTCGGGTCAATGCATGCCCCGCCATATTGGGCTGCCTATTTAATCAATACGGTTATTCTGCTTTTATGTCAGCTATTTATTATTCCTGCTCTATTGCATTAAAAAAAGAGTAGCTAGTTGCTACTCTTTTTTTAATCTACAAATTATTTTGCAGCATCGCCCCAGGCTGGAACAACGGCTTGCATCAATGGTTTTAACATCTTCAATGAACACGCAAGCACCTGACCATTGTCAAATGATTCATTGCCACCACGTGCATCAACAACCACACCGCCCGCTTCTTTCACGATCAACTCACCCGCAGCGATATCCCACGGTTTTAAGCCAAGCTCGAAGAAACCATCAAAACGACCCGCAGCAACATAGGCCAGGTCTAAAGCAGCCGAGCCGCCACGACGGATTTGCGCGCCAGATTTGGTCACTGCCAATAATGAAGCAAAATGTTGCTCTGCATAAGAAACGATTTCACCATTACGCTTGGCACGGTACGGATGACCGACTGCAAGGAAAGTATTTTCAAGGTTTTCTTTTACATTGACACGGATACGGCGCTGGTTCATCACTGCACCACGACCACGGCTGGCAGAGAATAGCTCATCACGTACCGGATCATAGATCACACCGTGTTGAGTCACACCTTTATGTTGTACTGCAATCGAAATACAGAAATGCGGGAAACCGTTGATAAAGTTTTGTGTGCCGTCTAGAGGATCAATCACCCAGCACCAGTCTGCATCATGACCTTTACCTTCTTGCAGACCAAACTCTTCACCAAGGAAGCTGTGGTTTTTATAGCTTTTGCGAAGTGTATCAATTGTAAGCTGTTCCAAGTAACGATCAACGCGTGTTACCGGACCATCAATGCCTTTTTCTTCAACTTGTAAATCGAGTTTATGACGATTTTGATGTGCCTTTAAAAGCTCTTGACCAACTGTTTGAGCCGCACGCGCAGCCATAACCACCATAGGTTCCATTGTGAACACCCACTACAAATTTGAAGATTTTGACAAAGAATAATGCATAAAAGCGCGTATATTCTAGCAAATATAAGCGCTTTTAGGGGAAAAATGTTGCGAAAAATTATTTTCGCTTTTACATGGACTTATTAAATTACAACCAGGCTTGCTCAATTGAAGCCAAGATGCCTTGAGCATCCAGACCACAATCTTGCAGCATTTGCTGATGCGTCGCCTGATGCAGGAAGCTATCTGGCAAACCCAGATTCAGGATCGGTTTGACAATCTTGGCATGTGCCATGAATTCATTCACTGCACTGCCTGCACCAGCCATTACGGCATGCTCTTCAACCGTTACAAACAACTGGGTAGTTGCAGCCAGGTCACGAATCATCTGCTCGTCCAGTGGCTTCACAAAACGCATATTCACAACCCGCACGCCAATCGCATGTTTCTGTGCAAACTGTTGTGCAGCTTCAACCGATGGTGCAACGCGACTACCAAATGCCAGAATACTGATGTACTGTTCAGCATCAGCATTAAATTCGGCCACGATTTCCGACTTGCCAATTGGCAAAGCAGTCATCTGCTGTTGAATCTCAACGCCCGTACCAGCACCACGCGGATAACGTACCGCAGTTGGGCCTTCATAGAGGTAAGCGGTATGTAACATCTGACGACATTCATTTTCATCTTTCGGTGCCATGATGACCATATTCGGTACAGTACGCATATAAGCGTAATCGTATGCACCTGCATGAGTGGGTCCATCTTCTCCCACCAGACCGGCACGGTCTATCCCGAAAGTAACATCCAGATTTTGCAAGGCAACATCATGGATCAACTGGTCATAACCACGTTGCAGGAATGTCGAATAAATCGCGACAACCGGTTTCAAGCCTTCACAGGCCATACCGGCAGCCAAGGTCACTGCATGTTGCTCGGCAATCGCTACATCAAAGAAACGTTCAGGATATTGCTGGGCAAATTTCACCATGCCTGAGCCTTCACACATGGCCGGTGTAATAGCGAGCAGGCGCTCATCTTGTGCAGCTTCATCACATAGCCATTGTCCAAATACATCAGAGTATTTAGGTGGTGCTTTTTTTACCGGTGCAGCAGCTGCAGGCGCAATTTTGGTAATGGCATGATAGGTAATCGGATCGGCTTCTGCTGGCGCAAAACCTTTCCCTTTTTTGGTATAGACATGAACCAGACGTGGCCCCTTGCGCTTTTTCAGCGCATGGAAAACCTGTGCCAGCTGTTCCACATCATGGCCGTCAAACGGGCCAAAATAATCAAAACCAATCGCTTTAAATAAATTATCAGCGGCATCGGTTGCCGATTGGTGTAACCGTGAATTATAGGTCCACTTCGGATGAGGCTGAACATAGGCTTCACCCTGCTCATTTACATTGACCAGCTGTCCCGTTTCCCAGATAGCGGCCAGATGTTTGGCAAAACCACCGGTACTGCACGAGATCGACATATCATTGTCATTTAGAACCACGATCAGGTCGGCATCATGCGCCACGGCATCATTCATGGCTTCAAAGGCCATGCCCGCCGTCATGGCACCATCACCCACAATGGCAACCACATCACAAGGATCTTTCTGATAACGGCGTGCCAGTGACATCCCCAAAGCGGCTGAAATGGCTGTGGAAGAATGGCCGACCCCGAAGGTATCAAATTCAGATTCATCACGTGCCGGGAATGCTGCCAGACCATCTTTACTACGAATGGTGGTAATACGGTCACGGCGGCCGGTCAGGACCTTGTGCGGATAAGCCTGATGGCCAACATCCCAGACCAGACGATCGTCCGGTGTATTAAAGCAATAGTGCAAAGCAACCGTGAGCTCAACCACTCCCAGATTTGCGCCAAAGTGTCCACCACTTTGCCCTGCTGCATACAAAATATATTGACGCAACTCATCCGCCACTTGTGCGAGTTGGCTTTGCGCGAGCTGACGTAATTGTTGTGGATGATCAATTCCATCTAACAATGGCGTAACAGGACGTTGAGTTGGAATTTCGGTATACAACATAATGTGGCAAAGCCTTTTTAAGCCTGGCAAATCCGAAGCTGGGTTAAATGGGGGCAATCATACAATTAAATACGATCTACCTTCAATCAGCCACATGTGCGAATGATGTAGTGCTGAACATTCTCAAGCCAATTCAAGAGAGTGACTCACAGATTATCCTGAATTATGTCACTGTTTATCAACCATTATTATATGCTTTATACGAAAAAGAAAAACTTATGAGAAAAATCAGAATTTCCAATTCACGCAATCTGGATACATTAAGCTATACTCAAACTGTTTTTTATGATCATAGTGAGTTTTCTGTGCCGATTGAATTTATTGCAACATCAAAGCTACCAACCGCTTTTGGTGACTTCAATATTTCCGTGTTCCAAGACCCTGAAACGGGTGAAGAACATGTGGCGCTTTCTAAAGGTTTAGAAACTGCTCCAGATAAGCCTGTACTTGTACGAATCCATTCGGAATGCCTGACCGGTGATGCATTTGCTTCGCTGAAATGTGACTGCGGGCCACAGTTACAGGCCACCCAGCGCCTGATTAATGAAGCGGGTCAAGGCGTGATTTTATATTTGCGTCAGGAAGGCCGTGGTATTGGCTTGACCAACAAGATCCGTGCCTATGCCTTGCAAGATCAGGGACATGATACCGTAGATGCAAACCTGCTATTAAACCTGCCTGCCGATGCCCGTCGCTACGATATGTGCAGCATCATGCTGGACCATCTGCAAGTCAAGGAAGTGAAACTGGTGACCAACAACCCGCTCAAGCTCAAAGCATTGACCGATCTGGGGATTAATGTGGTGGAACGTGTTCCGCTTACGGTAGGCCGCAATCCGTTCAATGAGCAATATTTAAAGACTAAACGTGAGCGTATGGATCATCTGTATAAAAAAGATGACTTCTGATTCACCCTATAAAACAGTTAGAAATAAGCCAGTTAAGGGATTTTTAGATAAAAACTTAAAAATCCCTTACTTTTTTTATGGGTTTTATGTTTTGATATAAGCATTCCCTGGATCACTTTAAGAGGATCATCATGCAGCATCCAGCTTCAGCTGATATTCAACGTGTTCGCGAGTTTTTACTCGATCTACAGGCACGCATTTGTGCAGGACTAGAGCAACAGGAACGTGCTGGCGGCGGTACCGCTGAGTTTATCATTGATGATTGGCAACGAAGCGAAGGCGGTGGCGGTCGCTCACGGGTTTTGCAAAATGGTGAAGTCATTGAAAAAGGTGGGGTGATGTTCTCCCACATCAATATCAGTAAACTCCCCGCCTCTGCCACTGAACGTCATCCGCAAATTGCAGGCGCGAAAGCACAGGCATTGGGTGTATCATTGGTGATTCACCCGAAAAACCCAAATATTCCGACCTCTCATGCCAATGTCCGTTTATTTGTCGCTGAGCCTGAAGGACATGATCCGGTATGGTGGTTTGGTGGCGGTTTTGACTTAACCCCCTTCTATCCAGATGATGAAGATATCCGGAACTGGCACCAGAAAGCCTATGACCTGTGCCAGCCTTTTGGCGAACATGTCTATGCCGAGCATAAACAATGGTGCGATGATTATTTCTATTTAAAACACCGTGATGAACAGCGCGGTGTTGGCGGTTTATTCTTTGATGATTTGAACCAGTGGGATTTTGAGACCTGCTTTAAATATATGCAGGCCGTGGGTAATGGTTATTTAGACGCGATCTTGCCGATTTTTGAAAAGCATCGTGAACAGCCTTATACCGAAGCACAGCGTGAGTTCCAGTTATATCGTCGTGGCCGTTATGTCGAATATAACCTGGTCTATGACCGTGGTACCTTGTTTGGTCTACAGACCGGTGGCCGGATTGAATCAATTCTGGTGAGCTTGCCTAATCTGGCGGGTTGGTCATATCGACCTGAATGGGATGCAGATTCGGCAGAAAAACGTCTTACCGATTATTATCTGAAACCAAGAGACTGGCTGGGACTAAATCCATAAATGAAATGACTCATCCCTGACATATAGCTCAGGGATGAATTATTTTGCAGATTCCTAAAATAAAAAGATTGCGGCATTTGGAATGGGTTGCTGGATTAAATTCTTTCTAAAATCTTGCATCAGTTCTCGACTCAAAGGCTGTGGTGCATGTCTTAGCGTGAGCAATAATTGTAAAAACTGACCATGGGTAAATACCGCCAAATTCTTATCTATATATTGCTGTGCTAATTGACTTAATCTTTTATGAACACATTGCACTCGCCCATATAAGTCAGCAAAAGATTCGGCATCATCGGCATCACGATAGCCATAATCCATTCTTTCCCAATACGCATTGACCCACTGCTTACGATCATCCAGATTGGTATTGGCGCACCTGCTTTCCGAAAGATAACTAAACTCATGCAAATTATCATCGACTTCTGCTGTGATCTGATACTTGAGTAAAACTGGTTGTGCAGTCTGATAGGTTCGGTGGTATTTAGAAATCATGACATGATCAATAGGTGGTAACGCTTCACAAAGTTGTTTTGCCTGTTGCCAACCCTGCTCACTCAGTTCAATGGCAGCATGTGACCGTGCACGACCATTGATATTCGCTTCACTTTGCGCATGCCGAATTAAATAAATACTCATCCTTAAAACCAGTCTCAACCTTTACAACGATCTAAAAATATCAAATCATGTTCTGGTGCTGTAATCATGCCTACCTGGCATGTTCAGATGTAAATCAATATTGCAGCCCTTGCCCCAAATTTATACACTTCAACTAACGCATAAGAATGATTCACCCATGACCAAACAATTTGCTGTAATTGGAAACCCGATTGAACAATCACGCTCACCCGAGCTTCACCATGCCTTTGCAGCAAAAACCGGGGTCGACTTAAACTATCAAAAAATCCTTACACCACTGGACGGTTTTGAAAGTACCGCCAAGGACTTCTTTGCCCGGAATGGCGTGGGAATAAATGTTACTGTCCCGTTTAAAGAGCAGGCCTTTGCGCTGTGTGATCAATTGACCGAACGTGCCAGGATTGCCAAAGCGGTGAATACACTCTGGATGCAGGATGGCAAACTTCATGGCGACAATACCGATGGTCAGGGGCTGGTTGCTGCAATGCAGGCTTTGGGCTGGCATCTGGATAATAGTCGCATTCTGATTTTAGGCGCTGGCGGTGCAACCCGTGGCGTGATCTATCCTTTAGCTCAGGCAGGCGCAAAACAGATTGTGATAGCCAATCGCACCCTCGCCCGCGCAGAGCAACTGGTTGAAGATCTAAGCGCTGCTGTCCCTCAAACGGAGCTGAAAGCGACCGGTTTGGAGCAACTGTCAGGTGAATATGATTTCGTGATTAATGCCACTTCAGCAAGTTTAACGGGAGATACCTTGCAGTTGCCTGAAAGCTTGATTTTCCATCATGCTTATGAAATGGCCTATGGCAAACCCTCCAGTTTTCTGGATCAGGCCCAACAGCGTCAAGTCCCTGCAACGGATGGATATGGCATGCTGGTGGGACAGGCGATTGAAGCCTTCTCCATCTGGAACGGAGTGAAACCGGAACTGAAAGATTTCCTATAGACGCCTCGGACACCATAAAAAAACCTGCAAAATGCAGGTTTTTTTAGAGCCAATTAGTCCATTACCGAACCGTAAGCATCTTCTGGTAAACCTCTTTAAAAATCTCATAATCAATAAATTCATTATGCTCAATCTTTAAGGCCTTAATCGATTGTTCAGACAGTCTGTTTTTACGTGCATCGACATAGACTTGTCCCAGAATATTTGCAGTTTGCGCCAGCAAGACTTTGTCCTCAGTTGAAGCCCCATTTTCCTGTTCAAACTGAAGCTGATATTGCTTGGCAAATAACTGTTGTGGCTGCTTATATTGAGCCTGTAGCTTTCTCCACTCCTGACGGGCCTGTTTCCCCTGCATTGCCTCAGCCACGATACGGTTCACGGCCTGTCCCAGATCATCATCAAACTGCACTTCATTTTGCAAATGATGTTTCTTTTGCAAGGCTTCAATTTTTTGCAGGGCTTTGCCTTCCGGATGATAAATCTCTTCATCGGCATACCAGTACGCATACACACTGGCAATTTCCTGCAATTCCTGACTAGAGTAACGCTGAACAATCTGTGGTGCAGTTTCAGTCAGTTTGGCAATAAAGACCGCTTTATAGGTCGGCTCATACGCACCTGTAGCATCATAGCGCTGCTCGGCAATCATGTTGAGCTGATCATCTAAAGATAAGCGATAAGGCGCTGCTGAACGTTCCTGAATGCCCGTCTGGCCCAGCTTTTCAGAGAAGCTGTTCACCGCCTGCTCCAGCATTGAACCTTTGCTGGCTTCGGTCCAGGACTTCGCCTGTTTCAATTGGGCCTGATCAATCGGCGTGCCTTGACCATAATTGGAAATCAGCATATCAGCTTTGACCTTAAAACGAGATTTCAACTCGGGCAGTGCATAATTTAAATCATAGTCAATTTTCGCCACACGTCCCTTGGCATCGAGTCCGATATCCATCACAAATGGATTGCGCTTATCAACAGGCGGTAAAGCTTTCTCAATATCCGCCCGATGTTTCAGCCAAAAGGTTTTAAATGCCTGATCATCAATAAACTGGTTCTGATCGTAAACCGCGAATTCTTTTTCAACAGCTTGTAACTTCTGGATATAAGTCAGGAAACCAGCTTCTCCTGGCTGACCTGAGAATACATCAATGCTATAAACAGTCTGGCAATACTGCACATCGCCATAGCTGGTTTTCAGGGCGGTTTGCAGGGCTGTACATTGTTGCTCAGATAAACCCGCCTGTTGCTCTTCAGATGTGTCTAGCTCATCAGATAGTTCCGGATATTCAGATGCTTTTGGCTCGTCAGCCACTGCTGCTTCCGCCGTATCTGCACGCTCATCAGCATCATCGGCCTCGACATCTTCAACACCAAAATGCTGATTCACAAGACGATATAGCTGTTGGCTCACTAAGCTGGCATCATCTGCCGAATCTTTTGCATCTAATAATGACGCTTTAGATTTTGCCTGACCGGCATTCGCCACTTCATCTGCAACCAGCTTTTCTAAATTTTGCGCGTTCAGATTTAAAACGCTTTGCATGAAATACTTTTCATTAACCTTGCTATATAAATTCGCTTGCAGGATCAGTTCTTCAACCGAGGTTTTTAAGCGAATTTTTTCCACTACGCCTGCCGCCTGATCAGCAGAAGAAACCGATAAGGCCTGAATGTTATTTTGATCGGCAAGACGATAGTACACGGCGCCAGAGGCTTTGACATATTCAGCAAACTTCTTGTAGTCAACCTGCTTGAACCTATCCTGATATTTTGAAAAATCCAGATAGGCCAGCTTGTTTTGGTTCTCCTTATTGACCAGATAAGGCATCAGGGCAAAGTTGTTGATATAGAATTTATAATGATTCAGATCAAGCACCATCGGCACCTTGGCCTGGACCAGTAACGTCGGCTTTTCATAACGTGCGGTCAGGTTAAATGAGCCCATTTTCTGGCGATAATGTACCGAGCCATCATATTCAAACTGCATGTCATTTAAGATATTGCCCATCACCTGCATAAACTTGTCGGCGCTGGAACGGGCATGAGTTTTTTGTTCTTGGGCAAGAGCCGTATATAAAGCCTGCTTTTGCGGCCGGGACAACGTGACCTTTTGATCACTCAGGTATTGATCAACTTTGTGTTTAAGGGCGGCATCCAACTCTACAGGCTGGCTTGTAGTCTCTTTTTTAGTCGGGTTCTGGTCAATATGAACCTTGAATTTACCCCGGTAATCATAGCTTGGATATTCATACATTGCATTCAGGCTATTCACGGCCTTCTGCTCTAGGCTGGTAGATACCGGATTGGTTTTAATGACATGTTGAGAACATGCACCAAGACTCAGACCCATTAAACATAAAGTTAAATATTTTAGACGCATAGCTTTACCAGACCCCTTTATATCATTATATTTTCAAGTATAAATTTCAGTATTTTTCACATTTAAGATGCGGTTAAACATCAACAGAAAAGTGATTTTCCCCGGTTCATCCAATCTGGACGATTCGCTTTTCTGACATTCTTTTCCCCCGTGGTTATCAATGTATTTTTATCGTCATTGTGAATAATCAAAGTATCGAAACAGATAATCCAAAATGATTCAAATACAGGATTAAGACTATGCCAGCTTATAAAGCCCCGCTCCGTGACATTCGTTTCTTGATGAACGAAATGTTAGATTATCCAGCACATTACCAAACTTTGACAAGTGGTCAAAATGCGGATGCTGATACAGTTGATATGATTCTTGAAGGTGCAGCAGATTATTGTGAAAACGTACTTTCTCCACTGAATCAGTCTGGTGATGAAGAAGGCTGTACGTTCAACAATGGCGAAGTCAAGACGCCGAAAGGGTTTAAAGAAGCCTATGACCAGTTTGTCATGGGGGGCTGGCAAGGTCTGTCTTATCCGGAAGAATTTGGCGGTCAAGGCCTGCCGATGTCTTTAAACCTGATCAAGTCTGAAATGATGGGGACGGCAAACTGGTCATTCACCATGTATCCGGGGCTCAGTACAGGGTGTATGAATACCATCATGCAGTTTGGTACGGACGAGCAAAAAAATACCTATATGCCAAAACTGGTAGAAGGCACCTGGTCAGGCACCATGTGCTTGACCGAGCCTCAATGCGGTACTGACTTGGGGCAGGTCAAAACCAAGGCCGAACCGAATGAAGACGGCACCTATAAAATTTCTGGTACCAAGATCTTCATCTCTGCCGGTGAACATGACTTAACCGAAAACATCATTCATATCGTGCTGGCGCGCCTTCCGGATGCTCCTGCCGGTACACGTGGTATCTCTTTATTTATCGTGCCTAAATTCATCCCGACTGCCGAAGGTGGTGTGGGTGAACGCAATAGCGTGTCTTGCGGTTCGATCGAACACAAAATGGGGATCAAGGCCTCTGCAACTGCAGTGCTCAACTTTGACAATGCAACGGGCTACCTGATTGGTGAAGTCAATAAAGGTTTACATGCCATGTTTACCTTTATGAACACGGCACGTATCGGTACTGCTGTTCAAGGGATTGCCCATGCCGAGCTTTCTTTCCAGGGGGCTTTACCATACGCCAAAGACCGTATGTCCATGCGCGCCCTGTCTGGCAAGAAAGAGCCTGAGCGCGTTGCCGATGCGCTTATTCACCATGCAGACGTTCGCCGGATGCTGTTAACCCAGAAAGCCATTGCTGAAGGCGGCCGCTCAATGATTTATCATGCAGCCAAACTTGCAGATAAAATGTCGGATGCACTGGCAAATGGCGATCAGGCAAAGTTTGAAGAATATGACGACAAACTCGGTTTCTACACCCCGATCCTGAAAGGCTTCCTGACCGAACTGGGTCTAGAAGCAGCTAACCATGGTATGCAGGTTTACGGCGGCCATGGCTATATCCGCGAATGGGGCATGGAACAGATTGCACGTGATGCACGTATTTCTACCCTGTATGAAGGCACCACAGGCATTCAGGCACTTGACCTGATTGGCCGTAAAGTCCTGTTAAGCTCGAAAGGCAAAGTGGTTCGTGATTACACGGCTGAAATCCTGAAATTCTGTGCAGCCCATGCACGTAATAAATACCTGCGTCGTTTTGCCTGGGATCTGACCAAGCTTTGTGCGCAATGGAACACCCTGACTGTACGTATCATGCTGGCTGCACGTAAAGACCGTGATATCGTTTCGTCAGCTTCGGTTGATTTCCTGATGTTCTCGGGTTATGTGATGATGGCCTATTTCTGGGCACAACAGGCAGTCGTTGCCTCAGAAAAGCTTGAGGCTGGAAACGGGATCGAAACGCCTGAATTCTATAAAGCCAAAATCAAGGTGGCTGACTTTTACTTCGACCGTTTATTGCCACGTGCACAAGGCCATGCCGAGTCAATGGTAACAACCTCCCGCACCCTGACCTCTCTGGCACCGGAACACTTCAGCTTCGATTACTAATCATGACTGTAAAAAAGAGCGCTAAATGCGCTCTTTTTTATAGCAGGATGGAATATTTATTCCACTCTTTTAAAAACATAGGCTTGCTGCGGAAAAGGATATTCTTTAAAGAACTTGCGGTTATTGCCATTGCCCTCATTCCACATCTTGTCCAGATTGAAAACCAGATCCCGGTTCGGATTAATCTGGTAATACAGATTTAAATCTGCCGCATCACAACGCACCATAATTTCATTGAGTTCTTTATGTACATGCCAGTGTACCTGCCGGCAGGTCTGCTCAATCTTGGTCACACTGCGTGAAGGGTCAGAACCAAGCCGTCCAAAGCTGGTATTGGTCCAGTAAACCGAGCCATCCTCTAGCAGGTTCAAAATATATTCTGATTCTTTTTCATGATTGACACACCCGGCAAAAGGGTCGGTACAGGGAATACGGGCATGATAGCGCCCAGCATAGATCAGGTCTGCACCAGAAGGCTGATGATGGTCATGTTTGCGTACTACCGGATGCGGCAAAGTGGCCTGTCCGGCCACCTGATTGAGTGACATGGCCTCTGTATCGGCAGAAGCTTGCTCAGGCTCATCTGCGAGTAAATGCATCACGTCGAGGTCGGATTGCGTCTGGGTCTGTTGCTTTAATGGCTCGGGATGATGGCTATCGCACGCGGTCAAACCAAGACCCAATAGAACTCCTACACTCAGCTGCTGTAAGAATAACCTGAACTGCATATCTATAAATCTCTAACATCAACATCGTTATCGCGTACTTTTCACTGCATAGCCTAATTTTTGCCGAATATAGGAAATCAATAGCCTGCTCGTTCATGGCCCGAACGGGTCAATAAAACGGTCGCAATAAGATAGAAATAGCAAATCGAAAAAGCAGTGTGCTTTAAGTCGGTGCATTTTAGGCGATGCTGTTGGTTTTTCCAGCAACAAGTTACACAACGTAACTAATCTCTCATGTGTTTAAACTTTAAAAAAAACCGATCGCCCCTATTTCTTAAATAACAGTCGCTATTCAGTCCATGAATATTTTACTTTTTGCTGCTGTTTCATGAATTTAAGGAGACAAACTCGATGACCAACGCTGGTTTATATCGCTCAAACCAACAAAGCATGATCGCTGGTGTAATGGGCGGTATTGCGGAACGGTTTGGTTGGAATGCAAATTTATTACGCCTGATCTTTGTTGTGATCTCGATTATGAGTGCCGCCTTTCCTGGTATTCTGGTTTACCTCATTTTGTGGCTGGTGATGCCAAAAAAGCAGCATGTTCGTGTTGATCATGTGCAAGGCTACCAGCAACCCGTCAGAACGGTATATGAAGACCAGAGTATAAAACGTTAATTGGCCTTTTACCTTTTTGGTCGCTACGGTTGAACTTACCCCAATCCAACCGTAGCTTTTTTTTAACTTAATTTTTGATTCAGCTGCTGTTGCAAGGCAGCAATCATATCTGCACGGCTCACGATCCCGACCAGACGCTGGTTTTCAACCACAGGGATATAATTAAAAGACTTCTCTACAAAATAAGGCACCAGATCCTGAATAGGTTGTAACGGGTCAACCGTAACCACCCGTCTGCTCATGATCTGGCGGACATAATGCTGCCATGAGTTACGCGGATCGGTTGCCCCCTTGAACCATTCGACGACTTCATACAGTGCCAGCGTTCCCACCAGTTGCTCTTCTGCATTGACCACCGGCAGGCTCATCAGGTTGACTGCCTTGAATTTATCCAGCGCCTGATGAATATCATCATTTTCATATAGCTTGATCACGTCACGGCTCATGATATCCTGACAGGCAAAGGCATTGACCAGGCGTTCATTGGCATGCTCCTGCGCTTCCAGAATGATTTTTTCCAGATCATACTGGCTAATGTCCAACAGCTCGGTGTGATGCTCTAAAGCATATTCAATATCTTTGGGCTGGATCGAGACCTTCTGTGTCGGGGTCGGGTCTTTGGAGCGTTCATTGACATGCGCCGTAAGAGGATAATGACGTCCCATAAGACGGTTAAAAAAGACAGCGAACAGCAACAATAAAACCGAGTTCAGCAAAACGGGATACAAGACAAAGTGAAAACCCAGTCGATGCACGGCTTCCCCGCCCAATACCGCAGTAATGGCAACGGCACCGCTTGGCGGATGCAATGAATCGGTAGTCATCATCATAAAAATGGCCAAACCGACCGCCACACTAAAGGCAGTGGTCAGGTCGGGTAAAAACTGGGTACAGGCCACCCCGATGATGCCCGCCAGCGTATTGCCTACCACCACGTTCCACGGTTGTGCCAGCGGACTGGCCGGCACCGCGAATAACAGCACCGAAGAAGCCCCCATCGGTGCGATGTACCAGGCATTCATGCCGCCCAGCACATACCAGCTAATCAGGGAAGAAATTGCCAGGCCACACAAGGCACCCGTGCCTGCTAGCATCCTCTCTTTTAAAGGCAGAACCTTATAATTGGGTTTAAGAAAATTTAGCCAGTCTGATGGGGTCGAGCTCACAATGCACCTTGCTGGAAGCGTGTTGTTTTATTCGAGGCAGCAGTATACGCCTACTCAAGCTGAAGGTGTATTTAAATTATAGTTTTAGATTATGAGTAAAGCTGTTGAAAAATAAATTTCTTCAGTTCACATATTCCTGAAGCTGTTCCAGCCGTTCACCATATTTTTGCATGGGACAATACTCATACATGGGCGAACCAATATACGCGCCGGCATTGCGGCATTCCTGATCTACAAAGTTTTTCCAGAGCTGCTGCGATTTCATGATGTCATTATAGCGTTCAGGCTGTTGATATTCTTTGCTCTGTTTCTTGATCTGATCAAGTACCTGTACAATCTGTCTGGCATACTGTGCTTTGGTCCTGCTACTGCAAATTGCGACCACGGCATTATTGATATTGCCCAGCCCCAGTTCCTGAATGGTTTCATCCACACAAATGCTATAAGCATCTGCTGATTGATTTTCTGCTTCGGCAAAGACATGCATACTCAGGCAGATCATTGCCAGTAACAGGCATTTAAAACTTGATTTCATCATTTTCGAGCTCTTTGTTTTCGTCATTTTTTATCATCATGCTCAACAAGTCAGAACAGGATTATTATTTATTCAGCCCCAATTGTAAGCGCAGCCACATCACAAATGTACTTCTTTTCAGCCGCATCCCGTCATTAAATATATTTTTCATTCAGATAACGCCAGTATCGTTTTGGCAAATACTGCACATGGAGCTTGATATTTTGCCGCTCTTTAATGTTGACGCTATTAAAGTAATCTTTCCATAGCTGATCATATAATACTTCCTGCTCATCCAGCTCCAGCTGGAAGCTTTGACTAAAGCCGGTTTCGATATGCCGGTCGACCTCATGTACATCCATCGAGACTTCATGAATCTCATGCAAGTCATAATACAAGCCGTAGTGCCGCTGCTCATCATAGATCAGCCAGTGCTGATCCTGATAACGGCGTTTAAAATGCGGCTGAATGAGCGGTAATACATTAAAATCTGGCCGTACCAGACTAAGAAACAGTCCATCCGAGGTTTTCTTGAAACGTATAAATGCCTCCATGCGGTGCTTTTCCCGCCCGACCTTTTTGGTCCATTGCGCAATTGCCAGCACACTCGGATGTGAATAGTCCTTTTCAATGGAAGCCTGCTGCTGAAATACATAAATACAATACTGAAACAGGTGCTGATAGGCCGCCAGCGATTCTGATAGAGAGGTAAAATACAACTGCCTCAAGGCTGACTGCGACAGTTTTTGTTGCAAGCCCGCCCAGACCCGTTGCGCATGCTGTTCATGGGTCGGCACCTCGATCAGACTGGAAAACAGGCCATGCTGGGTCTGGTGTGGCAGACATAGCTGCACTTCAAATTCTTTAAACTGAAAAGCACGAAACACACAGCTCAACAACCCGGCCATGGAACCATCAAAGCAATACGCCACAGGATCAGTCAGCACGGTTAAAAGCCTAAACTCAGCTGTGGGGACAGTTGTTGCACATACTTTGAGGAACCCTGCATCAAGATTCGCTGACGGATATCATGAGGAGCAAGTTCTTTCTGGAAACGCGGACTGTCTTCACAGCGAATAAAAAACTTTGCCCGCGAATAAGCCACACCGAGCTGTTTTAGCAAATCAATATGGATTTTGCCAAAACGTCTAGCCTGCACAATTTTCCTGGCCGACTTCACCCCGATACCCGGCACCCGCAGTACCATCCGGTAATCGGCGCGATTTAAGTCCACCGGGAACTGTTCAGGATGGCGTAAGGCCCAGCTCAGCTTCGGGTCAATATCCAGATCCAGATGCGGAAAATGCTCATCCACGATTTCATTGACCTGAAAGCCATAAAAACGCATCAACCAGTCACTCTGGTACAGCCGGTTTTCACGTAATAGCGGCGGCGCAGACCCCACAGCAGGTAAATAATGATTTTCGGTATTGATCGGGATATAACCCGAAAAATAAACCCGTTTGAGTTTAAATTCCTTATAGTGCCGATCTGCCATTAACAATACATCCTGATCGGTTTCCTGATGCGCCCCCACCACCATCTGTGTAGTTTGCCCGGCAGGTACATATTTCGGCACATGCTTGATCACCTGCCGTTCATCCTTCAACTGAATCAGGCGATCGCGAACCAGACCCAAATCTTTTTGTACTTCCTGATGCGATTTTTCAGGGGCAAAAGTTTTCAGTCCGGCTTCTGTCGGCATTTCCAGATTGATACTCATCCGGTCGGCATATAGCCCTGCTTCATGGATCAGCTCCGGTGATGCACCCGGAATGGTTTTGAGATGAATATAACCGTTAAAATTTTCTTCCAGACGCAGCTTCTTTACCACCTGTAGCATGCGTTCCATGGTGTAGTCTGCGGACTTGAAAATGCCCGAGCTGAGAAACAGTCCTTCAATATAATTACGCCGATAGAAATTGATGGTCAGGTCAACCACTTCCTGCACGGTAAAGGCTGCCCGTTTTACGTCATTAGAACGACGTGATACGCAGTAGGCACAATCAAAAATACAGACATTACTGAACAGGATTTTTAGCAAGGAAACACAGCGCCCATCTTCGGTATAGCTATGGCAAATTCCTGAATGGCTGGCATCTCCAAGCCCCTTGCCTTTGTTTTTACGGTCACTGCCACTGGAAGAACAGGACACGTCATATTTGGCAGCGTCCGCAAGAATCTGGAGTTTTTCACGAATGCGATCAGACATTTCAAACGACCTGGGCAGAACAGAGAAGATCGTCTAAAAATTAGCATGTCCATGCTGTGAAATTAAGAGCATGAGAGATGCTATACGTCATGGAGTGACGCTTAAATAAAATAGATATAAAAATATATTTATTATCAAACAATTAATCACCCTAAAACGGCAGGTATAAATAGAGATGGATTAACATCATATTTATACCTTATTGCATAGCGGCTAAAATCTGTTTTTATCCTTACAGGTATTTGGATAAGTCTCTTTTCTCTTCAGATCAAAATCAAAAACAGGCTGAATCGGTATTTCCTCCGTACGGTAATAACACATTTCACGCCATTTCATTGCTTCTTCTTTATTTTCTGGCAAACCATTTAAGCCAGAATAATAATTTTGAAACATATTCTCCTGACCATTTGCATACCCCAGCTTGGCAGCTTTGATATACCATTCTGTTGAAATCTTGCCATTTTGCTCTACCCCTAACCCTTGCTGATAAAGCACTCCAATATTATTCATTCCCGCCGGATTGCCCTGCTCGGCAGCTTTGCGATACCAATACATGGCTTTTTTATAGTCTGTATCTACCCCATAACCTGTATGAAAATATGTACCTACCCTGAACTGGGCATCAGCATTGCCTGCTTGCGCAGCCTCTTCCGAGAGTTTGAACATCTTAGGTACAAAACGACTTAAGTCTTCTTTCCGATAATACAGTGTCGTCAAATTCAATTTAGCTAAAGCACTTCCTTGTTCAGCCGCTTGTTGAAAGAGCTGCTCGACCTTTAAGGCTTTTTTTGCTTTTGTCGCTTCATCATAATTTCGATCTCGAATACGATCATTCATATTCTTATAATAGACTAAGGCTGCATAATCATTTAATTCATCTGCACTTAAATCTTTAAAGTGATAATCATAAGAAGCAGAAAGATAAGTCCAGTTATGCTTTAAATAGTAAAAACCCAAAATTCCTAAAAATAATATAAAAATACCAAGATAATACTTTTTTAAATTCATTTTCAGAACAATCTAATTCAAATTATGACAGGTTATCCTAACAAAATTTTATAGTTCCCTGTATACAAAAGATAATCGTCATATTTTAAATACAGATAGACATGCTCGGCAGATCATCTTAAAATTTTTAAAATCCTGAAAATACGCTATTTATGATGAACACAACAAAAAATATCGATTATCAACCTAAAATCAGCCTTATTATTACGCCTCTTATTCCGATAAGCCTGCTGTTCTTATTTTGTTTGTTTACCGGAAAATTCAGTCTTGACCTTGTTTATATCGCAGGTCTTTTTTGCGGTATTTACTATATTCTGTTATTTCCGGTTTTACTCCGGATTTGTCATATTCTCATTGCCAAAGATCGTTTTATTTTTCCGTTTATGTGGTTCGGTGCACATGTATCATTTAGCTTGTTATATTTCTTTCTGGCTATCTATGAAAATATTTCTCATAACCAACCGTTATTCGAATATGTTTTCCCAACGGTTTGGCATACGTTCGCCTCAACCTTTACGCTGACCATCAGTTTTATTCTGAGCCTGATTTTTTGGTCTTTTGCCTCGTTCCGACCTAAATTAAAAGCCAAAGAGATGAAAGAATCTGCCATAGATCATGCTGAATAATTTTTTTACGGGTAAAGAAACAAGCCTTTGCCACTCCATCCCAAAATCCTTATACTTAAGCACAATTTTTGTTTGATTCCAGTGGATGCACCATGAGTCGTGCTATATCGCATATTGATACCTTTCAGGGCTTGATTCTTGCCCTACAAAACTATTGGGCGGAGCAAGGCTGCGTCGTATTACAACCCTATGATATGGAAATGGGCGCAGGCACATTCCACACTGCGACCTTCTTACGTGCGTTAGGGCCAGAAACCTGGAACGCGGCATACGTTCAACCTTCACGTCGTCCGAAAGACGGTCGTTATGGCGAGAACCCGAACCGTTTACAACACTACTATCAGTTCCAGGTGGTGCTAAAACCAAACCCGGACAATATCCAGCAGCTTTATCTCGATTCATTAAAAGCAATCGGCATTGATACCCTGACCCACGACATCCGTTTTGTGGAAGACAACTGGGAATCGCCAACACTTGGCGCTTGGGGCTTAGGTTGGGAAGTCTGGTTAAACGGTATGGAAGTGACCCAGTTCACTTACTTCCAGCAAGTCGGTGGTGTTGAATGTTATCCGGTTACAGGTGAGATCACTTACGGCTTAGAACGTCTGGCGATGTACCTGCAAGGGGTAGACTCGGTTTACGATCTGGTCTGGACGAAGGGTCAGTTCGGTACAGTGACCTATGGTGATGTCTTCCATCAAAACGAAGTTGAGCAATCAACCTATAACTTTGAATACGCACCTGTCGAGAAAATGTTTGAACTGTTCGACTTCTATGAAGCTGAAGCGTCTCGTTTAATCGAAGCGGAACTGCCACTTCCAGCCTACGAACAGGTGATCAAGGCATCACATTGCTTTAACTTGCTCGATGCACGTGGTGCAATTTCGGTCACTGAACGTCAACGTTATATTTTACGTGTTCGTACTTTGGCGCGTTCAATTGCACAAAGTTATGTGGCGGCCCGTGCCAAACTTGGTTTCCCGATGGCAGAACCGCATTTGCGTGATGAAGTATTGGCTCAGCTCAAAGCACAAGTTGAAGCAGAAGCTTCATTAAAAGCAAAAGACTAAAGTTGTTTTACTGATGCAAAATCCGCACTCAATTGTCCATTATGGTATTGACGAGCAACAACAACGTATTGCGAATGCCGTTCAAAATGGCCAATGGGTGAGTGCTGCCAACAATACCAAATGGTCTGAGCTGATCACATTTATGCAAAACGATGACTGGGGTCCTAGTTATCGTTATTGCTGGATCAGTAATAAATTTATCAGCAATTGGGATGTTGAGTGGTTTGGTCATTTGCCCTATCCATTCGCAGGGGTGTTATGGCTAGACTTAAGTACATTAGAGCATCAGATAGAAAAGCCTTGGGGACATAAGAAAATCATTGACCACTCGGCTCGATTTAAAAATTTATTGGTAAAGATTGGTTTAGAGTTTGAACAACGTGAAGATATCATTCGGATTTGGGGATACTTACCTAAAGATGAAACGGATTTTCCACCTCAAACCAACTTTGTACAGCCACACCATATTTTTTCGGATACATGGAAATGACACATACCGTACTATTTGAATTGGGTTGTGAAGAACTTCCACCCAAAAGCTTAAAAACCTTACGTGATGCACTCAAGGCAGAAACTGAAAAAGGCTTAAAAGATGCAGGCTTAAACTTTGCCTCAATCGAAGCGTATGCTGCGCCACGCCGTTTAGCATTAAAAATTGTAGACATCGATGCAGCTCAGGCAGATACGCAAAAACGTTTTGATGGCCCTGCGGTACAAGCGGCGTATGATGCTGAAGGCAAACCGACCAAAGCGCTTGAAGGCTTTATGCGTGGTCAAGGCATTACCGTTGACCAGCTTTCGACGTTCCAGGCAGGTAAAGTTGAAAAAGTTTGCTTCCTGAAAGATGTCAAAGGTCAAAGCCTAGACGTTTTACTGCCGCAAATTTTACAGACTGCACTGGATAACTTGCCAATCGCAAAACGTATGCGTTCAGCAGCAAGCCGTACCGAATTTGTGCGTCCAGTCAAATGGGTGGTATTGCTGAAAGATGCTCAAGTGATTGATGCAACCATTCAAGATCATAAAACAGGTAACGTGACTTATGGTCATCGTTTCCATGCACCTGAAGCCGTGACTTTGGCGCATGCAAATGACTATCTGGCAACGTTAGAACAAGCCTATGTGGTTGCTGATTTTGCAAAGCGTCAAGCCACGATCCAAGCCCAAGTGAAGACCTTGGCAGATGAAGTCAATGCCACTGCAATTGTACCGGCTGACTTGCTGGATGAAGTGACCAGTCTGGTGGAATGGCCTGTTGCCTTACGTGCAACTTTTGAAGAACGCTATTTGGCGGTTCCGCAAGAAGCCTTGATTACCACCATGCAGGATAACCAGAAATATTTCTGCTTAATCAATGCCGAAGGTAAATTACAGCCTTACTTCATTACCGTTTCAAATATTGAGTCTAAAGATCCGGCTCAAATTATTGAAGGCAATGAAAAAGTGGTTCGCCCGCGTTTATCCGATGCGGAGTTCTTCTTCTTGCAAGACCAGAAGCAACCACTTGCATCTCGTAAAGAAAAACTGGCCAACATGGTGTTCCAGGCACAATTGGGTACACTTTGGGATAAATCACAACGTATTGCCAAACTGGCTGTAGCATTGTCGCCAATTACCGGTGCAAATGCAGCCGATGCTGAGAAAGCAGCATTATTGGCCAAATGTGACTTAACCTCGGAACTGGTGGGTGAATTCCCGGAACTTCAAGGGATTGCAGGCACGTACTATGCGCGTCTTGAAGGTGAAAATAACGAAGTCGCTGAAGCTTTAGGTGAACAGTATTTACCGAAATTTGCAGGCGATGTATTACCTCAAACCAAAACCGGTACAACCATTGCCCTTGCCGATCGTTTAGATACGTTGGTCGGTATTTTCGGGATTGGTCAGGCACCAACAGGTTCGAAAGACCCATTTGCATTACGCCGTTCTGCGATTGGTATCTTGCGTCTGATCATCGAAAATGAACTTGATGTGACCATCGAAGAACTGGTGAACTTTGCCTTGCAAGGTTATGGCGACATCATCAAAGATCATGACAAGACACGTAACGATGCAGTTGCTTTCCTTGAAGGCCGATACCGTGCCAAGTATGAGGACCAAGGCGTTGCAGTTGATGTAATTCAGGCGGTTCAAGCACTTGCACCAAAATCTCCACTTGATTTTGATAAGCGTGTGACTGCGGTCAATCATTTCCGCACCTTGCCAGAAGCGGCTGCATTGGCTGCGGCAAACAAACGTGTTGCCAATATCCTTGCCAAAGAAGCAGCACCTGAAGGTGCTGTGGTTGAAGCCAATCTGGTAGAAGCGGCTGAAAAAGCACTTTATGCAGAGTTATCTGCACTCACACCTGTAGTTCAGCCATTGCTTGCTGCACGTAACTACACCGAAGCCTTGTCTAAGCTTGCTGCGCTTCGTGCGCCAATCGATGCCTTCTTTGAAGGTGTGATGGTCATGGCAGATGATGCTGAATTAAAAGCCAACCGTTTACGTTTATTGGCTCAGTTGCGTGATCTGTTCACGGCGATTGCAGATATCAGTGTGTTGCAGGGCTAAGTCTGTATTCATTTGAATCCTTTAAGAAAACCTGCTAGTAATAGCAGGTTTTTTTTATGTGCATTGATTAATAAAAATGACGCAATCTAAAAATTACTATCGTATCGATCTCATTCTTGCCTTGATACATGCCGCTTTACTCTTGATCAGTTGGATAAGCCATACACGCTTTCCATTCATTCAAACCAAACCCGATATGAGTGGCCTGTTTTTTATGATCATTTCGATTTTAGGCGGAATGATTGCACTGATTATTCTGGCCGTTGTATTACCGCGTTTAGATCACTCGGTCAATCAATTAGCACTCAGGAAATTTTTATATGCCTTGCTCTACTGGATTTCCAGTAGTCTTATTTTTATTCTGTTTGGCAATACCCAATGGCTATTTCACCTACCCTTGCCTTGCATCTTTATATTTGCTGTCATCTTTTTAGGTTCAATCTATTTATCCATCATACGACTCGCAGATATACGCAAACAAGATTACCTGATCCTTCTGGCTATTTTTGGCTTCTTTTTTCTCTTCTTTTTCTGCACAAGTTTTTAATAAAGGTTACGTAGCGTATCAATTTCCTTGCATCACCACCCTTTTCTTCTCCACAACGATAAGATATAAAATCTCGATTGCGCCCGATCGCACAAAGGACAGAAAAGATGATGAAGAAACTACAACTCTTATGTTTAACCACTGCACTTGCAGCCTCGTCTTCTCTCTGGGCAGCAGATACCACAAATGCCTCAACAGTAACCAATGCCGAAGCTGAAAAAACCATGCCTTATGGTGATAATCCAAGTATTGGTCGTGTACTGCTGTATAAAACCGGCAAAGGCATACAGAACCTGGGCAACTCGATTCAGGGTGCCTCTGAAAACACCTCTCAAAAGATCAGTGAAAGATGGCAAGACACCAAGAAATATACCGAAGAACAGTCAGAAGTGGTTCAGGCTCAAACCGAAAAAGCCAAACAGTTTACCGCTAAAAAGTGGCAAGAAACCAAAGATGCAGTGGTCGGAACCAATGAAGGCAATGTTCCGATTGAGCGTGCAGAACTGAGCCAGTCCTCAAAAAATTAAACTGTAAGGCCGCTACATGATAGAGGCCTTTCATTGGCTACTGCATGAAATAACACTTGACCGGGATCTGGTACAACACGGTTCACGATGTTGCTTCTGTTATCATTATTAAAAAATAGGCTTTAGATTTACAGAGTGATCTCAAAACATGGCTTGAACTTCCGGACTGTAGTCGACACACTGAACCGATCAATTTACAGGACTGGAAGCCCGCACATGATCCAACGCCCATTTAAAATGATCTTACTATTTGCCATCAGCGGAATCAGCTTTACCGCCTGTTCTACGCTGCAAAGCCCGATGTCCACGGCCCAGCAGCCCTTGGAACAAGTAAAGAATATTGGGGCTTCACCTACCACTGAAGGAAATATCGCCAGACTGCTGAAACAGGGCCAGAACTGCACGATTGAATTTACCGGATATTTTGACGGCGGACAGGCTGTAGAACACTGGACCTTTAATCAGGCCGGATTGATTTCTGCCGGCTCAACCACACAGCATCTGCGCAATCGTACGCTGGTTTCCTCAAATACGGCGACTGCTTTTGATATTGATGATCCGGCGGTTCAGGAAAATTTCAAGAAACTACAAAGTAATTTTAGTGCGGGCAAACTGGCGCAGTGCCATTAAAGTGATACAAAAAACCCGTTACGCCTGTCTGGCCAGTAACGGGTCATGGCTATTTAAACAATATTCTGGATCAAGCCAAGCATACAACTAGTTCGGACTTAAACCGCTGGTTGCCGCGAGCAGGTCAATACGTGGAAAAACCAGTCCGGTTCTACGATCCAGCACCGGTTTTCCGGTTGCTTTCAGACGGTTGATGGTCTGGTCAATCGTTTCTGCCGGTCTAACCGGGTTGGCACGTAACAAGGCAATGGCACCCGCCACATGTGGCGCAGCCTGTGATGTACCGCCCTGCGTCTCGCCCCCTGCCGTAATCATTGCCCCCGGCGCCAGTAAAGTCACCAGTGAGCCTCCATTACTAAAGCAGGTCACTTTATCTGCAGCCGTGGTGGAATCGGAACAGGTCAGTGGATTGCCCCATGACACACTGCCAATATTACTGTCATAGACAGCCCCCACGCTGACTGCACCTGCGACACAGGCCGGCGAAGATACCCCGTCAGCAAAACCGTCATTACCCGATGCGACCACCGGTACCACACCCGCAGCACGGGCATTGGCAAAGGCAGTCCGGTAACTGCTTTCATCACATTCGGACGTATATTTGACATCAGGCACCCCCAGGCTCAGATTGACGGCCTTGATGTTATAGGTCTGGGCATTATTCACGGTCCAGTTTAAAGCAGCCAGAATATCGCTATCGTATGCTGTACTGCCCCATTGCCCATTAACACGGATTTTGCGGAAGGTATCGATACCAATAATTTTGGTCTGAGGCGCCACTTTAGCCACAATGCCGGCAACATTGCTGCCATGCCCATCATCATCCAGACTATTGTCATCAGGGGCACTATCAAAGGCATAGACCACCCGGCAGCTGGAAGCAGGGGTATTTACAGCGGTACAGCCAAAATCCGCATGCTTATAATTCACCCCGGTATCAATCACCACGACACTTGTACCGGCACCACTAAAGCCATTGCTCACCGCCTGTGGCTGGTTAATCAGGGGTAAACTCTGAAGCGTGGTGGTGACATTTTTACGGTTGGGATAGACCCCCTTGACCGCAGGATCATTCAGGACTTTTGCCAGCGTTTCACGGTTTTGAATCCGGTACAGGCCTAAGGGCAGGCCATTAAATTCGCGTAAGGTCTGAAAGCCGGCTGTGCGGTCAAATTTATTTTTAAACTGACTTTTGCTACTGGCAATCAGGCTACGTTTTTCTTGCCCTAAAGTGGTGCTGCTTGCACCCTGTTCATATTCAATCAGTAAATCATTCGAATCATTATTGAGCAGTGCATTGAGGTCAATTTTGCCTTTAGCCACCTTGCTGAGGGCGGCAGTACTCAGTTGTTGTTTAAGTTGAATGGCATTGAGCGTTGCAGCCATCGGGCTACTACTATAAAAAACACATAAGCCAAGTAATAGGAAGGTTTTATTTTTCACTGTTGGTCTCCATGATTCCAGGGTAAGGAATCTTTGTTTTTTTGGTTTTCTTGGATAAAGAAACCCAGTCATTTAAAGTTTTTTAATTTCATTTGCCGGATCCGTATCAGGATCAATCGGCTGTATTGACGGATCACTTTTGGTGTCATAAAACTGGGCATTGTTTTGATGTGTTTCCAGTGTCTTTGACAGGGTTGATGTCGCTGGTTCTGTAGTTACCTCCTCTTTATTTAATACAGCGGGAACAGCACCCGATTGCGCAGGGCCGACCTGATAGATCGCGGTATCATCTGCTGAACTTGCAGGTTCCGCGGGTTCAAAATAAAAAACCACGATACCCAGTACCACTAAAACAAGTAGAAAGGCTGCAATCTGTTTCATTTATATTCTCCAGTGCCTTATGGCTGACGCTTGCCTGGTTTTCATTTCTTTTTCTATAAATCATGCAGATACCAGTTAAAATTCACTTTAAATTTCACCTGATCATGTTCATCAATAACGGTCTGGATCCTGTACCGGTTCAGACCTACATGGGCATGATGGATGCCTTTATGGCTGCAATCAGCTCAAGCCTTTTTCACAACAGACCGGGTGAAAAATAAAATTCATTAAAAAACTGTACTCATGATTTAATCTATTTATACCAAGCAATAAAAATGCCATGACCACTATTCTGTTTGCTTTTCTTAAAGTGTTTTAGCTGCGCTTCAAAACCTATCTGGTTTGATAATAAAATGTTCAGAATAGATGGCTTCACCGCCTGTACGGCAGGCTAAAAAAGATGTTTTTACAAGCATTTATACGGGATTAAAAACGTTAATTTTCACGTATTTATACCAAATTTGAATCTCCACAATTTATCACCAAAGTGTGTTTAAGCTGTAATCCGGTTGTAACGTTTGATGAAAATCACACATTTTTGATTTTTTGCTCGCTATGATGCAATTGCGTTAATGAAGTATCGCTTTACGATACATCGCTTAAGGAAATCGCAATGAAAAAAATGATCAAAACAGCTATCGTGACAACAACTATCCTTGCTTCTGCATCTGTTTTCGCACAGAGCGCCGGAGTAAATGCGAATGGCTCAGCTCAAGTCAATGTACAAACTGGTGGCTTGCTTAAAGGCGTAACAGGCGCAGTGAAAAATACAGCACAAGGTGTAGGACACGTGGCACAAGGTGTAGGTCATACTGCTCATCACGTTGGCCATGCTGCCGTGAATACGGGTGTCAAGGCAACGCAGAAAACAGTAGGAACAGCAACGCAGATCGGCTCACAAGTGGTGAGCAAAACAGGTGAAACTGTTAAAAATACCAAAAACTATGCCGTAGACAAGGCTATAGATGGCAAAGAACTTGCCGCTGAAACCACGACCAATGTCAAACAGCGTATTGCCGACCAGCAAGCATCGGCAAAATCAAAATCATTGAATCTGGGCGCTGCCACCAATGCAGAAGCACAAGTCAATGGCAAGGCATCAGGTGTCAATGCACAGACCGGCTTAAATGTCGATAACAAAGGCCTGCAAACCGGTGCCAATGTCGGTGTCAAAGTACTGGGTGTCAATGCCAACGTGAATACCAATGCAAAAATTGGTAGCAACTAAGGCTTTCCAGCAAGCTGAAAAAAAGCCCTTTGCAATGCAAAGGGCTTTTTTATGACACCACGTTAATGACAGCGTTGTAGTCTGGTCTGATCATCCAGCGGCTGTTCAACAAAATGGGTAAATCCCTGTTCATCACAGCTTAAGGTCAGCTGCTTATAACTGATGCTGCAAAACCCGGCATAGCACTTGAACACCAGTGGCGACTGATCAAGGGCCAACTCCTCCCCGACTTTCACCAGTTTGTGAATACCACGGTCATTCATGGTCAGCAAATAACGTTCAGCATTCAGCTCAAGCTCTACCAAGGCGCTGGTTGTGACACTCAGCGGAACCAGATAGTTCTGATTGGCTGCAAGCGTAGCAGCGCTATAACTTTCCAGTTTCAGACTGACCAGATTAAAGACCAGACAGGTCTCTTGGGCAGTCATTAGGGTTGGTTTGGAGCAAGCAGTCTGTTGTACAAAATGCGGATGGATTCCGAGCTTGTGCAGGTTCTGCTCGCTGGCATGATTTAGCTTGAATAGCTGCTGTACCAGTTTCTGCTTGATGATGGCATCAAAATAGCGCTCATCCAGCTCAAACTGATTACTTTCCAGAATCTTTAATAATGCCTGCGGATGCCTTGGCAGCAATGCATCCAGCACATGCCGATAATAAAACTTGCTTTGCTTTTTAACGTCACGTACCCGCTTGTAGAAATAGGTAAGTTCAAACGGCTTTTCGACAAAATCATTGAGCAGTTGCGAGCTTGCCAGCACCGAAAGTGCTTCATGGCCGGTAAATGGCAAATGAATCACATGCAGCTGAGGCAATAAGGGCTGGATTTTTAAGAAATGTTCTTTATCTTCGGCAAAATAAGGATCGTAAACAATAATGTATTCACGTGAAGCATCCACTTCATCGGCCTGAATCTGCATCTCCTGATGAATGCTGGCATCAAAAAACTCGGCATAACGGCGGTCTTGTACCACTTCAGGATCGATTGAATATTGTGGAACAAAAGCCACCACTTTTTGCATATTCAACAGGTTGGAATATTTAATCGCAGCATAGCCGCCCATGGAGCCGCCATAGCCAACAATCTGTTTGAATTGCTGCAAAATAGGCAGAATCTGTTGCTGCATTTGCAACATGCTGCTTTTAGGAAACCATGATTTCTGTTTTGGCATAATGCCAAGGACATTGTATTGATATTTTATTAATGATTTTTCAGCATTGATGGACATTCCCTTGGCACGACTAATCAGGTCGCCGAACGAAACGACCAAAGTGCTACTGGAACCTTTTAGAAAAATAACGCGAATATGTTCATCTTCAAATACGATTTGCTTATCCATGCTCACACTGAATAACTGATCCAAGGCCTGTAGCAAAAAGTCATCAAATGATGGCTTTGCCAAACCATAATTGCGGAGTATCTTATTTTATAGAGATAAGACAGATAAAAAAGCGCAAAAGATGACACAATCCTTACACCCTGCTGCTCAAAAAGGCTTTAGTTCAGGGGCCGAACTGTACCAGCAAGTTCGCCCCAGTTACCCGCAAGATATTGCGTTTTGGCTGCAAGATCGCCTCCAGATAGGTGAAAACTCCACGGTCATAGACCTCGGTTCAGGGACTGGCAAATTCTTACCCTACCTGTTGCAAAACCGGGCAAACGTAATTGCTGTCGAGCCTGTCACTGAAATGTTGCAGCAGCTTCGCCACAGCTATCCGGCAGTCCGGTGCATACAGGCTTCTAGCGACCAGATCCCGCTTGCAAATGCCTCCATTGACGCCATTGTCTGTGCCCAGTCCTTCCACTGGTTTGCCAATATGACCACCTTGACCGAAATGCACCGGCTGCTGAGCGCGTCGGGACATTTAGGCCTGATCTGGAATCAACGTGACACCACGGTTGACTGGGTCAAGGCACTGGCAGATGCAATTGCCCCGTTAGAAGCTGACACGCCACGCTATCATAGTGAACAGTGGAAACAGGTATTTGAACAGCAGCAACTGTTTCACTTTGCTGAATTACAGACTTTTCAGCAGAAACATCGTGGCACGGTCGAACAAGTGGTGAGTAAGCGCCTGCTTTCGACCAGCTTTATTGCGGCCATGCCCGACGCAGAACAGCAACAGTTAAAAGCAAAGTTTGAACAAATTGTATTTGATTTTACCGGTTTAACTGCGCAAGATCAGATTGATTTTCCCTATACCACCTTTGCATATCATTTTCAGAAAATTGCAAAATAAATATTTGTCGAGTTGATCCATGCCGAGTATTAAGACCGCCTTTACCCTGAGCTGCCTGCTCAGTTCAGCCCTGCTCCTGAGTGCCTGCAATAAAGATAAAGAACCGCCTGCCCAGCAACAACAGCAAAGCGGTTCAGCTCAGGACACAATTGGACAGTTAAAGCAGCTGCCGATCAAACAGTTCCCTGCAACCGCGGATGATGGTCACGATATTGCCATACTGGATGACTATGACCGTCGTTTTACCGACATGAGTGACAGTATGGAAATGGAATTGGCCAAGATGAAAGAAGCCAATACCCTGACTCCGGAGTTTGAACAGCAACGCCAGAAGGACAATGTCAAATCTGCACTATCCATGCTCAAAGAGCTGGAGCTGAAAACCGAGCAAGGCCGTTATATTCAGGGCTTGCTATATGATTACTGGGAGCAGCAGGCCAAAGCCCTGCAACAGGCCGATAGCCCGAAAAGCGGTGCCAGCCAGAATGTCGATCAGCTCAATGAATATCTGCATGCTCAAAGCCAGCTGCATCACTGGAGAAGTACCCAGTCCGCTGAAACAAAGGCACAGGAAGAATAATGGATTGCCATAAAAAAAGAGGTTTTTTACGACCTCTTTTTTACCTCAATGGAGTGTAGTAATTTAAATATTCTGTTTTTCAATCCACTGAATGGAACTGACCCGGAACAGTTCACAGGCACCATCTCCGACACCGCCGGGGGTGAGCGACGATTTCCAGACCAGATCCTTATCACGAATCTCGACCAGTTCGCCTTTTAACTGCACCAGATCGCCACGCTTAACCTGCTTGATCTGTTTGGCAATCTCCGGATTGGCCGGAATAATATGCATATTCGACACCATTTTGATGGCCTGCTCCGGTGGTACAGGTAATTTGGTCATTTTCCAGTTCAGGTAACGGTCATACTGGCGTACATCAATGGTCCGTGCGATCTCGGGCTGTGCAAATAGTCCCAGACTGACCGCATAATCAATCGGGGAAAATTTGGCCTGCTCATCATCATGATAGACTTTTGAGCCAAGAATCCGGAAGTTGCCGTCAAAAGGTTTCAGGACCGAAATCGATTGATATTTCACAACGGGCGCTAAACCATTGGCAATATTATATTCTTCCCCACCGGTCGATGCATGTGTCTGCCCAATTGCAACAACCATGCATAAACTCATCAACAGACGTTTTTTCATGGCTCAATCATCCTCAAATCAGCAAAAACTTAGAAAAGTATTTCTGTTCATAGTATGCTTAGATGGTGAAAAAAAGTGCTTTTTTTAGTAACAATCCAACTGACTTTAGTCATATTTTTGTGGTGCAGATCCCATCCCCCTTCTTTTGAATCAATGAATGGAAGCCCATGATTTACCAATTTTACCAACGTCGCATTTTTCCGCATTTACTCAATCAGGTCATGCAGACCGCCAGCCTGATGGACCGACGCCGTGAACTGCTACTCTCGATCGAGGGAGAGGTCCTCGAGATTGGCTTTGGCACAGGTCTGAATATTCCGTTTTATGGCAATGTCGATACCCTGTATGCACTGGAACCCAATCCGGACATCTATCAGCTGGCTGTGGAACGGGTACAGCATGCACCGTTCTTTGTTAAACATGTACAAGCCTGTGCGGAGAAACTGCCTTTTGCCGATGCTTCTCTCGATCATGTCGTGTCGACCTGGACCCTGTGTAGTATTGCACAGCTCGATCAGGCCCTCGCAGAAATCTACCGGGTACTCAAACCGACAGGAACCTTTCATCTGGTCGAGCATGTCAAACATCCGGACTCGGCAAAAATACAGGCGCTGCAAACCCTGCTGACGCCCCTGCAAAAACGTCTTGCAGATGGGTGTCACCTCAATCGTGACATTGAACGGCACCTGTTACAGGCCCGATTTAAATTGATCGAGCAACAATACCTTGATGCAGAAGGGGTTCCGGCTGTTGCGCAAAAGATGCTCCTAGCCCGGGCACAGAAATTAGAGATCCCGCATTAATCTTCAAAATCGATTCTTAAAGTCTCAAAACGGATCCGGCCTTCGCGTACCGCCTGGGCAATGGCCTGCTGTCCTTTGCTCAGGCGCGCGCCGCCACTTTTGATGTCGAGCAAAATGACTTCGATATCTTCGGCTGCCCCGTCGCCATCACGGAAATCGGTATAGCCATCAAATACCACATAGTCGACCGGGTCTCCGAGAAATTTGGCATCACTTGGCAGATACTGGAACTCGGGCAAGATTGGCGCAAACTGTTCCGCCATTTTACCCTTCAGGACTGCACGGCTGGTATTGACACTGCGCTTCTGGGCATCCAGCAAGGCCTGTTTATGTTCCAGCTCCAGCTCGGCAATATACTTTTCATATTCGGCCTGCACACGACCATTCCGGGTACCCGACAGAATCAGGGTGGTGATGACGACTCCGATACAGCCACCGATCAACATTGCAAGCCAAACCGACATAGAAGCTTCCTTTTTATGAATGTCGCTATTTAACTGCAACATTAAACTTTTGTCATGTGTCACACACTCAGACTAAAAAGATGCTAAGGTATACCTGTATACGAGAGCCTAGTTAATAAATCTAATTTCATGAAAACCATATTAATCGCAAATCAAAAAGGTGGCTGTGGCAAGACCATGACAGCCATTACCCTCGCTGCTGCACTCTCACAAAAAGGCTATAGGGTGGCATTGGCCGATGCAGACAACCAGAAATCTTCCCTGCAATGGTTAAAACAGCGCCCGGATAGCGTAACCGGTATTCAAAGTCTGGACTGGCGACATGAAAAATCCATTGGCGAAGCACCAAAAAATCTGGATTATTTAATTATTGATGCGCCGGGCGCACTGTCAGGCGAGCATGCAGAGCAACTGGTCAGTGAAGCACACGCAATCGTCACACCGCTGCAACCGTCGTTCTTTGATATAGACAGTACCCGCCGTTTCCTGAAGCATTTACAAGACATTAAGCGTATCCGTAAAGGCAAGGTCCAAATCTTGCTGATTGCTAACCGGGTCAAGCCAAACAGTGCCAGTTCCAGAGATATTCAGGAGTTCTTTACCAAAATCGGGCAGGAACCGGTGGCATGGATTGCAGAACGGAGTGCTTATGGATCACTGGCCATGCAGGGTCTCAGTATTTTTGATAAAACCCAGAAAAACTTTGTCAGTATCCAGAGCCAGTGGCAACCGGTACTGAACCAGTTAGTCGATGATCCAAGCGAGTGGTTTTAAAGCCAGCGGTACCCCCTGCCGGATGGTACCGCTCACCTATTCGGCATTATGCTTTAAACATGGCTGCCGTTTATTCAGGTGAGATGAAAGGAGCAGGGTTTGCAGCCGGTTGCTCTGATTCGGTACTTTCATCTTTCAGGTTATGCTTCATTTCATCACGATCCAGATTTTCTGCTGCCTTGCGAATCTTTTCATTACCATGACTCCCCTCTGGATTTTGAGAGGCAGCGTTCTGGTCTAGTACCTGCTGTAATTGCTCCGTATCTGTCAGCCCTTCAATCTCCTGATAACTGGCTTTATCGTTATTCAATAGATTCGCAATGCTTGCATTGGACTGTGAAGCATCATCGGGGTTGGCTTTTTTTTGCTCAGGCTGATCTGGTTTTTCTGCTGATTGATTCTGATTGTTTGAATAAGTCATCGCACTACTCCTTAAAATTGATTTATGGATGCTGGATGAATTTAATCTAACAATACGCTTTGTAACTCGTTGCCGACTCCTGTATTAAACTCGATAGCAAATGTTGCCAGCGTGAGTTCATGTAGTTTGCTCCGGGGCGGTACAAGGATTTCATGATAAGCAGGCCTCGTTATTTTTCAGGCCTTGTGCATAAGTAAAAGTAGCGAAATGGCCTTTTAAATTTTATCTGCTTGGGCCATCAAAACATTTAAACGTGAAATTACCGAATGAAATTTTACTCAGCACATTTTTCAGTTAATATAATTTTATTCAAATTTTACTTTTAGAGACGGACGCTTGTGCAACAATACGCTCCTATATTACAACGCGTTTTGCTGTTTGGACTGTTCTTTGTCCTGCTCTTTTTGGGATTCAGTATCCTCAAGTACTTTATTGTCCCTGTCCTTTGGGCTGCCATTATTGCCTATATGACCTGGCCTGTTTACTTATGGGTGCAGCGTCGTTTCTTTGGTGAAAACCGGCCCACCCTGAATGCCACACTGATGATCACGCTGGTCATTCTGGTGATCGGTATCCCCTTCATTTTTGCCATCTTTATGCTGCAACTGGAAGGACGGAACCTCTATTTTAACTTACAGCGACAGCTGTTTTCGGGCAATATCCAGATTCCGGACTTTATCCGGAACCTGCCGATTATCGGCAAAGACATTAGCCGTACCATTAATGAACTGAGCAATGACCCGAACAGCATTACCAAGAATATTGCTGAATGGATTCAAAGCCACCTGAGTTATGGCCGCTTTGTTTTAAGTGAAATCAGCCGCAATCTGGTCAAACTGACCTTTGCCATCATGACCCTGTTCTTCTTTTATCGTGACGGGCAAATGATTCTGGCTCAGGTGAGCCGTGCCCTGGAAATGGTGATTGGCCCCCGTGTGCATCATTATCTGGATACCATTTCAGAAACCACCCGTGCCGTGGTCTATGGCGTCGGTTTAACGGCGGTTGCCCAGGCCCTGCTGGCCGGTCTGAGCTACTTTGTCGCGGGCGTACCCAACCCGATGCTGCTCACCATGGTGACCTTTATCCTTGCGCTGATTCCTTTTGGTACGCCGGTATCCTATCTGGGAGTCGGCCTGTGGCTGTTTGCCCAGGGTCAAACCATGGAAGCCATTGCTGTTGTGCTATGGGGGGTACTGATTGTCAGCAGTTCAGATAATGTGATTCGTCCATTGGTGATTTCCGGTGCAACCCAGATTCCATTTATCCTGATCATGTTTGGTGTACTGGGCGGTATTGCCAGCTTCGGTCTGGTCGGCTTATTCATTGGCCCGGTCATTCTGGCAATCCTGCTGGCGATCTGGCGTGAATGGCTGCATGAAAATGTGGATGAGCCAGTTGCAGCACTAGAAAGCCCACCTGAAACCAAATAGGTTTGTTTTGTTTAATTTTTTGTCATCAATTGATTAATGTTGCTTGCGGGATATCCTGGACTTTGTTTGAATCGGCAAATAAAGATAATTTATAAGGATATCTTCGCCATGACTGCTACGATTCAAAAACTTGCATTACTGGGCTGTATGGGCCTGAGTATTGCGGCCTGCTCCTCTGCCAAGCTGGATCACAACGCTTCCAAAATCCAGACACAGGCAACGACCCAGCCACAAAAACAGCTGGTACAGGTCTATCAGGTCGATGCCAAAGGTGTTGGGGCTTCGATTGGTACCGTGGCTTTTGAGGAAACCGCCAAAGGCCTGCTCATCACCCCAGCTCTTGGCAAGCTTTCGCCAGGTGAGCATGGTTTCCACATCCATGAAAACGGTTCATGTGAAGCTGCAATGAAAGATGGCAAAATGGGTGCTGCACTTGCAGCCGGAAGCCATTTAAACCCGAATAATGCACCGCATCACGGCACGCCAGAAAATGGCCATTTGGGTGACCTGCCTGTACTGGTCGTGAATGAAAAAGGCTTTGCCACCCAACCTGTCATCGCGCCACGCCTGAAACTGGCAGATATTCAGGGCCGGGCCATCATGGTGCATGTTGGTGGTGATAATTATTCCGACTCACCCAAACCTTTAGGCGGAGGTGGAGACCGTATTGCCTGTGGCGTAATTCAATAATTAAGGGCTATGGATATCTAAAAAGATATCCACAGTTGTGTTGCACTTTTAAACAAACGAAAAAAAAGCTGGGCAATCTGCCCAGCTTTTTTTAGTTGATTCCTTCCGCTTTACGCTCCAGCATCACCTGCTTCAATACCTGTCTAGGCTGGGCAAACCACAGGGCAATCAATGCCACACTGGCCAGCGCAAAGGCCCAGATATGGAAATGGGTATATAGCACCCGCACCAGTTCAATGATGACAAAATAACTCACCATCATCAGCATGGAAACGGCCGCTGCAACCGTACCTTTGGATACCTCTGAAGACATCAGGGCGAAACGGTACATGACCGAAAAACTGATGCCTTCCCCCAAACAGACCAGGGTCATGCCAATCAATAGACACGGCACCAGATAAGTTGGCCAGATCACGCCCAGCACCAGAAACAGCGTCCCCAGCAACATAATCGGCAAGCCCATTAAAATGGTTTTGCCGAGCGGGAAACGCTCAATAATCCGGATCAGCACCACATTGCCGATAATCAGGCCAAAGAATACCGGAAACTGCGCCAGGCCATACTGCACACTGCTCAGCTTCAACTCGTCGACCAGAATGATCGGTGACAAGGCAATCCATAACATTAACGGCATGCCGACCATGGGCAAGGCAATGCTTAAACCGAGGAAACGCCGGTTGCCAAATACTTTCTTGAAATCATCAAGAATATAGCTGAATGGCTGTTTCGGCTGTTTGCGGCTCTCCTGTGTGGCTGGCATAAATTTCTTTAAACCAAACCAGCTGATAAATGACACGGCAGCAATCACGACAAAGCCCCAGTGCCACGATACATAATCGATCAGGAAGGCGCCCAGTACCGGCCCCAGTAAGGGTGCAAGCAAAGAAATATTGGCCATGATTGCCATGACTTTAATGGCATCACGCTCTGCAAAGCTCTCCTGAATCGCTGCATAACCGACTGCAGTGATCACGCTCAGTCCCATACCTTGTAAAAACCGCAAGGTCAGGAACTGTTCAATGTTGTGCGTCAGTAAAATCAGCAAACAGCAGAGGGTAAAAAAAGCCACACCTGCCAGTAATACTTTTTTCCGTCCAAGGCGGTCTGAAAGTGGCCCAAGTAACCAGGCCACACTGGCACCACCCAGCAGGTAGAAAGACATGGAAGAAGGCGCCCAGGTCGCGCTGACGGCAAACTGCTCGGTAATGGCCAGCATGGCTGGCTGAATCAGGTCATTACCGATATAAACCGAAAATTCAAATAGCACTAAAGCTAAAGGAAACATGAGCGTTATACGGTTTAACGTCATGTTCTGATTATTCGTCATCATGTTTTATTCACAAAAATAACCAAATGGCGTCTGTCCCGTTTATAAAAAGAAAACAGGCCATCACCACGAGATATTATGGTTTAGATTTAAATTTTGATTTCATGCTATAAAAAAGCATGTGATAAATGTGAAAACACCGTATTCACAAGGTGTATATAAGAAAAAACAATCTATTTACGTGAGAGTGGTAAATGTTTTTACCTTTTGGCACATTTGCCAGGCGCAACTTTAGCACTTTTTTAAAATGACAGCAATTTAAACTACTTTTCAGGTCTTTTTTGGCCAATGTGAATAACCTGAAAGTTATCCACATTTCTGAATAGATTTTAGACTATGCAATAGAATCCCGATCATTATGGACATAACTCAAACTGGAAGGTTCCGGACTTTTCGCCTCTGGCACATTGATAACTTTGCTGTTTATGTACAATTTTCCAGACCTCTCCGTCACGCTTTAACTGATATTCGGTACGCACCGCCACAACAGAATCATCCAGTTGTGCCTGTTCAACCATGATCTGTGCATCGGTTGGATTTTCTGCCGTATTAAATTGCTGGTCTATTTTCAGGTTACTTTCATCGTGAAACAAATTCGGCTGATCCAGCAGTACCGCATGCATCGCCGTACTTTTTTGAACTGCCGCCTGCTGTTGCGATTCGGTGACGGGTTGATTACATGCGCTGAGGAATACAGCACATCCCAATAACATTGCAGTTTTATACATTTTGCCCTCTGCACTTCATGTTGCTCATTTATGCTACTATACAAAACTGCATGGTCAGGCAACAAAATGTTATGCCATGCTAGAGATTTGTTGGATTCAACAGTTTGCTCATAAATAAACAAATAAATCGAAGATACTGATTTTACGACCTTCATATCACAACAATTTAGGCATGCAAAGATGTCAGATTTCACTAAAAAATTAACTGTTATTTTAATCCTGGGCAGCAGTCTAGTTGCCTGTTCAAAACATCCAGATGATGCGGCAAATGAGGCTGCTGTTGCAACTGAGGCTGCCGCTGCAGACAGTCAGGCGATTCAGGACAATGCCGCGAAAAATCCGGAACAACTGGCGAGTCAGCAACAAAATGCCTTGGAGCAGAACCGTCAACTGGTTAAAAGTGCCCAACTCCAGTTTGAAGTCAAAGACGTATTAAAAACTACATCGGCACTGGAACAGCAGTTATCACAATACCAGGGCTATATCGAAGAGAAACAGATTCATTATCAAGTCAGTGACCGATCTGAACGGGATCGTATCGATGGCAGTGTTGATATTTATGAAAAAATCACCCCCACGGTACAACTCACGGTCCGTATCCCCAATCAACAGGTCACGCCTTTCCTGAATCAGCTATTGCCCTTGATGTTGAACTTTAATAGCCAAAGCTATGAAGCCAAACGTTATGAATTAAAACTGCTTGAAGAAAAACTGAATACCGCCAACCAAAGTAACAGTGCATCAAATACGGTCAATAACCAGTTGCAGCAACTGACCAATCTGGAAGTCAAAGACCGTTTGGCCTATAGCACCATCCGACTGGAGTTTTTCCAGCAAGCACAAGTCCGCAAGACCCGTGATCTCAATATCAGTCGCATTGCAACCTTAGACAGCGATCCTTTGCTCAGCCGAATCTGGGAAGCGATTAAAATCGGACTCTATGGTTTAAGAGAGACGATCATCTGGCTCGTGATGTTATGGCCGTTGTATCTCGCGATTGCAATTTTATGGGGCATTCGCCGTTGCTATAAGACGAAAAAGTCAAAAGCTGAATAATTTAATTATTGACTTTTGATCAATAGTATTTTGCTCATTTATGCATTTTTACTCATGAATAGATTTTCTAAAATACGCTCAGTTTTTAGTATCTATGTTTGAGTAATCCCATGAGCAATATTTTAATTATTAACGGCGCAAAAAAGTTTGAACATTCCAATGGTGAATTGAATGATACGCTGACCGAAATGTCTCAGGCCCATTTAGGTGCTCTGGGCCATAGCGTGCAAGTTACCCGAACTGATAGCGAGTATGATATTCAGGCCGAAGTTGACAAATATTTATGGGCAGATGTGGTGATTTATCAGATGCCTGGCTGGTGGATGGGTGCACCATGGACCATGAAAAAATATATTGATGATGTCTTTACGATTGGTCATGGTTCACTGTATGCCAGTGACGGTCGTAGCCGTTCAGATGCCTCTAAAAAATATGGTTCAGGTGGCCTAATCCAGAGTAAAAAATACATGTTGTCTTTAACCTGGAATGCACCGCTTGAAGCCTTTACCGATCCCGACCAGTTCTTCCACGGTGTTGGCGTAGATGGTGTTTACCTGCCTTTCCATAAAGCCAATCAATTTCTGGGTATGGAAGCACTGCCAACCTTTATCGTCAATGATGTGATCAAGGCACCGAATGTGCCAAGCTATCTTGAAGCGTACAAAGCACATTTAGATCAATTATTTGCAGCACTTTAAGCGAGAACCGATCATGCTGATTATTATTGCTGAAATCCGTACCCATGCAGGCGCCGAGCATCGTCAAGCGGTATTAGATGCATTTAAAAAAGTGACGCCAACCGTACTGGCAGAAGATGGCTGTTATGGTTATGAAGCCTTGATTGATCACCTGCCTGCGATTGAGATGCAGGCCACTGATGAGAAAACCATTGTCATGTTAGAGAAATGGCAAAGTACTGCTCATCTGGAAGCTCACATGCAAACTGCGCATATGCAGCAACATTTTGAAGCAACCAAAGACCATGTGGCTGATGTGAAAATCCGTATTCTGGTAAGCGGGATTTAACAGATAACATCATAAATCTGAGTCCGACAAAATATGAAATCATTGAATATTTAAGTCGAACTCAGCTGACGAATAAACGCTTTGTTTTACTGATAGTAATACTGTTTTAAATGACGGCTATAATCCGTTAAATAAGCTTCTAAACTGGCACGACGATCAGCCTTGGGCATCGACTTTGCTGCCAATTGCTCGATCTTGCTTTCCAACAACTGAAGAATTGCAGCTTGCTCCGCTTGGGGTAGCTGTGCTTTTTCTTGTTGCTGCTTTTTAATTTCCAGATAATCTTCTGCCCAATGACGTAATGGATCATTTACATCCACTTGCGCAAACAATTCGGTTATCAGTAATTCAGGCATCTGCTCTTGGGTTGCCAACTCTGCTGACATCAAACCACGAATCGAATAGAACACTTTCTTATAAGTAAAATTATCCGCGGTTTGCATCACTTTCATTCCACCTTTTGCCAATGATAAATAGTGGTGATACAACGCGCTATAATCAATTCGCTCTAGCAATCCATCTCGAAAAATTTGCCATTCTGGAAAAGCATTAAAATACACTATATGCGCTCTCACCCACTCTAAAACGGTTGGATTACTTTTTGTCAGTAACCCAAACATTTTATCGAGGTCATAAGAAACAAAATCAAAGTCCCCATCCATGATCTCAATCAAGTCACGATATTTTTTATAATCAAAATATTGATCTTTGCTCGGTAGATGAAAACCACGCACATCGTAGTCACTATCAGGACTGGCCATGCCCCATAAACGGCTGCCACTTTCGATATAAAATAATGGGATATCTTGGCGTTGTTGAAACAGATTTTCGATTTCGTGATGGATGTTCATATTTTTCTCTAAGATTCGATTAAGAGGAGGATTGCATTGTGTTTATCCACATCTATTTGATTTTCCAAATTTAATTCTTACAAAAAAATAATTTTCTAAGAGGTTAAACCTATTATCCTATAAAAAACCACTAAAATAGATGAGCCCTATTCGTTCACTTCTTAAATTGTAGAGTTCATAATTCTTGAATAAATTTAATTCTCCCTGATAACAAAGGAAGTTTGCCTCGCAATGAATAAGCTCTCCCAATACCCAGCAAGAGAAGTCTGCAAATACGAAGGAACAGGAATAAAATAGATTCGCGATTTTGACTCTCAACACAATACGCATACACTTTATATTATGCTGATTATAATAATGATCAATATAGTCTCCATATACTTGATCACTCTCTAGAAAGATATAAGCTTAAGTTTTCGTATTAGTTTTATAAAAAAAAGCGCATCTCTCGATACGCTTTTAGCAGAACTTCTTTTATCTAATCAAGCATTAAAGATCAAATAATTTACCCGGGTTCATAATCCCGTTCGGGTCAAATGCCAATTTCAATGCTTTCATATATTCAATTTCTTCAGGCGAACGTGAATATTGCAAATATGGCTTTTTGGTCATGCCCACACCGTGCTCGGCAGAGATCGAACCGTCATATTTTTTCACGGTATCAAACACGTATTTATTCACCACCTGACACTTGGCAAAGAACTCATCTTTGGTCAGGTTTTCAGGTTTTAAAATATTCAAGTGCAGGTTGCCATCACCAATATGACCAAACCAGCAGATTTCAAAGTCAGGATAATTATCTTGAACAATCGCATCAATTTCACGAATAAATGCAGGTACGTGGGTAATTAAGACTGAAATGTCATTTTTGTATGGAATAAACGGCGCGATTGATTCCGAAATATCTTCACGTAAACGCCATAAGCTTTCGACCTGATCAAGGCTCTGGCTCATCACGCCATCCAGCACCCAACCCTGCTCCATACAATGCTCAAAGATTTCCATGGCCTTGTCGACAATTGGCTCATACGGTGCTTCAAACTCAAGCAATACGTAGAATGGGCATTGTGTTTCAAATGGACGTTGTACATGACCGCGATCGAGCACCTTTTGCATCGCAAGTTCACCAAAGAACTCAAATGCGGTTAAGTCGATATCTTTCTGGAATGCATGGAGTACCGGCATCACCGCATCAAAATCAGGGACACCGAGCACCAGTACCTGCAAGTTCTGTGGCTGACGCTCAAGCTTGATTTCAGCTTCAGTGACTAGGCCTAATGTACCTTCGCCACCAATAAATAAATGCTGAAGCGAATAACCGGTGGCATTTTTAATCATGCCTTTATTTAAACGCAGGATATCGCCTTTACCTGTTACCACGGTCAGGCCAAGGACCCAGTTACGGGTCATGCCGTATTTGATGACTTTAATACCGCCCGCATTGGTGCCGATATTACCGCCAATCTGGCTTGAACCTGCTGAGGCAAAATCTACCGGATAGTACATGCCCTGTTCTTCGGCATAATTCTGTAATTGCTCAGTCACTACGCCTGCTTGTACCCGTACCATACGATCTGCCGGGAAAAACTCAAGAATCTGGTTCATCTTGTCAAAGCTGATCACGATCTCGCCATTGGTGGCGACAGCACCTGCCGAAAGACCGGTACGACCGCCCGATGGGGTAATTGCGACATTAAACTGGTTGGCAAGTTTGACGATGGCCTGCACCTGTTCAGTGCTTGAAGGAAAAACGATGACTGATGGGTTCGGATCAAAATGTTTAGTATGATCACGACCCCAATTTTCCAGACTGTCGGCATCGGTTTTAATACGGTTTTCACCCACAATTGCCGTTAATTGGGTCAATAACTCAGGTGTTAAAGCGACTGAAGCATTCATCGTTTACAGGCCTAGCAAGAAGTAAAGAGAGAGCATCTGGATAACAACATAATATTTTTCAATACTTTAATATGAACTATCCAAAATATAGAAACTCGGCAGCACAGTGCAGGCCTGAAGTGTCGAGGCCTGCCTATCAGATACCTGCATTTTACATAGAAGCAGGCATGGGATAAAGCGCAGGATAAAGATACTGTAATAACAAAATGTGTTTAACCCGTAAAATTCAGCACAAACTGAAAAATTATCAGCAATTCCGCTGTGCTAATTTTAAACCAAATATCTATAACTCAAAGCGGTATGCTATAGTACTGCAACTAAATTTTGGCCTTTGTAGCGGAGCCGTAATGAGCCAACATCTATCACTACCTAAAGACAAAATCCGTTTCCTTCTGCTAGAAGGCGTACATCAAAATGCGATTGATACCTTAAACGCAGCGGGTTATACCAACATCGACTACCACAAGACTGCACTTGAAGGCGAAGCTTTGAAAGAAGCCATCAAGGATGCCCACTTTATCGGTATTCGTTCCCGTACCCAGTTAACCGAAGAAATCTTTGAAGCTGCAAACAAACTGATTGCAGTAGGTTGCTTCTGTATTGGTACCAACCAGGTTGACTTAAAAGCGGCAATGTCTCGTGGTATCCCTGTTTTCAACGCACCGTATTCAAATACACGTTCGGTGGCAGAACTGGTTCTTGCTGAAACCATTTTGTTACTTCGCCGTGTGCCTGAAAAATCGAAAGATACACATGCGGGTGGCTGGAACAAATCTGCGGTGGGTTCTTTTGAAACTCGTGGTAAGACTTTAGGTATCGTCGGTTACGGCTCGATCGGTTCACAACTTTCTGTTTTGGCAGAAAGCCTGGGTATGAAAGTCATCTATTTTGATGCTGTGACCAAATTACCATTAGGTAATGCACGTCAGGTGGGCTCTTTAGATGAACTGTTAGAAACTGCGGATGTGGTGACTCTACACGTTCCAGATGTGCCATCTACGCGTAACTTCTTCAAGAAAGAACAGTTCGCAAAAATGAAAAAAGGCTCAATCTTCCTGAATGCTGCACGTGGTACCTGTGTGGTGATCGAAGATTTGGCGGATGCGATCAAGTCTGGCCACATTGCAGGCGCAGCGGTTGACGTATTCCCGAAAGAACCAAAAGCAAATGGTGAAGAATTCCAGTCTCCACTTCGTGGCCTAGACAACGTGATCCTGACCCCGCACGTGGGTGGTTCGACCATGGAAGCACAAGCCAATATCGGTCTGGAAGTTGCTGAAAAATTCGTTGCGTATTCAGATAAAGGTATGACCCTTTCTGCGGTGAACTTCCCTGAAATCGCATTACCACTTTCTGATGGTCAGCACCGTTTACTGCACATCCACAAAAACATGCCGGGCGTATTATCCAAAATTAACACCCTGTTTGCTGAACAAGGCATCAACATCTCTGGTCAGTCATTAATGACCAAAGGTGATATCGGCTACCTGGTCATGGATGTTGACGCATCTGCATCTCAAGAAGCACTGGATACCTTGAACCATGTTGAAGGCACCATCCGCGTTCGCGTATTGTTCTAATTTATAGTTAGAAATATGCTGAAAAAGCCACAGCCGATGCTGTGGCTTTTTTATGGGCATTTGAATTATTATGTGAATATTATACCGAATGTAAAAAAACAAGATGTCTAGCCCTGTACTGAAAACACCTCTGCATGCTTTATTGTTGTTGATGATTGCCATGTTATGTGTACAAGGCAGCGGTTCTTTAGCCAAAATCCTGTTTCAAAGCTTTCCTGTGCTGACCGTCTCTGCCATGCGCCTGTTTTTTGGGGCAATGATTCTGGCGTTCATTTTCAAGATCTGGACCATTAATTTTAAAGTGGTGCACTGGAAAGCTATTCTCAGCTATGGTGTTGCGCTGGCAGGTATGAATGCCCTGTTTTATTTATCCCTTGAGCGTTTACCTTTAGGCTTGGCAGTTGCCTTTGAGTTTATTGGCCCCTTAAGTGTTGCTTTATATCACGCCCGGCAAAAATACGATTTTATCTGGGTCGGCTGTGCCATTCTCGGTCTGGTTTTGCTATTTCCCTTACAGCAGGCCCAGCAAGGTCTCGACCTGATCGGCGTATTGTTTGCTATCAGTGCAGGTGCCTGCTGGGCACTGTATATTATTGCCGGACAAAAGCCTTCCGGCATCTCAGGCAATCACACCGTTTGTCTGGGTATGTCGATTGGCATGCTCTGCTTGCTGCCTTTTGCGCTCTTCTCCGGAGCAGTCGATCGGGTGTTTGAACTACCGAATTTATATTATTTTATTGGCCTGGCAATTTTAGCCAGTGCCCTGCCTTTTACCTTGGAAATGATTGCCTTACGGAGTTTGACCCCGCTGAGCTTCGGTACGTTGATGAGTCTCGAACCTGCTGTTGCTGCACTTTCCGGCTTTGTCTTTCTGGGTGAAACCTTACTCTGGAATCAGTGGCTGGCCTTGGGCACCATCATTATTGCCTCGATTGGCTGTACCTTTACCACGCAGCAAGCGCGACAGCACAAAGAAGAGGTCAAATAACCAATGCTGTATCCTTTCACCAAACACGCTTGTCCGCTGATGGGTGTCCGCTCATGAAAAATCTCCAGCTCGTTGCTGTGCTCTACATGATCCTGTCGATGGTGTCTTACCAGATCAGTGCTTCATTTGCCAAGCAACTGATTGCTACACTTGATCCACTGACCGTAACCATTTTAAGGCTCTGTTTTGCCAGTGTTTTAGTTGCCATCATGTTTCGGTCATGGAAGATTATCTCTAAATTGAACCAGTTGAAATGGCGCGATCTACTCTGCTATAGCGCTGCGCTAGGCTGCATGAATATCCTGTTTTATACCTCTTTGGGCAAACTCCCCCAAGGGATTGCAGTGGGGCTTGAGTTTATTGGTCCGCTCGGTCTGGCATTGTTGTCGATTAAGCAGCGTAGTGATTATATCTGGGTCGCGTTTGCAATTTTAGGCATCGCATTAATGGTGCCCTGGCAGGATGCACATGCCCAGCATTTTTCTTATGTTGGTGCTGCCTGTGCATTAAGTGCAGGTTTCTTCTGGGCACTGTATATTTATTATGGGCATCGTGTCGTCCAGCAAAACATCGGCATGCATGCGCTGACCATCGCAATCGGGTTATCCGCCCTGACCCTGCTGCCTTTTGGTCTCTGGAATAATGCGCCTGCACTGCTAGATACCCAATATTGGGGCAAGGCTTTGATTATTGCCCTGCTGGCAACGGCAATCCCTTATGCGCTAGATTTAATGGCACTGAAGCGTCTCAGCAAACTCAGTTATGGGACACTTTCCAGCCTAGCACCTGCATTGGCTGCACTGGCAGGTTTAGTCCTGCTCCATGAAAAAATCAGCCTGATTCAATGGGTGGCTTTGGCCTGTATTATGGTGGCTTCAATTGGTGTGACGTTGCGGGGTGGGAAAGCTTAGTTGATCTAAGCCTCTATCCTACAATGATCTGATAGCCCAAGCGGCAAATCAAGATACTCACCAAAATCAGGAATAAAATACGGATAAAGCCACTGCCATATTTTAAAGCCAAGCGGACCCCCAGTAATGAACCGGCAATATTGGCAACCGCCATCATCAGGCCCAAGGCAAACAGCACATGACCTGTAGGAACGAAGAAGCTTAATGCGGCCAGATTGGTCATTAAATTGCCAATCTTTGCCAATGCCGAAGCATGTAAAAAATCGACCTGTAGAAAACGGATAAAAAAGAAAATAAAGAAACTGCCTGTACCCGGACCAAAAATACCGTCATAGAAACCAATGGCTAAACTACCGATTGCAGCAAGCAGCAGTAACTTTGGGGTAATCTGCTGCTCCACATGCACTTGCCCAAACTGCTTTTTGGCGAAGGTATAAACCGCAATCACAATCAGCATCACCAAGACAATCGGTCTTAAGATATGAGTGGGAATCAGCGATACACAGGCGGCCCCCATAAAGGAGCTGATAAAGGCAAACAGCGCAATCACGCCCAACAGCGACCATTGCAATTTCACCCGTCGCACAAAGGAAAATGCAGCCGAGCCTGTCCCAAAAATGGATGCCAGCTTATTGGTACCAAATAAGGTGGCAGGTGCAGTTTGAGGTAAGGCACCCATCAAGGCGGGAATCTGAATCAGCCCACCACCACCAACGGCGGCATCAATGGTTCCTGCACAAAAAGCAAAGAACACCAGTGTCAGAATCAGTTCCCATTCCATGGACAATATCCTTACAGATTTAACAGACGTTTAGGTACCAGACGTTTTTTATCCGTGATTTCAGCCAGCCCCAGACAACGTTCGCCATCAAACACCAGCACTTCAGGCGCAGCTTCATGATCAATATTGCTTTCCTGACCATTGCCGAAATATTTTTCACGGCCTTCCGGCAACTGCACGCGTGGAAAATGCTCGACGGGTGCATACACAGGCAACAATAACGCATCGCGCTGTTCTTGGGTCAGGCTTTCAAGATATTCAATGGTATAGTCTGGATTAATCTCAAAATGTCCGGTTTGGGTACGATGTAGCTTGGTGAGGTGTCCACCGCAACCCAAAGCCTCACCAATATCTTCGCCCAATACACGAATATAGGTACCTTTCGAGCAGGTCACATCCAGGGTCAGGCTATCTTCGGTAAAATCGACTAGCTTTAAATCATAAATGCTGACCGGACGTGCGGCACGTTCAATCTCGATTCCCTGCCGTGCCAATTCATATAACGGGCGGCCTTCACGTTTCAATGCTGAATACATCGGCGGAACTTGCTGAATATCACCTCTGAACTCTGCCAGTACCTGTTCAATACCTTCTGCTGTTAAAGCCGGTACTTCTCTCTGCTGGAGAATTTCACCTTCCACATCACCTGTCGCGGTGGTTTGGCCTAACTTGACCGTGGTTTGATAACGTTTGGTTGAATCAAGTAAATAATGTGAAAATTTGGTCGCTTCCCCCAGACAGATCGGCAACAATCCGGTCGCCAAGGGGTCAAGCGCTCCGGTATGGCCCGCCTTTTGTGCATTGAATAGACGGCGTACCTTTTGTAGTGCCGAGTTAGAACTTAAGCCTAAAGGCTTGTTTAATAGGAACACACCGCTTAAATGACGGTAAGCACTTTTTTTCATAAAAAGAAAAGTCAAAGCATAAAGACCTATTTTAGCAAAACTAGGCCAAAGATTTAGAAAAGGATTGGCTTTTCAGCCGATACAGACATAAAAAAATGCGCCAAAGGCGCATTTTTTTGCTTTACAACAAAGTTAAAATTAACCTTGTTTACGAGCTGGTAACTTTTCACGAATACGTGCAGCTTTACCAGACAACTCGCGTAGGTAGTAAAGTTTAGCACGACGAACGTCACCACGACGTTTCACTTCGATCTTAGCAACGATTGGAGAGTGAGTTTGGAAAACACGCTCAACACCAACACCGCTAGAGATTTTACGAACTGTGAAAGCAGAGTTTAAACCACGGTTTTTCTTCGCGATTACAACACCTTCAAATGCCTGAAGACGCTCACGGTCACCCTCTTTTACTTTAACTTGAACGATAACTGTATCGCCCGGTGCAAAAGCAGGGATGTCTGATTTTAACTGTGCATTTTCAACAGCTTGAACTAAAGGATGTTTACCACTCATGTGGAATCTCCAATATGTGCGGGAGAGAAGAGGTCTCTGACACCGCTGAGGATAGAGGCTAAAGCGCATATCTCTCGTTTAACTTTCCCCTTAAGACGAACATCTTAAAGAGCCTATTTTTAACTTAAACAACGTTTAAGTAGAACTCGAAGCAAAGCTTCTCGTTGTGTACGAAGATCAACTGCTATCAGTTTAACCTTTCGAATTTTTTAACCATTTCATTTGCTGTTTGCTCAACGTTACTTTTTCAACCAGTTCTGGCCGACGTTCTAAAGTCCGTTGATAACGCTGCAAAAAACGCCATTTCTCAATATTGGCATGATGTCCTGATTTAAGTACCTCAGGCACATCCAGCCCTTCAAAATGGTCTGGCTTGGTATATTGTGGACAATCCAGCAGACCATCCACAAAAGAATCCTGGATCGCTGATTGCTCGTCAGTCATGACATTGGGCAAACGGCGAATAATACTATCGAGCAACACCATGGCAGGAAGTTCACCACCCGACAACACGTAATCCCCGATTGACCATTCCTGATCAACATAATGCTGGATTAAACGCTCATCGACGCCCTCATAACGCCCACACAATACAATCAAACCATCATAATCAACGAATTGTTGTACTGCCTGTTCATTTAAGGTTTTGCCTTGCGGTGACATATACACCACTGGGGCATGAACACAGCCTGCTTGTGAAGCAAGTTGTTTGGCATGATTAATTGCTTTTGCCAAAGGCTCAGCCATCATCACCATACCCGGGCCACCACCGAAAGGACGTTCATCCACTCGCTTGTAATTGCCCTCAGCAAAATCTCGTGGGTTAATGCAAGTCACTTGCACGATGTCACGCTTTGCTGCACGTCCGCTAATCCCGTACGCTGTAATCGCTTCAAACATTTCAGGAAACAATGTGATGACTGCAAAAAACACCGCAGACTCCTCTATTTTCCTGCTGCGCTACTTTCCCTAAAAGGATTAGTAGTCTACGCCCCAGTTGACGTAAATACGACCAGCTTCAAGATCAACGCGTTGTACCACATCTTTATGCCACGGAATCATTCGCTCTTCAGCATCAACACTGTCGGCAGTCGCTTTGACCACCATGACATCATTGGCACCGGTTTCAAACAGTTCGTAGATTTGACCGAGATTGACTTCCTGTTCATCCTCTCCAAGACCCAACACGGTTAAGCCTTTGAGATCAGACCAGTAATACTCGTCTACATCTGCTTTTGGAAGCTGTGATTTGGCAATCCAGATATTTGCGCCAACCAGGTTTTCTGCAGCAGTGCGATCATTTACGCCCTTTAATGCCACAACCAGGCCTTTGCCATGTGGTTTCCAACGTTTTACATCCATGGTTTGCCACCCAGCCTTGGTCTCAACGTACCAAGGAAGGTAGTCAAACATATTGCTCATCGGTTCAGTATTTGAATAAACCCAGAGCCACCCATTCAATCCATAAGCTGAACGTAACTGTCCAATCTGAATACGATCTTCTGGCACATTCGGTGTCGATGTCATGGGCTACCTACTACAATTAAGCAGCAGTTGCAGCTTTTTTAGCTTGAGCAGCTAAAGAAGCAACGCGTTCTGAAGGTTGAGCACCTTGAGCAACCCAGTGAGCAAAACGGTCAGCGTCTAAACGAACTTTTTCAGCCTTACCTTGTGCAGTTGGGTTAAAGAAACCGATACGTTCGATGAAACGACCGTCACGTGCGTTACGGCTATCAGTTACAACGATTTGATAGAATGGACGTTTTTTTGCACCACCGCGCGCTAAACGAATAACAACCATGAGAACAACCTTATAATTTTTACGGATTATCCCTGCGCCGACCACCGGCAACATTTCAAACCCCTTTCATAGAGGGCGATATTCTACGTTAAATTGTCCATGAAATAAAGATTATTTTTCGGCTTATCCACAGCTTTGAATTTAATTGTTAAAATCTGCCAGCTTACCAGTCTTCGCTACCCAGTCCACAAGTCTGGTCCGTGATATTTGCCGGAGTTCTGGTCTTACATTTATAGCCTGAGCTGGTCAGCAGCAAGGAATCATTTCGCGGGCTTTGACTCACTGCCTTAAGCGACCAGCTTTGTGTATTCAGCGTCAGGCTGAGCGTGAATTTCTGTTTGCCGCTGATGGCATCTAAAGGTAACAGCAGCGTCTGATCGGTAGCGCTTGCGACCGAGTAATAAGGCCCCTGATTGGCCGGGGTGCCTTTGAGTACAAAACCATCATAGCTAAAGTTGCGTACCCGATGCTTTTCCAGCAGTTCAGCGACCTTCAGCATTTCCTGCTGTGCCGTAGTCAACTCGGCACGGCGGATATAAACCTGATAACCCGGGATCGCGACCGCTGCAATAATTGCAACCATCGCAACCGTAATCATCAGTTCAATAAGGGTAAAACCCGCCCGCCCGGTACCTGCCGGATCACAGCCCGGCGCATGGACAGAACGGCCGGTAGTCGCAGCCGATGCCCTGATTTCAAATAATCGGCTGCTATTCATTACGTTCATACCAGGTCAGCGGAACCAGTTGGCGACGCATGGTATTTGCCGACAATTTACTATTTCCGATTTTATCCTTGGCATTCGGATTGAGTAACTGACGGGTCATACCATTCTTGTCATTGAGTCCAATACCTGCCCCCACCATCGATTCAACAATTCCATGTCCGGCCCCAAAACTCATCGGGCTGTCTTTTACGTCCTGTTCACAGACTCCGAAAGGCAGGCAATAACGTTGCACGGTGGTGGCCCCATTGGCTTGAATCTTACAACCATTCCCAGCAGTAGTATTTGGGTTATAGACACTGACATAGAGGCTCTTGTTCATCACCACCATTTCACCCAGAACCTTACTTCCGCTCTGGCTGCTTAAATCAGTCTCGTTGCCTTGGGCATCCAGTTCTTTTCCAATCACGCTACTGGCCTGTACATACCAGCCATTTGGCATCATGGTTCTGACTTGGGCCAGATTTTTGCCTTTTAGATCACTGGCCGTCAGCATCAGTTTAAGGTCAGCCGGTAACAGTTTCGGTGTGCTGTTATTGCCGTTGTCTTGGGCAGTGAAGTTACGGCGTACTACATCCTGATCAAAAATATTGTAAACGGTGCTGCCAGAGCTCTTGTCACTATAGGGCAGGCTACGGTTGCCTGAAGCGATACTCACCACAGCCAGAGGTTGTTCATAACCGTAGACACTAAAATTGGGAGCTTCATAGAAACGGCTACTGCTATCTTTAAACAGCATGGTGTAGCTGCCACATCCGCTATCTTTGGTTCCAAGATCCTTATTCAAATCGATCCGCCAGACTTGTCCTCCCAAATCACCAAAATAAAGATGATCAGCCAGTCCATCCCCGTCTCGATCCACTGCATTGATCCGGCTCACCACACTATATAAGTCCTTCATTTTCATGCCATGGTTGCTATCACCCGCTCCACATGATGTACTTTGGTTATCGCCCCCGGCATACCAGATCAGCTCACCCGTCTCTGCATCAAACATATACACCATACGGCCTTTGGTCGCATTTGAAAGGCTTGGAGTGATTTTTTCATACTCCATATCATAGCCGCCACCCACCACCATCACGCGTCTGGCAGCACCGTTATACATAATGCTGGTAATGGTCGGCTTAGACCAGCTCTGCCCCATAAGCGCCAAAGCGGTATTGGTGGTGGTCTTATACGTTCCGTCTGCCTGAAGGCTGATAATACGGTTGTGATCTGGATCAATATGAAATTTCAGTTTGGGCTGGTTAATATCACTCAGGTCCAGGGCATAGTAACTGCGGCCTCCCATACGCAAGCCGCCATACGCAATCTGCTTGCCTTTGGCCACAACTTTACCATCGCTTCTGATCTCGCCCACAGTCGCAACAATTTCACTGCTGGCGCTACCACTACTGAGTGCTTTCATCCCGTAGGCATATTCACTATAAATGGTCCAGGCACCATCAACGCCATACGCCATATCTGCTTTTACACCAGATGGCTTTTCCAGAAATGCCTTACTCTGTTTTGCATTTTCAAGCATTTCATTGGGCACAAATGCAAAACTTTCTTCACCGGTTTTGGCATCAACCACATGTAACATCCCTTGTGTGGTACCAAACAACATATAGTCCTTGCGTTCTTTGACACTGTTATCGGCATTAAAGACCGCTTCCTGAGTCAATTTTACCGGCGTCGAATGCAGGTTCATGCCCACTTTCCAGTTGGTCCGGTTCGCCTCTGTCAGATCTGCCGTGGTTGCCGCATTACCCACGTTATATCCCAGCACATTCATGAGCAGATAGCCTTTGTCATCTGGGCGGGCTGTTGTACCGGAGCCACATTTGACATCCAGATACGTATTGTTAATGGTCTTTAAGGCGCCCACCTCAGTGAATTGATAGGCAGTGCTATTGTCAATTTGCTGACAGTCGCGATTAACCAGAACCTTACGTTCTGTAATAACCGGCTTGGCCGGATCTGAATTATCGGTTTTATTCTTCAGATTTCTAAGTCTGGCCAGTAAGCCGCCTTTGTCCCAGTCCTGTACATCATAACTGCTTGCTGAAATATCCCAGGCATCTTTGAGTTTGTTTACCGAGTTGTCTGTTTCAACATAGTATTTTTTGAAGTTACCGATCCAGCTGGCTTTTTCAGTCGGTTCAAACATGCTTTTATAGACATCGTTACTCATCCGGTATGGGGTAAGCGGATCTTCAGGAATGGTTTGCAATCCGATCGGGTCACCATCGGTTACGCCTAAATTGTCATGAAAATCCTTGATGCTTTGCGCAATATTCTGGCTATTGGCCGCGTTATACCAGCCTCCCCCGCCAATTACGCCCCAGCGGGCCATATTCTTGATGTCTTCGGGGTTACGCGGTAATAAACGGTCTAACAGACTGGTAATACTTGTGGTCAACCCGCTTCCAATCAGGCTGTTTGGCAATAGGCCGTCCAGAAGTGAGCCTGTTGCCCCCAGCAAGTCCCTGACCGCTTTGGGTACAATCCCTGTCAGTAACTGATCCTGTGCGACATTGGTGGTTGCAATCTGGTTCAGCCCCTTGGTATCACTACTATTTTCCTGTCCGGCGATATATTGCGGAAGTTGCAGGAAAGAGCGATCCAGACCAATCACAGCGGTTTTGATCGGATTGGTTTTTAATGCCCGGATGTCTCGTGCATAGGCACCAATACATTGCCAGGTTGCAAAGTCGGTATTGTCATTTGCATTTTTATTGTTGCCTAAGGTTGTTGCCCTCAATTCTGTTGAATTACATCTGAATCCCCAATTATCATTCAAACGGCCATCCTTATATTGAATATTCAGGCTTTGGCTATTATCCAGCGAACGCGCCATTAAACGCTCTATCGCCACCTTGGTTGCATCGGACTGGCTTCCCTGTGGCTGCAACAAGGCATCGGTTAAGGTTGGGGCAATGGTTGGCACACCGCCTGCAATCACCATTAGACCATTGGCATCACATTGGGGAGCAGTAGAGGGAGCCTGATAAAAATTACCATTGCTCTTAATCAATGGATTAATTGTACTGTTATTCTTTTGGCTATCTGTAAAACCGCTATATTTCGCATTAACATCGGCACGGTATTCATAAAATATTTCTTGTTTGCCGACCTGTAAAATCCCCAGCAGATTTAATAAATTTCCATCGACCTTTTTATATCCGGAAGTATTTACTCCTAATAAACCGGCATAGTCCCAGTTATTACAGGTCATCCCGTCCGATTTCCAGCCCTTACACTCGTAATCGGTCCAGATCAGCGATATGCCGCCAATTCCCAGTAAGGCATTACGTTTTGCATACTGCCGCGCCCCCGTGCCTTTGGTGGTATTGCCTAACAAATATGCACCCGTTTCCGCATAGGTACTGGCCATCGGATTATTGCCGCCCAGTCCCAACATATTCAGTACATCGTTTAAGGCATTATTGGTATTTTCCAGATTTAATAGTTCACTTACTGCATCCAGCGGATTACTTAAGATTTTTCCGAGGGTTGCGACCACATCGTTGAGCAAGCCGCCCACCAATTTTGGCACGATGGTCAATAAACCCTGCAAATTAAACTCCCCTTTCGAGTCCATATTGGCACTGGCAATATAGTCAATCATATGCTGCCGATGGGTCTGGGTTTTACCATTATAGGTATAGACATCACTCAGTAGCTTGGGCTCAAAAACAATGGCGCCAGCACGATCATTCGCTATATGGTTATAAGGAGAAATTGATAAACCGACCATGGTGTTATCGGGAATCTGTTCCATATCTGGCAGACCCGCTTCACCTTTCTTGCCTTTCAATACATCTGTCAATGCCATCCGGACACGGGAATTTTTATCATAACAACGATAGATGCCGACGGTAGAAGAGTTGGTAATGGATTTGAGCAAGCTGATGTCGATCAGCGGATCACAGGTTTCACGAATGTACTGTTCTGCCGACAAGCCTGTTTTTACCCCTAACAGCCCATTCAGCAAATTATCCAATAGCTTGACGGTTGCATCTGTGGTCACAATCGTACAGGATTGACGCGGAAATGGATAAGCTGTGCTTGGCTGTTCAGTCTTGATCTCGGCAATAGAATCCAAAATTCCTTGCCCCTGCCCATTACCGAGTACCCCTTTTAAAATGGCCTGGTTAATCAGATCCGTGGCTTCTTTTGTGACATTGATGAGATCGGTTTGATCTGCAACCTTGATACCGAGGTTTAGGCCGTTTTTACCCAGTACATCGGTAACCCCCTGATCAACACAAAGCGGATAATCTTTCACCAAATCCAGCAGTCCTGCCCCGCCCATGCTACGAGACTGGTCCACCATCAGCATCAACCGTTTTTTATTACCGGAGGCCGGCTGATAAATCTCGATATCGCTGGCAGATGCAGCAGAGCAAAGAATGAAAATACCGGACAATACCGTACAGCTGAACCACAAGCCTTTGCCTTTATTGTTCTGTTGCTTTGCAAAGCGGTTAAGTTTCTTCATCTTGTTATTATTCATGGCATTTCTCCCTTATGAACCGGCCGGTTCAAAGTCAGACAAGAAACGATATTCTGCGACTTGTATGTTATATATCGGTTTTTCAGTATTTTGTTTAAGGCAGTTGGCTACATCATTGATGCCATTGTTGTCTATGCTTTTTGTCAGGCATCCTTTGCCCGGATCATTGTCTGCTTTAAATAACGCATCTGCGGTCAGTAGCCCCTGCATCACCGACACCACATAGACACGCAAGCGGATATTGTTTTCAGTTTTTGCACCCAGCACTTCTGTTCCACGTGATAGATCGGCAAACGGTTGGGTCGGTGTTAACTGTCTTTTGATATAAACCTGGGTCACCACCTGTTTACGGCCACTTGAGGTTTTGGACGAAGTTTCAGTACAGGCCCCGGCACCGGAGCTATTGATATTAAAAGACTGGCTATTTAGCCGGTAACCCGCTTTACTTAATGCAAAGGGATCTGCACCTGAAAAACAGAACACCAGCTCGGCATTTTTATTATTTTCATTTTTAAAGAATCCCACTATACCATTGGCAGAAGCCAGATTTTGCTGGGTATTGGGGTCTTGAAAATACATCAGGGCCGCATCGGCATTTTGTGCCAGCAAGGTCTGAATCTGGTGATTACTGACCAGTTTGAGTGAACTCACACTTTGCCGTATTGCCAGTGTCCCGATAATCGTAATCATTAACAAGATCATCAGTACTACAATCAGTGTCGCACCACGTTGAGCCTGAATCATGAGCCAGCCTCCCCATTTGTACAGGTTTTGCTTTTACTGCTATCACATCCTTCTGCAACCCAGCCCATTGCATTCCTTAAAGACACGGTCTGATTCACGACCTGACGCAAATAATTGTCCTGATAGGCGGGTGTCAGCTTGACCGAAGTCCCCAGAACCTGAAAGGGTTCCTTATTGCGTTCTTTGATAATCGACTGGTTACCTGTCTTGTCATCAGAACGTACCAGCACCCCGATCTGGATTGCATGCACATGTGGCCGGACCGTTTGCGTAATGCCATCAATATTTTTTACTGCTGCCTTTAAGGCCATATAGTTTTTGATATCGGCATAAGCCAGGGTACTGTTGGCACTGTTGAGATCACCATCCATATAGCCAAAACGTACCTGAAAGAAATCGACATTGGGTAAAATCACCTGACTGTCTTGCCAGGCAAGTTTTAAGCGATCGGTCGGTGTTTTTGCATCAAGTGCCGACGGGCTATATTGAGCCGCCTGACAGCGTAGAGACTGGCGTGCATCCTTTTCGGTTGAACCCACATAATAACGCTGTACCACAAATGTCCCGCGACTCACATCCTTACCCGAACAGTCCAGTCCGCCTTGTGGCGCCTGATAACGGATGAGCAACTGATCGTTGGTATAACCGGTCACATTGGCATTGCCAAAACTGGTGATCTGGTTATTGGCAAAACAGTCTGCACAATTCAGGTCAATTTTTTCACCGACATTGTTTGAGGTCAGTAAAATTCCGGCATACCCGATCTGGTCATTGACCGCAGGTACAGGCGAACTCAGGTTGGCTTTACGGATATCATCGACAATAAAATTCAGGCCTAGACTGGCATTGTCCTGAATATGTGCCATGGCTTTTTGCAGTTTGTAACTGGTAATTCCGGTAATAAACAGCTGTATGGCCGCTGCAACAATCAATAGCCCTAAAGTGAGCGAGATCATCAGCTCGATCAGGGTAAAGCCGGATTGGCTGTTGCTATAAGGTTTGCAGGCTGCAAGGCTTTTATCCATTTTAATAAGCCTCCAGAAACAGGCAATGTGATCCGGAAACGTAAGCCCCATCCTTGATACATGAGGCAATTCCCTTCTCTCCTGCCAGATTGGTCTCATCCCAGGCGACATAAATACATTGCCGGTTAGTGCCTGTCGGGCATTGATCTACAGCCAGGTTCATCCCGCTGTCTTTGGCTTGCAGGGCTGCATTTTGCAAATCCTGTATTGCAATCTTTTCCGGTTTATCCGCTACATTTGATACTGTGGTTGCCGGGACCTCTACCGCGGCAACCTTATATTTTCCGGCCCGGGTCGCCTGTGGATTGGCACGCATTTTCTCTGCCAGATCACGCGCAATCGTTAAGGCGATCACCTGTTTATTGGCTTCCAGACTGGAGTCCACCGCCCGCAGCTGCAAGGCCGCAAAGCCCAATACCCCGATGGCCAGTAAAACCAGGGCCACCAGTACCTCGACCAGCCCAACGCCTTGCTGTTTTAGCTTCATGGACAGGCTCCTTCCGTGACGATAGTGTCACCGATCACGCCTACCCGGATACAGTACGTCAGGCCCTGACTTGCCAGCATAAAGTCTTTTTGTGCAGCAATACTGCCATTGCTTCTGAAACTCAGGCTGGTCGCTGATGTACTGGTTTTGGATACCCCGCTTTCTAAAGCGACACTAAAAATCCGTTGTGTTTCCGTTTTGGGAATTGCAACTGCAGTTGCACAGTCTTCGATGGATAAGGAGGCCAGACATAAACCTGTACTTTGACGTAGCAAAACGGCCTGGCTTCTGGCTTCTGACACCTTCATCACCAGCTCTCGCGCCGAGGACTCCAGCTTTTGGCGGTTATACATGGTGGCAAATGAGGGTGCGGCCATTAATGCAATAATGGCTAAAACGGCGATGGTAATGATCAGTTCAACCATCGTGAATCCGGCGCAATGTCGCGCCCGGCTGTATGGATTGTGGCAAGACGATATAGCGCACTGCCCGATGTCATCATGTGCTTGTTGCATACAGTCCTCCATATGCACAAATCTTTTTGTTGTAATGTGAATCTCAGTTATTTTAAGTAAGTAAAATCAATTGATTATATAAGTGAGAGACGCATTATTTTTCGTGATTGTTTTCATGTTTAGCTATCAATTTCTACCTAAAATACACAAAAATCTACCATTAGGGGATAAAAGGTATAGAACAGCAGATAAGTGTTAATTTGATCACATTCACTTGTTATTATTGTTAATAATGTTAAATAGTTACTTCCAATTTCCCATAAAAAAAGCAAACCCCGAACAGGTTTGCTTTTTTTATCACTCCAGGAAGGTTATCGGCTTAACGGCCATCCCAGTTGCTGGTTGCAGATGGAACACATGCCCTTCCGTTGTTTTTATCAGAGCCTTTGGTCCAGCAGCGCTCTCCGCGATGGTTTAAAACCAGATGTCCGTCTCCGGTTTGCGCTCCCGTTGGAGTCGCCGTGAGCGTCCAGGTACCTGCAGTAACATTGGATAGTGCCAAAGTATATAACGCTGTCCCACCCGAAGTTGGCAGTGTCCCCGTGTGCCCAACATCAGCAATTGCGATCGGTGTGCTGCCATCGGATTTTAAAAATGTAAAATTCGCTATTCTGTAGCGTTGCAAACGTCCGGCAAGCTCGATCATATCTGCCTGCGCATCCACACGTTTGGTTCTCCGGACATAATCCTGATACGAGGGGTAAGCCACAGCCGCCAAGATTGCAACAATCGCGACCACGATCATCAATTCAATTAATGTAAATCCTGCATTTTGTTTTACCATGTTCGTTCGACTCCGGCCCCGGAACAGTCCAGGGCAATCGTGGTATCCTGCCTTTTACAGCGTAGACCATTACTGTTCAGAACAAAACTCCAGTTTTTTGCGTCAGTTGCCTGGGCACGAATGATCCAGCTCTGTCCATTAACGTCACTCGCGAAGAGCGTTTTGGTCGGATCATCACCATCTTGTACCGTGATTGTATATTTGATTGCCGAACCTGTAGCACCAGCAGGTAAAACCACCTGATTCGTGGCTGGAGACGCGTTAGGTATGGTCGAAAAGTTAATATAATTAAAATTACGGCTTTTATGTTTTTCCAGCTCTGTTGCTAGCCGCTGTACTTCTTGTTGCGCTTGAGAAGCCAGCGCCCGGCGGGCATAAACCTGATAACTCGGTATCGCTATTGCCGCCAGAATGGCGACAATTACCAGCACGATCATCAGTTCCACTAACGTAAATCCCTTCGGTGGAGTGAATCTATTGTTTAACATGACTCATTCCTACCTTGAACGTTCATACCAGCGCTGAGGAATCAGGCACATTTTACTACTGCCTGCCGAGATAACGCCATTATTTGTCATCGCGCCACGGTTACCGGTTGAAACACAGTAATTTTTATTGTTTTTTCCATCTCCTGGCCCAGGTCCACCGTTTCCGCCCCCACCACCGCATACTTGTTTGGTCGGATCACAATCAGCAGTATCATCCACAATAGCAGTGTACTGAATGCCTGCGCCTAATGAACAGCCATCCCCCGTACTACAAGGAATAGGAGGATCTCCAACTGTCTGGTTACATTGTCCGTAAGGCATACAGAACTGGTTTAAGAAACTCTCGCCTTTGACACCAGCACCACAATCCCCCGACAAACCCGGTTTACTTCCATCAAACGTCGAGACAAATAAACGATTATTTAACGCAATCGGTGTGGCAAAAACTTTAGCACTTTGCAACTTATTGGACTGGAACCGATAAAACCATCCCTTTTTGCTGTATGGAGCAACCAATGTTGTATTGTCATTTCGATTGCTTGCTTTAACTTCACCTAAATTACCATTGTCCAGATCTGCTGTCGTCACTGTTGTCGTTGTATAACTATAACCGGAATTATATAAATCACGGGCTGCTACATCTTTGTCATAAACATTATACACAGCATCATAATCATATCCTGTGGTACCCACCGTATAGTCCTTTAACGGCATACTTCTGTTTCCGCTACCAATTGAAACGACTGCAAAAGTGGTTCCTGCATAATCATAAATCGAGAACGCTGGCATCTCATAGAAACGGGGACTGGTACCTGTTGTGCCTGAGGCTTTATGTAAATTCAACAATAAACGCGGTGCTTTGGCAAAACTTGCATTTGTACTGGCTTTATTATCCAGGTCAATACGGAATAATTGCCCACCTAAATCACCAAAATAAAGGTGATCTGCCAGACCATCGCCATCACGGTCTTCGGTACGGATCTGGCTGACTACACTATATTTCAAGTCATCCGACTTTAGACCAATTACCCCAGTTGTCGTATTGGTGGCATTGGCACTGGCCCACCACAACGGCGTACCATCATCAGCATCAAACATATAGACGCCACCTCCAATCTGGTTGGTTTGATTATAGGTATCACTTTCATAACCACCATTATTGGCATTGCCATCGGTTCCACCAGCGTCATATCCTCCTCCCACGAACATCACGCGTTTGCGCTTGCCAGCCCAATTTACCCAGGCAATTGTCGGTTTTGACCAGCTCTGCCCCATTTTTGCCAGTTCAGAATATGCCTTACCTGTTGGATTAGTATTGTTATAGACTTTTCCTTCTGCCGGGGAAATATGAAACTTCAATTTAGGATCGTTTATATTTTGAAGATCTAAAGCATAATAGCTTCGTCCCCCCATGCGTAAACCACCATAAACAATTTGCTTCCCTTGCTGATTGATGCCTTTGCCAGAACCGACAGTCAAGTTACCAGAAGCATCAATCACATACTCCGTATAAGCCGTCCAAGGTCCATCAATCCCATAATAAAGATTCGCCATACCACGTGTTGTCGTATCATATTTCTGGAAGGCTTCTTTTTGGTTTTCAATCATTTCATTAGGAACAAAAGAGAATTTCTCCTCTCCTGTTTTGGCATCCACAACATGTAATAAGCCTTGGGTTGTACCAAACAGGACATAATCTTCACGGTTTTCTGAACCGACCACCCCCTTGGTATAAGTCACCTTGCCTTTATTGGTAACCAACAGTGGCGATGAATGCATCACTGCACCAATCTGGCGTAACTCAGGTGCAGTGCTAAGAGATGTAGTTGTAATCGTATCGGGTCTGGCCGGATCAACGGCGTAGCCCAACAGTAGCATCAGATAACCACGATTTGCATCATTTCGATAAGTTGTATCTGTGAGATCGGCACTTGTCACACGTCGTAAACTTGAACCCGTGATAAATGTTGTAGACGTTCCTGACCCACTGGCAACACGGTTAGTCAATAACTTACGGTTTTCTGTCGCTTCACCCGCAGCGATTTTTAATTTCAGCTGAGACCATGCACCTCCTTTTAGGGCAAACTTATTACTGCCGGGTGTATTTTCATCTGCATCCTTAATCGCCTGTTCAGAGCTTACCAGCTTAGACCACAGGTCATAGTTATCAACGATTCTTCCGGTAGTATCCGTAATTCTATTACCGCTTTTATCTTTTAAAATGCCGCCAATAACATTGTATTTTTTCAGGTTACCCGCCCAGAGTTGATACGGCTTATCAGGTGTCGGTTGAAACTGGGGAAAATAAGCCTGTTTTTGTAATACAGCAGGGTTCAAGCTATCTTTAGGAATAGTAGGTGAACCCGTCGTGACTGCAGGAATGTCGGTGCCTAACTCGCCCAGAAAAGCATTTACACTATCGACCACATCTTGAGAGCTGTTCCCCGAATACCAGCCACCTTCGCCAATAATCCCCCAATAAGCTGCTCTCTTTACATTGGTATTAATGCTTCCTAAAGCATCAATATTCTGTTGCTGGGTTTTGGTTTTGTCATAAGAGGCAACATTATTAAAGCTACTCCCAAAACCGACCACCGCTGTTTTGAATTTTAGACCGGATGGGTTCTTGCTTGGATCAAGCAGTGTTAACGCCAGTTTATTCAAACAATCATAACTATTGGTTGCATCATTGGTTCCGCTCGTTGTACAGGTGAAATCAGTCCCTTTGTCTCCTAAAGCCCCTTGTATTAATGGCAGGGAATCAATATCCCGTGTTGGATCACCATCTGTTAAGACATAGATCCCTTGCCCACTACATTTCTTAATTTCATCATTTTGGGTCAAAGAAGAAGGAATTTGATATAAGGTTTTATCTGTATTTTTTGTATCAGTCGCGGAGTAGGGGAAGCCCGTATTATTATTGGCAATACTAATCACACCAGAATAATCATAACAGGCCTGGTTCCGGTAAGAACCAGAAATATAACATGCCTTTTCAGTTATCGAGTTACCTGAAGGCACTGAATCTGATACAGTTTTCCATGTATTACAACTCGAATAGCTTGAGTTCCACGATGTACATTGCTGTACAAAAGTTTGCCAACCGTAATAATAAGAATATGCTTCATAACTGCGATAATATGGCATATCGGAAACTGTGCGATATCTTGAAGCAGTGGTCTGTCCAAGTAAATATGCCGCAGTTTCTGCGTAAGAACGTGATGTCGGCGTCCATGTGCTAGCGCTTAATCCATTAATTTTTTCAGATAAAATCTGACGTTGGGTTTTGGTTCCAATCACGGCATCCAAGCGGCGCGCAGGGACTAAAACAGCACCCGTATCATAGGCCCTACCATTCTGATAAGCACCAAGGGTAGATAAACCGATCACCTTGTCATCGCTCAGTTTGGTAATTTTCTTTGTTGCATTCCCGTTTAGTAAATCTTGCATTGCCGTTTTTAAACGGGCGATACGTTCCTGTCCCGTACCATCATATGAGCCAGATCCCCCCATACTCCCCGAAATATCCAGCATAAACATCAGGGTAATCTCACCTGACTTGGCTTCCTGATAGATATCAATATCGCTGGCTTGAGTAATACTGCTACTGACCACTCCCGTAAACAACCCTGCAATACTCATGGCAAGTAATTTTTGACGATAAAATGTGGTTTTACGATTCTGTTTCATATTTTTATTCATCTAGTTTTACTCCCCATTCAAGAGAAATTCTGCGTAATGTCGTATTCACTCACTTGCGTTGTGAAGGGCACATTTAAGCTGGTTAGACATTCTGTAACATTTTTCAAAGGATTATCTTTTACTGCCACGGCATTTTCATCAATTACAGGCGTTGTCGTTCCATCTGGAATAATGACTTCACTCATATGTTCCTGTAAGCAGTTATTAATCTCTGAACGATCAACATTGGTTAAACTTGGCATAAGTGAAACAGCAAAAACCTTGACTCGTTTCGCAGCTTCAATTTGTCCGGTTTTCTCATCCGTTCCCCGTTGACGCCCATAAAAAGGAAAACTCTGCGTTGCTGTTGAAAACTTCACCGCAACCTGCGTCATGACGGTCTTACGGCCACTGGTAAACCAGTTACCATTTGTTGTAACGGCATCACAATAACCATCCGTCCCCAGACTGTTATTAGTCGGCTTCTTCGCCCCATCTTCCCAAATCATCAGACTTGCACGATTCAAATCAAAGAAACTGGTCTGATCACCACGAAAACAAAATACCAGCTCTTTATTCTTATCATTTGCACCGCTGATATAACCAAACATTCCATTGGCACTTAAACTCTGAATCAGTTGACTCGCCTCTTCGATATTAAAAAAAGTGGCATCCGAGTTCTGCATGACTAACTGCGAGACCTGGCTATTGGTTGCAATATTCAGTCCCACCATACTTTGCCGGATCGCAAGTGTTCCGATCACGGTAATGGCCAGTAAAAAGATCAACACAACAATCAAGGTTGCGCCAGTTTGTTGCTGCCTCATTGTCCACGCTCCCCAATAACGTTACGTAAAGCAATCGTTTGCGCTACGACCTGTCTGATATATTTGGGACTACCAGCTTTTGGTTTTTTAACTGTAATCTCTTGATCAAGTACCGTAAAAACCTGGTCATCATTGATACTGTTTTCGTTATTAACAGCTTGAGCCGAGCGCGCCAATATACCGATTTGTACTGCGACAATACGAGGACGCGGAGAAGGTAGAGCCATATAATCTTTAAAGCTCATATATCTACGACTAGCCCCCGGTGCAGTCACACTATCATCTTGAATGTTGAGTAAAACTCTAAAATGATCAACACGTTTCATAATGATTTCACCGGCATCCCCATATCCGGTAATTGCCATGGCTGGAATTGGATCTCCCGGGTTGAGCGGCTTTGCCTGATCAACGGGGTAATGTCCGGCATCACACGCCAGTGCCAATGGCTGATTCGGTTCATTCTCACTTTTATTATTATCAGCCCTTAAAAAATAACGCTGAACCACAACTTGCTGCCCAAACTCCCCTCCCTTGGCGGGCTTGGTCACCGGAAAATTCAGAGCATTTCCTTCACAGTCGTATCCGCCATTCCAGATTGTCCCTGCCGGATTGAGTACATATTGCGGTATATACTGGATCACCAATTGATCACTTAAAATATCAACACCAGAGAGCTGAACATTGGCAGGAGCCAAACTGCTTCCAGACAGGAACTTGGCAGCGACATTACTGCCGCTAACTTGCCAGTAAATATTACTTAACAGTGTGCCCTGGGCATCCTTCTGGGCATTTGCTGAAGAGCTCAGTACCACTCCACCATAAGCAGTCTGATCATTAATCACTGCATTAGGGTTATTGAGATTGGCTAAACGGATATCTTGCGTTAAATAATTCAGACCAAAGTTGGCATTATCCTGTATATCAGCCACTCCCTGTTGCATGGATAAGCTTTTCTGACCGGCTAAAAATAACAGGATCGCTGCAGCTGTAATAATCAGCCCCAGTGTCAAAGAAAGCATCAGTTCAATTAATGTGAAACCTGTTTGTTTTATCATATTAGTAGGTCTCCATAATGATGCAGGTTGAGACCGGGTTATATGCACTTCCATTGGTACAATCCCCGGTACCTGTACCGTCGGTTGCACTAGAATCTCCCCAGGCAACATATATACATTGACGGTTATTGGTATTTTGACACCCCATAATATTGATGCTCATACCTAAAGAAGCAGCTCTGGCAGAGACCTGGGCAATATCAAAGTCGGCCAGCTCTTTATCCGTACAGACTGTAGCGCCTATACACGTTTTAGCCGCGGTCTTCTGTTTTACAGGATCAGATAACTCTGCCTGATAAACGCTAAATGAATTACGGTTAACCCGGATCCGTTCAGCCAGGTCTCGAGCAAGTGTTACGGCCTGTACACGGGAAGTACTCTCTGCACTAGCCTCTAGTGAACGATATTGCAAAGTCACAAAGCCGAGAACACCAATGGCAAGTACCAATAAGGCAACCAGGATTTCAACAAGGCCGATACCACGCTGATCAATTAATCGACTCATCAACATGTCCCCTCTGTTAACTGCTGAATGGTTCCCATACGTGAAATACTGACTATTTTTGACTTATCGCCAGAACTCTTGTTACAGATTTCAATACGTGTATCAGCATTGACAGGAAGACACCTTGCTGGGGTATTACCATCTAAAGCACATACCCCACCCGCCAGATTAAAATAAACAGAAGTTGTAGCCCCCGATTTTAAAATGGCTTTTCCTGCTGGCATCCAGTTCATGCGCGTACTGGTATTTGCAACTGAACCAGATGTAGAGTTGGGTTTTAATAAAACTTCTACTTCTCTTCTTTCCAGTACTGCTTTTGCTCTTGCCTGATTTAAAGTCAGAATCAATTCTTGTGTACTTTTATTAAAGTTCTGGGCAAGCATCATATTGTTAAATACGGGCGCGGCCATCATCGCAATCACCGCCAGCACCGCAATCGTCACCATCAATTCAATTAAGGTGAATCCCCGAGTTTTCCCCATTTCCCCAGCACCTAATTTTAAAAATTCACTACTCTATCTTAATTTTTATTTTTACAGAACCAATACAAAGCAGATGAGCACCAAAAAAAAACGGATGGAGTGTCATCCATCCGTTTCCAGTTCACATTTTTCTAATAAAATTAGGCCTGTATCACCTGTATACGCAACTCTTTTGGTAGACTAAAAGTGATATTTTCCTCACGTCCCTGTAGTTCTTTTGGTGGTGTTGCACCCCAATCTTGTAAACGCTGAATCACCTGTTTGATTAAAATCTCGGGTGCAGAGGCACCCGCCGTCACCCCGATTTTACTGTCTGCATTAAACCAGTCTTTTTGCAGCTGGTCGGCATTATCAACCAGATAAGCCGATTTCCCCATGCGCTCTGCCAGTTCGCGTAAACGGTTTGAATTGGATGAATTTGGCGAACCGACCACCAGCACCACATCACACTGTTCAGCCAGATCACGTACCGCATCCTGACGGTTTTGCGTGGCATAGCAAATATCGTCTTTACGCGGCCCCTGGATTTTTGGAAATTTGGTGCGTAAGGCATCAATCACTTTGGCCGTATCATCAATTGAAAGGGTCGTCTGGGTCACAAATGCCACTTTATCGGGATGGTTGACCTGCAAAGCCTCGACATCCGCTTCATCCTCAACCAGATAAATGGCACCCCCTCTGGATTTGTCATATTGTCCCATAGTCCCCTCAACCTCAGGATGACCTTCATGACCAATCAGGATGGCTTCGGTTCCTTCACGTGCGTATTTGGTAACTTCAATATGGACCTTGGTGACCAGCGGGCAGGTGGCATCAAATACTTTTAAGCCACGGCGCTCGGCTTCTTGCTGTACTGCCTTCGATACTCCATGCGCACTAAAGATGACAATCGAATCATCAGGAACCTGATCCAGTTCATCTACAAAAACCGCCCCACGCTGGCGCAGGTCATCCACCACAAACTTGTTATGTACCACTTCATGGCGGACATAAATAGGCGGGTTAAAACACTCCAGCGCCCGATTGACGATTGCTATAGCACGGTCAACACCAGCACAAAAGCCTCGTGGATTGGCCAACACGATTTCCATAACATCCTCTCTCATCAACTGAATATTTACGCCAGACTATTTCGTTTAATGGCACGCTACACTACAATAGCCAAGATATTTTATCATATTCGGGAAAAATATCATGTCGGGTCTCTTGTTTGTCGTTTCTGCTGCCTCAGGAACAGGCAAAACATCTCTGGTCAAAGCCCTACTCGATCGAGTCAGCAACCTGCACGTTTCTGTCTCACACACTACACGCGGTCAACGACCTGGTGAACTTGACGGTGTTCACTATCATTTTACCAGCAAAGAAAGCTTTTTAGCACAAGTCCAGGAAGGCGGTTTTATCGAATATGCAGAAGTATTCGGTAACTACTATGGCACCTCCCAGGCGAAAGTAAAAGAACAGCTTGCCCAGGGCCATGATGTTTTACTTGAAATTGACTGGCAGGGCGCTGAACAGGTTCGCCGTCTTTTTCCTGAATCGAAACAGATTTTTATTCTTCCACCAACCCAGTACGACTTAAGACAGCGCCTGTCGAACCGGGGTACAGATTCAGTCGATGTGATCGAGCACCGTCTAAGCTGCGCAGTGGAAGACATGCGCCACTTTGCCAGTTTCGACTATGTCATTATCAATGATGACTTCAACAAGGCCGTGCATGATCTGGAAGCCATCATCACGGCCAACCGTCTGGTGACCTCACAACAAAGCCATCGTCATCAGCAATTAATTGAAAACTTGATTACCCTTAATCGCGAATAACTTGAGTCTTGTATAAAAGCCTTTTATACTATTTAGTCTTTCAAATGTGATGTTCAAACGAGACAACTTATGGCACGTGTAACCGTTGAAGATTGTTTAGACCATGTAGATAACCGCTTCGAGTTGGTACTGGTAGCGAGTAAACGTGCACGTCAGTTAGCACGTCAAGGTATGGAACCAACTGTAGAGTGGGATAATGACAAACCAACAGTGGTTGCATTACGCGAAATCGCAGTCGGTCATGTCACCAAAGAAATTTTAAAACAACGCGACCAGGACTACCAGACATCAAACCTTGATATGGTATTGTCTACAAATTCATTAAATTTAGAAGGTTTCACTTTCTAAGTCGGATTTGCTTTGCGGAAAAGCCCATTGTGAAGACACTGGGCTTTTTTGTTTGTTGAAAATTTCAGGACAATATTGGTAAAAACAATATTCTTCATTGAAAAAATTTACGAGTTTTTATACTGAACAAATTGACAAGTTTCTCAATTTGCTTTTCATTAGGAGATAGGCGCAATATTTGGTAAGGCCTGCATTTAAACGCAGGATAAAGCCATTAGACCTGATTGATGGAAGCGGGCTTCGCCCCAAAGCCCTAGATCATGGTGCCCTTCCTCGTTGAAGTTTCAACAGATATATCTTTACTGAATTTAGGTTATAAAAGGTGTTATATGCCAGGCGAAGAGGTCAGCCAAGCCAAGCAACAGCTCAAAGTGATCATTGAAGCCTATCTTAAGGATAGTGACGTTCAACGTGTGCTTGCGGCCTGCGATTTTGCCGATTTAGCCCATAGCGGTATTACCCGTAAAAGCGGTGAACCGTACGTATTACACCCGATTGCGGTCAGTTGTATCCTCGCGCACATGCGTCTGGACGCCGATACACTGATGGCAGCCCTGTTACATGACGTGATTGAAGATACCGAATACACCAAAGATGAAATCGGCCAGAAATACGGCCCGATTGTGGCCGAACTGGTCGATGGTGTCACCAAACTTAGCCATTCCAGCGATAAAGAATATAACAAAGCCGCATCCTTCCGGAAAATTTTACAGGCGACTCTACAAGACCCGCGTGTCATTATTATTAAACTGGCTGACCGCTATCACAACATGACTACGCTGGGCGCCCTTCGTCCTGATAAACGTGCCCGTATCGCTCAGGAAACCTTTGATATTTTTGTGCCGATGGCCCGTCTGGTCGGTATGAACGAGATGGCAGATAACCTTGAGCATCTCTGCTATCAGAACCTTGACCTGGATATGTTCAATGATGTGCAAACCGCCCTGTTGGAAACCAAGCCAAAACGTTGTGAATATCAGGCCATCTGGGAACAAAAACTGACCGATCTGCTAAAACAGCTTCATTTGGCAGGCCGCATTAAAAAGAAAAACAACAATATCGAATTACTCCGGCACTTTGTCAAAAATGAAATTGACCTGAATGAGCTAAGCCATAGCCATGCCTTTGAAATTATCCTGCAAAGCATTGCAGACTGTGACCGTCTGGTTGAGGCCCTCAAGGATAATTTTCAGGTTCTTCAATATAACGACCATATCCGGCGCCCATTACCTGGCGGTAACCAGTCCTTAATGATCAAGCTGAAAGGCGAAAAAACCACGCTGTCCCTGACCATTCAAACAGAACTGATGCGTAAAGCTGCCCGTTTCGGTGTGGTACTGGGCGAAAATGCGCCGCAAGCCTGCCGTTCAGCCATTCAGGCATCAATGCAAAACCTGAATACGCTGATCGATAGCAGCTGTGCGAAAACCACATTTAGCGATCTCCTCGATTACTTGCATCAGGAAAAAATCTGGGTCTATACCCCTCATGGACAGTTACATGAGTTACCTCAAGGCGCCACTGTGGTGGATTTTGCCTACTCCGCCAGCCTGTTTCTGGGCAACCACGCGGTCGGAGCAAAAGTAGATGGCGAAATCCGTCCTTTGTCTACGCCGCTGCATAGCGGACAGGTCGTCGAGATTATTACCGATGTGCTGGCCACACCCAATCCGGACTGGCTCAGCTTCATCAATACCCAGAAAGCGCGCCGTGCCTTGCAGAATATCCTGCGAGATCAGGATATTGATGAACAGCGTCTGGTTGGACAACAGGCGCTGAACCGTGCCTTAAAACTGTTCCACCGTTCCATCAATGACCTATCGCCAACAGACTGGGTTAATGTACTGGAATGGCGACATTTAAGCAGTAAAGACACCCTGTTTGAACAGATCGCGGTTGGTGATTTACTGCCCCAGCTGGTCGCCAATCATTTATTTTCACAAGACTATCATTCTCAGCGTCGGGAAGCCTCTGACCGCCTGATCGTCGGGACAGAAGGCGTTGATGTAAAATATGCCCATTGCTGTAATCCGGTATTGGGCGATCCAATCCAGGGACATTTATCGCGACGCGGCCTGATTGTGCATCGTTCACGTTGCCGTAACTTGTTGCATGAGCAGCATCTGCATCCGGAAAATATCATGCCATTAAACTGGCAATCTGAAGAAATCGATGATGTCCGTTTCAGTGCCTACCTGTGCATTCATATGGAAATGAACGATGAACAGATCTCAGACCTGATCTATCAATGCCGTAAGGCCAAAACAGGGGTAGAGATGGTTCATTCCCAAGAGCAGAAAACCTATGTCAATATTGTGGTCAGCAACCGTAACCAGATTGCCCAGATCATTCGTGACCTGCGCATGCATTTTGGTTTCCCGCGTATCGAACGCCTGAACATGCCTATCGTACAACCTGAAGTCGCCAAGGTCGCAAACGCCAATTAGGCTATATCCGGATGTGCAGCCCTCATTTAAAGCCAGCGGTACCATAAAACTCAGCAATAGCAGCAAACGATCGCGACTTCACAGTATTCAGCGCTTTCGTAGTGGCACTTTTGTGTTAAAGTCTCATTGTTTAAGATAGACCATATGACTTAGGAGAGCTTAATGTCACGTCAAGTTATTCATACTGAACACGCCCCTGCTGCTATCGGAACATATTCTCAGGCAATTCTTGTTGGCAATACGCTCTATCTTTCAGGCCAGATCGGTTTAGATCCGTACAGTATGGAACTTGTAGAAGGCATTGAAGCGCAAATCCGCCGTGTATTCGACAACCTGAAGGCGGTATGTACTGCGGCGGGCGGTAGTCTGGCAGATATTGCCAAACTGAATATCTTTTTGACTGACCTGTCGCATTTTCAACTGGTGAACCAGATCATGGGCGAATATTTTGCACAACCTTATCCTGCACGTGCAGCATTGGGTGTAGCTAGCCTGCCAAAAGGTGCTTTAGTTGAAATGGATGGCATTGTGATCATCCCGTAATATTTTCTTAATCAAATTCAAATAGCTAAAATAAATTTAAAGTCCAGATGATGGATACCACTTGCGTAGAATGCTGACCAGCACTCAGATTTCCGCTCAAGTGGTATTTTTTTATTCAAATTCCCAATAGATTTAGCCCCGACATCAGAATGAAATTCATTGACAAACGATAACAATTATCAATAATATCAATTATCGCATTTATATTTGTGGATCACTCCCATGTATGTCTGTTTATGTCGTGGAATTACAGATCAGGATATCAAGGATGCTGTTGCAAACGGCGCTGAGAGCTATCGTGAAATCCGTGAGCTACTCGACCTGGGTACATGTTGTGGTCGTTGTGCTCCTGAAGCACGTGCAATCATCAGCGAAGAGCTTGCCGAAATTGCAGCACGCATCTCGATTGCAGCCTGATCTATTTTAAATATTATTTCTCGATTCAACTGATCTGTTACGACTCCACCGCTTCTTGCAGAACCCCAAAAGTTCCTCATCCAGCGGTTTTTTTATGGATACTCTCCCCCCTTCCAATCAGATCCTAAAGTGCCTGTAGCATTTCTTATGATTGTGATTTTCATTTGCCGTTCTATAAATTACTCGCCAGAATATTATTTGTTGATTAATATAATATAAATTGCCTTATCGACTAGGGCATCGACATGTGGTGTTTTTGGAGTAAACGCAATGAAAGGCAATCGTGAAGTTATCAATCAACTGAATCAGGTGCTTTACCACCATTTAACTGCCATCAATCAATATTTCTTACACTCCCGTATGTTTAATGACTGGGGCATTGAGCAATTGGGTTCGGCTGAATATAAAGAATCAATCCGCCAGATGAAACATGCGGATAAAATCATTGAGCGTATCCTGTTTCTGGAAGGCTTACCGAATTTACAGCATCTGGGCAAACTCTATATTGGCCAGCATACCGAAGAAGTCTTAAATTGCGATATTCGCAAGGTTAAAGAGAATATTGAAGCGCTCAAGCAAGCCGTTGAACTTGCTGAAATCCAGCAGGATTATGTGACCCGTGACCTGGTACAGGAAATTTTAGAGAAAGAAGAAGAATATTGGGACTGGCTCGATACACAACTTGATCTGGTTGAAAATGTCGGCATTGAAAATTATATTCAAAGCCAACTCTAAACAGATTTAAAGCCACAATTTTTCTGGCTTTAACCCTAAAAAAAGCCCTATATAGGGCTTTTTTTATTTTGTGCGATTATTCAGTTCGATAACTTCCGCCAGACTCAGCTTTTGCTGATACAGACTTTGCAATAAAAAGAGCTGTTGCTCGGCCTCACTCATCTTATGATTATAAGCGAGTAATTGCGCATATTTTTTCAGGTTATACGGCGTCGCTTTATTCCTGACCATGGCATCAATCTGCTTGAGATCAGCATCAGACATTAAGGTTTGAGGTTGCAATGCAATCCAGTCAAGGCGTTGCTGAAACTGGCTCAACAGTAAAATTCTAGAACTTCCCAAAATTTCAGTGGTGGGCTGCTGTTTTTTAAAGATCTGCCGACTATGCTGCTGAAACAGCTTGTAATCTCTCCAGACCAGTAACATCATCACCACAGCAAGCAACCAGATCAAACGAATCACATTTTTATATAAGGTGATGCCTTTCAGATTTGGCGTTTGTGCCTGAATTAGTCCCAGCAAGAAGCCCATGGGCAGCAAGAAATAGGCATAACGTTGCGGAAACTCCAGCATGGCATGTATCAGGATTGCAGATACCATTAAAATGGCAATGACAGAGGTGGTGTCCTTGGCATTTCGGTCTAGCCAGAACAACCAGGCGGCCATATAAGCAATGATCAGGCCACCTAAAGGTAAGCCATTCCATACCAGAATATCTAGAAGCACATTGTGGGCACTGATTACCCATTCAAGATTAGGGTGCAAATTAAAAACGCTTATCTGGGCAATACTGGTCTGATTCCAGCCATAGCCAAACCATGGTTGTTGCTGCAATGCCAACAACATTTGTGTCCAGATTTCAAAACGCAGATAGCCTGAGCTGGCGCGTTCTACCAAGCTGTTGGTTTGTACCAGCTCTGAACCGGATAAGGTTTGAATAAGGCCTTCAATGGCAGGTAAACCCCAAGCAGCAAGGATAAAAAAGCCTGCACACCAGCACAATAATAGAGGAAACTTGAAACGCGGTTGCTGCCTGTATTGTTTATAGCCCCAGTAAAACAGGACAAAGAGACAGACCACCCACGGAGTTCTGGACTGGCTTAAGGCAATGCTAAATAAAATCAGCAAACTGGCAGGAACGAGATACCAAGCAGATATCCTGTTTTTTTCATAAAGATATAATGCGCCCAGCAAGCCCATAATCAGAAAGGTCGCCAAATGGTTGGGCTGACCAAAATTGGCATAAGGGCGATCCCCTTTTAGTTGCATGACCCCATTCATTACTCCTCCAAGCCCACACCATTGTAGAATTGCCATCACACTACAAATGATGGAAACACCCAGCACCAGCTTGGAAAACTCACGCATGATCAGTTCACGGTTTTCAGGCTTGAGAGATAGGTTAAAGCCCAGCACAATCATGAACCAGAAGGCAAATACATAAACCGAGCTTAAAAGAGCGACACTGAAATCATTGACCAGCCCAAAACCCCACTGAATCAAAGGGACAATGATTACCGGAGCTATTAAAAGCTGAGGACGGGCAACCTGAATTTTTTTATTGAGGAAAATCGCCAGTAACGCCAAAGCGGCGCCAAAAGCGGCCAGATCACCAGAAAAAGTCACCCAGGGATAGGTATGGAACGGGGAGAGCCAGGCAAAACTGATCAAAATGCCGGCCAGAAAAAAGCATATAAATTGCATACTTTGTACATGTAAAAAAGGCTTAGGAGATTATATCGCTAAGCCTTAACCGACAAATCAAATATAAGATAAAAACTACAATTTACTTCCACGGACGTAAGTCGACAATCTTCACCACTTCGCCTGTTTCTTTGTTAATGAGAACGGTCATATCAACAGCATTTGCTTCCCAAAGAACAAAAGCTATGACTTTAGGATAACACACTAGACGAAATACTAACCACGCTAAATCGCATGGAGAAACCATTCAAAACCTAAAGAATCATATTCAAATAAAAAAAATTCCTTTTTGCATCCACACTAATAAATTTAGTAATAGTTAATAAATAAAATCATTCTTATAATTTTTATTTTTCCAGTAAGTCATTATATGAAACATCAATCCCATACAGAATATTTAAAATTTTTAATTGTCTATCTGCCTCATCCTTGTAGCCATTAAATGCTAGTAATTGTGCGTATTTATGAATATCATAGGGTTTGAGGTAAGTTTTTACCATCTTTTCTCCTAACATTAGTTTCTCTGGAGAAACTTTCATTTTAGGGTATAATGCTAGCCATTTAGCACGATCATCAAAAAAATCAAAAAAGTATAAATGATAGGGTAATTTAACCTCATCTCTTAAATCACCCATAGCATGTAAACGGCCTGAAAATAAATTATCTTCTATTTTCAAATATTCCTTAAAAATTACAGCCCCTAAAAAAAAACTACTAAAGAATATAAATACGATTAAAATTTGATTTAAAAATATAAATTTATTTTCACTTTTTAATAAAACACCAAAAATCAAACCAATTGGCATTAAAAAATATGAAAAATACAGAGGGAATTCTAAAAAACTATGGATCAACACTGATGACACAACCAAAAATAAAAAAATATCTCCAACACCTTCTATACTAAAATAAGCCCTAACATATAAATAGACAAAATAACTAGAAATTAAAAAACCTAATGGTATACCACACCAAACCAATATATCTAATATTAAGTTATGCGAGCTTGTCGCCCACTCTTTTCCAGGAAATTGATCAATAACTTCAAATTGTGCAGCTGTCGTCTGATTCCATCCATATCCAAACCAAGGTTTCTGTAAAATTGCATGAAAAATTTGATTCCAAATTTTAAACCTTTCATAACCACTGGATACTCTTTCCACTATTGAACCAGTATCTATTATATTAAAATATTGGCCAATAAATTCGTTTATTAAGGGCAAAATAAAAATACATAAAACAAAAAAAGTACCTCCTGCCAATAGATTTATTTTCGAAATCCTCATATTATATTTTTTATTTATGAGAAACAAAAAAATCGAAGAAAATAAAATAATTAACCATGCCGTTCTCGACTGTGTTAATGCAATTGAAAAATAAAAAATAGAACATAGAACATAAAAAAGACCCTTACCGATCTTCTTATTTTCAAAAAAATGCCAACAAGAAAAAAGACCCGTACATAAAAAAGTTGCCAAATGGTTTGGTTGAGCCATATTTGCATAGGGTCTAGAACCTACCAAATTCATAATAAATCCAGAATCCTTAGATAGACCCAACCACTGTATAATTGCAAAAAAACTTGAAAGTATACTAATACTTAAGAAAAATGCAGCTAAAAAAAGTTTAATATCTATTATATTATTTATTTTTAAATTATACCCCAATACAATCATTAATAAAAAGAATAATAAGTATATAAAAGAAAAAAAAGCATTAAAAAAGAAAAAAACATAACCCAAAGAAAATTGAATTAATGGAATAAGTAAAATTAAAAATAATGGAAGAATAATTCTAGGAACTTCTATTTTTATTTTAAATAAAAATGGAAGCAAAGTCAGGCAACCTATAAAACAAAAAAATTCTGAAAAAAAGCCCACCAAAGGTAAAGCATGTACAGGATTTAAGATCGACAAGGTAAAAAATAAGAATGAAATTGTAATCAATGGGCGATATGATATATACATTCTATTAAAATTCCATTTTTCAAAAACTAACATAAAAAAGTTATATTTAAATCTATGCTTATTATATCTCAAAATTTAAAATTAATTACGACAATTTGCAGGTACGTATCTAGCATTATTTGTAAGATCATCAACCGAACAAACCCAAGTTATTTGATTCTGTGCAACTGTTCCAGCTGATATAGGTATACTATTTTCTGCTCCATCATATGGTGTTAACTTTAGTTTTATATTTTTCACCTTTGCAGTATAAGTAATCACTATTTCTCCATTATTAATATTAGGTGTAATACTTGTAACATTTGTAGTTGCCGTAAAGAAACTAGGAATCCCTAATGTTAAATTAGATGCACCATTGCTCGCATTTTCTACAACTATTGTTTTATAAGGAAACGCTAAATTCAGCCCTTCTGTTACTTTAGCACGTATCATATAGTCCTGATATGCTGGAATTGCTATAATAGCCAAGATACCAATAATCGCAACTACTATAATTAATTCAATTAGTGTAAAACCTTTTGCAGCTTCCATTTGTTCATTCTCCCATTTATCATTACTTTAATAAACAAGAATCATGCCAAATTACAAATATATGTTTTTTATAATTTTTATATATTAAAAAATACTTCCAAGGCACAAAAAGACCTTTTTCGTCACTTTATGAACTTAATATTACTTATAAAAATGCCAGCTATAAAAGCTGGCATTTTCATTCTAAAAATAAATTAGATACGGCAATTTGCAGGAACGTATTTAGAATTAGCCGCACTATCTACTGCACAAACCCAAGTAATTTGATTTACAGGAACTTTGTTATTAGCAATTGCGTTACCATTTTCTGCACCATCTTTTGGTGTTAAAGTAATTACTACATCTTTTACCGTAGGTTGATAAGTAATTGTAATAACACCAGTTGTTGCCGCTGCCACAATAGATTTTACATTTTTCGTTGCAACAAAGTTAGGAACACCAAGAGTTAAATCAGATGCAGCATTACCCGCATTTTCAGCAATCACTGTTTTGTAAGAAGATGCCAAGTTTAAACCTTCCGTTACTTTAGAACGAACGATGTAATCCTGATACGCAGGAATCGCAATTGCCGCCAAAATACCAATGATCGCCACAACGATCATCAATTCGATAAGAGTAAAACCCTTTTGCATTGATTTCATAACATTTCTCCAATGGATATTTTTATAAGCTTTTTTCAGCTACTTAGTATTTAGCATGTTTTATGCCAGTCCTTAGCTTAGCCAATTTTACTCTAAAAAAACAGGGACTTAAAAAAAATTCATGTTGGCTAAAAGCAGCGCAATTTAGACATTTTAAGAAAAAAAATGACAATTAGCGTCAGCTTTAATGCTTTATTATGCGTTTTTCTAGATATCAAATTTGATTATTTTCGAATTGTATTTAAATTGAGCGACCTGAATCACACAATATTTATCTGAATTATTTTTTTATTTTTGTTGCCGTTTATCGGAAGCCTGTAGAAAAGCTTGCTATCCAGAAAACCAACTATACAGACTCGTCTGCACAATAATTTATTTTTTCTAAAATAACAAGCATGATTTTGATGTTAAATTAAAAGCCGGCTCTAATTTAAAATGATCGGTTCGTTTGGTAGTTCATTGTGGTCATTTACATCAGATTTTACATAATACTGATCCAGAATCTGTCCGATCTCGGCAACACCCTGGGTGACTGCATGTAGATATTGCTTCTGAGCCAGCAACAGCACCATACTTTGACAAATCCTATGCCAGGTTTCGGTTTGGGTCGCGTTCTTCAATCCCCGATCAATCACGATTTCAACTTTACGTTCGCACAGGTTCAAATACAGCAGCACGCCACTATTTAGCTCAGTATCCCAGACACCGAGCTCAGCAAAGAGCTGCTGTGCCCGTAAGCGGGTATTCTGATGATAGGCTTGCGAACAGGGAATGTGCCCTTCAATCACCACCTGAATCTCACCCACATGGCCCTTTTCTGCCTGCTGTACCGCTTTGGCAATCTCGGACCGGTCCTGCTTGCTAAAATAACGATGAGCAGATGAAACATAGAGAAAATGCCTGAACCAGCGTTTTACACTCGGTTGCACATGATCATCCAGTTTCGGCTGGGTAATAATCTGTGTTGTATCTGTCTTTGTTACCATGAGCCTGATGCTCCTCCCCCACCAAAGCTACCGCCGCCGCCGCTATAACCACCGCCGCCGCCAAAACCTCCACCTCCGCCACCGCCGCCGCGCCCGCTGCCAGACAAGAACATCTGGAAAATCAGTTGTGCAAGTGAAGTAATCAGTAAAAAGAAAATTCCCACACCGAGCAGCAAGCTCATGACCAGCCCGGCTCCATTGACCAGCCCTGCAGCAGTTGCCGCCACTGCTGCTGTTGAGGCACTCAAACGGTTACCCACAATAAATGAGCCAATCACACCTGCAATCAGGATAAACAGGGCCATGGTCAAGGTATTTTCCCTGGCCTGCTGTGCGTGTAAGGCTTGCTCATGGCGTTCTTTCAACTCTTGTGCTGCCTGTTGTGCAACTTCAGGGTCCAGGTTCACAATACGGCTAATTTCGTCCAGACCGGCTGAAATCCCTTGCGCGTATTGTCCCTGTTTAAAAGCAGGCGTAATCTGATTGCGGATAATCCGGCTGAGGACCAGATCAGGCAGCACCCCTTCCAGACCATAACCGGTCAGAATCTGGATTTTGCGGTCATTGACTGCAATTGCCATCAACAGCCCATTATCACGTTTTGCCGAGCCCAGTTGCCACTTTTCTCCGGCACGTAATGCAAAATCGAAAATCGCTTCCTGACCCGTGGTCGGCACGATAATCACACCCACTTGGGCCTTGCCCTGCTGGTAAAGACTCAGGATTTTCTGGTTAAGTTGCTGTAATTCTGCATCACTTAAGATTTTGGCCTGATCAATCACCGGCTGGTTTAAACTCGGCAAGTCACGGATAGACTCACCCTCGGCCATGTCATCGGCGACTTTAGGCAATACTGATGTTTCAGTATTCGTGCTGCTTGCAGGTGCGGTTTTATTGGTTTGCTGTTCCTGAATAATTTTACCTGCAACCACCAGATCACTCTGATCTGTTGCGGTTGCAACCTCGGCCCAGACCGTATGTTGAAAACAAAGTGTGGCAAAAAGCAGTAATAGCCCAGCTAAAACAGGCTGTGTTCGCTTCTGCTGTAACGCTCCAGACATACGGTCACTCCCCACCATTCAAAAACAATTTCAAAACTTAGTTAAATGAAACTGTTGGTGCTTGTTGAGCAGACTGCTCCGCCTTGAAGTTTTCTTTGGTTTTCATACCAATTACTTTAGCCGTCAAGGCCTGAGGGAACTGGCGTACATAGCCATTGTAGTCCTGAACCGTGGTAATATAACGGTTACGGGCAACTGCAATACGGTTTTCGGTCCCTTCAAGCTGGGCCTGCAAGTCACGGAACTGTTCATTGGCCTTCAGGTCAGGATAATTTTCCGATACGGCAATCAGACGTGACAATGCACCGGTCAGCTGGCTTTGAGCCTGTTGGTATTTTTCAAATAACGCAGGGTCTTCCAGTACTTCCTTGTCAACTTTTAAGCCCGCCACATTTGAACGTGCCTGTGTCACTTCCGTGAGCACCTGTTCTTCATGTTTGGCATAGCCTTTCACCACATTGACCAGATTCGGTACCAGGTCAGCACGGCGTTGATATTGGTTCTGTACCTCAGACCAGGAAGCATTCACCGCTTCATCTTTCACCTGTAAAGTGTTATAGCCGCAGCCTGTAAACAGAAGTGTGCTAGCCAATACAGTTGCGAGTGCAGTTTGTTTCATAACTTTCATAAAAATTTATCCTCAAGTTTTTCTTTATATTTTTGCGATAGTTCATTGTAATGGGATTTTTTGCTGGCTGTGTAACATTTATTAAATTTGCTTGATGACTCTTTAAATAAAAAAAGCATTACCCCCACTTGTTGAGTAATGCCATGCTAAGCAAACCTTTGGAAAAACCATATTTATTAACTGTAAAGCCGTGAAGCAGCCTCCTCCTGAAAACTTGCCATACCGTATTCATCTGCCATGCGTGCTTTCCAGTAATTGACCAGCACCGTGTAATCATGTTTGGCCGGATGAAAATCGGCTCTATAATAAGACAGATACTCGGGAACAAGTTGCACCAGCATTTTGGCAAGCAAATACACCCCAAACAGGTTGCCTCCCACTTTTGGCAGACTTTTCCATTTGTCCTGCCAGATCAGCCGGGAAGTCGCATAAAAAGTCAGGCTGGCAAAGCCTGTAGTGACACTACGCATCAGCAGACGGCGAATCCGGTCATCACCATAGACGTGCTGATAAACGTCAAAAGCGACGGAACGATGCTCAATTTCCTCAATCGCATGCCACACCCACAGTTTCATGGCATCTTCATCCAGTGTACTGAGGATTTCCGGATGTTTCAGGATATAGCCGCCTAACATGGCAGTAAAGTGCTCAAAGGCACAGGTCAGCGCCAGTTGTAATTTGGGATGGATGTTCCGGAGCAAGTCATCGCGCTGCGCCAGCCATGCCTGAAAGCGGTCAAGGTTATAATCATCCCGTCGCCATGCATCATTAAATTCGGTATGCGCTTTGGAGTGCATGGCCTCTTGCCCGATAAAAGCAGCGATTTGTGCCTGTAATTGCGGGTCTTGAACTTTATCCCTGACATTACGCACGCTATTGACGAAATACTGCTCACCAATCGGGAAAGTAGAAGAAAGTGCAGTCAGCAGATGCGACATGACGGGGGAATTGGCAAAATAATGCCGTTTGATTTTGGCAGGATTAAACTGTAAGCGACGTACGGTAATCCCCAATGCCTTGGGGCGATTTAAATAGCTTTTTTCCACCTTCACATTTGCAAGTGCCATTGTGATTACCTTGTGCATATTCGGGATCTGGTTCGAGTATTGCGCCGGACACCCGGCTCGGACAGGGCAAAAAAGCTTAGAAAGTTTGCCAAAACTACCAAAATGACCAGTGGAAAAAACAAAGCCTGCATCAAGCAGGCTGTGTTTAAACGATATTTATGCAGGCAGAGTTAGACCCCGAGATAATCCAGAATGCCTTCCGCAGCTTGTCGGCCTTCCCAGATGGCAGTAACCACCAGGTCAGAACCCCGCACCATATCGCCACCTGCAAAGATTTTTGGATTTGAGGTCTGGAACTTGAACTGTTGCTGTTCAGCCGCAATCACACGACCAGAACCATCCAGACTCACATTGGCATGACCGAACCAGTCTGCCGGACTTGGACGGAAACCAAAAGCAAGCAAGACCGCATCTGCTGGCAAGATTTCTTCAGAGCCCGGAATCGGTTCCGGACTGCGGCGGCCACGGCTGTCCGGCTCACCCATTTGTGTGGTGACCACTTTAACCCCCGTCACTTTGCCATTTTCACCCACAATTTCAACAGGCTGACGGTTGAACAGGAATTTCACTCCCTCTTCATAGGCATTTTTAACCTCACGTGCAGAACCCGGCATGTTGCTTTCATCACGACGATAGGCACAGGTCACATCATGTGCACCCTGGCGTAATGAAGTCCGGTTACAGTCCATCGCTGTATCGCCACCACCCAGCACGATGACTTTTTTGCCATCCACACTGATGTATTCGCTCGGGTCTTTTTCCCAGCCCTGACAACGGTTCACATTTGCAATCAGGAAATCCAGTGCATCATATACGCCATCGAGCTCTTCACCCGGGAAACCGCCTTTCATATAGGTGTAGGTGCCCATTCCCATAAACACGGCATCGTATTCGGCAAGTAACTGCTCAATGGTAACATCCACACCAATCTCGGTATTTAAACGGAACTCGATGCCCATACCGGTAAAAATTTCGCGACGACGTTTCATCACATCTTTTTCCATTTTAAATTCTGGAATACCGAATGTGAGCAGGCCACCAATTTCAGGACGCTTATCAAAGACGACCGGTTTGACACCACCACGTGCCAGAATATCTGCACAGCCCAACCCAGCCGGGCCGGCGCCGATGATCGCCACTTTTTTATTGGTCCATTTGACGCTGGACATATCTGGACGCCAGCCCAGTGCAAAGGCAGTATCGTTGATATATTTTTCAGCATTACCAATAGTTACGGCACCAAAACCATCGTTTAAGGTACAGGCCCCTTCACATAGACGGTCCTGCGGGCAGACACGGCCACACACTTCCGGCAAGGTATTGGTTTGATGGCAAAGCTCGGCCGCCTGGAAAATCTGGCCTTCTGCAATCAGTTTTAACCAGTTTGGAATGTAGTTATGTACCGGACATTTCCATTCACAATAGGGATTACCGCAACCTAAACAGCGGTGGGTCTGGTTAGCAGCCACTTCTGCAGTAAAAGGTTTATAAATTTCCACAAACTCTGCTTTGCGGACAGTAATATCTTTTTTCTCTGGATCTTGACGTGCTACATCCAGAAATTGAAAGTCATTATTGAGGCGTTCTGCCATGTCTCTCTCCGTGGGTAGGCGCAGCGATGTCCTTCATCTTTCTGCGCCAGCCTATGTCTTTGCAGTCGTGGAATTATTGTGGATCGGCTTGAGTTGTTTTTAAAAGCGTTTGCAAATTAGCAGCTTTTGGTTTTACAAGCCAGAACTTACGGCTATAGAAGTCAAACTCGTTACGGATCTTGTATGCCCAGGCACTACCCGTTTCCTTGATATGTTCATCCAGGATACGTAACAGGTTTTCCTTGTGATCTTCCATCGACTCGGTAGAGATACGGTTCAGGTCAATCAGTTCATGGTTGTAGTAGTCTACAAAGTCATTATCCAGATCAAGGACATAGGCAAAACCGCCAGTCATGCCCGCACCGAAGTTATGCCCGACTTTACCCAATACCGTTACTACACCGCCAGTCATGTATTCACAGCAGTGATCGCCTGCACCTTCAATGACAGCAAATGCACCCGAGTTACGAACAGCAAAACGCTCGCCCGCGGTCCCGGCAGCAAATAACTTACCACCCGTTGCACCGTATAAGCAGGTGTTCCCGATAATGGCCGTATTTTGGGTCTGGAATGGTGAACCTTTTGGTGGGAAGATCGAGACACGACCGCCCGCCATGCCTTTACCGACATAGTCGTTGGCATCACCCTCAAGCTTGATATGCAGACCGCCTGCATTCCATACCCCCAGTGACTGGCCAGCCGTACCTTCCAGATTCATGATGACAGGACTGTTTTCCATGCCAAGGTTGCCATAGCGACGGGCAATTTCACCCGAGATACGCGCACCGATCGAACGGTCGCAGTTACCGACAGTGAAGTTGAATGAACCACCTGTACCCGCTTCAATTGCCGGCAACATTTCTGCCACCATCTGTTCTGCAAGAACACCTTTATCAAATGGTGCATTGCCCTGAACCTGACAATATTGCGCCTTACCTTCGGCAGCAGGATGTGAAGTCAATAGTGCACTCAGGTCAAGATGGGCATGTTTGTCGGTTTCGCCCGGCAACACTTCAAGCAAATCTACACGGCCAATCAGGTCTTTCAATGAAGCAACACCTAATGCAGCTAGCCACTCACGGGTTTCTTCTGCAATAAACTTGAAGAAGTTGATCAGCATTTCAGGTTCACCAATATAGTGTTCCTGACGTAAATGATCTTGCTGTGTTGCAACGCCGGTTGCACAGTTGTTCAAGTGACAGATACGCAGGTATTTACACCCCAGAGCAATCATTGGAGTAGAACCGAAACCAAAGCTTTCTGCACCTAAAATCGCAGCCTTGATCACATCCAGACCGGTTTTCAGGCCACCATCGGTCTGTACACGCACCTTGCCACGCAGGTCATTGACACGTAAGGCCTGATGCGCTTCGCTAAGACCCAGTTCCCACGGTGAACCCGCATGGTGAATCGATGACAGTGGGGATGCCGCTGTACCACCGTCATAACCAGAAATGGTAATGAAGTCGGCATAAGCTTTTGCAACACCCGCAGCAATGGTACCCACTCCCGGCTCAGAGACCAGCTTGACCGATACCATGGCCTGAGGATTGACCTGTTTCAAGTCAAAGATCAACTGTGATAAGTCTTCAATCGAATAAATATCATGGTGTGGTGGTGGTGAAATCAGGGTCACACCTGGCACCGAGTAACGTAAACGGGCAATCAGGCCATTGACCTTACCACCCGGTAACTGGCCACCCTCACCCGGTTTTGCACCTTGGGCTACCTTGATCTGCAACACTTCAGCAGAGGTCAGGTAAGCAGGCGTTACCCCAAAACGACCTGATGCAATCTGCTTGATTTTGGAGTTACGAATCGTGCCATAACGCGCAGGGTCTTCACCACCCTCACCCGAGTTGGAACGGCCACCAATGGTATTCATGGCAATCGCAATTGCTTCATGTGCTTCTGGTGATAATGCACCTAAAGACATACCCGCAGAGTCAAAACGTGGCAGGATGTCTTCAATACTTTCAACCTGATCCAGCGCAATGGCTTCTGTGGTTTTTAACTTGAATAAATCACGGATGGTCGCCACTGGACGGTTATTTACCAGTTCTGCGTATGCTTTAAAATCCTGATATTGGCCTGAACGTACCGCTTTATGCAAGGCATTGATTACGTCTGGATTAAACGCGTGGTACTCTTTACCAAAGACAAACTTGAGCAAACCACCTTGATCAATCGGCTTGCGGTTCTGCCAGGCAGTCGTTGCCAATTTCTTCTGGTCATTTTCCAGATCGGCAAAGGTTGCTCCCTGAATACGGCTCGGTACGCCAAGGAAACATTTGTCCACGACTTCTGAAGATAACCCTACCGCTTCAAATAGCTGACCGCCACGATAAGAAGCAACAGTCGAGATACCCATTTTAGACAGTACTTTCAGCAAGCCTTTCTCAATCCCTTTACGGAAGTTGGCCTGTGCCTGAATCGGGTCGCCAAGCAACTCGCCTTTTGCAACCAGATCATTGATCACATCATAAGCAAGATATGGATAGACTGCAGTGGCACCAAAGCCTAGTAATACCGCAAACTGATGTGGATCACGGGCAAAACCGGTTTCGACCAGAATGTTGGCATCGGTACGTAGACCCGTTTTAATCAGATGGTGATGCACAGCTCCAGTTGCCAATGCAGCATTTGCAGGCAAGAACCCTTCACGGAAGTTTTTATCGGTTAATACAATTAACGTTTTCCCATCGCGAACCGCTTGCGCCGATTCCTCACAGATCCGCTCAATTGCCGCCTGTAAGCCTTCGGCTTCAGCATAGTTCAGGTCAATATCCACCACGCCATAGCCTTCACGCTCTTTTTCCACATCGCGAAGCTGCTGCATTTTTGAATTTGACAACACCGGACTGGAAATGATGATACGGTCGGCATGTTCCGGGCCTTGCTCAAACACATTCTGTTCACGACCTAAACAGGTTTCCAGCGACATCACGATCGATTCACGTAATGGATCGATTGGCGGGTTGGTCACCTGAGCAAACTGCTGGCGGAAATAGTCAGACACATGACGTACCTGACGGGACAACACCGCCATTGGAGTATCATCACCCATTGAGCCAACCGCTTCCTGACCGCTTTCTGCGATTGGACGTAATAGCTGGTCACGCTCTTCAAATGTCACCATAAACATTTTTTGTGCCGCTTTCAGCTTGTCGCCTGTCAGACCCTGATCGACCAGTTGCTCTTCAAGCTGTGGATTGGCCTGTAAACGGATCGCATGATCACGCAACCATTCGCGATATGGGCGCATGTTTTTAAGGTGATTGCTGACATCTTTGGTATCTAGTACCTTGCCTGTCAAGGTATCGACAACCAAGATTTGACCCGGACCGACACGGCCTTTGGATACTACATCTTCCGGCTCGTAGCCCCATACCCCGATTTCTGATGCCAGGGTAATGTAATCATTCTTGGTGATGACCCAGCGCGCTGGACGCAAGCCATTACGGTCAAGCATACAGATTGCATGACGACCATCCTGAATTACCAGACCAGCCGGGCCATCCCATGCTTCCATATGCTTTGAGTTAAATTCGTAGAAAGCACGCAGGTCGGCATCCAGTGTTTCCACGTTTTGCCATGCAGGCGGTACCAGCATGCGTAGCGCACGGAACAGGTCCATGCCACCACCGACTAGGATTTCAAGCATGTTATCCAGACTGGATGAATCCGAACCGGTCCGGTTAACGATCGGGTTGAGCTCGGTTAAGCCCGGCAATAACGGGTTTGCAAATTTCGGGGTACGTGCCAAGGCCCAGTTACGGTTTGCAGTAATGGTATTGATCTCACCATTGTGCGCAAGGTAACGGAAAGGCTGGGCCAAAGGCCAGCGTGGCAAGGTATTGGTCGAAAAGCGTTGGTGGAACACCACAATATGTGATTTCAGGCGCTCATCAGCCAGGTCGGTATAGAAGTCAGCAATGGCTGCCGGCATCATCAGGCCTTTATAGCTGATCACGGTCGAGCAAAGTGTGGTCACATAGAAAGAAGGATCATTTTGTAATTGTTGTTCGGCACGACGGCGCGCCAGAAACAGCTTACGGTTAAACTCAATCTCGGTTACCCCCATCGGGCAGTTTACAATGACCTGTTCAAACACAGGCAGAGATTGAAGCGCAATTTCACCGAGTACATCATTATTGGTCGGGACAACACGCCAGGCCAGCACACGTAAGCCATCTGACTCGATTTCTTTGGTTAAAATATTTTTAGAATGTTGCGCCAATGCCGGATCAGTATTTAAAAATACCGTACCTACAGCAAAAATTTCACTGAGTGTAATATCACTGAGTTTTTTTGCTTCATCACGGAAAAATTGCTTTGGCATCGCCAATAACAATCCGCACCCATCTCCTGTCTTGCCATCTGCGGCAATACCACCACGGTGCGTCATGCAACTTAAACTGTGAATCGCAGTTTCGACCAGATGATGGCTTGACTCACCCTTCATATGGGCAATCAGACCAAAACCACAGTTATCCTTAAACTCGTCAGGCTGATATAAACCTTGAGCGGGAGCTACAGTATTAGGCGATGGCATGTGCATAGCGTACCCTTCTTTCAACATGGCTCTTTCGAGCAACAAACATTCAATTCATTTTCTGCGATATTGCCGATCAACTCATTTAAAGTTCAATGCTTCGCGAAAACATTTTTACAGGCGGATTTGCAATATACGCCTTTCTTTTGCAAGAAACAGCGCACTTCGCCTTCTAAAGTGTTTTCAGTTATTACACCCTCAAAAAAGTTTGTAAAGCACAAAAACTTTCCATTTCACTAAAAGAATGAATCAATTAGTGCCAAAAGGGGCAATGAGCAGACAAATTAGCACCACAACAATGCAAAAAACATGCCATGAGAAATAGGATTTACTAAATCGTTAAAAAAATTAAAATAACTTTAAATTATAAGGAGCAAAGCGTTTGCTCCCTTAAATAAATTGCACCAAAAAACACCATGCTGCTATAAAAAGAATCACCTTTGCACAGTTTTAGTGCAGCATCAGTTGAACGGGTCGCTGACTTCCCGTTTGCCAGAATCAGAATTTTCTTTTACTTTTTCAGTACTTGGAGGATTTGCTGGCGCAGATTGGCTTTGTTTCACATTTACCACATTGCCTTGTGCATCACGTTGAGTCACTGTCGTTTTTACGGTCGTGGAAGGATTGGCAGGACGCGTGCCCGTTACGGGTGCCCTGTTGGTCAACAGCAAGGTTTCATCGACTTTAGGCAAGGCCGCAGGTCGTAACTGGACTGCATACAGCTGATTGGTGGCAGACTTCATTTCATCAGAGCCCAAATCGTTGACAAAGTCTGCGTATCCAGTCAGTTGCTGCGCTTTAGGCTTGACCGACTCAGGCAGTACCAGATTGAGCTGTGCGAACTGGCGTGTGGCTTCTTCTGCACTCGACGAGAGCCCATAGGTTAAAACATATTGTTCGGCCTGCTCCTCACCACTCAGACGGAAGTAGACAAACTTTCTGCGATCGGCACGGTTTAACAGGAAATTTTTTACAATGGCTTCATCTGAGCTACGGAAAATTTCCGTGGTCCATTGCCGCTGGTTTTCTTTAATATATTTGGTGCCACGAAATTCAGGTGCATGCTCATTGGATACAACCACACGCGTGGTCAAATCCAGGGGCTTCACCTCATCCGAGAGTGCCCCCAAATGTGCAGTGGCCGCAACCTTTTCGGGCTGGATCTGAACCTGCGCTTCCGTTTCAGTCGGCTGTTGCTCTTTTACCAGCGCCTTGGTGTCGGTAACACCCCAGAATATCAATGCAGCAATTAAACAAACCAGCGCAAAAACGAGCCAGCTATATTGTTGAATATTTTGCCAAATTGATCGTGACACAGCCATGCTTTACCCAAATGATTAATTATGCAGATTGATTTTCAAGAATAGATTGTTTCATTAGCTCAACATCAAAATCTTTGGTAATCACCGCCTGCCCCAAGTTTTTCAAGAGCACCAGACGTAACTGACCATTTAAGACTTTTTTATCGTGCGACATATAAGCCAAGAACTCATCTAATGGAATTTTTGGACATGATATCGGTAAATGGGCCCGCTGAATGATATTTTTTGTACGTTGCACATCTTCGGCTGAAATCCAGCCTAAACGGTGCGATAAATCTGCTGCCATCACCATACCGGTCGCCACTGCTTCACCATGTAACCATGTGCCGTAGCCCAGATAAGATTCGATCGCATGTCCAAAGGTATGCCCAAGATTTAGCAAGGCGCGTTCACCCTGCTCCTTTTCGTCATTGGCCACAATCCGTGCTTTATGTGCACATGAACGATAAACCGCTTCTGCCAGCAGATTGGCATCCCGTCCGATCAGCGCATCCATGTTTTGCTCTAACCAGACCAGAAAATCGGCATCACCCAGTAAAGCGTATTTAATGACTTCCGATAACCCTGCAGACAATTCGCGGTCAGGTAAAGTCTCCAGTTGTGCCATATCGGCCAGTACCACTTGCGGCTGCTGGAAAGCCCCCAGCATGTTCTTGCCCAGCGGATGATTAATACCGGTCTTGCCCCCGACACTGGAGTCAACCTGGGACAGCAAGGTGGTCGGTACCTGCACAAAATACACGCCACGCTGGAAACAGGCCGAGGCAAACCCGGCCATGTCACCAATCACGCCACCGCCCAGGGCCAGTACGGTACAATCGCGGTTAAAGCCCGCTTCCAGCAACGCATCAAAAATAAGGTTTAAATGCTGGAGATCCTTATATTGTTCGCCATCTGGCAGGATACATTGTGCAACCTGTTTATCCAGTGCGATCAGGGCTTCCCGATAATGTTCCAGATACAAAGGCGCGACCGTCGAGTTTGAAACCAGCATCACTTGCCGGCCATGCAAATACGGCGCAAGCAATTGTTTTGGATCTAAATGACTACCAATAAAGATTGGATAACGGCGATCACCCAACTCAACATGTAACGTTTGCATAATGACAACCAACTAGCGATTACTTAACTTTTTTAGATAAAATGACGTGCAGGATACGTTGCGCCAGATCGCGTGCAGCCCCTTGATTTGTTTCAATGATATGATGGGCAACTTCACGGTACAAAGGATCGCGCAGGGCCAACAGGTCACGCAATTTCTGCTCTGGATTTTCAACTTGTAATAAAGGGCGATTTTTATCGCGATAGGTTCGCTGTAGCTGCAATTCTACAGGAGTATAAAGATAGACAACGATACCTCGCTGTTTCAGAAATTCCCTGTTTTTCTCCTGAGTAACTGCACCACCGCCAGTGGCCAGTACCAGTAAAGGGCGGGAGGTCAGGTCGTTTAATACATTGGTCTCGCGTAACCGAAATCCGACTTCACCTTCTTTTTCAAAAATCCATGGAATTGTGGCACCTGTTTTACGTTCGATTTCATGATCACTGTCAATAAAATCACGGCCTAACAATTCTGCCAGATGCCGACCAACTGTTGTTTTTCCTGCCCCCATTGGCCCTACCAAATAAATATTTGGTAGGGTATTAAACGCTTTGCTTGGCAACGCGCCACCTATATGAATTGCGATTATTGAAAATATATTAATGATTTCTGGTCAAAGTGTCATTAACAATTCTCGGCGTAATAAAAATAAGTAGTTCACGTTTATTGTCGGTTTTCAGGTCACGACGGAACAGGCGGCCCACATAAGGCAAGTCGCCAAGAAATGGGACTTTTGTCTGGGAACTGATATTTTCCTGTTCAAAAATCCCGCCAAGTACCACGGTTTCACCATTGTCGACCAGCACGTTGGTATCGATCTGGTTTTTATTGATGGTAAGCTGGCCTGTCGGTGTTGGCGTACTTTGCGAGTCCTTGGTAATGTTCAGTTTCATCATCACCTTACCGTCAGGTGTAATGCTTGGTGTCACGTCCAGACTCAAAGTGGCATCAATAAATTCGGTTTTAGGTACGGCATTGGCACCTCCCCCAGTCGATGAGGTATACGGAATTTTCTTACCCGATTCGATTTTTGCAGGTTGCTTGTCAGCCGTCATGACTTTCGGTGTCGAGATCACTTCACCATAACCATCGGCCTGTACTGCAGAGAGCTCCAGATCCAGCATAAAGTCGGAAAGGCTGATCAGGCCGAAAGCAATCCGGCTGGCTCCGGGAGTAACTGCCCCCAAGTCCACATTCAGGTTATCCGGGCGTTCAATTTCATATTTCCAGCCCCCTGTTTCACTGTCTTTTTCCGGTTTTCTCAGATTCCATAAAGTTTTATCGCTCCCCCCCACCAACAGGTCATTATTCTTGGTGATCCCCTGTGACAGGATACCCCATTTTACCCCCATCTCTTTGGTAAAATCGGTGCTGGCACTGACAATACGCGCCTCGATCATCACCTGTTTCACCGATACATCGAGCAGGTCAACCATTTTACGGATCTGGTCAATTTTCTGTGAGGTGTCATTTACAATCAGGGTATTGGTTCGCGGGTCAATCGAGATGGTTCCTCTCGGGCTCAACAAACCACCCGACAAGGTATCATTGCTGACTGAATTGGAAGAATTGCCATTATTGGTATTGGCATTTTTCCCTTGGGTAATCAGCTTTTCAATATCAGCTGCTTTGGCATAACTCAAGGTAATATATTCGGTTTGCAGCGGTGCCAGCTTCACACTTTGTGCCTGTGCCTTAGCTTCTTCTTCCTCGGCCTTGATCAGTTCTGAAACCGGTGCAATCCAGATCACATTGCCGTTACGGCGTTTATCCAGATTCTTGGTTTTCAGCACGATATCCAGTGCCTGATCCCACGGTACATCTTTAAGGCGCAAGGTAATATTGCCCTGTACCGTGTCTGCTGCCACCATATTGATGCCGGTAAAGTCTGCCAGCAACTGCAGCACACGGCGCACTTCAATATCCTGGAAATCAAGAGAAATCTTATTGCCGGTATAGGCCTGAGTCTTGGCCTTGGTCGGCGACTTGTCTTCAGGACGCTTCAGACTGATGGTCAGCTTGTTCTCAGCCTGATAGGCCATATATTCATAACTGCCGGCAGACTGGATGGTCACCACGCCATTGCCTTTGTCATTATAGGCATCAATACTCGCCACCGGGGTTGCAAAGTCATTGGTGTTGAGGCGACGGGCCAAGTGTGCCGGGATTTTATTGCCCATGGTACGCACAACAATTTTACTGCCCTGCTGTTGCACATCAACAGGGGTGTTATTGCCTAACAAATCAATGACGACCAGACCTTCACCCTGGTTCCCACGCTGGAAACCGATGTTGGAAATCCCCTGCTGTACCTGACGAACTGCGGCAACAGGCGTTGTCATCGCCGGCTTGGCCGAATTGATTTTCAGTACAAAGGTATTGCCTTCAACACGGGTGGTAAATGCCCCGGCATCTTTTAAGTTGACAATCACACGGGAACGCTGATCATCGGCAGCAACATCAACAGAACTTGCCTCATTGGTCGACACCGGGATAGAGCTCTGTTTCAAGCTTTGCTGTGCCTTGTCAAAATCCAGAATCAAACGGGAAGGTTGCTCAAGCTGGTAAGCCTGAGGCTGTGGCGGCAAACCATTAAACATGATCCGGATTTCTGTGCCCTGTTCAGCCAGGTTCATCGGTACAATATTGGTCATGCTGACTTGTGCCGATGCCACCTGCATCACCGCAAGTGTAATCGCAGCCATAGAAAATTGACGGAATGCATGATTCATGGTCTTCGCTTCCCCAAATAAAGAATCTTTAAACTGTTTTTTCATTGTTATTCCCTTAATATCTTATGGTGCCGGTCCAATCAGGACCAGTGTCCGAGGTCGTTCAACATAACCTTCTCGGCCATCCGGTACGATTTCCACCAAGTCGATCTGAGTCGGGCTGATTTTAATGATGCGCCCCTGATTCATGCCCAGATAGTTCCCAACCTGCACCCGTTCAATCTGCCCATCCGGTGTTTGAATCAGGGCGATGGTTGCATTGGTTCTGCCGCGCATACTGCCCTTCATGTTTAATGACTCAAGGGCATAACTCTCCAAGGGCTGTGGCTGGCGGTTAAAGTTCGGATAAACCCGCTTGCCGGCCATAATCTTTAACTCTGCGGCCAGGGAGCTTGGCATGAACGGACTTTTCAGCTGATGTGCCGAATAGTTAAATAACGGCACAGGCGTGAACACCGGCGCAGGCTCGATGGGTAAAGGCGGCTGGTTGCGGATTTCCGCCATCTTCTGGTTGACGGCATCAATACGTGAATCGCATCCCACCAATCCCAGTCCGATCAGCAGGCTAAGGAGTAATTTATAATTATTCATGGCTTACTTTCCTCCTGTAGCAGGTGGCGTATTGGTCGCTGTCGCTGCAACAGCATTGGCCTGATCATCTGCGCCAACATAACGATAGGTCTTGGCTTTTACCGTATAGTTCACTACCGGAATATCAGATTTTTTCTGGGTATCTTCTTTGGCCTCAACCGTAAAGTCATGCAAGGTCACAATACGGGGTAAAGCCGCAATACCGGTTACAAATGCTCCGAATGCATGGTAATCCCCGGTAGCTTCGATACTGATCGGCTGCTCGATGAAGAACTCCTGTTTGACTTCATTTTCCAGACGGATATTCTTGAATTTCAGTCCCGAATTTACCCCGGTCAGGTTTATATCCTCAACCAGACTTGGAATTTCCGTTTCTTTTGGCAACTGTTCTAGCTGCTGGTTGAAGTTCGCTTCCATTTCCTGCAACTGGGCCTGATATTGTTGCAGGTTTCTTAACTTGGAATCTTTTTCCCGGAACTCGTTGAGCAGGCTTTGTTCTTGTGCCTGTGCATTTTCAATGGCTTCAAGCTGGGACTTGATCACGACAAAATAGCCCAGTGCCACTACCGCCAGAAATACAAAAATCCAGCAGGTAATCTTGACCGACAACGGCCAGCTGCCATAGTTATTCATATCCAGCGTATTGAATTGCTGGAAGAACTGCTCGACAGACATTTTCTTTTTCTTTACAGCAACGGTGTCTTGATTCAATTCATCTTGGTTCATTTCGCTGTCCCCACTGCTACTGCCACTGATGCTGCTTGTTCTGATGTCGGTGCAGCTTCAGCCGTTGTACCAATCTCGCCCAAATCGACAGTGACAATGAAACTGCCATAATTTTCCTCAATGCGAGGAACCAGCGAACTTGCGGCCTTATCCTTGTTTTTATCTTCATCTACTGCCAGGAACGAGTTCATGAAGGCATTACGATACCAAGGTGAAGCCTCCAGATTACGTAATAGCTCCGCCACGGTATTCGGGCTTTCCGCCTTACCTTCAATGGTGAACTTGTCACCGCTACGGGTAAACTTGGTGAGGTACATGGTCGGTGGCGTGACACGGACCAGCTCGTCCACCAGCCGCACAGTCACCGGACGCTGCCCTTGCAAGCCCTGAATCAGCTTCATGCGCTCAATGATGGCATTACGGCGTTCCTGCAAGCCATCCAGTGCTTTGAGCTGGGTATCCAGATTCTGGTTGGTACTCACAATCAGCTGGTTGGCCTGTTCCTGATCACTGAGTTTATGGTCAAAGTACATCCATCCTGAAAAAACCGATGCCACCCCTAATGCAGCAACCCCGACACAAAAAGCGATAAACTGTTTCTTTCTTTGTTCTCTTAGCTCATCACGCCAAGGGAGTAAGTTAATTTTTGCCATTAATCAAAACTCCTCATTGCCAAACCGCATGCCACCATCAATGAAGAGGCATCATTTTCAATTTTTTTAATATCAATTTGGGGAGAAAAACCCATCTGTAAAAATGGATTGGCAATGGTCACCCGGTAACCGAGCTTTTGTTGTAATAGCTTGGCCAGGCCCGGAATATTGGCATTCCCGCCAGCAAGCAAAATATGGTCAATCTCATTAAACTGAGAAGATGAAAAGAAGAACTGCAGTGAACGCGCAGCTTGCTGCACCACAGCATCAAGGAAAGGTTCAAGTACCTCGGTATCGTAGTCATCCGGCAAGGTGCGTTCCTTTTTGGCACGACCGGCTTCCTCAAAAGACAGACCATAGCGGCTCTGTACATCCTGAGTCAGCTGACGCCCACCAAAGACCTGCTCACGGGTATAGATAATCTTGCCTTTTTGCATCACCGACAGGGTGGTCATGGTATGCCCGATGTCCAGAATACCAACCGTATTGGCGCCCATCGGCAAGGTATCGGCAAAGACGCTGAAAGCCCGCTCCATGGCGTAGCTTTCCACTTCTGCAATTTTTGCAGTGAGACCTGCCAGTTCCAGAACTTCAACCCGTGTGTCGACATTTTCTGTCCGGGTAGCTACCAGCAGCACATTGACCCGGTTTACATTGGCCAAACGGTCAGGCAGGACTTCAAAATCCAGGCTCACTTCGTCTAGCGGGAACGGAATATATTGCTCAGCATCCATGCGGATCTGAACTTCACGTTCTTCATCCGACATGTCGGCATCCATTTCGATGATCTTGTTAATGACCATAGATGTCGGCACAGCAATGGCGACATTGGTGGTATGGGGGTTGGCAAGATTCACCACCCGCTCAAGCGCATCCCCCACTGCCTCCGGGTTCAGAATGCTTTTTTCCACTACACTATTTTCTGGTAATGGCATCACCGCATAACTTTCAACCCAATATCTACCGTTCTTTACAGAGAGCTCCAATAACTTAACAGTTGTCGAACTAATATCGACACCTACTAACCCCTTATTTGGTTTACGATATAACCTGAGCACAGTATTTTCCTATTATTTTTTTATCCCCAAAAATACAACATACTAATTTTGTTTTGGTCTTTAATTGATACGGATACAATAACTCATCTAACAATCCGCATGTCTAAAGGATATACTGACCACAATTAGTTTGCCATTCGCTCTTATTAAAACTTACTTATTATGAAAAAGCTATCCAGTTCTGGTATTGTTCGCCCATTTTTTTTGATCGTTATTATTATCTTAGTCTCACTTCCAATGGGATTTTATGGCATGTATCTCTATCTCGCGCCATCACTGCCAGATATGAGTTCATTAAAAAAAGCGCCTTTATTGAAACCATTGCAAGTCTATACGGCAGATAATAAGTTGATTGCGGAATATGGCGGGAAATTATCAATTCCTGTTAAGTACGAGCAGATCCCCCCGACCTTCATCCATGGTTTTCTCGCTGCAGAAGACTCCTCCTTCTTTGAGCATAATGGCATCAGTTTTAAAGGCTTAGGGCGAGCTTTAACTGAATCTGTTACGGGTTCTGATGTCCAGACTGGGGGCTCGACCATTACCATGCAGGTTGCGAAAAACTATTATCTAAGTCCGGACCGGACGCTCAGACGTAAACTGACTGAAGTTTTTCTGGCAAGAAAGATTGAGCAAAACCTGACCAAACAGGAAATTCTGACGGCCTATGTCAACAAGATCTTCCTGGGTAAGAATGCTTACGGTATTGCAGCGGCAGCACGCATTTACTACAACAAGAACCTGAATGAGCTGACTACGGCACAAATGGCCATGATTGCCGGATTGCCAAAAGCACCATCAAAATATAACCCGGTCGTCAATCCGGACCGTGCGCTTGAGCGTCGCAACTGGATTTTAGGTCGTATGCTGCAACTGGGCTATATCAACCAGAACCAATATCAACAGGCCGTGGCAGAGCCGATCAACCTGAACATGGTCGACCGTTCGGTCAGCAATGTGTTTCCTTATGTTGGCGAAATGGTACGTTCCGAGCTGGTTGAGCATTTTGGCGAGCAGGCCATTGATTCAGGCTACAAGGTATATACCACCATTGACAGTAATCGTCAGCGCTATGCCGAACAGGCCATTCAGAACGGCCTGGAAGCCTATGACCGTCGACATGGCTGGCGTGGTCCGGAGGCGCATGACAAGCCGCTAAAACAGTTTATCGCCTATGCCAATACCTATCCGGCACAGGTCACCAAGGTCAACAGCAACTCGTTTGAGGCCTTGATGCAAGATGGTTCGACCGTGACCGTCAACTGGTCAGGCATGTCCTGGGTACGTCCATACCGCAATGCCAACAGTGTTGGCGGTGCTCCTTCCAATGCTTCACAAATTGTTAAAGTCAAAGATATCGTGCGTTTACGCCCCAATGAAGGCAAAACCGCATGGTCACTGGTACAGGTACCAAAAGTACAGGGCCAGCTGATTGCGATTAATCCGAATGATGGTGCAATTGAAGCCGTTGTAGGCGGATATAATTTTTACCAGTCTAAATTCAACCGTGCCTTACAGGGCTGGAGACAACCCGGCTCGACCATTAAACCTTTTGTGTATGCGCTGGCTCTAGAACGTGGCATGACCCCCTACAGCATGGTGAATGACAGTCCGATTACCATCGGCAAGTGGTCACCAAGAAATGCCGATGGCCGTTACCTTGGCATGATCCCGTTACGTCGTGCACTGTATTTGTCGCGTAACTCTGTTTCGGTGCGTTTACTGCAGAATGTCGGCATTGAGCGTACCCGCCAGCTGTTTATGGATTTCGGTTTGCAGGATGACCAGATTCCTCGCAACTATACCATTGCCCTCGGGACACCACAGGTATTGCCAGTACAAATGGCCACAGGCTACGCTACCTTTGCCAACGGTGGTTATCGTATCCAGCCTCACTTCATCACCCGCATTGAAGATGCATCAGGCAAAGTGATTTATGAAGCAAAACCTGAATATGCCTGCATTCCATGTATTAGCAGCCCAACCAAGGCTGCCGGGCAGCAAGATGCCGAAACAGCAAAAAAAGCAGATACCAAGGAAATCACCAATGCAACTTTAGATGAAGCAAATGCAGCATCTGAGGTGCAGATGACAGCTGCCAATGCTGAACCGGCCAGCAAGCCAAATGGAGATTACCGTCAGGCACAACGTATTTTAAAATCAAGCTCGGCTTATGACATGGCAAATATCTTGCGTGATGTGATCCAGCATGGTACCGGACGTGCGGCGATGAAAATAGGTCGTGATGACCTGGGCGGTAAAACCGGAACCACCAATGATGCCAAAGATGCCTGGTTCGCCGGCTTCAATGGCAAACTTGTTGCTGTGGCCTGGGTCGGCTTTGACCAGCCACGCACGTTGGGACGTCGCGAATATGGGGGTGTTGCAGCCCTGCCGATCTGGACCAGCTTTATGGGTCAGTCTTTAAAAGACACACCATCGGCCTGGGTTCGTCTGGACAAGGAAGCTAAAGACCCGATTTCTCGCGACAAGTTACAGATCCAGCAAAGTGAAGACAAAAAAGAATATCGTGCTTCACCACCACTGGCTCGTCCACTGTACCGTCCGGCGCCACCGCCACCGGTACGTTCAACACAGAATGACTTCTCCGACCTGCCTGGTACACCCGCACCGGCCCCTGTCGAAGAGCGCCCGATTGTTCCGGCCAAAAAGCAGCCTCCGGCAATGGGCTCAAATCATCCGACACCTGCCCCAGCGCCTCAAAAAGAGCGTGACGGGATTGAGAATCTGATTAACCAGATTCAATAAGCAAAAAAAGAAGCCATCAGATTGATGGCTTCTTTTTTTGCTTGAATAAATAAATTTGAAAGGCTGCTGTCACTGTAAATTGTGGGGCCAGCTCCAGTCGTTTTCGCCGTTCCGGATTGGCCTTATACGCATATGGCGTCATGGCAATCAGGTTTTTTAAAGCCTGCTGATCCAGTGACAGGGTACTTTCTACCACCTGTTCCTGCACAAGCTCGAAGCGGGATGCCAGTTGCGCTACAAACTTCTGGGGTTCATGCAGGTTCACCTGTTCAAACAGGGCCTCACGTAAATCGTATAGATGCCGTGGTGCAGGTGTCACCACGATCAGGTGTCCATCCTGTTGCAGTACCCGCATGATTTCCTCTTGAGGAATGGGGCTAAACAGACTGGTACACAGATCAATCGACTGGTCCTGAACAGGCAAGGTCGCCCCGGTCCCCACCACCCAGGTCACTTTTGAGTTAAGCCTGGCTGCCCGCTGTACTGCCGTCTTGGCAATATCGACCCCGATACACTGCTCTGTATGAGCCTGCATGGCACTGGTGTAATAACCTTCGCCACAACCAATATCCAATACCGCTTTCGGCTTGAGTTGTTGTAAAAGACTCACAACCGCCTGTTGTAAAGGCTGATAAAAGCCGGCTTGCAAAAACTCGCGACGCGCCAGCACAGACTCCGGTGTATCGCCCGGTGACTTGCTATGTTTATGCTGCACCACATGTAAATTGACATAGCCCTGTTTTGCGACATCATAATGGTGTCCATGCTCACAACGCCATGAGTTCTCCACCAAATTCAATGATTGGCGACAAACAGGACACATCAACAAACTCATCTATTTTCTCCAGACATAAAAAAAGCTGGTCAACACCAGCTTCTTTCTTGAATCTTGGTTTAACGTAATTTTAAGGTCATTAAGCCTAACACGACCAGGAAGATCGTGATAATCCAGAAACGGATGACCACCTGGGTTTCTTTCCAGCCCTGCTTTTCATAATGGTGATGCAAAGGCGCCATCAGGAACACACGCTTGTTACGCATCCGCAATGACCCGATCTGCAAGAACACAGAAATGGCTTCCATCACAAAGACACCGCCCATAATCGCAAATACGATTTCCTGACGCACCATCACCGCAATGGTACCGAGCATCGCACCAAGTGCCAAGGCCCCCACATCACCCATAAAGACTTGTGCCGGATGCGCATTGTACCAGAGGAAAGCCAGACCGGCACCGACCATTGCCGAACAGATCACCACCAGCTCAGAGGTATATTTGACATAAGGAATATGCAGATATTCGGCAAAACGGATATCACCCGATAAATAAGCAAATACCCCAAGGCCAGCGGCCACCATGACAATCGGCATAATCGCCAGACCATCAAGACCATCGGTCAGGTTCACTGCATTCGATGCGCCGTTAATCACCAGATAAGTAAAGACAATAAAGGCCAGACCTAACGGAACCACAGACAATGGAATCGAGAGATTCTTAAAGAACGGAATCAGCAGATCCAGCATATTTGCAGTATGTTCTGCGCTATCTTGCTGTTTGGCAATCACATATAACGCAATACCAGCCCCTAGAGATGCCACCGAAGTCCAGAAAAACTTCTTACGTGCAGGTAAACCGGCATTGTCTTTATAACGCACCTTGATCCAGTCATCGGCCCAGCCCACAGCCCCAAACACCACCATCACGCCGAGCACAATCCAGACGTAAGGATTGGACAAATCTGCCCAGAGTAGCGTACTGATCCCGATAGAGAGCAGGATGAGAATCCCCCCCATGGTTGGGGTTCCCATTTTTTTGGCATGGTTTTCCGGTGCAAAAGAGCTTACTGCCTGACCATATTTTAATGCTTGTAATTTACGAATCATGACCGGGCCTAATGCCAGTCCGATTGTCAGGGCAGTCAGCAAGCTCAACAAAGAGCGTAATGTTAAATAACGAACAACCTGAAACGAACTGTTATAGTCCGCCAGTTGCTCAAATAACCATAACAACATTTAAATTTTCTCCATCAAGTCAGCCATCAACGTTTCCATATGGGTATAACGAGACCCTTTGAACAGGAAACTCATTGACTGGGGTTGATGTGTTTGGACTAAATTAATTAAAAACGGCAACGCCTCAGCCTGGGTAGCAAAGGCATGTAATTTTTCCGAATGGGAGGCACCCTGCTGTGCTGCGGTTGCAAACTCGCCGACCACCACCAGTTTTTCCAGCGGCAAGGCCGACAGGTCACGCCCAAGGTCATGATGTTCTTGCCAGCTGCTGTCACCTAACTCACCAATATCGCCCATCACCATGACTTTCAGACCTTGTTGCTGGAGCAGAACCTGTGCTGCTGCACGCATGGAAGTCGGATTGGCATTGTAGGTATCGTCAATAAACAGGTGCTGCTGATGCTGAATAAAGTTCAGACGACCTTTGGCACCTTGGGCTTGTTCCAGGCCTTCAACAATATCGTCCAGTGCAATACCGATGGCCAGGGCAAAGGCAGTGGCTGCCGTGGCGTTCTGTACATTATGCGCGCCAGCAAATGGCAAGTTCACGGAGCGGACACCTTGCGGGGTATGCAAGTCAAACTGTGCCGATTGAGGATGAAGCTGGATATCGGTCGCAAAAATATCCCCGCCTTCACCAAAGCTCAGTATGTGGTGAGGCTGGGCATGATCACGAATGGTGACTGCAAAATCATCCTGCGCTGGCACGATCGCAGTACCTTGCGGCAAAATATGGGCATAGATTTCCGATTTGGCACGGCAAATACCTTCACGACCACCAAACTCGCCCAGATGCGCTGTACCGATATTCAAGATACCCGCGACATGCGGCTGCACCAGATTTGAGGTGTAATCAATTTCACCCTGATGGCTGGCTCCTAGCTCCATCACGGCATAGTGGTGTTCCCGACGCAGTTCCAGCAACATCATCGGCACACCCAGATCATTATTCAGGTTGCCACGGGTAATCAGGGTCGGTGCCAAACGCGACAAAATACTGCCCAGCATTTCCTTGGTCGTGGTTTTACCGCTACTGCCCGTCAGGGCAATCACTTTCAGCTGCGGGTTCTGCTGACGGCGATAGGCTCCCAGATGCCCCAACGCCAGACGTGTGTCTTTTACAACAAGCTGGGCAATGTTGGCATCGACCGGCCGCTCTACAATGGCAAGCTGACAGCCCTGAGCAGCGACTTGCGCGACAAAATCGTGGGCGTCAAAACGCTCGCCTTTTAAAGCCAGAAAGGCATCTCCCATCTCAGCATGACGTGAATCGGTCAGGATACGCTTGATTTCACCCTGCGCTATATTGTGCTGGTACCACTCCCCTTGGGTGGCCTGTTGTAATTGTTCTGCTGTCCACGCTTCTAATGGAACAGTACTGGTTGTTGAGGTATGCATGGTTTTTTATTTACCTTTTCACTCTATTGCGCAGGATAAGCAGAATGTACAGAATGCGACTGGGCAGCAATGGCTGACTGCACTTCAACCACATCATCAAACCAGTGACGGACACCGTCGATTTCCTGATAGTTTTCATGGCCTTTGCCTGCAATCACCACGATATCACCCGGCTGGGCCTGTGCTACGGCAAATTTAATCGCTTCACGGCGGTCATGGATTTCGTGCATTTCATGGGCCGTAAAATCAATACCCTGCTTCATATCAGTAAAGATCTGTTCAGGGTTTTCAGTTCGCGGATTGTCCGAGGTCAGCAAGACCGGATTGGCATGGTCCAGTGCTGCCTGTGTCATGAGTGGACGTTTGCCACGGTCGCGGTCCCCACCACAACCAAACACCGCCCAGAGCTTTCCGGTCACATGGCGCTTCAAGGTGGTCAATACCTGTACCAGCGCATCAGGAGTATGTGCATAATCCACCACAAATAGACGCTCGCCATCCTGAATCACCTGCATACGCCCGGGTGCACCCTGTAGCTGTGGCACAAAACGCACCAGATCTGCCAGGGCAAAACCTGCCGATTCGGCAGCAATCAGGCTGGCCAGCAAGTTCTCCACATTAAAATGCCCCAGCAGCGGGCTCTGTACCGGATATTGTCCGGTTGGCGCCATCAGGGTAAAACTTGCTCCGCTTAAACGGTACTGCAAGTCGGCAATATGATAATCCGCGGTCTTTTGTGTCAAAGAATAGGTCAGGATTTCAGGTTGAGAGGGATTGGCTCTGGCGGCATCCAGCATGATCGGGGCATGCGCGTCATCCAGATTTATCACTACTGTTTTCAGGCTGGCAAATTTGAAAAGTAGTGCTTTTGCTTCAGCATAGGCTTGCAGCGTACCGTGATAATCCAGATGATCACGGCTTAAATTACTATACACGGCGATTTCAAGCGCACAGCCATTCAGACGCCCTTGCTCCAGACCATGTGAACTGGCTTCCAGTGCGACAAAACCCGCACCTTGCTTGGCATAAGCATGCAGCGCATGTTGCAATTGCAAGGCATCTAGCGTGGTATGCGTTGACGGGGTCAAGTTGGGCAGAATCCCGTTGCCGGTGGTGCCCATCACGGCACAGCCCTGACCTTGTGAACTAATCAGCTCGGCAATCAGGCGAGAAATGGTGGTTTTGCCATTGGTTCCGGTCACTGCAATGCCACGCAACGGCTGCACCGGATCAACGGCCTGCAAATACTGCTTTTGCCATTCGCCCATGTGATAGCGCACTTGCGGACAGACCCATTCACTGGCCAGCCCCAAAGCCGTTTCACTAATCACCGCCAATGCTCCTGCATCCAGCGCATTCTGGGCAAACTGGCGTGTTTTTTCTGGCTGACTATAACTGCTCAGGGCAATAAAGATTTGCCCCGGTCCTACCTTACGGCTGTCCAGACTAAACCCCTGAAAAGGTTGGGTATACCAAGCCGCATCTATGCTGATCGGATGTATCTGCTGAAAACTAATCGACATAATCTACCTACGGATTGGACTTTATAGAAGTATCAAGTGGTTTATCTAATGGGACATTGAGCAGGCGTAAAGATTCCTGCATGATGCGTGCAAACACGGGAGCGGCAACCAGACCGCCGTAATAGCGGCCTTGCGGGTTTTCCACCACGACAATGACTGCCAGACGCGGATCGCTGATCGGTGCAACCCCGGCAAACAGGGCACGGTATTCACTGTTGGAGTAGCCTTTACGGTCGGCACGCAGTTTATGTGCCGTCCCGGTTTTACCACCCACACGATAACCCGGAATCACCGCCTGCTTGGCTGTACCGCCCGGCATGGTCACCTGCTCAAGCATGTTCAATACCTGATCGGCAATTTTAGGGGCCAGCACTTGCGTACCTTCTGGTGCCTTGTCCAGCTTGCGCAGGCTTAATGGCATTTGCACACCATGATTGGCCAACATGGCATAACCTTGCGCCACCTGTAAAATGGTCGCATTCAGGCCATAACCATAGGCCATGGTTCCCAGCTGGGACGGGTTCAGCTTGTTGCCTGAATAAAGCAGGCCCGCACTTTCACCCGGGAATTTGACGGCTGAACGATGTCCAAAGCCGGCCCGTCTAAAGAATGATGGAACCGTATCCTTCGGTAGAGACAAGGCAATCTTGGCTGAACCGACGTTTGACGATTTGATAATCACACCAGAAACCGTCAGGGCGCCATAGTTATGCGTATCACGGATAGTATGCCAGCCTAAACGCATTGAACCCGGTGAGGTATTGACGATGGTATTCGGGGTATATTTCCCGCTCTCCAACGCCGCAGCGATTGTAAACGGTTTCATGGTCGAGCCAGGCTCAAACATGTCAATCGCCCCGCGGTTACGCATGGCATCCTTGTTGTTTAACCCATTCTTGTCATTCGGGTTATATGATGGCCAACTGGTCATCGCCAGGATTTCACCGGTCTTGACATCGACTGCAATCGCGGTAGCCGAACGAGCGTTATTGGCAACACCCGCTGCGGTCAGTTCACGATACATGATATATTGCAGACGCGAGTCGATACTCAGGGTAATATTTTCACCTGACTCAACTTCTTTGATGACTTCAGAAACCTTAAGACGGTTACCTTTTTTATCCCGGATGATTTTTTGTTCGCCATCGACACCGGACAACTGTTTATTCAGTTGCATTTCCAGACCTTCGATGCCCACCCCTTCACTATTGGTCAGACCGATAATCTGTGCATTGGGCTGAGGTTGCGGATAGTAACGCTTATAACTTTTCTCGGCGTACACTCCCTGAAAGTTACGCTTGATAATCAGGTCAGCCTGTTGTGGCGGGATTTCTTTTTGTAATACCAGATAACGTGAACGCGGACGGGCCTGCATCTGTTTCTTCAAATCTGCACGGTCAACACCGACTGCATCGGCCAGTTCATCCAGATTCAGGTTTTTATCAGGCAACTGGCGTTTTAGTTTCCGGTTATTCGGGTCTTTTTTCAGTTCAGCAGTAATTTCGTCATACTGCTGTTTGGTTTCCCAGTAATCTCTCGGGTCGATCACGATTTTCATGATCGGGGTACTAATTGCCAAAGGCACGCCATGACGGTCACTGATCACGCCACGCATGGCCTCCAGACGTTCGGTACGCAAAATATTGGCATTGGCCTTATTCTGTAAAAAGTCCTTATTGACCACCTGGACATAAAAAGCACGCGCAACCAATACAACAAAGCAAAGGAGTACCGTGCCCCAAAGCAAATAAAATCGCCACATGTCCAAAGCGAGGGTGGGTCTTTCAGAAATTGACTGCTGTTTTTTTCGTATTGGTTTACTTCGCTTATCTGCCATACAGCATGCCTTATTTATCTTGCTTTGAAGTCATAGGTAAAGAAATCACTACAGTTTGTGTAGCGGGTGGTGAGAACATACGTAGTTGTGTCACGGCCCGAGAACCAATCTGCGCAGTGGCGCCGAAAGTCTGCTGCTCGATCAGCAGGCGTCCCCACTCGGCATTCAGATCATCCCTTTCGCGCATATAGGCACTCAAGTCACGATAATCATGACGATATTCAAAGACCTGAAATACCACCATCATTGCACTGGTAAATACCAAGGCAACCAGCACAGCATAAACAACAACTTTTTTCAGTCCTTTCTTGCTGCTAGGTAAAACATCATCATTTTTGTTGTTCATGATCAGCCTTTCTGCTCTAAACGCTCCGCCACACGCAGCCATGCGCTACGTGAGCGAGGATTTGCTTTTACTTCTGCTTCACTCGCACGGATACGAGCAACTTTCTTTAACCGTCGGGTATCGACCTGAGCTTGCGGCATGCCCCAGCCCGAGTCTTCAGCCAGACTCGATTCTTTTTGAATGAATTGCTTGATTAAACGGTCTTCCAGGGAGTGAAAACTAATCACAGCCAGTTGTCCTGCCGGTTTCAACAAGGCAACAGCTTGCGGCAAAAAGGACTCGATATCATCAAGCTCTTTGTTAATCGCAATCCGGATGGCCTGAAAAGTACGCGTTGCAGGATGCTTATGCTTTTCCCATTTTGGATGTGCCGTTTTCACGATTTCAGCAAGTTGTGCCGTGGTGGTAATTGCACCCGCCAGTTTAATCGCTTTGGCAATACGGCGGCTATAACGTTCTTCACCATATTGGTAAATAATGTTTGCAAGCTTTTCTTCTTCGATTTCAAGTAGCCATTCTGCCGCCGTCGGGCCTTGTGTATTATCCATACGCATGTCCAGCGGCCCGTCTTGCATAAAGCTAAAACCACGTTCTGCCTGATCCAGTTGAGGCGATGATACCCCGAGGTCAGCCATAATGCCGTCGACTTCAGTAATGCCGATCCGGGCAAGCTCCGCCTGAATGTCGGCAAAGCTGGCATGAATAATTTTAAAGCGCGGATCTTGTTGTTCTAATTGTGCAGCAACTTCAAGTGCTTGCGGATCTTTATCAAAGGCATAGACGCGTGCATCAGCGTCCAGTTTAGACAATAACAATCGGGTATGCCCGCCACGACCAAAGGTCGCATCGACAAAAATACCGGTATCGCGGCCTGCCAGTACGCCATCAACGGTTTCATGAAGTAAGACAGAAATGTGCGACATAAGAAATGAATCAACAGCTAAAAATGTAACTGCACATTATCACCTTGTTTTACGCCAGTACCAAACGACTTTTTGTAGAGAATTCTTAACTTTTCATAGATAAAACCGTTTTCTTGCCATTTTTCACTCAACAAAAAAGCAAATACCCAAAGGTATTTGCTGGCCGGTACAGGATGATCAGGTTACAGGTTCTTGATTTAAGGCCTTTCGGCATAAATCTGGTCAAAAACCGCACCATTCACAAAGTGAGTTTTTTGCGCTTTTGCCCATCCTCCAAATACCTCGTTAATGCTGAACAATTTAACTTTCGGGAACTGTTTTGCATATTTGGCTGCCACCTGAGGATTGCGTGGACGGAAATAATGTTTTGCTGCCAGTTCCTGACCGAGCGGCGAATAAAGAAAGTTCAAATAGCCACGTGCCAGTTGCCGGTTGCCATTCTTATCTACGGTTTTATCCACGATGGCCACTGAAGGCTCCGCCAGAATGGAAATGGAAGGATAGACAATTTCAAATTTATCTTTACCCAGTCCTTGGGTTGCCAATAAGGCTTCATTCTCCCAGGACAGCAATACATCCCCGATACCACGCTCGGCAAAGGTGGTCAGGGAACCACGTGCACCAGAGTCAAGAACCTTGACATTTTGATAGAGCTTTTTCACCAGCTCACGGGCTTTGGCATCATTTCCACCCGGCTGTTTCAAGGCATAGCCCCAAGCCGATAAGTAGATCCAGCGCGGTGCGCCACCCGTTTTCGGATTTGGGGTAATGATTTCCACGCCCTGTCTGGTTAAGTCATTCCAGTCACGGATATTTTTAGGATTGCCTTTGCGCACCAGAAACACCACTGTTGAAGTATAAGGTGCTGAATTATCCCGGAACTGTTTTTGCCAGTCTTTACGGATCAGTCCGGCATTGGCAATTTCATCAATATCATTGGCCAGCGCCAAGGTCACCACATCCGCCTGCAAACCATCAATCACGGAACGTGCCTGCTTACCCGAGCCGCCATGTGACTGCTTGAACTCGACCACCTGCCCCGTACGCTTTTGCCAGTACTGGCCAAAGGCCTGATTGTATTCCTGATAAAATTCACGCGTCGGGTCGTAAGACACGTTTAAAAAAGACGTCGCGGCTTGCGCCACCCCATTTAAACCCAAAGCCAATAATGCTGCTGCAATTACTGTTTTCATTGTTTATTTATCCAGTCCACCCCGTTTGTAATCACTATATTGTTTTAAAAACTTTTTACAATCATAAGGTTATATCAATAAATTTATTGCTTTTCTGTTTTTACGATAAGCCTGAAAATATATGAATTATATTGAATGAATAGCAACAGATACCGCCATGAAAAATGAGAAAAATTATCATTCTCCACTTTTTCTACACATTTGCTTGCTAAATTTCGCTTGTATACAAAGTAGCCGTATTGCTATAAAAAGTAGATAGGGATGTGTCAAATTTTAAGATTTTTGTAAAAAGTGTGACATAGTTCTACTTTTTTATTAAGATTTATGTTTAAATCGTATTATTAAAGCAATACTATAGTTGTTTGGTTAGTCTTTTAGACTCAAAGTATGAGGGGGAATGTTAGCAATGCCAACATTAAAATTGAAGAAAACAGTATATATAGGTCTATTTTTAGTGTGTTCTGTTCAGGCCGGACATGCAGCAGCCATTAAAGAAAGCAATAACATAAAAACGCTTGATAAAGCATCTTCCAGCCTGATCGTCAAAGCACTGGATCAGCAAAAACGTAATACCAGCATGCTACCGTCAACAGATGACGAGTTAAAAATGCTGAATACGCTTCGTACCACGCCAACCCAGACTTTTTTTGCAAGTCAGCATGAGCGTTTTTCACGTTTCGTTCAAACCATATTCCAGCCGCATACCTCCTAATTTTTAAATATGTGCCCCTCACATGTTTAAATGAAGCCTAGTCATGGTGTGACTAGGCTTTTTCGTTATAATAGTTTCAATTTTAATTTTAGCTCCGATCATTTATGAAAGTCCGTACCCGTATTGCCCCGTCCCCTACAGGTTTTCCACATGTAGGCACCGCGTATATCGCATTGTTTAACTTGTGTTTTGCCAAACAGCATGGCGGTGAATTCATTTTACGTATTGAAGATACGGACCAGCTGCGTTCTACTCCAGAGTCTGAAAAAATGATTCTGGACTCGTTGCGCTGGCTGGGTCTGAACTGGTCTGAAGGCCCGGATGTGGGCGGCCCGCATGCACCTTACCGCCAGTCGGAACGGATGGACATTTATAAGCAATACGCGCTTGAGCTGGTTGAAAAAGGCCATGCATTCTACTGTTTTGCAACTGCTGAAGAACTGGACCAGATGCGTGCAGAACAACAGGCCCGTGGCGAAACACCCAAATATGACGGTCGTGGCTTGAAGCTATCTCAGGAAGAAGTCCAACGCCGTCTGGCTGCAGGTGAACCTCATGTCATCCGCATGAAAGTACCGGAAGAAGGGATTTGCAAAATCAATGACCTGCTGCGTGGTGAAGTCGAGATTCCGTGGGCACAGGTCGACATGCAGGTGCTGTTAAAAACCGATGGCCTGCCAACCTATCACCTTGCCAATGTAGTCGATGACCATTTAATGGAAATCACCCATGTATTACGCGGTGAAGAGTGGTTACCTTCGGCACCGAAGCACCAGTTGCTGTACCAGTATTTCGGTTGGGAGATGCCAACCCTGTGCCACATGCCGTTATTGCGTAATCCGGATAAGTCAAAACTGTCTAAACGTAAAAATCCAACCTCAATCAACTATTATCGCGACATCGGTGTCTTGCCGGAAGCCTTGTTGAACTATCTGGGTCGCATGGGCTGGTCGATGCCGGATGAGCGTGAAATCTTTACATTACAGGACATGATTGAAAATTTTGACGTTCAACGTGTTTCTCTTGGCGGCCCGATCTTTGATGTTGAAAAACTGAACTGGCTCAACGGTCAATGGATTAAAAACCTGACCCCGGGACAGTTGTTAGACCGCCTGTTGGCCTGGAAAAGTGACCGTCAGACACTTGAAGATATCGCAGCGGCCATCCAGCCCCGCATCAACCTGCTTTCAGAAGCCGTGAACTGGGCAGGTTTCTACTTCAACCACATGCCGCACATCAGCAAGGAACAGTTTGAAAGCAAGAAACTGACTGAAGAACAGGTGCGTCAAAGCCTGCAGTTTGCCATCTGGCGCCTGGAAAGCCAGTTTACCTGGAATAACGACACGGTCAGCCAGACCCTGATGGATCTGGCCAGCCAGATGGAAATCAAACTGCGTGACTTCATGCCGGCGTTCTTCATTGCAATTGCAGGCTCAACCAGTTCAACCCCGGTGATGCAGGCCATAGTCACTCTTGGCCCGGATCTGACTTTTGCCCGCCTGCGCCATGCCCTCGACCTTGTAGGTGCGCCAAGCAAGAAAGAGCTGAAAGTCTGGGAAAAGCTGAATGAATCACTCAAATTGCCGAAAAATGATGCAAATAGTGAAACTTAATTCAGTTTAGTGATTGACGTGTGAGCGCATTCCCCCTAATATTGCGCTCACACACTCCGGGGTCATAGCTCAGTTGGTAGAGCGCTACAATGGCATTGTAGAGGTCAGCAGTTCGATCCTGCTTGGCTCCACCATAACTTCGTATTGTGTTGCCTCATCTGTCCCTATCGTCTAGAGGCCTAGGACATCGCCCTTTCACGGCGGTAACCGGGGTTCGAATCCCCGTAGGGACGCCATATTCCATACATCAATAATTATATTTTTCTGACAATCTTGCCTCAAGCAGATTGCACATTTTCGAATTTTCCATAAAATAGCCGCTTCTCTATGCTTGGACAAATTGTCGTATGCAATCTTCCAACTCAAATGCGAACACAGAACCAAAAACGCTGAAGCGTGCCATGAGCACCCGCCATTTAGTCATGCTGTCTTTAGGTGGGGCTATTGGTACCGGCCTATTTTTGGGTTCTGGTGAAGTTATCGCTCAAACTGGGCCAATTGGTGCAATTATCGCCTATATTCTGGGTGGCCTGATTGCCTATATGGTCATGCTCTGCTTAGGTGAGCTTGCAGTACATATGCCTGTTGCCGGTTCTTTTGGTGCATACGCTCAAAAATATATTGGTCCAGGCACGGGTTACATGATCTCTTGGGTCTACTGGCTCACCTGGACCGCCACCCTCGGCACCGAATTTACCGCGGCTGCCCTGCTCATGCAGGAATGGTTCCCGCATATTTCCATGTGGATCTGGACCATCATCTTTGCTGTGACCATCCTCGGCCTGAACCTCACCTCGACCCGCATGTTTGCAGAGTCTGAGTTCTGGCTGGCACTGGTCAAGGTTGTAACCGTTATTGCCTTTATTATTCTGGGACTGTTGGCCATTTTTGGCCTGATTCCGTTCCATGGTTACGAGTCGGCTCCCCTGTTTCACAACCTGACTGCCCATGGCTGGTTCCCGCAAGGCCTTATTCCCATCTTCACCACCATGCTGATCGTGAACTTTGCCTTCTCGGGTACCGAACTCATCGGTGTTGCGGCGGGTGAAACCAAAGATCCTGCTGAAAATGTACCAAAGGCCATCAATGCAGCCATCTGGCGCCTGTTGATTTTCTTTGTGGGTACCATCATTGTGATCAGTGCCTTATTGCCGTTCCAGATTGCAGGCTTGGGCGGTGAAGGCGTGAGCAGCAGTCCATTCGTCACGGTGTTTAACTACATTGGTATTCCTTATGCCGATGATATTATCCGTTTCGTGATTATTACCGCACTGCTTTCTGCCGCAAACTCGGGGCTTTATGCAGCCTCGCGCATGATGTGGTCTCTGTCGGATCAACGTCAGCTGCCAAGCATCTTCTCGCGCCTGTCAAAAAGCGGCACACCTGTGATTGCATTGGTCGTCACCATGTTTGGTGCGATTCCGGGCCTGTTATCAGAACACTTTGCACCGGAAACCATTTTCAAGAATTTGCTTGGCGTGGCGGCATTCACCATGGTGATTGTATGGATGAGTATCTGCTGGAGCCAGTTTAACTTTAGACGCCAGTGGTATAAAGCCGGCCATAGCGCAAAAGATTTAAAGTTTGCGGCGCCGTTTTATCCGATTGTACCGATCTTGGGTTTCATCTTCTGTCTGATTACCGGTTTAAGCATGGCAGCTGACCCAGAGATGCAGGCAGGCTTTATTGGCTGTTTACTGTTCATTGCCGCCTGTTACTTGAGTCATTACATTTTCTATCGCCATCGCAACTGATCAGGTCATATAAAAAATGCAGCTTTAGCTGCATTTTTTATGCCGGTACAAAACCCACGATGGGCACTTAACTGCTTATTTTTGATTATTTATTCCACAATGCGCCTTATTTTTAAACACTCATTCAATTTTTTTAATTTTTATTGAGAAAAGTGTTTGACACCCTACCCGATTCACCCTAATATACGCCCACCTCTGAAACGTCCCTATCGTCTAGAGGCCTAGGACATCGCCCTTTCACGGCGGTAACCGGGGTTCGAATCCCCGTAGGGACGCCACTAAATTCGAGGAAATGCAAGACTTTAACGCCTTGCTAAGAATTTAGGCTTACAAGCGCTATGTTTTATAGGCTGTAAGTAAACTTCCTCCGATAAGTCCCTATCGTCTAGAGGCCTAGGACATCGCCCTTTCACGGCGGTAACCGGGGTTCGAATCCCCGTAGGGACGCCAAATTCTAAAAAGCCACTGCATTGACAGTGGCTTTTTGCTTCTCTGCTGTTGATATTGTTTTCTCAATCGGTCCCAATCCCGACCTGCACTTCCAGCCGGCCAGACTGCACGCGTAAACCGCGAATCTCAAACTGGTCCACCAGTTGCTGTACCAGCTCACGGCTTTCCTGCAAAATATTCAAGCCCGGCAAAATACTGAAATCGGTCAGACTGAGCAGTTTATCGACCATCCACGAACGGTTATTGATGAAATCAATAAAACCGGCTTCTTCCAGATCGATATACCACAAGCGATGCCCTTCTTTCTGGATGCCCGGCACATCACGGATCAGGTGATTGATCAGGAACGGAATCGGCAGGGAGTTGATCAGTTCAAAGCTGACATTGCCGACACGGCGTGCCGCCCAGTTGGTCAGGGTACCTCCATGCCGGATTTGCAGGTCCAGATGTTCATCGACCTGGCGTAAGCGTAAATATTTTTCCTGCCCGATCCGGCATTCCAGTACATTAAATTCAAGTGAAAGCCGGTATAAGAAACGATGGTAATGTCCATCCAGATCAATATGAAACCGGTCATTGCCGCATTCAATCCTGATATCATCAATTTCGGAGCGGTCCATGCGCTTGCGAATCTGGTTATTGAGCAGCATTTCCGGCAAGTATAAGGTCAGGCTACTTCGGCCCAGTGAGGTTCTGGCCATGGCCAGAGCGACCTGTCGTGCGGCTTCGCTGGTTTCCGAAACCATATCACGAACGGTATTGCGCACGCCTTCTACACCACGCCGGGTATGATGCGTCACCTGATCCAGTGCATCTAGCGCAGCATCTGCCACGCCCGCAATATTCCGTGAGGTATCACTGGCAAATTCAACTGCATCCTGTGCATGTTGCAAGGTCTTATTGATGAGTCGACGTGATAATGATGGTTTCACAGCAGAGCGCTCTGTATCTGCCGGCATAATATCGAACATCGCCTTTTTATCATCTTGTCGGTTCAAGATGTTCTCCCTCTTCCCTTTCTTACTGGCTCATAGCTGATGAGCAACGATCTGCGTTCTAAACTTATCTGTCGTTTTTCTGTAGATTAGCATGCCCGCCCCTACAAATTGCGTATTTTTGTTGCACAGTTTCAATTTATTCTGCCGGCCTGTGATGACCTGCTAATCCGTCTCTTTATGGCCGGATCTGGCTTGCTCAAGCTGGCCTGAACGGAGGCTCTTGTACTGTGCCAGTGCCTGCTCAAGCGCTTGTACCCAAGCCTGTGCAGAAGCTCCTCCCAAGTGGGGCAGCTCGCGTAACGCCACCCAGGCCACCTGCATTTGGACAAAACGGTTGCCTGTCTGCAATCTGGAATGCATCCAGCCAGCAAGCGCCTGTGCCCGTTTCTGCACTTCAAACTGGATGGCAAATAAACCGCTATTGCATGCCGTTGCAGCCGACTGCAAACATAACTGACGTATCTGCGTGGTCAGTTGTGTCTGTTGCTCAAGATAAGGAGATAATTGTTCTGCATAGAACCACTCGGCAAAGGCAAGCATCTGTTCCACCACCCGATCATGCTGGGCATAGAGAAGCGCACGCTGCGGATGCTGCTTGTCTATGCGTCCTTCTCCCAGATATGTCATCCATCCCTGCTGCAAAATGAACTGGATAGTTTCACTTTGCGGCACATGCTGTTGAGGTACTGCGAGCCGGGCAAGCTTCTCTAAGACCTGCTCCGCTGGCGCAGGTTGCAGCAGCCACTCCAGAATTGCAGGCTGCTGTTGTATGCCCTGCCATAAAGTCTCAAGCAAGGCCGGCTGCTGCCGCAGACTGATCACGCATGCTTGCTCAACATACGCCTGTAAAGCCTGATATAGCCTCCCGGGGGCCAGTCCTCCGTTACAGCTTGACCCGGTTAAAAGCCGGGGCGCACTGGCAATGACCTGCGCGCTAAAAGGCAAGTCGTATTCCCGGCCACCCCATAGACCATTTAATGATTGCCCCAAAGTGTTTAAGCCACGCCCAAGCTCTGCCACCAGACTGGTCGCTGTTGCCCGCGTTTGTAAAATGGCTTCCGGCAAAATCAGGTCCACGGCCTGTTGCAGGATGCGGTCATAGGCTTTCTGGTCGAGTGGTTTCTGATAACGTATCAGTAAGTCCAGCGCATACTCGACATCACTGACCCAAGGCCGGTATTCAGGCTGATTGCGTTTTAGCAAACATTCGATATACGCATAAAAAGCCACTTCACTGAAGTGTGTCGCTTGTGCAGCTGCCCATTCAAAATATTCAATCGCTGGCGTATATTGCCCTGCACCCGCATAAGCACTGGCCAGGGCATTGGCATGCCGGACACTCGGTTGGTACTGGTGCAAATGATGGAGTAAATCAATTTTTGGCTGCCGGTCCAGACATTGTTCCAGCTGACGTAAATAACCGTTGATGTGTTGCTGCGTTGGCTGTGTTTGCACATAAGTAAGCCGATATCTCAGGCATTGCTCATACCAGCCATATTTGCGCGCATGCGTGCTGTAGGCAGTGATGAACTCGTCCTCAATCAGCCGGATCAGCTGTATGGCACAGGCGATATCTTCATCGTGCGCATGCCGGAACTTCCATTGTCTGGGCAAGCTCACCTGCAAGAGACGCAATAAAAAACCGGCACTCAGGTCAGGTCGTTCCGAGGTCACCAGTATTAATTTATCCTGTGTCGACAGATGGCTTTCTCCCTTCTGGATACGGGATAAACGTAACTTTAAAATTTTGGTGGGTAACATGCGTATCCTTGTGCATTCGTCAACCAACTTAGCCTGCAAATTAGCATGACTGGAAAGACTTTTGCGAACAGCTTTAGACGAGCTGTCGTTTTCGGCAAGATCACCAAAACCGCTGAAACAGGCAAGATGTTTCAACTCATCAATCAGTAAAGTTATGTATTTGAATCACTCAGGATTTTTGCTTTTGCATAATTTTCGCTAAAATAGCCAAAACACTATAGGAAACTTTTATGCAATACCGCTGCCCTAAATGTCAAAGCGTGAAAATTATGCCTGTCAGCCAGGGTGCAAACGGCCCTCGCCCCAACGTACCCAAAAGTCTGGTACTTTTAGTCCCTGCCATTTTTATTTTATTGATCTTGGTACTGATCAGCATCGGGATGTGGATTTTCGGTAATGGTGCCGGACAAGGCCTGCAAATCGCGACAGTGGTGGTCTTTGCTGTGTGTGTAATTGCAGGGGTTTTATTCTGGCGTGACCTGCCGGACTTTAAAATTTCAATGCAGGCCTTCATGCAGGCACAAAAGCACTGGAAATGCCGTGACTGCAATCATGAATGGCAGAATTAATCATTAGCCAGAATCCGTCGTTTTTTTATTTTTAATAAATTAAAAAATAAATAGTTACAACGGAGTCATGTTGAGTTCTCATCCTATTTTAGGATTAACCTTCGGTTCGACCTGAGAAGCGTTTAAAGCTTCGCAAGTATTTCGGGATGAAGAGCGCGCCTCCACAAGGGCAACCACCTTGCGCAGCTGCGCTCCTCATGCAAAACCTGTTCACTTCTTGCATTTAAATATAAATATTGCAAAAACCGTCCATTGCATATTCTATTCAGGTTGTAGATGACTCTTCCAAGTTTCATATCTTATGCTAGGTTTAGGTCAATTATCCCTAAATGACCCTTCACATCAGCTTAATGCTGATGTGAATGTCCATGTGTTGCTTCGTCAGCATGTGGATGGGTATGCTGGCAATGCATTGCCGCATCATCCTCAATTTGCAAGGTCACCTCGGCAATACCATGTTCATGTGACAGCATTTCGGTTGCAGCACGATGTAACTGGTTGCGGTCTGCATCCGGTGCAAACAGGTGCACGGTCAGGTGAATATTCTTTGAGGTAATCGCCCATACCTTTAACTGGTGAATACTTTCCACCCCATCGAGTGCCAGCAAGTCACTGCGTAGTTTTTCTATATCCACTTCTTCCGGGACACCTTCCAGCAGGATATTGATACTTTGCTTGAGTAGAATCCAGGTTCTTGGCAGTACCCAGAAACCGATTGCTACCGCAATCAGGGTATCGACCCAGTACCAGTTGGTGAAATAGATAATCACTGCGCCAATAATCACCCCGATAGACCCCAGGGCATCACTCAGCACCTCCAGATAAGCGCCTTTCATGTTCAGGCTTTCAGAAGCACTCGACATCAGGATCTTCATCGAGATCAGGTTAATCACCAGACCAATCGAGGCCACCACCAGCATGCCCACACTCTGGATTTCAGGCGGCTGGGTAAAGCGCTGATAGGCTTCGTAAAGAATATACATCGCCACAAAAAACAGCATCGAGGCATTGAACAATGCTGCCAGTATTTCAAAGCGCTGATAGCCAAAGGTGCGCTTATTGTCTGCTGGACGTTTGGCAATCTGGATCGCGGCCAGTGCAATCGCCAGTGCGGCGGCATCGGTAAACATATGCGCTGCATCAGAGAGTAAGGCCAGACTCTGGGTGATTAAACCGGCCACAAATTCAACAATCAGAAATGTTGTGGTCAGTACCAATGCTATGGTGAGTTTTTTGGCATTACCTTCAGTAACAACTGCATGACTATGGTCATGCCCTTGATGCCCACTCATGTTGGACTCCTTATAATTTTTAAATTCAACTTTCTTTCTACACTATCTCAAATCAGCGCTGAATATGATGAGTGAAGTGCAACGAATTGTCCGAAAATCTTTCGCTATCCGGTCTCTAACCTGTATTTACGCTTGTGGTGGCGGCACGAATGCCGCCGTTGGACTATCTTGCGCTGCGTGCAAGAAAATCCAGTCCCCCACGGGTAAATACCTGATTATTGTTCAGAGGGCTTTTCATTCATCCAGCGATAGACCACCGGCAAAATCAGCAAGGTCAGCAAGGTCGAAGAAATAATCCCGCCAATTACTACTGTCGCCAGTGGACGCTGGACTTCAGCGCCCGTACCGGTGGCAATCGCCATGGGAATAAAGCCCAGTGACGCGACACAGGCTGTCATCAGTACCGGACGCAAGCGCAATACCGCGCCATGCCAGGTGGCATAATGAATATCAAACTGTTCTCTCAGCTCCTTGATAAAGCTCAGCATCACCAGACCGTTCAATACCGCAACGCCCGACAGGGCAATAAAACCGACCCCTGCCGACATGGACAAGGGAATATCGCGTAACCACAGCGCCACCAAACCACCCGACAGGGCAAATGGCACGCCACTAAAGACCAGCAAGCTGTCTTTAACGTTATTGAACACGGCCATCAGCAGAATAAAGATCATCAGCAAGGCCAGTGGCACCACGATCTGCATTCTGGCTTTTGCCGAAGCCAGATTTTCAAATTGTCCGCCATAACCGAGCCAGTAACCGCTTGGTAATTTTTGCTGGGCCAGTTTCAGCTGCATCTCAGCCACAAATGAGCCGAGATCACGGTCGCGGACATTGGTCGTCACCACCACACGGCGCTTGCCATTTTCACGGCTCACCTGTGCCAGTCCCAGGATATTCTCCACTTTGGCTACGTCTTGCAGTTTGATCAGACCACCATTTGGCAGCTGAATCGGCAACAGGGCCAGTTGCTGTGGCGTACGCATGACATCATCCAGACGCAGCACAAAATCAAACCGGCGGTCGCCCTGCAAAATCTGCCCGACACTCTGTCCGCCTATACTGGCCGCCACCAGATCCTGTATCGATTTGACCGTTAAGCCATATTGCGCAGCCAGGGCATGGTCAATATCGACATTGAGCAGGGGCAAGCCATCGGTCTGCTCGACTTTGACTTCGCTGGCTCCCGGAATGGTTCTCAGGGTTTGAGCAACTTTCTCAGCCTCCTGGTTCAGCACCTGCATATCATCGCCAAAAATTTTGACGCCGATATCACTGCGCACCCCTGAAATCAGCTCATTGAAACGCAGCTCAATCGGTTGCGAAAACTCGCTGTTATTTCCCGGGATTTTTTCCACATAGGCCAGCATCCGGGTGCGCAGTTCATCAATGCTTTCCGATTGATCCGGCCACTGCTCACGAGGCTTTAACAGCACCACGGCATCAGAAATATTCGGTGGCATCACATCGGTTGCCACTTCAGCCGTCCCGGTACGGGCAAAGATCGCCTTGATTTCAGGGAATGCTGCCATAAGCTGTTTTTCAACACTTTCCTGAATCTTGAGTGACTCCTCAATTCCGGTACTTGGCGCACGCATCAACTGCAACGCAAAATCACCTTCACTGAGCTGAGGTGCAAATTCACTCCCGACACGCGTCCCAATCGCAGCCGTTAACATCAAGATCGTTACGGCTCCCGCCAGTACCACATAACGCAGGGCATAGGCGCGATCAAGAAGTGTTTCATAATTGCGTTTCAGGGCCGCCATCCAGCGACTTTCCTTCTCCTTCACCTCACCTGTGACAAACAGTGCCACCGCTGCCGGAACAAAGGTCACCGATAAAATGATGGCGCCAATCAATGCAAGCACCACGGTCATGGCCATAGGGTGGAACATTTTCGCTTCCACGCCTGCGAGGGCAAAGATCGGTAAGTACACCACCATGATGATGATCTGGCCAAAAATCAGCGGACGCCTCGCCTGCTTGGCTGCCAGAAATACTTCGGTGAAACGTTCGGAACGGGTCAGTAAGCGGCCTTTATGATGCTGTGCTTCGGCCAGCCGTCGGATACAGTTTTCCACAATCACCACGGCCCCATCCACGATAATCCCGAAATCCAGTGCGCCCAGACTCATCAGGTTGGCACTGATTTTCTGTTCGGCCATGCCTGTCAGGGTAAACAGCATAGACAACGGGATGATACAGGCCGTAATCAATGCAGCTCGGAAGTTGCCGAGGAACACAAACAGGATCACAATCACCAGAATTGCGCCTTCAATCAGGTTCTTGGCTACGGTCTTGATGGCTTTGTCCACCAGAACACTCCGGTCATACACCGTTTCAACCACCACGCCTTCTGGCAAGGAACGCTTGATTTCCTGCATCTTGCGATCTAAGGACTGAGCGACAGATTTACTGTTTTCACCCATCATCATCATGGCGATGCCAAGAACGGTTTCTTGCCCGTTATAGGTCGCACCACCAGTTCTGAGATCATGGCCAATCGACACTGTTGCCACATCGGCCACCCGGATCGGCAGACCGTTTTTGGTACTGACCGTGACATTTTCAATATCCTGCAATGTCTTGAGCATGCCCGGAATACGGACTGTGAGCTGCTGGCCATTTTCCTCAATAAAGCCTGCCCCACGGTTTTCATTGTTTTCAGACAATACGGTTTGCAACTCGCTCAGAGGGATTTGCAATTGCTGTAACCGTTTCAGATCAGGTGCCACCACATAGGTCTTGTTATAACCACCAATGCTGTTGATTTCGGCGACACCGGGCACCCGTTGCAATTGAGGACGGACAATCCAGTCCTGAATTTCACGCAGGTCCATGGCCTGATACGGCGAGCCATCTGCCTTTTTAGCATCCGGTTCGGCCTTGACCACCCATTGATAAATCTCTCCCAAGCCTGTAGAGATCGGTGACATTTGCGGCTCAATCCCGTCGGGCAAGGCACTTTTTGCTTCCTGCAAGCGCTGGTTGATCAGCTGACGCGCCCAGTAGATATCGGTGCCATCTTTAAAAATCACCGTAACCTGTGACAGGCCATAACGCGAGATTGAACGGGTTTGCTCCAGATCCGGAATTCCGGACATAGCATTTTCAATCGGATAGGTAATCCGTTGCTCCACCTCAGGGGCAGTGAATCCCCCTGCCTGACTGTTAATTTGTACCTGAACATTGGTAATGTCAGGCACGGCATCAATCGAAAGCTTCTGATAGCTATAAATCCCGACCCCGATCCAGGCCAGCACAAACAGCATTACCCAGATCGCGTTGCGAATCGCAAACTGGATCAGCCGGTCAAACAGGCTTTCCGCAGGGGGAAGCCCTAAATCCTGCTTAGTGTCCATGCTCAGCCTCTCCCTTCTCCATTTCGGATTTCAGAAGGAAACTGCCCTGACTGACATATTGCTGTTTTTCAGTCAGACCAGACCGGATTTCTACCCACTGCCCATCACTCGAGTAATTGCCCAGCTGTACCGGGGTCGGAGTAAAATGCCATTGTCCCTGTTCTGGCTTGGCTACAAAAACCGTGGCTTTGCCTTCGATCTGCTGGATCGCCGCTTTGGCCACACGTAGCACAGGTTTCGGGTCTGCCCCTTGTAACAGCACATTGACCATCAGGTTAGGCCGCAGTTCTTTAGCCGGTGTCAGGACTTTGGCACGCACTTGCAAACGGCCGGTCTGTGTATCGGCTGCTGTAGTTAAGCTCTGGATTTGCGCCTTAAAGGTGTTGCTGGTTTGCAACGACTTAAATTCGATCTGCTGATCTGGCTGGACATTGATGTGATCGACGCTTGGTAAGATAAATTCAATCCAGAGCCGATCCAGCTGATCGATCACAAACAGTTGTTTATCTGGGGTAATCTGCTCGCCCACCACAATATCTTTCAGGCTGACAATCCCGCTTAACGGTGCAGTCAGCACATAGCGCCCCTTGCTACCACTGGATGCCCCCAAGGCAGACAACCGGTTTCGTGCAGCCTGTACCTGAATCTGGGCTTGCCGGTAAGCATTATAAGCCCGCTGATAATCCTGACGTGCCGACACCCCCTGTTCCCAGAGCTGCTTTTCACGCTGGTAATCTTGCTGCGCCAGCGTCAGGGCTTCCTGGGCAATGCTTAAACTGGCTTGCTGATCGACCAGTTCCGGAATAAACAGGGTAGCAAGTACCTGCCCCTTCTTCACCTGCTCACCCAGTGCCGCATTGACACTTTCCACCCGTCCGGCAAAGGTGGCAGACACATGCGCCTGCTGATCGGTATTCGGCACCAGCTTGGCCGGATAAGCATATTGTTGTGACACCGCTCCGACACCCACCTGCGCCAGTTTCACACCATATTCGGTCATCTGTTTCGGGGTCAGGTTAAGACTGCCTTCCTCGGTTTCACTGTCATGCCCCGTTTCACCTTCGGCATGGGCATGCTCCTCTGATGCAGCATCGCTCGCTGTTTTGTTTTTTCCCGTAAAAAATAAAACAGCACTGAGTATGGCACCCACAGCGATCACCAGAATGACCCAGAACCACTGTTGCTTAGATTGATTTGTCGACATTATTCTGCTCCTCCAACAGTGGCAAGGCCATTGGTTTCTTTCCAAAGGGTCTGATTGATCTGGCTCAAGGCATCACTGGCGCTGACTACACCCGGTTCAACACCCAGGGCCAGGCTTTCTGCCTCAATCTGTTTCTGCCATGCACTTTTAAGTAACTGCACTTTATTCAAGCGTTGCTCTTGCAGTTGCATGGTGGCTTGCTGCACGTCGGTAATGGCATATTTGCCAGCTTTAAAACCGAGCAGCATTTTCGCCTGTACGGTTTCAGACAATGGAATTTGCCGCTGGTTGACCAGATCAAACTGCTGTTTCAGGCCAGCCAGTTCTGCAGTTAAAGTCTGAATGGCATTCAGGTTCTGCTGCTTATAGAACTGTTGCTGCTTCACCAGTAGCTCCTGCTTGGCGTTGGCTATGCGTAATGAATATTGCTGACGATTGAAAATGTTTAATGGAATCTCGACCCCAAGCCTGAACTTGTTATCGGTCGAACGGGGTTCTGCCGTTTTACTCTGCACCATCCCCAAATTGACGGTCGGATTTGGTCGATTAGAGACTTTTAAATAATCAATATTGGCCTTCTGGCGTGCAATATCGAGCTGGATTGCGCGCTCAAACAGATTGTTCTGCATATAGGTCTGTAAATCCTGCTGTTGCGGCCAGACGTTGCTGGCCTGAACAGAGAAGCGGTTGTCGGTACTGCCCCACAAATTGGCCAGTTGCCGTTTTGCTGTCGCCAGCGCCAGTTCGGTTTGCTGGAATAAACGCTGATTTTCAATATGGGACATGAGCGTACGGTCCAGATCAACCTGTGCAATACTGCCGGCCTGCAGTCTTAACCGTGTTGCATCCAGAGTGGCCTGACTGGTTTTGAGCTGGGCCTGAACAACATCATGCTCCATTTCAAGCACCACCACTTGTGACCACAGATATTTCACCACCAATTCGAGCTGGGCATCGTATAACGCCTGATTCAGCCCCACCTGAGTCGCTTCAACATCTGCCAGTCTGACCGCTGCACGGCGCTGGCCGAATACATCCAGCTTCTGTGACAGGCCAAATTCCAGCTCCTGGTCTTTACCCGACCGGAACTCGGTCTGCTGAACCGAAAGGCTTGGATTTGCCCATAAAGCAGCCTGTTTTATATTGGCTTCGGCAATGCCTTGCCGGGTTTGCCAGACACCGATAGCGGCCTGATGCTGTTTTACATCTTGCAGGATCTGTTCAAGACCCAGATGTCGCTGCCCAAGCTGAGCCGAAGCATGAGAGACATCAGGCAAGGACGCTGCCGCTGCTGCTTGACTAAAGAGTACAGTGGTGAGCGCAATCGCCAGCACTGCCCCTTTTAATGACGCTGTAGGCGTATACCGATTAAATGCATGTTGCTGAACTGCACCGATACGCCGGTTTAAATTTAAAGACATATAAAGCCCCGCAAATAATAAGGTTACGGTGGGCTATTTTTTGGCTACCCCACCTATAGCGGGGTCAATACAGGGGGCGGATTTAAACCGGAGAGATGGGGAGACTGGTAAGAGTTGGACCAGTGATATTGTTGCTGGGCAATGTGTATCTGTAATACAGGCTCATCCAGTTGCTGCTGGGCTTCGGTCACTACCACATGAAAACAGGAAGGCAAATGATCATGGTGATCTTGCAAACTTGAAGGCATCGGCAAATCGGATGCATCCGGGTCAGCAGGCACCGAATGGGCAGCAGGCTCGGCCTGTGCTGGCACATGATGTCCAAAATGATTGAGGGAACTGTACTCGCCCGGCTTTTCATGCGCACAAAATGCCGCTGCCACATTCCAGAAACCCTGAAACATGAACAAACCCAGCAAGACGGTAATGAAAATGGCAGAACGATGCAAAGTTTTCTCTTTAGATAAAAATTGCGCGCATGAACTATAGCAAGTAAAGCCGATGTAATAAAATTACATGTCCGGATTTCGCCATAAAATCCCGGCTGAAGAGGCACCCAGCAAGCGACAGGACATCTGAAAAAGCAGGCAACAGTCCGGCTGCCCGGACTGCCTCCTTTATGCTTAAAACAACTTATTTACACTTTTGATGCGGCCGCTGGTGCTCAATCTTGTTTTCCAGCCTGGCTTTGGCCTGTTGCTGGGACTGCAAGTTTTTTTCCAGAAACAGCAAGCCACCATCAGCACTGGCCCAGCTTGCTGAAAATGATAAAACCAAAAAACATACGGCTGTATTTAATTTAAAAGACATAACATTCACCTGATTTAATCTATTGCTTCATATTCCGTTTCCGTCAACGAGAAATGGAGCACGGGTGAATTCATCTTCAATCAACGCCTGATGCCAAAGCACTGTTCCAGAGGTGTGGAATATCTCCGGAAGCGACCATTTATCCAGACAGGTCAACATCTGGCAAAAGTTTGATCAAGGACAAATAACCCATTGAAATAGATATATTTCCAGTGAGTTTTTTTGGGCTACCTCACTTATAGCGAGGTCAAGATCGGCGGCGGATTTGATCCGGACAAATGCGGGGACTGGTATAGATTAGACCAGTCATAGTGATGTTCGACCTCATGCGCACGCACAACAGGGGTATGCCACTGCTGCTGTGTCTGCATCACCATCACATAGGAACAGGACGGTAAATGGTCATGATGATCTTGCAAGTTTAAAGAGGCGGCGACATCCGTATCTGCTTCAACAGCAGAAGATGAATGCGTTGCGGAAACATGACGCTTTTCAGGGGCGTGATGCCCAAAATGCTTGAGCTCACTATACTGGCCCGACTTTTCATGCGCGCAGAAAGCCGCTGCCACATTCCAGAACCCTTGGAACATGAACAAGCTTAACAGCAGGGTCACAAAAATGAGCGGACGTTGCAACAGCACACCATTACAGTAAATTGCACAAAGCCACTATAGCAGGCGATACCGATGTAATAAAATTACAAAACGGTTTTCAGTTCATTCAGACCTGATTTAAAACATTTTTCAGATACATTGATAATAATCATTTTCTAATGCGGGTATTTTATGTCTAGAACATTTGCAATTTTACTGCTGGCAACGGGGCTGAGCCTCAGCGGCTGTGCAACCAGCATGCTTTCATCGGCCCTGCCCAATGAAACGACTCAGGTGCAAACCAGTACCCTCAAAAATGACCGCATTATTGCCCTCGGACAGGCCATACAGAACCAGCAAAACCAGGGACTGGTCTTTATTGGTCAGGACTTTAACTACCTCATGACTGATGGTAGTGACCAGTTGCTTAAACTGCTTCATGCCATTCCGGCAAAAGATCGCAGTTTTACCAACCCGACGCCACTGGTGCTAACCATGGAGGGTGCAAGCCAGTTTCGGGGTGTGCTTACGATCCAGTATAATACCCGTATGGGCGATCTGAGCCAGAAACAGAAAGAACTGCTGAAATCTCTGGGATTTAGACAAAATCTTGATCTGATGCAAACCCAGCAAAGCAATGCATATCCTTCGGTCAGTGTGTTCTTCAAGGGCCAGCTTTATCAGGCACTTGATCACCAGAAAATCCAGCAGAAACTTCCCGAGCCTTACCCGGTTAGCTTACAGCAGGAAACCAGCATCACCACCAAGCACCCTTTTAAGCGGGCAACCCGCAAGGTGCTTTACCCGCTGGCCATGACCTTTGATGTGATTACCATCGGGCCGCTGTTAATCTGGTCTGATCTGCACGGTGACTTTAATAAATAGATACAAAATCGGGTTTTAGCCGCCGATAGCGGTTGATCCTTGGCCAGGCCAGGATTAACCGCGTTTTCACTGCCGGGGCATACATAAATAGAACAATAGCCGCAAAGAAAGAACTTATATTAAAAACATAATAATGAAAAACTTAGCTTAAGGAGTTGCCTGTATGAAGATTGCAAATATCAAACAGCGGTTACATTCCTATTGTTCTGACCTGGCTCAACCTCATCCCCTGTCCGACTCTGAGCAGGAAATCCATAAAGCCGAATTGTTTCAGGCCCTCGCCCATCATGAGCATGCACTCGATGCCCATCCATTTATTTCGTCCAATGACCGCAATGCTGTCTGGTATTTTCTGCGTGCAGCCTTACGGGGGCATCATGAAGCGGCCTTCAAGCTCGGAGAAAGCTATTTGCATGGTGATCTGGGACTGGATAAGGACTATAAGAAAGCACAATACTGGCTGGAACGGGCCGTAGCGCTGGGGCATCCTGAAGCAAAAGCGCATTTGTATACAGCCTTTAGCGAACTGGCTTTTTCATAAATAAAAAAACCAGCTGGGCAGCTGGTTTTTTTTAATCTACAGGAATTAACCCGTAATTTTTTTGTACTTGGTGCGTTTTTGCACGGCATCTTCGCCTAAACGAGACTGGCGATACGCTTCGTATTCTGCATAGTTACCTGTGTAGAATTCTGGCTGCTCGTTTTCAAACGACAAGATATGCGTTGCAATACGGTCAAGGAACCAACGGTCATGCGATACCACCATGACGGTACCCGGGAACACCAGAATGGCATCCTCAAGCGCACGTAATGTTTCGATATCCAGGTCGTTTGATGGCTCATCCAGCAAGATCACGTTTGCACCTTGCTGCAAGATTTTTGCAAGTTGCAGACGGTTACGCTCACCACCAGACAATTCACCAACGCGTTTTTGCTGGTCCTGGCCTTTGAAGTTAAAACGGCCAATATAGGCACGTGATGCAATTTCGTAATCACCGACACGCAGGATATCAAGACCGCCAGACACTTCTTCCCAAACGGTTTTGTTGTTATCCAGAGTGTCACGGATCTGACCCACGTAAGCCACTTTAACCGACTCACCTAAAGTCACAGTACCGGTATCCGGTTGCTGCTCGCCAGTCATCATACGGAACAAGGTGGTTTTACCCGCACCATTTGGCCCTACAATCCCCACGATCGCTGTAGGCGGTACAGTGAAGGTCAGGTTTTCATACAGCAGACGGCCATCGAATGATTTGCTGATCCCTTCCACTTCCACCACTTTGTTACCCAGACGTGGGCCAGGTGGAATGTAGATTTCAGATGTTTCATTACGTTGCTGGAATTCTTTCGAGTTAAGCTCTTCAAAACGCTCCATACGCGCCTTGTTTTTCTTTTGCTGGCCTTTGGCATTTGAACGAACCCATTCAAGTTCTTTTTTCAATGCTTTAGCAAAAGATTCTTCTTGTTTCTGTTCCTGCTCTAGACGGGCATTCTTCTGTTCCAGCCAAGAAGAATAGTTACCCTGATAAGGAATACCATGCCCACGGTCAAGCTCAAGAATCCACTCGGCTACATTATCGAGGAAGTAACGGTCATGCGTAATCGCCACGATGGTGCCCGGGAAGTCCTTCAAGAAACGTTCTAGCCAAGACACCGATTCGGCATCAAGATGGTTCGTCGGTTCGTCAAGAAGCAACATGTCCGGCTTAGACAGCAACAGACGGCACAATGCTACACGGCGGCGTTCACCCCCTGAAAGCTTGGTTACGTCTGCATCCCACGCTGGCAGGTTCAAAGCACCGGCAGCGATTTCAAGCTGGTTGTTCAGGTTGTGCGCATCCCATGCATGGATGATGGCTTCGAGTTTCTCTTGCTCTTTTGCAAGCGCGTCAAAATCTGCATCCGGTTCAGCATATTCGGCAAACACCTGATCAAGGCGTTCTAAGGCGTCAAGTGCTTCACGTACACCATCTTCAACGTTCCCACGAACATCTTTGCTCGGATCAAGTGGCGGCTCCTGTTCCAGATAACCGATCTTGATTCCTGGTTGTGCACGAGCTTCACCTGAGAAATCTTTATCTACGCCAGCCATAATACGGAGTAGGGTTGACTTACCTGCACCGTTCAAACCAAGCACACCAATTTTTGCGCCTGGGAAAAATGATAAAGAGATGTCTTTTAAGATTTCGCGCTTCGGCGGAACCATTTTCGACACTCGGTTCATCGTATAAATATATTGGGCCACGCAGGACTCCTCAATTGAAAAACCAGTACATCGCAAATAAGCGAAAAAATAATCTGGCATATTATACGCTGAATCCCCCCTGACTTGAAGTTAAGTTGGCATTTGTTTGGCTTCTATAAAAAATTTTCTTTTTCAAGACATGACTGCATCAGCACTTTTCTGTCCGCCAGCAAATCTGGGCCGCTCCGCAACCGTGCTGCTATATCACTAAAAATGCTATCCAGTTCAAATTTTACGCATCCGGCTGGATAAAATATGCGCTAGACTCGGGCAATATTTAACTCACGTAGATGATGACATCATGACTTATAAAGACGAAACACTCGCCATTCATGCAGGATACTCCCCCGAAGCCACCACCAAGGCCGTGGCCGTGCCGATCTATCAGACCACTTCTTATGCCTTTGACAATACGCAGCATGGGGCAGACCTGTTTGACCTCAAGGTGCAGGGCAATATCTATACCCGGATCATGAACCCGACCACGGCCGTACTGGAACAGCGCATTGCCGCACTGGAAGGTGGCATTGCTGCGCTGGCGCTAGCGTCGGGTATGGCCGCAATTACCTATGCAATCCAGACCATTGCCGAAGCAGGTGACAACATTGCCTCGGTCTCTACCTTGTACGGCGGAACCTATAACTTATTTGCCCATACCTTACCAAAGCAAGGCATTGAGGTCCGTTTCTTTGACGGTCAGAATCCGGAGGCATTACGCCAGCTCATTAATGATCAAACCAAACTGGTCTTTGTAGAGTCGATCGGTAACCCGCTCGGCAATATTATCGACCTTGAAGCGATTGTCAGCATTGCCCATGAATATGGTGTGCCGGTGATCGTGGACAATACCGTGGCAACCCCTGCCCTGCTCAAGCCTTTCGAGTTTGGTGCCGATATCGTGATTCATTCACTGACCAAATACATTGGCGGGCATGGCAACAGCATTGGCGGAATCATTGTAGATAGCGGCAAATTTCCTTGGGGGCAATATCCTGAACGTTTCCGGGCGCTGAATACCCCAGACCCGAGCTATCATGGCGTCAATTATGTCGAGGCCTTGGGAGCTGCAGCCTACATTGCCCGTGCCCGTGTCGTGCCATTACGCAATACCGGCGCGGCCATTAGTCCGCTGAGTGTATTCCTGATCCTGCAAGGACTGGAAACTTTAAATCTGCGCATGGAACGTCATACGGAAAATGCCATCAAGATTGCTGAATATTTAAAACAGCATCCAAAAGTAAAATGGGTCAATTATGCCGGACTGAAAGACCATCCTCAGCATCATCTGGCGCAAAAGTATGTGAAAGGTAAACCTTCTGCCATCCTGTCTTTCGGGGTCAAAGATGGCCTGCAAGGCGGTACCCGTTTTATTGATGCCTTGCAGCTGTTTACCCGTCTGGTCAATATCGGCGATGCCAAGAGCCTGGCCTGCCACCCTGCCACCACCACCCACCGTCAGCTCAATGCAGAAGAGCTCAAGTCAGCAGGGGTCAGTGAAGATTTGGTACGTCTGTCGATCGGGATTGAACATGTGGATGACCTGATTGCCGACCTCGAACAGGCCCTTGCCCAGGTTTAATTTTAATGACTTTTTCAGGCCCCGTAACAGGGGCCTGTTTTTTGTGCAAAACTAAAAAAATATGCTTGCTTTTTCAACTAATACAAGACTTTGTTTTAGAGCTTTTACTCTAAAAAAGGCATTATTTTTCAATTATTTACACTAGACAAACAAAAAAGATCGGTTAATATTAGACCAAAATAAATTGCAGTGTTAAGCACAATAGGACAGCATTGCACACAACAGCATGATTCGTGATGAATGTAGGATACTTACATGAATGCAAAACTCAAAAAACTTTTCCAGCAAAAAGTCGACGGTAAAACAATTATTGTCACTGGTGCATCAAGTGGTATTGGTTTAACGGTTTCAAAATACCTTGCGCAGGCAGGTGCCCATGTCTTACTGATTGCTCGCACCAAAGAGAAGTTGGATGAGGTCAAGGCAGAGATTGAAGCTGCAGGCGGCAAGGCCTCAGTTTTCCCATGTGATCTTAACGAGATGGAATCGATTGACGCCGTTTCAAAAGAAATCCTGGCAGCAGTCGATCATATCGATATCCTGATAAACAATGCCGGACGTTCGATCCGTCGTGCCGTACACGAGTCGGTTGACCGTTTCCATGACTTTGAACGCACCATGCAGCTCAACTACTTCGGTGCTGTACGTCTGGTACTGAATATCCTGCCCCACATGATGCAACGCAAAGATGGCCAGATCATCAATATCAGCTCGATTGGTGTACTGGCCAATGCCACCCGCTTCTCGGCCTATGTGGCATCAAAAGCGGCACTGGATGCCTTTAGCCGCTGTCTGTCCGCCGAAGTACGTTCGCATAAAATTGCGATTACCTCTATTTATATGCCTCTGGTTCGTACTCCCATGATTGCACCAACCAAAATTTATAAATATGTACCAACCCTTTCACCCGAAGAAGCTGCCGACCTGATTGCTTATGCGATTGTGAAAAAACCAAAGAAAATCGCCACCAATCTGGGCCGCCTTGCATCAATTACCTATGCCATTGCACCGGATATCAACAATATCCTGATGTCAATTGGCTATAACCTGTTCCCGAGCTCAACCGCTTCGGTCGGTAAACAGGAAAAGCTGAACCTGATCCAGCGTGCCTATGCACGCCTGTTCCCAGGGGAGCACTGGTAATCGTTGAACCGGTCCTAAAAAAACAGCCAGTCTTATGACTGGCTGTTTTTTTTACATCGCTCTAGTTCTCGCTGGCCTGACGGACCCAGTCCGTGCTTTTACGAATCGCGCCCTCGAGATCACCGGTTGCGATCTGCCAGCGCTGTTTAAACTGTTGTAAAACGGCTTGCTGCAACGTTTCGGTTCTGAGGAAATCTAACATTTCCGTCGACATTTCCAGCCTGTTCGCCAGCCATGGCCACTTTAACATCAATTTTAATAGGCGAACCGGCACATGCCATGTGGGTGCCTTGACCTGTAACTGCGCTGCAATCATGCCAGTCAATTGCGGCAAAGCAAGATGATGTTCGCTGACCACCAGCATGGCCTGATTAACCAGAGCCTGATCTATCGCAGCTTTCACCATGATCTGGCATAAATCATCGACACGGATTAAGGGCAAATAATGCCGTGACGTTGCTGGCAGTGCATGCATTTTCTGGCGTTTCAGCAAATCAATCATGTGGGCAATCGGCTGGTTTAACGGAATTTCACCCGAGACATCATCGCCTAAAACAGTTGCCGGATGGATAATGGTCCAGTCTATGGACTGGCGCTGCGCAGCCTGTATCCATGCAAAGTGGGCTTCTATCTTGGAGGCCTCATAGGCCCCCAGCTTGCGGTAAACCGATAACCAGTCAGTCTGGTCAGGCTGTGCAAGACAAACCCCGGCCTGCTGTAAATGACCGGACAAGGTCAGCATATATCCCGACAGATGTACCGCCCGTTTCAACGCACAATGCTGATGGACACAGCTCAGTAAATTTAAAGCCCCTTCGACATTGACCGTGCGGGCTTGCTGCATATCCAGATTCCAGGCAAACACGGCACTGCTATTATATAAGGTATCGACCGATTTCAGCCTGTCCCAATCCTCGGGCTGGATGGCTAGATTTGCCTGCGTCACATCTGCCTGAATAAACGTCAGTTGTTGCAGGGAAACCTTTTTTTGTTCCAGCCATCGCGTCAGTGCCTGTTGCTGCTCGAGCGGATGACGAATCAGGGCAAAAACCCGATGGCCCTGTTGCAGCAGCTCCAGCAGCAGATAGCGACCAATAAATCCGGTTGCGCCTGCAACCAGTGCAACTTGCTTATGTTGTTGATTTTTTAAATTATGATTGTGCATTTGATCTACCTGTTTGATTGAAGGTAGGCACAGGCTAAAGGATGGAGTACACTCCATGGTCAAGGGGGAGCTACGCAACTTTTTAAAAATAATAACAGGAGGCCTGACGTGTTGATTGGAGAACTGGCAAAACAGACCGCTTTAAGCCGGGATACCATCCGCTTTTATGAAAAAATGCAGCTGATCCAGTCCATGACCTGCAATAATGGCTATAAGGATTATCCGGAACAGACTGTGCAACAATTGCAACTGATCCGTACGGCCAAAAATCTGGGCTTCGCACTAAATGAAATTAAACAGATACTGGCCATGACTGTACAAGATGAAATTCCTGCGGCCCAAGTGCAGGCCATTCTTCAAGAAAAGTTGCAGCAGATAGATAAGAAAATTGCCCAGCTGCATCAAATCAGAACCATGCTGCATCAATTTGCGCAGGCAGAACCGTGCCCGCTGCGAATAGATCACCCCATTCCTTCTCTGGATTGATCCTTTACTCAAGCAGCACTCAAGATAGAAGGTTGCCGCTAGTCTGTGGTTCAGGCAAATGTCTGCATGGCGATCTGGACTCTCCTGATAACAGCCATGCCATTTCTAAATGCCCGGGTATAAGCCACTCTTTCTCTACAATGCAGCATGTGTATAAGAACAGACTTATCCACAGCTTTGCTGTTTTATTCACCGCATGGGTCTGTGGATGGTTAATCGGATACCCTGCGCAACGATCACAACAGCTTGACGCCGGGTGAGTGTAAACGGCGCTTGAGCTTGCCAGTCGTGATAAAAATAAAAATGCTGTTCTGCACTTGCTTACAATCTGTTTACATTACAGCCGTGCTCCTTTTCAGCTCAACTGTCGAAGTTCCCTACCCAATCACTTGCTTTTCAAAAGATTAAAAGCTGTACGTTGACTATTCTGACACTCTATATCTGTCAATGGCTTAGCTTCAAAACCCGTTTCCAGCAGGACACTCAAAAGGTATTTATAAAAAGCATACAAAATAGTGTCATTTTCATGCTTCTTTAGCGGTATATAACATTCTGTAAAGATTCAGTTACAGAATCTTGCTTGGTTGAAAAGGAACGTATATGAGTCAAATATATAGCAAGGAAGAAAGAAAAAGCCGCATTAAGGGTATTGTGGGTGCGGCATCAGGGAACCTGGTTGAATGGTTTGATTTCTATATTTATGCCGTCTTTGCGGCTTATTTTACGCATGCATTAACGGCTCCGGATATGGAACCGACCACCAAGGCGATTTATGTGTGGGGGGTGTTTGCAGCCAGCTTCTTTATGCGACCAATCGGTAGCTGGTTATTTGGCCGCATTGCTGACCGTCATGGCCGTAAACAGTCCATGGTAATTTCAATTTGCCTGATGGCACTGAGTTCATTCCTATTTGCAGCCCTGCCGACCTATGATCAGGTCGGGATGTGGGCTCCGTTTCTGCTGCTGATGGTTCGCTTGCTACAGGGCCTTTCGGTCGGTGGTGAATATGGTGCCGTTGCAACCTATATGAGTGAACTGGGGCTGAAAGGCCAACGCGGTTTCTTTGCCTCATTTCAATATGTCACCTTGTCCGGCGGTCAGCTACTCGCCAGCTTGCTCGGGGTGATCCTGCTCGGCTTTATGAGTGAACAGCAACTGAATGATGGTGGCTGGCGTATCCCCTTTGTGATTGGGGGTATTGCCGCTTTGCTGTCTTTAGCCGCACGTAGCCGTCTGGAAGAAACCTTGTCACATGAAGATGCTAAACGTGAAGAATCCGGTAGTCTGGTTGCCCTGCTGAAACAGCACTGGAAAACCTTCTTGCTGGTGGTGGGCTATACTTCGGCAGGTTCACTGACCTTCTATGTAGTGACCGTCTATTCTAAGACTTACCTGACCAACATCGGTATGGATGGCAAGACCGTCGGTTTCATCATGACCACTGCGCTATTTGTATTTATGCTGGCCCAGCCATTCTTTGGCATGCTTTCAGACCGGATTGGCCGTCGTGCATCCATGCTGGCTTTCAGTTTGCTCAGTGCCATCTTTATCTATCCGGTGATGGTCACAGGCATGCGTAATTTTGCCGACTCGCCTGTCATTATTACCCTGTTACTGATTTTCCTGATGATGCTGCTAAGCTTCTACACCTCGATCAGTGGTCTGGTCAAAGCCGAAATGTTCCCTCCACATGTGCGTGCCTTAGGTGTCGGTTTCTCTTATGCCGTCGGTAATGCCTTGTTTGGTGGTTCAGCCCCTTCGGTGGCGTTGCTATTTAAAGATGCCGGTATTGAAAATATCTTCTTTATTTATGTGATTATCATGCTGATGATCTGTTTCTTCTGTAGCTGGGCCTTACCGAAAAAGCCTGAATATCTGGAACATGATCACTAAATACATTCAAACTTAACCAGCAAAACCACTTTTGTTCAGGCAAAAGTGGTTTTTTATGATGTATTTATTACACATCAGGTTTTCACTCCGGCCTCTGGAGCAAAGCCCTTTAAGATTGCAAGCACCAGATTCATCAAGCAGCCGGTAAAGGCACGACTGCCCTGATGGTCCTGATCTGTCCGCTCTGCTATACCTGCCCAACCCGATACTTTTTGATCTACTTTTCAACAAAAATATCCTTTCATTGGCAACTTTTACTGAATAAAAATGTCCTATTTCGCCTATTTATTCATCGTTCCGTTTAATTTTTCTTCTTTATTTTAATTTTAAATTAAGTTTTTATGCATAATGGTCAGCGCTTGATTTTTTTATTTTTGATGTATTTTTAACATTTTTTTATGGCAAGAAGTTACAACTTAAGGGAGTAAATAATGCTTACGCTGATAGGTATTCTAATTATTGTGACGATTGTCGTGCTACTCATGTCTGGTAAAACCAGTCCCATTGTAGCGATGTCAGTTGTCCCACTGATTGGCGCTTTAATTGCAGGCTTTTCTATTGGCGAGATTTCAGGCTTCTTTGAGGCCGGGCTATTAAAAGTCAGCAAAGTGGCCACCATGTTTTTATTTGCCATTTTGTTTTTTAGTATTTTAAAAGAGTTGCATGTCTTTGATCCGATGATCCGAAGCATGGTGCGTATGACACGCGGTAATGTTGTCATTGTTGCTGTAATGACCACACTCATTGCAGCGATTGTCCATCTGGATGGTTCGGGGGCCGCTACTTTTCTGATTATTATTCCCGCATTACTTCCACTGTACCGTAAACTGGGGATGAGTCCCTACCTGATGCTACTGCTCATGGCCGGCAGTATGGGGGTGATGAACATGGTGCCATGGGGTGGCCCATTAGGCCGTGCTTCAGCTGTGACCGGCATTGAAGCTGCAGAACTGTGGCGTAGCCTGATTCCTGTGCAGGTAATGGGTATCCTTGGAATGATGGGCTTTGCCGTATTGATGGGATTGCGTGAAAAAAAACGTATTCTGGCAGCACAGGCCCTCGGCACCACACCTTTTGAACAAGACTGCATGGCAGCAGATATGGCTGAAGATCTACAAGAACAGGTCAAACCGCAAAAATTCTGGTTTAACATCGGTCTGGTGGTGGTTGCTGTCATCTGTCTGGCATTTGGCCTGTTCTCGGCACCCTATGTCTTTATGATTGCCTTATCGCTGGTATTACTGCTGAACTTCCCGAAACCGAGAGAGCAAATGGCCGTGATCAGCCGTCATGCCCCACAGGCCCTAAGCATGGTTGCGATTATTTTTGCTGCCGGCGCTTTTCTGGGCATTCTCTCCGAATCGGGCATGTTGAAATCTATCGCTCTGGATCTGATTCATATTTTACCGAGTACCTGGGTCGGTAGCCTGCATATTCTGGTCGGGATGCTGGGGGTTCCGATGGACCTGTTTACCAGTACCGATGCCTATTATTTTGCCTTGCTGCCGATTGTGCATGAGGTGACCTCCACAGCTGGCGTGACCGCAGACTCGGTGGTTTATGCCATGGCAATTGGCAATAACGCCGGTACCTTCGTTAGCCCATTTTCACCAGCAACATGGCTGGCCATGGGGCTTGCAGGTACAGACATGGGACGTCACTTACGTTATTCATTTGGCTGGATCTGGCTATTTAGTTTCTTCACCTTAGGTGTTGGTTTCTTGCTCGGTCTTTATTAATCTTTGCCAAAATAAAAAGAGCATACTCAGGTATGCTTTTTTTATGTCTTATAAATTTTTATCGTGAGCAGAACAATGCCTAGAGCTGCTGCTTTAATAATTCCTCTAACCAATCAATAAAATCCTGAAAATATTGAGGACGATACTGGCGATCCGTCAATAAAAGATTGACCGGTAATTGCAAGTCTGGAACCCCGACAAATACACGCTTTAACCGTCCTTGCTGTACATACGGCGCCGCATCAAATTCAGGAATCTGAATCATTCCGCAGCCTGCCAGACCAGCCTGAAGATAGGCTTCGGTATCTTCAACCAGTAACCGATACGGTAGCTTGACCTGCTGGTCGCGAAACAGCAAGTCACTGTATTCACGATAGTGCCTGCCAACGTGATAATCCACCACATAATGCTGCTGAAGCTCCTCAAAGCTTTTAGGTTCACCAAATTCGGCTAGATAAGCAGGTGCTGCCAGTGTCCAGATATGGGTTTGTGTGATAGGCCTGATCAGCAGATATTGATCCTGTATCTGTCCCACCCGCAGCACACAATCGAGTTGCTGTTCAATCAGGTTGGAAAAATCATCATTGCTGTTGACCAGTACCTTAACCCTAGGATAACGCTGATAAAAAGAAGCTAAATGCGGAATCAACAGCTGAGTGGCCAAGCGTTTCGGCATACCAATGCTGATCTTGCCCTCCTGACGACGCAGCTGCGGCTTAAAGCGGTTCAGTTCCTTGAGCTGTGTTACCAGACGCATGGCTTCCTGATAAAACATGCTTCCCTCATGGGTTAAAGCAACTTTACGAGTGGTGCGATAGAACAGCAGTACTTCATATTCTTTTTCAAGTGCCTGTATGGCATAGCTTACATTGGAACGTGGCAAACCCAGTTGCAGTGCAGCTTGTGCAAAAGATTGCTTCTCTGCCACCAGACAAAAAATTTTTAAACGCTCGATCTTGTCCATTTTTATTATTCAACTTTATTGCACAATCAGTTCAATACTAACAACTATTTCAAACAAATAAATTCAACTAGCATGGTTTTCATACATAACAATGAGGAAATAGAGATGTCTCAACATGATCTACAAGGAAAAACCGTATTGATTACAGGTGGCGCCAAAAATCTGGGCGGCCTGATTGCCCGCAAGTTTGCCGAACAGGGTGCCAACTTGCTCATCCACTACAATAGTACAGCCACACAGGCAGATGCCGAAGAAACCTTAAAAGCGGTACAGGCCTTCGGGGCCAAAGCGGTTCTGATACAGGCCGATTTAACGGATATCCGGAATATTGAAGCGCTGTTTGTGCAAGCCAAAGCAGAATTTGGTGGCGTTGATATTGCCATCAATACCGTCGGTCGCGTACTGAAAAAACCGTATCTGGAGACGACTGAACAGGAATTTGACGGGATGAATGATATCAATAACAAGATTGCCTATTTCTTCATTCAGTCTGCAGGCCGTCATCTCAATCCACACGGAAAAATCTGTAGCATTGTGACCAGCTTGCTGGCGGCCTATACCGGTCTCTATTCCACCTATGAAGGTTTGAAAGCACCGGTGGAACATTACACGCGTGCCGCCTCCAAGGAGTTTGGTGAACGTGGCATTTCAGTGACTGCAGTTGCGCCGGGCCCGATGGATACACCATTTTTCTATGCTCAGGAAGCACCAGAGGCCGTGGCCTACCATCAATCTGCTTCCGCCTTAGGTGGACTGACCAAGATTGAAGATATTGAAGCACTGGTGCGCTTTCTGGTGACCGATGGCTGGTGGATTACAGGACAGACCATTTTCGCCAATGGCGGTTATACCACCCGTTAGTTGCAAAACCAAAGGCTTGGGCATTTTATTGAACAGCCCAAGCTTTTAATGCAACCAGAACACCAAGCCATAAAAACAGGCCAGACTCAGCACAATGGTCAGCAAGGTATGCTTGACCTTGTAGGCAATCACGATGGTCAGTAGCGTCGCCAGAAAATAAGGATTGAGCAAGGTACTACGGAAAGCCCCCTGCTCATCCATAAATACAATCGGCGTGGCAATTGCGCTCAATAAACACGGCGCAGAATACTGCAAGGATTGCTGGAACCATTTCGGCAAGCGTAATGGAATATTCGGTTCCAGCAGCATATAACGATTCATGAACACCACGATGGCCAGAATAACCAGCAAAAACCAGCTCATGCCGCACGCTCCCGCAAGTTCTGCAAACAGGTCGCAGTTAACATGCCAATCACTCCCGCCAGAATGGCAGCACTTTTAATGCCCAGACTCAGGAAAATGACGGTCAGCATGACAGAGACCAGCACACCGACCAGTGTATTCAGGTTCTTGATAAAGGGAATCACGATGGCGATAAAGGTCGCAACAATAGAGAAATCGAGATGATACTGATCCAGATTGGGCACCGATGAGGCAAGCACAACACCACAAATGCTAAACACAACCCAGCACAGATAAAAACAGCTGCCAGCACCCAGCAGGTAATAAATATAATGCTGCTGTTTTTTAATGCTGACTGCAAACAGCTCATCGGTCAGTAGAAAACCCAGCATTAAGCGATGCTTCAATGGCTGTCTGGAAATATCGTCACGTAAGTATAAGGCATACAAATAATGCTGGGTGGTGATTAAAAACACTGAAATGATGATGGTTAAAGCAGGCGTGCCTGCCATCACCAGCCCCAGTGTCATTAACTGCGCTGCACCGGCAAAAACCAGTGCCGACATGGCAATCGCCTGCAAGCTGGTCAGTCCGGCCTGAATCGCCATGGAACCTGCCAGCAGCCCCCACGGCAGGACGGCAAGACATAAAGGCAATATCTTGATTACACCATTTAAGAATGCCTGAGATGCGTTCGTTGAACGCTCCTCAATGCTGGTTTCACTAAACATCAACTTCACAATTTTTCATCAAAGATAAAGCAGACTATGCCAAAAACAGCTCAAACAAAATTGTATAAAATTGCTGTTTTATTTGAGACAGGCAATATATCCGCCGGGTGTAATGCCAAAGGTCTGGCGGAAATGACGGCTAAAATGGCTCTGGTCTGAAAAACCGCACTGCTGTGACACTTCCGACAGGTTGAGGCCTTGTCTTAACAGTTTTTGCGATTTCTGCAACCGTGCCTGTACCAGCCATGCATGCGGTGACAACCCGACATGTTTTTTAAATTGTCTCAAAAAATGCCACTGGCTCAGATTGGCCATTTCTGCCAGCTCGGCCAAGGAAAACTCTTGCTCAGGCATCGTTGCCATCAGTTCTTTAATATTAAGGATTCGCTGTTTGGCATTGCTCAGGTCAGCCACCTGCGGTTTGACCTGACTGTATTTGGATACCAGCCATGCAATCGTTGACAGGAACAAGGTCTGTTTTAACAGGGTATTGTTCGGCTGTTCCAGTAAATCAAACAAGAGGCGGAATTGCTGGGCCAGACCTTCATCATGCAATACCGCCTCCCTGAACCACGGCGCAGTACCATGTACCGTGGTCACATCCCGGGTGAGTTCATAGAATACTTCCGGAGTTGGATAGATCGCACGATAGCGCCAGCCGGTATCTACCGCCGAAGAACCGGTATGCACTTCATCGGCATTGACCAGAATGATATCACCTTGGGGTGCCACATGATTGCCACCGGTACGATAAAAGCGCTGTGCCCCTTCTTCAATGACACCGATGCAAAAACCTTCATGAACATGTCGTGAAAACTCCTGCTGATAGTAACTCGCTTTCAGCATTTCCAGTCCACCCAGTTCTTGCAGGTGTAAGTAATCGACTTGTTCGCGAGGTCTACGTGACATCACGACCTCCTTTGAATTTTTTGCATCATGTCAGGTTAGCGTGATTGCATCCAATTTATAGAATAAAATTGCTGTTTATACCGGCTATTCTACGCCCATGACAGCCTTAGGTCAGGGTTTATTCTGCTTTTCAGCAAATAAACACCTTATCCGGTATATGCCATCGATTGATCAGGGCAACAATGAAAAAGCGCCTGACAACAGGCGCTTTTTAGATGAAGCATCAACGATCCAGAAACTCGACCTGTCCGGTCTTCACATCATAAATTGCCCCGACTATTGCAATTTCGCCTCGGTCCAGCAGGTCTTTCAATACCGGACTATGCGCGGTAATGTATTGAATATTGTAATGCACATTCATTGCCGTGACCTGATTGATAAAAGCCTGACTTAAATCACGCGGTTGCATAATGTCATAGACACTATCGACTGAATGCATCAACGGCCCCAGTACATACTGGATATGCGGCATCTCTTGCACATCAGAAACCCGTTTCTGCTGTAAACGTAACTGGCAGGCACTGCTAACCGCACCACAATCGGTATGTCCCAACACCAGAATCACCTTGGAACCTTTGGCCTGACAGGCAAACTCAAGCGAACCCAGTACTTTCTGCCCCGCAATATTTCCTGCAATCCTTAAACTGAATAAATCGCCAATCCCGACATCAAAGATCATCTCGGTCGGTGCACGCGAATCCATACAGCCCAATACCGCGGCAATCGGGTGTTGTCCTTCATCTGCAGTGACCCGGATCTGGCGATAAACATCCCGTTGCAGACGTTCATTTTTGACAAACCGCTCATTGCCTTCTTTGAGCAAGGTGATGACCTGTTGCGGGCTGAGTTTGCGTTGCAGTTCCCGGGTACTGATATAAATATCCAGCGCGGCTTCATCGACATCCTGATAATGTTGCTTAAATCCGATCAGTTTTAGGTCGATCTGACGCTTACTGGCAGTTTCATTTTGGTAGTCCTGAATCACTTGATAAATATCGGGATCAATCGAATCACACTGGGTTGCATCAATAATCAGCTGCTGGTGCTTATGCACATGCTCCAAGGCTGAAATCAATGCAGAACGGTTCAGAAAGGTCACTTGTGAAGGCAGTTCAATCCGGGTCACGATGCCATGCAAATGCTTCTCTTTATAGACCCGCACGCCTTTATTAAAATTACCATACAGAATAAATCCACTACTGGTCAGCAAGCCGATCACGATGCCCGTCAACAGATCTGTCAGTAAAATTGCAACCAGCGTAATAATAAACGGCAAGAACTGCTTCCAGCCTTTTTGATATAACTGTTTGAATAATTTGGGATGCGTGAGTTTAAAACCCGTCACAATCAGGATGGCAGCCAGCGCAGACAATGGAATCATGTTCATCAGTGGCACGAAGAACAAAATTGCCAGCAACAGGAGGACGCCATGAAAAATGGTGGAACATTTGCTACGTGCACCGGTATTGGCATTGACTGAACTACGCACAATCACCGATGTCACCGGCATCCCACCAATTAAACCCGATATGATATTGCCTGCTCCTTGCGCCCATAGTTCACGATTGGGTGGAGATGATCTTTTTTGTGGATCCAGTTTATCTGCTGCTTCCAGATTGAGTAAGGTTTCCAGGGAGGCTACGATGGCCAAAGTGGCCGCACCAGTGTAAATCAATGGCTCGGCCAGATAACTAAAGTCAGGAAAAACCAGTACCTCCTGAGGTGCCTTCAGGATATTGGGTAACTGAATCAGGTTATCGCTTTGTACTGCCCACGGCGAACCGATACTGATTAAAATAAAATTGAGACCTGCAGCCAGTACAACTGCAATCAGGGCCGAGGGTAAGACCAGCTTTTTAAGGGGGCTGCTATCCCAGGCCAGAATCAGAAATAAACTGAGCAGACCAATCAAGGCCGCGCCCAGATCAAAATGCTGAACCAAGGCACTCGGTGGACTGGTCCACAACAGGTCCCAAGAGAAGTTGGACAAGCCAAATAAATAAGGGAGCTGGGTCACAATCAGAATTGCGCCAATGGCCGCCAGTAAGCCCAGAATCACATTATTGGGAATAAAATTCGCAAAAAATCCTAATTTAAATAATCCAAATAAAATCTGTAGCATCCCGGCAAAGACAATACACAATAAAAAGGCGGCATAATTGCCGCCTAATTGATCCAGTTGCACCAGAATGACTGCAGTCAGTCCTGCTGCCGGACCTGAAACGCTAATGTGCGAGCCACTCAGCAGCCCGACAATAATACCGCCAACAATTCCGGCAATAATGCCTGAAATAATCGGTGCTCCAGAGGCTAACGCAATCCCGAGACATAAAGGCAAAGCCACGAGAAAAACCACAACTCCGGAGAGCAGGTCATTTAAATGGAATCTATTTTTCAGTGCTAAACTTGTCATGAAGTAACCATTTATAATAAAAAAATAATTAATTTTTACTGCCTGAAAGCGTTTTCCCTACTTCAAGGCTTGAATAATATTGTCGGACAAAATGCAAGGTTTAAATTCTGGTTACGTTATAACGTTGTATATTTATTTATCGTTTTCAGCCTATTTTTGTTGATCTTAAGATTCGCCTCATCTTGCTTCTGCGCAGACATCAGCTCTACCGTAAATCGGCTGGCAAATGAAAAAAACAGCAATAAAAAAACCTCCCGAAAGAGGTTTTTTAGCAATTATAAATTTATTTAGACCCTTTAATCCCGGCCTGTAATAACAAGGCACCTAAACCACCAATCTTTTGCTCTTGAGGTTTTTCAGTTTTTGGCTTGTTCTGTTGCGGACGCTTAAAGTCACCTTCTTTACGTGGAGGACGCTGGCCTTGTGGCTTACGCTCTGAACGTTCAGTACGCTCTTGTGGTGCACGTTGTGGACGTGAAGCTTTCGCTGGCGCAGAACCTTCTGCACGCATGCTCAGGTTGACACGGTTACGCTCTACATCGACCTGCATGATACGAACCTGTACGATCTGGCCCGGTTTCACCACTTTATGCGGATCAGACACAAATTCATTGGCCAGTTCAGAAATATGTACCAGACCATCCTGATGCACACCGACATCCACGAAGGCACCGAAATTGGTTACATTGGTCACCACACCTTCAAGCTGCATGCCTTCGGTCAGTTGCGCCACTTCAGTGATATCTTCACGGAACTTGGCCGTACGGAATTCCGGACGCGGATCACGGCCCGGTTTTTCCAGTTCAGCTAAAACGTCCTGAATGGTTGGCAAACCAAACTTGTCATCAACAAATTCATCTGCCTTCACTTGGCGGATGATTTCCGTATTGCCGATAATATCTTTTACGGTTGTCGCCTTGGCTGCCACAATCTTTTCTACCAGACCATAACTTTCAGGGTGAACCGCAGAAGCATCCAATGGCTCCGAGCCATTTTGAACACGTAAGAAACCTGCTGACTGTTCAAAGGTACGCTCACCTAAACGAGGAACTTTCTTCAAGGCCTGACGGTTATCAAAACGTCCATTTTCCTTCCGGTATTCCACAATTTGCTGTGCAATCGCCTTATTCAGACCGGCAATATATGCCAGAATTGCCGGAGAAGCGGTATTGACATCGACACCGACCGCATTCACACAGTCTTCAACCACTGCATCGAGTGTTTTGGCCAGACCGGCCTGGTTGACATCATGTTGGTACTGACCCACCCCGATCGACTTCGGATCAATCTTGACCAGTTCAGCCAGCGGGTCCTGTAAACGGCGGGCAATTGACACCGCTCCACGAATCGATACATCAAGTTCTGGAAGTTCCTGTGCAGCCAGCTCGCTTGCAGAATAAACCGATGCCCCTGCTTCACTGACAGTCACGCGGGTCAGTTTCAAATCGGTATTGGCTGCCATCATCTCGGCAACCACGGCTTCGGTTTCACGGCTTGCCGTGCCGTTGCCGATCGCAATAAGTTCCACGTGGAACTCTCGGCAAAGACGGGCCAGCTCGGCAATCGAACCTTCTTTATCTTCTTTCGGGGCAAAAGGATAAATGGTGCTATGCGCCAGCACATCACCGGCCTCGCTCACTACCGCCAGCTTCACGCCGGTACGGATACCCGGGTCAACTCCCAGGGTGGTACGGCTGCCGGCTGGTGCAGAAAGTAATAAATGACGCAGGTTTTCAGCAAACACTTCCATGGCTTCTGCTTCAGCAGCAAGACGCTTATCGGTCAATAGTGAATGTTCAATCTGTGGACGAACCTTGCCCAGCCAGAACAGTCTGGCTGTCTGTTTCAAATAATCCTGACGGCTTTGTGGTTGAATTTGTTCAAGATTATATTCCGTCTCGATACGCGCCAGCGGTGCCTCATCTTCACCATCAACTTTCAGGCCCAGCACATTTTCCTGACGGCCACGTAACATCGCCAGTAAACGATGGGAAGGCACTTTATTGAGATTTTCTGAAAACTCAAAATAATCACGGAATTTCTTGCCGACTTCCTTTTTCTCTTCAGAAGCAACCGTACTCTTGAGTACCGCAGTTTTGGCAAAAGTCTGCTTTAACTCGGTGGTCAGGGCAATATTTTGCGCCCAGTCATCAATCAGGATGTGCTGAACCGCATCCAGCTGGCTTTCCAGATCCGGATAATCGGCGTGGCTAAAGCCTGCCAGTGCTTCTGCCGGATCGACCTGCTCTGCCATGATTTTTTCAGCAATCGGGCCTAAACCAGCTTCTTTGGCTTTAAATGACTTGCTGGTACGTTTTGGACGATAAGGCGCATAAATTTCTTCTAATGCATTTTTGGTTTCAGCCGCATTGACTCGTGCCAACAGGTCTTCGCTCAGTTTATCTTGTTCTTGTAAAGATTGAATGACCTTTTCACGACGCTCGTATAAATCACGCAAATAGGTTAAACGTGTATCGAGCTGACGTAATTGCGTATCGTCCAAGCCTTGCGTGACTTCTTTACGGTAACGTGCAATAAAAGGAACGCTAGCACCTTCATCAATTAAACGAATAGCAGCTTCTACTTGGTTTGGACGTACGGCAAGTTCATTTGCCAACTGCTGAACTAAGTCAGTCATCGTGATTGATTCCACAAGGGTTAAGTCTAAAAGCACTGATTATAAAGTTCATGGCTATAAAATCCACCATTGTTTTTTTGAATATTGTGTTTTAGTCCTGTATGAATTTTATTCATGCCCCCTTGCCAAAGGATATGGCTGCACAGGCCTGCTCAAAATTACGGGGCACAAACTTTTATGCAAATCTGGCCATATTTTTAAAATACCGGGATTTTTCCGGCTAAATATTGATAAATAGATTGATTGTCATATTTTTGCCTGTATATATTTGGTATCTATCTCTTGATTTTATTGGCAATATTTGTTGCTTTATAACATAGCCAAAACTGTGCAATGAATCGTATACTCGAAGGTCTATTGATATTTCACACTCGCATTGCATAAAGACGATGACAATAAACGATAAAGGAGCACAATCATGAGTTTAGTTGTACCTGCTGAATCGACGGAAACCGTACACCATGAGACAGACCGGGTCGAACGCATTTTAGTGGTCGATGACGATGTGCGCTTGCGTACGCTTTTACAACGCTTCCTCGAAGACAAGGGTTTCGTGGTAAAAACTGCTCATGATGCAACACAAATGGATCGTTTGCTGCAACGTGAACTGTTCTCTTTAATCGTGCTCGACTTTATGCTTCCTGTAGAAGATGGCTTGAGTATCTGTCGTCGTTTGCGCCAATCCAGTATCGATACCCCGATTATCATGCTGACCGCACGTGGTAGTGATTCTGACCGTATTGCCGGTCTGGAAGCCGGTGCAGATGACTATTTGCCAAAACCGTTTAACCCGAATGAATTGCTGGCCCGTATCCGTGCGGTATTGCGCCGTCAGGTGCGTGAAGTACCGGGAGCACCAAGCCAGCAGGTTGAAGTGGTCAGCTTTGGCCCGTGGTCTCTTGATCTCTCGACACGTACCCTGACCCGTGAAGGCCAGGTGGTGACCCTGACCACAGGCGAATTTGCTGTCCTGAAAGCACTGGTACAGCACCCACGTGAACCCCTCACCCGTGACAAGCTGATGAATCTGGCACGTGGCCGTGAATGGGGCGCAATGGAGCGCTCAATTGATGTACAGGTTTCCCGCTTACGTCGTTTGATTGAAGACAATCCGGCCCGTGCACGCTATATCCAGACTGTATGGGGCGTGGGCTATGTATTTGTTCCAGATGGCGCAGAGTAAGCCCGGGAAATTAAACCTTGAAACTTGAACCCATCGATCCACAAGAATTTACCGAGTTCGCGGCTTATTCCGAAAGGCCCCGAACCAAATGGGAACGTTTTCTAGACAAGATCAAACCACGTTCTGCGGCCATGCGCACCACCATTCTGGTTCTGTTCATGGTATTTTTCAGCCTGTTCATGTCCTTGTGGTTCTTTTGGCGGACGCTATATCTTCCCGAATTGCAGCAGCATGCCCGCTATCTGGCAATTGAGCTGGAACTGGTCAACAATCCGGATATCCGTATTCTGCATCGCGACAATGAAGTCGATGTGGATACCTGGCTTAAAAACCGGATCGGGATTGAATATATTACCGATCCCAAAGAATTCCCCCGGGTGGAAGATAAATTTCTGGCAGAGTTATTTACCAACCAGATTGAAGAAAAACTGGCAAAAGAGCTGGGTGTCAAAGATGTAACGGTTTACTTTAAGTTTAAACCGATTCCGCGTATCTGGATTCAGACCCCTGAAATGAACGGGAACTGGGTCAGGGAACCTCTTAAAACCTACACCAACTACAGTGTTGAGCTGATTGCTGGCTGGCTGTTTGGTGTGCCGATTGTCTCGTCCATCATTATTTTGATACTGGTTCGCCAAATGAACCGGCCTTTACGTCGCTTGCAGAATGCGGCCAACAATTATAGTAAAACCGGGAAAGCTCCCTATCTCGATACCAATCATGGCCCGCTGGAAATCCGTCAGGTCAATCAGGCCTTTAACCACATGGTGTATACGCTGGAACAGACCGAGCGTGACCGTCAGATCATGCTGGCAGGTATTTCCCATGATTTGCGTACACCTCTGACACGTATCCGCCTCACCGCTGAAATGTTACCTGACGAGTTCTTTCGTGAAGGCCTGACCTATGACGTCGATGACATGGATGCGATTCTGAACCAGTTCATTTCCTATATGCGCGACGGCTCTGATGAGGAACTGACCGATACCAATATCAATACCCTGTTGCAGGAACTGGTGGTGCAGTTCAAGCCACTCGACATCCGGTTCGAGGCTCAGGAGCTGCCAGTCATTGCAGCACGCAGCCTGTCGCTCAAACGCCTGATTGCCAACCTGATCAACAATGCCAAACGTTACGGCGCAGAGCCGATTGAACTGTCTGCCAGTCATGTCGATGACCATATCCTGATTACCGTAGCCGATCATGGTGAGGGGATTCCGCCAGATCAGGTGGAAGAACTGATGCAACCTTTTGTACGCGGTAATTCTGCCCGTACCATTCAGGGCAGCGGTCTGGGTCTGGCCATTGTCAAACGTATCGTGGATATTCATCAGGGGCAGATCAGTATCCGCAATCGCGAGCAAGGCGGACTGGAGGTGGTGATTTCCTTGCCGATCCCGACGGCAGCCCCGACTGAACCGCAAAACAACCCGATCCACAAGATCAAACAGACCATTACTGGACATTTCTAGACCAGCTTGCCACATCAGCAGCCGAGCGGCGGCTGATATCGACTAAAGTCGCCTATTTAACCGGTATAAATCTGGCGACTTTCTGGCCATTCAGTACACTCAAAAAAATCGGTTGCAATGGTTTTTTATGGTTTTTTTCCGTATAAATTCAAACAGCTATACCAGCCTGCAAAAATACCCCGAAATACAGGTGAATAAAGCGTATGCAGCTGTATTAGACCTTAGCCTTATTTCAATTCACTTTTCATGTTTTAGCGCTAAAATCCATAGCCAATGAAAAGCAAAATTGAGAATGGAAGATGTCTTTAAGTCGTATTCGCCTTGCCGCTCTACACGACAAAGTGATGAGTGCAGAACAGGCTGCCAGCTTTATTCAAAATGATATGACGGTTGGTATGAGTGGTTTTACCCGTGCAGGTGAAGCCAAAGCTGTACCACAGGCACTGGTTGAACAGGCCAAGAAAAACCCGTTAAAAATCACGTTAATTACCGGCGCCAGTCTCGGCAATGACTTAGACAAACAATTGACAGAAGCCGGTGTACTGGCGCGTCGTATGCCCTTCCAGGTGGACAACACCTTACGCCGTGCCATTAACAACGGCGAAGTGATGTTTATTGACCAGCATTTGTCCGAAACGGTTGAACAAATGCGTAACCAGCAGCTGAAACGTCCGGATGTTGCAGTAATTGAAGCCATTGCAATTACCGAAGACGGCCATATCGTACCGACAACATCAGTCGGTAACTCTGCCAGCTTCGCAATTTTTGCAGAAAAAGTGATTGTTGAAATCAATACTTCGCTCAGCGAAAACTTTGAAGGTCTGCACGATATTTATATCCCGACCTATCGCCCGACACGTACCCCATTACCCTTGACCAAAGTGGATGACCGCATCGGCTCAACCGCAATTCCGATCGATCCGGCCAAGATCGTCGGTATCGTGTTCAATGACACGGCAGATTCACCATCGACCGTCACACCGCCTGATGCTGAAACCCAGGGGATTGCCAACCATCTGATTAAGTTCTTTGAAAAAGAAGTGGCTGAAGGCCGCCTGGCCAAGAACCTGGGGCCATTACAGGCAGGGATCGGTTCAATTGCCAATGCCGTTTTAACAGGCCTTAAAGATTCAAACTTTGAAGATCTGGTGATGTATTCAGAAGTGCTGCAAGACTGTACCTTTGAATTGATTGATGCTGGCAAAATGAAGTTTGCTTCAGGCAGCTCTATTACCTTATCGGCAAAATGCGGCGAACGTGTATTCGGCAATCTGGAAAAATACAAAGACAAACTGGTATTACGTCCGCAGGAAATCTCGAACCATCCTGAAATCGTCCGTCGTCTGGGCATTATCGGGATTAATACGGCGCTCGAATTCGACATTTACGGCAACGTAAACTCGACCCATGTTTGTGGCACCAAAATGATGAACGGTATCGGTGGTTCAGGTGACTTTGCCCGTAACGCACATCTTGCCATCTTCGTGACCAAATCCATTGCCAAAGGCGGTGATATTTCTTCAATCGTACCAATGGTCAGCCATGTCGACCATAATGAACACGATGTCGATATTCTGGTAACCGAAGTCGGCCTGGCAGACTTACGCGGTCTGGCACCACGTGAACGTGCCCGTGTCATTATCGACAACTGTGTCCATCCGCTTTATCAAGCTGCACTCAACGATTATTTTGACCGTGCCTGCGAACGCGGCGGCCATACCCCTCACCTCCTTCGTGAGGCCCTGTCGTGGCATGCCAACTTTGAAGAAACCGGTCACATGCTCGCCCGTACCGAGGTAGCCAAATCGGCTTAATCGTCACTGCTTTTCATGACAAAGCATGCTTCGGCATGCTTTTTTGTTTTTCAGGCTTTTAAACGATTTGCCGCCCTACTCTCAGCAAGAGCGGAAAGGTCACCCGCATCGGCTGCCGGATCAGCAGGATATCCTGTAAATCGGCCAGCGCACTGACCCGCATGTGATCTTGATAATGTTTGACTGCAGACCAGGTATTGAGATAATCCCAGAGCTGCTGTCCGGTCCAGCCGAGTTCAATCTGAAACTGCGGCATCGCGATCTCTTCAAAAGGAAACGGGATGGTCTGGTAATGCTCATCAATATAGTGTCGCTCTGCGTCCCAGTAGCCTTTTAGGGTCTGATGGTAGAGCTGTTGCAGCCGATCATTTAAAAACGCATCCTCAAGTGTTAACAGGCCATAACCAATCACTGCAATCACACCATCTGCTTTGAGTGTACGTTTCACTTCTGCATAGAATTTTTCAAAGTCAAACCAGTGAATCGCCTGCGCAACGGTAATCAGGTCAAAATACTGATCGGGAAAACTGCACTGTTCCGCGGCTTGCTGCACATAGCGGACATTACTCAAGGCTGGCGCCTGATCAAGCTGGTTCTGACTCAGGTCAGTGGCAATCACCTGTTGAAAATACGGCGCAATCAGCCGGGTTAATTGCCCTGATCCCGCCCCACAGTCCCATGCACAGTCAAAACTTTTGAGCTGCCTAATCAGGCTGTCTATGAGCGATTGTGGATAAGTCGGTCGCGCCTGTTGATAAAGTTCACTTTGCGCCGAAAATAAATCTTTCATGCGATGTTATTCTTCATTTTTCTATTTGGCTTCAATATAACAAAATATTGGCGCAATAAAAAAAGCCTCAAACTTTCGTTTGAGGCTTTTTGAATATGGTGGCGAGACCCAGGATCGAACTGGGGACACACGGATTTTCAATCCGTTGCTCTACCAACTGAGCTATCACGCCAATGGGGTGTATTAAGCCGTATCTCGACAGAATAGTCAATCATTATCATGCACTTTTGATTTGATTGCCCATTTTTCAGGCAACCCTTTTTGAGGCCAAAAAAAATCCCTGATGGGATCAGGGATTGAAAATACAAATTTATGGTGGCGAGACCCAGGATCGAACTGGGGACACACGGATTTTCAATCCGTTGCTCTACCAACTGAGCTATCACGCCAAAGTGGGCGTATTAAACAATGTTTGCCCATGCCCGTCAAGCATATTTGCAGATTTTTCGTTTAAGCGCTTAATTTTGCTGCAAAGTCTGCATCCCGATCCGCATTTTAGATTTTCCCCAGATGCGACAGGCAACGGTGAATGGCACCACAACCCGGCTCAAACTGTTTCACCCCCTGCGCTTCTTCCATACGGCAGACCTCTTCAACCAGCCGTTCTGCCACACCACGGCCACGATTGGCCGGATGGACCACAATATATTCCAGAACCCGGCTTTCACCTTGTCCTGTTGCCCAGATTGCACCTATAATTTTGGTGTTAAATTCAGCAGTATAAACTGTGGTATATTGCTGTAGATTTTGTTCAAGTTGTTCCATTGCATCTTGCCCGTCACCAAACTCTGGGCTGGTATCGTAAAGTCGCTCGAGCTGAGTACGAATCCCTGAATCTTCCAGAGAACTGTAAGCATGTACGGTAATAGGCATTGATTAACCCTCCTGAGCAAACTATGATGCTGTCACTTTTTCGTCACAGCGAAACTATTGGTTTTTAATTCAATCATTTTTGACGTTTTTTGAGGAACGTGTCCATGACGCAACGTATCAGTGAAGTGGTAAGAAATACCAACGAAACAAAAATTCGGGTTCGTCTCAATCTCGATGGTACTGGTCAGGGCACACTCAACACTGGAGTTCCATTTTTAGACCATATGATTGATCAAATCAAGCGTCATGGTCTATTTGATATCGACATCCATTGTGACGGCGACCTGGAGATTGACGATCATCATACCGTGGAAGACTGCGGAATCACACTTGGGCAAGCCTTTGCACAAGCGCTGGGTGATAAAAAGGGCCTGCGTCGTTATGGTCATTTCTATGCACCTTTGGACGAAGCACTGTCTCGTGTCGTGGTGGATTTGTCGGGTCGCCCGGGGCTGTTTATGGACATTCCATTTACCCGCGCCCGCATCGGGACATTCGATGTCGATTTATTCTCGGAATTTTTCCAGGGCTTCGTCAACCATGCATTGATGACCCTGCATATTGATAACCTGAAAGGCAAAAACAGCCATCACCAGATTGAAAGTGTGTTCAAGGCTCTCGCACGTGCCTTGCGTATGGCCTGTGAAATTGATCCGCGCGCAGAAAATACCATTGCCTCAACCAAAGGTAGCCTGTAATGACCCGTATTGCGTTACTTGATTATGGCATGGGCAACCTGCACTCTGCCGCAAAAGCATTAGAACATGTCGGTGCCACAGTAGATGTCACCAATGATCCCAAACTAGTTGCCAAGGCAGACAAGATTGTTTTCCCGGGTGTAGGCGCCATGCGTGACTGCATGCAAGGTATGCGTGAAGCAGGTATTGATGAAGTGGTCCGTCAGGCTGCCTTTAACAAACCGGTACTGGCAATCTGTGTCGGCATGCAAGCCCTGCTACAAAGCTCCGAAGAAAACGGGGGCGTCGCTGCACTCGGTATTTTTGATGGGGTTGTTAAACATTTCCCGGAAATCGACAATCTCAAAGTCCCGCATATGGGCTGGAATCAGGTCCATCAGCTTGATCCGGATCATCCTATGTGGAACAACATCGAACAGGATGCACGTTTCTACTTTGTGCATAGCTATTATGTTGAGCCAGGCGATTCGGCAATCGTTGCAGCGACCTGTGATTATGGCGTGAACTTCTGTACAGCCATTCATAAAGACAATTTGTTTGCAACCCAGTTCCACCCGGAAAAAAGTCATACGGCAGGTTTACAACTGCTCAAGAACTTCGTGGAATGGAACATCTAGTTACCCTGACTTAAAAAAATCGCCATGTCATGTGGCGATTTTTATTACCGATAAAAAATAATTCAAACGACGAAGAATGATGTTACAGCCTGTTTCTAAAAATTTATTAAATCCGCTTAATCCGCAGGGACGTTTTGGCCGCTTATCTTATCTGGCCTGGCAAACTGTCATTTTCCTGATCATGATTCCGCTCAACATTTATCTTAGCTATGAAATGTTTCAGATCGGCCTAGATGAACCCTATAGACGCACAGACTTTCTGGCTTTATTTTTATTTGTGACCCTGGCACTGTTTGTGGTCTATAGCAGTATCATTTTTGCCATACGGCGCCTGCACGACTGTAACCGTTCAGGCTGGTGGGCACTGCTGCTGACCCTACCTTATCTGAATATCTTGACCCTGTTGTATCTGCTACTGGCCCCTGGGCATCAGCAGCCCAATCGTTATGGACTTCCGCACCCGACTGCCATCTGGGAGAAAATCATGGCCTATATCGGCTTAAGTTTAATGCTGATATTATCGGTTCTGATATTTCTGGTCACCACCAAAAGTCCTGTACTGTTCCATTAACCGGGTTTCAGGGTTTGCATTATTCCCCTAGCCTTCTCCTCTCAGATCAGCATCTCTACTTTTTTGGTTTTCTAGCTTATGATCAGGGGCGATAGAACAATTTAAATAAACAGAAAAATGACACTGTCCGAGGTTTACATGACGACATCCAGTCCCACCCATGATTCCGTTTTGAATGCAAAAGGCCGTTTTGGACGTCTTGCCTATGCGGCATGGTCCCTTCTGAGTGCTATTGTGCTCTGTGCCGTCATTTTTATACTGGCCTTTATTGGCAACTTATTTACAGGCAATACCCCGCAGGCAGATGATTATCCTGTTCTCATCATTCTTTTATTCTTGATCAGCTACCTGCTCCTGATCTACTTTTCCTTTGTATTTACCATACGGCGACTGCATGACCGTAACCAGTCCGGCTGGCTGTCGTTACTGATGCTGGTGCCACTGCTCAACGTTATCATGATGCTGTATTTATTCTGCGCCAAAGGCACGGATGGCGTGAATAAATTTGGCCCGGTACGCGCCACGGCCCCTTGGGAAAAAGTGCTGGGCTGGATCTATATCATTCTCATTCCGCTACTGATCATTGTTGCCCTGGTCGGCAATACGGTACCTGCCTATCAGCAATACCTGCAGCGTAGCCAGCAGACCGGATCACTATAGTCTCTATAAGCAGTTTGGCCATCTCAACATGACCAGGTGATTGTGTCTGGCTTTTGCATTTGGATAAAAGCGTTTAAGCTGGGCCAAATCACCCGGGCTTAAACGCAGATGAACACCCCTCAACCTACAGCAGTGCCCTTAAGCAAAGAACAGATACGTGGCTTGCCGGCCTTTGAAAATCTTCCGTCAGAGAAAATCATGGTCATCCAGACTCTGCAACAATGTCTGGCATTGCAACAGCAACTCAGCTCGATACCGGTCTTTGGTTTTGACAGTGAATCGAAACCAACCTTTAAAGTCGGGGAACAATCGACCGGCCCTCATGTTATCCAGCTTGCAACTCACGATAGCGCCTATGTATTTCAGGTCAGTGCCGAAATTCTGGATTTTTTAAAACCGATTTTAGAAAATACGCGACAACTGAAAGTCGGCTTTGGCCTCAACAATGATGCCCATATTTTCCGTCGCAGAGGCATCCAGCCCGCATCACTGATTGAACTTTCCAAAAGTTTTGCAAGTTTTGGCTATCGCAGCCAGGTCGGTGTACAAACCGCGATCGCACTGCTGTTCCAGCGTTATCTTGCCAAGAGTAAAAAGATCAGCACTTCAAACTGGGCCGTTAAACAGCTCAGCCCGCAGCAAACCGGTTATGCCGCAGCCGATGCTTATGCCGCCTTTTTGGTTTTTGAACAGTTGTACCAGCAACACCGATTCACACCACAATTACAACAACAAATCATGAAAATACTTGAAGGTTCAACAGACAAGGCTTAGAGATTGATCAATACTTTGCTAATATACAGCCTGTTGAAAATTCATGAATGCATGGCGCGGTGCGTTTTCAGGAACCACCTTGGCCGCACATATGGAGCAACATTCAACAAGCCCGAATAATTTAAACTCCATGATGACGCAAGGAGCGGTGTATGCTAATCATCCCAGCAATTGACCTGAAAGATGGTAAATGTGTCCGTTTAAAACAAGGACGTATGGAAGACGATACTGTTTTCTCTGATGACCCTGTGGCAACTGCACAGCATTGGGTGGATGAAGGCGCACGTCGTTTGCATCTGGTTGACTTAAATGGTGCCTTTGCCGGTACCCCCATTCATAAACCTGTGGTAGAAGCCATTGTACGGGCCCAGCCCGAACTGCCGATCCAGATTGGTGGAGGCATCCGTTCACTTGAAACCATCGAGCATTATCTAGAAGCAGGTGTTTCTTTTGTCATTATCGGGACCAAAGCCGTCAAGGAGCCCGAGTTTGTAGAAGAAGCCTGTAAGCGTTTTGCAGGCCGTATTATTGTCGGCATCGATGCCATGAATGGCATGGTGGCCACCGATGGCTGGGCCAATATTACCGATGTCAAGGCCACCGATCTGGCCAAGCGTTTTGCCGATGCCGGTGTATCCAGCATTGTCTATACCGATATTGCCCGTGATGGCATGATGCAAGGTGTTAACGTCGAGCAGACGGTTAATCTGGCAGACTATTCCGGCTTACCGGTGATTGCTTCTGGTGGCGTGACCAATCTGGATGATGTCCGTAACTTAAAAGGCCAAAAAGGCATTTTAGGGGCGATTACAGGTCGTGCCATTTATGAGGGTACCTTGAACCTGCGTGAAGCACAGTTATTGCTGGATGAAGACAACCGTCTTTAATGTGGTATAAAAAAAGAAGTTATCTGTCCAGATAACTTCTTTTGATTTAATACAGTACATGACGCATGAATTTTAATGGCTGTATGCCCCGATTGGCATAAGCATAGCGCACCGAACTTTCAAATAAAATAGTATCGCCCGCCTGCACAACGCGTGTTTCCTGTGCAAACTCCAGCGTTAGCTCGCCTTCAAGTACATAAATCAGTTCGCGCCAGCCCTGCTGGTCCGCTTCGGCATGATAGACCTCACCGACAGCCAGCGACCAGGTCCATAACTCAACCTGAGTAGACACCGGAACCGAGGCCAGCAGTGTGGCATGACTGTCCGGGTTTTGCCCTTGCCAGGCCAGGCTGTTTACCACTGCGGCTGCACCCAGTTCAGGCGCACTCACCATACGTCTAAAATCAATTCCCAGTACAGCTGCAATTGCATCCAGTTTTGCCAGACTGATATTGACCTGACCTGTTTCTAAAGCGGCAATGGTACGGCGACTGACCCCTGCCCGGTCTGCCAGTTGCTGCTGGCTTAATTGGCGCAGATCCCGAAAATGCCGGATATTTTTACCCACATGTTCCAGTACAGCATCAGTTTGGCTCATAAATCACAATAACATCAATCTCAGTTTGAGCAATATATTGCACAAGGGCAGTAATTAAAGCAATATGTGCAATATACTGCACTTTGCACAGGATGGCTCATGTGACCTCACTCGCTCAATCTCCTAAAGCGGCACAATCTGCCCTCATTTTTATTACCATGATCTGGGGCGGTACATTTTTAGCCGTACAATATGCACTTAACTTTAGTACCCCGATGTTTTTTGTCGGTTGCCGCTTTGCCGTGGCCGCCTTGGCCATTTTTATACTTTCATTGCAGTCGATGCGTGGCCTCACCTTGAAGGAAACACTGGCCGGAGTTGCCATTGGCCTGATGATTGCAATTGGCTATGGAACCCAGACCATTGCCCTGCAAAGCATTCTAAGTAGTGAATCGGCCTTTCTGACAGCCTTATATGTGCCGCTGGTTCCTGTCCTGATGTGGGTGATTTTCCAGAAACGTCCCTCACTGATGACCTGGCTGGGCACAGCGCTGGCCTTTACCGGACTGGTATGTTTAACCGGTAACGGCTTCTCCGGCATTGATTTGAATTATGGGCAAATGTTGACGCTGGTGTGTGCCTTTGTGATAGCACTTGAGATCATCCTGATCGGTTATTTTGCCGGGAAAGTCAACTTGCGACGAGTGACCGTGGTGCAGCTGATGGTTGCTTCGATCCTGTCCTTTGCCAGTATGCCCTTGGTCGGTGAGCACAGTATTCCACCGTTTTCGTGGGGACTGGTCATCATTGCAACAGCTTTGGGACTGGCCAGTGCCCTCATCCAGTTTGTCATGAACTGGGCCCAGCGCATGGTCGATCCGGCCCGTGCTGCCATTATCTATGCCGGAGAACCGGTATGGGCGGGTGTCATCGGACGCATTGCAGGTGAACGCTTGCCACTCATTGCCTTATTCGGCGGCCTGCTGGTGGTGCTCGGGGTTCTGGTCAGTGAATTAAAATTCAAGTTGTTTGACAATAAAAAAGAGCGCTAATGCGCTCTGTTTCAGTTACTGTGGCGGTTCTTTCTTTTTGAGCAGCATACAGGGCTGGTAATACTCAACCGTAGGCAGCGGATCATAAAATGGATGTAACAGCGCTTTCCACTGCTGATAGGCTGCCGACTTGCGGAACCCTTCGGTATGATGCTCAATACTGTCCCAGAAAATCATTAAAATATAACGACCATCAGCTTGTGTATGCTTGATCAGCTGTACTGCATTTAAGCCGTCCATCGGATAGATAACCGCTTTGGCCTGCTGAAAAGCCGCTTCAAAAGCACGATCCTGTTCAGGTCTAATCTTCAGGTAAACATGTTCAATAATCATCCATCCACCCTAGTCATACATCGGTTTATTGCCATATAAACAAAATAGACCATGCAGGTTGCGGTAAACCGTCCAGGCCCCGACTGTAAATACACAGGCCAAACCGGTAAAAAACAGCAGGGAGGCATGATCATCCGATAACTGAAAACCCAATTCCCGGTTAAAAAGTGCCAGTGCAAGGATTCCCACAGTCAGTATATTCCACAGACAGCCCCACCAGAACGTCCGGATTTGCCAGCTAAAATGGCTCTCCAGCAAGCTATTCCTGACCGCTTTACGTTTCACATGGTTCAGTACCAAAGCAATGACCGCGAGCAAATTGCCCGTAAAAACTGAAATAATATAAAACAGATATAACACATAAGTCAGATGACGGTTCGCCTTCTGATCTGCAACATGATTCATGATGACCCTTATTACTATGATTTTTCTTAGTTTTTCAATTACAGTAAAATTATAAAAATATAACGTGCAACCTAACTGTTGTTCTAAAAATAAAGGTTGATTAAAACAGCTTAATCAACCTTCTGAAGCTTATGACGGGTACACCGGCTTGTTGTCATTCAAGGCAATCAGGCCGCGAATGGCACGATAGACAATCCAGATCCACGCACCAAAAATCACTGCAAAGGCAAAGGTGGTGGCTGAAATCGCCACACCGGCAAAGGCTGCCCCATTATCGCCAGTCAGGAACAGGAACGAGAACGGAATAAAGGCAATAATATTCCAGGCCAGATACCACCAGAATGTGCGGATCTGCCAGGTAAAGTGGCTTTCAAAAATCGAGCCTTTTACATCATCACGTTTGACATAATTAATGATCAGGGCAACGATCGCCAATAAACCAACCGTAAAAATCGCAAGGATATAAAGCACATACAGAACCAGCGTCAAGGTACGGTTTGGGTCCTGATCAATGGAATAGTTCATTTTTATTTATCTCCAGTAGTCAGCTCCACTCAAGCTCAATAAAACACATTGAGCGGAGAAATTAACCAACATATCAACAATATATTGAAGACTATGGTACAGAAATAAATCTTGCGAAACGGTTGTTTTTGTGTTTTATGTCTCAGTTTTTGCTGGGCCAGCCAGGCAGCGCACCATCCGCCCAAAGCATCTACAATATGCAGGGTCTGTTCCGGAATACGCCGGTTGCCCAGTTGTGCCGCTTCTTTATCCTGAGCATAAAGCCAATAGCTGAGCACATTCATCAGGCTGACAAATAACAAGGTATATGGCGGCAGCAATTTACTGAAACTGCCGATCACCATAAAGACAATATAGATCACAATTGCAATCTGCATGGCCGACCAGCGCTGAACGCCTGCTGGCTTGACCGGTCTGGCTTTATGCTCAAATACCTGCGATGCCTTTAAATACACGGCTTGCTGAGCGCGGTAACGACCGCGCTCATCCAGTATGACCCCATATTCCAGCGCGCAGCCGATAATCGGCCGCGGACCTGTACGGGCAAAGTCTTTAATGTGAATAAAAACACGTTGTTTTTGCGAGTCATTGGGCTGGATAAAGCCATAACCTTTTTCGTCAAACCATTCCACTAAACGGCCTTGATCGCGCATGATAAGTTCCTAAGCTGTGATGCGTTGTAAACGGTCTTGCAACATCATGCGCATTTCCAGTGGATCTTTTTGCAAGATATCATCACCGGTACGGCCCTGCTCGGCATTTTTCTGTGCCACCTGCAAACGCATGCTCCAGAAACGGCAGGCCGCCATCGCCAGGAAAATATTCAGGCAGGCCAACTCGTCTGCGGTCAGTGGACGAATGCTTTGATAGGCAGCAAGAAAGGCATCGGCCTTGGCCTGATCCAGATGGGCTTGCGGATAGGCGGTACAGAAGTCATTGATGCTGATTGCAATATCAAATAACCATTCGTCCTGATTCAATTCATAAAAATCAAGGATGCCCTGCAACTGATCGCCTTCAAACAAGGTATTGTCTCTAAACAGATCTGAATGAATAAAACCGGCAGGACGGTCTGGATGTTGCCGGGTAATCTGTGCAAACTGCTGAAAAACCTGTGCCAGTAAAGCCTGGTCTTCGGCATTCATTTGTGGCTTAAGCTGTGCAGCCACATCCGACCAGTATTGATGATTCCGGTTAAAATCTCGTTGCAAAGGGAAATCCTGCAAGGCCAGATGCAATCTTGCCTGTGCCTGTGCTATCGCCTGAACTTGTACAATGCTGGCATCTTCAGGATGTTCTCCCATCAGGCGCGGTGCAATTTGTGCCGGCTTATCGGCAATGCTGTGAATCGCCTGCCCACTATGCTTTAACGGCACCGCTACAGGCACACCGGCCTGACCCAGACAGTCCAGCACAGGTACCAGTTCTCCTGCCCCTTCAGCATCTAACTCTTCAAACACCGTTAAAACATAGTGTTGCTGTGATTGATCCACCAAAAAATAATTGGTGTTCTGAATACCGCCTTGGATTGGAATCAGCTCAATCACTGCCAGCCCATAGGGTTCGGCAAAGGCTTGAACTTCTTCTAAACTCAACGGGGTATAAACCGACATGGAAAACCTGCAAAAAATAGCTGTGAAGTTTGATAGAATACCTGTTCCCTCCATGAAGGTGTAGCACCCCTTTCTTTATTGGCGATTTTTTGGAAAATTTTATGCTCGCAAAACGTATTATCCCTTGCTTAGATGTTGATAATGGTCGAGTCGTCAAAGGCGTTCAATTCCTTGATATTCGTGATGCAGGTGACCCGGTCGAGGTGGCGCGTCGTTATAACGAACAAGGTGCCGATGAAATCACCTTTTTAGATATTACTGCTACCCATCATGGACGCGACACCACGTATCGTACCGTAGAGCGTATGGCCGAAAGCGTGTTTGTACCGTTAACGGTCGGTGGTGGTGTCCGTAAAGTGGAAGATATCCGTTTATTGCTGAATGCCGGTGCCGATAAAGTCAGTATTAACTCGGCAGCGGTATTTACCCCCGAATTTGTGCAGGAAGCCTCACAGCGTTTTGGTGCTCAATGTATCGTGGTGGCGATTGATGCCAAAAAAACCGGCGAGAACAAGTGGGAAATATTCACCCACGGTGGCCGTAAACCGACCGGCATCGACGCGATTGAGTGGGCCGTAAAAATGGCTGACTTTGGTGCAGGCGAACTGCTGATTACCAGCATGGATGCCGATGGAACCAAAGCAGGCTATGACCTTGCCCTGATGCGCCAGATTAACGACCGTGTCAATATTCCCACCATCGCCTCTGGCGGCGTAGGCAATTTACAGCATCTGGCCGATGGTATTTTAAAAGGCGGTGCCGATGCGGTACTGGCAGCGTCCATTTTCCACTTTGGCCAGCATACCATTCCGGAAGCCAAACAATACCTTGCAGCACAAGGCATTGAAATGCGTCTCTGATTGATCCCCGATACAGAAATGAACCTCTCAGATGAGAGGTTTTTTTATTGAAAGCTTTTTTGCAGGCAAAAAAAAACCTTGCCAGGCAAGGTAGAGAAATTGCGTTATACAACGCCAGAGGGTAAAAGATGCATCTGTATTTCGGGCAAAATAAATAACCGAATATTTGGCCCGAGCTCAATGAGCGCTTCAGTCTATCGAAATATTGACATTAAAAATCAGTTTTATTGACTATCTGCAACATGTTGCCCTGCTGTTCAATGCAGATGGCCCGCGTTGCGCAGCGAGGTTCAATTTAAGCCACCGCTTCCTGCTGCTGCACTGTTTCAGGTGCATCCGTCACAGAAGCAACCCGTTTAGGCTGTTGTTCTACCCATTTCACAGGAAAAACAGCTTCAACAGCTTGGGTCAGGACCTGAGACAATACTGCTGGCAATGGCAGCCCCAGCGGATTGGCCTCTTTTAAATCTGCAGATGAGACCACACGGGTTCCCATCACATAATCAAACCATGGCCGGGTCACACACCAGTTGGCATCCTGATTGGAATTCATATGATGATCATAATGCCAGGGAATGGTTCGTCTGGCCCAATCGGGTTCCAGATGTGCACGGCGATGCACATAGTAATAATTGCCTGCACTATACAGCGCGGCCAGAGCCATGCCCTTGGAAACAGGATAAAACGCGATACTCGCCACGCCAGCGACCGCGGCCAGCGACATGATCTCGTTACGTGTACGCCAATGGGCCACACCTTCTACATAACAATCATCCGAGAATTGCTGCTTGCGCACTTCACGATGATGCGCCCAGTGTGATTCCATGCTTTTGGGCACAGGACTATAGCGTGGCTGGCCCGGACGATGTACACCGTGCAAAATATACTTATGTGCAAACCATTCAAATGCATTGGCCATCGCCAACCCTGCAATAAATCCCTTGATCATGGATTCCTCCACATGTTGCCTTATTTTTATTCAGGATATAAATTTTTATAGGCGAAGTATTGACGATACGCTATAGTTATATTGACAAAACACGACAAGATCACAGGCGGACAGGATGTCGCAATTCAGGCACTATGCAGGCTCTGTTTTTGGTGGTTTGGGACATTTATTAACGGCTTACTGCGAGGCCAAAAACCTTCCCGTTCCCGAACAGCTCCAACGTATTCAACATCAGGAGCGCTTTGACTATGTGATCTGGCGCGACCTGCTGGAACAGCTTTATCAATTACAGCCCAGAACAGGACTGGGGCTGGAGATTGCCGAATATGTGCAACCCAAACATCTGGGCATTATTGCCTATCTGGCCCTGTCCTGTGAAAACCTGGGCGAAGCCTTAGCGCGTTATCATGACTTTCACCGCCTGATCTATGATGGCAGTCCCCTAGTGGTCGAATTCAGTCCTCCCTATGCCTCGATCCGCTGGGAAGCCCCCGAACCGCATCCGACCCAGTTAACCGATGAAATCGCCATTGCCCTGATGGTGCAGTTCCTGAAACTGTTTATGTCCAAAGATAGCGTGCATTTGCATGAAGTGCATTTCATCAATGCCGCCCCAAAACAGACCGGCATTTATGAGCAGTATTTCCGTTGCAAGGTACGCTTTGGCCAGCCCAAAACACAACTGCTATTGCCGGTCAGCGAAGCCTTGAAACCGCTCAAGACCGGCGACCATACCTTGCAGCAATTGCTGCTACAGCAAGCACAGGCGCTACTGGATCAGTTGCCAAACTCTACCCAGCTTGATCAGCGCTTACAGCATGCCATTCTGACCGGCCTGCAAAAAAACCAATACCAGCTCGATGTGATCGCCGAAAAACTCGGTCTTTCGGTACGCCAGTTGCAGCGTCATTTACAACAACAAGGCACCACTTTTCAGCAGCGGGTACAACAGGTCCGCTTTATGCTGGCGACTGAATATCTCAAAGATCCGCATCTGAGTTTGCAGGAAATCGCGCTACTGCTGTGCTATTCAGAACAAAGCGCATTTCAGCGGGCTTTCAAGCTCTGGACAGGTCAAACCCCGCAACAGTGGCGAAACAACAACACAACTTACAATTCTTAATAAAACTATTCAGGAACTAACGGTTTCACAACTGATCGTTTTCATTGCACGTTTTATACAAGAGCCTATATACCTTTGTGAATCGTTTCACACTTTTTCATAAGGTTTAAACATATCCAGCATAAGTTTTTGGATGTTTGCTTTTTTATTTTTTTAAGACTTGTTTGGTGATAACAATGAACAAATATCTAGCAGAATTTCTTGGTACCTTTTGGCTTGTTTTTGGTGGTTGTGGTAGTGCAGTGCTTGCAGCAGCATTTCCAGAGCTTGGGATCGGCTTTCTTGGTGTAGCACTTGCCTTTGGTTTGACTGTTTTAACCGGTGCCTATGCATTTGGCCATATTTCAGGTGGTCACTTTAACCCTGCTGTCAGTGTAGGTTTATGGGTTGGCGGCCGTTTTGATGCCAAAGATCTGGTGCCTTATATTATTTCCCAGGTCATCGGTGGTGCACTTGCGGCATTTGTGCTGTACATCATTGTGCAGGGTCAGGCAGGCTTTGCCGGTACCGGTGGTTTCGCGACCAACGGTTATGGCGAGCTTTCTCCAAACCACTTTTCTGTGGCATCTGCTTTCCTGATTGAAGTAGTGCTTACAGCTTTCTTCCTGATCGTGATCATGGGGGCAACCGACCGCCGTGCACCTGCCGGCTTTGCACCAATAGCGATTGGTCTGGCCCTGACCCTGATCCACCTGATCAGTATTCCTGTTACCAATACTTCAGTAAACCCTGCACGTAGTACCGCAGTGGCTTTGTTTGCTGAAACTGCGGCGCTTAGCCAGTTGTGGTTATTCTGGGTTGCGCCAATCCTTGGTGCCATCATCGGTGCGGTGATCTATAAAGTCGTGGGCAGCGAGAAAAACTAAGCACACTACCCCACATAAAAAAACAGCCGCTAGCGGCTGTTTTTTTATTACAGGAATGGATTTTCAACCTCCTGCTCCTGCTGGCGTTCAATCTGTTCGGGCAATGGCTGTTTCTCCAGGGCCGCCACCACCTCATTCACAAAGCTCTGCAAGGCCTTGGCGGTTTTTAAACCTGCCTGATCTTTGGTGATTTGCAGGTTGCCATACAGGCTGACACAGTCGACCTGATTTTCCAGCGTCAGGTCATAAATCGCTGATGACTCATCACCATGTTCAAAAGGCTTAAACATTTTTCCCTCTCGTTATTGTTGTCTCATACACAACATGAGCCAAGCACTGCAGCTTTGCAAGTATTTCTTAGCGCAACATTTGTAAGAAATACTGTACCAGGGCATTGACCAGTTGCTGAATGAGTGCCTGTTTGGTCTCTTCATCAATCTGCGGGAATTTGCTGTCCGCAACCGCACCGGATTGTGAATTAAATTGACGTTGCTGCGCCTGAATGGCATCAGTCTTGGCCTCTTCTGCACATTGGCTTTGCCCATCCCAATGTGAATAGCTGATGTCCTTATTTGGCTTCACCTGTTGTGCTGACAAGGGAAGCTGATAAACATTACGTTTCTGCTGTTCGGTCAATTGCGGGAACAAGTTGATCCCGAGTTTTTCTTCCAGATAGCAAACGCTCACCACTTTAACCTGAAGCGAATTGTTATTCGGGGCGTAGTACGCACCAATAATGCCCTGCTTCGGCAAATATACCGCTTTATAGACAGCCGTCGGGACAATCACCCCTTTACCAATGGTTTTCAGGCGCTTGCCCTCAAATACCGGTCCGGTCAGCACATAGGCATCTTTATGCTGTTTGGTGACCATGGAACGCACCGCTTCTTCCAGTTTACGCCAGACTTCCTGATTGTTCTTGGGTGCTTGCGGTACCATATTGGCCAGGGAGAAACTGTCATACTGTGCAGCAGTGGTACTCATATCCCCGTTCGGTGCCATATGCCCCCGGTCATAGCCCGAACCGCGATAGTCCGATAACAGGGCGCGGTGGGCCAGTTGTACCCGGGTTTCTTCGTGGAAATTATCTTCACGTTTGATTTTGACACTTAAACGTTCCGGCGTGAGATATTCAGCTGACCAGAGCGGTGTTTTGGAGATGCCCGAATACATCACATTGAAGTCATTAAAACACAGGGCGTAGCTGTCTTTTTTCAGGCTGTCCTTGCTTAATAACGGCGGGACATCACGATAGAACTGCTTTAGGCAACCGCTGTGACTGGACTGAAACGGGATCAGTTTTGAAATCTTTTCATTGCCAAATGCAATCGCAAAACTTCCCGTTGCGACCACAGCCAGCATAATCTTTCCAACATTCTGGCTCAAAAAAGCAAATGGTGATTTTCCCTTTCTGGTTGGTTTCTTCGCCATAACTACATCAAAATCAATACGAACAGGAAGCTTAACAACTCAAAAGCCCGCTGTATATTGAGTTTCAGCCCAGAGCGACACTTTATGTCGCAATTATGTACACTTGCACGACAGACAACAAAAAAGGCACTTTAAAGTGCCTTTTAGGTAGTTTCGAGCTAAATCTCAATCTGGCTACCCAGTTCGACCACACGGTTGGTCGGGATCTGGTAAAAATCACTCACCGGACTGGTATTACGCTGCATCGAGATAAACAGCTTTTCACGCCAAGGCGACATGCCATCACCCACCGTATGCACAATACGGTCTCGTGAAATAAAGAAGCTCATCTGCATCATATCAAATTCAAAATCGAGCTGTTTATAGGCCTGTTCCAGCGCGCTCGGGATATTGGGCTGGTCCTTGAAGCCATAATAGACATAGATACGATAAAAATGCTCGTCCAGCTTTTCTATTTTCAGGCGATCGGCATCGGCCACATACGGAATATCCTGCGTATACACCGTCAACATGACATTGCGCTCATGCAGCACCTTATTGTGCTTGATGTTATGTAACATCGCATGCGGCACAATATTCGGGGTACCGGTCAGGAAAATCGCTTCGCCTGGCACAAAATGGGTTTCCTTGCTCATGCCAATACTTTTAATAAACAATTCAATCGGCAAGGCATTGGTTTCCATACGGGTATACACGATTTCACGGCCACGTTTCCAGGTCATTAAAATACTATATACCACCACACCGATCAGGATCGGCACCCAGCCGCCTGAAAGGATTTTTAAGGAGGTCGATCCCACGAAAATCAAATCGATAAACAGGAAAGGACCGGCAAATAACGCCACTTTCCATAACGGCCAGCGCCACACCCCATAGGCCAGCGTCGAAATCAGGATGGTACCGCAGAGCATGGTCATGGTCACGGCGACCCCATAGGCACTGGCCAGTTCGGCACTGCTTTCAAACAGTAGAATCAGGATCACCACCGAGATAAACAACACCCAGTTAATGAAAGGCAAATAGATCTGGCCCTGCTCTACATCCGAAGTATGGTGTACGGTTAAGCGCGGCAGATAGCGTAACTGCATCGCCTGATTGGCCATCGAGAACACACCGGTAATCACGGCCTGAGAGGCAATCACTGCTGCGGCAGTAGCCAGTCCGATCATCGGGAATAAGGCCCAGTCAGGAACCAGCAGGTAGAACGGGTTTTCAATCGCTTTGGCATCACGTAACAGTAACGCGCCCTGCCCGGCATAGTTAAGCAGCAAGCACGGCAACACTACGATAAACCAGGCCAGCTTGATCGGCATACGTCCAAAATGGCCCATATCGGCATACAGGGCTTCTCCACCGGTCATGGTCAGGATCACCGCTCCCATGGTAATAAAAGCGACTGTCGGCTGGTCATAAATAAAATGCAGCGCCCAGTAGGGATTGACCATCATCAGCACATAAGGAGTCTGGATAATACTCCACAGACCAATCAGGCCAATAGACACAAACCACAGCAAAGTAATCGGGCCAAAGAATTTACCCATGGTGGCGGTACCATGGCGTTGCACCAGAAATAGCGCCGTTAAAATTCCGAGCGCAATCGGAACCAGCCAGCGGTCTAAAGCTGGCGTCACCAGGCTGAGGCCTTCAATTGCAGACAGAACCGAAATGGCCGGTGTGATAATGCCATCACCAAAGAATAGCGATGCCCCGATAAAACCGAGTGCGATCAGAAAGATTTTATTCTTGTTACTAAACACGGTAGAGCGCAGGTTCAATGCCAGCAGGGACATGATCCCGCCTTCACCATTGTTGTCTGCACGCATGATCATCGAGACATATTTAAAACTGATGGTCAGGTTCATGCACCAGAAGATCAGTGACAGGATGCCGAGGATTGAACCCTCACTGATATCCACATGTCCTGTGACAAAGCATTGCCGTATCGCATAGAGCGGACTGGTCCCAATGTCTCCAAATACCACCCCTAATGCTGCCAGCGTCATTGCGGGCAATGCGGCTTTTTTTGCAGTACTTTGCATATTATGTCGTCTTCAAACTAGAACGTTATATGGCGCAATCTTATCACTAGCCAAAAAGTTTTTCTGCAAATCTGTTCAACTACGACTTGGCAGCCCGCATTTTTTTGGTTACTATCGCACACCTTGGTGAGGTGTCCGAGTGGCTGAAGGAGCACGCCTGGAAAGTGTGTATACGTTTGCGCGTATCGAGGGTTCGAATCCCTCTCTCACCGCCAGAATTTTGATTTATGCAATTTATTTACTTAGTAGAAAAAATAATTAGAATAACTATTTAGCCAAGCTCAATGAATGTTTTTGAGTATATAAAGATATCATCCAAAGTATAGACAATAAATATTTTTAACTACCCTATGAAACCTTCAAAGAACCGATTGAAATCTTAGTAAGTCGTTCTGTCGTATATAAATAATATTTAAACTGCATGCAGTAATTTTGGATTAGTTTTTCCGATCATTTAATTAATTCATATGCTGAAAGAAAATTCCTAAAATATACCCTTTTATAAAAATTTTACGCTATTTGGCTTTTAAGGCAACATTTGAAGTACTTTTGATTCAGTAATGTTATTTTTTAAGCTTTATTAGCGTTCAATATTTAAACTATAAAAATATTAATAATTCCTAGATAATTACAGAATTAATTTTTATGACAGATATAGTAGATAGCTATAAACGTAGCTTAATGATGGCTGGGATTAAAGGGCGCAATACAAAACCTGAATTGCTTGTCCGCAGTTTACTTCATAAAAAGGGATTTCGTTTCCGTCTCCATGTCAAGGATCTGCCAGGAAAACCTGATATAGTTTTACCAAAATATAAAGCTGTAATTTTTATTCATGGGTGTTTCTGGCATGGCCATCAAGATTGTCGTCTTTTCAAGTTACCAGCAACACGGACCGAATTCTGGAGAGAAAAAATTTGCCGTAATCGGGCCAATGACCACAGAGTAGTAGGTCTTCTACTAACAAGTAAATGGAGAGTCTGTATTATCTGGGAATGCAGTATCCGTAGAGCCAGAAAAGACCCAGCGAAATTAGTTAATACTATTACCGAATGGCTTACAGGAAATGAACAATTGCTTGAAATCAGAGAAGAACCTCAATTATAAAGGGATTCTTCACTGTATAAATTATGAATTCCATTATAACTCCGACAAATTCAGTTCTTTGTAATTATCATAGAGAGAGGCAGAATTAACTGCTGAAACCCTGAACTGGTTGCGTTTTTTCTGTCTCCATTTCCCGGTACTTGGATCCAATGCATATTTACAACCTGGATCATAAATAACAATACCGGTTGACAGGGCATGCAAGAATTTTTCAATACTTGCACCTGTAGCCAGACAAACTTTAGGACCAAAATAATAATGTTTAGAACTATCGATCTCTACATCTTTATATGAGACATAACAGGTCTTGGTATGTTTATTCTTCCAGTGGTTGAGCAGTTTACTAAAGGTCCATCCAGCGGCAATCTCTCCATTATCATTTTTCAGAAAATAACCTCCCTCGCTTTGAGTAATTTTTCTTTTTTCGGGATCATAACCTTCAATAAAAAGAGTTAGATGAGTTTCCGGATTCCGCATTCCCACATGATGTTTAGCTGTAAAATAGAATTTATCAGGATGCCTGCGGTTCGCATGAGCCTTCATAAAATTTACATAGCTGTGACGATAGAGTCCGATATCTGGTTCGGGAGTCATCAGAGTAGTGCTGCTTTTCGATCTTGTTTTCAGTTCCCAATCAAGAAAATCAGGGTTGGCATTTCCGTTCGGAACAATACCAAATTCACATTCGAGAGTAAAACCTGCCCCATTTGGTGCATTGTAAAAGATTATATTGCCGCTTTTGTCCAGTCTTCTGGATCTTATCGGTCCCTTGCTGTAAATTTCCTTGAGCTTTCTTAGTAAGAGATCCTGACTGTCAGCGAGGCTGGAATAATATTCGTAGAAAACCGACAGGACTTTCTTTCCTTGATTATGTTCAGCATACTCCTGAATTTGCTCTGAAATTTTTTCATCCCATGATCCTGTATAAGCGAAGACTTTGTCTTCCGCCAGACCAAGTATCATACCTCGTTTCCGGCTTGCAAATAATTCGCGTTCTTCTATTGTAGGGGGTTTCATTATTTTACTAGGTGCTAGTGAACAGCCACGAAGGAACCCGGAAAGTCTTATTTCTGGATATTTGGGATAAAGGATGACTTGGGAGTTTATAGCTTCTTCAGTCTTTCCATCTGGTGTAATCCATAAAAGTTTGAGAGGCGCCTTAAATATTGGTCCTTTACTGGACTCTCCATCTGCACGGATCTCGCCTAATGGAAAATCCTGAAGGACTTCAAAACTACCTCCAAAATAGATCTGCTGTTTGGAATTATCATTATTAGACAGTGGTTTGAGCAGGATCCGAGTTGCCCCTAAAGCCTGCATTATTTGTGATATCTGACTGATATTCGCCATATACGATCCAATCCTTACTCTTCTGACCGAATCGTACCGCTATTTAAGTGATTTTTATAGCTTTCATGCAGAAATCTTATGTTTTCCTTTAGCTTGGATTTCTACTGCGCGTAAAATGTAAGATTCAAGCAGTTTAGCAACGGCTGTAAAGACAGGCACGACAACCGAATTACCAAACTGTTTGTAGGCTTGAGTATCAGAAACCGGGATACGGAAGAAGTCTTTTCCATCCAGTTTTTCAAAACCCATCAGTCTTGCACATTCTCGGGGTGTAAGACGACGCGGACGGTTTTTCTGGTTATCAGGATCATCGAAATCAGTCTCTCCATGCTCCATATTCCAACCACGATCAATCAAGATTTCCGAACCATCCTTGTGGTAACGAGCAGATAATGTTCTTGCGATACTACCAGGATTTTTGGGATCCACCAATCCAAAGCCAAAACCATTACCTTTTGCTTGATGCTTCTTGGCATAGTTATATAAATACTTCCACAAATTTTCAGTCAAAATATACTTGTCATTAACTTCTGGCTCTAGAATATTCTGTATTGTCGGACGGACTTCAGGGAAGAATTGATTAATATTTTTTAAGGTAAAGTCCCCTTTAATACCTAGACTACGTTTGAAACCTACTAACACAATACGCTCACGATGCTGGGGAAGAAAGTTTTTACCATCAATAATTTTAGGATCATTTGGACCATTTACTTCAGCATCGGCAACATCATAACCTAGCTCATCCAGAGTCTCCATAATGACTCGGAAGGTCTTACCTTTGTCATGACTCTTTAGATTCTTCACATTCTCCAGTACAAAGATAGCCGGCTGTTTCGCCGCAATAATCCTAGCTACATCAAAAAATAGCGTACCTTGGGCTTCACATTCAAAACCATGGGCCCTGCCAAGCGAGTTTTTCTTTGAAACTCCTGCCAGAGAAAATGGCTGACATGGAAAACCGGCTAGTAATACTTCATGATCCGGGATTTCATTATCAATATTTTGATAGGCTTTATTAATGTCTATATCTTGATCTTCAGTCAGCGTAATCTCGCGAATATCTTCGTTAAATTTATGTCTTTCAGGATCACAATACCAGTTAGCCTTATAAGTTCGGACTGCTTCCTTATTCCATTCACTAGTAAAGACACACTGACCACCAATTTCTTCAAATCCTTTCCTGATCCCGCCAATACCGGCAAACAGATCAATAAAACGGAATTTATAATCCGGATGATGAGCTGGAGGTTTTGGTAACATCTGCTGAAGCATGTCTACCTCGATCTGGGTAAGTGACCGTTGTATACCCTTACCATTAAGCCACCGGTTTAGAGTTTCTCGTGTCCAATCACATTGACTAACCCTACGAAGTATTTCTGCCACCGATTTCTGGTCATAAGATTCTAATACCTGTCTAACCAAAACCTTATGTGACTCTACTTTTAAAGTTTCTTGAACTAAGTATTGTTCATGCAGATCATCTGCTTGGGACAGGAACTCTTTCATTACAATTTCTATTTGGGAACTTTAAGTGACATTTTATCACTCATTTAACCCAGATATAAAGAAAAGTATTTGCGAAGTTATAAAAAATTAAAACATACAAGAGCTGACTATGCGATGAAAAAAATCAGGTAATAAAATAATATGAGAAACAAGAAAAAAGGAAATTCTTTCTTTAGATGAATAAGAGGAAATCAAAAAATCTAATAAATTATAACTAAAATCATTGATAATATATGAGAAATATATTTATAACTTTATCTGTAACTCTCGCAATACAGTATCTAAATATTAGCTTGTATTTTTCTCAGACAACCTGAAACAACACTGGCAACAATTGGACGAATTCGAGGGTGCAGGCTATCAATGTGTGCCTGTCAAAGCCCATTTAAACACAGGCGAAATCATTGATTCTTTTGTTTATGCAACGAATGATCAAGATGCAACTGGTAAAAAGTCTATACACTCATTACTTACATCCGTTTGCTTATTTTTTCGCTTGTTTTTTTAAACAGATTCTGTAGAATTCTCGCCACGTTGCCGGCATAGCTCAGTTGGTAGAGCAACTGACTTGTAATCAGTAGGTCCACAGTTCGAATCCGTGTGCCGGCACCATTTCTCGCTTTATTCTCTTTTCTTCCCCATCATTTTCTCAAAATGCGCAATATCCGGATTTAACAGATCCCATTCATTGGCATGACTCACAAAACATTCTGCTTGTGGTTGATACAGATTTGGATCATCCAGCGTTCCTGCACGAATTGAAATCATCTCCGGCACTAGCTCAGGCAAACCAAACATTTGCGAACCACAGGTTGGGCAAAAGGCACGGCGAATCGGCTTGCCAGACAATCCCAGAGATTCAAAATATTTCAGTTCGCCTTCGATCTTCAGTTCAGATTGATGAAAGAATGCAATCGGCGCATAGGCACTGCCCGTCGCCTTTTGGCAATCACGACAATGACAATTAAAACGATAACGTGGCGCAACCTCGGCCTGATAGCTCACCGCCCCACACAGGCATGAACCTTTATATTGATTTGGCATCTTATTCTCACTGTTTTACTGCACTGACCTGAATATAACGCACTAATCCATCCTGATAGAGTTTTCGGCACAACTTGGCAGTCATCTCGATTTTGAACCGGGAAAAATCAAAACCATGCTTTTCAGCTTTTCGCGACTCAATATATTGAGCAAAACCCTTTAACACCGGTTCGGAAAAATCCTGAATCTGAATTTCACCAAAACCCTGTTGCACCAAGGTCTGCTCAAGCTGCTGCTGATCCAGCAGCTGTTGCCAATGCACATCGGCACTTTTTAACAAATAGCGATATTGCTGCTGTTGAAGATATCCACAGTTTGCCCAGTTCTCTGACCACATCAGGGTATGAAATGCGATTCGGCCTTTTGAATTTAAAACTGGGGACACGGCATTAAGAAATGAATTCAAATTACTGTGATAAGCTGCATCGATACATAGCACTGCATCAAATGAATTCAAAAGTGGCAGTGCTTTTAAATTCAAAAAATTTGTACAATAAATTTGAACTTGCGGTAAGTATTTTTGAATTCGTTGCACACAGGCAGGCTGCAGTTCAACTGCACTCAGCTGTTGAATTTGATACTGCTGCAGCCAGTGCAACAGGCTGGCCCCTTGTCCACAGCCCAGATCTAAAACACGATCTATTGATTTGAGTTGTAGAGAGGCAGCGATCTGATCGGCCAGACTTTGGCAAGCCAGCGCATAGTCCTGCTGCTGGCCCTGCCAAAAGCCCAGATTGCTCCAGGCAAGCACTGCATCATCTCCAAGATGCCGGGCATCAATGGCATATTTATGCCCGATGACTTTTTCAATCAGTGCCTGCTTGAAGGAGCGCATATTAATAACCGAGTTCGGGTGCAACCTTCACTTTTGGTTTTAGCCCAACAAACGGCGCCGGAGCACCCAAGATTTCAGAGATGTGCATGGCCGAAGTCACTGCCGACTCTAAAATTGGCAAGCCATCACATGACCACGAACCACAATAAAATACTTTACGGTTCTGCTCTAAATGGCGCTGCTGGATCTGTTTATTCAAGGCAACTGTTTCAGAATCGACCACCGCACGGGTCAGTTTGACCTTGGAAATGATTTTCTTCGGATCAATTTCGATCACCGGGCACCAGGTCTGGAATACAGCATTTTTACCGACCAGACTTGGTTCAATGGCGTTGATCCACACGGTAAACTGCTGACGGGTAAACTTGCGGTCCATCATATAACTAAGCACGGCCCAGTCCTTCCGGCGTTGTGGCATCACTACCGGGTCGGTGTGAATCACCAGATCCCCTTCTTCAAAACGGAATTTTTTCAGCAAGGCAATATCTTCAGCAAATTGTGGCTGTTTCAGGAAGCCTTCAATCGCAGGGGTTGGCGTGGCAATCACCACACGGTCAAACCGCTGGCTATCGCCCTGATCATTTTCCACCAGCACTTTATCGCCCTGCTCTTCCACCGTCTTCACCGGTGAGCCGCTATGAATTTCAATGCCTTCAATCAGGCGGTTAACCAATGCAGGCGTACCACCTTTCATACGCAACAAGGCTTCACCTTCGGTCAACTGGCGAATAAATTCCAGTAACGGTTTTGCTGGCCATTCCCCGATAGTCTTGGGATGACAGGTACAAATGGTATACAGCACCGGCATCACCGTACCATGCCAGAACACTTCCTCAATATGATATTGATTGATGAACTCGGCCAGAGTGATGTCCTGTTTGTCTGATTTAAAGAATTGATGCACTGCAGTTTTCAGCTGCAACATCCCCTTGACCAGACGCCAGCCATATTGCTGGATACCTTTGCGGTTATTAATAATCGGAAAATTTCCAATCCGGCTACGTGAAGTGGTCAGCCAGGTCTCTGTCCGGTCTTCAAATAACCAGCTGCATGCCATAAAGGTACGCACAGGAAAGGTTTCAATACCTAAATAACTGGCCAGACTGAGCGTATTTTTCCAGAGTTTTGGATTCATGACACGCAAGGGTGCATCAATAATGCCACCATCAAAATCAATACTGTGACTATCCATGCCCCGACCTTCGAGCGCTTCGAATATCGTTACTTTATGTCCTGCATCATGTAGGATTCTGGCTGAGGCAAGTCCTGCCATTCCACTGCCGATAATTGCAATATCCAAAATTATGTCCCATCAGTTGATGATTTTTCTTGATTATGACTGATAGTTTGACTAAACACGGTATTAAAAAATACCAGATTCAGCCTTTCAGCCAGACTTTTGTTGAATTTGATTGTTCATTTATTGTTACATTTTATCACAATTCGATTTTTCAACTTAAGCCCATGAAAAAAATCAAAATATTACTTTTAAGGCCACAAAAATATACAGAACATTCTTTATTTTTACATTTTCGGGGTTTTAAGGGCTTTGCAAGGCACAAAATTAGCGTTATGCTCTTTGTATAAGAACGAGAACAAAGTCACATAATAAGCTGGATAACCATAAGTGACAATAAATTAAAAAAATCAATAGAGGACCCTTATAGCGAAAGCCTGCCATGCTTCAAAAGCATGACAGGCTTTCTTATATAAACACTTGATTTAAATCAGTTATCAAGCATCCATATGACCGAATTTGCCACTATTGAAATCACGCACAGCCTCCATGATTTCGGCTTTGCTGTTCATGACAAAAGGCCCATAACCTTCAATCGGTTCATTTAGTGGCTGGCCCGTCAGGATCAGGAATTTACTGTCCTGTTCTGCCTTGAGACTAAACTCGATATCTTCACGACTCAGCACCACCAGACTGGGTGCTGCAATGCTTTGGCTATCATTTAACGTCACTTGTCCAGAGAGCAATACCAATAAAGCAGTATGGCCTTCGGTCACATAAAAGCTGTGTTGCTGACCCTGTACAATCGTGCCATCCCAGACATTGACCGGACTAAAAGTGGTCGCGGCGCCATCCACGTCCTGATATTGACCTGCAATAATGCGCATTTCACTACCTGCATCATCCAGTGCAATGTGCCGAATCTGCCCTGCTTCAATGGCCTGATACTTTGCCGGTGTCATTTTTGCATGGGCGGGCAGATTGACCCAAAGCTGTACCATTTCAAATAAGCCACCTTGATGGGCAAATTCGGGCGAATGGAATTCCTGATGCAGAATCCCGCCACCGGCAGTCATCCATTGCACATCGCCTGCTTTGATGGTTCCACCGCCACCACTCGAGTCTTGATGGGTCACTTCACCCTGATAGGCAATGGTGACCGTTTCAAAGCCCCGATGGGGATGCGAACCGACACCATGTTGCACCGTAGTCGGGTCAAAGCGATAAGGCGCAGCGTAGTCCAGTAACAAAAACGGACTCAGGCTCTGGCCTAAACGGTCATAAGAAAACAGGTTATATACCGGGAAACCATCACCGACCCAGTGCATGTGTTTATTTTGATACACACCAAGAATTTTTTTCATCGGGTTTCTCCTATAGCCTAGAAGTGCTGTTATTGGAATTTATTGTAGCGCTGTAACCGCACGGCTTATAGCCTTGGATTGGCAACACATTATTCTATCTATAGGACAATTTAAAATTAAAAAGCGTATGAATGGTTAAACATGATCAATCGTCCTATTTTTGATATTGTTTATCTCATTTTTTGCCCTTCATCTGCGCTAAAAATTTAACTAGCATCATTTCAGACAGTACGGAAACTGGCTTGCTTTTTCCGTGTTCTTGTTCACAAAAAAACATAAGGATACAACCATGACTAAAGACTATATTCGCCTGGACAAAGACAATGCAGCCGTCCTTCTGGTCGATCATCAGGCTGGCCTGCTGTCGCTGGTACGCGATATCGATCCAGACAAATTTAAAAACAATGTGCTGGCCTTGGCCGATGCGGCAAAATACTTCAACTTACCCACCATTTTAACCACCAGCTTTGAAAATGGCCCGAATGGTCCACTGGTGCCCGAACTCAAAGACATGTTTCCCGATGCACCTTATATCGCCCGACCAGGGCAGATCAATGCCTGGGACAATGAAGATTTCGTCAAGGCCGTGAAAGCCACCGGTAAAAAACAATTGATTATTGCCGGTGTGGTCACCGAGGTCTGTGTCGCCTTCCCTGCCCTGTCTGCACTGGCAGAAGATTTTGAAGTCTTTGTAATTACCGATGCTTCAGGCACCTTCAATGCGCTTACCCGCGATGCAGCATGGGAGCGTATGTCACAAGCCGGCGCACAGCTCATGACCTGGTTTGGGATGGCTTGTGAACTGCACCGTGACTGGCGTAATGATATCGAAGGTTTGGGAGCGCTGTTCTCAAATCACATTCCGGATTATCGCAACTTGATGACCAGCTATTTCACCAATACTGCAGAAAAATAAGCCACCCTATTAAGATCAGGACAGTTAATGCTATCCTGATCTTGTCGTATTTACCGGATCTGCTTTGCCTTGATCAACTCTTTTGATGACTTTCATTATTTCTATCTGGTGGTGAAACACGGCGGATTTAGTGCAGCCAGCGAAGCTGAAAATATCAGCAAATCCAAGCTGAGCCGTCGCATCATTGAACTTGAACAGAAGTTTAATGTCAGCCTGATCCAGCGTACCACCCGGCATTTTAAAGTCACTGATCTGGGCCAGGAGTTCTATGAAGAATGCTGTAAGGTCATTGCACAAGTGGAATGTGCCGAAAATATTTTGCTGAAACAGAAAAATGAACCGCAAGGCATGGTCAAGATCAGTTGCCCACCGTTGATGATGCATTTCCAGATTCGTAAATTACTGAACCAGTTCTTAAAACGCTATCCCAAAGTTGACATCTCTCTGGAGCTGACCAGTCGCCGTGTCGATATTTTACATGATGATATTGATATCGCGATCCGTACCAGTTTTGAACCCAATCAGGACTCCAGCCTGATTGTCCGTGATGTGATTCGCACTGAACATTGTCTGGTCGCTGCACCCGAATTACTGCAAGGCCAGACCCTTCAGCATTATTCAGACTTGCAGCATTATCCGAGCGTGGCCCTGGGCATACAAAAGCATCAATATTACTGGCACTTATGTCATGTAGAACGCAATGAAACGGTCGATGTGCCGTACCAGCCCCGGGTCAAAAGCAATGATCTGGCAGGTGTATATTATGCTGTCCGTGATGGTCTTGGCATTGCCGACCTGCCCTACCTGACAGTTCAGGCCGATATTGAAAAAGGCAAACTGCTACATTTGCTCCCGGAATGGAAATCCAACCGTGGTACCGTACAATTGGTCTATGCTTCACGTAAAGGCCAGCGTCTGGTGGTGGAAAAGCTGATTGAAACCTTGATGACAGGCTTGCGTGAATTGGCAAAAACTGACAGCGGCTATTCGTTATAGTGCAATTTTTAATACAATACCGAGTTCTGCTGTTTCAGCCCGGCAAACTTTTTGACCAGAAAATCGATCAATAATTTCATCGATGGCAGTAGTCCACGTCTGGAGGTATACACCAGATGGATCAGCTCAGGCTTGGGTTGCCATTCGGGCAAAACATGAATCAGGCGGCCCTGTCTGATATCCTCGGCCACCATCAGTTCCGGCAATTTTGCCACGCCCAGACCTTGCAAGGTAGCTTCCCTAAGCGCAGTCAGATCGGTGGTGGTCAGTCGTGGATGACACTGTACTTTCAGTTCCTTTTCATCTTGCGAAAATAATTGCCAATGATATTCAGGTGCAAAGGATTCCATCATCAACACCGGAAATTGTGTTAACTGCTGCGGTTCAGTAATCGAATAAAACTGATGTAACAGGTCTGGGCTGGCCACAATAAACTGCCGTGCCAGTGCCAGCTCCCGCACAATCAAATCACTGTCTGCCAGAGGCAAAGGCCGGATGCGTACCGCCAGGTCAAAACGTTCGTTGATCAAATCTACACGGCGATTGGTGGCTTCCACATGCAGACTGATCTTGGGATATAGCTGCAAAAACTCGTTCAGCATCTGGCTAAGATTGATATGTAATAAATTGGTCGGACAAGACAATTTGATCAGTCCACGCGGCTCCGCAGTTAAAAACTCGATAGCCTCCTCGGCGGCCTCAGCTTCAATCAACATGGCCTTGCAATGCTGGTAATAGATTTTCCCGACCTCGGTAATCGAGACCTGTCGGGTGGTCCGGTTGATCAGCTTGACTCCGAGACGTTCCTCCAGCTCGGCAATGCGGCGGCTCAATAAGGATTTGGTGACCATCAGTTCCTGACTGGCAGCAGAAAAACCACCGCAATCGATGACTTTGACAAAGAAATATAAGTCATTTAAATCTTTCATCTTATTTGCTCGACCTGTATGTACTCAGCAGTATTATTCTTCTAGCATGACAATATATCCTATTACAGATATTTTTCAGCCATCGTCCTGCCTATATCATCAATTATACCAACCATAACAGGATGAGGATACAACAATGACAACACCAGCAAATTTCAATGGTCAGGCCCCCGTGATTGATGTCAATGATACAGTGATGCTATTGATCGACCATCAGAGCGGCTTGTTCCAGACCGTCGGTGATATGCCCATGCCCGAGTTACGTCAGCGTGCTGCTGCCTTGGCCAAAATTGCCAGTCTGGCTAAAATTCCGGTGATCACCACGGCCTCCGTTCCACAAGGTCCCAATGGACCGCTGATTCCCGAGATTCATGCCAATGCACCGCATGCACAATATATCGCACGCAAAGGTGAAATCAATGCCTGGCACAATCCGGACTTTGTCAATGCCGTAAAAGCGACGGGACGTAACACCCTGATTATTGCAGGGACCATTACCAGCGTGTGTATGGCTTTCCCTGCGATTAGTGCGGTTGCTGAAGGCTATAAAGTGTTTGCCGTGATTGATGCTTCGGGCACCTATAGCAAAATGGCAGAAGAAATTACCTTGGCCCGTGTGGTACAGGCAGGTGTGGTGCCAATCGATACTGCAGCAGTAGCCTCTGAAATCCAGCGTAGCTGGAACCGTGATGATGCACAGCAATGGGCACAGGTCTATACCCAGATTTTCCCTGCCTACCAGTTACTGATCGAAAGCTACAGCAAAGCGCAGGCTGTGGTTCAGAATAATGAAATACTGGACTCGGCCCGCTAAGCCCAGTCAGAGTGAAAAAAGCCAGTCATGAATGGGCATGACTGGCTTTTTATCAAACTTGTGCTGTGTAGCACCTCGCTAAGCTAAAACATGAAACGTTTTTTATGTCTTATTCAGATAAATCCACACACAGATATTTCATTTCGGTATATTCCTCAATACCGAATTTTGAACCTTCACGGCCTAAGCCTGACTGTTTCACCCCACCAAAAGGTGCAACTTCATTGGAAATCGCACCGGTATTGATGCCGACCATGCCGTATTCCAGTGCTTCACCGACTCGCCATTGACGGGCCGTACTCTGGGTAAATAAATACGCTGCCAGACCAAACTCGGTATCGTTCGCCATCGCTACCGCTTCATCTTCAGTTTTAAAACGGAATAAAGGTGCCAGCGGCCCGAAGGTTTCTTCTTTAGACACCTTCATGTCCTGGGTGACCCCCGTCAATACGGTCGGTTCAAAGAAAGTGCCACCTAAAGCCGAACGTTGTCCACCAATACGTAGCGTTGCCCCTTTGGCAGTTGCATCAGCAATATGCGACTGGACTTTGGCAATCGCATCTTCATCAATCAGTGGCCCCTGGGTTGAACCTTCCTGACGGCCATCGCCCACTTTCAACTTAGACACCGCTTCCACCAGACGATCTGCCAAAGCATCGTAAATACCATCTTGCACATAAATACGATTGGCACATACACAGGTCTGACCGCTATTGCGGTATTTGCTGGCCATAATGCCCTGCACGGCCTGCTCGAGGTTGGCATCATCAAATACCAGTACTGGCGCATTTCCACCTAGCTCAAGTGAAAGCTTTTTGATGCTTGGTGCACATTGCTGCATCAAGATACGACCGACCTGGGTTGAACCGGTGAAGCTAAGCTTACGCACAATATCGCTTTCGCATAAGGTTTTGCCGACTTCAACCGCATCACCGCTGATATTGATTAAAAGATCGACAGGCAAGCCAGCCTGTAAAGCCAAGACTTCAAGCGCATAAGCGGTTAATGGGGTCTGCTCTGCAGGTTTGACCAGCATGCTACAGCCAGCCGCAAGCGCAGGAGCTGCCTTACGGGTAATCATCGCTGCCGGAAAATTCCACGGCGTAATGGCCGCAGTCACCCCAATCGCCTGTTTAATCACCAGTAAACGCTGGTTCGGCTGGGTAGATGTTAAAACTTCACCATCGATACGGCGTGCCTGCTCGGCGAACCAGCGAATAAAAGAGGCTGCATAGGCAATTTCACCCCGGGCTTCAGCCAGCGGCTTACCTTGTTCAGCAGTTAAAATCTGTGCCAGATTTTCCTTATGCTCAAGCATCAGGTTATACCAGGCCAACAACACATCGGCGCGCGCCAGTGCAGTTTGCTTTTTCCAGGCAGCCTGAGCCTGGGCAGAACGCTGGATTGCCGCATCAACGGCTACACGGTCATAGGTTTTGACCCATGCCAGCGTTTCGCCTGTTGCTGCATCTTGAACCTCAATATAGTCATTTGATGCAGGCTGATGAAATGCAATATCGGGATGTTTTAAAAGATACTGCAAATTGTCTTGAATCATGCAGGTTGCTCCATTGCTGTTAGGCGACTTGTTTCTAGCGCCACAAAACCTTGTTTCAAGATCTCCAGACCCTGACGGAATTGTGCGGTAGGAATCGTTAATGGGTATAAGAAACGAATGACATTACCGTATTTACCACAAGTCAGAAGTAACAAGCCATTCTCCATTGCAGCGTTTTGTACAGCTTTTGCTTGTTCTGCTGTTTCCAGCTCAACTGCCACCATGGAACCCAGAGCACGAATATCCGTGACCACATCACCTGATGCCTGCTGAATTTCTTTCAGCGTCGCCACCAGCTCGGCACCCAGTTCATTGGCACGCTCACATAGCTGTTCTTCTTCAATCGCGTCAATAACTGCATGGGCTGCAGCAACCGCAATCGGGTTACCGGCATAAGTCCCGCCCAGACCACCCGGATTTGGCGCATCCATGACTTCTGCACGCCCGACTACACCTGAAATCGGGAAACCGCCACCCAGGCTTTTTGCCATGGTGATCAGATCGGCCTTGGTCTCGAAATGGTCCATGGCAAACAGTTTGCCAGTCCGGGCAAAACCGGTTTGCACTTCATCGGCCACCAGCAAAATACCATGCTTGTCACATAAGGCACGTAAACGTTTCAGGAAATCGGCAGGCACCACGTTGAAACCGCCTTCTCCCTGGACAGGTTCCAGAACAATCGCCGCGACATCATGCGGGGCAACATCTTCACTAAAAATATCTTCAACACTGGCAATAGCGGCCTCTACACTAATGCCCTTGGCCGGTACAGGATAACGCGCATGGAACACACCCGCTGGCATCACTCCGAAATCGCGTTTGTAAGGCGCTGTCTTACCGGTCATGGCCATGGTCATGAAAGAGCGTCCATGGAATCCGTTACCAAAGGTAATAATGCCATGACGGCCAGTATAACAACGGGCAATCTTCACCGCATTTTCAACTGCTTCTGCACCCGTGGTAAAAAAAGCAGACTTGGCAGCACCGGCAATTGGAGCACGTTCATTAATCCGCTCTGCCAGCGCCACATAACTTTCGTAAGGCGTGACCTGATAAGCCGTGTGGGTAAACTTTGTCAGTTGCTCAGTCACCGCAGCAATCACTTTGGGATGACGATGACCGGTATTGAGCACTGCAATGCCACCTGCAAAATCGATGAAAGCATTGCCATCCTTGTCCCAGATTGTGGCATTTTCCGCTTTTGCTGCATACCACTGGCACATTACGCCCACACCACGTGGAGTGGCTTGCTGTTTACGTGTGTTAAGTGCAGAATGTTGAGCGTTCATTTAATTCCCTCATATTTTCATCATCTATTACAGCGTTGCCCGACATCCAGCTTGATTTTTTCTGGGATGTTTTACAATGACTGTCTATAGCTGTAATTTCGCGCGTATGAAGGCCAGTGACGAGAGCCACTTTTAAATTGAAGGAGAGAGCCAATTGCGTAGTTTACTTGGAGACCATTTATTACAACGTCTCCAACAGGACATGGAAGGAAAACTACATCAACGTCTGTTTCGCTGTTTACGCGGGGCGATCATCGAAGGCGTGATCCAGCCCAAAACGCGTTTACCGGCTTCACGCGATTTAGCCAGTGAAATTCATGTTTCCCGTAATACGGTGCTTTCAGCCTATGAACAGCTTCAGGCTGAAGGCTATCTGGAGGCACGTACCGGACATGGCACCTGGGTGGCCGAGCAATTGCCTGAAGCCTTTTTAAATACCAAGACAGATAAAAAGCTTGCTCCCCTCACCCGGCAGGAAACTTCTTTTGCCCTGTCCCAGCGCGGTTCAAGCTTGCTCGGTTATGCCGCTGCCTCACCGCATCAATGGGGGGCTTTTGTCCCGGGCGCACCCGATGTAACCGAATTTCCGCATCATATTTTCAGTCGCATACAGGCACGTCTTAGCCGTGAACCCGATATTAACCGGCTGATTTATAGCAGCGCAGGTGGCTGTATTGAATTGCGCAGCGCACTGGCTGACTATCTACGTGTGGCCCGTTCAGTACAATGTGATGCGGACCAGATTATTATTACCGAGGGTATTCATCAGGCCATCGATCTGGTTTCACGGGCGCTCAGTGATATCGGTGACCGTGTCTGGATTGAAGACCCGGCCTATTGGGGCATGCGCAACACGCTCAGGATCAATGGACTGGATATTCAGCCCATGCCGGTTGATGCTGAAGGCATTATTCCGGAACAGCAGCCTGCCGAGCCGCCCAAACTGATTTTTGTGACGCCATCTCATCAGTATCCCCTCGGTTCGCATTTAAGTCTGGACAGAAGAAAACAGCTGATCCAGATCGCGCGTCAGCATCACAGCTGGATTGTAGAAGATGATTATGACAGTGAATTCCGCTTCTCGGGCCAGCCTTATCCTTCACTGCAAGGTCTGGAAAATGATGCGCCCGTGATTTATATGGGCACCTTCAGTAAAACCATTTATCCGTCTTTACGGATTGGTTATGTGGTGGTACCTAAACCGCTGTTTTCGCCATTACGGATTGTGGCAGCGGAGTTATACCGGGGTGGACATCTGCTGGAACAAAAAGCCTTGGCCGAGTTTATCCGTGAAGGCCATTATGAAGCACATATCCGTCGTATGCGTTTGCTCTATGGCAAACGACGCGATTATCTGGTCAGCCTGATTAATCGCTATCTGGGAGCAGCGTTTTTGCATGAGTATGATGAAGCAGCAGGCTTACATCTGGTACTTAAACTGCCTGCCCACTGTGACGATGTCGCCATTGCTGCCACGGCGCTGGAACGTGGTGTCAAGGTGCGTGCCCTGTCACAATATTATATGCACTCTCATGCACACGCCCAGCGCGGACTGTTGCTGGGCTTTGCCTGTGTCAATGAAAAAGACATGGTGATGGCCTTTGGTGTGTTATTGCAATGCCTACGCGAAGCCGGGGTGACCACATTGCCTTGAACAAAAATGAAACATGGAGAATCTCCGTCGCGAGATACTCCATGCTTTAAAAATATTCCTTGATGGGTGCTCAGATCGACTGTTTTTCCTGTACCAAGGTATTTTTCCCGAGTTTTCCTTTACTCAGTTTCTGTACCAGCATTCCCACCAGTACAATCGCCAAGGCCAGCATGGAAGTATAGGTTACTTCTTTAAAATAAGTCCCCTCGATCAGCATGACCAGCAATGAACCGATAATGATAAAAATCACGGCATACGTCATCCATGGGAAACACCACATTTTAAAATCAATCTGCTTGCCTTCGCGCTGGTATTGCTTACGCATCCGCAATTGTGAACAGGCAATCGCCAAATACACATACAGGGCAACCGTACCTGTTGCCATCATCAGTACATCATAGACATTCATGCTTTCGGTTGCGGTTAAATATACGGCGACAATGGCAAACAGGCTGGAAAATAAAACCCCGATCCACGGACTGCCCTGACGGTTGGTTAGCGCCAGACATTGAGGTGCATCGCCCCGTCTGGAAAGTGAAAATAGCATACGCGAACAGGTGTACAGCGCCGAGTTAAAACAGCTACATACCGAGGTGAGCACCACGAAATTGACAATATGACGTGCTTCGGGAATGCCCAGTGCGGTCAGGGTGACACTATAGGTGCCCCAGGTCGGATCTTTTAATAAGGGATTGTCATGTGGAATAAGACAGACGGTAATTAGCATGGAGCCGACATAAAACAATAAAATCCGCCAGACCACCGAATTAGACGCTTTACGAATCTCTTTTTCAGGGCTTTTTGCTTCAGCAGCAGCAACTGTGACAATTTCGGCACCGACATAGGCAAACATCACCCCGAGTAAGGCAGTAATCACCGGTGCAATACCATTGGGCATGAATTCTTGCTGTAGCAGGCCGGCGGAACCTGTTTGGGCAAGTTCACCCCAAGGCCATAGATGAAAGATGGCTAAGCTGCCAATGACCAGAAAGATGATGATCGCCACCACCTTGATCAGGGCAAACCAGAACTCGAATTCACCATAGCTTTTGACATCTTTCAGGTTAACCCAGATCAGGGACACAATCACCAGTAGCATATAGCCCCAGATCGGGATAAAAGGAAACCAGCTATTTAAGATCTTGCCTGCAACATAGGCCTCCCATCCCATCAACAGGGTCCAGAAACACCAGTACAGCCAGCCTATGGAAAACCCGGCCCAGCGTCCAATGGCACGGTCTGCGTAGGTCGAAAATGACCCGCTATCCGGATTCAGTACGGCCATTTCACCCAGCATACGCATAATGAAAAGTACCAGCAAACCACCTAAGGCATAGGCCAGGATCACTGCTGGCCCGGCAGCATAAATAACATTGCCCGAGCCGACAAACAGGGCACCACCAATGACGCCGGCAATCGAGATCATGGTCAGATGACGTGACTTCAAGCCACTTTTTAAGCCTTGTGCATGGCTGGCATTAGAATGTTCGGGGGTTGATATCATTATTATTCTTCCTTCTTTTGAGGCACATATCCCCTCTCCAGAACAAGCTGTTCCAAAGGGGCAAATATGCTCTAAACAGCTAGTCGTTTTTATGCATCATCCATGTCTGAATATTGATATGACTTAAGCGACGGCTTCCGTATGCATAGCTCTGATACAGTTAATGTGTCGGTTCAAAAGCCAAGAAACGAGAGCCATTTTGACGATCAGGAAGGGAGCCAATTGCAGGATTTCTGTCCTATTGCAGAGACAGTGAAAGACGGGCACTTAAAAAATATGACAACCTGTTTTCAAATCGGGCCGCCGAATAAGTGACACCATAACTATGCCCAGCTGACCCAGCTTTTTTAGCCGAACCAAGCCAATAAAAAAGCGAGGTATAGCCTGAGCTATCCTCGCTTTTGTACATGTGACCGAACTTAGAACGGTAAATCGTCGTCCAGGTCTGCAGGCGCTGCGGCAGCAGGTTGTGGCGCTGCCTTTGGTGTATTAAAACCATTGCCAGCCTGCGGGCTACCCGCATAGTTGCCCTGATTGCCGCCATTAAAGCCGCCACCCTGACCATAACCATTCTGGTTATTGTTATAGCCTGAATTCTGGTAACCACCACCCTGATTATTATTGTTAAAGCGTGGCTGGTTAAAATCACCGCCGCCTTGCTCACCCTGCTGGCGTGTATCCAGCATCTGCATCTGGTCGCCGCGGATTTCTGTACTGTAACGTTCCTGACCATTCTGGTCAGTCCATTGGCGGGTACGCAATGAACCTTCGATATAGACTTTTGAACCTTTGCGCAGATATTGTTGAGCAATTTCCCCTAAACGGTTATGCAGCACAATACGGTGCCATTCCGTTTGCTCTTTACGTTCACCTGTACTCTTGTCCATCCATGACTCACTTGTTGCAATCGAGAACTGAGTGAGGGACCCGCCATTCGGGAAGGTCTTGGTTTCTGGATCACGTCCTAAAGTACCGACTAAAATAACTTTATTCACACCACGCATTAGCTGTCTTCATCCTATATATTTATATGTTTCACTTTATAAGAGTTATGATCAAATGGCTACCTCTTTGCCAATCAAGTGCGTTAAATCTTGTCGCCCAGCATCATCAATGCGCTGTTTATCGACTTTAATATAGGCAACTTGCTGTTCAGGCATCACCACGACTTCTTCAATACCACGAATTGCCAAAAGTTTTGAAGTCCATTCATCTGTTTGTACTGCCTGAGGTAGAGGCAATACAATTGAGGATAGATATCTTGGCTGGGCCAAGCCAAAACTAATCAGCAGCCATATTATAGCAATCCCTGTGAGGACACTCCACCCGAGTGCAGTATTCTGTAACATCAAAAGCTGCCCGCCCAGCGTCCCCCCAAAGAAGGCTCCCAGAAACTGGCTACTGGCATTGATCCCCATTGCCGTCGCCTTGGACTGAATCGGTGCGGCCTTGGACAGCCATGAAGGCAACAGTGCCTCCATGACATTAAAGGCAATAAAGAACAGGCCCAATCCGGCCAGTAACACGTATTTTGATTCATAGCCAAAAATCAGGATCAGCAAGCCGCCAATAATTCCAGCAATGGCAGACAGGAAAATCCCGCGCATCTTGCGATATTTTTCCGCAATGATAATGCTTGGGAAGGCAAAGAACAGGCTGATCAGCAGAAGAGGCAAATATACCCATCCATGCTGTGCCAAAGGAATCTGGGCATATTCGATCAGCTGCGACGGCACATAGATAAACATGGCAGTCAGCAACAAATGCAAGGCAAATACCGAGACATGCAGCCGGTTTAGCTCGCCCATCTGAATGACCTGTTTCAGTTGGGCCAGATAACCTTGCTGGAAATTTTTATGATGGCGGGTCACTTTGGGAACCAGCAACAGCATCAAGATCGCCACCAGTCCCATAATGGTGGTGACAAAAAACAGGCCCGAAATCCCGACCAGACTGGTCAGCCACGGACCCAGGCTAAATGCCACCACAAAAGATAAACCGATGCTCATGCCCATCGCGGCCATGGCCTTGGTCCGTTGTTCTTCTCGGGTCACATCGGCCAGTAACGCCATGACCACTGCTGAAACAGCACCGGCACCGGCAATGGCACGCCCAACAATCACGCCATAAATGCTGTCAGATAAACCTGCAATTGCACCACCAAGTGCGAACAACAATAGCCCCAGAACCACCAGTGGCTTGCGGCTAAAGCGGTCTGCCAGCAAGCTAAACGGAATCTGCAAGATTGCCTGGGTCAGGCCATATACGCCAACTGCAAGGCCAATCAAGGCTGGTGTCGCGTATTGATAAGACTGCCCTGCCACCGAAAAGACAGGAATAATCATGAACAAGCCCAACATGCGTAAGGCAAAAATGCTACTTAAGGCAAAGGTTGAACGGCGTTCTAAAGCATTCATTGTTGATAAGACACTATAACTGGCTCAGCGAATTATAAGCCATTCGCCTGCAAAGGTTGTACGTTAGATCATGAAAATCACAATCTTTGTTGAGGAAAAAATAAAGGAGCGAATATCGCTCCTTTATTTAAAATAACCGCTCAAGCTGAAAACAAGCTTAAGAGGCCTGCTGTTCCCGCTTGCTATACTGGATCGAGGCAATCACCGCCCAGACAATAAAGGCCACCCCGATCAGGCCAGTGACCACTTCCGGCACATGCAAACCGGTACCGCTGGCAATCATGATAAAGGCCAGGGCGCCAATGGCATAATGTGCACCATGCTCCAGGAAGATGTAAGCATCCAGCGTGCCTTTCTCGACCAGGTAAATGGTCATGGAACGGACAAAGATCGCACCGATCGCCAGCCCCAGCATAATGATCACGACGTCACTGGTAATCGCGAAAGCCCCAATCACACCATCAAAACTGAAGGAGGCATCCAGCACTTCAAGATAGAGGAAACCGCCAAACCCGGCTTTGACCACACCCGCCGCTGCGCCATTTGAATCGTGGGTGACGGCATTGCCATCTTCATCAATTTCAGGTTCACCACCCAATAAATGACTGAGTACCTGCACCCCGATATAGACCACGATGCCCCAGATACCGGCCATGGTTACTGCCAGACGAGCAGACTCGTCAACATTTGCTGCCATGATAATCATCGCAATCAGAGCAAGGAAAACTGACATGGCCGGAACGCTGGCCAAATGCGCCAGTCTGGCTTCTAACCATTTAAACCAGTGGGTTTCCTTGCCATCATCAAAAAAGAAATTCAAGAACACCATCAACAGGAAGGTACCACCAAAGGCTGAAATTTCAGCATGATGGGCCATTAAACGTTCCGAATAGGTTTTTGGATCATTCAGGGCCAGTTTTGCCACTTCGACCATCCCCATATCAGCAGTCACGGCCACGATCACCACCGGGAAGATCAAACGCATACCGAATACGGCAATCAGGATACCTACGGTTAAGAAGATCATCTTCCAGAAATGATCCCAGCCCCGTAACACCGAGGCATTGACCACGGCATTATCAAACGATAAAGAAACTTCCATCACGGCCAGAATTGCGGTAATGGTCAGTGCTTTGAGCATGGTGGCCACGCCTGCTTCAGGCCCGTGCGTATAGCCCCAGTAAGCCGACAGTGCCAGACACACGATCGTAAAGAAAATGGAAAAACGAAAATGCTTCATGAGCAGCCTTTTATTCAAATTGTCGGGTGATAAAAATGTGTCTATTGTAGGCGAGTTTTTACCGAAAAAGAGAAAAGATTGTTGCGGTTATTTTGAAGAAAAATTTATCTAAACCAGACTCTGCTATAGTGCAGTCAGATTTGTTCTTTTATCGCTTTCACAGGTTCATTCCATGACGTTTTCTCAAGATGTTTGGCAACGTAATCAAGACTTATACCAAAAAATATTGGCCCTGCCTTTTAATCAGGAACTGGCAGCCGGGACCTTAGATCGCAAGGTTTTTTGTCACTATGTCATTCAGGATGCACATTACCTGCTGGCCTATGGGCGTGCACTGGCAGTGGCCGCCGCCAAAGCCTATGAAGCAGATGACGTGATCCAGTTTTCAGAAGCAGCGAAAATCGCCATTATTGTAGAGCGCAGTTTGCATAACGATTTCATGCAGGAATTTGATGTCAGCAAGGCCGAGTTTGAAAACACGCCACTGACCCTGGCCTGCCATCATTATACGTCCTTCCTCACGGCAACGGCGTGGTCGGAAAGCTATCCGGTAATTCTGGCGGCATTACTGCCCTGTTTCTGGATTTATGCCGAAGTAGGTAAAGACATCGTCAGCCAGTCTGTTGACAATAATCCTTATCAGGCCTGGATTGATACCTATGCCGGCGAAGAATTTAATACGGCCGTAGGGAATGTGATTGCGACCATAGATAAAGTTGCTGCTCGCTGTGATGCGGACACCTTAGCCAAAATGCATGCGGCCTATGCCATGGGTGCCAAGCTGGAATGGTTGTTTTGGGATAGTGCCTATCAGCAACGCCAATGGCCAGGTCTGGATGCTTTAAATCCATGATCAAAGGAGGCATGGCCTCCTTTTTTGGTGAGAAAAATCAGTTTCTGCGCCATTTGCCCCAGTTCAGAAAAATGGTGGCTCCCAGCAGGGTCAGGAAAATCAGGATTTTGGCTTCAAACCGGGCGATATTAAATTGCTGACGATGACTTTGCTCCTGAAACGGTTGCCCCAGCTGCTGTGCATCAAGCGGATGAATCTCCAGCGCCAGTAATTGCGGAGTTTTTTCCGCCTCGCCAATCACCACATAGGCGGCTTTGATTTCAAAGTCCTGCGGGTTGGCAATCCCAAAACTGATTTTGGCAGCTTTGCTGGCATTGTATTCTGGAATCCAGTCCATAATCTGGCCATACACGCGCACATTATCGGTGGTACCCAAGACCGGATCTTGGACTTTTTTGCCAGTTTGCTCTTCAATTTCTTCTACCAGCGCTTCAAAGCCCTGAAATGAATAGTTCTGGCGAACCGGTAAATGATTTGCCACCAGACTCACCTGCTCCGCCGGGCTGGCTGGATGGGCCTTATTGATCATGCCTTCAGCGCTGACCACAAAATCAGCCCGGGTATTGTCCGACGCAGCTTTGGGCACGCCGACCAGATAAAAGGCGGTCCATAACTGTGCGCCCGGATTCAGGTTCTTTAACTCAAACTCATACACTTCATCGTGGTTTAACTGAAAAACCTGATCAAACCCAATAATTTTTGTTTCCTGTGCCATGAGACCCAAACTCAGACACAGCCCCCACCCCAATACCATCAGTTTTCTTAACATTGTTATTGCTCATGTGCGCTATGTCATTCATTTTAATTTATTTATTTTATAATTCAGAAGATAATTCCTGACTTTCTTCAGGCACCATGACCAAAAATGGCAACTTGTAGCATTCTGCTATCTTTAATGCCCAATCTGGTTCAAGACCAGACGACGCTTATTGCCTTCGATAGCCGATCTGCCCCGACAGACAGACATAAAAAAGCCCCAATCAAGGGGCTTAGTCGCATATCGTAACGTCCGATATACTGTATGAGGCTCATCTCAAACTGGGCGCATTAAAGCATAAATCCATCACGATGCCTACTGTTATCTATAGACTAAAAAACATTCACCACAATTAAGGCAATCAGTGTGGGGATGGCCTGAATATAAATTATCTTCTTGCTGGCGGTTAACCCCCCATAGAGACCAGCGATCAATACACAGCCCAAAAAGAAACTGGCAATCGCGTTTGCATAGCTTGCAGGTGCCAGTAATGACCAGAATAAACCGGCTGCAAGAAAGCCATTATACAGACCCTGATTCTGTGCCATCACTTTGGTCAGTTGGGCCTTTTCGGGACTGTTGCCAAAGGCTCTTAACCCTGTGGGCCTGTCCCACAAAAACATTTCCAGTACAAGAATATAGACGTGTAATAAGGCAATGAGTCCAATGAGCAGTTGTCCAAGCATCTGATTATCCTTTTGATCATGGCAACATCACAATAAACCAGCCTCGCGGCTGGTCACCGGTTTTTCAATTATGGCTTTAGCAAAACTTTACCTTGACGCGCTCCCTGTGTGGCTTTGAGCGCTGCAGTTTGAATCTCATCAAAACCAAATACTCCCTCGACAGGTAGAATCAGTTTCTTTTGCGCTGCCAGTGTCAACAGTTCTACAAATAACGCCTTTTTCCGTTCTGCCGGCATTTCCTTACTCACTACACTGGCCCAGAAACCTTTTACGGTTGCCTGCTTAAAGATCAGGTCACCTGACGAGATCTGCATGGTTTCTCCGGTCATACTGCCAAACGACACCAGCAGGCTATTTTCACTCAGCAGATTCAATAGTTCACCGCTGGCACGGCCACCAATAGAATCTACCCCGGCAATCAGAGGCTGATCGGCATGGATGGCTTTAACCTGTTGTTTCCAGTCCGGCTGATCTGTTGCCACCACATGCTGGATGCCAAGGGCCTGCATCTCGGCAATCGCATCGCTACGGCGCACCAGATTAATGACTTGCAGTCCACGTGCCTGAGCGATCATGGCAACGGTTTTTCCCACCGCACCATTGGCGGTATTCTGAATCAGCCATTGACCGGGCTGAATATTGACAAAATCCAGCAGCATCAAGGCACTGATCGGCATACCGATCAGTTGAGCGGCTGTTTCATCATCAATGGCATCATTTAACGCAATAACACCTGCAGCAGGTGCAATAAAGTATTCTGCCCAGCTACCATGCACACCAGCAACGGCTACGCGCTGTCCCAACTTGCTTTGATCAACACCTTCACCTACTGCATCGACAATCCCCACCGCTTCACTGCCACCAATAGCAGGCAGCGTTGGCTTATAGCCGTAGCTACCACGTACCGTCCAGACATCATGGTTATGTATGGGAGACAGGATCGTTTTAATACGCACCTCACCCGCTTTCGGCTCGGGTTGCGGCATCTGTGCCTGCTGTAATACTTCGGCAAGTTCACCAAAACTGTGATGGATAATACTTTGCATCTTTTTATTCCTTAATCGGTTGTAATAGCTGTTGTGTGGTTTCTAAAGCCAGATATAGCGGTGCCTTGTCTTGCGCCAGCTTGGTCATCAGGGCGGCACCCAGCCATAACTGATACATCACCTGAGCCGTTTTAACAGGATCAAGATGGACAGGAATCGAGCCTTGCTGTTGACCTTCTTGCAATAGCAAGGCCACACTCTGGGTCAATCGATATACACCGAGATTGAGAATTTCACGCATGTCCTCGGATAAATCGGCCACCTCTGCGCCTAATTTCACAATCAGGCAATTCTCGGCCCAGCTGCCATAAACAGGATCATCAATCCAGGCCTGCCATAACGCCATCAAACGCGCATAGGCATCTGCTTCAGTGCGTTGCCAGAGTTGCTCGACCCGGACTTTGTAATCTGCCATGTACTGTTCCAGCAAGGCACAGCCAAACGCCTCTTTAGAGGCAAAATAATGGTAGAACGACCCTTTCGGAACAGCACAGGTCTTGAGAATTTCTTGCAAGCCCACCCCGACAAAACCTTTACGCAACACCAGTTCAAAACTGGTATCGAGAATATGTTGTCGCGTGGCTTCACTTTTACTTGATCGTTTCATCATTGCACTATAAATCAATATTAGACCAGTCGTCTAGTAAATTGTATATTTTTATTCCTTCCGTGTTGATAACTCGTAATCTGGCATATGGAATACGCACGATACCGGGCATATTATCCTGAACAAATGTGAACCAGTTCATTAACCGTCACAATTTGTCGTTTTAATTATTTTTCTATCACTTGAACAATTTTAAATCGTTATCATATACATGTTTTCATGTTCAGCTTATTGAGATGTATTTATGAGTCAAAGTCATATCCGTATTCGAGGCGCACGTACCCATAATTTAAAAAACGTGTCGCTCGATATTCCACGTGACAAGTTTGTGGTGATTACGGGACTCTCTGGCTCAGGAAAATCATCCCTGGCCTTTGATACCCTATATGCCGAAGGCCAGCGCCGTTATGTCGAATCATTGTCGGCCTATGCACGCCAGTTCCTGTCCCAGATGGAAAAACCGGAAGTCGATTCGATTGAAGGTTTATCCCCTGCGATTGCCATTGAGCAGAAGTCGACCAGCCATAACCCGCGTTCAACTGTCGGTACCATTACCGAGATCTACGACTACCTGCGTCTGCTGTACGCACGTGTCGGTACGCCTTACTGTCCTGAACATGACCTGCCGATGGTGGCCCAGACCATTTCCGAGATGGTCGATGTGGTCAAGGGTCTGGAAGAAGGTACAGCCTTGATGCTGCTTGCGCCTGTAGTGCGGGAGCGTAAAGGTGAATACACGCAACTGTTCGAACAGCTACAAGGACAAGGTTTTGTACGCGCCCGTGTCGATGGGGAAATCATTGATATCGATACCCCACCCGAGCTGGACAAAAAGAAAAAGCATACCATCGAAGTGGTGGTCGACCGCTTTAAAGTACGCGATGATCTGGGTAACCGGATTGCAGAATCATTTGAAACTGCATTACGTTTAGGCGGTGATATTGCGGTGTTATCCTGGATGAATGGTGAACATCCTGAACGGGTGTTCTCGGCCAAACATTCTTGCCCTGAGTGTGACCGTGCCGTGGCCGAGCTTGAGCCACGCCTGTTTTCATTTAACAACCCGTTCGGTGCCTGCCCGGTCTGTGACGGTCTAGGCACACGCAGCCATTTCAGTGCAGATAAACTGATTCCCAACCCTGAAATTTCAATCAGTCAGGGTGCGATTCGTGGCTGGGATCGTCAGCGTCCATATTATTACACCATGCTACAAAAAGTCGCAGATCATTTTGGCATCAGCCTTGATGAGCCTTGGAACAAACTCGATAAAGACACGCAAAAGAAATTCCTGCAAGGCACAGGCAAAGAGAAAATCGACCTCAGTTATATTGATGAACGCGGCCGCAAACATACCCGCGTACAGGCCTTTGAAGGGATTTTGCCACATCTGGAACGTCGCTACCGCGAGACTGAATCGAATTATGTGCGGGATGATCTGGCCCAATACCTGTCCAATGCTGCGTGTGATGCCTGCGGTGGTTCACGTTTGAATGAAATTTCCCGTCATGTCCGGGTCAAGGACAAGACCATTGCCCAGATCACCAAAATGTCGATTGGTGATGCCGAAAACTATTATCAGGGTCTCAATCTTGAAGGGGCCAAAGGTGAAATCGCCGATAAAATCTTTAAAGAGATTCGTGAGCGTTTACACTTTCTGGTCAGCGTTGGCCTGAACTATCTCAGTCTGGCACGTTCGGCTGAAACCCTGTCTGGAGGTGAAGCACAGCGTATCCGTCTGGCATCACAAATCGGTGCCGGTCTTATGGGGGTGATGTATGTGCTGGATGAGCCTTCCATTGGCCTGCATCAACGTGATAATGATCGCTTACTACAAACCCTGATTCGTCTACGTGATTTGGGCAATACCGTACTGGTGGTGGAACATGATGAAGATGCCATCCGTGCCGCTGACCATATTATTGACATCGGCCCAGGCGCAGGGATTCATGGCGGTGCCGTAATTGCCGAAGGCACCTATGAGGAACTGGCCAATCATGCCGACTCCCTGACAGGACAATACCTGTCAGGCAAGTTAAAGATTGAGGTACCGAAACAACGTACCCAGTCCCCACGTCCGGATGATGTCATCAAGCTGTCTGGTGCCAGCGGGCATAACTTGCAAAATGTCGATCTAACCATTCCATTGGGTATTATGACCTGTGTCACCGGGGTATCTGGTTCGGGTAAATCGACCTTGATTAACCGGACGTTATTGCCGTTGGCAGCGACGCAACTGAATGGTGCCACCACGCTGACTGCAGAGAAGTTTGACTCGATTGATGGCTTACAGCATTTAGATAAAGTGGTGGATATTGACCAGAGCCCGATTGGGCGTACGCCACGTTCCAATCCGGCCACCTATACCGGTTTATTCACCCCGATTCGTGAATTGTTTGCCCAGACACCAGAAGCCAAAGCGCGGGGTTATAGTGCAGGCCGTTTCTCCTTTAACGTGAAAGGCGGACGCTGTGAAGCCTGTGAAGGCGACGGCATGATCAAGGTGGCAATGCACTTCCTACCCGATATGTATGTGCCATGTGATGCCTGTCATGGCAAGCGTTATAACCGCGAAACACTGGAAGTCGGCTATAAAGGTAAGAACATTTCCGATGTACTGGAAATGACTGTGGAAGATGCAGCCGAGTTCTTTAGCGCCATTCCTGTGATTCACCGTCGTCTGGAAACCTTAACTCAGGTTGGTCTCGGTTATATCCGTTTAGGTCAGGCTGCAACAACATTGTCCGGTGGTGAAGCCCAGCGGGTGAAACTGGCGCGTGAACTGGCAAAACGGGATACGGGTAAAACCTTGTATATTCTGGATGAGCCAACCACAGGCCTGCATTTCCACGATATTGCCAAGTTGCTTGATATCTTGCATGAGCTACGCAACAAGGGGAATACCATTGTGGTGATCGAGCATAATCTGGATGTGATCAAGACCGCGGATTGGGTGATTGATTTAGGGCCTGAAGGTGGTTCTGGTGGTGGTCAAATCATTGCCGAAGGTACCCCTGAACAGATCGCCGAGGTTGAGATTTCGCATACCGGTCGTTTCTTAAAGCCGATGTTGAAATAAATTACTCACTAGTCCTAAACTGCCTATTAAAAGGAAGACTTCCCCTCTTTTTTAAAGAGGGGCTAGGGGAGATTTTTAGATTGAATAACAAGAAAATTTTTAGAGTTTTGAGGTAAATAATGCGATTTTCAGAAAGATATGGTTATAAACCTGTACGAGAAATTATTAAAAAAGAAAGTATAGATGATGCTCTCAAAAATCTATTATGGAGTGTATTAAATGACTATGTATGGAAACAAGTCAAACATGGTAATAATTACTCATATACAAAATACTCAAATATTTCTTCTTTATTAAATAGTTATTGGATTAATATTTTTAAATTACCTAATGATACTCTCCCAATTTCTATATCTGATGCTATCAAAAGGATAAGATCGTACTTTTTTCATGTGAATGGCACGAAATTTATAGCTTAATTGAGGAAACTCTTGATAACCTTCCTTATGGGTTTGTTAAAAGTAAAGAATTTTTTTATTAAGGCGATTAATAATGCTCTAGAATATGAGAATAGCGCCTATAGATTAATTAATCATGAAATAATCCCTATTACATCTGAACAAGAAATTCAATCAATTGAACAAGCATTGGAAAATACCAACCAATATTCGGGTGTTCAAGTTCACTTAAATCAGGCATTAAAGCTCATGTCAGATCGTCAGAACCCTGATTAAAGAATCAATTAGTGCTGTCGAATCAATCTGCAAAATTATTACCCAAGAAGACAAAACTACTTTGGGCAAAGCACTCAGAATTATTGAGGAGAGATATGGTTTACATACTGCTCTTAAAAGTAGTTTAAGCCAACTTTATGGTTATGCCTCGGATGGAGATGGTATACATCATGCAATGCTAGAAGAATCAAATTTATCTTATATCGATGCCAAGTTTATGCTGGTTTCTTGTACGAACTTCATAAACTATTTAATTGAGAAGACGAAATAGGTTAGTGGTAAGCGTATTTATCCCTCCACCACATTCTTCCCTTTTGCCTTGGCTTTTAACAACGACTGATCGGCTTTTTCCAATAACGCTAACCAGCTATTTGCCCCAATGGCCACCCCAATACTGACCGATACCTGAATTTCCTCGGTCATGCCCGAAAGGATAATACGTTGCTGGGCTACTCCCTCACGAATATTTTCGGCAATCGCTTTGGCAATGTCCATTTGGATATTTTCAAGCAGGATAAGAAATTCATCACCACCATAACGCACAATCAGGTCAGAGGCCCGAACATGCTGTTTGAGCTGGTCTGCAATCATGGTAATGACCTGATCCCCCACAATATGCCCATACTGGTCATTCACACACTTAAAATTATCAATATCAATCGCCATGACACATATCTGTGACAAGCCCTCAGGCTGGGTTTCCAGCGCAGCTATATATTCTTCCAGCGCCAGACGGTTTGCCACGCCTGTCAGCACATCAGAGTTCGCAATCTGCTTGAGTTGCAACTCCATACTGTCACGTTGTTTCAACATGCCTTTGAGTTTATCAATCGCCTCAAACAACGAAAAAAATTCTTCCTTGTTTTTGGTCAGGTGCGACACTTCATCAGAAGTACCAGAGAGGCGCAGAATCATATTGCGGGCATTGATTAATGGCCCAAACACCCTGCGTTTGGCATAAATCATGGTAAAAATCGCAATCAGTAACGAGAGACTGGAAATACACAGGGTAAAGATAAATTGCAGTTTCGCGCGGCGATTCTGCTCATCTGCAACTGCAATACTGTCGTCCAGAATATAGTTTTGCAAATCCATCACTGTGGTAAATTTGCCAACCATCTGGTCGGTCAACTCATTTCCGGTAATAAAATAAGGTTGATGATCCTTACTTTCTTCAAGCAGTTGTGAAATGATCGGAAGACCTTTATCCAGAAACTCGGTTTTTACCCGTAAATACAAGCGCACATATTCAGGCGTTTTTGATTGTTCGGGCTGGATTGTATCAATCAGACTCCACAGGTAAATGGTCTGATGCTGGGTTTGCAGGGAACGCGCGCGGTTTTCATCTGAAATTTTCTCATCAAAGGTCACGGGTGCCATGATATTGGAAGCCACTCGCCCCGCCTGATCCCGCATATCGGTTAAAATCAGGATCGAGGTAAAATAGTTCGACATTTTACTGTTTTTGCTATTCGACTGAACCATCAGCCATTTCAGCATTTCACGGCTTTCATCCCAGACATCAAACATAGACAAGATCGTACGGTCAAACTGGACCGAGGTACGTTTTGATCTCGGTGTTGCCGCATAAACGTCGACCATATTTCGTGCTTGAGCCAATTTACTCTTCAGATCTGTGTCGAGGTCTTCCGCAATCATCGCAAAACCATTGTGTTTTAATACCTGAATGGAATGATCAATCTGTTCATCAACAACTTTACGGTATTCCAGCAATTCCTTGCGATTTTTAGCAAAATCTTCAGGCTGGCTCGACATGACTTTATTTGAAGGGGCACGTTCTCTTGAAATTTTATTGGCTGTTTTAACCAGGCTGCGCAGGCTAACAATTTCGGTCAGGGTCTGATTGGTTCTTATATATTCTTGATAACTATTAATAATAAGTGGAATAGAAAGATAAGAGATTGAAAAAATGATGACCAGCATGCAAAGAAATAAACGACGGCTAATCTGCTCGGAACGTAATGTCGAATTTTTTATATTACGTTGCATGCACACACCTTGCTATTTTTCAAAACGGTCTCGGCTATTTTTAACAGCTTATAATTTTACCCGAAATCTAAATAATGCGACCAAGATTATGCAGAGTTTTTTGTGAGTATTAATCTAGAGCATCAAAATCCCAAGTCTTTTTAAGCCTGTTTAACACTCTATATATAAGCGACTGAGAATAATTTATGTTTATATTTAATAGGTCCAAATCAGGTTTTATTAAAGTTAAATAAAAATATAAATGTTAAAAGTCAAAAACATAGATTATTTTCAAATGATGTTTTAATTCGGGCAAATGCGCTAGGACTGTATTGCAGCTGCGTTTTCCTTTTATTCATATCAATCGAAAAACCCAATCGTCAAAATAAAAATTAACAATTTCACAAATTACTTTCCAAAGAACATAATTTCATCAAGTCAGAGATTGTTTGTTTTATACAGAAACCCTCTAGGATGTTTTTCTCCCCCTATGTCAAACATCCTTTTTTCACCCCAGCTTTTCCCCTATAAGCTGGGTCTTTTTTTATCTAAACATTGGCCCGGTAATCCCCCCAACTGTTGTAATGCCTGATATACGATAAGCTGGCGTGCCTCTAAATCTTGCTGTTTTTTTATTTCCATATTGAGCGAAAATGCAGTGACCTGGCCACCCGCTTGTTCGACCCAGCCCGTCCACCAGCCGACTTGAGGATTCACATCCATGCCCCAGCCACTCTTGGCATAAATCTTGGTGCCATTTCGATCTTCAATCAGCAACATCTGCTTAACTTGCTGTTGTGTAAGAGAGTCAAAAGGAAGCTGTTGATGTGCCAAGGCATAGACAAATTTTACTTCTTCGACCGGGGTAATTTCTAAAGGTCCCACTAACCAGAAATTATCAACTTGCGTCCCGATTGACTGATTGCCATACCCGACCCGCTTTACCTCACTGGCCATTCGTTGCAACCCGATCCGTCGTGCCAACGTCTGATAGACAGGCACTGCCGAGACTTGCATGGCCTGTGCCAGCGTTAAATCTTTTTCCCACTGCTTAAATGCGCGTTTCTGCCCGTCCCATTTAAAAACTTCATCAGGAGTGGTTTTATGATATTGAAGACCAATCAGCGCATTAAGGATTTTAAAGGTAGATGCCGGAACATAACGCTGGTGGGCTCGCTCAGGATCATTACCGTAACGATGTAATTGTTTGCCATCATAGAGCACCAGAACACCTGTGGTCTGAATCTTTTGAAAAGCAGCAGCCACCTGACCGGCTACCGCAGAAGGGGCAGTAGAAGCCGATGTTTGAGTGCGAATCGCTTGACAGCCGGCCATCGCGACCGCTGAAAACAGCCCTGCACATACAGTCAATAATTTTATTTTTTTCAACATGGCATATAAAGAATGGACAGAAAGTATCATGATAAATGATTTATTTTAAGGCGACTGTTATGGATTTAAATTTGCTTCGGTTCACAATCAGTCAGGCAAAAAAAAGCTCAGCCTTGGGGAAAGCCGAGCTAGTAAAACAGTGATGTTAAACACATCAATAAGTGTCAAGAAAATGTTATGAGATATTAAAATGCAAATTAGATACCTCTTGCTTGATATTATGTGAATTGCTTCTCGTAAAGTAAAGTTGATTAAATAGATCGGATTTAAAAATCTGATCGTTTTTGTTAATTGGTTATTAAAAACCAGATTTATTTGTTTTTTTGGGGTATATTAATTGCCAAATCGCCGTTGACTTTTTCGTATACTTCGTCGCAAAAGTGACCATAAAACTATTTCAGCTCACATTCTGCTGACCCATTTATGACAAAATCCTGTCCCATTCTAATGAAAAAATCGATCAAAACGATCGAATAAACCAATCAAACTATTTCGCCATGCTATAATGATTACATTCTATTAAAAGACAAAATATAAGCTTATCTATTTGTTAGATATATAATTTATAAATGGTTGACATGCCATCCGCCAAACGTTCACTTTTTAAACTATATCGAGACACATTTTACTCATCTATCGACAGCGCTAATTTATTACATTGACTTCATAAATTGTTACAATACAATGACTGCAACTTTACTCTTTCTTGTTTTTAAAGCTGGAAATCATTATGAAAAAACTCGGTTTAGCCACTGCTCTAGTTTTAGCCATGACCGGTGCTCATGCGTACCAATTCGAAGTTCAAGGTCAATCTGAATTCATCGATGCTAAAGACTTAAATGACAAAGACTTTACTGGTGCTGCTCAAGGTACTTACTACTTCAAAAATGTAGATGCGTCTAAAGGCCCTTTAGCTGAAGCTGCTTTCTTAAACCAGGCTTCTAATGTTTCTGCTGCATACAACTATGCAAAATTAAGCGGTGATGAGTCAGTAACTGTTAAGAACAACTCTTTCGGTGCAAAAGGTGAAGTTTATCTTCCTACTCCTTATGTACCTGCTTACGCAAGCGCTGCTTATAGCCACTCTCAAACTAAAGTTGAAGACGAAAAAGACAATGGCGACCGCTACTCTGTAGAACTTGGTGCTATGGTTTTACCTAACTTCTTGGTTGCTGTAGGTTATACTCGCGTTGCTGACCAGATTGCTTTAGATGCAAACAAAGCTCTTGAAAATGGTGTATTCAGCGCTGTAGCTGATTCAGCAACAATCGGTGACAAACAAGACGTTGTAACTGCACGTACTAAATACGTTGGCAACATCGACGGTACCAACATGGCTTTAGGTTTTGAAACTGGCCTTGTATACGGTGAAAACCAGGCTTACGGTTTAAAAACTGACCTTTACTTAACACCTAAGTTAAGCATTGGTGCATCTTATGCTGAAGCAAACTTTAGCAAAAACCCAGCTAGCGATAACTACGCTCCAATCAAATCTGCTTGGGGTGCAAATGTGAACTACTTCATCACTCCAGCAATTGCTGTTGGCGCTAGCTATGTAAATGCGAATGCAAAAAGCTTCGAAAACATCTACGGCGAAACTGTTAACGTAGATACGCAAACTGTTGGCGTAAACGCGAAGTTCCGTTTCTAATACTGGATTCTGGTTCTAGCAATAGAAGCATCAATTCATAATAAAAAACCAGTTCTTTTGAACTGGTTTTTTATGGTCTGTCATTTAATAAAATGAGAATCTGAATTCTCATTTCAACAGATTACATTTTTTTATCTTCAATATTTAAAGCACTGATTGCCAAGACGGCCTGGGTACGGTTCTGTACGCCCAGTTTACGGAAAATTGCGGTGACATGTGCCTTAATAGTTGCTTCAGAAACTTCCAGTTCATACGCAATCTGCTTGTTCAATAAACCTTCAGCCACCATCATCAATACACGGAACTGCTGCGGCGTCAGTGACTGTAGGCGTTCGGCCAAAGCGGTCTCATCCGCGGCTCTTGGATCAAAACCGGCATGGCTTGGTAAATTTGGCGGTAACCAGATCTCACCTTCCAGCACATGTTTGATCGCTTCACCAATATGGCCAGGATGGGATGACTTGGGAATATAGCCCATGGCACCATGAGCGATCGCACGCTGAATAATCGATACTTCTTCGTGTGCCGAGACAATAATAATCGGGATTGCCGGGTATTGGGCACGGACGTAAACCAATGCAGAAAAGCCTGAAGCACCCGGAAGATTGAGGTCCAGCAAAACCAGATCAGGTTCGGCGCCATGTTCCAGGCGGGCATAGAATTCGTCGACGTCAGCCGTCTCCTGAATCTGTGCCTGAGGTAAACTATAACGAACCGCTTGAATCAAGGCATGTCTAAACAGAGGATGGTCGTCTACAATTAAAATATTCATAAGCGCTAAGCTATCTACAAGTACGTCACTGTACGATGTTTATTTACATTCAATCCGTCTAAGCCTATTTTTAATTAGGGCTGAGGTCAAGCACAAGCATTGATTTATTTCCTTTTCCCGCAAAATAAATCAAATATTGTTATAACCCGCCTATATCGCATCCAGATAAAAAAAGCCTCGATAAATTCTGAATAGAAACAGCAGATTAAACCGGCATTAATTTAGTTTAAAAGCCATTCATTGATATATCTATAAAAAAGATAAGCTTGCAGCATTTCCTTATTTTACAGTCTAGCAGCGGGTGTAGGTAAATAAATAGCAATTCGAAATGAAATATTCAGGCAATGATTATGTCCAATCATCATACACACGCAACTCCCCTCAATATCGTAGCTGTTTCTGGTGGTTTAAACAGCCCTTCAAAAACAGAAAGTCTGGTTCAGGCCATTCTGGATGAACTTTCGGAGGCCATCGATATCAAGGTGCATTTTGTCAAACTCAGTGAAATTGGGCCATTACTGGGCGGCGCAATTTACCGTAACCAGTTGCCACAGCGGGTTCAGGATGATCTGGCAGCCGTAGAGGCAGCCGATGCACTGATTGTCGGGACCCCGGTTTATCGTGCATCATTTACCGGCCTGTTCAAACATTTTTTTGACTTTGTAGAGCAAACCGCACTGGTAGATGTACCTGTACTGCTCGCAGCATCAGGCGGAAGTGACCGTCATGCACTGGTTCTGGAACATCAGTTACGCCCCTTGTTCAGTTTCTTTCAGGCACAGACCTTACCGATTGGGGTCTATGCAACCGACCGGGACTTTAGCCCTGAATATACGGTGAAAAGTGAGCAACTGGCTGATCGTGTCACCCTGGCCGTGGCACGTGCCCTACCCATTTTAGAATGGGCGCCTGCCAAAGGTCAGCGTGCAGCTGTGATTAAAACCAAAACCGAACAGGCCAATCAAAACCTCGGCATCAATAAACAGATCGAACAGGCTGAAGTCCTGCCTTCGGCTGCAGTTCCCGATCTGGATGCAGCCGAATCACGCCTCCACGCCAAATTTTCAAAAAACCTTACCCACGTTGCATAAACCAATTGTGATGGAGGCTACAACAATGACGACAACAGCATCGGCAATCAAGTTTGCCTACTGGGTGCCCAATGTCAGTGGCGGTCTCGTTGTGAGTAATATCGAGCAACGTACCGACTGGAGTTATGACTATAACGTGCGTCTGGCACAGGCTGCAGAACGGAACGGTTTTGAATATGCCCTGACCCAGATCCGTTTTACCGCAGGATACGGCGCAGAATACCAGCATGAATCGGTCAGTTTTAGCCATGCCTTACTGGCAAAAACCGAGAAACTCAAAGTGATTGCAGCTATCTTGCCGGGTCCATGGAAGCCTGTACTTGCAGCCAAACAGCTGGCGACCATTGACTATCTGACCCAGGGACGGATCGCCATTAATGTCGTCAGTGGCTGGTTCCGCGGAGAATTTGATGCCATTGGCGAAGCATGGCCAGAACATGATGAACGCTATGTGCGCTCGGAAGAGTTTATCCGTACCTTAAAAGGCATCTGGACCACAGACAACTACAGTTTTGATGGCAAATATTACCAGTTCCAGAATTACACCCTCAAACCCAAACCACTGCAACATCCCCATATCGAAGTATTTCAGGGCGGCAGTTCGCGGGCTGCACGGGATATGGCAGCGCGTGTATCTGACTGGTACTTTACCAATGGCAATAGTGTTGAGGAAATCAAAAAACAGGTCGATGATGTACGAACCAAGGCCAAGCGAGAAAACCGGCAGGTCAAAATTGGCGTCAATGCCTTCATTATCGCGCGTGATACTGAAGAAGAAGCCAAAGCAGTACTGAATGAGATCATTGCTCAGGCCAATGTCGAAGCCGTCAATGCCTTTGGGGATGCCACACGTGAAGCCGGCGCAGCGGCACCGGAACGTGAAGGTAACTGGGCCAAATCGACCTTTGATGATCTGGTGCAATATAACGATGGCTTTAAGACCAACCTGATCGGTACACCGCAGCAAATTGCAGAACGGATTGTGGCCTTAAAACAGGTAGGGGTTGACCTGATCCTGTCCGGTTTCCTGCATTTCATTGAGGAAGTCGAATATTTTGGAGCCAACGTCCTGCCTCTGGTTCGCCAGCTTGAGCAGCAACAGGGGCATCCCTTAATAGAAAAATCAGCCTAATCGTTGCGACCGGACAAGAAGAAAAATAAAAGTAATGGCAAGTACTCTCCCCCAAGACTCGGCTTGGGGTTTTTTTATTTAAGTGGTTGCAATTTCCCGCATCACGGTTTCAACCGAATAACGGCACCATTTGGATAACTGCTCAATAAATTCGTTCAATTGTGCAGGATTAAAATGGCTGACAATCATGTAACAGGCATTGCCAATAATCTTGAAACATTCATCGACCTGCTCATATTGTTTGACCAACAATTCCACCTCAATAAAGGCCTGCTGATCATTCATAAACAGCTGAATGAACTGCTTGTGTTCATATTGAACGGCGATGGTGTAATTTTTAATAATACCGGCATCCATCAGTTGGGCAATACGTGCGCCCACCGCTTGCCCTGTACGATGCACCCGCTGACCAATTTCTTTATGGCTCAGGCGTGAATCCTGTTTCAGCAGTTCAATGATTTTTAAATCGATCGGATCAAGTTCCATATTCATTTTTTCATGACGAAAGAAAACCGGCAACAATGCTTTCACCTGAATATAGCCGATTTTTCACGCTTGCCCTACTCTTGTTTTAACTTAACACTGGAAGTAAAACCATGAAACAGGCCCTGCTGATTATTGATGTTCAAAATGATTATTTTAAAAATGGCAAAATGGAACTGGTCAATCCAGACCACGCACTGGCACAAACCAACCAGCTGGAAGATTATTTTAACCAGCACAATTTACCGATCATTTATATCCAGCATATTAACCCGGCCACTGCCAGCTTTTTTCAGGAAAATACTGTCGGTGCCGAATTACATCCGCAGTTAAAAGTAAATACTCACTCGATTATCGTGAAAAAACATGTTCCAAATAGCTTTGTAGACACCCATCTACAGGCCATTCTTGAACAGCATCAGGTTGAGCAACTGGTGATTAGCGGCATGATGACCCATGTCTGTATTGATTCAGGCACACGTACCGCCAAAGAACTGGGCTACCAGCCGATTGTGATTGCAGATGCAACTGCGACCCGTGATCTCGAATATAACGGTCAGACAGTAAAAGCAGCCGATGTCCAGACTGCATTTTTAGCGGCACTGGGTTTCTTTGCCACGGTACAAAATACGGCTGATTTTTTAGCGCAGCATTAAATCATGCAGATAAAAAAAGAGCGTTCGATTCAACGCTCTTCTTCAATTCAAAAAAGGTTATCGGTTTGGGTACACCGTTGCAATCAAATGATCTACCACTGCCGGTTCTGCCAGGGTTGAGGTATCTCCAAGTGTATCCAGCTCATTGGCCGCAATCTTTCTCAAGATACGGCGCATGATTTTACCTGAGCGTGTTTTTGGCAAGGCGGGTGCCCAATGTAAGGCATCCGGTGTGGCCACCGGCCCAAGCACTTTACGCACCCAGTTTATCAGCTCCTTGCGTAACTCTTCCGATTCGGCCACATCAGCCTGCAAGGTCACAAAGGTACAAATACCTTGCCCCTTGATCTCATGCGGCATGCCGACCACAGCCGCCTCTGCCACTGCTTCATGGGCTACCAGTGCACTTTCAATTTCAGCCGTACCCAGACGGTGACCAGAGACGTTAAGTACATCATCAACACGCCCTGTAATCCAGTAATAGCCATCTTCATCCCGACGGGCACCATCGCCAGTGAAGTAACACCCCTTAAAGGTCGAGAAATAGGCCTCAATAAAACGCTCCGGGTCACCCCAAATGGTACGCATCTGGCCTGGCCATGAATCCTTAATCACCAGATTGCCTTCTGTTGCACCTTCCAGCTCATTGCCTTCACCATCCACCAATGCCGGTTGTACCCCAAAGAATGGACGTGTCGCTGAACCCGGTTTAAGGGCGGTTGCACCGGGTAATGGCGAAATCAGAATTCCACCGGTTTCAGTTTGCCACCAGGTATCGACAATCGGACAGCGTCCCTCACCCACCACTTCATGGTACCAGTTCCATGCTTCCGGATTGATTGGCTCGCCGACTGAACCGAGTAAACGCAGGCTGCTACGATTACTTTCACGGACATAAGCATCACCTTCACGCATCATAGCGCGAATCGCGGTGGGTGCAGTGTAGAGAATGGTAATGTTGTGCTTGTCGATGACATGGCCAATACGTGCCCAGGTCGGATATTGTGGAATACCTTCAAACATCACCGTGGTGGTGGCATTGCTCAGGGGGCCATAAAGCAAATAGCTATGTCCGGTAATCCAGCCCACATCGGCAGTACACCAGTACACATCGTCTTCTTTTAAGTCAAAAATTTCCCTAAAGGTACAATTGACATAAACCAGATATCCGCCCGTGGTATGTAACACCCCTTTAGGTTTGCCGGTTGAACCCGAGGTATACAGAATGAATAGCGGATCTTCCGCTTTCATTGGCTCAGGCGGACAATGCTCATCTACTTCCATGATGGCAAGGTGATACCAGATATCACGTGCTGCATTAAACTGGATCGGATTGCCGGTACGATGTACCACAATCACATTCTGCACGCTTTCTGTGCCGGCAAGTTCTAATGCGGCATCGACATTTTCTTTTAATGGCAGCAGCTTGCCACCACGCATGCCGGCATCGGCAGTAATCACCAGTTTGGCCTGGCTGTCTTCAATGCGGCTGGCCAGCGAGTCTGGAGAAAAGCCGCCGAACACCACACAATGTACAGCGCCAATCCGTGCACAGGCCAGCATCGCGATTGCCGCCTCAGGTACCATCGGCATATACAGCACCACGCGATCGCCTTTGCTGATGCCGTGTTTTTTCAGGACATTGGCAAAGCGGCACACTTCATCATGCAGCTCCACAAAAGAAATAATCTTGTGACGTGACGGATGATCCCCTTCCCAGATAATCGCCGGCTTGAGCGGATTATCTTTAAGATGACGGTCCAAACAGTTTGCAGATACATTCAGTTCGCCATCGGCAAACCATTCAATCTTAAAATTATCTTGCTGGAAACTGGTATTTTTTACCTGGCTAAACGGCTTGATCCAGTCAATATGACTGGCCTGTTCAGCCCAGAAAGCTTCCGGTTGTTCAATCGATTCCTGATAACGTCTGAAATAGTCTGCTTCCGAGATTCTTGCCGTTTCTTTGAATTTATCAGGCACTGGGTAGATGTCTTTCATAGCTTACTTCCTTGGTTTTTTATCTCATATCCTAGATGTACTCATCTATTTTCCCGGATATGTTTTGTTCTCTCTAGCAGTATGGGCACCATTTACACGCGCAAACAATGCGGCTTTGGTCGTAGGATTGTGATCCGGTCATGACCCGCTTATTTTCAAAAATTTACTCAAAATAATTTAAATCTGAACTGCTTGTCTATGCTTTTTCTTTTTAAAATAAGTGATTATTTTGATCACTCCCTCAAGCTTAAAAGATTTAATAAACAAAAAAACAGGAAATAGCTATGTTTAATCCAGAAACATCAAGCCCCGCTCTCCCCGTGGATGATCATCCACTTTCTCCGAACGGGCGTTTTAACCGGCTGAGCTATCTTGGCTGGTATGGTTTGCTGAGCCTGCTCTGCATGGCAGGCTTCCTCGGCATCTTTGCTTTTGCAGGCTTTTTTAACATGAATCAGGACAATGTGGATACAGCAATATTATCGACATTTTCCGGCTTTTCAGTCTTTGCCCTGATCGCGCTGTGGCTGGTGGCATTTTATTGCCAGATCGTGTTCATGATCCGCCGTTTACATGACCTGAATAAAACCGGCTGGCTGAGCTTACTGGTTCTGGTCCCCATCCTGCAGTTTTTCTTTACCTTATATGTATTACTGGCGCCAGGTACGCCCCATCGTAATGATTACGGCGATGTCCGTCCGTCACGGGGCTGGGAAAAACTACTGGCCTGGATCATGATACTGGTCACACTACTGATGATGTTTGGCCTGTTCACCTTTGCATATTATTTTGCCAGTCCAGACCTGTGGGATATGCCAACACAAATGATTCAAAATACAACTGAATATTTCTAGAACACAACAGAACTTGGCGGATAATGAGTGTGATGGCAGCAATGAATTTTACAAGCGTATTTGCGCCAAATTCATTATGATGGCTTCCCTCATTGACTCCTACCTTTGCGAAATAGAGATTTTCCTGTGGCAAACGAACAAACAACATTGTCAGAAGTGGCGAGAGATACAGGTGAACTGCTTCATCAGGCTGGCGCCAAAACCACCCAGACCGTACTCGCCCATACTGAAAAATATCACGATGCCTATACCACCATTGACAAGATCATGGACAGTTTCTGGGAACGGGTTCCCTATATCGGGATCGCGATTACGGTTTTCGTTATTTTCTGGTTACTGACCAAGTTATTTAAACTGTTTATACGCAAGACTCTGGAAAACCGCAGCTATACCCGCCAGAATCTGGTGCTGGTCCTGAATCGTGTCGGTAGTACCTTTATCCTGTTCTTCGGTTTCCTGATTGCACTGGTGATCGCCATTCCGGGCTTCACGCCCAGCCAGCTGATTGGTGCCCTGGGCATCGGTTCTGTGGCAATCGGTTTTGCCTTTAAGGATATTTTCCAGAACCTGCTGTCCGGCATCCTGATCCTGATCAGCGAACCGTTCCGCATCGGCGATGACATCGTCGTCAACGGTATGGAAGGTAATGTCGAAGACATCCAGATCCGTGCCACCTTTTTACGCTCGCCTGACGGCCGCCGTATCGTGATTCCAAATGCAACGGTGTATACCAGCGCGGTCACGGTCAATAATGCCTACCAGCGTCGCCGCTGTGAATTTGTGGTCGGTATTGGCTATGAAGATGATATGCAAAAGGCCAAGCAAATCATTCTGGATATTCTGGATCGTAACCTGAACGTACTCAGCCAGCCGGGCTTTTCGGTCAATGTCACCGCACTTGCCGATTTCTCGATCAACCTCACTGTACGCTGGTGGGTCAATACCACCGAAACCTCGACCTCGACTTCAATCAGTGAAATCCAGGAACAGGTAGTGACCGCATTCGATGAGAAAGGTATTTCCATTCCCTATCCGGTACAAGAGGTCAAAGTCTATCGTGGCGACCAGTCCGAGCAGGCCGACCCTTCAGACAAACAAACGCCCTAGAATATTCGATACCGCTGTTTCAGTTCGCAAAATCCGGTTGCCGATGCTCATGGCCTGGCAGCCGTTTTTTTTGAGTAGATCAACTTCATAGGGGATGAATCCACCCTCTGGCCCAATCACCAGGCTACAGCCATGCTGGATTGCATAAGGCATCTGTTGCGCTGCATAAGGATGCGCCACATAAGCAGGCCGCTCCGCAGTAATCCAGGCCGGCAAGACATCTTCAACAAAAGGTTTAAAGCGCTTATATAGCTGGATATCAGGAGGTATGGTATCTCCTGCCTGCTCCAGCCCCAGCGTTACATACTCGTCCAGTTGCTGTAAAAAAGGCGTTTGCCAGTAGCTTTTATCCACCCGGTAACTATGAATCAGGCTGATCCGTTCAACGCCAATCGTCACCGCATCCATAATGATACGACGCAACACTTTAGGCCGCGGCAAGGCAAGAATCAAATGCACTGGTAACTTTTCCGGGACCATTTCAGGCTGAACCGGCTTCACCAGAATGCGCTGTTCTGACATCTCCAGCACTTCGGTAACATAGCGCGGTCCCTGCCGTATTCCCACTTTTAACCTCTCCCCAACCTTCAGGTCGAGATGCTGGCGCAAATGCTGGAGTTGGCGTGGACGGTCAATCTGCCATACAGCATTATTCACCATCTGTCCGGGTTCAAGTAATACGATATTCATGGCAAAGTGGCTTGTGCTAAATAATGATCAAGTAACTGGATATGCTGTTGTAACGATCCCTGATTGCGCTGTAATACCTGTTGTGCATGTTCGACCTGTTGCGAGACGTGTAAAGAATCATTCAGGCAGTTTAATAAATGCTGTACCACCTGCGCAGCATCCTCACCGATCAGGATCGCCTGTTCTGCCACAAATTCATCCACAATCGTTTGAAAATTAAAGTAACGTGGGCCAATCACTGTAGCAACATCCAGTGCCATCGGTTCTAAAATATTGTGTCCACCGCCAGGCTCATTTAGTGAACCACCGACAAAACAGGCCTGACTCAAGGCATACCACAGCCACATTTCACCCATGCTATCGGCAAGGAACACCTGGGTATCGGCCTGAACCGGCTGTTGCAGACTACGGCGCCGGGTGTTTAACCGCAAACGTTGACAAACCTGATAGACCTCGTCAAAACGTTCCGGATGACGGGGCACCACAATACAGAGTAATTCTGGATTTGAATTTAAATAGGGCTGTAACTGTCTCAGCAGGCTTTCTTCTTCGGGTGCATGGGTACTGGCCAGCGTAATGATTTGACGTCCCGCCAACTGCCAGTCCTGTTCGAGTTGCTGTGCTTGCACGACAAAATATGCCGGAGCAGTAATGTCAAATTTGATATTGCCCACCACCTGACTCCTGGCAGGATCAAGCCCTAAATCGACATAACGCTGCCGGGTCGCGGCATCCTGTGCCAGCATCCAGGTCAGCTGTTGTAGCATCGGCCGGGTCAAACGGCGAACTTTGGCATAACCTTGAGCCGATTTTTCTGAAAGACGTGCATTGAGCAGTACACAGGGAACCTGCTGTAGCCTAGCTTCGGCAATCAGGTTCGGCCAGATTTCGGTTTCAACCAAGGCCAGTATTTTAGGTTGATAGCGCTGAAAGAACTGCCTGAGTAATGGCTTCTGGTCAACAGGCAGGTACACTGCCTGAAATAAATCTAGATACGGTGCTTTTTGAAACAGGGACTTTGCCCGTGCCTGCCCGGTCTTGGTGGTATTGGTGACCAAAACCGGATGGCCCAGTTTTAAATAATGTTCGATTAAGGGCTGGGCGGCATTGGTTTCTCCCACCGATACGGCATGAAACCAGATTGCGCCGGTATTTTTGGCTGGCTGGAAGGGGCCAAAACGCTCAAGACATTCCTGCTGAAACAGCACAGCACTTTCGGCCCGCTGTTTGATTTTCCAGCGATATAACGGTTTGAGACACGTCAGGAGAAAGTTATACCAGAACGGGGTTTGCTGTACTGCGTTTTGCTGCGCCATCCGAGACCATGCTTCACAATTTGATTCCAGCCCATTATGCGGAATTTAAACAAAAAACTCATGCAATTTTGGTAAATTACATGAGTCATTTTTAGCAGTGAATACGGATCAAGCTTCTAACTTTTCAAATACCGGATAATCGGTATAGCCTTCCGCACCCGCACCATAAAAGGTCTGTGGATGAGGCGGATTGAGCGGCAGGTCATGTTGCAAACGATCCAGTAAATCCGGATTGGCAATATATTGTTTGCCAAATGCAACGGCATCGGCCTGCCCGGTGGCCAGGATACGTTTCGCAGACTCAGCAGTTAAGCCTTCATTGGCAATCCAGACACCTTTAAATTTCGGACGTAATTTTGGCATGAGGCTGTCCTCTGCTTCATATTCACGTGTGAAAATAAACGCAATATTGCGCTGATCCAGCTGCTCAACAACATAGCCGAAGGTTGCCAACGGATTTTCATCGCCCATGTCATGCGAATCACTGCGTGGTGAAAGATGTACCCCAACACGGCCAGCCCCCCAGACCTCAATAAAGGCATCGACCACCTGCAACAATAACCGGGCACGATTCTCAACCGGACCACCATATTCATCATCACGTTGATTGGTACTGCTTTGCAGGAACTGATCGATCAGGTAGCCGTTGGCAGCATGCAATTCCACCCCATCAAAACCGGCAGCTTTGGCCAGTTCGGCTGCATGCTTATATTGTGCGACAATTTCCTGAATTTCTTCATGCGATAACGCACGCGGGGTCACAAAAGGACGTTTTGGCCGAAGCAGGCTAACCTCACCTGCGGGCTGAATGGCACTTGGAGCAACCGGCGTATCGCCGTCCAGTAAATCCGGATGCGAAATACGGCCTACATGCCAGAGCTGCACCACAATTTTAGCACCCTGTGCATGCACAGCCTCGACAATCGTGTTCCATGCCTGAGCCTGTTCTTGCGACCATAAGCCCGGGGTATTGGCATAACCCGCTGCCTTTGGACTAATCACCGTTGCTTCAGTAAGGATTAAGCCCGCATTGGCACGCTGCTGGTAATATTCCACCATTAAGTCGTTCGGAATACGTTGTGCACCACTCCGTGCTCTGGTTAGAGGAGCTAAAACCAGACGGTTTTTAATTTTAAAATCGCCTACTTGTAACGCAGAATTTAGTTCAGCCATGATCGCCTCAACTTACACTTTTCTTTTTAAAGTGTCTGTTTTAAATGTTCGATGTATTGCTGAATCAAAGCTTCATTACGGGTAAAATAGGACCATTGTCCATATTTTTCGACCTTGATCAGACCTGCCTGCTGTAATACAGACAAATGATTTGACATGGTCGACTGGGCAACTTTGCCTAAACGCTCGATGTGACCTGCACATACACCCCGTTCAAAACTGCCACCACATTCCTGTACCGGTAAAAATTGCTCCGGCTGTTTTAGCCATTGCAAAATCTGTCGCCGCAATGGATTGGCTAAGGCTTTGCTTATAACATCAATATCCATAGACTCACCAGACTTCTCAACAGGCAAAGCTTTGTTCAGCATCTAGATCCAGTATATCTATTTTTATAGATATTAATATCCGTTTTTTTCGATATTAATATCATATTTTTTCGATTAACTGTCCGATGCTGAACGAGATTGCCTTTTTTAATGGAATTAAACTTACAGACCCTGCTTCAGGCTTGCTTCGATAAACTTATCCAGGTCGCCATCCAAAACAGCTTTGGTATTCGATGTTTCTACACCGGTACGCAAGTCTTTGATACGTGAATCATCCAGAACATAAGAACGAATCTGGCTGCCCCAGCCGATGTCAGACTTCGAGTCTTCCAGCGCCTGTGCCGCTTCATTACGTTTGCTCATCTCCAGCTCATACAGCTTGGCTCGTAACTGTTTCCAGGCATGGTCACGGTTGGCATGTTGCGAACGCTGGTTCTGACAAGCCACCACAATCCCGGTCGGGGCGTGGGTCAAACGGACCGCAGAGTCAGTTTTGTTAATGTGCTGACCACCTGCACCCGATGCACGGTAAGTATCGGTACGGACATCAGAAGGGTTAATATCAATTTCGATATTGTCATCAATTTCTGGTGAAATAAACACCGCCGAGAATGAGGTATGACGGTTATTGTTACTGTCGAATGGGGATTTACGCACTAAGCGGTGTACCCCACTTTCGGTACGCAACCAGCCATAGGCAAACTCGCCATCAACACGAATCGTTGCAGACTTGATCCCGGCCACATCACCATCCGAGACTTCCATCAGCTCGGCTTTAAAACCATGGCGTTCGATCCAGCGCATATACATGCGCAATAACATCGAGGCCCAATCTTGTGCCTCAGTACCGCCGGAACCGGACTGGATTTCAAGGAAGCAAGGATTCGGGTCCATCGGGTTACTAAACATGCGACGGAATTCCAGGTTACCCAAGGCCTGTTCAGCACTGTCCAGTTCTGCCTGTACATCGGCCAGCAGGCTTTCATCATCTGCCTCTACAGCCAGATCCAGCATGGCTTTGGCATCCTCCAGCTGCTCAGCCAGACGGTCAAATACACCAATGGTATTTTCCAAACTGCCCTTTTCTTTTGCGATCGCCTGAGCACGACTCTGGTCATTCCAGATCGCAGGGTCTTCGAGTTCTCTTAAAACTTCTTCTAAACGTTCAACCTTCAGATCGTAGTCAAAGATACCCCCGTAGTGTCTGGCTACGATCAGATAAATCTTTTAATTGCACTAAATACGGATTAATTTCCACGCGTCTTTTCTCACACAACTTTTCACTTGATCGCGTATTTTAACATAACTGTTTTGCCCGACACAGCCATGCCTTGTGTGCACCTGAACGGTCGAACATGTGATTTAAAACATCTATCCAGTTTTGTGTTGTCCCATCCTGTATCACAGGTTAAAGGCCTGATTTTGCCTAAAAATTAGACTAAAAACCCTAAAACACATATTTCATCCTAAGTTTTAATAAATCAAAACAATGATTTTTTATTTATAAATATCAATCAAATAAAATGTCAAAATTACAAGTCACTTACATTTGTACAGTTTGATTACCTTATCAAGATTGACGATGATAAAAATTGCTCTAGACTCAAGTTGTAACAAAACATGTATCAGTGTTTAACTTGGTTTAAATCTTAATGAGGAAACAACCATGAAAAAATTAGCAATTGCATCGGCACTTTTATCTGCGATCGCAGTAACAGGAACTGCTCATGCTTATCAAGCTGAGGTAGGTGGTTCTTATACCTATAAAGACCAAGACCGTTTTGGTGACAGTGATCGTTTTAGCGTAGATGGTACATATTATTTCAACCCGGTTCAAACACGTAATGCTCCGCTTGCAGAAGCCGCATTCCTTGACCGTGCCAGCAATGTAAGCGCACAGTACGCACATGAAAAAGATGACGCGATCAAAGACAACCACTATGGCGCTGGTATTGAATACTTTGTTCCAAACAGTGACTTCTACTTAAGCGGTAATATTGGCCGTGAAGAAGTGAAGCCAAATTCAAAATACCTGAATGACAACAAGATCAAAATCAATCACTATGCCGGTGAAGTCGGTTACTTGCCAGCCCCTGGCCTATTAGTTGCTGCGGGTGCCAAAACCGTTGACGTTAAAGATGGTGACCGTGAAACCAGCCCGACCCTGCGTGCAAAATATGTGACCAAAGTTGGTCAAAACGATATTAACCTAGAAGCGTATAGTGCTTTTGGTGACAACAAAGAAGTGACGCTAAAAGGTGACTACTTCATCGATAAAACGTTAAGTGTTGGTGTGGATTATCAAAAACTTAAATACGATGACACACTGGTCGACTCAAATGAATGGGGTATTTCTGCGAAGAAATTCTTCAATCAGCAGGTTAGCCTCGAAGGCCGTGTCGGCTTCGGTAATGACAAGTCATATATCGATAATGACTACACCTCTTTCGGCTTACGTGCTGCATACCGCTTCTAATACCTGAAGCTGAACTGATAAATCAAAAACGCCCTGATGATTCAGGGCGTTTTTTTATCTATACATTTTAACAAATACTTTTTTATCCCTCTCCCGATATCACAGCACGTTTTATCATCAAGAATTGACGCTAGGGGATTTTTGATTACACTACACTCCGTAACAAAATATGTATTTTTTTCAAACAAGGGGGAGAAATTAATGAAAAAATTTACACTTATTGCAGCGCTGATTGGTGCCAGTCTGAGCATTACAAGCCATGCCTATCAATTCGAAGCCAATGGCTCCTATGAATATGCCAACCTAGATGACGGTAAAGGCAATAGTGGCGTGATCACAGGCAAATATTATTTTAATCCTGTGCAAACCCGTCAGGCGCCTCTGGCAGAAGCGGCTTTCCTGAATAAAGCCTCAAATCTTGGCGGAGGCTACGCTTATAGCAAACTGAAGGATGACGAAGGTTTCGGTGACTTGCAGTTTAATATTCTGGGTGTACAAGGGGAGTTTTATATCCCGGACTCACAATTCTACCTGTCTGGTGCCTTACACCGTACCAACCTAAAGACCACGATTAAGGGTATGGGTTCCGACTCACACAAAGGGGACGGCTATAGCCTTGAGGCTGGTTTCCTGCCTATTCACGGCTTACTACTGGCGGTTGGTGTGGCTGATTTGTCAGACAGCCTAAATCCGGTTCAGGTCGCACAATACGGCTTTATCAACAACTTATCCAATGCAGCACTGGTTTCGGGTGATAATAACGATACGGCAGTGTCTCTACGTGCAAAATATGTATCACAAATCGGGGGCTACTATACCAATCTTGAAGCACTGAGCTACATAGGAGATGAAACCAGCTATCGCTTAGGTGCAGATCTATACCTTGACCCAACCCTAAGCATTGGTCTTTCCTTTGCAGACTCTACTGCCAAAGACTCAGATAGTGTATTCAATCTTCGCGCCCAGAAATTCATTACCCCCCAATTTGCATTGGGTGTTGGCTATAGCACAACAGATGGTGCGGATGCTTATGGCCTTAATGGCACCCTCCGCTTCTAATTACCAGAGCTTTACCTAAAACATCCGCTCATAACAGCGGATGTTTTACTGTGTAAGATGTACGATTTGCAATTGCAGGCTGGTAGTGCCATTAAACACATTACGTTCCAGCGTATAGACCAGATCGGCATGCCCCAGCATAGGATCAAACTCAAAACGGTCTTTGGCATTAAAAGCAATGGCATCAACAGCATGTGATCCGACAGCAAGTTTCAATTTTAAATGCTGCTCTTTTAACCAGCGATAATCAATGATTTTAAACCGCCCTTCAAACTGGGGAAAAGGAAATTTCTGCCCCCATGGTCCCAGTTGTTCGATCCAGTCCAGTGTAACCAAATGCAAATCGACATCGGCCAATTCACCATCTGTCCACAAGGTTGCCTGAAACAGGTCATCGTCCAGCGCTGCAATCGAACGGGTAAAAACCGTTTTAAATACCTCAAAGTTTTCTTTCTTCAAGGTCAGGCCAGCCGCTGCCGCATGCCCGCCAAAATGGCTCACCAGATGAGGATATTGTTCCGCCACCTGCTCTATCATATCGCGTATATGGATCCCTTCAATTGAACGGGCTGAGCCTTTAATATGGATACCATCTTCATCGGGGGCAAACACCAGACTGGGACGATGAAACTGTTCCTTGAGCCGCCCTGCCACAATTCCGATCACGCCTTGGTGCCACTGCTGATCGAACATCACCAGTGCGGCAGGTAAATCTGCTGTCTCGAGCTGGATATGTTGCAGGGCCTGCATCGCCTGCTGCTTCATCTCGTTTTCAACCTGCCGACGCTCGATATTCAGCTGATTCAGTTGCCGGGCCAGCGGATAGGCGGTTTCCATATCTGCAGCAAGTAAACATTCAATTCCGATCCGCATGCTTTCCATACGCCCAGCAGCATTAATACGAGGCCCCACCACAAAACCCAAATCTTGCGCGCGCAAACTGGCGGCATCACGGCCTGCGATATCCAGCAAGGCCAGAATACCGGCCCGACACTGATGCTGCTGTATACGTTTCAACCCGGCATCAATCAGGATGCGGTTGTTATAGTCCAATGTTGCCACATCGGCATAAGTCCCCAACGCCACCAGATCCAGATACTGTGTCACTTTGGCAGTACTTTTAGCTTGCTGGCTGCGTGAACTTGCCAACCTTGCTAACACATAAAAAGCAACCCCAACCCCGGCCAGTGCCTTGCTGGAAAAGTCACAGCCCAGCTGATTCGGGTTCACCACGGCTTCAGCAGCGGGGGTGGGTTTGGTGGTCAGATGATGGTCGGTAATGATCACCTGCATCCCCAATGCCTGTGCCTTTTCCACGCCCGCATGGCTGGAAATGCCATTATCCACAGTAATCAAGAGATCAGGCTGGTAACTCTGCCAGGCCAGTTCGGCAATCGCCGGAGTAAGGCCATAACCGTATTTAAATCGGTCAGGTACCAGATATTCGACCTGCGCTCCCATTTCTTTGAGCACCAGCACCATTAAGGCCGTACTGGTTGCCCCATCGGCGTCATAATCCCCGACAATGACAATGCGTTTTTGCTGGTCAATCGCCTGATCAATCAGTTCAACGGCGGTCTCCAGATCTTTTAAGGCGGGTGGCAACAAGTGTTTAAGCTTAAGTTCCAGCTCTTGTTCGGACTGTACACCGCGTCTTGCCAGTATTTCAGCAATAAAAGCAGGCACGCCCTGAAACTGTTCAGGGCGTGTAATCAAGGGTCTTTTTTGGATTTGAATCTGGCTCATTTATGGCATCAAACGTTGTAAGGTCCATTGACCCTCTTGGAGTTGATAACTTAAACGGTCATGTAAGCGATTTGGCCGTCCCTGCCAGAACTCATAATAGTCGGCTTGCACGCGGTATCCGCCCCAGAAACCGGGTTTATCCAGCTCTGCCTGGGCTTGTGCCTGTAAGTCATGGAAGCGCTGTTGCAACAGCTCACGGCTTTCAATCACCCCACTTTGTGGTGTACTGATATGCGCTGCAATCTGGCTGTCACGTGGCCGTTTATGGTAATAATCGGTTGACTCCTGCTCGGAGATCTTGACGACCTTCCCTCCGATACGGACCTGCCGCTCCAGACTTGGCCAATAAAACAGCAATTCAGCATACGGATTTTCTGCAAGGTCCAGGCCTTTCTGGCTATCATAATTGGTATAAAAATCATAACCTGCCTCTGTCGCACCACGCAACAAGACCGTACGCACATGCGGACGACCTTGTGCATTTGCCGTAGCTAAAGACATGGCATATGGTTCATGCAGGTTGGCAGCCAGGGCGTGATTAAACCAGTTCAGGAACTGCAAGTGAGGCTGGTCACTGACCTGGGCCTCGTGTAACTCCCCTTGCTCGTAACTCAGGCGTAATTCGCTCAGGTCTTTGATCACATCGCTCATTGATGTACCTCTTAAGCCGCCTGGGCTTGCGCGCGTACCGCATCCGCCAGATGATTTGCCAGTGCCTGCACTTCTTCCTGCTGGTCACCTTCCACCATGACACGGATGACAGGCTCGGTACCTGACTTGCGAATCAACAGTCGGCCACGGCCCTTGAGCTGTTGCTCTGCCTTTTCAAACTCTGCAACCAGTGCAGGAATGGCATACGGGTCGATCATGTGCTGTAAGCGTACATTGACCAGCACCTGCGGGAATAACTCAAAACCTGCCACCAGCTCATGTAAGGCTTTGCCTTGCTCGACCATCACCGTCAATACCTGTAGCGCAGCAATAATCGCATCTCCCGTGGTGCTCTTATCCAGCGTCAGGATATGTCCTGAAGGCTCGCCACCTGTCACCCAGTTATTTTCTTCCAGCGCCTGCAATACGTAGCGGTCACCCACCTTGGCACGTACAAAACCGACATTGGCTTTTTGCAAGGCCAGTTCCAGCGCCATATTGCTCATCACGGTTCCCACCACACCGGCCGGCTTGTTTTTGGCCTGTGTCGCAAGAATGTACAGGATATGGTCACCATCGACCAAATGCCCGTGCTTGTCTACCATCACCACACGGTCGGCATCACCATCAAATGCAATCCCCAGATCAGCCTCATGCTCAACAACAGCGTTTTGTAATTGTTCAGGATGGGTTGAACCACAGTTCTCATTAATATTTAAGCCATCTGGTTCATTAAAGAGCGGTATAACCTTGGCGCCCAGTTCACGAAATACCGATGGTCCAACGCTATAGGCCGCGCCGTTGGCACAATCCACTACAATTTTTAAGTTACGCAGGTCAAAATGGTAGGGAAAGGTCGATTTACAAAATTCGATGTAACGGCCATTGGCATCTTTAACACGCACACTTTTACCTAAATGGGCGGTGTCATCGATTTCGATTTCTTTTTCCAGTTCCTGGTTGATCTCATCCTGCAAGGCATCGGGTAATTTTTTGCCCTCACTTGAAAAGAACTTGATCCCGTTATCAAAATACGGATTATGTGAGGCTGAAATGACAATACCCGCGTGGGCATGTAATGCACGGGTCAGGTGGGCAATGGCAGGCGTCGGTAACGGCCCTAGCAGATGTACATATACCCCTGCTGCGTTTAAACCCGCTTGCAGCGCGGCTTCCAGAATATAACCGGATAAACGTGTGTCTTTCCCCAATACCACAATTGGCTTGCTTTTAGGACTGTTTCGTTTTAATACTTTCCCTGCGGCGAACCCTAGTTTCAAGGCGAATTCTGGGGTAATTGGCATTTGTCCAAATTTGCCTCGAATTCCATCAGTACCAAAATAACTCATGTTTTACTCACTTTCTTATCGTGTATATGGTCTTAACCATATCTTTCTTTACCGTGTTCACTTTACACCAAAACAAAAAAAACCGTCAGTACACTGACGGTTTTTCAATCGGCAAAATTACCAAAAATCAACCAACACGATAGTTTGGCGCTTCTTTGGTAATCGTGACGTCATGTACATGCGACTCTGACATACCCGCTGAAGTGATTTTCACAAATTTTGCATTTTGACGAAGGTCTTCGATCACTGATGAACCGGTATAACCCATTGATGAGCGCAAGCCACCCATCATTTGATGCACGATGTTGCCCATAGGCCCCTTATAAGGTACACGGCCTTCAATACCTTCCGGAACCAGCTTTTCAGCGCCTGCTTTAGCATCCTGGAAGTAACGGTCAGCAGAACCGGATACACCAGCCATTGCGCCTAACGACCCCATACCACGGTATGCCTTGTAATAACGGCCCTGGAAGAATTCGACTTCACCCGGTGCTTCTTCAGTCCCGGCAAGCAGTGAACCCACCATAATCGTGCTTGCACCCGCACCAATCGCTTTAGCCATATCGCCAGAGAAGCGGATACCACCATCGGCAATCAAAGGAATCTGGTCTTTCAATGCGTTGGCAACGCTGTCAATCGCAGAAATCTGTGGCATACCGATACCCGCCACAATACGTGTGGTACAGATCGAACCCGGGCCAATACCAACTTTGACCGCATCTGCACCCGCATCCAGCAATGCTAGTGCAGCATCACCTGTTGCAATGTTGCCACCAATCACCTGAACCTGCGGGTAGTTGGCTTTTACCCAGCGAACACGCTCGATTACACCCGCCGAATGGCCATGAGCAGTATCCACCACAATCGCATCGACACCCGCTTCAACCAGTGCCTCTACACGGCTTGGTGTTTCAGCACCTGTACCGACTGCGGCACCGACACGTAAGCGGCCCAGATCATCTTTACAGCTGTTTGGATAGCTTTCGGCTTTACGGAAATCAGTGACCGTAATCAAGCCTTTCAGCTCATGCTGCTCGCCGACCACCAATACTTTTTCGATACGGTGTTTTTGCAACAAAGCCTGGATATTTTCTTTAGACTCGCCCTCACGTACTGTCACAAGACGGTCCTGACCTGTCATGATATTGCTGACAGGCTGTTCAAGATTGGTTTCAAAGCGTGTATCACGACCTGTCACGATACCGACAACCTTGCCCTCTTTAACCACAGGCACACCACTAATATTATTGGCCTGGGTAATTGCAATCAGTTCACGTACTGTGGTCTCAGGTGTCACGGTGATTGGATCTTTCACCATACCTGCTTCAAATTTTTTCACACGACGGACTTCTGCAGCCTGTGCTGCAATATCCATGTTTTTGTGCAAAATACCCATACCACCGTTTTGGGCCATTGCAATCGCCATACGTGATTCAGTCACTGTATCCATTGCAGCAGAAACGAGGGGGATATTAAGTTGAATTCCGCGAGTTAAACGTGTCTTTAAGGAGACATCTTTTGGGAGAACAGTTGAGTAGGCAGGAAGTAATAAGACATCATCGAAGGTTAGCGCTTCTTGAACGATGGTCAGCATAACAATCTCACTGGTAATTTCCGTGAGCTATTATAAACAAATTTCCATGTGATTTTCATTTTCTATGACGAAAATAATTTAAATCGTTGCTTAAAAAGCTTCCTGCCGGACCATTATTGCGTGTAAAACCGGTTCATCCTGTTAGCAAACCTGATCATAATTGTCATTATTTTCAGAAGGCTGCTGTTCAACCGCAACCAGTGGAATCAGGTTATGTGCCAATCTTGCCTTGTTACAATGTGAGTCGGCAATCTGGACTTCTTTACAGCTTGAGCTCCGGAACGGATAAATGGCACAGCTCACCTGCTGCCCCACCTCACCCTGCAAGGCCACACATCTGACCTGTGCCTGATTGGTCCCTTTCATACATGAATAGACAGCTGTCAACGGCTCAACCATGTGTTCAGGGATCTGTTCTGCCTCAGCCCAGTAGAAAGAAACACGGTAATTTGCACAGCAGGCACCACAACTGACACAGGCATCCGGTGTCGCAATTTGAGACAACATTTTTTTAAAATTCTCGTTATCAGATTCAATCCTTTATCCGCTAAATCCTAAAAAAATTTATGCCTGCCGACAAGAGTGCATGATCAAAGATTCATGTATTTTCCAGTCATTTTGCAACCCGGACACTTAGCTCATTTCAGCCGGCAAACTGAACACATCTTCATTCATCAGATCTACGCCACATTCCAGTGTTTCGATCCAGTCCAGGAACTGGTTGATCATCTGCGTACCCACAAAAGCAGTCCCATGCTGAGGCACAATCATTTCAAGATCCATCTGCCGCACCATATTGACCCAGAGACGGATGACTTTATTGGAACACATATAGCGCTGGTGAAAACCTTTCATTTTTTGGATATGTGCCTCAAAGTCAGTGATTGCCAAGCTGGCATCTTCGACAATTGAAGCGCCCATATCGCCTGAAAATAAAATTTTTGCAGTCGGATCATAGAACTGGAAATTGCCAACCGAGTGCAGGAAATGGGCAGGTACAGCCACAATTGAAGATTCACCCAGAGGAATGACTTGTCCGGTATCTGATAGCTCAATCAGGCGCTCCTCCCAGTTGCCTTTCATGCGGTCACTCATAAAGGCAGAGTTCAGGTGCGGTAAAAAGCGTGCCCATAACTTGGAAGCCACCACTTTGGCATCGGTATAGACCAGCCAGCGTGGCATCGAGGTAATAATGTCAGGATCTTGATGGGAGGCCATCACATAGTCCAGATTTTTCAGTTTGGTATAACGGTTCAGCTCCATGGTTAATGGCACATAGGTCAGGTCACCGCCCGGGTCCAGAACTGCGGCCCGATCATGGTCAATAATGAGAAACTGATTGGCCTGAATGCCTTCCCCTTTGACCAGACTGGTAAAACTGATGCATTTATGTGTGCCATTATCAAACAATATTTGCGAAGTTGTGCGCTCGAAACTCATAACCACCCCAGAAAAATTCTTTAAATATGAAATAATTTTAATTCCATAATAAAATAATGGGATTTAATGCCCGTTTCAATCAGAGTTTGGGTTTTTATCAATATTTATAAAAAAGACCCGTCACTGCTGCACGGGTCTTGTTACATTCGGGCGCAATTAAAAGAAATAATGCTGGACCAGCGTCGATACCCCGACCACCAGAAAAATTGCAGCACCAATTTTATGGATCAGGGAAATCGGTAATTTATCTGCCAGCTTGTCACCAATAAACACTGCCGGTGCATTGGCAATCATCATGCCGAACGTGGTTCCACACATGACCCAGAACACACTGTCAAAACGTGCCGCCAAAGCCACGGTTGCGATCTGGGTTTTATCGCCAATTTCTGCCAAGAAAAACAGGATAAACGTTGCACCAAAAACCCCAAATTTCTGCCACTTATTGATGCTTTCACTTTCGTCACCCAACTCATCCGGAATCAGCATCCAGATCGCCATGCCGATAAAGCCAAGCGCAAGAATCCACAACAGGATTTCAGGACTCAGTACAGTAGTAATCCATTGCCCCAAGATCGCAGAAATACCATGATTAATGGTGGTTGCCAGCAGAATGGCAATCAAGATCGGAACAGGTTTACGGAAACGTGCCGCCAGTAATAAGGCCAGTAATTGAGTTTTATCGCCCATTTCAGCAAGGGCAACAATTGAAGTAGAGATGAGAAATTCATACATGGTTGAATGCTCTGGCTAGCAAAATATACCGATGACCTACCCCTCCCGCTAGCCAAAATCAAATAGATTGATGCAGAGTGGTAAATCAAAGGTCTTGCCAACAAAAGCACAGCTGAAAAGCTGTTCTTGGTTCTTTGCTATGATGACCATGTTCGGTTGAACAATTATGTTGATCATCACCTCTTTACTTTGCGTAAAGAGCGGCTACTCCCCAATGAAGTCAGGCCATTCTAGCAAACAATAAAATGCTTTTGAATGCTTAAGCCCAAAATTTTTGATAACTCCAGAGCAATAGACGGGCAAGGCCCAGCACAACGGCCAGATAGGCACTCAGGCCCAGAAAACCGGAGCTGCCCCAGCCCCCTGCTCCACCCCATTGCTGGGCCTGATATTCCATAGCCATCATCACGGTCGCGACCAGTACCTCCAGTCCCATGACTGCATACATGACCCAATCCCAAGGGAAATGCAGGACACTTACCCATACGCCCATTAATACAAAAACGCTGAGTAATAAGGGTAGCATCACCCGATAAACCACTAACATCCTTGCTCCCTGATCCAAAAAATCGTTATCAATACGAATTTATTTTAGGCAAAAGTATTCTCAAATAAAGCCATATCTTTGTCACCCTAAAAACAGAAAACCCCGCTGATGCGAGGTTTTCCAGATTCAAAAACGATTACAGCAATAAGCTACGAATGTCTTTGAGTAACTTGGTCAGTTTATTGGTAAAGCGTGCTGCATCGGCACCATTAATGACACGATGGTCATAAGACAATGACAATGGCAACATCAAACGCGGATCAAAGTCTTTACCATTCCATACCGGTTGCATGGTTGCAGGTGAAATACCTAAAATCGCAACTTGTGGCCAGTTCACCAATGGGGTAAATGCGGTTCCACCAATACTGCCTAAGCTGGTAATAGTGAAATTGGCACCTTGCAGGTCTTTCGGCGACAATTTGCGGTCACGTGCTTTTTGACTGAGCTCAGCCAGTTCAGTGGCAATTTGCTTAATCGACTTCTGGTCCGGATTACGCAGTACCGGCACAGTCAAACCATCTGGCGTCGCAACCGCAATACCCATATGGATTTCATTACGCAACAGTACTGACTTCTGATCATCCGCCAAATGCCCGGCAAAATAAGGTTCTTCTTTTAGCAGGTGCGCCACAGCCTTGGCAATAAAGGCCAAGATCGTTAAGCTGATCCCCTGCTTTTTGAAGCCGTCCTTCAGCTCGCCACGCCAGGCTTCAAGCTCGGTAATATCAGCCAAATCAAACTGTGTGACTTGAGGAATGAAATTATTCAATGACAATTGCGGTACAGACACTTGCTGTAAACGCGTCATTGCTTTCACTTCACCGCCACCAAAGGCACTAAAGTCTGGCAACTTCGGTAAGCCCGACGCTACTGGCGCTGCTTGCGTAGCAAGCGCTGACTGAGAGGCGGTTAGACGTGATTTTACATAAGCAAATACATCGTCTTTCATGACACGGCCATGTTCACCGGATGCCTTGACCTGACCCAGACTAACACCTAATTCACGTGCCAGTTTACGCACCGCAGGACCTGCATAAACCTTCGCATTTTCAGCTTCTTGTTCTTTGGTCAGCTTTTCTGCTTGCACTGGTGCACTCGGTACTGCGGTCGCTGCTGGCTGCGGTTTTTCAGCAACTGGCTTCTGCTCTGTTGCTGGCGTTGCAGCTTGTGCTTTTGGTGCTGCTGGTGCAGCAGCCTGACCACTGACTTCAATCGTTGCCAAAGCTACGCCCTGACGCACTTCCTGATTGGCAGATACATGAATTGCCTTCACAATTCCTGCAACTGAACTCGGGACTTCAACTGAAGCCTTATCTGACTCAACCACACATAGGCTTTGCTGGGCTTCGACACGATCCCCCACATTGACCAGAATTTCTGAAACCAGCGCCTTGTCTACACCCAGATCAGGCACTTCGATTTCAACATTACCCGTCGTGGTATTGCTTGCAGCAGGTGCTTCTGGTTGGGCCGGTGCTGCTTGTGGCTCTGGTTCGGATGCGGCATGACCAGCTGTCTTGACCTGGATCAGGACCACACCTTCTTTAATGCTATCGCCTTCCTTGATCTGGATGGCTTCCACAATCCCTGCAACCGAACTCGGGACTTCAACCGTGGCCTTGTCTGACTCCACCACGACAATACTTTGCTCGGCTTCAATTTCTTCACCGACCTTAACCAGAATCTCGGCAACCAACGCTTTTTCTACGCCAATATCCGGAACTTTAACATCCACAACCTGGCTTGCTGTCGCTGCCGGAGCGACGGCAGCTTGAGCTGGTGATTCAGCTGCTACCGCTTTGGCTTGTGCTTGCGGCGCTTCCGTCTGCGGTGCTTCTTTCGCAGGTGCTTCGGCAGCAGACTCGGACTCCAGCTCAATCAATGCAACGCCTTCGGTGACTTCATCACCCTGCTGCACCAGAATACTCTTCACAATGCCGGCTGCCGTGCTTGGTACTTCAACCGTTGCCTTATCGGACTCCAGAACCAGAAGGCTATCGTCAACCGCGACATGGTCGCCTACTTTAACCAGGACTTCTGCTACCAGAGCCTTATCTACGCCAATATCAGGTGCTTGGATTTGCATGATTATTTCCCCTCACCTGCTTGATTTTCATGATATTCAGCAACAGCCTGTACTTGAGGATGTGCTTGAGGTGCCCATGCCACCGGACGGTCAGTATCCAGCTCAAAAGATGAAATTGCATCTTTCACCAAGCGATTTTCAACTTCACCTTCATCTGCCAGTTTTTTCAAGGTTGCCACCACGATATGTGCGGCATCGACGCCAAAATAGCTACGTAAGTTGCCACGTGTATCTGAACGGCCATAACCATCTGTACCCAGCGTCACATATGGACGGTTGTCCGGTAGGTAAGCACGGATCTGTTCACTGTAAATACGCATGTGATCTGTTGCAGATACCACAATACCATCCGTATTGCGTAACTGTTGAGAAACCCAAGACTCTTTCGTAGTATCGCTCAATGGATGCAGACGGTTATATTCATCGCATGCCATGCCGTCACGTGCAAGCTCGTTAAAGCTGGTCACACTCCAGACATTGGAATGAATCTGGTATTCATCACGCAGGATCTTGGCAGCCTTGATAACTTCACGCAAGATCACACCGGAACCGAGCAACTGAACGGTTGCCTGTTCATCTTTCTCGAACAGGTACATACCACGTTTAATGCCTTCTTCAACACCTTCTGGCATGGCTGGATGTTCGTAATTTTCGTTCATTACGGTCAAGTAATAGAACACACGTTCCTGATCCTGATACATGCGTTTTAAACCGTCATGTACAATCACTGCCAGTTCATAGCCAAAGCATGGGTCATAAGCGACGCAGTTCGGAATCGTACCCGCCAGGATGTGCGAATGACCGTCCTGATGCTGCAAGCCTTCGCCATTGAGTGTGGTCCGGCCTGCGGTTGCGCCCAACAAAAAACCTTGAGCCTGTGCATCACCTGAGGCCCATGCAATATCACCAATACGCTGGAAACCGAACATGGAGTAGTACATGTACATCGGAATCATTGGCAGGTTATTGGTTGAATAACTGGTGCCCAATGCCGACCAGGCACTCATTGCACCGGCTTCATTGATCCCTTCCTGTAACATGTGGCCATCTTTGGCCTCACGATAGTTCATCAACTGTTCATTATCTTCCGGCGTATATTGCTGGCCATGAGCAGCATAAATACCCAATTGACGGAACATGCCTTCCAGACCGAAAGTACGTGCTTCGTCCGGAACGATAGGCACTACATGATCCTTGATGGCTTTTTCTTTTAGCAATGCCGAAATCAAACGAACCATCAGCATGGTGGTCGATTGTGCCTTGTCACCGCTGCCTTTGAGCACGCCATCAAAAATAGAAAGCTCAGGAATCGGTAAAGACGCACTGTCTTTACGACGTGCTGGCAAATAGCCTCCCAAGGCCTCACGGCGTGCCTTCATGTATTTCAGCTCAGGCGAGTTTTCAGCCGGACGATAGAATGGCAACTCTTCAAGCTGCTCATCATTAAACGGCAGGTTAAAGCGATCGCGTACATACTTGAGGGAGTCAAGCTGCATTTTCTTGATCTGGTGAGTTTTGTTAACCGCTTCAATTTCATCGGACAAACCATAACCCTTAATGGTTTTTGCCAGAATGACGGTTGGCTGGCCATTGCTCTTGGTGGCTTCTGCATAAGCTGCATAGACCTTGTACGGATCGTGTCCACCACGGTTCAAGGCATCAATATCTTCATCGCTTAAGTTCTTCACCAGCTCTGCAGCTTCAGGGTATTTACCGAAGAATTTCTCGCGTGCATACGCACCGCCCTTCACCTGATAACGCTGGTAGTCACCATCTACGGCTTCTTCCATACGTGCTTTTAAGGCACCGGTCGTGTCTTGTGCCAGCAATGGGTCCCAATGACGGCCCCACACCACCTTGATCACACGCCAGCCTGCGCCACGGAACAATGACTCAAGTTCCTGAATGATTTTGCCGTTACCACGTACCGGACCATCCAGACGCTGCAGGTTACAGTTCACCACCCAAATCAGGTTATCCAGTTTTTCACGGCCGGCCAGTGAAATGGCACCCAGACTTTCAGGTTCGTCCATTTCGCCATCACCCAGATAAGCCCAGACTTTACGGTCTTCTTCTTTAATCAGGCCACGATTCATCAGGTATTTTTGAATATGGGCCTGATAGATAGACATGATCGGTCCCAGACCCATCGATACAGTCGGGAACTGCCAGTAGTCAGGCATCAGATAAGGATGCGGATAACTCGGAAGACCATTACCGCCCACTTCACGGCGGAAATTATTTAATTGATCTTCGGTTAAACGGCCTTCCAGGAATGAACGTGCGTAAATACCAGGAGCACAGTGACCTTGGTAATAAATCATATCGCCGCCAAAGTTGTCGGAGGCTGCACGGAAAAAATGGTTAAAGCCAACATCGTACAAGGTTGCAGATGATGCGAAACTGGCAAGGTGGCCACCCAGATCATCACCGGTTTTATTGGCGCGCAATACCATTGCCAGCGCATTCCAGCGAATCAGGGCACGGATACGGCGTTCCATATCCTGATCACCTGGCATTGCAGGTTGCTCTTCAACTGAAATGGTGTTGAGGTAAGGTGTGTTTAAGCGCTGGATTGGCACATGTTTCGCAATTGCCCGTTGATAAAGTTTTTCTAGTAAGAAAGCAGCCCGTTCCGTGCCCATGTGTTGTAATACAGAATCAAATGCTTCTTGCCATTCTTGGGTTTCTTGCGCGTCAGAGTCGCCATAAAACGCCATACAATTCACCTTTTCCCTTAAGTTATTTGTCGACCCTATTTTTATCATGTTTTGCTTTATAAGGGGTATTACCCTGGCTGAATGGAAAACGCCTTATTATTTTCTGATAAAATAGTCATTGACCGAACTGAAACAAAAAACATAAAAAATCGCCAATCAAGGCGATTTTTCTTAACATTTATATACAACTGTCAATAAATTGCCTTAAGGCAACATTGCTAAATAAGTTGATGGGTTTTTACGCTGTCCGTCTTTTACGACTTCAAAATGTAAATGCGGCCCGGTACAACGGCCGGTACAACCGACATTGGCAATATGCTCACCTGCACTTACGCGGTCACCGGCATTTACGATTAAACGCGATGCATGGGCATAACGTGTGATATAGCCATTGCCATGATCAATTTCAACATACTGGCCATATCCTGTACCCCAGCCCGATTTTGTGACCACACCCGGACCTGTTGCATAAATTGGCGTGCCAGAAGGCGCTGCCAGATCTACTCCGGAATGATGCCGGGTTGAGCCTAGCAAGGTACGGTTACCCCAGGAAGAGCTGACCCGCCCTTCTTGCAAAGGATGACTGACTAACCAGGAATAGCCTGTATTGGCAGAGAAAGAGGACGCATTGTCCTGAGACGAGATGGCAGAACGGCCATATTTCTTCTCAATGGTCGCATTGTTCAGTTCAATGGTTTTTTCACGTAATTTAACTGACACATTTGATATGGCCGGCAAATCCATATCAGCAGAATGAGTATAAGAACCTTGGGCCAAGGTTTTGGATAATTGCTCTAAACGGTCATCCCCAGTGGCCTGACCAATATTCTGATAATCTGCAAAAGCAACCGAAGCAGCTGACGCAGCCAATGAAAATGCGAGTAAAATACGACGCGTATGATGCATAAAAAACCTCTTGAAACCGTCCTTCAAACGTTCCTTTATCATCTCTTCCTTGATAACAGCTGAACCAAACGCTTAAGATGGACACATCACCTCCGAGGAAGTTCTATGTCTGAACCTAACAACGTTTTTCAACAGAAAGGACAACACATAAAAACTGGAAACTTGACGTTTCTGACAACGCAAGTGACCCAATGGAAACAACTTACGAAAATTATTCAACCTTTACTGCCCCAACCGGAGCAATGGCAAGTTGTTTGTTATCAACACGGGGTTTTGATCATAACGGGTGAAAATCAGGCCATGATTAGTCAACTCAGCTATTTACAAAGCCACTATGTTGCGCAGTTAGCTCAGCTCGAAGGACTCAAGGAATTACGAAAAATTCAAGTTCGTTTAAGAAACAAACCTGTTGTCTCTCGTGAACCCTCTCCCCCAACAAAAACACTTACATCAGAGACCCAAGAGCAATTACGCAGCGCCGCTGAATATGTGAGCGACCCTAAGCTTAGCCAAGCTCTACTACGTTTGGCAAGCAATAAAAAGTAAACTTCATACATTAGGTAGCAAAGCCTAACAGTATATTTTGTGACAAAAATCTCAGTTTCAATTGTTATAATATAACATAGCCAATAAAAGACAATGACTTATGTCACACTCACATAAGGAATTGGACAGTCATTCTCGTTATTAAATGTTACAATTTCATAGCAGCTTGGATCATTTTGAACATTGCGTAATAGCTGGTTATTCAAGGCGTGGCCCGATTTATAACCGTCAAACTTGGCAATGATCTGATGACCAAGCAAATATAAGTCACCGACTGCATCCAAAATCTTGTGGCGGACAAACTCGTCTGCAAAGCGCAAGCCTTCTTCGTTAACCACACCGGTATCGTCAACGCCAATGGCATTGTCCAGACTGGCTCCCAATGCCAGATTATTGGCTTTCAGATAGTCCAGATCTTTCATAAAACCAAAGGTCCGTGCTTCACTGACCTCGTAAACGAAGGTTTCTGTTGAAAAATCGATGGTGGCAGACTGATATTCCTTGGCAAAGGCAGGATGATCAAAATCAATGGTAAAATTGAGCTGGAAGCCGGCATGCGGTGAAAAAATGGCTTTCTTGTCATCGATTAAAGCCTCAACCGGCTTTAAAATGCGGATAAACTTCTTGGGTGCATCTTGTTCGGCCAGTTCACCTTGCATCAGCAAATAGATAAAGGGCCCTGCACTGCCATCCATAATCGGCACTTCAGACGCCGAAACTTCGACGATCAGGTTATCAATCCCCAAGCCGGCAATTGCACTCATGACATGTTCAATGGTGCCTACCTTGATATCTTCGCGCACCAGATTCGAGCACATGAATGCTTCCTGGATTAGCAGGGCATTGGCCGGAATATCTACCGGAGGGTTCAAGTCGATACGGCGAAAGACAATACCTCCATCAATATGGTGTGGAACAAAATTGATCAGCACCTTTTGACCACTGTGCAAACCAATCCCGCTCGCTTTCACCACACGTTTGAGAGTACGTTGTTTCAACATGCCATACCAACTTCATTTGCAAAAACCGATATAACTTAGCATATTTTGCCATTTTAAAAAAATAAAAAAGGAGGCAATTAATTGCCTCCTTTCTCTAAATATATGATTTTATTATTTACGTTGCTGATTTTTCAGGTAGTCCTGAATGCTCATTGGTGACGAACGTGGCGTAGAACTTGGTACTGCAGCTGCTGGTGCATCAGCATTTGTACGTTTACTAATCGCAGGAACATCATCTTCATCTACCGGTTGCTGCGCCGCTTGTGAAGAGGTGACATGCGAAGCGGCTGTACGTCTCTTCTGGTCAACTTCACTTGCATTACGCGTTAAACCGGTCGCAATGACCGTTACACGTAATTCATCACGTGCATCCGGATCAAATACGGTACCGTAGAAAATTTCACCTTCATCGAGGTCAACAATCTGGTTCACCACATCGGTAATGATCTCAGTTTCACGCAGGGTAATATCATCCCCACCGGTGATATTGATCAATACACCTTTCGCATTGATAATATTGACATTATCAAGCAACGGACTACGGATAGCCTGTTCAGCAGCCTGACGTGCACGATCTTCACCGCGTCCCAGACCCGCACCCATCATCGCATAACCACGGGTACTCATCGCTGTTTTCAAGTCAGCGAAGTCGAGGTTAATGTGACCACGGTTGACCACAAGGTCAAAAATACTGCGTACCGCATTTAACAATACATCATCTGCCTTTTTATAGGCATCTTTCATTGAAATATCACCGTAAACGCTTAACAGGCGCTGGTTCGGGATAATAATGAGTGAGTCAACATGAGCTTCTAAGGCATCAATCCCTTTTTCAGCAGACTTTTGACGGCGACGGCCTTCAAAGTTGAATGGGGTGGTTACCACACCAACGGTCAGGATTCCCATTTCCTTGGCCACTTCGGCAACCACAGGAGCTGCACCGGTACCTGTACCACCACCCATACCGGCAGTTACGAATACCATATCGGTGCCTTCAAGGTGCTGACGGATGACTTCACGGCTTTCTTCTGCCGCAATCTGGCCCACTTCCGGATTAGCACCGGCGCCCAGACCGCGGGTACTTTGCTCGCCCAATTGAATTTTGAATGGCGCGTTCATGCTATCCAGTGCCTGTTTATCTGTATTTGCACAAACGAACTTCACGCCTTGAATATCTGATTGCGCCATGTGCTGCACGGCATTACCACCGCCACCACCTACGCCAAATACTGTGAAACGGGCTTGACCGTTGCCATTGTCTAGTTCATCTTCTATAAATTCAAATGAGGCCATGACCTTTAGATTTCCTAATATTAATGGCAGTTACTTCAGCCCGTTACTGCCCTGATTTTTAAACAACTGATGTTTAGGATGCTGTTCAATAATCGCTAGCTTGTCAAGTACAGTGGCTGATTTAGAACAACTTCCTAACAATTTTTCCCAAAAATAACTACAACTTAAAAGATGGCCTTTAACTTGCTATTTAATGCATTCCAACCATTGGCTACCCGGTCAACAAAACTGCGTTCACTGGCTTCTTCCGGTTCTTCCACCGTATCTTGCAAATCACTCTGGCTAAACATCAGCAGGCCTGCTGCAGTGGCGTACATGGAACGACGCAAAGCAGGCAAATGCTGATCATCAGCATACACTTGCAACGGCGGATTCCCCAGATGGGCAGAGACCCCGAGTGTACGGCGTGCCAGATTTACCATGCCTTCAATCTGGCAGGCATCACCGGTCAGTACCACGCCATGGTATAGGCCATGGATCGCACCGCTATGTTCCAGCTCCTCACGGATTGAAGCAAAGATCTCTTCATAACGTGCAATGATGATTTCAGCAAGCTCAATACGACTGATGGTTTGTGTACCATCAATCCCCTGAACCTGAATCATGTGATCCGGCTTGACCACACTCAGGTCAACGCACCCATGTAAAATCTTGATGCGTTCTGCTTCTTCGGTGGTGGTCTGCAAAACGGCAGCAATATCACGGGTAACATTCTCGCCACCACGCGGCAAGGTGCGTGCCAAGGCCAGACGCCCGTCCAGATATACCGCAATATTGGTAATGCCGGCACCAATATCAACCAGACAGACTCCATATTCCTTTTCATCTTTGAGCAGGCTGGCTTCAGCCGTTGCCAGACAAGACACCACCATCTTTTCAACCCCGATATTTGCCCCTTTCATGGCGCGATCAAGGTTTTGCATGGTGCTGATGGGCATCATCATTAACTGATAATGTCCTGTCATGCTATGGGCAGACATATTGACCGGATTCTGCACCCATTCAGCCGAATCACCGAGCTCAAAGCCTAGTGGCACAGCGCTGGCAAGATAGTAATCCGGTGAGACATGACTGGCTTTGGCCAACTCCAGTGCACGCACCACTTCATTTGTCGTAATAATATGATCGTGGTTGGCAACAGGGGTACGGCCTGAGGCATAAAAACTTTGTAATTCAGTACTCGGAATAGACACCCACGCACTATGGATACGGCACTCTGCCATATCCTCTGCTTCGGATACTGCATTCTTAATCGCAGCAATGACCTTGTCCAAGCTGACAATCTTGCCTTTAACCATACCTCGGTTGCGAGCAGTTGCCATGCCAATGACCTGGATCTTGTCCGGTGCATGGATCTTACCAATCAAAACTGAGACTTTATGCGTCCCAATATCAATCGCAACAACTGAGGGAACAGCTTCACTCATTACTTCAATACCATATCTTTAGTGTTGTTTAGGACCACTGCCCTTTATTTTAAGCCACGTATTATGGCTTTGCCTGAATTGCCCCTGCAAGGCTTGTGTCATCAATCGTTACAACTAACTGACCATTGACAATCTTGGGCGGAGCTGCGTTTTTCCACTGAATGGCCAGGCCATTGCGGTAACGCAAGTCAATTGCCGTGATTTTCGGCCATACAGGTTTGAGATCTGTTTGTGCCAAATGGCTCAAGCGCTGGAGCTTGTTCATGGTTTGATCTTGATCGACAATAATGCGTAAACCTGAATCAAACTGCATAAACCAGGTCATGCGCTCGGTTAAATACAATTCTTTCAACCGTAAATTGACCGGATGAAATAATTGATTAATTTCATTATAGCGGCGCATCATCATTTTGGATTGGCTGACCGGCCCGTGTAACAGCGGCAGGTTTGGATGGGCTTGTGGTACAGCCTCACTGAACACATCGCCATTGTCACTGAGCAAGCGCCCTGTTCCCCAACGTGCAATTGCATGACGCGGCATCACCCGCACCCGGATTGCATTTGGCCAAGCTCGTGACACCACCACACGATCAACCCAAGACACTTTTAATGCCTGATCGCGAATCTGTTCCAAATCAGAAGTGAAGTAATTATCTTTAATGACTGGATTCAGGTATTTGACTAATTGTTGGTTTTCAACCTCGGAATGAGTCCCCACGACCTGCAACTCGGCCACCTTGGCATCGGTCATGACTTTATATAGACCGAACACCCCCAAGGCCAGTACAACAAAGGCGATAACAAGCAGTGCCCAGCCGCCCGCGTTCACCATCTTTTGTCGGGGTGAAGGCGGTTTCTCGTGAATCGAGCTAATGGCCGGTCGCGCTTTGCGACGCATAGATGCAGGAAGTTGAGCCATGAAGAATTAAGCCGACTTTGCCAAGGTTTGCTCTAAAATTGCAACACAGAGCTGATCAAAGTTATAACCGACAGCTTGCGCTGCTTTCGGGACCAAGGAATGGCTGGTCATGCCCGGAACCGTATTCACTTCCAGCAACCAGAAATTGCCCTGTTCATCCTGCATGGCATCAATACGGCCCCAGCCCTCCGCTCCTACTGCCTGGAAAGCACGCAAACACAAGGCTTGCAGGCTTTTCTCTTCCGTTTCGCTTAAACCGCAAGGGATGCCATATTGCACATCATTACGTTGGTATTTTGCCTCATAGTCATAGAAGGCCACATCTGCTGGCGGCTGTAAACGAATCACCGGCAAAGGCTGGCCATTCAGGAATGAAATGGTAAATTCACGACCCGTAATCCATTTTTCGGCCATCACCACAGCATCGTGCTGGGTTGCTTTTTCAATCGCAGCGGCAAAGTCTTCTGCTTTTTCAACCTTGCTCATGCCAACGCTGGAACCTTCATGCACAGGCTTGATAATGACTGGTAAACCCAGCTCAGCAATCACAGGCTCCAGATCGGTGTCTTTGGTGATAATGCGGTAAGGTGCGGTCGGCAAATCACTGCCTTGCCAGATCTGCTTGGTTTTGACTTTGTCCATACCAATTGCAGACCCTTGCACGCCAGTCCCGGTATACGGGATATTCAACCATTCCAATACGCCTTGTATCTGGCCATCTTCACCGCCACGGCCATGCAATACGATAAAGGCACGGTCATAGCCCACCAGTTCAGTCACACTACGATCTTGCGGATCAAATGCTTCTGCCTGTACACCCGAACGCAACAAGGCCTCTAATACGGCCTGACCACTGTCTAATGACACAGCACGCTCAGCCGATTTCCCACCCAATAACACAGCAACTTTGCCGAATTTTGCAGCATTTGACACGTTTATATCCTTAAAACTTTTCTAAATTTCTAAATCTTCCCAAACGTCCCTTTATGAAAAAGGCGCACTCCTTTTTTTAATGAAGGAGGCCGGGATGAATTTTCTAAAACTATTCGGCATACAGGCGATGCTGGGCCAATTCTACCGAAATTGCCCCCACGTTGCCTGCGCCTTGTGTTAATAACAGGTCATTTGCTTGTAACACTTTTTGTAAAACGTTCGGCAAATTGCCTTCTACCGGATCGACCAGAATCGGTTCGACCTCACCACGCAGGCGAATGCTACGGGCCAGCGCACGGCTATCGGCACCGACAATCGGCTTTTCACCAGCAGGATAAACTTCTAGCAATAATAACTGATCGACTTGCGATAACACATCCACAAAGTCATCAAAACAGTCGCGGGTACGGCTAAAACGGTGGGGCTGGAACAGCATCACCAAACGGCGGTCCGGATGGCTGGCACGGGCTGCCTTAATGGTTGCTTCAACTTCTTTCGGGTGATGACCATAATCATCTACCAGTTTCACCAGACCGTCACCCACTTCAAACTCGCCCTGTACCTGGAAGCGGCGGCCTACCCCGCTAAAACCTTCCAGTGCACGGCAAATCGCACCATCAGACACCCCTTCATCGGTTGCGACCCCAATTGCAGCCAGTGCATTCAGGACATTATGCAGACCCGGTTGATTGATGGTGACACGTAACGGTTCGCGATCCTTACGCAATACGGTAAAGTGTGAGCGCATACCTTCCTGCTCAACATCAATCGCACGGATGTCATTACCTTCATCAAAGCCGTAAGTTAATACCGGACGCCCCACACGCGGTAAAATCTCGCGAATATTGGCATCATCCCCACACACCACAGCCAAGCCATAGAATGGCAGGTTATGCAGGAACTGGATAAAGGTATCTTTTAATTTGTCAAAGCTACCTTCATAGGTATCCATGTGATCTGCATCGATATTGGTTACAATTGCGGCCATCGGCTGCAAATATAGGAAAGATGCATCTGACTCATCCGCTTCTGCCACAATAAAACGGCTTTCACCTAAAGCAGCATTCACACCGGTACTATTCAGCAAACCGCCAATCACATAAGTTGGATCAAGGTTTTCTTCTGCCAGCATGGTGGTCAATAAACTGGTGGTGGTGGTTTTACCATGGGTTCCAGCAACGGCAATACCATGGCGGTAGCGCATCAACTCACCCAGCATTTCTGCACGACGCACGATCGGGGTACGCTGTTCAATTGCTGCCTTGATCTCCGGGTTTTCAGGGTCAATCGCCGTCGAAACCACCAGCACATTGGCATTTTTAATATTTTCTGCCGAGTGGCCGATATAAACTTTAATTCCGTTGGCTTCAAGCTGAGCTGTGGTTTTTGAAGCTTTGATGTCCGAGCCCGAGATTTTATACCCCTGGTTACTCAGGACCTCGGCAATACCGCACATCCCCGCCCCTCCAATACCAACAAAGTGGATATTTTTAATACGGCGCATTTCTGGCACTTTAATCAGCTTTTTGGCTTGGTTTGGATTTGTAGGAGACATAAATAAACTCGAATTACAATTTCTTAATCAGTTCAACCACATGCTGTGTTGCATCCGGTTGTGCTTGTTGACGTGCTTTAATCGCCATTTCAGACAGGAGCTGGCGATTGAGCAGACTGGCAAATAGTTCATCCAGAACCGCAGGACTCATTTCTGCTTGCTGGCAAATCTTTGCAGCACCGGCATTGGCCAGATGTTTTGCATTGGCAGTCTGATGGTCGTCCACCGCGATCGGTAAAGGAACAAATACTGCTGCCAGACCCGCTGTTGCCACTTCCGTCACGGTTAAAGCACCAGCACGGCAAATAATCAAATCAGCATCACTATAGGCCTTGGCCATATCATGGATAAATGGCTCAACCTGGACATGCAGGCTTTCAGGCGCACCTTGATATAATGCACGCGTGGCATCCTGCTTATTTTGCCCGCACTGATGAAACACATTGAGCGGGACATTGACCTTTTTCAAGGCTTGCGGCAGGCGTTCATTTAAGGCCTGTGCCCCCAGTGAGCCGCCTACAATCAATATATTCAGGGGCTGCTGTTCCTGTTCACGGCTCTGGTAGCGCCATGACGGATTCAGAATCGCAGTGATTTCGGCACGGACCGGATTGCCTGTGGTGACCACTTTATCACTGTTTGGGAAAGTCTCCGGAAAAGCCTGACATACGGTCTTGGCAATACGTGCCAGCTGGGTATTGGTAAAGCCGGCAATGGCATTCTGTTCATGGATCAGTACGGGAATGCCGAGTAACCGTGCCGCCAAACCGCCAGGACCAGCCACATAGCCGCCAAAACCGGCCACAGCATCAACTTTCAGCTGTTTCATATAGCGCATTGCGCTTAAGGTTGCTTTTAAAATTTTAAACGGCGCACTGAGTTTGCGGATCAGGCCATTGCCGCGTACACCTTGGATATCGATCTGGTAAATCGGGATATTTTGATCTTTGAGCAACCGGTTTTCCATACCCGTAGGCGTCGCCAACCAAGAGACCTGACAGCCCTCTTGTTGCAGTTGTCTGGCAACCGCAAGCGCAGGAAAAACATGTCCACCTGTACCAGCGGCCATCATCATGACATGTTTGGGTTTGTTCTGTGGTGAATTGGTCACGGTTTAATTCTTCAACTCAAAAAAAGGTTATCGTCTATTGTTTTCGGGCGTTATTTTAATCCTAAAGCCTTATTCACGAAAAGCGAATTTCACTTGTTTACAACAGAAAGCCCGGCTTTTTTCGATTGTTTGTTAAAAACAAGTGACTGCCGATATCTAAATGCCCGTTTGCATCCAGAATTCGGGTTTATGCAAACGGGCAATTGGGTCAAAAAACAGAATCGTGCTACTTGTCTGGACGGCCAGCTTCCAGTACTGCAAACAGGTCATCGGCGATGGAAGTGCCAAATTGGCTATCAATTTCGCGGATACAGGTTGGACTAGTAACATTAATTTCGGTCACATAATTACCGATCACATCCAGCCCCACAAACACCAGCCCCTTTTCACGCAGGAAGGGTCCGACTTTGGCCGCAATCAGTTTATCGTTTTCAGTCAGTGGTCGTGCTTGACCTAAGCCACCTGCTGCCAGGTTACCGCGTACTTCACCATTTTGCGGAATCCGTGCCAGACAGTAAGGCACCGCTTCGCCATTGACCATCAGGATACGTTTATCACCTTCTACAATCTCGGGAATATAGCGCTGTGCCATGATTGGACGTGTACCCATCTCGGTCAGCATTTCCAAAGTCGACCCGATATTGACCCCGTCCTGATACAAACGGAAAATCCCCATGCCGCCCATACCATCTAGAGGCTTCACAATCACGTCGCCATGTTGCTTGATAAATTCACGAATCAGGCTTTGTTGTGAGGTCACCAAGGTTGGGACCTGCAGCTCCGGGAACTGCGTTGCAAACAGCTTTTCATTACAGTCACGCAATGATTGTGGTTTATTGATAATCCACGCTCCTTCACGCTCCGCCTGTTCCAGAATATAAGTGGTATAGACAAAATTCATGTCAAATGGCGGGTCTTTACGCATCAGTACCACATCGTAATCGGCCAGCGATTCTTTGCGTTTCTCCCCTAACTCGTAATAGTGGCTGTAATCTTCAAATACCTTGAGTGGCGAGATCAGACCGAAGGCTTTACCCTGATCGATATATAAATCGTGCTGCAATGCATAACCCAGTTCATGTCCGCGACGGCTGGCCGCCCATAACATGGCCATGGTGGAATCTTTTTTAAGATTCACGGTTTCGATCGGGTCCATCACTACCAGTACACGCATAATCTGACGCTCGTATTTTTTAATCTTGGCAAAAAGTATAGCGAAGTTTACGCTCAATCGTGAAACAAGTTGTGTAGGCGCTGCTTTTGACCTGAGCTGCCATAGCGCTGATTGCAACGGGAGGGTATTTTTTTATTATTCGGCGCCAGCTGACAGGTTTGGCACACTTCAATACAGCTAAATGAAGCCGACATAATACCGTCACTGGCACAGCGTTTGGCAAGTTAAACCGCCCCTTGCCTAGCGCTGAGAGATTTAAAAAATCATCCTTTCAAACCATTATCACCTGTTTCACAGATTTGGGCTTATCGTGTCATTTGCTTCGGATAGGGAAATCACCCGTTGACCCGGCTTGAACCCGTCATTTCCCTTCTCCATAGCTTAAAACAGCCTTAGCCAAAAAGCCTTTGAATATCTTGGGCAATCTTTTCAGGCTTGGTGATCGGTGAATAGCGTTTGATAACCTCACCCTGCTGATTGATCAGGAATTTGGTGAAATTCCATTTAATACGTTCACTGCCCAAAATTCCCTTGGCTTCAGCAGTGAGATATTGATACAGAGGATGTGCGGTTGGACCATTTACATCAATCTTGGCAAACATCGGGAAAGACACACCATAATTACGCTGACAGAAGCTGCCAATTTCTTCATTGCTGGACGGGTCCTGATTGGCAAACTGGTTACACGGAAAACCTAGAATCACCAGACCTTGCTGTTGATAGTCCTGATATAACTTTTCCAGCCCTTCAAATTGTGGGGTCAGACCACACTGGCTGGCCGTATTGACCACCAATAATATTTTACCTTGATATTCGGAAAGCTTTTTCTGCTCACCTTCTAACAGTTCCGCCTGAAAATCATAAATCTTGCTCATCGATATGCGCTCCTCTATCCCGTTACGGATGTACTCAAAAATATGCTGCTTAACAAGTCAGCCTGCTTATTTAATATTGCACACAATTATCTTGCACACAAGTTAATTATGCACAATATACTTTTAGTGCATTTCAATTTATACTAATGGCCTAACAATCGAGTCGAGGAAAATCATCATGGCTGAAGTGTCATTTCTGGATAATCAAGTATGTTTTGCCATGTATTCCGCGACCAATGCCATGATTCGCCAGTATCGCCCCTTGCTTCAGCAACATGACCTGACCTATCCACAATTTATCGTGTTGCTGGCTTTGTACGAACAGGACAATGTGATGTTGTCAGAGATTGGGCAAAAGACTTTTTTTGACTCGGGGACGCTGACACCGATTATTAAAAAACTTGAAGAAAAACAGTTTTTAAAGCGTGTTGCAGTCAAAGAAGATGAGCGCATGAAAAAAGTGGTGTTGCTGGAAAAAGCACTCGCTTCAAAAGACGAGATTACCGCGATTCCGTTTAAACTCGCCTGCGCTTTAGGCATGGAGCAGAATGATCTGCTGGCGATTCATAACTTATGTCATCGTTTTTTAAACGGTTTGGAAAAAGCTAAAAACCAAAGTCTGGACAATTAAATGCAGCAAGCCATTGTCGGTTTCCATCTCGATGAACAAGCACATTGGGTTGCTGATCTCGCCTGTGGGCATGGGCAACATGTGCGTCATGATCCACCGTGGCAAAATCGCCCGTGGGTGTTGACGGAGCAAGGACGAAATGAAAAATTAGGGGTGATGCTGGAATGCAAGAGGTGTGAACAGATAAAATCCGGGTAAGTGAACGTGTATTCAGTTTGTATTCGATCAGAAAAACCGGAGCGTATTTTCAAACCAAAAGGTCAAAGCCTTGCATGGGGTATTTAAAAAGTCTGGGGCTGATCAGCCGTGGTTTTTTTACGCTTATCATTTAAACAGATTGTCTCTACTTACCCACCACAAATATTCATCAGGATGCTACACCGTTCAGGGCTAAATTAAGATTTAATTTTAAATACAAGAAATTTGCAAAGACCTCAGGAGATCAGAATATGCAGAAGAAAAATGTTGGCATTATATTTGGAGGAAAATCTACCGAGCACGAAGTTTCGCTCCAATCTGCAAGAAATATTGTTGATGCAATAGACCGAGAAAAATTTGATGTGACATTAATCGGTATCGATAAAAATGGAATATGGCACCTCAATGAAAGTACACATTTTTTATTAAACTCGGACAATCCTTCTCTGATCGCACTTCATCAATCTGGACGCAATATTGCGTTAATTCCAGGAAAAAATGAGCAGCAGATTATAGAATTTCAAAACAAGACCCTCTCTCAACTGGATGTCATTTTTCCAATCGTCCATGGAACACTTGGAGAAGACGGTTCATTACAAGGACTGCTAAGAATGGTGAACCTTCCTTTTGTAGGTTCCCAAGTCCTCAGTTCAGCGATGTGTATGGATAAAGATATAACAAAAAGATTATTAAGAGATGCAGGTTTAAACATCGCACCTTTCATAAAATTAACGAAAAAGCATAGAAAGGACATAAACTTTGAAACTGCCAGTGCCCAGCTTGGCTGCCCATTATTTGTAAAACCGGCCAACCAGGGGTCTTCTGTGGGGGTCAGTAAAGTCACGTCCCGAGATGAATTTGAGGCAGCCTTAGATACGGCATTCAAGTACGACAATAAAATATTGATTGAACAAGGTATTGATGGCAGAGAAATTGAATGTGCCGTTATCGGTAATGCCGAGCCTTTAGCCAGCGTTTGCGGAGAAATCGAACTGGAAGATAGCTTTTATTCTTATGACACAAAATATATTAATGACAAAGGTTCCACAGTCACGATACCTGCAAATATTCCAGATGAAATCAGCCAGAAAATCAGGGCTATCTCGATAAAAGCTTATGAGGTTCTGGAATGTACAGGACTGGCACGCGTTGATGTTTTTTTAACAAAAAATGGAGATGTTTTTATTAATGAAATAAATACCTTGCCAGGTTTTACCAATATCAGTATGTTTCCAAAACTATGGGAAGCAAGCGGGTTAAATTACTCCGATCTCATTACCCGTTTGATAGAACTGGCAATTGAACAGCATCATCATGATGCCCAGCTCCAAAATACTGTTTTGTTAAATAGCAGTATATAAGTTTTTGATGGTATCTTATTATTTTGATGTCAGTTTTATTTAGCTGTAGCAGTTATTTCCTGCTGCCACAGCTTTGCTCTTTTACTTTTACACTATTGTGCTTAAAACCCCCAAAGCCTTGTAGCAGCTTTAAACATTAACACTTGGCTCATCTCATTCAGGCGTTGCTTTTTATGATTTCAAGCAGTAAAGTAGCGGCTGTTAAAAATACGCCTGTAGTGGTACCAAACCAGAATATTTAGCTTTTATGAATAGGCCAAATAACCTACATAAGATGAACCAATACTTTTAAAACCTATTTGCCGATAAAGCGCTACCGCAGAGTGGTTATCCCGATCAACAATCAGATGTGCCATACGACCACGATCAATGATCTGGTTCACTGCAAATGCCAGTACACGCGCAGCATAACCCTGCCGCCGATAGCCGGGAAATGTATATGTTCCACCAAGATTCACCAGACGGCTGGTTTCAATCCCGAAGCGGACGATAGAAACGATCTGTCCCTCAAGTTCATGAACAGCCACTTTAGCCTGCTGTATAAGCAGCTCCCAATCCGGGGTTTCAGCCACCGAACGTTCCTGATTATAGAGATGCTGGTATTCAATCAGCCGCGGAATATCTGATCGAGTTGCCATGCGTCCCTCCGCCTGAGGTAAGTGAAACTCCCTGACCATGACCGATTGCTCATATCCTTGCAACAGGTTTACTTGATCTGTCAGCATAGAAGGCAATATCTCACCTCCAAAAGAGGTCGTGACAATCCGGCGGGGTTGAAGTTTAAACATTTCCGAACCAAGTAATCTGGCCGAGTCACTCTGTTCTGGTAACCAGAAACAGGTCCCGCCAGCACAGACGACTGCAACCTCCAGGAGCCTATCTTGTTGTTTTGAATCATATGACCGTAGCAGTTGCCAGGGCGCCTCAATGCCTTGCGTCTGTGGCAAAAATGCAGTAATCGCTATTGAGTGCTCGAATCGGCTATCCAGCCACTGGGCAATCAGCCGGGCTTCTTTCTGCGTGGTGAGAGGGCCTGTTCTTATGCTCCCAACCGTATCTTTTGGCCATCTTTTTTGCATCCTGTTTTAACTCCCGTAACTCTTCATTTTTATCTTGTGATGTTCCATTTGCTCCCCCCTGTTCTATATTCTGTTTTTTATAAAGACACCTCTGTATACTGTGTTACTGATAGAGCTATTGATCAGTCCAATGTTCCAAAAACGAAAAATTCAATGTATAAAATTCTTTTCATCCTGTTGTTAGGCTGCTTAGCTACGGCCTGTATGAATTCAAGCTATATTGACCGCCCCGATCAATACTTCAATCTGCTGGGTGAAAGCAAAGCTTTCGAAAATTTCGTCAATCAACTTGAACCGAAAGAGACACCGCAGCTCAGCAATCAATTTTGGAATGACGAATTTCCCAAACTTGATTTTTATGACCAAAGCCTAATATTTCCACAAAATGGCATCGAAATGCTGTTAAAGAATAAGAAAATTGTCTCGATCAAGTTATATCTTCCTGACCAGGCAGTTTCTTTTGCCAATTATAAAGGACACAAATTACCCCCTCGGTCTTTTCAGTGATGACTCCGAAAAACAGGTAACGGAAAAACTGAAAACCCATAAAGATACCAATACCAATCCTCATCGGCACGTCAAAGAATTTGAAACGGAAAAAGCCAGTGTGGCGATTGATCAGGCAACCGGAAAAATCATTTACATCGAACTACATGAGCATCCCCTACAAAACTAGAACATTAAGTGATTAATTAAAATGGATAACCTAGAATGAAAAAGCGACTTAAATCGATATGCGCCGGTATGCTGCTACTGCAAGCGAGTCACAGTTTTGCAGATCAAAAGATCAGCGTAGAAGAAAAAGCCGTTTATCAAGATATCGGTGCATTATTGTTAGGGCAGTCAAAAGATACTCAAGTGACCTCCACCCCTGACGGTGTTTATATTGAATCGTTATTTTGCAGAAAGCAGACCCCAGCATTGACCGCTTTATTAAAAGACCGTCTGGCCATCCAGCAGGATCAGGCCCTCATTGCTCTTTTCCAGAAGATGTTTTGTGCACCGGCAGATGCTGACTCGCAAGTGAACTTAAGTGCTTTTTCAAACCAAATTCAGGATCCGCTTCCCTTTAGTTTGGCTACTTATAGGGGAATGCAAGCATTAGGACACTGGTCTCTCAATGATTCTATCGTCCTTTCCACCACCCCGGCCAAACAAGTTGAAGTCAATATGTTTGGAATCAATCCTAGACTGGTGTCAAACTCGGTGCTGTACTGGGAAGTTGTATCCCCAATCCATGTCCGGGTCTGGTATGGCATGTTTAAAATGGCGCCTTCCGATGCGATCATCTATGAATTTGAATATGCTGACCAGCACTGGACACTGACTCACTTATGGTCAAGTAGCCGCTTGTAAGAGAGCCGCCAGAAATAAAAAAAGGAAGCCTCTGCTTCCTTTTTTACACCTAAAACCTAGATGCCATATTTTTCACGATACGCCTGCATATTGGCCAAAGCGTCTTTTTCGCCTTTGGCATCCAGATAATCCATCAAATCTGTCATGGTAATTAAGGCATGCACCGGAATTTCGAGTTCTTTTTGCACTTCCTGAATCGCAGAAAGCTCGCCCTGACCGCGTTCCTGACGATCTAGCGCAACCAGCACACCGGCAATTTCCGCACCGGCATTTTTCAAGATGGTCACCACTTCACGGATTGCAGTCCCTGCCGTAATCACATCATCAATGATCCAGACTTTTTGACCCGCAACTGAGGCACCCACCAGTACGCCACCTTCACCATGATCTTTGGCTTCTTTACGGTTAAAGCCCCATGGCACACTTTTGCCATGAACCTGAGATAAAGCCACGGCGGTTGCGGCCACAAACGGAATCCCTTTATAGGCCGGGCCAAAAATCACACCGACATTGTCACACTGAACCAGTTTGTCGGCATAGCCTTGTGCCAGCAAAGACAGTGCTTCACCATCGTTGAGCAAACCCGCGTTAAAGAAATAAGGACTGACACGGCCTGATTTTAAGGTAAACTCACCAAATTTAAGCACACCACGTGATAATGCGAGTTCGATAAAAGCTTGCGGATGAAATGACACAGGCGTTGTCATATAAGGTGCTCCAAATTCTTCAATTGAGGTTAAACAGACGTATGATACCAAAGGATAGCTATCCAAGTGATGTAAAAATTCTTCGAGTCGTTTCAATTAACGTAAATGGCCTGCGTGCTTCTGTCACCAAAGGCCTGCTCGAATGGCTGGAGCAGTCTGGTGCAGATGTGGTGTGTATGCAGGAAAGCCGCATTACCCATGAGCAATGGACCGATAAATTTAAGCCTGAAGGATGGTACACCCACTTGTTCCCTGCCGAACGTGCAGGCTATGCAGGTACAGCCATTTATAGCCGCTTACCTTTTGTATCCGTGACCACGGGGCTGGGCTTTGAACTGGCCGATACGCAAGGCCGCTTTATTTCGGCCGAATTTGATTTAGGGCTGTCACAAACCGTTCATATTGCCTCGTTATACTTGCCATCAGGATCAAGTGGTGATGAAGCACAGGCACGCAAAGACGTGTTTTTGAAAGAGTACGCGCAAGTACTGAAACAATGGCGCGACCAGAATAAATCCATCATCGTATGTGGCGATTACAATATCGTGCATAAGCGCATCGATATTAAAAACTGGTCGGGTAACCAGAAATCGTCTGGCGTATTGCCGCATGAACGTGCCTGGCTCGACCATATTTATGATGAACTGGGCTATGTCGATACCTTCCGTGAGGTGCGACCTGAAGCAGAGTTGTACTCATGGTGGTCAAATCGTGGTCAGGCCCGTGCGAAAAATGTCGGGTGGCGTATCGACTACCATGCCTGCTCGCCAGACTGGAAAGCCCGTACTGTAAATGCATGGGTATATAAAGATCAATGGTTTAGCGATCATGCGCCCGTAATTATCGACTATAAAATACACGAATAAGTGAACACTTGTTCACTTTGACCGCTTCTTTAGCTTACATAACTTGTCGCTTTTGAGTATTTTTATTTACCTGCTAGAACGGCATTATAGCTTCACGGCACAGGGAAGCGGTCAGGATGACCAGAAAGGGATAGGACGCCGTAGGAAGATAAAATAAACTTGGTTCAAGTTTATTTACATGGATGAGACATTGGACGTTGAAATGAGACCCGCATAATCAGGAAGATTAAATGCGGGTTTTCTCTTTTTTGATATTAGATATTTTCTGTTTATTTTGTCATTCGCCATTTTGAGCATTGCATCACGATTGAACCGCTCTACCGATAAACTTAATAAAAAATTTCAACTGGCGTACCGGCTGCTTTTTGCGTTAGGCTTTCATCCATATTTTTCACTCTTTCTATGGTTTTTTCTCATGTTTAAAATTTATGGTATTAAAAATTGTAATTCGATGAAAAAAGCCTTTGATGCATTACAGGCAAAAGGGATCAATTACGAGTTTCATGATTATAAGAAACAAGGCATTGATGCCGACACTTTAGCAATCTGGTTAAAAGAAATTGGGGCAGATAAAGTCTTGAATAAAAAAGGCACCACCTGGCGCAAATTAACTGCTGACGAGCAAACACACGCGACCAGCAATGAACATAACCTGATTGCAACCCTGATGGCCCAGCCTAGCCTGATCAAGCGTCCTGTACTGCAAACCCCAAACGGCTTTGTGATTGGTTTCGATGAAGCAGCTTATCAAGCGCTATCTGCTTAAACCAGAATAAACGGCAGATACAAAAAAACCGGGTCATGAAACCCGGTTTTCTTATTTATATCTTGTATTTAGTTGGCACGAATCCAGGTCTGGTTACGGCCCAGTGCAGCTACACCAATATAACCACGCAGTTTCAGCTTTTTACCGCCTTCAAGAATTTCAGCTTTTAACTTGTAGGTTTTGCCATTTTTCGGATCGATGATCGAACCCTCATCATAATTGACGCCACCAACATTTTTCAGGCCATGCACGATGGTCACGCCTTTTAGCGGCTTGTTGTGATAAGGGCCTTCGCATTTAGAGCAGGCATTTTCCTGACCTGCTACCAGATATTTCTGAATAGACGCCGTGAGAGTGCCATCCTTTTGCTCGGTAAACTTTACGATCGCCTTGGGCTGCTTTGTTTCATCATCAATGGTTTGCCAAACACTGCCGTTCAGCGCATCTGCCGCATTGGCAAAAGTTGTTAAACCAAGCAATCCAAATGCTAAAGCAATTTTCTTCATTTTTGTAATATCCTTAAGGGGTCTTTCAAACTCAAAGTATTGAGAAGTTCAAACAATATTGCAATTCTTGATTATGACTATTTGGTATAACCTGCGTAAGAGTGACATACCCCACTATTTTTCATTTTTTATCATCATGCGTAGGCGCTACTTATATTCAAGAACTTTGTTATTGCTCTACCTCTCTAACAATATGGAAAAATTATGAAATTTGCTACTGTTTGGAAATATTATTTTACTGAATCTTTACTTAAAGCCACGATACGTACCCCCAGCCAGCTGAACCTGTCTCCCAATGCCCTGCGTCCTCTGCTCGACCAGTTCTGCCGGGTATTTCCACACAATCCAACAGTACAAATCCGTCCGTTGCGGTTAGCAGGGGTACGGGGCGAGGAAATCAAGGCACAAGCTGCAGCGACACAGCTGATATTCCATATTCACGGCGGAGCCTTCTTTCTGGGCAGTCTCAATACCCATCGTGCCCTGATGACCGATATTGCAGCACGTACCCAGATGCAGGTGATTCATGTTGATTACCCGCTGGCACCGGAACATCCTTTTCCCGAGGCCATTGATGCGATTTTTGATGTCTATCAGGCCTTGCTGGTACAGGGCATCAAACCCAAGGACATTATTATTTCCGGAGACTCATGTGGTGCCAACCTCGCTCTGGCACTGTGCCTGCGCCTGAAGCAGCAAGCGGAACTGATGCCAAGCGGTCTGATTCTGATGTCGCCTTATCTGGATCTTACCCTGACCAGTGAATCATTGCGCTTCAACCAGAAACATGATGCATTGCTTTCCATCGAGGCCCTACAGGCTGGCATCAACTACTATCTTGGCGAACATGTTCAGGCCGACGATCCGCGTGTTTCACCATTATTTGACGATCTGGCAGGCTTACCCCCAACGCTGGTACAGGTCGGTTCCAAAGAAATCTTGCTGGATGACTCCAAACGCTTTAGGGAAAAGGCGGAACAGGCAGGTGTTGCAGTGGACTTCAAGCTTTATACCGGGATGTGGCATAACTTCCAGATGTTTAATGCCTGGTTCCCTGAAGCTAAACAGGCACTGGCCGATCTTGCCGAATTTGCCCATGCCCTGGATCGCGACTAAAACCGGATAAAGACATGTAAAAAATGGTCAGCTGATGCTGGCCATGGTCATTGTTCTTCCACTTTGGTCAGATGCCAACAAAAACCATTGAATATTATAATAACCAACTATTTTTTAAGATATTTTTCCGGTAAAAACGGGTATATTTTGTCTTGGCAGCAGACTTCTTTCCCGCGCTAAAGATGCTATTGTTATTTTCATCAGCCTCCCTCAACAGGTTGATGACGGATAACCAGTTACCACGAATCTGATTGCATAAAAGGATGCATGCCCATGATCAGGATTCATTTACACCGGTCAACTGAGGCAAGAAGATGGAGCTGGGAGCTGTCCTGGAAACGTCATATTGTCGCCAATTGGACCCAGCTTAAAAAAAGTATTTTATTACTGATACTCGCGGCCTTGATGAACCTGTTCTGGATCATCTGGGATATTGTGGTGTTAATCAATCCTGAGTATGCCGAATGGGTACACCTCAGACTGGTTCGGTCCCAGTTATGCACCAGCCTGATCATGCTGGTTGTTCTGAGCGTGCTGGTTATTCCCTGCCATCTGTTTAGGGAGCAGCACTGGGCACAGGAAATACTGCCAATCCTGAATGTACAGGTCTTTACTGCCATGCTGTGCCATAACAGTTATCTGGTCGGCAGTTTTAGCCCCGCAACCATGGTGGGCTATGTCAGTATCGTCGGGGTCGGGCTGGTACTATTTGACCGGCGCATGGTGTATTGCGCCCTGATTCCTGCCACACTGGCACTGCTATTTTGTAATTATCTGAGCATGACGGGTGTTCTGACTTACGCACCGCTATTTAATATGCAGCATCTTAATCAGACGGTCATGCACCCCTTCTGGGTCGCCAGCATGCTGTTTTTTCTGGTACCGATCTTGCTGGCCTGCCTATTTCTGTTTGAAGTTTTACTGACCCAATGGCGCACCCGCGAGCAGACGATCCAGAATTTAAGCCGTCTCGATCCATTGACCAATGTCTTGAACCGGCGCAGTATTGGCCATTATCTAGACAGATTACACCAGCAACCGGAGCAACAATATTCGATTGTGCTGCTCGATTTAGACCATTTTAAAAATATTAATGATCACTTCGGGCATACGATGGGAGATCAGGTTCTGATCCGGGTGGCGCAATGTCTCACAGCCCATGTCCGGGAACACGACCTTATTGGACGTTTTGGCGGTGAGGAATTTATCGTGTTACTGCCCAATACCGCGACTGCTCAGGCACATCAGCTTGCCGAACGCTGTCGGCTAGCGATCTCCCGGTTAGGTTTTATTACGCAGCAGCGACAGGCATTTACCGTGAGCGCCAGCTTCGGGGTCAGCAGCTCACTCAGTGACGATGAGCTACATCTGGTTATTAGTCAGGCAGATCAGGCCCTGTATGCAGCAAAAGCCGCAGGGCGTAATCAGGTCAGAAGCTTTACTGACCTGATCAAGAGTTAGAAAGTGCAGGATTGATTTGCCTTCACTTGAGTGCCGGTCAGACTTTTAAAAATTCTGTACGCTGTTGGCGGTAGGGTTCGTCAAAAGGCACAAACTGCTGTTCTTGCCTGGCTTCGGCAATCCATTGCTGCACTGAAGGCAAAGCCAGTATGGTCTGCATATAATTTTGGCTGGATGCCGAAAGTGGCAACTGATAACAGTCAAAGCGCATCACCACTGGCGCGTAAAATGCATCTGCAATACTGAATTCGCCACATAAAAAGCCATCTTCTGTCGCACGCTGTGACCAGATCTGCTCAATCCGGGCCACATCAGCACGCAACTGGGCATGGTCAGACCAGAGCTGCCGGCCAATATGCGTCAGGTCAGCCTCGACATTCATGGGACAAAGATTGCGTAATGCCTGAAAGCTGCTGTGCATTTCGGCACTGATACAACGCGCCTTGGCACGTAAGCTTTGATCTTGTGGCCATAAGCCATGTTCAGGATGCTGCTCTGCCAGATACTCACAAATCGCCAGCGTATCCCAGACCACCCGTTTTCCATCTACAAGTGCAGGTACTTTGCCGGTCGGATTCAGTTTGAGAATTTCTGTTTTAAACTGGCTATCTGCGTCAAAGCTATCAAACCGGATCAGTTGTTCCTGAAATGGTATGCCCGCCTGTTTCAATAAGATCCACGGACGCATGGACCAGGTTGAGTAGTTTTTATTGCCTATAAAGAGTTGGTACATATTTATTATTTTCCTTTAAATAAAGCCAGTTGTTGTAATAGCTCTGCTTTCTGGAAGGCACCGGTTAAACGTAGCGAGCGAATTTCCTGTTGCTGCTGGTCCAGAAATAAATAGGTCGGCGGTCCCAAAATATCCCACTGGGCTAACAGGGCCTGATGTGATGCATCGTATTGGCTTAAATCCAGTTTAATCAGATAATAACCCGCTAACGCCTGCTGCACCTCGGCATCTTTTAAAATACGATGCTCAATCGGCTGACATGCCACACACCAGTCTGCATAGACATCAATCACGATGCCACGGTCTTTCGGGGCATGGGCGAGAATCTGCCGGAACTCGTCTGCTGTGTGTGCCACATGCCATTCAGCCAGCTTGTCTGCCTGAACTGAACTCAGGCTCTGGATATGCTGGTATTGGTTAAAAGCCAAGCCGGGAATCACTAAAACCAGCAAGAGCGCATATAGCCATTGCAGTCTGGATTTCTGCCCGAACAGGCGATAAACCGCATAGATAATAAAGGCCAGCCCCAGAATTAAACTCAGGATCTGAATGACAAGTTCTGGCAATAAAGGACGAATGAAATAAATGCTCAAGGCCAGCATCAGGAATGCAAAAATCACCTTGATCTGGTTCATCCAGTCACCCGCCTTAGGTAAGGCTTTTGCCCCTAACACGCTGGCCAGCAGCAAGGGAATACCCATCCCGAAGCCAAGCGTAAAGAGTAGTAATGCGCCCTGCCATTGATTTTGTGTTTGCGAGATAAACAGCAATACCCCGGCCAGCGGTGCTGTCATGCATGGCCCAACCAGCAGTGCGGAGATCATGCCCATGGCACCGGCGCCGACCAGCGTGCCACCTTTTTGATTGGATTGCATCTGATCAAGCCGGTTGACCCAACGCTGTGGCAGTTTGAGTTCAAACAGACCAAACAGGTTCAGGGCAAACACCACAAACAACAGACTAAACGCAATCAGGGTTGCAGGTTGCTGTAACCAGCGCTGGAAATTCAGTCCTGCTGCAGAGGCAATTAAACCGAGTACCGCATACACCAGTGCCATGCTGACCACAAAGGTCAGCGCAATTGACCAGGCTTTCACGCCTTTATTGTCACGTACAATCAACGAGGTCAGGATCGGCAGCATCGGCAAAGAACACGGCGTAAAAGCCAGTAAAATGCCTAGGCCCAAAAATAATAAAAGACTATAAGCGAGCGAATGTTGTTCCAGCGCACTTGACCATTTCTGGTCTTGGGCCAGCACACCCGGGTTGCCTGATGAGGTTGGCTCTGCGGCTGTTTCAGCCTGTACTGCCTCATCTACAGGCTGTTGTGCATTAAAGGCACTGGAAGAACGTGCCACATCCAAAAAGCTTTTTTGTGTATTAGCGCTGACATTCTGGGCACTGACCAGACCATCCGCATCGGTCTGGAATTCAATATGCTGTGGCGGATAGCAAATCCGGTCTTTGGCACACCCCTGCCAGGTGACACGATAGTGCTGCGATGCCTGAGTCGGAATACTGAATTCAGCTTGCTGATAATAAACCTGGCTATGGCCATAGTTTTCATCATATTGCTCAACCGCTTTGGGCAGTTTCAGGGCAACCGGTTGATTGCCCTGCCTTACTTCAAATTTATGCTGATAGAGATAGTAATTGGGCTGAATCGACCAGTGTAACCGTGCCTGATTCACTTGAGTCGATTCAACCGTAAATGCAAATGCCTGTTCAGGACTGAGTAAGGGTGCCGATACATGCTCCTGGGCATAGGTCAATGACCCACATAACCATACTAATGTCCCCAGAAAATAACGCATCCGTGCAGAACCTTCTCCACCTTGAACAGACAATTTCATGCTCATCTCACTCGTTTTCTCCCGAATCTCCTTCCCACTGCTGTAGAAGTGAATTTAAGAGAATTCAGGTGCATTGTTATTAGAATAAAACCGATACGCCGAAGCCACCGTTATAGCTTTTCTGGTTGCCATTGAGATCCACTCCAATGCTGGCATCCAGTTGCGTACGGTTATTCAGGGCATAGACCAGACCTGTACCTAGACCATATTCATAGTCCTGACTCTCGGCTTTACGGTAAATAAATTCCGAGAACCCGGACAATTTACCTGCGATCTTATAGTCAATTGTTGGGACAGCGGTCACCGCCCAATTGCTGTTTTGCGCTTCATAGCGCATGGTAATCGAAGTCCCGATCAGGTCGCTGAACTCATAAGCAACTGCTGAGCTTAAGCTATAAATATCATCATGATTGCTAAACTCATCATTACCCGTTGCAATGATGGCTTCTGCCAGTACAGCCATAGATAAGCGGTCATCATTGAGATCAATGGCTTTTTTCAAACCAATGCTGACATCCCCCAAACCATTGGTTTCCTTTTTCATGCCGGCACGTTTGTATTGCTGCCAGACCGGTCCTTGCCAGCCCAGTTGCAATTCAAGACCATCTGCCAGACCGGTACGCAACAACATATCGCCATTCAAGGTCAGGGTCTTATCTTTGACGCCATCGACATTGCCTTCCTGATAGCTGACGCTTGGCAGGCTTTGTTCCCATGCCAGTTTGCCAACAGGAGTAATGCCTGTGCCCATACCTGCACCAGGACGGTCAAAGGAGAAATCAGCCGCAAAAGCTGTGCTTGCCATCAGCGATACCGCAATCACGCTTAAAGTTTGAAATGTTTTCATCATGTTCCTCTTGCTTTGGTGTAGGCTGGGCTTATGCACCTAGCTCTTTTGACATTTTTGCGCCACGTTGACGTAACAATTTCAGTGTTGCCCGCTCTTCTGGCAATGATTCTGACCAGTCAATTTCATCAAACTCACAATCAAAGAACAGCTGGCTGATTGAGGATAAAACAGTTAAGCCTTCTTCATCACGGGTGTTTGGATCGACATCTTCGTCAAGTAAACGTTGTACCACCGGCACACAAGCCGAACTTGCAGCATCCCAAAGCGGCCCATAAAACTCTTCAGCATCCCATAAGTGCAAATTGGCTTTGGCCTGAATCAGGGCATCTAAAATATCCAGATAAACCTGAAGTGATTGTTGCTTTTCTTGTTCGCTTAATGGCTGGCCTGCTTCATACGCTTCGCAAATTGTTTCCCACCAGCTGAATAAACCATCACAAATCACCGATACAGGTGGCCCCTGTTCCGGATCAATAAAATTCGGGTCGAGACCTTCAGCAAGTAAAGATTGCACCTGGTCCACATCGAGTTGTTGTATGGCTTGCACCAAGGCCTGCTGTTGGTTATTTAACATGACCAGTTCTCACAATATTTTTTAATGCAGGTATTATGCCGAATATCCTGACAGGTTTTTATAAAACCGCTAAAAAATCATGTATAAATTTGATACAGGCATAAAAAAAGCCCCAAATGAGGCTTCTTTTATGCGTTGATGTTTACGCTTCGTCATCTACTTTTACAGCATCATCTGCATCGACATATTCGGGTAAACCGCCACGGTGATGATCTTTTTTCTCATAAAGATGCTCCAGACTGCGTTTTAATTTATCAATTGCACCATGAATCGAGTTATCAATATTTGCTGCTTTATGTGTTACGGCCACAGGTTTCAGACCTGCCGGACGGGCCTCGATCATACAACGCTTGTCATGCTCGCCCGTTTTATCCCCATTTTCATCACTAATATGAACCGAAAAATGCGTAATACGCTCGCTATAACGCTGGAATTCCTGTGTAAGTTCTGCACGAACATAACTAATTAAACGTTCACTACCTTGAATGTTTTTATCTGTACGGATTTCAATATTCATAAATATCTTCCTCTCTTTTTCGGTGAGACGGTGCTACAAAACTTTCTTATTCAGCACACTTCGAGCATGCAATCATTCAATGCAGTTGTATATTCTGATTATGTAAATGCTGCTGGTCTCCTCGCTTTTCATCTATTGATTTTCAGTGGTTAAGAAGATCTTCTATAATTCCAATATCTGTCTTTCCTGCAAAATATGCAAGCTGATTTTTGACATTTTTATTAAAACGTAAACAAAAACTCCTTTAACTTTACAGCTTTTTCGGCATGACCTGCCTTCTATAATTATTTTGTACTTTCGCTCCGATTTGGCTTTATTTTTGCTTAATACCTTGTATGCTTTACACGCCTTTTTGGGGGGAGATTTTTAAATGCAATTGAAGCAAGTTACAGCGGCATGCTTACTGGTATCTACAGCAGCTTTAGCACAGGCAAAACCGATCTGGCAGGACTTTAGCCTGACCGGTTTATACGGTGAAAACTACGAAGTTGTTGATGAAAAACAAACGACATTAACGATTGAATATGCGGCAAAAGTAAAATATGCCGATGTATTTTTCTTTATGGACCGTATGCGCGGCAACGAAGACCATAAAGTGACCTATTTCGAACTTTCTCCTCGGTTTAGCTTGGGCGAGATTTCAGGCCACAAACTTGCTTTTGGTCCGGTTAAAGATGTGTTGATTTCAACCACATGGGAAAGCAACAATGATGACTTTTCCAGTTTTGACAACTTCTTGTACGGCGTAGGTTTTGATCTTGCAGTTCCATATTTCCAATATGCAAATGTAAACTTCTACCGCGCCAACAATGAAAACACATCTGATGACTATCAAATGACCATTGCCTATGCATTGCCATTTAAAGTCTCCAATGAAGATTTCCTCGTCGATGGTTTCCTGGACTGGTCTACTGGTGAAAAAGATCACGCCAGTGAACTGAACTGGACCACACAATACAAATGGAACGTGGGTAAACACATTTCACCCGATACCCGCCTTTATTTAGGTGTGGAACATTCGGTCTGGAATAACAAATTCGGTATGAAAAACCGTGACGAAAACAATGTCAGCGCATTAGTCAAATATCACTTCTAAACCTTTAGACCGTGAAAAAAACAGCAAGGAAATCCTTGCTGTTTTTGTTTGTATCAATAATAGTTAAGTTATGGAAGAATCATTGGCTGTAACAAGGATTCACTGTTTCTTTTGGCTTACCTTGATGGCTGTTACTCATGTCTGTGAATATTGCGCTTGCACCTTATTATCTCGCTCCCCGGTTCCAGATTCGCTTTGCAACCGCCGATGATCTGGAAGCAATTCTGGCGATTTACAATGCTGAAATTCTCAATGGTACCGCCAACTGGAATGATCAGGCTGTCTCGCTGGCAGATTACCAGCAACGTTTCCAAAGCATGCAACAGCAACAATTTCCAATGATTGTGGTCGAAGATCAGCATCGCCAGCAAGTCGCGGGTTATGCCTATTATGCCGCGTTTCGTGCCATCAGTGGTTATCGCCAAAGCATTGAGCATTCTGTTTTTATTGATCCAGGCTATGCACGACAGGGGCTAGGCAAGGCGCTGATGCAACAACTGATCCATCTGGCTATACAGCAAAATATGCATATTATGGTGGCCGCAATTGACAGCGAAAATAAAGGCTCGATCGTGCTGCATGAACAATTGGGCTTTGTGCAAACCGGGTATATGCCACAAGTGGGTCAAAAGTTTGGGCAATGGCGCGATCTGGTCTGGATGCAACTGCAACTCACACAAGCCTAATAAAACATCACTTTTGTCATACGATCCTGACCGCAATTTTTGGCTTAAAATGAACGACATAGATTATTTCAAAAATAGCCACAATGATTAAAACATCCCAACTCGGCCTAGGTCTTACAATCGTCCTTGCTTCAAGTGCCAGCTTTGCCGAACTGTCCTTCGAGCAAGAATTGCAGCAAGGCTGCGCCAAAGTGAAGCACTATGCCCAGACAGGTAAAAAGCTTTACGATCAAAAGCAATACCTCAAGGCCGCCAAGCAATTTGAAGATCAGGCTGCATGGGCACATTTCTGTCAGGCCAATGCAGATGAAAGCGGGATTCAGGTCAGTGACCGGGACATTGAAATCGCCAATAATAATGTCGGTTTAAGTTATGCAAAACTCGGTCAGCCGCAATGGGCCAGAGTCTGGTTTTTACGTGATAAAGACTCGAAAACCAGCCAATACAACCTAAAACAGCTCCCAAAACCCGAACTATCTTCTGATTTACAAGGGACTTATGTGCGTGCCAATGGCTTTGGGCAATGGGACTATATCAAGGTCAGCAAAAAAAAGAATCAATACCAGATTGCCTTCGATGGCTACTATTTCGGCCCACGCGGCCTGATCTATGGTCCCAATATGGGACAGTTTGAAACCAGCATGCCACTCAAGTCCAAACAGGCAAACTATCGCAATGAAGACTGTGTGATTAAACTTCAATTTGCCAATGACGCAAAGCTTGGACAAAAAATTGAAGTTGAACAGCGCAATAGCGAGTCCTCATGTGGCTTTGGACATAATGTCTATGCTGGCGGAACGTTCTATAAGGTTGAAAACAAATGAGTGATCTTTACACCCAAACTCAACAAAAATTTAAGAAAAAGTATGATACTCGGAAACGTCATTCACAACCTGCGTGATCTTTGAAAGATATTGTTTCTGCGAAACAATAGAAAAAATCCAAGAATTGAACAGGTTTTGTGAATGACAATGCCTTTGGTTACTTTGGGCAAATCCAAAGTAACTCCAGCCGAAGGCTTATTTAGAAATTAGAAAATTGCTTGGTATGACTCCGTAAAGATAATCATTTTTTTAATATCTACTTTTCTAAATAATGATATGTAGAGATTGATATTAAATCGCCACCAACTCCCGAATCCCCTTCTCAGCCATCTCCTCCCCCCGCCCTTGTGCAATCACTTGTCCACGTGCCATCACGGTATACGCATCGGCCAACTCTTCGGCAAAATCATAAAACTGCTCCACCAGAATAATCGCCATCTCGCCTTGATCTGCTAACTTGCGAATCACCCGGCCAATATCCTTAATAATTGAAGGCTGAATCCCTTCGGTCGGCTCATCCAGAATCAAGACACGTGGTTCTGACGCCAACGCCCGGGCAATCGCAAGCTGCTGTTGCTGACCACCGGATAAATCCCCCCCACGGCGGTGTTTCATTTCATCCAGTACAGGGAAAATTTCATATAAATGCGTCGGCACCTTACCCGTCTTGGCACCCGAAAATTTAGCCATGCCAATTAAAATATTTTCTTCAACCGTTAAAGTCGAAAAGATATCACGACCTTGCGGCACATAGGCCAGACCGGCACGCACCCGTTGCTCAGGAGACATCTTGGCGATGTCTTTACCATCTAACAGAATCTGCCCTGACTTGATCGGCAGAATCCCCATCAGGCATTTCAGCAAGGTAGTTTTGCCTACACCATTACGCCCCAGCACCACACTACATTCACCCACAGGCGCGTTAACAGACACATCACGCAGAATATGACTGCCACCATAGAACTGGTTAATTTGTTTCACTTCCAGCATGTGCCTCTCCTAACGCCCTAGATATTTTTCAATCACATCTTCATTGGCCTGAACCTCTGCCAATGTGCCCTCAGCCAGAATCGCGCCTTGCGCCAAGACCGTGACTTTTTCACTGATGGTGTCAATGAAACTCATGTCATGCTCCACCACGACCAGCGTGTGATTTTTTTTCAGTTCCAGACACAGTTCAGCCGTGCGCTCAGTTTCAGCATCAGTCATGCCTGCAACCGGCTCATCCAGCAAAATCAACTTGGGCCGTTGCATCAGCAGCATGCCGATTTCCAGCCACTGTTTTTGTCCATGTGACAGCAGCCCTGCGGGCTTGTGTACAAATTCCTTTAAACGGATCTGCTCCAGACTTTCATCCAGTGCCAGCTGCGCTTCTGGGTCTAAACGGGAAAACAAGCTTTTTTTCACCCGCTTATCTCGTGGCGCTGCCAGTAGCAGATTTTCCATCACGCTAAAATTTTCAAACACGGTGGGTTTCTGGAATTTACGTCCAATCCCCGCTTCAGCTATTTGCTCGGTACTCATTTTGGCAAGATCATGGTTTTGCCCAAAGAATGCGGTGCCTGTGGTCGGACGGGTTTTACCGGTAATCACGTCCATCAGGGTGGTCTTGCCTGCGCCATTCGGTCCGATAATACAGCGTAACTCCCCCTCGGCAATGTACAGTGACAAATCATTCAGGGCCCGAAATGAATCAAACCAGACGCTGACTTTTTCCAGATATAAGGCAATGCCGTGACTAAAATCCGCACCTTGCGGTTTGGCACGTCCATACCCTTCACCGAGTTGACCGCCATGTTGAGCAGCGTCTATTAATACATCACTCATCTAATTACGCTCCTTTTTAAAACGGTCGAATACCCCAATCACACCCTTAGGCAAGAACAAGGTCACCACGATGAACAGTGCACCCAAAATCAATAACCATGCTTCTGGTGCAGCCACGGTAAAATAGGTTTTCACGGCATTGATTAAACCGGCCCCTAAAATCGGGCCAATCAAGGTACCGCGTCCACCTGCAGCCACCCACACCGCCATTTCAATCGAATTCACCGGATTCATTTCACTTGGGTTAATAATGCCAGCCTGCGGCACATAGAGCGCCCCGGCAATGCCGGCAATCACCGCGGACAGCACCCATGCCGACAGCTTGTACCAGAGCGTGCGATAACCGAGATATTGCAGCCGGTTTTCACTGTCGCGAATGGCTCCCAAGACCCGTCCATAAGGCCGGTTCATCAATTGACGTAACCCGATAAAACACAGCATCAGCATCAACGCTGTGACAAAGCACAAGGTTGCGCGCATCGGTGCCGAGGTAATATCAAAACCGAGAATGCTCTTAAAACCGGTAAAGCCATTATTGCCACCAAAGCCTGTTTCATTGCGAAAGAACAGCAAGGCTGCGGCAAAGGTCATGGCTTGAGTAATGATGGAGAAATACACCCCCTTGATTTTGGAGCGAAAGGCAAAGAATCCAAAAATAAATGCGATCAAGCCGGGGATCAGCACCACCAAGGCCAAAGCCCAGGCAAAATGCTCCGTCCCGACCCAATACCAAGGTAATTCGGTCCAGCTGAGGAAGCGCATAAAATCAGGCAGTCCATCCCCTGCAGATTGACGCATCAGGTACATCCCAAAGGCATAACCGCCCAGAGCAAAATACAAACCATGCCCCAAGCTCAAAATTCCGGCATAGCCCCAGACCAGATCCAGTGCCAAAGCCACCAAAGCCAGACACATGATCTTGCCAATCAGGGTAATCCAGTAAGCAGACAGATAAAACGCCGAGTCAGGAGACAACAGATGCAACCACGGCAGCAGCAATAACACGCCAAAACAGAACGCAATCGCCATGGCGCTATACGGTTTGTCAGCAAATAAATAAGTGATTTTCATTGGCTTACTCCACAAAACGGCCTTTGATGGCAAACAAACCTTGTGGACGCTTCTGGATAAACAAGATCACAAGCACCAGAAGAATAATTTTGGCCAGAACCGCACCGACACCAATTTCCAGCACTGTGCCACTGATGCCCAATCCGAGTGCGGCCAGTACCGCGCCCCACACTTGCCCCACGCCACCGACTACAACCACAAGGAAAGCGTCAATAATGTAGTTTTGACCAAGATCAGGTCCGACATTACCGACTTGAGCCAAGGCGCAGCCTGCCAAACCCGCCAGACCTGAACCGAGGCCAAAAGCCAGCATGTCAATCCGTGCAGAGCGAATCCCGACCGCACGCGCCATTTGACGGTTTTGTGTCACGGCACGAACGAATAAACCAAATCGGGTCTTATTGAGTAAAAATACCAGCAGCAATAACACGGCGACGGTAAACGCAATGATGGCAATCCGGTTATATGGCAGCATCAGGCTCGGTGTCACCGCAATCCCGCCACTCAACCAGCTCACATTGGAAACTTCGACATTCTGCGCACCAAACACCATCCGTACCAGTTGCATCAGAATCAGACTCACCCCAAAAGTGGCGAGCAAGGTTTCCAGTTGACGACCGTATAACGGGCGAATCACGGTACGTTCAATCAACATCCCGATCAAGGCACTCACCAGAAAGGCCGCAGGAATGGCTGCCACCAGATACCAGTCCACCCACCCTGCAAAATGGCTTTTAAAAAAACTTTGCATCACGTAAGTGGTATAGGCACCGATCATGATCAGCTCGCCATGTGCCATGTTAATTACCCCAAGCAGGCCATAGGTAATGGCTAAACCAAGCGCGGCAAGCAGTAAAATGCTGGCGGTACTCAGACCTGAAAACACATGCCCTGACCACTCACTGATTTGTAGGCGGGTTTTAATTTTATGTTGTGCATCCAGCAAGGCAGCCTTCAATGCAGGACTGAGTTGTGGTTGTTCTAAAGTTTGAGTGATCAAAGCGAATACGTCAGGCCGATTTGAATCTGCCAAGATTTTCACGGCTTCAAGCTTGGTGAACTCATCAGGGCTATTAAAATCCAGACGGGCCTTGAGCTGTGCTAGACGCGTTTTGACCTGATCATTTTTTTCGTTGACGTAGAGTTGCTTGACAGTTGCCAGCTCTAACTCATCCAGATTATTTTCTAAAATATCGACCGCGGCCAATCGTTGCGAGGCATCGCTTGAATTAAGTTTAGCCTTGGCTTGACCAAAATTCAGGGCCTTGCGTAAGGTATTGACCAAAGTCACTTGGGATAAATCGGCAGGCCATTGTTGCACGACATGTTGCTCAGGATAACGCAACAGTTTTTCATCATTTTCCAGCAAATAGGTATGGCCAGCACTATCGGTATACAACTCATTTTGATCAATATAGGTCACCAGTTGATCCAGTTGTTCAATACTGGCAGGCCACTGATTGAGCATGGCCCGACGTGTGGCAAAATCAGCCTTTACAAAGGTCTGAATGGCATCCGGAGAAGCTGTAGACGTCACAGGTGCTGTGGATGTGGCCTCTGCCCAGGCCGGGCTCAACATCAGCTGTGCCATGATGCAAAGCAGTGCCAAGACAAAATGTTTCGCCATAGAACGCCCCTTATGTATGATTAAAAAATGGATCAAGCAAAAGCATAGAAAACCTGCTACCGGTGCAGCAGGCAAACCGTCTTATTTAGGGATATACGGACTCCAGGGCTCTGCCTTGAGGGTTTGCGGGGTTTTGTAGACCACATCAAACTGGCCATCGCTACGGATCTGTCCAATCATCACCGGCTTATGCAAGTGGTGATTGCTTTCATCCATTTTGAGGGTATAGCCTGATGGTGCAGCAAAAGTCTGACCGGCCATCGCATCACGAACCTTATCCACCTCAGTGGTGCCCGCTTTCTCAACCGCCTGCTTCCACATATTGATCCCGACATAGGTCGCTTCCATCGGATCGTTGGTCACCACTTTGTCAGCATTTGGCAGTTTGTATTGCACTGCATATTGTTTGAATTTATTCACAAACTCAGTGTTTTTAGGATGCTTGACCGACATGAAATAGTTCCATGCCGCTAAATGCCCCACCAAGGGTTTGCTATCAATACCACGTAATTCTTCCTCCCCCACCGAGAAAGCCATGACCGGAATATCGGATGCCTTAATGCCCTGGTTCCCCAGTTCACGATAGAACGGCACATTGGAATCACCATTGATGGTCGAGATCACGGCTGTCTTTTTACCTGCGGAGAATTTCTTGATATTGGATACAATGGTTTGATAATTGCTGTGACCAAACGGGGTGTATTCTTCCATGATATCGGCATCGGCGACGCCCTTCGATTTGAGGAAAGCCCGCAGGATTTTATTGGTGGTGCGTGGATAGACATAATCGGTACCCAGCAACACAAAGCGTTCTGCCTTACCGCCTTCATCGCTCATCAGATATTCAACAGCCGGAATCGCCTGCTGGTTCGGAGCGGCCCCGGTATAGAAGATGTTTTTCGATTGTTCCTGACCTTCATACTGCACCGGATAGAACAACAAGCCGTTGAGTTCTTCCACCACAGGCAATACAGATTTACGTGACACCGAGGTCCAGCAACCAAAAATCACTGCGACTTTATCCTGGGTAATCAGCTGACGCGTCTTTTCTGCAAACAATGGCCAGTCCGATGCCGGGTCAACAATTACCGGTTCCAGTTTTTTGCCCAGTACCCCGCCATTGGCATTGATTTCATTGATGGTCATCAAGGCGGTGTCTTTCAGTGAGGTTTCAGAAATCGCCATGGTGCCTGAAAGCGAATGTAAAATCCCGACCTTAATGGTGTCCCCGCCAGCGACAGGTGTGGTTGGGGCTGCCGTTTTGGTTTGTTCTGTTTTTTCGGCCGGTTTGGAACAGCCCACCAGACCAATCCCCAGCATGGCTGCCATGAGCACTGACATCGACATCAATTTGTTTTGCATCATTCTCTCCACCCATCAATATTGTGATTTTTACTGGATGGTGTTATTCAATTTTTATGCCAATGTTTTAATTGATTGTTTTTTCTATCATTTAATGAATTTTGTTGATGACTTTCTGCATCTTGTATACAACATTGCATACAAAAAATACGCAGCGACCTAAAATGATGCGAATGTGTTCAACTCACAAAGCACTCTTAAAGAAAAAGCCAGACGGGTGTCTGGCTTTAGAATGTTCAATCATCTACCTGCTTAAACGGTAATATCAGCAAGGTTGCCTTTTTGTTCCAGCCAGTGCTTACGGTCTGCCGAACGTTTTTTGGCCAGCAACTTATCCAGCAAACCTGCAGTTAAATGGGCATCGTCCAGATCCAGCTGTACCAGACGACGGGTATCCGGGTCCATGGTGGTTTCACGTAACTGAATCGCATTCATCTCGCCCAGTCCCTTAAAGCGGGTGATTTGCGGGTTCTTATTGCCTTTGACTTTTTTCAGGATGGCGTCAAGCTCGTCATCATCCAGCGCATAATACACATCCTTACCAATATCGATACGATACAGCGGTGGCATCGCCACAAACAGGTGACCTTCCTCGACCAAGGCAGGGAAATGTTTCACAAACAATGCACATAACAAGGTCGCAATATGCAGACCATCCGAATCCGCATCGGCCAGGATACAGATCTTGCCATAACGCAATTCAGACAAATCATCACTGCCCGGATCAACCCCGATCGCGATGGCAATATCATGCACTTCTTGCGACGCCAGAACCTCATCGGAAGACACTTCCCAGGTGTTCAGGATTTTTCCGCGAATCGGCATAATCGCCTGAAAATTCTTGTCACGTGCCTGTTTGGCACTACCGCCAGCCGAGTCCCCTTCCACAATAAACAGTTCACTGTCTTCACGGGTCAGGCCTACACAGTCGGCCAGTTTACCCGGCAGCGCCGGACCTGCGACGATTTTCTTACGTTCGACTTTTTTGGCTGCTTTAAGACGACGTCCCGCTTTGGCAATTGCCATTTCCGCCAGCTGTGTTGCAATTTCGGCATGCTGGTTTAGCCATAAGGCAAATGCATCTTTGGCAATGTTCAGCACGATATTGGAAGCTTCACGGCTAGATAAACGTTCTTTGGTTTGACCTGAAAATTGCGGTTCCTGAAATTTCAGCGATAAAATGAAATTTACCCCATCCCAGACATCTTCCGCCGACAGCTTCATATTACGCGGCAACAAATTGCGTAATTCACAGAACTCACGCAGCGCTTCGGTGACACCTGAACGCAGACCATTGACATGTGTTCCGCCCTGGGCCGTAGGAATCAGGTTGACATAACTTTCCTGAATCTGTTCACCGCCTTCCACATTCCAGCAAATTGCAAATTCACAGGCTGCCCGATCCGCCTGTCCACTACTGACAAAGGCCGGATCAGGCAGGATTTCACGATCTTGCAGTTCATCCATCAAATAGTCGACCAGACCATTTTCAAACTGCCATTCAATTTTTTCTTTATTGATCTTATCGTCATAAATAATTTTCAAGCCCGCAGCTAAAACCGCTTTGGCTTTCAAATTATGCTTCAGTGCCTTCAGCGCAAACTTGGGACTGTCAAAATACTTGGCTTCAGGCCAGAAACGAACCGTTGTTCCTGTGGCACGCTTGGGCACCTTGCCTTGCACAACAGCTAAAGGAGCGACCGGCTCGCCCTGCTCAAAGGCCATTTGATACAGGTTACCCTGACGCTGTACCGCCACTTCCACACGGGTCGACAGGGCATTGACCACCGAAATACCCACGCCATGCAAACCACCCGAGAACTGATAGTTATCGGTACTGAATTTGCCACCAGCATGCAGCTTGGTCAGAATGATTTCGATCCCGCTTTGACCATATTCAGGATGGATATCGACCGGCATCCCCCGGCCATTGTCCTCTACTGACAGCGAACCATCTTCGTAGACCGTCACACAGATCTGGTTGGCATGACCCGCAAGTGCTTCATCGACTGCATTATCAATCACCTCTTGCGCCAAATGGTTTGGGCGTGAGGTATCGGTATACATGCCTGGTCGACGACGAACAGGATCTAAACCAGAAAGAACTTCAAGGGATTGGGCCGTGTATTGTGTCACTTGGTCTGACTTCCTTATTGGAGGGCTGCCGATAAAAATTCGAGGACTAAAGGTAATTTTTCTTCAAAATCATCCATTGCATGATTACCACCAGCATCAGTTAAAATCAATGATGATGGATGAACTGCACTATAATAGCGTTGAGCCTGACGATAATCCAAGACTTCATCGCCTTGTTGCAAAAGCACGAGAATTTTATCAGCATGCTTTAACTTCGTGTCAGCAATCGATTGTAATTGCCGCAATTGATCGGTATCAAGTACCCATGACCCGGTGACTTTGAGCGGGATTTGTTCAATCCCGAATAAATCCTGAAACAGCTGCCATGGTTGCATAGCAGGATTGATCAGTACAGCCGGACAGCCATATTTAGCGACAAGATACGTCGCATAAAACCCGCCCAGGCTGCTCCCGACCAAAACGACTTTATCAGCCGGTAAATTTTCGATAAGCTGGGACAGCTGTAATATCACCTGTTCCGGTGCCCGGTTGAGATCTGGCAAATGAACCCGGACATGTGGATGAGCGGCACAGTAGTGTCGCAACTGTTGACCTTTTTTGGACATGGGACTGCTTCGGAAGCCATGTAAATAAATAATTTGCATATATACCAGATGAGGCAGCGCCTTGACTTGGGGTGAAATAAATCACATTATTTTGATTAAACGTTATGCAAATAACAATATTAAACCCAGATAAGCTCAACATTGTCAGACATAAATAACCATACTGTCTTCCATTCATCAGTATTCTAAAAAAATTAGCTATGAAAGACATAAGATGTAAAGGTTTGTTGTAGTTTATCTAAACAGTCTCATGTGAATCACGACAAACTTTGGACATAGATCAAGGATGGGGAAATCAATATGCCAAGTTTAACACCTCTGCATGAAACCTACTGCAAATGGGACCGTACCCCCCCAAGTCAGGCAGATGTTCTGGAAGGTTTGGCGCAACTGGTCAGCACCAGTCTGAGCGGAGTACATGATTTGGTGCAACTGGTACAAACCGAGGTATTGAGAACAACACTCGGTTTAAGTGCCCAAAAGGCCAAGAATCTGCAAAAGCATCCACAATTGCAGAAGTTCTACCAGTTTTCCTATGTCGCCTTACAAAAATATGGCAGTCATTTTCTGGCGCCCAATTTACGCCGTATTATTGCCAAATTCCCGGCTCTGCATGACAAGCCGCTGACCCCGACTTTACATTTTGTGGTTGGCGCACTGAATGGCATCTTCGGTGATTTCTTTCTAAAACAGCATAATCCCATGGCCTTGCCGATGGTGCTGTATGATCACTATGGTTCTTTGCAACAAGGTGAACTGACAGGTCGTGTGGTGATCCTGACACATGGGTTATGCATGAACCATCTGACCTGGTCCAACCACCGTTATGGCGGCATTGGCGAGCGCCTGCTTGCCCAGCGCGATAACAACACCATGTTGTATCTGAACTACAATACCGGGCGCCGGATTTCAGCCAATGGCCGTAGTTTTGCCAATACGCTGGAAGATCTGGTACAGCGTAATCCACGTATTACCAGTATTGACCTGATTGGACACAGTATGGGCGGGCTGGTTTCACGCAGCGCCCTGTTCTATGGCAAGCAGAATCTGTATCAATGGGTGCATATGGTTGAGAATCTGGTCTGTATCGGTTCGCCTCATCATGGTGCCGTACTGGAACGTTTCGGTTTTGTCTTACAGGATAAACTGGGCGCCTTCCCGTTTATCAGCCTGATTGGCCAGCTGGTCAATGTACGCAGTAACGGCATACTCGACCTGCGTTATGGCAGTGTCCGTGATGATGACTGGGAACATAATGATGCCCGTATCGGTTTTGCCGATGATAATCGTAAGCCAGCACCACTCCCATCACATATCAATACTTTCCTGATCGCGGGCACACTGGAATTTGAAAAGCTGCGCAATAAAGCCCTGACTGTGATTGGCGATTATCTGGTCAGTGTCAAAAGTGCCTTGGGCGAGCATCCAAATCCCCGTTTTCAACTCAAACTGCCCGATACGCATAAGGCTGTTTTTTATGGACTGAACCATTTTGAAATCCAGTATCACTCAAGCGTAGCCGAGCAGATTACGCGCTGGCTGTATCCTGATGCGAGAGAAAAAGTGGAAGCTGGGGTACAGACCCATATGATCAATGTACCGAACAACTACACTTTTGATGACTTAGAAGGCATTGTTGAGACCTGAAATATAGAAGCTCAGTTAGGTTCTAGCTGAGCTTTTACGACCAAAAACTGTAACAAGCTTAATCGCATTATGAATGGCCCTTTAATTAATAAACTCACCTGGTTTATTTGGCTTAAGCTTGTGATCTTTACCCGATTCTTTATATAGAGCCGTATATTATTTTTTTAGAATATTTAACAAGTTAGTATTATTATAGCCTATATCTTTAATTACTTTACACATATCTTTATTTTCTATATAAAAATCAATAAAATCTCCATGCGTTGGTGTATCAAATTTCACAGTCACAATATTGTTTGTTGCTTGCAATATTTTAAAACTTCCAAGATCATCTTGAGAATTACTTAATATATTAAAATCTATATTACATACGCTACCAGTTTTTTCTCTACACCTATAATCGCTTAATAACATGTTAGTCAGACCACTCGAAAAGAATTTAGATATTATTTTCTTGTCAGAACTTTCAACAATTTTATTCCCATCAATAGGAAAAGTCGCATATAAATTTTGTATCAGATCTTTTGAATTCAAAAAACACTCTACCTCATTTTTTGTATTAGCAGCTGAAATACAGAAAGATGACAAACCAACTAGGCTAATCATGCATAATTTTAAAAAGATTTTATTTATCATTAGGAAACACCGACGACTTCAAAACTATTTATCAACAGCAATATTCATAATGTTATAAAAAACAAAATCATTAGAACATAAATATAATATAAGAATACTCTTATTTTAAATTTTTCTTTAATAATTTTCCATTTTCATCTTCATAACCAATTATTCCTGAGCTATCAATTGAGTAATAATTACCTATTTTCTCCACCACCAGCTCAGGTTTTATTTTTATTAGATAAAATTCAGAATTAGATTCTTCATCTGTATCAATATACTTTTCGGCAATAGAATAAAAACTATCTTTAATTTTAGGAAGAAATCTAAATGTATCTGCATTTAATGATTTTACTTTTGAGTCGTTTAATAAAATCACTAAATCAGGAGATATTTTTTGTAACTCAGATAAAGTATAAGGTCTATTATTAGATCTTTCAAGTTGTTCACACTTTTTCACTGGATTTTTCTCAGTACAGTTAGAGAAAAAATCAGACGATATTGGTGTTTTTATAAAAACTAAGTTATTATCATTATTTTTTTGACTTATATTTTCTATAACACTTACCTTTACAAAAGCGTTATCAATAATTTTAAAGCATGCTTTTGAGTTTAAATAGGTATCTCTATAAGAATATAAATCCCCAGATATGCACAACTCATCTTTTTCAGCAGAGTAATTAAAATCAGCTTTCGCCTTATTTACTTGATAATTCAAAGGGTAAACTTTATAATTTTTTTGATTTAAAACAGCTAACCTAAAATATTTACCATCATCAATTTTTATTACAGAATAATCTTTATTAAAATCTGGTTTCATTCCAATATTTTTTTCAAAAATTTTAATCTTATCCGTTTTACAGTAATAATTATCTACATCATAGTCAAAACCACAAGGCTCAACTTTAATATTTTTATTATTCTCTTTAGAGAATCCATAACTTGATACTACTAAACCAATAAAAAATATCATTACTTTTTTTAAAAATTTCATTTCAAACTTCCTATTAGTTTAAGTCAATTACTATAAATTTTTTATTTTAAAAGATATACCCCAACTTAGTTAGGGTATATCCAATATTAATTTATTTTTTATTTCAATTTTTTCTTTAATAATTTTCCGTGCTCATCTTTATAACTAATTATTCCTGAGCTATCAATTGAGTAATAATCACCTATTTTTTCAATTTCTATTTTTGGATTAATCTTAATCAAATAAAATTCTGATTTAGCCTCTTCATCTGTATCTACATATTTTTCAGCTATAGAGTAAACTATATCATTACCTTTAGATATAAATCTAAAATTGTCTACATTGAGATCTTTTATCCTACCATCTGATAAAATTTTTCCTTCCAATGGAAGTTCATCTAAAATTTTCGTTGACTGATAAGAATAATCTTTTATATTACTTATTTTTCTACATTCTTTTTCAGATTTATTTTCTCTACATTCTGAATAAAAATTTGATGATATAGGATATTTAATTACTTTAACATTCTCCTCTGTTTTATTAAATTCTTTGGCAACTGACGAACTACTTGAGCAACCAATAATAGGAGTTAGCATTAATATAGCTAAATACATTTTTACAGGATTAAAAACTTTCATAAAATTACCTACTTATATTTACACAACACAAATTCTTAACGAAATAAAAACACTTATTTAAGATTTCGATTATCTTTATAAAAACTAAAGACATCTATCAATATAATCTTTTTTATCTAAAACATTCATTGGAATTTGATTTTCATCATCATAAGTAACATTATATAATTTATTATTTTTTTTATCAATTTTAATCCATCCAAATGTCGCCCCATTGTTTACCCCATTTTTACTTTTCACAAATATTTGTATGTAATCCTTTTCTGAAAAATCGAAAGTAACATCTTTCTTATTAATTTTTTTCATATCAAAATTTTTATAAATGATATCCTTAAGATCATTATCACATTGAGAGTATTGATCTGAACTATTAATATTTATTTTTGCACTGCATCCGCTAGTTAATAAAATAGCAAATAAAAAACATATAAATTTCATCAGCAAACTATCCCTATTAAAATGTTGATACAATCCTAACTTTAATTTTACTTAATTCATTTCTATAAACCTCTTGTTTGTCCTTTTCTTTTGAAAACCATCTAGCATAATTCCCATTGTATTTTTTAATGTACTCAGAAACATATGTCATACCAACCAAAACAGATGAGACACAAACAAATACTTTTTTCTTATTTTTTTCTTGAGCATTTCCTCCAGATCCACTCAAACCTTTATTTTCATATGCTGACCATGTTCCTGTAGGTGGCTCAATAAATAATGATGAATCCCAACCATAATAAGGCGCAGAACCATGTACTTCCATACCGGGGGTTCCGCCATATTTATATTGCTCTGAAGAAAAATGTCTAGTCTCTGCTCTATACATTCTTTCTACTATTTCTGCTATTTCTTTACCATATTTATCGTAAATAATTTTTAAAGCTTTTCTTGCATCATCTTCATCAAATAGTTTATTTTTCTTTTGTTCTAATTCGGCCAATTTATTTGAAACAGGAATAATACCACTGCATGATAATAAATTCTGCAAATTGCTTTCCTTAATAATTTGAGAAAAATAACGACCATTTAAACCATCTTTAGTTTCAGAAAATAGATTATCAACTTTATAAATATCTATAAATTCTCGTACATCTAAATGCACCCATGTGGTTGCCCCATCAGATAAACGCTCTAAACCAAATTTATTTGTAGACCAGCCTAAACTAGTATTTAAATATTTACAAAACCATTCTGTTCTTACTTTATTCTCAAGTTCATTCATACTAACTACTTGATTATTTTTATTTTGAACTACGATATCTAAAGCACACCCCATATGATTAGTTGTTGCACGTCTTTTTTTCCAGTTATTATCAATACAACGATAACCTGATGATATTCCTGTAATTTTATAACCATTAGGATTAGCTATTTTTTTAAAATAAAATAGCATTGCTTTTAACCCCCATATGAGACTCTTATGCATACCTTTGTATTCATGTGCAGGTCTTGTAACCTTTATATATCGCCCTGAACTTTTTTGATAACTCTCAAATTCAAAATTATCATTTCGCCCTTTTCCAAAACCCGAGCAAACCCCACAAGGACATTTCATTGAATCAAAGAAGGGAGCTATTCCATATTCATCTCTAAACTTATCTAAAGCAGCTAAAACAGAACCACAAATTTTCCCCGTCTCTGGTACCCCCATATAATCCCTTTGGAATTGCTTAATACATTTTGTAGTTAGTTCGGTAAACTCATCCGTAGGTAAAGCTCCACCAAAGCCTGCCAAACGAATATTTACTTCTCGGATCAGCTCACTCTTACCACTTGAAATACATTGTGGGTTAGTTTTACATAAATTTGGTGCATCTACTTTAGGTGTCCCGCCATCCTGACTACGGTCATCCACTGTCAGTATCTTGGAAACCGTTTTTGTAGCTTCGTTCAGCGTTTTTTTACCTTCTTCATAAAGTTCATTTACTTGATCGAGGATTTTACTACCAAAATTTGCTCCAAAAATTCCTTCTTCCTGCTTTTTCTGAGGTAGTGTACTAGAAGGCTTTACAGGTGGAGTCTGTGATGGTTTTGGTTTAGTAGTAGCTGAAGGTTGTGTTCTCGGCTGAGTAGCTGGTTTAGATTTTTCTTGATGGGCATTATTTCCTGCAGCAGGAATATTTACTGGTAACTTAATAACTTGGCCAATATTAATCTTATTCGGATCATCTATTTTATTCAAACGCTCTAATGCTCGAACTGTTGTGTGATTTTTTTGAGCTATTTCAAATAAAGTTTCACCCTTTTTTACAACATGCGTTTTTCTTTTATATTGGCCACTATTACCTTGAGTTGTTAATGTTTTTAAATCTAACATTACTTTTGGGCTTGTAATTTTTACGAGCATGCGATCTCTAGACATTACAAAGCTTTGTACCTTGACCATCAGGCCATTAAACATACTTTTAATATAAACATCTAAAGCCGTACCTTTATCCCGGCTAATTTCAACAATACATCCTGAAGAATTTGTTGCTCCAGCAGCAATAACTTGCCCTGTTCTCTGATTTTTTACTTCATATTGTGCTTTTGAGATTGGACGACCAAATAAGTCTAAGATTTGTATGGTAACCAATGATTTTTTATTCATTTCCAATCCCCACTTTCTACATTATTATCTGTTTCTGAATCATTCACATTTTGCTCGATCCAGAAATCATCCTCATCAAAACTGTCAATGACTAATCCCCATTCATCATTAGAGCCAACCAGAACTTGAACCTGTGTTGGATCTGGGGTAGTAATTTTCCCTGTACGTCCATGTTCATCTATTGATCCTGAAGTAAACGAGTTTGTTCCAGGGACAAAAGCTTTATAACTAAGCTTGCTAAAATCACTCTCCCAGAATAAATCGTAAATATCTAAACGATTACTAAAAGTTGGCGTATTAGGTAATTCGGGTACCTCATATGAAACTTTAGCGCCACTGGTAAATAGATGCTGCCCAGCCTTGCTCTCAAACTTACCACCTGTGGTTGAAAACACACCGTTGGCATTAATCTTCAGCTGAGAACCTCCTGCTGTCAGGACAATCTCTTTCGGACTAGTGATTTCAATCTTATCTTCAGTAGAAATCAGTTTAATCACCTTCCTCGCAATCGCTTCAATCGCATCATCCTGCGCCTGCAACTCCAGCTTCCCTTTTGCTGCATAGGCTCTAAAGCCTTTCTGTGCGGCAAACAGACTGATCTTGTCCTGTGCATGTCCGATAATATTCTTTTGTGCACTCAGGTTAATTGAACCACTGGCACTCTCGGCAATATCCTGAGAAGCCTGCAAAATAATATTTTCAGGTGTCGTTAATGCAATCCCGTTCGGTGATGCCAACAACATCAGCGCCTGTCTGAAAATCTTGCCTTGTTCTTGCTGCCTGGCATCGGAACTGCTTTCCAGACCCTGGGTATACCCCTCCATAAACCCCTGTAACGAGCTCAATGCTTTAGAGGGGGTAATATCTAACTTGCTGCCTTTACTAAAAGTCCCACAGGTACTCATCAGCTCAAAATCTTTAATATCGACATTGGCCAAGACTTTTCCCACTTCTTTAATACTCTCGAACGGGTTCTGCTCAATCCGGTCTTTAATACTGGCCAGCTTGCCTTTCACAAGATCAGCACCATGCTCTTCGACGTTTTCGATAAACTGTTTTAGATTTTCAACCGCATCTTTGGCATCACTAAAGAAAGCATTAAACTCCTCTACCACACCTCTGGCATCACCGCCGAGAGCACCAATATCTTCAATAAAACCACCGCAGTCCTTTAAGGCATGAATCGGGTCATGACTCATGCCCTGTTTAAACAGGTTTAAAGTCCGATCAAGTGCCTCTCCACTGGTTTTGAGTTCTAGAGACTGGATAAACTTCGGTAAACGGTTAATCACGTTCAGCGCATCAGTTTGCTGCTTTGCAGCCATTTCGCTGAGCATTTTCATGCTGTCATAACCCTGTGACAGCAAAGATTGTGCCTGAGCAGCTTCCAGATGATCAGCAATTGCCTGTTCCTGGGCATAGGTACTAATCAGCATGCCTTTACCTGCCCGCACCGCACCCCAGGCATCCGTTCTGAGTTCAAAGCCTTCTCCACGCCCTTCACTGGTCTCTTGGGTTTTGGGATGGCTTAAATTACCCAGATTCAGCTGTGATGCTGCATGGCTACTTTGTAGCTGGGTGCTGATTTGCCCGGTGGTATCATCAAAGCGCAACTGGTTAAAACCACTGCCATTGACTTCCTGACTGCGGATCCCACTGAGCTTTTTGGTGTCAGGCAGTTGTCCCTTAACGTCAAACTTGGTCGGGGAGCGTTGTGCTTCATGGATACGTCCAGTCACAAAAGGACGATCAATGTTGCCATCAAAAAAGTCGATAACCACCACCTCTCCAATACGCGGCAAGAAGCGTGCTCCATAGCCTTCCCCCGCCCAAGGCGTGAGCACATCTACCCATGCGGAGTCGGTGTCATTGTCATTGCTGCCAGCACCTCCATCATGGCCATGGTCATCACTGCGGGTAAACAGAAAGCGAACCTTGATCCTCCCCCACTCATCCACATAAATGCTTTCACCTTCAGGCCCGACCACTTTGGCACGTTGCGGATAGGCAATCGGACGATGCTGTTCTGGATCATATTCAGGAATGATTTTGACCTGACGGCGAATCAAGGTCAGTTCATTGCCCTGACGTTCTGACTCATGCTCCGGCTGTTGCCAATGGCTCTGGCTTAACAGCTGACTAACCTGTTGCTGCAAATCTTTGGGTAAATTATTCTGGTTATAAAAATGCTTGGCAATAATCAGGAACTCCTGATCGGCCCCTTGATGCAGATCAATCTCAGGATGTTCCCTAAACTTGAACCAATAGCCGACCTGGCTATCGCGCACGCTACTATAAGCCTTAAAGTACTTGGCCTGACTGGCGTACATGTCATTGAATTGCTGATTCAGTTTTTCTAACTGCTGGCTACCTGAAGCAGTGGCCTGGTCTTCGCCCTTTAAGTCCTGCATCCAGGCGGGGCTGATATGCCACGCCTGCTCCAGACTTAAGCTGGCCGAATCAAAATTTTCAGAATGACGATGGGTGGTGACAACTGAACCTGCACCTTCTTCTTGAGCCAAGGCATCAGGTTGCCAGCGTTGCAAATGCACAGCTGTCGGTTGCAAGCTTCTTACCGCTACAAAGCCGGTAATGCTGTCCTGAAACTCTGTGGCACTGCTCCGGTGATAACGAATACTTCGTCGAGGCAAAGCCTGATACTCGCTATTGTCGTCCATTAATCTAAGCTTTTGCGCCTGTACTAGCGTACTTGAATGCGGCACAAACAGCTCGGCTTCATCAATCAGCCAGCTTATGCCTTCACTGCGCCATAAGCGGGTAAGAAAGGTATAGTCTGATTCATTGTGCTGCATCACAAATGGCCGAATATCATAATTCTGGCTTAGCCCATCCAGATCAAGGCTCAGACTTGCCGCAAAAAGCGGGCTGTTTTGCTGCCATTGCTTGAATAGAACTTCAGTAATCTCGACCACGGTTTTATTCATAAAAACACGGCTGTTACGACGCTTATGCCATAAACTGGTCGCATCTTTTAAGCTCAGCTTGTACAGGGTTAAAGCCCCATCACTCTGCCCGTAACTCGCTTCTGTCACGATTCCTGTGGTACGGAACAGTTGTCCTGCATCGGTAACCTGATCCACCGCCACCTGAACGCCGATAAATTGTTTTAAAGCAATCCGGGTATTGGTCGACAGACAAATCAATTCGGCTTCCAGCCCTTCATTGAGCTGGTGCTGTCCTTGTATACGTTGTAAAAAAACTTGATGATTCAGTAAATTATTAGAAAATTGTACGTGAATGGCACGTTGCTGTGCATTTAGCCCCATTTTTTCTAATACGTTAAATATATTAAAAAGCATTTTTTATAATCAGATCGTACGGGAAATCGGCTGAACTTTACAAAAAACAGACCTATCTGTCTATAAAAATATCTTTTGGATAAAAAAATGGCACAAATTATTGAATGATCGAGAAAATAAAACCCAAAATATGTTTCCATATTTCAGGTTTGAGCAAGGTATTGAGAAAGTTGTTGTTATTTTGAGGTAGGGGTGTAGCGTCTAAACAATTGCCATAGGCAGATCAGCAAAATCAGGCTGAAATACAGTAAAGACCATACCGGTAAGGATTGTCCCAGAAAAGTCCAGTCCACCACCGCACACTCTCCTGAACCGGACAGTACTTCTTGTAATACTGCTTTCATTGGCAAGACATCGACCAGATAGTCCAAACCGGGCCCGCAGCTTGGTACCTTATCCGGTGGTAAATGCTGCAACCAGATATGACGTGCGGCAACACCGACTGACCAGCCAATCGACAAGGTGGCAAGCAAGGCATAAAAGCGCTTGAATACGCTTGAAACCGGATTATGGATAAACGCAACCAAGGCTACCAGCCCCATCCCGATCAGGCCAATACGTTGGAAAATGCAGAGTGGACAAGGATTCAGTCCTTGCACATGTTCTAAATACAACGCAAATGAGATACCAATAATGCTGGCCAGTACCAGTAATGCACTGACTAAGCGGTAATTCCATCGCATGGGAAATCCTCTAAAAAATGCCCACTACCGCGATGCAAGCGATAGCACGTAAGATGTAATAGCAACAGGCTAGCGGTATTGTGCAAGATATTGTTCAAAACTCATGTCGTTATCTTGTTCAAGTTGCGCCTGTTTTTGCAACGATATTTGTGCCAAGCGTGTAAAATATTGCTTGCGTTCCTCGCTGAGCGGATGCTGGTCATAATGATCAACATGCTGCTGTGCCATAACGCTGCCAAAGTTCCAGGTTCCGCCATGTTGTAAGGTATCGGCAATTACCTGGGCAGACAGTGTCTCTTCAATGTGATCCAAACGCTGCTGCATCACCTGTAAGGCAGCTTGATATAGTTGTGTGCCTTCCATCTGGTCCAATAAAGTTGCACAACCCCGGATCGCATTTAAATGCGCTTGTGCCCATACTTTAAATGGTAGTGTCTCATTGCCTGCTTCGATTCTGGCATCTGCTGCGCGGCCGCGATTTACCACTTCGGTCTGGTTCCGGTCAATCTGCTCCTGTTCTTCAGCAAATAATTCCGGGCTGTCCTTTAACAGGCAATACAGGGCCAAACTTTCTAGAAAACCTGCCGAAACCTCGTCAATCCCAATTGCACTATAAGGGTTAACATCGACCGCACGCAGCTCTACATACCCCACCCCGCGATTTTTCAAGGCCTGTGAAGGTGTTTCACCTGCTTGAGGCACCTGTTTAGGGCGAACCAGACTATAGTATTCATTTTCAATTTGCAGGACATGATCATTGATCTGGATCGGTTGCCCCTGTTCATCATTCAAGCCAAGCCGGGTAAATTCCGGATAAGGCGTATGTACCGCTTTTTGTAAGCCATCCAGATAATCATGCAGGTCGTTATAATGAATACCCAGTTCTTTTTGTGCCGAGTTCTGGTAGCCCAGTCGTCCCATCCGTAGCGCGGTTGCTTCAGGCAGGTATAAGGTTCCTTTGACCAGCGGTTGTAAATGATGCTGGCGTCCGGTTAGGAAACAGCGGCATACCGACGGACTGGCCCCTAGCATATACATGACCAGAGGAATCAAACGGATAAAATTCCGGATCAGGCCAAAGTAACGGTGGCTACGGTAGTCTTGCAGGCTCAGCTGTTTGAGTTGCGGATTATGTTCATGCTGCTGTAAAACCGCAAAAAGCGGATCAGGGAAAGATAAATTATAGTGGACCCCTGAAATGGTCTGCATACGGCGACCATAACGCACTCCAAGCCCACGGCGATAAAGTGTTTTAAACCGACCGATATTGGAAGATCCGTATTGAGCAAGTTTAATATTTTCTTCGTTATCATCCAGCATGCACGGCATGGACAATGGCCAGAGCCGTTCCCCGTCTTCAAGTTGCTGATGCACCACACTATGAATATCGCTTAATTCATTTAAAGCCGCTGCAATACTGCTTTGAGGCGTAGTGATAAACTCCATCAACGCTTCTGAATAGTCGGTGGTGATATGCGGGTGTGTCAGTGCCGAACCCAAAGCTGCCGGATGATTTTTTTGTGATAAAAATCCATTGCTTTGCATACGCAAACTTTCACGCTCAATCCCTCGTAACATCCCTTTTAATAGCGATGCATCTACCCAAGTTGGTATCACAGAGGAAGTAAGTGTGCTGGGTTGATTCATATTATAGGCTCGCTTATTCAAGAACAGCCGACCACATCAAAGGTAGCGACTACGTCGATTATATAGACATCATGACAATGCCAATCCCTTCGACTCAGGCAATTATAACGACAATTATGATCTAGTCATCTAGGCTCTGTTAACATTTCATAAAAGCTTGCAACAGAAATCCCTGTTTAGTCTGGCAATTTTTATCACAATCTTGTTACATAAGACACGCCGAAATTGTGATTTTATTGAAAAATAAATCTTCCCGAGGATACTCGCCCATGCAAGCGCAAGACATTCTTAATTTTTGGTTTGACCCGGCACACCGCTCACTCTGGTTTGCCAAAAGCGAGGATTTTGATGCAAAAATCCGCGAGTCATTTCAGGAGATTCATCATCGGGCGGCTCAGGCGGAACTATGGTCTTGGCGCAACACGCCTGAAGGCCGTCTGGCCGAAATTATTATACTCGACCAGTTTTCCCGCAATCTGTACCGCGATCAGGCACAGGCATTTGCCTATGACAGCCTTGCCCTGGCCCTCTCACAAGAAGCGATCAGCTTACAACTTGATGCCCAGCTCAGTCCCGAACAACGTTCATTTCTATATATGCCATTCATGCATAGCGAATCCAGACGCATCCATGAATTTGCCCTCAAATTATTCCAACGCCTCGGCAATGAAATTAATTTAAACTTTGAGAAAAAGCATAAAGTGATTATTGATCGTTTTGGACGCTATCCGCATCGCAATAAAATTTTAGGGCGAGACTCTACTCCAGAGGAAACAGAGTTTTTAACCCAACCCAATAGCAGTTTCTAAGTCGACCAGTCTCGACCCTCTATACAGGAATGGCATATGAAAGCTTTATTAATATGCACCCCGCTCCTTGTCGCATTGACATTTGCAGGATGTGCAACGGTTCCGTCCAAACCCAGAACCTTTGACCAGCTGGGCCAGTTCACCGCTTATCCGTTAAATAACAAAACCTTCCGTGTCGGTTTTCAGGCAGATAACAATTTGAGTTATGGTAGTGCAGAAGAAATTACCTTGCTCAAGGCTGCGCAGACCACGGTTAAAAACGGTTTCCGCTATTTTAGTGTGGTGGATGACCCAAGTAATGCCCGGCACAAAGCGCCACGTCAGGCCGTGATTTATCCGACACCGTCGTACTACCCTTATGGCTACTACCGTCGTCATCCGGCGTTTTGGCCTGATCCATTCTACGATACCCCGCAGGTGGTCAATATTGATCCAGTGCAAGTGTCGTATACTATCGAGTGTTTCAAGACTCAGCAGCAAGCACCAGATGCCTTTGATGCCCAACTGATTTTACAATCCTTGGGGCCAAAATACGGTCTGGGTCCCACAGGAGACGTGTTGCAGCCGCCTGCACCACCTCAAGAGAAAAAGTAAATTAAAAGGATGACTCAATGAGTTCAGTCGAAGAAATTCATGTACCCAGCCTGCAAAGAAGTAAATACTTCGCCACCCTGGCCTTGATCATTGCCGTCGTGTCATGGATTGCTTTCATGGTCGCGGCGCATTTTCTTCCTGAATATAAATGGCTCATCCATATTTTCATGCTCGGGGCAGAAGCAGGCGTGGTAGGCGGTTTGGCCGACTGGTATGCGGTCACGGTCCTGTTCCGCAATCCCTTTGGCAGAATGCCTTTACCGAAACTATTGCGTGACCACACTGAAATTATTCCACGCAATAAAGCACGCATTGCCGAGTCGATGGGACGTTTTGTGCAGGAAAATTTCCTGTCCCCGCAGATTGTGGAACGGAGTCTGCAAAATACCGATATCAGTCTGGCTGCCGGACAATGGCTGGCCAGTCCAAACAACAACCAGCAAGTGGTACAGATGATCCAGCACACCGTACCCAAAATTTTTGAATTTGTCAGTCAGGATCAGATTGCCCGCTTTGTCCAGAATAACAGTGTGCAATGGGTCAGAAGCACCAAAGTCAACAAGCTGGCCAGCGAAATGTTGCGCGCGGTACTGGAAAATGATTTCCATCAGGATGTGTTGCAACGTGGCCTCGATCTGGCACATGAATGGATGGTCTCGCATCCGGAGGAAGCGCGGGACCTGTCACGTAAACTGTTTCAGGAACTGGGAGTCTGGAAGCTGGCCAAAGGTGCCAGCTGGATCGGGATTGATGTGCAGCAACGGACCATTGACTCCCTGATTGAAAAAGTCGAGTCGATGCTGGCTAATCCCGAACACCCGTGGCGTCAGGACATTGAGACTGCCACCCACAACCTGATGCTGCAACTGGCCAATCCCGACAGTGAAGCCAGCCAGCGTTTAAATCGTGGCAAAGATGCGCTGCTGGATAGCCCACAGGTGTTAAACTTTATCAGCGGTACTGTGGCAATTTTATGTGATGCCATCAAGACCGATTTAATGCAGCCCGATTCCGGCATCGCCACCAATTTACAGGCCGCGATTCAGCAACTGGGTGAAAGCCTGATCCAGAATGAAAAAGTACGCCATGTGTTGAATGAAAAAATGGTGGGCTTGGCAACCAATTTCAGTGAGCAATATAGCGACAAGATCATCCGTTATATCAGTGAGCGCATTCATGAATGGGATTCACGGGAAATGATTGCCAAAATCGAAAGCGAGGTGGGCGGTGACTTGCATATGATCCGCGTTAACGGCGTAATTGTCGGTGCCTTTATTGGTTTAGCGCTTGGTGTAATTCGTGCTATTGTGGAAAATGTTTTGTGATATCGAATAAAAAACTGTTCCCTGTTCTAAATAAGATATGCGGGACAGGTTATTCGCAACCTGCGTGGTTTCAATTCAATGTTGTTTCTGCGAGGTAATCGAAACAATGCAAGAAGTGAACAGGTTTTGCGAATGACAATGCTTTTGGTTACTTTGGGCAAAACCAAAGTAACTCCAGCTGAAGGCTTATCCTGAAATTAGGTGAGTACTCGGCAAGACACCGCCACAATAAATAATTCATTAAAATTTAATTAGGTAATTTCAATCATGTTGCAACTTCAGTCAAAACTCCCAAGCCAAGGCGTGACCATTTTTAGCATCATGACTGAACTCGCACACCGGCTCAACGCTCTCAACCTGTCCCAGGGTTTTCCCGATTTCCCGGCCCCGCCTGCCCTGCTGGAAGCACTGACCCGGGCCACCCTCTCAGGCTATAACCAGTACCCGGCAGGTGATGGTGTCATGGCATTGCGTGAACAGCTCGCCGCCCAGTTTTTACAACGCGACCACCTCCCCTTGGATCCTGCCACAGAAATCACCATTACTTCAGGCGCAACCATTGCCATCTTTTGCGCCATTCAAGCCTGCATTCATGCAGACGATGAAGTGATTATTTTCGATCCAAGCTATGACAGCTATGCCCCTGCGGTTCAACTGGCGGGAGGAAAATCCATTCATCTCAATCTGGAAGCACCTTCTTTTCAGGTGGACTGGCAAAAAGTCAAAGACCGTATCAATGCCAAAACCCGCATGATCATTGTCAATACTCCGCATAACCCAACCGGTGCCATCTGGTCAGAACAGGACTGGCGTCAACTGATTGAACTGATTCAAGATAAAAATATCGTGGTGCTGTCAGACGAAGTCTATGAGCATCTGGTCTTTGATGGGCAGAAACACTATAGCGCCCTCCAATTCCCAGAACTAAGAGAGCGTAGTTTTGTCATTGGCTCTTTTGGTAAAACCTATCATGTTACCGGCTGGAAAACGGGATATTGTGTAGCCTCACCACAGCTGATGCGCCTGTTTCGACAGATTTACCAGTTTGCCAATTTCTGTGGCAATATGCCGTGTCAACTGGCACTGGCCGAATACATGCAACAGCATCCTGAACATATTCAACAGCTCCCTAGCTTTTATCAGGCGAAACGGGATCTGTTGAATACCCAGCTGCAACACTCACGTTTTCAGTTCAGGCCTTCGCAAGGCACCTATTTCCAGAATCTGGACTATAGCAAGATTCGCCCTGATCTGAATGATGTCGAGATGTGTCAGTTTCTGGCAGAGCAACACAAGATTGTGGCGATTCCGATTTCCGTGTTTTACCGACAAGCGCCAGAATCACTGCGTCTGATCCGTTTCTGCTTCGCCAAAACCGACCAGACCCTACAACGTGCAGGAGACATTCTCCTCCAGTGTTGATCAACAAAAAATAAACCGAACCATAAAGCTTTCCCTGCTGCTGATGATGCTATGTTGACAATGAGAGACATGCAGGAGAGGGTAAAGGAAACCGAATGACTCCACGTCAACCGCTGGTGATGCAACCGAATCTCTGGAAAACTTTTTTTGTATTTCTGGTGCCTTTGATTGCCACCAATATTTTGCAGAACTTATCAGGTACCATTAACACCGTTTTTGTCGGGCAAATGATGGGCGTAGATGCCATTGCCGCCGTATCGGTCTTTTTTCCGATCCTGTTCTTTTTACTGGCCTTTGTGATCGGGATTTCAGCCGGTACCACCGTGCTGGTCGGACAGGCCTGGGGGGCACAGAATCTTGAAAAAGTGCGCTGTGTCATCGGTTCTACGCTGTTCATGACCTTGATTGGTGGCTGTATCATTGCCGTGCTTGGGCTGGTGTTCGCCCGGGATATTCTGGAGCTGCTCGGTACGGATGCCCGGGTCATGCATCTGTCCTTGCCCTATATGCAATGGATGCTGGTGGGTAGCCCGTTGCTGTTTGTCTATATTATCTATACCTCGATTTTGCGTGGTGTCGGCGACAGTGTCACCCCACTGATTGCATTAAGCCTGACCAGCCTGATTGGGCTGGCAGTCACCCCGGTCCTGCTCAAAGGCTATTTCGGTTTTCCTGCTTTAGGTATTGTTGCCCCGGCTATTGCAACCATTCTCGGCTATGCCTTGGTGCTGATTTTTTTAACATTTTATCTGAACCATAAAAATCATCCCCTGAAGATTGATCGCCAGTTAATCCGGCATATCCGACATGATGCTACGTTAAGCAAGCTCATTTTGAAGCTCGGGATTCCCACCGGAGTCCAGATGGTCACCACCTCTTTAGCCGGACTGGTCATTGTCGGCCTGATTAACCATTACGGCGCGCATGCCACCGCTGCCTATGGTGCCGTGAATCAGGTGCTGAACTATATCCAGTTCCCAGCGCTTTCCATTTCCATTGCAGCCTCCATCTTTGCCGCACAAGCCATTGGTGCAGGCCAGCCCGACTTACTGGCCAGAGTGACCCGTACCGCCCTGGGTATGAATATCCTGTTTACCGGAACCCTGATTGTACTGGCCTATCTGTTTTCCAAATATTTAATGGCCTTATTCATTACCGATGAAAGCGTGATGATACTGGGGCAAAAACTGTTATTTATTGTGCTGTGGTCAATCCTGTTCTTTGGCGCCAGTGCAATTTTTGCTTCAATCATGCGTGCCAGCGGTACAGTCAACATGCCGATGCTGATCAATATTTTCACCATTCTCCTGATCGAAGTTCCCTGTGCCTACTGGTTTAGCTCAATGTGGGGCTTAACCGGGATCTGGATTGCCTATGCACTGTCCTTTGTCAGCCTATGTATCTTCCAAGGCTTTTATTATCAATTCTTCTGGAAAAAATCAAAAATCAAGGTCCTGATTTAAAGAAAATAAAAAAGCCATTCACAAAGAATGGCTTTTTTATGGCGGGACAAATTACAGCATTTTGGTCGCAAGCGCCGCAATGCGTTGATAACCAGTCGGGAACAGGCGCTGGAAAGAATCCACAATACGTGCATCGGTACCAATCAATAAACGGCGTTTGTCTTTGAGTACTGCATTCAAGATCTGGCGCGCAGCTTCTTCTGGCGGAGTACGCAGGAATTTATCAAATTGTGTAATCGACTTGCCCGGGTCCATGCCCAGACTCTTCAGGCTGTCATTCATTTTTGCGGCTTTGGCAATATTGGTACGAATCCCGCCCGGGTGCACGCAGAGTGAGCTGACACCGCTCTTTTCAATGTCCAGTTCCTGACGCAATGACTCTGTAAAACCACGCACTGCGAACTTGGTTGCATTATATGCAGACTGGGTCGGCTGTGAGGTTAAACCAAAAATACTGGAAATATTGATGATATGCCCATCTTTGGTTTGTTTAATCAGCGGCAGGAATTCCTTGGTACCGTAAACCACACCCCAGAAGTTAATTCCGACAATCCATTCCAGATCTTCATAGCTGGCACCTTCCACCGTTGAACCCAGTGCCACACCTGCATTATTGAAGATCATATTTACCGAACCATGATCCTGTACGGTGTCCTGTGCCCACTGCTTTACCGCGTCACGGTTTGAAACATCAACCACCTTGGTGGTGACGGTTACAGGATACTGTTTTACCAGCTCGACAGTCTGTGTCAGGCCTTTCTCATTGATATCACTCAACGATAAATGGCAGCCCTGTTTCGCCAGCAAAACGGCTAACTGTTGTCCAATCCCAGAACCTGCACCGGTGATCGCTGCGACTTTATTTTTAAAATTTTTCATTGCCTATCCTTTGTATTGCGAATGATGTGCACATATTCACCGAGACCATGTGCAGTTTAAGCTGTAACCAATATAATTTTGACAATACAGGTTGTCAATATAGTACAGCCGGGCGTTAAGACAAATAGCAATAATAGACATCCAGCATGTCATAATAGGCCTATTTACATTCCTGAGCGAAGCGGGTTAAAACAGACAAGGCATATTTTCAAAATTGCGATATGCTAGTCCAATAGTGCATGGCAACCCGGTAAAAAAGCACCAGTGACACGATTTAGAGAATTTTAGGGAACGGTTTTTTAATGGCAAAACAGCAAGCGACAGACAAGAAAAAAAAGACAGCGACCAAAGAGCGCCAGTTCAAGGGGCTCTCTTTAACCGAACGTAAAGAGGCACGGCGTGAAAAGCTGATTGAAGCAGGGATTGCGACTTATGGCACCCATGGCTTCTTCTCGGTCACGGTCAAGGACGTCTGCAACGAGGCCAAGCTGACAGAGCGCTACTTTTATGAATCGTTTAAGAAAAGTGAGGAGCTGTTCCAGACCGTATTCCTGAAAATGATTGAAAAGATGCAGAGTTGCCTGACTCAGGCCGTGCTCATGGCAGCACCTGAACCTAAAAATATGGTCAATGCCGGCTTATCCGCATTATTAAATGCCATCAAGGATGATCCGCGTATGGCACGGATTATTTATATTGATGCCATGCTGGTGCAGGACCTGCATAATCAGGCCACCATTCAGGAAACCCTGACCCAGTTCGACCGTATTATCCAGGGCTTTGTGATGATCACCATGCCCAATGCACCGCAGAGCACGGAAGAAGTATCGCTGATGGCAACCGGCTTAAACGGTTATGTAACCCATATTATTATCCGCTGGGTCTCGGAAGGCTTCAAACAACCGCTCGAAGATGTTTTATCTGCCTGTTGTGCGGTATTTTTATCCTTTATCGAAACCACCTCGCAAAAAAGATAAAATCATTTTACAGTTTTGTGACAGGCAGCTGCATGAAATGACAGTTTAGTTAAACAAATGAATTTATTTGCTTTATGGCTAGATTCACTGTCATCATATGGTCATTGTGCTGCCCCACAATTGTCACAATTTATTGCTAAATTCGACTTTATTCCCTCTTTTGCAATGATATTGTCATAATTAATCTTTGTAATAAGCCTGTCATAACAACAAAACGGTTCACCGTTACAGATTTTAAGGGTATTGCGCTGTGAAAGATGACTATATTTTAATTGTCGATGATGAGTTACCGATCCGCGAAATGATCCATACCTCTTTGGATATGGCAGGCTTCCAGTGTTTACAGGCGGAAGATGCCAAACAGGCGCATCAGATTATCGTTGACCAGCGTCCTGCACTTATCTTGCTGGACTGGATGTTACCGGGCGGTGTCAGTGGTGTAGACTTATGCCGTCGCCTGAAGCGCGACGAAAACCTGTCTGAAATTCCTGTGATCATGCTGACGGCACGGGGTGAAGAAGACCATAAAGTCCAGGGGCTGGATGCTGGTGCAGATGACTACATGACCAAACCCTTCTCGACACGTGAACTGGTTTCCCGTATCAAGGCGGTATTACGTCGTGCCAATGCCCTCAGCGGTGAAAAAGTCATTGATGCCAATGGCCTGTTACTGGACCCGGTCAGCCAGCGCGTCAGTTTTGGCAACAGTATTTTAGACATGGGGCCAACCGAATACCGTCTACTGGCCTTCTTTATGACGCATCCGGAACGGGCCTATACACGCGCGCAACTGCTCGACCAGGTCTGGGGTGGCAATGTCTATATTGAAGACCGTACCATTGATGTACACATCCGCCGTTTACGCAAAGTACTGGAGCCTTTTGGTGTTGACCGCTTTGTGCAGACGGTTCGTGGCACCGGTTACCGTTTCTCGACACGAGCTGATTTAGCAGTAGGTTAAAAAATCTTTTATGTACGAACCGTATCCCGTTCCTGAACTCGCACGTGAACACCAGCGTTTTCGCTACAGCAGTTTATGGACGTTTGCAAAACAAGATTTAAGGCTGTTACTTTTTTTCTTGGTGATTGCAAGCTTAATCGGATTGGGGGCCGGTTACTTCTGGAGCTGTATCTTTGTTGCTTTTGTGGTGTTCTTTGCCTTGCAGCTCCGTTCACTTTATCTGGTCAATGAATGGATTTCAAACCGTCCTTATGATGTCCCACCCAACCTGAACGGGATCTGGGGCGCATTACTGTTCAATGTCTACCGTGCACAACGTCAGGAACGTATCGTTCAGGCCGAAATGGTCGGCCTGATTGACCGTGCCCAGTCTTCTCTGGTGGCACTGGCCGAAGCCGTGGTACTGATTGATGATCAGCACCAGATCGAATGGTGGAATCCGGCAGCGGAAAAACTGCTCGGGATTAGCCCGCTGGATCGTGGCCGCAATTTATTGTCTATTCTGCGCCAACCCAGCTTTATTGAATATTTTAATCATAGCGAACAGTCTCCTGATGGCATTCGTCTGCAAGCCCAAATGGATGAAGAACGTTATGTACAGGTCAAGCTGACCCGCTTTGGAGGCGAAAGCCGTTTGCTGGTCGCCTATGACACGACCCGTGTCCATAATCTGGAACAGATGCGTAAAGACTTTGTTGACAATATTTCCCACGAGTTACGTACCCCGTTAACGGTATTGAGCGGTTATATCGAAACCTTTACCGATCAGGATGATATTACCCCACGCTGGAAACGTGCTTTCACGCAAATGCAATCCCAGACCAAACGTATGAATGCCTTGGTCAATGATCTCTTGTTATTGTCCAATCTGGAAAACAATAAAAAAGTTGCAAAGAACCAGATTATTGATATGGCCAACCTGATGAACCAGATCTTTGATGATGCCCGTGCCTATAATCTGGATTATGGTCATACCCTGAATCTGGATATTGATAGCCATTGTGACCTGATTGGCTCGGACATCGAGATCGCCAGTGCATTCAGCAACCTGATCACCAATGCAATTAAATATACCCCGCCCGGCGGCATTATTACCATTGGCTGGCATGAGGCCGGCGATCATGCTTTCTTTAGCGTACAGGATAATGGAATCGGCATTGACCCCAAACATTTACCGCGCCTGACTGAACGCTTCTATCGGGTGGATAGCGCACGTAGCCGGCAAACCGGCGGTACCGGCTTGGGACTGGCCATTGTCAAGCATGTCCTGATGCAACATGGTGCCCATCTGGAAATCACGTCCAAGGAAAACGAAGGCTCGACCTTTACCGCAGTCTTTCCGAAAGAACGCCTGTATCGTATGCTGTAGCAAGAGCATGCTGATAAAAAAAGCCGATTCTTCCTGATCGGCTTTTTTTGTGTGACCCGTTTCGGTTAGTGACTGGCAGTCGCCTTAGGCTCTGTTGACTCGAGCAAATGACTCGGCAACCCAAAAACATGATCAAAAAAGTAATTATAAACAAAGGTATAGCATGGGATCAGCACCATCAGGCTAAAGTCCAGTAAAAAGGCCTTGACCAGACTGATTTGCATCCACCAGGCGATCAGTGGAATCAAAATCATCACCAGCACAACCTGAAAACCGATCGCATGAGCGACCCGTCTTAATACAGTACGTTTTTTCAAAGACTGTGTTTTTTCCCACATCTCAAACACGTAGTTATAAAAAAAGTTTACCGTCACGGCGATGACTGCAATTAAAATTGATAATGGGCCGGTATGGCTAATGGTGGTACCTGACAGTACTGCCAGCACCATTGCACAAATAAAAAAGCTAAAGACTTCATAGAAAAAGACATACGTGATTCTTCTCTTGGTTCCTTGCATGAGCACACCTTAAAATCAATAATGAGTGGATTTTACGCTTAAATTTTGATAAAAAAAGTCAATCGTTATCAGTATGACTGACAAGGAAACAGACATGAAATTGACCAGTGAACAGCTTGAGCTGATTCTGGAAATTATTGATCGTGGTAATTTTTCGGCGGCTGCACGGGCGCTAAACCGGGTTCCTTCCGCAGTCAGTATGGCGATTGCCAATCTGGAAGCAGAATTAAATTTAAAATTGTTTGAACGCAGTAAAAATCATCTGGCCCCGACTGAGATTGCCTTATCGATTGAGCCGCATGCCAGACTGGTGGTGACCAAGCTACGTCAGCTGGAAATGCATTTAACCGAGCTTTCAACAGGACTGGAAACCCGGATTGCGCTGGGAATCGCAGCCGATGTTAACCAGAGGCCGCTATTGTCGGGCATACAACATCTGTTGCAACGTTATCCCCTGTTAGATATTGAAATGGTCAGTGCGCCACAACAGGAATTAAAAGCACGTTTACAGCGACATGAAATCGATCTTTATATTGCCTATAGCTCATCCGAACTTGACCTGAATGAACGTTTTCGCTTACTGGGTATGGAAAAATTTGTGGCTGCAATTTCTCCCCAAGGCGCACAACAGCTCAAGGAAAATCATAAAAATGAGCTGACCATGCTCTCTGAGCTCCGGCAAATCATTGTAGCGAGCAAGCATTATCCACTTCCCGACCGGCGGGTTCTGGTATCCGACTCATACTGGTATAGCGATAGTTTATTGATGGCAATCAATATGGTAGAACAGGGCTTTGGGTGGGGAAATTTTCCGCTCTCTATCGTACAGGAACATTTCGCCAAAGGCAGTTTGATTCGGCTGGAATTTGACGACACCACCAACCGGCTGGATATGCCCATTCATGCCATCTGGCCCAGCCATAAGCCGTTAAGCCAGACCATCCGGATGCTGATTGAATTGTGGAGTAAAGAAATCCTGATTGAATAAAAAAAGCCCGACATCCTGTCGGGCTTTTTCGTATTTCGTGATTAGGTGCAACTCCTGTCATACCTCACGTCCTGGTGCGCAAACTTATCATTCTTGTTTTATGTTCTGGAACTTCCTGTTCCTGATGAGTTCATATTAGACAATTCAGCTCTGCCTGAAAATGGGACATTGACCTTGATTGGTGTAAGCAAAAGCGTACACAATTTTTATGATATTCATTAAATGAAATTTGCTTTAATAAAACAGTAATACTTCAAAATACGCCGTTCCATTAGTTTATTTGATGATAAAGTAACTAAACGTAGAGGGATTTTCTTAACTCATTTTACTCAAGATATGAAATAGATTATTTTTTCTGCTTAGATTTTATTAAAAATATGGTGGAAAAGAGGGCTAATTTGCGTGTTAACTGAAATAGCTATTGCAGATGCATATGGTGCAGGATTTGAGTTTTGTACCACAGAAAAAATTAATGCTCATAATAACTTAGGGTCATACTGCCAACATGAGTTATACGATATTTCAGGTCAATATACAGATGATACTCAAATGTCGATTGCTATAGCTGAATTTATCTTGTCTGGAGCAGAATGGACTAAAGAAAATATAGCTACAAAATTTATAGAATGTTTTCAAAGAGATATTAGGTTCGGCTATTCTGAAGGTTTCTACAATTTGTTAACTCAAGTTAAATCTGGGAAAGAGTTACTTAATATGCTGATCTCAACCAGTGAAAGAAATGGTGCAGCTATGCGTTCAGTACCTATAGGTTTTTTAAAGAATAGGAGTGATGTTATTACGTTTGCTACATTACAAGCACAAATAACACATAACACTAAACTAGGGATATCTTCTAGTTGTGCAGTAGGTTTAGCAGCATACTTTGGCTTACAAGAGAAAGGTCCATTAGCAGAGTTAAAGAGTCTCTTAGAATGTGAAGGCTTGAATAAATGGGATTTTAATTGGCAAGGAAGGGTTTCTTTAAGTGCATATGATACCGTTAGTGCGGCTTTTACCTGCTTATTAAAACATAACTCAATGAGTTCACTTTTGAAAGCATGCATTCAATTAGGTGGAGATACTGATAGTGTTGCTTCTATAGCTATAGGCCTAGCCACATGCTTTACAGAATATAAAAATGATTTACCAAATCATCTTTTTGAAATGCTAAAAGAAAATGTTTATGGAATCCATTTTCTAAAGAGCTTGGATAGTGATTTGATTAATTTACTAAATCCTATTGATAATCATTAAAAAAGCCCGACATCCTGTCGGGCTTTTTCGTATTTCGTGATTAGGTGCAACTCCTGTCATACCTCACGTCCTGGTGCGCAAACTTATCATTCTTGTTTTATGTTCTGGAACTTCCTGTTCCTGATGAGTTCATATTAGGCAATTCAGCTCTGCCTGAAAATGGGACATTGACCTTGAATGGTGTAAGCAAAAGCGTACATCGTCATACACTCATCTCATTGATACAATTGGTCATGATCTCAAAGAGGATTGAAGCTTTAGCTAATCTCCTGATAAATCAGTCTGCTGTGATAATGCCCGTACATTCATATAACGATCATAGTCCTGTGCAAGCAAACAGATCAGCACGGAGCCCAGCAAAATCATAATCTGCTTTTTCAGTCTCATCATTTGTCCCCTCATAAACATGTCTATAAAAAGGTATAAGATTTTTTCCATCTCATCTAATATAGAAAAAGCAGCTACCAATCTAATTTTGAGATATGTGGACCTTTAAACAATTCAATTATCTAATCACGATTGTCGAAACGAGCGGTTTTGTGGCCGCTTCCGAGCAGCTGTTTATTGCCCAATCGGCCTTAAGCAGACAAATTAAAAATTTAGAAGAAGAATTAGGCTTCGAGATTTTCGACCGCTCTGAGAAAAAGATCAAACTCACCGTTGCAGGAGAAGCACTGTATAAAAGCTTAAAAACCAGTCTTGATCACTTAAAAAGTTCTATTGCCAGTGCCCAAAGTATCAGTCGGGGGGAAGGCCGTATTCTTAAAATTGCACATTCCAGCAGTATCGTGCTGGATCACAGCAAACTGGATATCTTTGAGCAACTCTGCAATACCCATCATATTGATATTGAGATGAATACTTTATCCTCTGAATTACAGCTCGAATATTTATTAGATGGCAGTATTGATCTGGGTTTTATCCGGCCGCCGATTTATCACAATTTAGATGAAGTGAATTCGATCAGTTTATACACTGCCCCGCTCTATGTTGCTGCCCATATTGCCGACCCAGTTTTAAGTGAAAAAGAAAGTATCTCGATCCGTGAATTAGCGTCATTAAATTTTGTTTCTGTACCGCATAAAGCGCGTGGCGGTCTCAGCTATCTGGCCGCCAACTTATGTCTGGTCAATGGTTTTTCTCCGAAAAGAAGCCGAATTTATTCAAGGAAAAAGTCTCAACTGGAACTGGTTGCCAATGGCTTTGGCATTTGTATTGTGCCTGAAGAGTTTAAAATGATTCTGCCTGGCAATGTCCGGCTGATTCCGATTCAGGATGAGAACACACTCAGCGAAGTGAAACTGATCTGGAAAAAGGATGAAGATATACTCATCGAGCAGTGTGCAGCCTCGATTCATGCTTATTACCGTGCCCAGTCCATAACATAAGTTGGCATTTAAAGCTGAAGATCAAATGAAAAAAGCCCGACATCCTGTCGGGCTTTTCCGGTATTTCGTGATTAGGTGCAACTCCTGTCGTACCTCACGTCCTAGTGCGCAAACTTATCATTCTTGTTTTATGTTCTGGAACTTCCTGTTCCTGATGAGTTCATATTAGGCAATTCAGCTCTGCCTGAAAATGGGACATTGACCTGAATCGATGTAAGTAAAAGCTTACAAGGTTTAGGTTAAATTTCTATCAAAGTTAAATAAAGTCTATTCCCTTTTTAAAAGATAAAAACTACTGAAAACCAAGAACGCTAGCTGAAAAATAAACCATATCAGCACGGAATAATTAGCACAGTATGTAATTGAATCATAAATAATTTCATTATAGGGCACGGTTTCCATCATATTTAATAGAATCAACTCTAAAACAAGTAATAGAAATGCCGTAGCAACATAAACGTATTTGTTTTTTATGAAGGTTAAAATTATTGAAAAGATGATGGATACTCCACCACACATCACTAACATAGATGGATCATTAGCGGAGACCCCATTTAACTGGTTAAAATAGGTAATCGTTGCTATCGCGATATATTCATTAATACATAAATCCTGGCCAAATTTATCAATCGTATATCCACCTATACCTGATAGGAATAAAAACACTATAGCTACATATCTAATCATACGTTATAGGCTCAATTTTAATGATGGATCAAATTTCCAAGTTTCAACTTGTCTTTCAGGATCTATACGACACGTCTCTTCACACCCATCAGGTATGGCAATAACATCGCCCTTTAAGGCTGATTTTATGAATTATTGCCATTTTTAGCCGTACTTTGACAATATCCTCTATTTACCAGCGATCTTATGCCTTTTCAACGCGAGGAATAACAACTCAACCTAGTTCGTCATACGGAAGAGCAAAAAATCAAAATCAGTTTTTGATAAAACCCGTCTAATCTTCTTTGAACTACACGATATCATTTCAATCTAATAATTAATTTTAAAAGTCCAAAACAATGCCAATCTCTGTACTTATCAGCATGTTTATATTTTCACTTACAATGTCCATTTCACCAGGACCAATCAATATTACAATCCTTTCCACCAGCTTAATGCATGGATTTCGAAAAACACTGCCCTTTATTTCAGGTGCAACCATTGGCTTTAGCTTACTGCTTATATTTTTAGGTTTTGGATTTAGTCAAACGATTAGCCAATCTCCTGTTTTTTTCAAAATACTAGAATGTGCAGGTGCATTATTTATTTTTTATCTGGGTCAGAAGATTATTTTTTCTAAACCACAAATTGAACTTGTAAAAAATATATCTGTTGCCAGTTTTACAGAAGGATTCCTCTTACAATGGCTCAACCCTAAAGCATGGATTGCATGTCTCTCGGGCATCTCCTTATTCACCTCACCCGTCAGTTATTTTCCCCTTATTCTGTTTATTCTTATTTATTTTATTACTTGCTATCTCTGTTTCATTGTTTGGGGTGTTTCAGGGCATAAGCTCGCAAAAATCTTAACCAACACACATCAGCTCAGGCTCCTGAATATGTTGATGGGCGGATCTTTAGTCATGCTATCTATCTTTATGCTGATCCAGCTATTCTAGAATTAAATGATTGATAAATTCGCTCAATCAAAGCATGGACAATCCCATTAACGGGTATATTCGCAGGCCAAACGGCATATACACTCAAGGGTTCAAGTACCCAATCCGGTAAAACTTTCACAATATGCTGCTGTTCAAGATCAGCCTGAATTAATTCATCAGGAGGCGCTGCCAGTCCCGCATTTAATTTTGCCAGCTGATACGCAGCTTCAACATTATTCACATAAATATGAGGCTGATATGAGATTTCGACCTCTTCTCCGGTATGTTGATGCCGTAATATTCTCTTATTTTTTCTCATACTTAAACCCAGCCATTTCATATTGGCCAGCTGTTTGGGATGAGTAATGGGGGGATATTGTCGTAAAAAATCCGGCGTCGCAACGATACTTCGGGCTAAGGGAAACAGATAACGCGCTTTAAATGAACTATCTGCAAGCTCACCAATTCGAAAAGCAATATCCACATTTTCAGCGATCAAATCTGTTCGGCTATCATCACAAGTGATGTGTACAGTTAAATCCTGATACATCTCAAAAAATGTCGTGATACATTGCATAAACTCGCTATGGATAAAAACTGCAGGGATGGAGATATGCAATTGTGTTTTTCTAATAATCGAACGTTGTTTGAAATCTGAAATACCCGACTCATAGGTTTCCAGCATGCCTTTGGCCGTTTCTAAAAGTTTTTGCCCATCATGTGTTAAGGTCATTTTTCGTGTACTACGATAAAATAAGGCACATTCCAAATTTTTTTCTAACTTGGCTAAATGCATACTCACTGTCGTGGTAGATAGGCCTAATGCTTTAGCACCTTTTGAAATTGAACCAAATTCAGCAATTTTTGCGAAAATAATTAAATATCTTATATCTTCAATCATATTTTAATATAGAGTCATTCTTCAAAACTAAAATATACTTATACATTCTGACGATTTCAAAATAACCTTTTTCGCAACGTTAAAAAACCCGCAATACATGTACAAACAACCAAAACAAGACCTAAGTTCTGAACAAAACCTGCAATAGCCAACATCACACTCAGTAATAAATAGTAAGTCAGTCCCAATATTGCGCCTGCGGTTCCCGCATTCTGCCGATAATCAGTTAATACGGTACTGAGCACATTTGGAATAACAATATTATAAGCCATCACGATTCCCATCATCGGTGCTAAAAACCATGCAGCGTCTTGTAAAGCAAAAACCAATAGACTCGATAATATTGCAAAAAGACAGGCATATCGAATCAATAATTCAATCTTCCAGCCTTTCATTAACATCCTGCGATTGAAAAAACTTCCCGTTAGCGAGAAAATCGCCAACAATCCTCCTGTCCATCCAAACTCTCGTACGCCCCAACCCAAACGCTGAAACAGAAATGGAGCAAGACCGTAATAGCTAAAAATCATTGTATTGAATAATGAAACTAAAAGAACACCTTTCCAGATCTTTGAATCTCTTAGCATAATAAAACCCAGCCTAAAAAACATAGGCTTCACCATTTTTTGCGGACGAGTTTCTGGTAGTGCAACCGCGGTAACCACAAATAAGCCTATGGCTAATATAGACAACCCAATAAAAATCCCCATATGCCCATACAGAGAAACGATCCAGCCGCCACTCATTAAGCCAAAGACCGGACTGATTGCAAGTGCAGCTCCCAATACGGAAAATACACGTGCCAAAGCTTTTGACTCATAGCTATCGTGCAAAATCGTTTGGACCACAACTGATCCAGCAGCAGCGCCTAAGGCTGCAATCATTCGAGCAAGCAACAGAATATTAAAATCAGTGCTAAACATTGCCAGTACAGCACCGCATGCATAGCACATTAATCCCAACAGCATTGTAGGACGACGGCCGATCCAATCGCTTAACCAGCCCCAGAGGGCGACCCCTAAGGCAAAAGCAAAAAAATAGACTGAAAGCGTTTGGGAACTTTGTTCATGACTGACATGAAATGAGGAGGCAATACTCGGTAAAGCAGGGCTATAAATCGTTTCCACCAGTTGCGGAAACATGATCAATAAAATTAATAACCATAGCGGAGGTTGTTTCTTCATTTGCACAATTTTTATCTATTGACTGAGTTCTACCTATTGTTGTGAAAATGAATTCGTCTGATTACAATGATTCAGACTTAAACTATAAAAAAACGGACAAGATGGCGAGAATCAGTCCAACCACCTGTTTTAATGCCGATCATTTTCATCTTCCCGTGATTGGTATTGCTGCTGATATGCCTGTACATGACTCGGGCCAACACAGTCATGGGCGACATCAACTCCTGTTTTCTGCAGCAGGCTGTATTAGCATCGAAATGGACACAAAAGTTTATTTACTTCCCCCTGGCCGGGCGGCATGGATTCCAGCAGGTGTATTACATCGTGCAATCATGCGTGGGGTCATCGCTTATCGCTCTTTATACTTCTCAACGGATTTACCCCTGAGACAAATCCCACTTCAGATTTTTACGGTTAATCCGCTTTTATTTGCAGTTATTGAACGAATGGCATTTTGGCCTTGGGATATGTCTGCGGAATCTCAAAACAGTCTTTTGACCGTATTTATGGAAGAATTAAAGACAGCGCCAAAAGAAAACTGGAGACTATCATTTCCCCAAGATCGCCGTTTATCTGTCTGGATAGAACGTATTCGTCAAGGTGAACTACCCTTACGGTTAAATGTATTCGCCCAACAAGCTGGTGCCTGCGAACGCACCATTAGCCGAATATTTATAAAAGAAACAGGGATGAATTATCAAAATTGGCGTCAGCAATGGAGATTATTGAAAGCCATAGAAATGTTAGCTGAAAAGGAAACAATCAGTAAGATTGCTCAGACGCTAGAATTTAGCAGTGACAGTGCATTTATTGCTTTTTTCCGCCAACATACAGGCGTGACACCCACATGCTATATCTGTTAAGAAAAAGCATAATGCAGATAAAAGCCTCTCAAATATACGCTTTGAGAGGCTTTTATTTTTAGTTCAAAACAACTTAAACCGAATGACCTAAACGCTCACCCATCACCACAGTCGAATTGGCCTTGAACTGCTCTTCCCAAACCATTTTATCTTTTTCAAATAAAACCACAGCAGTTGAACCTAAATAGAAGCGGCCTAACTCAGCACCCTTATCTAAATGCATTTGATGATGCTGCAACTCGACACGGCCTGTCGGTTTGACCTTACCTGTCGCAACGGTTTCAATCCCGGCCACAATCATGGCGCCCACCAAAACCACTGCCATACGGCCCAGTTCGGTATCAAATAAGCAGACCATACGTTCGTTACGCGCAAACAGGCCCGGTACATGTTCAGCCGTCACCTGGTTCACTGAAAATAATTCACCCGGAATATATAAGGTTTCGGTCAATGTACCCGCCAAAGGCATATGTACGCGGTGATAATCTTTCGGTGATAAATAAACGGTCGCAAACTGTCCGTCATGGAACGGTTTGGCCAACTGCGGATCACCAATCAGTTTCTCGACTGAAAAGCTTTGTCCTTTGGCCTGAAAAATATCACCTGCTTCAATTTTACCGAGCTGTGAAATCGCCCCATCGGCAGGACAGACAATACTATCGGCCTGTTCATCAATGCCACGCACGCCTTCTTTCAAGGCACGGGTAAAAAATTCGTTAAAAGATTTATAGTGTTGTGCATTGCTTTGCTCGGCAATGCTCATATCAATTCCATATTTGGCCTTAAATGCCTGAATCACAGCAGTTTTGACTAAAAGATTTTCACTTGCGGCAACCTTGCCAATCACACGGCTGAGCTGATGTTGCGGCACAAGGTTTTGTGCTTTGATAAATAATTGTTTTTTTAAATCTGCTGCAAAACTCACAACGGCGACTCTCCTGAAATAATAGGACTATCGAGGCGATTGCCCCACTCACTCCACGCACCGTCATAGGCTCTAACTTGCCAGTTCAGCAACCTTGCCAGAATATATGCCAATCCAGAACGATGATGAGACTGACAGTACACCACCACAGGTTGCTGTAAATTAAAGCCTAATTGTTCTAAACGTTGTTGTGTGCGTTCAAGCGGGTGTAATTTTAGATGATTTTCACGGTTTAGGGCAGTACTCCACTCAAAATGCAGTGCATTTGGGATGTGACCGCCGCGTCGCGCAGCCAGACGCAAGCCTGTATATTCATCATTGCTGCGGCAATCCCACAGCTGGATATGGTTTTGTTCGACCTGTTTTAACAATTCTTGATATTCGACCCGATATTGCTGCACCGCAGCTAAATCAACCTGCAACAGATCAGTTACAGCTTGAACCGGATCCACCTCGGTGGTGGTTGGCAGCCCGGCCCCCAGCCAGCCATGAATTCCACCATTTATCAGACTCGTCCGGTGAAAACCCAGACAATGTAAATTCCAGATTAATCGCCCGGCCCAGGCACCGCCTTCATCGTCATACACCACCACATGATGTTGCGGTGAAATATTCAATTTCCTGATCAAGGCCTGTAGACCGTCCAGATCAGGCAGTACCCCGTTGGCTTGTTCTTGTTGTGCCACCAGATATTTAGGCTGCAAATGGATTGCATGGGGAATATGCAGTTGTTCGTACACCGAAGCCCGGCTTAAATCAACAATACGAATGCGTTCATGTCCTAAATACGGAACCAGTTGTTCCGGTTCAATCAGTAAACCCAGTTTAAAATCTACATCAGTCATTGTTATGCTGTTTCGTCATCCGCCTTGTACATAATTTTAACATAGCCGACTTTTTATCTTTGTCTGATTTTTTGCATTGATTTAGCAGAAAAGAAGATATAGAGAAGTTAAATAATTGAATTTTCATTACAGAGTCTTACTGTGTTCTCATCCTATTTCGGGATAAGCCTTCGGCTCGACCTACTTTTGTTTCGACAAAAGTAGGCAAAACCATTGTCATCCACAAAACCTGTTCACTTCTTTCATCTATTTAACTGTATCGCAAAAAAGACGTCTTGCTTATATCACGCAGGTTGTGGATGACGTTTACGCGTATCGAATTAAAGTTTTAAAGTCTTACTTGTTTCTTCAATATCAAACACCTGACGCAAATACGCCAAGAAGGTATCATTATCGGTCATGGTCTTGCCCGGACTATCCGAAATTTTCGCCACCGACTGACGGTTACACTCCACCAGTTTCAACACAATATTCAACGGCTTTTGCCCCATATCATTGGTCAAATTGGTGCCAATCCCGAAACTCACCTGAAAACGGTCTTTAAAATATTGGTGCAATAACCAGGCTTTTTCCAGATTCAGGCCATCACTAAAGGTCAGCATCTTGGTCTTGGTATCAATCTTGAGTTTGCGATAATGTGCAAACGCCTTATCGCCCCACTCATACGGGTCACCACTGTCATGACGCAAGCCATCAAACAGCTTGGCAAAGTACAAATCAAAGTCACGCAAGAAAGCATCCATGCCAACCACATCAGTCAAGGCAATACCCAGATCGCCCCGGTATTCTTGTACCCATGCTTCGAGGGCGGCTTTCTGGAAATTACGCAGCCGCACATCAAGCGCCTGAAAGGCTTGCAAAAATTCATGCGCCATGGTGCCAATCGGGCTAATTCCTAACTGTTTCGCCAACAACACATTACTGGTGCCGCGGAAGACTTTTGGTGCTGCAGTATGAAAGGCTTGTACCACGTGTTTTTGCCAGTCAAAACTATAACGACGACGTGTCCCGAAATCAGACACTAAAAAAGGTGGGACATCATCTTGCTGTTGTTGTGCATAGTGTTGCAGCTGTACCAGTTTTTGCTGCAAACGGCGCTCACCTTCAGCCATGACCTCATCCGTACGGATACGACGGAAATATAGTTCATTGACAATCGCCAGCACAAAGATTTCAAACATCATCGCCTGGACCATAGGCCCTTCAATACGGATATCCAGTCGACCCGCTTCATCAATGCTGGCCTGAATAAAGCGGCGTTTCAGCTGGAACAGCTCCAGATAGTCAACGAAATCACTTTTAATGAAGCGTAATGAACGCAGGTATTGCAGTTCATCTTCGGCAAAACGTAATTCACACAGCCAGTCTAACTGCTGATTCAAGTCATCCAGAATTTCAACCAGTGGATAAACCGTATCTTCCAGATTTCGGCAACGGAATAAATACACGCTATGCGTTTGTGGAAACTGATGCAAGATCACCTGCAACATGGTGAATTTATATAAGTCGGTATCAAGTAATGATTGAATAATTGGTGTAGACATGACTGACTTGAATCTATTCTCGTTCAAGCATTAAAGCATACTTTTACCCAGAAATGAGTTTATCGATTGCAATGGATGACTTTTCAAAAAAGTAAAAAAATAATGTTTCTTTAGATTCAATCGATTAGCTCAGCCTTATGCTCTTTTTGTTGCGGTGGCAGAATCTCTTTTAAACGTTGCTGCTGCCCAAATTGCAGCGCAAACTGTTCTGCGGTAAGTTGTCCATCTTTGCCAGCATTGGCATCACAGTCCACCTGACGCAACTGTCTGGCAATGCCCCACTCGGCTTTGACAATTGCTCCCATCAGCGCCGTATGTCCACGCTTGTCCCGGAGACACCGATTGGCCCCGTGTTGAATCAAGACATTGACGGCTTCTTTTTGCCCGTAATAGCTGGCCATCATCAATGCGGTATAACCCGAATGATCCTGCACATTGACCGGAAAACCATGCTTTAAAAACTCTTGCAAGACTTCTGTATTTCCCACCTTGGCCGCAGAAAAGAACAGCTCAATCACTTCATCTGATCCGTTGACTGTGGCAGATGGCGTCCCCGCATAGGCTGAGGCCGATACACCGCTACAGAGTATGCTGATCACAAATAATGCAGCTCGTAAATGAATCATCACAACATCCTGAAAATCTAAACAAGGAGTGCCTGTAACACTCGCCCTAGGTGCAGGAAAGGCTATTGAGGTTACAGGACTTTCTGGGGGTAACTTTCAGGCACCTGTTACCACGTCAACGAAAGCGTTTATTCGTCTTTCAGCTGAGCTGCCTTGCTCTGTACATTTTTAAGGTTAACGCCTACGGCTTTGGCCAGACGCGTGCCATAGTCGGCATCGGCCTTATAGAAATAAGACACCATAATGCTCTTGGTTTCGGCATCTTTGACTTGGCCCAGATCCGCTGCAAGGTTACGGATCAGGTCATTCTTTTCCGCTGCCGAATAACTGCGGTAAAGCTCGCCGGCCTGTTTAAATGGCTGCTGTTTTTGAATGGCATGCTGCATGACCGTGCCTTCGAGCGGCGTAGCGACTGCACGTGCAATCTCGGTTGCAGGCTTTGGCTCGATCGTACTTGGCTCATAATTGACATGAGATTCTGTTTGTCCCATGTTCATCGCACCTTCCTGATTGTTGTTGTTTACCGCAACACGAGGACGGTTCACAGGAATTTGCTGGTGATTGGCCCCCAAACGGTACATCTGGGTGTCTGAATACGAGAAGATACGGCCTTGCAGTAAACGGTCTTCCGATGGCTCGATGCCCGGAATCAGGTTACCTGGTGCAAAAGCAGACTGTTCGGTTTCCTGGAAGAAGTTCTTCGGCATCCGGTTTAGGGTCAAGGTACCGACTTTCATTTCAGGTACCAGATGCTCTGGCCAGATCTTGGTGGCATCTAATGGATTGAAATCAAATTTATCCAGATCTTTCGGGTCAAGCACCTGAATATACAAATCCCATTTCGGATAATTGCCGGCGTAGACATTTTTATACATGTCATTGGTCAGGTGGTTCCAGTCGCGCCCTTGCACTTCTTTTACCTGATCCAGATTCAGGCCTTTCAGCCCTTGCTTGGAGCGCCAGTTAAACTTGACGTATTTATACTCACCCTTGGCGTTATATAGCTTGAATGCATGCACACCAAAACCGTCCAGGGTACGGTAGCTTTCCGGAGTCCCCAGGTTTGAATAAACATAGGTCAACATATTGATTGACCACGGCTGGCTCTTCAAGAAATCAAAAATACGGTTCGGGTCCTGTACATTGGTCACAGGATCCGGTTTCATCGCATGGATAAAATCAGGAAACTTGATCGCATCACGAATAAAGAATACCGGCAGGTTATTGCCGACCAGATCCCAGTTACCTTGCTGGGTATAGAATTTCACGGCAAAGCCATGCGGATCACGGGCCGTTTCCGGTGAACCTTTTGGATGGATTACGGTCGAGAAACGGACAAATACCGGGGTGGTTGTCCCGGCCTTAAACATCGAGGCAACAGTTAAGTCCGACAAATCTTTTGTGGCAACGAAATCACCATATACGCCTGTACCACGTGCATGCACGACACGCTCAGGAATACGCTCACGGCCAAAGCGCTGTAATTTTTGAATGAGCTGTACATCTTGCAGCAAGGTCGCACCATTTGCACCTGCTGTAGTGGAGTTCTGGTTATCACCGACAGGCGCACCGTTATCTTTTGTCAAAGGCGCTGCATACGCGGTGCCCAGCGTTGCTGCCATTATTGTAAATAAAAATGTTCGCTTAAACATAATGTTAAATCCAAAATCAAATGCCTTTCCTGCACGGGGACTATACAAAGATTTTAACAATAGATAAAAAAGATAATTTTAATTAAATAAATCGAAAAATAAGATCAAGGCCTCAAAGCAGCATGTTTGCTCAGTTTATCCGGCCTTTAAATCTGCTAGACTGCATCACTGACGGAACAGGTAATCTAAGTTTTATTATGCGTGCACTCATTCAACGCGTCCTCGAAGCCAAAGTTGTGGTTGAGGGCCAAACCACTGGCGAGATTCAACACGGTTTATTGGTTTTTTTAGGTTTGGGCAAGGAAGATACCTTAGAAAAAGGCCAGAAACTGATTGACAAGATTCTGAAATACCGGATTTTTGACGATGAGCAAGGCAAGATGGGCTGGAATGTAGGCCAGGCCAATGGCGGTATCTTACTGGTTTCCCAATTTACCTTGATGGCCCAAACCCAGAAAGGCTTACGGCCAGACTTTGGCCCGGCCATGCCACCTGCAGAAGCCAAAGCATTATATGAGCAGCTGGTAGCCTATACTCGCCAGCAATTTCATCATGTGCAGACGGGAATCTTTGCAGCAGATATGAAAGTCCATTTAATCAATGACGGACCCGTGACCTTTAATCTGGAAGTTGAATAATTCAAGCATAAAAAAACTCCCGAATCGGGAGTTTTTTTATGGCCTTTTTATTTGCCGGTTTTTTCTTTAATAAATGCACGTGCCTGACGGATTTTTTCTTTTACCGGTTTTGGCACTTTAGGTGGAATCAGTTTCGCAGCCTGGTTAAACCATACCAGCAGGCTAAAATCCCCTTCCATTTTGATGCTGCCATCCTGCATGCCCGTCATAAATGCAGTCGGGTCGCCTTTTAGCAAGGTTTTTACCCCTTGCTCGCTTGAAGCAAACTGCAAAATAAAATCGGCCTGTTCCGGTTGACCAGCCACCGTATCAATTTTACCACGATTCACAATAATCTGGCGGGCAAAACCGGCATCTGTACCAATCTGGATACGGAACTCACGGTCATGAACCAATTCAATAAACTTCGGGCTAGTGCGTGCCAATTGCTTCATACGTAACGCCAAACCTGCCACCAGCAGATCGAGTGGATCAGTGCTTACATCAACGATAGGTAACTTAACCACAGGTAAAGAAGAAAGCTTCATGACATTTATGCCTACAGTATTATGATGAAAATTAAGACAACTGTATCCTAGCACAATTGTAGAAAAGTCGGAAAAAGCTTTGTTGCAGAACGTTAGTGCAAAAAAGGCATGCCAAGCATGCCTTTGATGTTATTAAAATTATTATCATTTAACGACTAGAACATTGTTGCTGGTCATCCTTATAAACAGGTGTGTGCTCAATATACTGACGATTTGCCAGCTGTTTTTGAGCTTGTTTATCTTCACGTAACAGAATAAATGTAACCGTCATCATCGCGAGGCTCAATGCGGTCAGATAGCTATAGGCGACTGACATCTCGAACATGGTTTGCACACCGAAGCGTACCACTTCCAACAGTCCCCAGCAGAGCATACCTGCCATCATGAAACCTAACCAACGACGATAAGGAGAAAAGAAAACAGCAATCAGTGCGACAGCGATTAAGCCAAATCCAACCAACATGGTGAAATTCGCTGCTTCCATAGAAACCTCCGTCTTAAAAAGGGTGGCCGGCAATTGTGTCCAGACCTCTATCTTGTTCTGTAATCTCAAACAGTACTTGGTGTTGCATTAACGTCTTTATGCATTATGGAGAGTTTTTTTTAGAAAAAAAGAGCCTGAAATTAACCTTACGACATAAGCTGTCGCAATATGCTTTTGTAATTACATTTTTTCAAATTACAAAAGTCCCGAATCTCCATATAGCATCAATTGCGGCGTGTCATTACAAAAAAATATCGTTGTTTTCGACCGTAAAAAAACTTTTTTCAGAAATTTTTTATTGTTGTTTTTCTATACATTTAGACATAAATATGACGGAATCGTGACGGATGCAAAATAGAGAAAGCCGCCTTGCAAGGCGGCTTTCTCCAAATCAAAAAATAAAGGATTTAAGCGCGATTAAGATCCTTGTCGTGCATACCTAACAGGTACAACACCCCATCCAGACCTACACTCGAAATCGCCTGATTGGCATTTTGGCGCACCAGTGGCTTGGCACGGAATGCTACACCAAGGCCTGCAATCGAGAGCATCGGCAGGTCATTGGCACCATCTCCCACCGCCATGGCCTGTTCTAAAGAAATGCCCATTTTCTCAGCCAGCTGGCGAAGCAGCTCGGCCTTGCGCGCGCCATCCACAATAGCGCCCTTGACTTCACCTGTGACCACCCCATTTTCAACATCCAGAATGTTGGCATGGACTTCATCAATTCCTAATTTTGCTTGCAGGTATTCAGCAAAATACTGGAAACCACCCGATAAAATTGCGGTCTTGTAGCCCAAGGCTTTCAGCGTTGAAATCAGGCGTTCGGCACCTTCGGTTATGGTCAGGCGCTCTGCAATTTTAGGTAACACCGAAGCATCCAGCCCTTTGAGCAAGGCAACACGGGCGCGGAAACTCTGCTGGAAATCCAGCTCGCCCTGCATGGCACGTTCAGTAATTTCTGCCACCTGCGCACCCACGCCAGCTTCTAACGCCAATTCATCAATCACTTCCTGCTCGATCAGGGTCGAGTCCATATCGAAGCAGACCAGACGGCGATTGCGGCGATAGGCGTTATCTTCCTGCACTGCAACGTCGATATTCAACTCGCCAGACAGGCTCAGGCAGGCAGCGCGCATGGCCTGCGCATCCAGCATCTGTCCGCTCAGTCCAAACTGGACACAGGCCCGGCGCGGGAACGTACTTTGCTTTTCCCGTTCTGAACGGCCAGATAAACGGGTTACTGTTTCAATATTAAAGCCCTGACCTGACACAATCTGTGTGACGGCCTGCAAATGCGCAGCCGTAAGTTCGGGGGCCAGTGCGGTCACGATATAACGGGTTCGGCCGCCTTCACTGACCCATTGATCATATTCTACGTTGGAGATTGGTTTAAATCGCACAGTTAGGCCAATATCATGTGCTAAAATCAGGATCTCTTTCATTGCCAATGCTGTCGCAGTCTCATTATCCGATGCCACAACGATCCCGAGGGTCAGTTGATTATGGATAACGGCCTGACCGACATCAAGTATTTGCAAAGAATGTACGGATAGTACCTGCATTAATCGAGTAAACTGATTCGGTTGATCGGGTCCTAGAAAGGATATAAGAATGATTTCTCGCATGAATTGACTCGTGGTTGAGCGACAACTATTGTATGTAAGAATCATAACATAACCGAACCTAAATCTATTTGCCTTGGAAGTTTAACTTGAATGCGCCTCGCCAAGGGCTATTTGCTAGCCTACTGATCGTAAGTTTTGCATTGCATACCTTTTTATTGGTGATTGCAACGACACACCAACTCAATGAAAACCGCGCCAGCCAAGGGCAACTGATGACCAGTCAGCTAGTGGCTGATACGCTTTCCGAGCTGGAGCCTGCCAATACCGTTTCATTGGCACTGGTGGCCAACCGTTATGCCACCAACCCAAGTGTTGCTTCAATTCGTATCCTGGACGCCAACAAGCAGGTGCTGGCCACCAGCGGCATGTCGAAAACCCGTCAGGGTGAAGTGTTCGTCCGTGATGCGTTGCAAAATGAGAAGAAAGTTGGCACGGTGGAAATTACCCTGATCCAGCCAAGTATCGGTGAAATCTTACGTACCCAGTGGCTAGCAATTTTGGTTTCGCTATTTATCCATGCCCTGATCTGGCTTGCCTATCGTGCCATTGCCCGTCCAACACGCAGTGAATATCTGGCCCGTATCAATCAGGAAAATCATCTCAAGCATGAAATTCAGCGTTTAACCCAGGCATTGGCGCTGGAAAAACAGAATACCGTAACGTTGGTGGCTCAGGCCCAACAGCAGGCTAAAGCGCAAAGCAAGGCCCGTAGCGAGAAGCGCCCGGCAGAAAACGTACAGCTGGATGGACAGGCATTGGCACTGAATATCCAGTTCTACGATCCGAAACAGCTGCTCAATAGTGTCAACCAGTCGGTGTCGGTGCCTTATTTTAAACTGTGTCAGTTATTCCTCGACAAGAGTATTGACCTGTGTGCCAAGCATTATCAGATTGATGCGGCTAAAATCCAGGTGGCTCAGGAATTTGACCGTGAAGGTGCAACATTAACCACCAATGCCGAACAACCGCAGGCGCTAGAATGTCTGATGATGGTCGGGGCCGTGTTCCAGCTGTTGTCGGATGTGCTGTATAAGCGTTATCGCGAAGATAAGCGCTTTGCCTTGCAAACCCGGGGTGCGGTTGCCAGCGCGGTCGAAGCCATGCAGCTGGATGCAGTTGAAGCAGCGAAACGCTTAACCCAGCATTTACATGCTAAAGAAGCGGCATTACACCTGAACCACGAACAGCTTAAAATCATCCAGAATCATTATGAGCTGGTGGCGTTGCCAAACCCAAGCAACATCATGACCCGCCATGCATTCATGATTAATGGCATGAACGAAGCCTGTGCAACCGTGGCTCAGACGCTACGTACTGAAATCCTGATGGGCAAAAAAGCCAAGGCAGCGACTGAGTCCTGATTCAGGCGTCGCAGCTTAAATTTAAATAAGGCTCTGTTGAATGACAGAGCCTTATTTTTTTCCTCTGTCCATTCATCATGCCAGCCTGTTAAAAAGTTCAAGGCGACAGCTGCCGATCAGGCCAGGCTGTGCTTTTCCAGCCTGCATACGGGAATTGATCAAGAAGCACAGGCGAAATTTTTTAAAATGCGGTAAACTATGCCAGATTTATCGAATACTAGAGCCTTAAAAGGCAACATCAAAGGTGAAAGCGAATGCCGCTGAGTCGTGTTGAAGAGCTTGTCGCAGATATTCGTGCAGGCAAAATGGTCATCCTGATGGATGACGAAGATCGTGAAAATGAAGGTGACCTGGTCATCGCCGCGACGCATGTCCGCCCTGAAGATATTAACTTCATGATTACCCATGCACGCGGTCTGGTCTGCCTGACCCTAAGCCGTGAACGCTGCAAGCAACTCAACCTGCCGCTGATGGTTGATCAGAACGGCGCACAGCACGCCACCAACTTCACGCTTTCCATTGAAGCAGCAGAAGGTATCAGCACCGGTATTTCAGCAGCAGAACGTGCGCATACCATCCGTACTGCGGTGGCTGCCCACGCCAAGCCAAGTGACATCGTCCAGCCAGGGCATATTTTTCCGTTGATGGCACAACCGGGTGGTGTGTTACACCGTGCCGGCCATACCGAAGCAGGTTGTGATTTAACCCGTTTGGCCGGCCTCGAACCGGCATCCGTGATCTGTGAAATCATCAATGATGACGGCACCATGGCACGTCGCCCTGATCTGGAAGTATTTGCAGAAAAACATGGTTTAAAAATTGGAACCATTGCAGACCTGATTCATTACCGCATGACCAATGAGCAAACCGTTGAACGTTTGTCTCAAGAGACCATTGAAACTGAATATGGTACCTTTGAGCTGTACAAATACCGTGAGCTTGGCAATCCGGACATTCATGTTGCCTTGGTCAAGGGTGAACCGAAACAGGGAGTTACCACTGTTCGTGTACATGGGTTCAGCCCGGTTCGTGACCTGTTAAAACTCAATAAAGCAGACGGTTCACCGGCATGGAATCTTGATCTGGCCATGAAAACCATTGCTGCCAGCGAGCGCGGTGTACTGGTCTGGATCGGACAAGATCACCTGGAAGATTTAGGTCCGGCCTTAAACAGCTTGAATCAGCCAAAACCGCTGAAATCCAATGCCGCACTGTCTCACCAGTACCAGACCATTGGTGTCGGTGCACAGATTTTACGTGACCTGGGTGTTGAAAAAATGAAGTTGTTGAGTTCACCGCTTCGTTTCAATGCCCTGTCAGGATTTAATTTAGAGGTGGTGGAATACATCACTGCCGATCAAATCACAGCAAAATAATCGAGGTTGCTATGGCAATTCGCCGTATTGAAGGTTTATTACATCTCGCCAGCGAAGGTCGTTATGCGATCTTAGTCGGTCGTTTCAACAGCTTCGTGGTTGAACATTTACTTGAAGGTGCCATCGACACATTAAAACGTCATGGCGTTTCAGAAGAAGCGATCACCGTTATCCACGCACCAGGTGCATGGGAACTGCCGGTCGTTGCAAAAAAACTAGCGGCTTCAAATAAATTTGATGCCATCATTGCCCTGGGTGCAGTAATCCGCGGCAGCACGCCACATTTTGATTTTGTTGCAGGCGAATGTGCAAAAGGTTTAGGTGTGGTTGCACTTGAAAGCACAATGCCGGTCATCAATGGCGTGTTGACAACAGACAGCATTGAACAGGCAATTGAACGTTCTGGTACGAAAGCAGGTAACAAAGGTAGCGAAGCTGCATTGACTGCAATCGAAATGGTTAACTTATTAAAGGCAATTTAAAGCATGTCGCAAACACTTCAGGCCGCTTATGCAGCGAAACGCAAAGCACGTCGTTTTGCTGTACAAGGGATTTATGAATGGCAAATGAGTCATAACCCTGTACATGAAATTGAAGCACGCACCCGTGTTGAAAATGCGATGCACAAAGTTGACCTCAACTATTACCATGAATTGCTCACTCAAGTGGTTGCTCAACATGAAGCTTTAGATGAGTTACTCATCCCGGTACTTGACCGCGAGCTTGCTGCACTAGATGGGGTCGAACTCGCCACATTAAGACTCGGTGCATACGAGTTGCGGGATCATCTCGAAATTCCATACCGTGTGGTTCTTGATGAGGCAATCGAGTTAGCAAAACACTTTGGTGGTGCAGACAGCCATAAATATATCAATGGTGTATTGGACCGTCTTTCATCAAAGCTTCGTGAAGCTGAAAAAAAACAGGCAAAATAACAGGCTTGATGTGACATGGCTGAGTTTTCCATTATTGAACGTTACTTTAAGCGTCCATCCCGTACAGGGGTCAGCTTAGGTATCGGTGATGATTCAGCCATCGTCACCCCTCCTCCTTCCCAACAGCTGGTGATCTGTGCCGATACACTGGTTGCGGGTCGTCATTTTCCCCTAGATACAACAGCGCATGCCATTGGCTGGAAAAGTGTCGCCGTCAATTTATCGGATCTGGCGGCTATGGGGGCAAAACCCCACAGCATTTTACTGGCACTCAGCTTACCAACCGTTGATCATGACTGGCTGGCGGGTTTTAGTCAGGGATTATTCGACTGCTGCGATCAGTTCGGGGTCAGCCTGATTGGGGGCGACACCACCCAGAGCACCCAGCTCACCATCAGTGTCACTGCCCTGGGCTGGATTGAACAGGGACAGGCAATTACCCGTGCCGGCGCACAGGTTGGTGACTATATCTGTGTCAGTGGACAGATCGGCGATGCCGCTTTTGGCTTGCAACATTCAGGTCATGCCTTGCAACAGCGTTTGGATTATCCGACACCACGCTGTCAGTTAGGACAGCAACTCAAGGGACTGGCTTCCAGCATGATTGATGTGTCTGATGGTCTGGCGCAAGATCTGGGCCATATCTTGAAAGCCTCTCAAGTAGGTGCAAAATTACAGCTCGAACAGCTACCGTTAGATCCATCACTAAAACAGCTCAATCTGCAACAGGCTTGGCATTATGCCCTGGCTGGCGGGGATGATTACGAATTATGCTTTACAATATCACCGCAAAACTTTAAAGAACTATCGCGACAACAATTAGATGTTCCGCTTACAATAATCGGCGAAATTACCCAACAGTCCGGATTGTTATTTGAGTATATGGGCGCCCCCTGCCCGTTACATGTTCATGGATACCAACACTTTGCATAAACCGCCCATTCACTTTAGCCAAATGACTTGGTTTGACCGCTTCATCGTTTTTTGTGGTGTGGGTTTCGGTTCTGGTCTGGCACCTAAAGCGCCAGGCACCTTCGGTTCGGCTTTTGCTTTGCTGTTCACCCCCCTATGGCTCTATCTGGGTCTGTCCGCAAGCCTTCTGGTTATCATCGGCATGTCTCTCATCGGCATTTATATCTGTGGACATACAGCAAAAGTCATCAATGTCCATGATGATGGGCGCATTGTCTGGGACGAATTTGCAGGACAATCGATTACCCTGCTGCCTTTGCTTTATTTACAACAGCTGAACTGGATATGGGTCATTGCCGGATTCGTATTATTCCGTATATTTGATGTCTGGAAACCGTTCCCGATCAGTTGGGCCGACCGGAAAGTATCCGGCGGTTTCGGGATCATGCTGGATGACATTATTGCAGGGCTTTGGGCAGCCATCTGTATTCTTATTATTCATTTTTATATTTTGACTTAAGCCATTACATTAGAGTTAGTTATGTCAACAACTGTTATTATTCTTGCAGCAGGGAAAGGAACGCGGATGCGTTCAAAATTACCAAAAGTATTACAGCCACTGGCAGGTCGTCCATTATTGGGTCACGTCATCCAGACAGCCAAAAAACTCAATGCCGATAATATCATTACCATTTTCGGGCATGGCGGCGAGCTGGTTAAACAAAGCTTTGCTGCAGAACAGGTCGAATGGGTCGAGCAGGCTGAACAGTTAGGTACCGGGCATGCCGTTCAAATGACTTTACCGGTCTTACCACAAGATGGCATTTCCCTGATTTTATCGGGCGATGTACCTTGTATCCATGCCAATACCCTGCAAAAATTATTGGATGCCGCTACACAGACCGGCATTGGCTTGGTCACACTGACCGTGGAAGACGCCACTGGCTATGGCCGCATTGTGCGCCAAAACGGTAGAATCCAGGCCATTGTTGAACATAAAGATGCCACCGAAGAACAGCGCCAGATCCGGGAAATCAATACCGGTATTTACTGTGTCAGCAATGCAAAACTGCATGCGTGGCTGCCTAAACTTTCCAATGATAATGCCCAGGGTGAATATTACCTGACCGATATCGTGGCAATGGCCATTGCAGACGGTCTGGAAGTTGCCTCGGTTGAGCCGGAACTGGCCTTTGAGGTCGATGGTGTCAATAATCGCCTCCAGCTTGCGACCTTGGAACGTCAGTTCCAGCAACAGCAGGCCAAAGCTCTGATGGAACAGGGCGTGCATTTAATTGACCCGAGTCGTTTTGACTTACGTGGTAGCCTTAAATGCGGCCAGGATGTGCAGATTGATATCAATGTCATCATTGAAGGTGACTGTGAACTTGGCGATAACGTCCAGCTGGGTGCAGGCTGTATCTTGAAAAATACCCGCATTGCAGCAGGTACCAAGGTCCAGGCCTATAGCATTTTTGAAAATGCAGTGGTGGGAGAAAATACCCAGATCGGGCCTTTCGCGCGTTTACGTCCGGGTGCCAATCTGGCCAATGAAGTGCATATCGGTAACTTTGTAGAAGTCAAGAATTCCAATATCGGTCTGGGCTCCAAAGCCAATCACTTTACCTATTTAGGTGATGCAGATATTGGTGCGGGCTGTAACATTGGTGCAGGTACCATCACCTGTAATTACGATGGTGCCAACAAGCACCGTACCCTGATCGAAGACAATGTCTTTATCGGAACCAATAATTCACTGGTTGCACCGATCAAAATCGGTCAGGGTGCAACAACAGGCGCAGGATCAACCTTAACCCGAGATGTGGCTGAGCATAGTTTGGCTGTCGAACGATCAAAACAGTTTGAAAAAGCAAATTATCAACGTCCCCAAAAACTGAAAAAATAAGAGGATAAAATTATGTGTGGTATTGTTGGTGGCGTTGCTGAACGTTGTGTAACCGATATCCTGATTGAAGGACTCAAACGTCTGGAATATCGCGGTTATGACTCTGCAGGTTTGGCATTACTCAATAACCAGAAAATCCTGCGCGAACGTCGCGTAGGTAAAGTGGCAAATCTGGCCGAAGCGGTGGCAGAACAGCATTTGACCGGTAACATCGGGATTGCACATACCCGTTGGGCAACCCATGGTAAACCGACTGAAAACAACGCGCATCCGCACGTGTCAGGTAATGTGGCCGTTGTACATAACGGTATTATCGAAAACTACCAGGAACTGAAAGATCAATTACAAGCTTTGGGCTATGTATTTACCTCCCAGACCGACACTGAAGTTGTTGCGCATCTGGTCAATGATGCACTCAAGCAAACCGACAGTCTGCTTGAAGCTGTACAACAGGTCATTCCCCAGTTGAAGGGTGCCTATGCCCTAGGCATCGTACATACCGCACATCCGGACGAGCTGATTACCGTACGTGAAGGTTCTCCGCTGGTGATTGGTGTCGGGATTGGCGAGAATTTTATCAGTTCGGACCAGCTGGCCTTATTACCTGTGACCAATCGCTTCGTCTATCTGGAAGAAGGTGATATTGCACGCTTAACCCGCAACAGCATTGAAGTTTTTGCAAATGGTGAAGCGGTTGAACGTCCAGTAAAAGAACTGGATGCAACCGTCAGTAACGCTTCCAAAGGCGAATATAAACACTTCATGCTCAAAGAGATTTATGAGCAGCCTGAAGCCATCCAGCAAACCATTTCTCAGGCATTGAATGGCAACAGCTTACGCGACGATTTCCTCGCTCATGCCGATGCTGATTTCAGCAAGATCCAGCAGGTTCAAATTATTGCCTGCGGTACCAGCTACCATGCCGGCATGATTGCCAAATACTGGTTCGAGCAGTTGATTGGCGTACCTTGCCAGGTCGAGATTGCCAGTGAATTCCGCTACCGCACGCCTGTTATCGTTGCCAATACCCTCTATATCTGCATTTCTCAGTCTGGTGAAACGGCAGATACTTTAGCTGCGTTACGTGAAACCCAGAAACGCGCCAAAGCCAACAACATTGACATCAGCACCATGACGATCTGTAACGTTGCGACCTCGTCAATGGTACGTGAAACAGATCATCACTTATTGACACTGGCGGGCCCTGAAATCGGGGTGGCTTCAACCAAGGCTTTCACAACCCAACTGGCTGCCTTGATGTTATTGATCCTGAAAATGGGTCAGGTGAAGCAACGCCTGTCTGATGCACAGCTCAATGAAATCACCACCGCATTATGGCACTGCCCGAAAGTGATTTTAGATACCTTGCAGGGTGATACTGAAATCTTGCGTTTATCTGCTCTTTTTGTTGAGAAGAACCATTGCCTGTTCTTGGGTCGCGGTACACACTTCCCGATTGCACTGGAAGGCGCTTTGAAACTGAAAGAAATTTCATATATCCATGCTGAAGGTTATGCAGCAGGTGAATTGAAGCATGGCCCTCTGGCATTGGTAGATAATGAAATGCCGGTGGTGATCCTGGCTCCTCACGATGAAATGCTTGATAAACTCAAATCCAACATGGAAGAAGTTCAGGCGCGTGGCGGTGAATTATTTGTTTTTGCCGATGAAAACAGTGGTATTCATGGTAAAGAACGCCAGCACGTGGTGCATGTGCCAGCCGTCAATGAATGGTTGGCTCCGATTGTTTACAGCATTCCTGTACAGCTGCTGTCTTACCATGTGGCGGTATTACGCGGAACTGATGTCGACCAGCCACGTAACCTTGCCAAGAGTGTAACGGTAGAATAATCATGTACAGAGAAGAAGGGTTCGCCCTTCTTCTTTGTGTTTAGCCTTGATCAAGCCATACTGAACAAGAATGCCGGGCCGGATCAGGCAATATAACGCGTGCTTTTGTGGTTCAGCAAAATAATCGAATTTAGAATAATTACGCCCATAATTGAAACCAGAATCAGCTTCCAGTCCACGAACAGCAATGATGTCAGCAAGATAGCCATATCAATCCCCAACTGTACCTTGCCTGCCGGAATGGCAAAGCGTTCCTGTAAATATAAGGCCAGCAAGTTAATGCCACCTAGACTGGAACGGTGTCTAAATAAAATCAGGAAGCTCACGCCCATCAGGACATTGGCAAAAATCGCCGCATAAACCGGATTGACATCGGAAAGATGAAAAAATTGCGGAATGATGGCGCTAAAACCAGCCAGCAAGGCCACCGCAATAAAGGTTTTGACCACCAATGCCATCCCCATCTTTTTATAGGCAAAATAATAGAACGGGATATTGATCAGGAAAAATAAAAGTCCAAACTTGAGGTCAGTAATATAGTGCAGCAGTAACGCCAGACCTGCCGTTCCCCCGGTCATGATCCCGGCTTGCTGTAACAAGGTCATGGCAAAAGAAAGGATAAATGTTCCTGTCAGCATCGCCAATACATCTTCCATCTTGGAATGTTGGTCGATGACAGGCACAACTGGACTGGCCAGAGTGACATTTTGCTCGGCATTCATAAGGATTAAACTCAATTACAGAACAGCAGAAGGGAGAGAAGCCTTCAAAACAAAGGCGGGGCATATTTGAGCATTTTTCTCTTAAATACGCAATTTATTCTTATATTTTTGCCATAAATGCAATTTATATTCAGAATCACCGTTGCAGCATACAACCCGGCTTTAACAAGGAAATGCTTTTTTATCTGCCTGCAGGCACAAAACGGCTTTTTACTTAATGGCAATTCCGTTTTCTTTGATTTTTTCCAGCACGATAGAAGTATTCAGGTTGCTGACCCCAAAGCTTTGTGACGAAAGAATACCGATCAGCTTGACCATTTCATCCAGATTTTTTACCGCAACCTTGAGGGCAAAATCATAGCTGCCGGTCAGTTTATGAATGTCTTTCACTGCCGGTTCATTCAGCAGAAATTCGACAAAACGGTCATGCGTAGCATCATGATAATTTTGCAACTTTACTTCAATGATCCCCATGATCGGTGCCGGATCGGCACTCAATGCAATTTGTGCATAATAGCCGGTAATGATTTTTTTCTGCTCAAGGTTCACCCGACGGCGTGAACACTGGGAGGTTGACAATCCTACCAGCTCAGCCAGTTCCTGATTGGCCAAACGGCCGTTCATTTGCAGGTGATGGATAATTTTCTGATCAAAATCATCAAGTTCTACGCTCATAGCACGCTCAACACAGCTTAAAATCACAATTTGACTGATGTTTGTTCATCATCGGGCAAGTTTAACGCCTTTCGCTCTGGCAGCTCAAGCTTATGCCAAGATTGCATCCGAATGAATGCGTTGAACGCCCTGTGCCGACATGCTTTGCCATGCATGTTGCAATGAACCTTGCAGATCTATGGCTTTACAGGCATCTTCAATCACATAGGTGTTAAACCCCAGTGCCACGGCATCCAGCGCGGTCCAGGCCACACAAAAATCTGTAGCAATACCAACGATATAGACGGTATCGACCTGATGCTCTTTCAGATAGCCATTCAGTCCGGTCGGGGTGGTTCGATCCGCTTCCATAAAAGCCGAATAACTATCAATCTCCGGGTGAAAACCTTTCCGGATAATCAGCTGGGCAGCCGGAATGTCCAGGTCTGGATGAAATTCGGCATCTTGCGTGCCCTGTACACAATGCTTGGGCCACAACACTTGTGTGCCATAGGGCAGTTCAATGGTTTCAAAAGCGGCTTTATGTTCATGGTTATCGGCAAAGGAAATATGCTGCTCGGGATGCCAGTCCTGCGTCAGCACTACCCTTTCAAACTGCCGTGCCAACCGGTTAATCAGCGGAATGATCTGGTCGGCTCCTGCAACAGCCAGATTTCCGCCGGGTGTAAAACCATTCTGGACATCGACAACAATCAGTGCGGCATGTTTCGGAAGTGTATGCATATTGTGTTTCATTCTGGATTGATCACTGCTTTTTAACATACGCTGCTCTTTATCGTCTGGCTACTTGAGACTTCACTTTTCTTCACATGAAAAAAATTCAGTCCCAAGTTGAATTAAAGTTTTCGGCTGTTTGACTAAAGCATATTGTTCTTATGCCGCTGATCAGTCATAATTTGCATAATTGTCATTCAATCGAATTCATTCTTGGACGACGAATCAAAATACTGCAACCATCCAATATTTCGTTTCAACTACTTCAATCTCGGATGGGAAAATAGGATAGTTTTTTAAAATGACTCAGCTAGCACAGAATATTCAAGGCTCAATTGTCGCACTCGTCACCCCAATGTTTGAAGATGGTCGCGTAGATTGGAAGAGCCTTGAGAAGCTCGTTGAGTGGCACATCCAACAAGGTACACATAGCATTGTTGCTGTTGGCACAACGGGCGAAGCTTCGACATTAAGCATGGAAGAACACACACAAGTCATCAAAGAAGTGATTCGTGTAGCCAATAAACGCATCCCGATTATTGCGGGTACAGGTGCAAATTCAACCCGTGAAGCAATCGAGCTCACCAAAGCAGCAAAAGAGCTGGGTGCAGATGCTGCTTTGCTGGTTACGCCATATTATAATAAACCGACCCAGGAAGGCTTATATCAGCACTACAAGGCAATTGCTGAAGCCGTTGATATTCCTCAGATCCTATACAATGTCCCAGGCCGTACCGGTGTGGACATGCAAAATGAAACCGTCATTCGTCTTGCTGAAATCCCGAACATTGTCGGCATTAAAGATGCAACTGGTGATGTGCCTCGTGGTCAGGCGCTTATCGAAGGCCTGAACGGTAAAATCGCGGTTTACTCGGGTGATGATGAAACCGCCTGGGAATTGATGTTACTGGGTGCACAAGGTAACATCTCGGTTACAGCCAATGTTGCCCCGAAACAGATGAGCGAAGTTTGCGAAGCTGCTCTGGCAGGCGATCAGGCAAAAGCGCAAAGTCTGAATCAGAAAATTGCAAATCTACACAATATTTTGTTTTGCGAATCAAACCCAATTCCTGTGAAATGGGCATTGCATGAGATGGGATATATCAGTACAGGTTTACGCCTGCCACTCACCGCTCTAGCAGAACAATATCGTGAACCGCTCCGCACAGATTTAAAAACTGCGGGAATTATTTAATACGAGCAATTTATGATGCAATTACGTCTTGGTGTTGTCCTAGTCATTTCAGCTTTAAGTTTGGCTGGTTGTGGTCGTTTTGCCCTCAATAATCATTCTTTAGATTATAAAAAAGCGCAAGCGCTTGAACCACTCAAGTTTCCTGACAATGCGACGGTAAGACCATTTACGCCATTGTATCCGGCACCAACGGTTGATCCGCTTGCAATTGAACATGCACCGACATTTGAAAACAAAGCGGGTACCCGTTATGCCCTGCCTCGCCCTGAGGCCATGCAGGCTGCAGCCAATACAGCAACAACCGCAACGGTCAGCAGCTTAGGCCGCCCACAGCTGGTAATGGATGGCAACAAGAACCCGTTACTCAAGGTGGAAGGACCAACCGCAACCGCTTGGCAATATACCTTTGCAACGCTCAGCAGCCTGAATTACAAGGTGATCTCACAAGCTGATCATGGCTATGAAGCCACGATTAAGGTGGGTGACCAGAATTACCTGTTGAAGCTTTCAGCTGTTGGTTCAAACAATACCATTGCTCTTTTTAAACTTGACACGACCTTTGCAGACCCTGCGGTTGCAACTGAAGTGTTAGCCCAGATTTACCAAAACTGGCCAGCCTAGTCGTTTACTAGGCATTTTTTTTTCAAAAGGTTCCCTCATGTTAAAACAAACCTTGCTCTATACTGGTAAAGCAAAATCTGTATATGAAACAGATAACGCTGATCACCTGATTTTAGTCTTCCGTGATGATGCCTCGGCATTCAATGGCGAAAAAATCGAGCAACTCGATCGTAAGGGCAAGGTCAACAACCGTTTTAACGCCTTCATCATGGATAAACTGGCTGAAGCGGGTATCGAAACGCATTTTGAAAAACTGCTTTCACCAACTGAGGTATTGGTTAAAAAACTTCAGATGATTCCGGTTGAATGTGTCATTCGTAACTATGCTGCCGGCTCTCTTTGCCGTCGTTTGGGCGTTGAAGAAGGTAAGGAACTCACCCCACCAACGTTTGAATTGTTCTTCAAGGATGACGCGCTTGGTGATCCAATGGTGAATGAGTCTCAAGCGATTGCTTTAGGTTGGGCGACTGCTGCACAGCTTGAAAAAATGAAAGAACTGACTTACCAGGTCAATGATGTACTGAAGGCATTATTCGATGCGGGTAATATGATTCTGGTCGATTTCAAACTTGAATTCGGTGTGTTCCACGACCGTATCGTACTGGGTGATGAATTCTCTCCAGACGGCTGCCGTTTATGGGACAAAGACACCAAGAAAAAACTGGATAAAGACCGTTTCCGCCAAGGTTTAGGTGGTGTGGTTGAAGCCTATGAAGAAGTTGCAGCACGTTTAGGCATTAACCTGGACGATATCTAAGCCTAGCTTAGATCGCATCAAAAAACCGAGCTCAATGGCTCGGTTTTTTTATCTTTAATTTTTTGAAGCCTGATAAATCAGCTGACCTTCTTTATAGGTCGCCATCACCTTGATGTTTTTAATCTCGCGGTCTGGAATCGTCAGCGGATTCTGATCCAGAATCACCAGATCTGCCAGTTTACCTGAGGCTAATGTTCCCTTGTGCTGCTCTTCAAAGTATTGGTAGGCAGCCCAGTCCGTCATGGACTTCAGCGCCAGATAAGGGCTGACCCGTTCATTTGCACCCAATACATAATTACTCCGTGTGACCCGGTTTACCGTCGCATCGAGCATCATCATACTGCTGGGTGGTACCACAGGTGCATCATGATGTTCGGTAAAGATCAGATGCTTTTTTAAAGCTGTTGCGGTTGGTGAAATATGTGCAGCCCTGTTTTCACCTAAGGTTTGCTGACGATGCCAGTCTCCCCAATAAAAAGTATGCAACGAGAAAAAGGAAGGAATAATATCCAGGGCCTTCAGCTGATCCAGCTGATCATCACGGATGGTTTGCGAATGGATCAGTACACTGCGTCGATCGGCTTTACCTTGCTTCTCGGTCGCATCTTTTACCGCTGCAATAAACTGGTCAATTGCGGCATCACCATTGGCATGGGCAAGCACCTGCCAGCCTTGCTTAAAGGCTAAATTGATATAGTCCTTCACCTGTTGATCATTACTGATTGCCGCATAGCCTTTGTAGCTTTTATCCTTGCCTTCGGGTGGCACGACATAGGGTTGAGTTAGCCATGCGGTTTTGCCCTGAGGTGAACCGTCCAGACTGATTTTCACCCCACCAATACGGAAATGCTGGTCATAGTGATGACTGCTGCCCTGTTTGAGCATGTAGTCCTTACTGGTGGTAATATCCGGATAAGACACCACATCAATCGGCAGCCGATTCTGTTTGGCTAAGGCATGCCACATCTCGGTCGTGCCCTGATCTGCCCGTCCTTCCTGCACGGTGGTAAAACCATTTTTCACATAGGCATCTATGCCTTTTTGTGCAATCTGCAGCATCACCGCTGGAGGGACATCTTTAAAAATTGAGCCAATGGCGCTAAATAAAGCGGATTCTTCTAACACGCCATTTGGAATATTTGAATGGTCTTCACGGCGAATCACCCCACCCGCTGGATTCGGCGTGTTCTGATCAATCTTCAGCAATTCAAGGGCTTTATGATTCACAGAAGCCAGATGTCCGGATTGATGCAGAATCATCACCGGCTGCCCGGTTGAGACGCGATCGAGATCGGCTGCGGTAGGATGTCTTTTTTCATTGAGTTGTGCGTCATCATAGCCATTGCCCAAAATCCAGCCGCCCATGCTTTTAATCACAGCCGGATTCTGGGCTATCCATTGCTTCAATACATTCACCAGTGAATTGATATCCGAGACCTGTCCATCGGGCTCCGGATACAGATTGGCAACCATCTGGTGGAAACCCACCATATTCACATGGCTATGCGCATCGATAAAGCCGGGCAGCAATATTTTATTTTTTAGATCAATCGATTGAACGGTTTTATCCGCCAAACGTTGGGCCTGCTGTCTGGAACCCACAAAACGGATTTTTCCATCTTTGACTAACAGCGCCTCTGCATATTCAGGTGTATTGCCCGACATGGTCAGAATCGGGCCACCATAAAACAGTTTTTCACTGGAACTGACGGGGATGGAAGACATTGCACAGCCAGATAGCACAATCGAAAAAGAAGTGACCCATGCACATTGACGCAGATGGTTACGGTTCATATTTTTAAACCCATATTTTTATTATGCCTTTTCTGATTAAAGCTGATTCCGGGCCGAATAGAAAGCATTCACTGAGTATTTTTGTAATGTTTGTTCAATTTTTTATGTGCTACCCCACAGAATCTGATTGGGCTCTAAAGACTAAAATAATTTTGCCAGTTTGTTTGAGAGCTTGATTGCGGCATCATCAACATAATGGCTATATAACTGCGCCAGCACGATACTGACCGACAGGGTAAACAGGCTCGCCAGCAAACCTGCATTGACATAGGACAATGCCAGCTGCACATGTAAAAGATTAAAGAATGGAATCCCCAGCGCATACAGGATCGCTAGGTGAATCAGATAAATTGAAAAAGACACTTTGCCCAGAAACACCAGAACATGCCGGTCAAAACACCGGGCCAGCCATTTGCCTTTTAATACCGCATAGACCACCAGAAAACCGCCGAGAAAATTTAAATAATCATAGGTCTGTTCGCCAAGGAATGCCGTAAAAAACTGATAGCTCAAGCTACTATTATGTGCCCCGCAAAAGTACAGTCCTGACAAGAACAACAGGATAGACAGGGCCGTGCCTAACTCTGCCGCATATAGAAATAGCCCCATTCCCAGGATAAAGCTGAGTATGCCAAGCAATACGGTTTGCGAAATCATGGAAGCGGCGGCAATACTGATTAGCAAAAAGAGGCCAGATACAAGGGGCTGTTTGCCATACAGATAACAGGCCAGATAAATCACCAATGAGCCAAGCAATTCAATTTGCATGGTCCACAGGACCCAGTTGTAGCTTGAATCTCCAAACAGAAATGCCCCGATACTGCCCTCATAAAGTGCCGTGGTCAGCTGGGGATGAGGATTGGCCAAAGCCGCTCCCCATTCTGAAACATGCGAGACATCAACAGGCACGAAACAGACCAGATAGGCCACAATACATGAGACAAACGCCGGAATCGCCAATCTGGGATAGCGCTTGACCAGTGATTTTTTCAGTTGTGCTGCGGTATTGTGTTTTTTAAAACTGGATAAGGTCAGCACAAAACCGCTTAAAACAAAAAACACAAACACCGCGCCGGTGCCTGAATAAAAAAAGGCCAGCGGAGAGTGATGCAACTGTGCAAAAACAGGATATCCGGGAACCTTGCTCCAGCCAAAATTATGCATTTGCGGAAAAAAGGTCAACGACAGATGTGACAACACAACGGCGAGACATGCCAAGCCCCGGATACTTTCCGCTGCATTAATTTTGTTTGTGGTCATAGGGGTGCTTTATCATCCTTGATCAGCGGGGATGATGCGATTTTTTCAGTCAGGTGTCCAGTGCCCACTTACAAAAATATCATGACCAGTCATAAGCCCTTGCCTGTCCTGCCCTGTTCCCGGTCTGGTATTTAACGATTTAAATAGCGTCTTAGATAATGCGCCGTATAAGATCCGGTGTGCGCAATAAACTGGCTAAGCGGGCCGGCAAACATCAGTTCGCCCCCCTGTTCCCCAGCCAGTGGCCCGATATCAACAATCCAGTCAGCCTGAGTCATGATATCCAGATTATGCTCAATCACGATAACCGTATTGCCCTGATCAACCAGCCGGTTTAACAACCGGATCAGTTTAACTGTATCAGAGGGATGCAGACCTGAACTGGGTTCGTCCAGTACAAATATATGATCATTTTCATTCAGCTCCCGGGAGAGCTTCAGGCGCTGCCGTTCTCCACCGGAAAAAGTATTCAGGCGCTGGCCAATCGCAATATAGTCCAGCCCCAAATCCATCAGGATATTAAACTGTTGCCTTAATTTAGCGACCTCAAAAAATTCATACGCCTCTGCCACCGTCAGTTTTAGGGCTTCGGCAATATTCTTGTCTTTATACAGATAATCCAGTACCTGCACCGCATAACCGGAACCGTGACATAGCTCGCAGACCAGCTCGACATCGTCCAGAAAAGCCAGCTCGATTTTCTCGATGCCTGAACCTTTACACTGCGGGCAGGCCCCTTCACTGTTAAAACTAAACAGTTTCGGACTCACCTGATTATGTTGTGCATAAAGCTGGCGGATACTGTCCAGCAAATCCAGATAGGTCAGCAGATTTGACCTGTGATTTGCACTGATGGCAGATTGATCAATAATTTTCACTTCCGGATACTGTTGTGGCAACACTTTGCGCATCAGCGTGCTTTTGCCCGAGCCGGCAACACCGGTCACCACGGTCAGGCAATGCTTGGGAATCTCGACAGAGATATTTTTCAGGTTAAAGCATCGCGCATTTTTGATGGAGATTGTTTCCGGGCTACTGCGGGGCACCTGTTTATAGCCATGAGGACGCTGGAAAAACTGTCCGGTTAAACCGGAGGAATTTTTCAGCCCGGCAAAACTGCCCTGATAAATCACTTCGCCCCCGTTTTTTCCGGAACAAGGCCCTATATCGATCACCTGATCTGCAATCCGGATCAGGTCCGGATCATGTTCCACCAACAGTACAGTATTGCCCTTGTCCCTGATTTTTTGGATGATCTGGATGATATTGTCCAGATCTTTGGGATGCAGGCCGATGCTCGGCTCATCGAAAATATAGAGCAGGTCGACCAGACTGTTGCCCAGATGTTTGACCATTTTGATCCGTTGCGACTCGCCCCCGGACAGGGTATTACTGACCCGGTCCAGTGTCAGATAACTGAGTCCAACCAGATTTAAATTATGCAGTTTATTGCGAATTTCATGTAACACCGTCTCCAGCCTGTCATTCCCGATCGATTCGATAAAGTCCAGTAATTGAGTCACCGACAACGCCGTGCAGTCGGAAATATTTTTACCCTGTATTTTACAGCTCAGTGAGGTCTGATTCAGACGTTGCCCGTGACAGAGGCTGCATTTTTCAACGGTAATGATCTTGTCTAAAAGCGTACGGTAACGGTTGCGCTCCTGGGCTTCACCTTTTAAAAAATTACGTTCAAACCGTGGAATCAGGCCTTCATATAAGGCGGTTTTTCTCCAGTTCTTGCGCGGATGGCGCGGTTTATGCTGCGCTGCATTTAACAACAGCTCCCACTCTTCGGCATTATAATCCTTAAGCTTTTTGTCCAGATCAAAATAGCCCGAGTCGGCATAACGGGTCCAGCGCCAGGCATGGGGCTGATAGGTCGGAAAATTGATTGGCCCTTCATTGAGCGATTTTTCCAGATCCAGAATCTGATCAATATCAATGGTCTGTTGCAATCCAATCCCGTCGCATTGCGGACACATGCCATTGGGATGATTAAATGAAAAAACATGTGAATAGCCAACAAAAGGCTCCCCCATGCGTGAAAACAGCAACCTTAAATTGGCATATATATCGGTAATGGTGGCGATGGTTGAGCGGATATTTCCGGTCAGGGGTTTCTGGTTAATGATTACCGGTACATTCAGGTTTTCAATTTTGTCGACATCCGCCACACCAAAGTGCTGCAAACGGTTACGCACAAAACTGTCCTGTGTTTCATTAATTTGCCGTTGCGCTTCGGCGCCAATGGTTTCAAACACCAGTGAAGATTTACCTGAACCTGAAACACCGGTGAACACAACGATTTTATTTTTGGGGATGCTTAATGAAATATTTTTAAGATTGTTTTGCCGCGCGCCGTAAATATTGATTGTTCTGCTGCTCATCTGCCGTCTCGCTGTACCCTTTAAAACCACGATAAGCCAAAAAGAATGACAGAGATGTAGCTGTTTTTATTGATAAATGAAATTGATGTAATGAGCGGATATCGGACTTGTGCGCTATCCGCCATATTACAGGACTGGAAGATGTTATGACTGCTGCTGTTCCTGCTGCCATCGACGCTGCTGCAACCGCTCAGCCTCTACCTCACGCTTGTTTAAGGCCCGCTCATACAGTCTGGTGCCACGTAACTCAGGGGGCAGGTATTCCTGTCGTACAAAATGTTCAGGATAATTATGCGGATACAGATAATCGGCTCCGTAACCCTGCTGTTTCATCAGCTTGGTCGGTGCATTACGCAAATGTAAAGGCACAGGCAGGTTCGCCGTTTTTTCAGCAAGCTCCAAAGCCCGGTTAATTGCCAGATAAGTACTGTTACTTTTCGGACTGGTCGCCAGATAGACCGCACATTGTCCCAAAATAATCCGTGCTTCCGGCATACCCACCGCCTGCACCGACCGGAAACATTCACCCGCCAGTAACAGGGCATTGGGATTGGAGTTACCAATATCTTCCGATGCTGCAATCAGCATACGGCGTGCGATAAACACCGGATCTTCACCACCTTTCAGCATCCGCGCCATCCAGTACAGCGTGGCATCCGGATCGCTGCCGCGGATGGACTTGATAAAGGCCGATACCAGATCGTAATGCTGCTCGCCGGATTTGTCATAGCGGGCAATATTCTGCTGCGCCACCTTGACCACAATCGCATTGGTAACCATGTTTTCCACGTCAGGCTCAAAAGTACTGGCGATCAGGTCAATCAGGTTCAAGGCCTTGCGCGCGTCACCCGCTGCAAACTGGATCAGCGCATCATATTCTTCAATATGAATAAAACGTTCTTTTAAAAACTTATCGGTTTGAAGCGCCTTATTCAGCAAAGTCTGGATTGCATCGGCATCCAGACTGTTCAGGGTGTAGACCTGACAGCGCGATAGCAAGGCACTGTTTACCTCAAAGGACGGATTCTCCGTGGTCGCGCCAATCAAGGTGATTTTGCCTTTCTCAACGGCATTGAGCAGGGCATCTTGCTGCGACTTGTTGAAGCGATGAATCTCGTCGATAAACACCACAGGCGTCAACAGGTCACCACTTTCGGCAATCACTTCCCGTAGCTCTTTCACGCCGGTATTGAGTGCAGACAGGCTCACAAAAGGACGGTCTACCGCTTGCGCCAGTAATAATGCAATTGTGGTTTTCCCTACCCCGGGCGGGCCCCAGAAAATCACCGAAGGCAAATGCCCCTGATCGATCATCTGGCGTAAAGGTGCATTTTCGCCCAGCAAATGATCTTGTCCGATAATTTCTGACAAATCACGAGGACGTAAACGTTCAGGTAAAGGAATATGCGTATCTGACATCATCAATGGCTTTATGCTGTTTTATCCTAGTCTATTGTGTCTGGCACAAATCTACAATTTGAATCTGCACACACTGCGTCATTCTATCGCGCACTGTTGTGCTGAAGCAGCTGCTGGATCACCTGATAGCTGGCCTTAATCCGTTCTTCATTGGGAAAATTGGTATTGGCCAACATCACAATCCCGATCTTTTGCTGAGGAATAAAAGCCACGTAAGCACTAAAACCGTTGGTCGCTCCGGTTTTATTAAAGAATGTTGCTGCCGGCGCAACTTGCGGCTGCCGGATCGGGGTGACTGCATGACTTTCCAGGGCCATTTTGCTGGAATTACCCTGTAACAGGGTTTCCAATTTCGCCGGATAGGCATATTGCTCCCACCCCAGCCCCTGTGTCATCGCGCCGACTTTAAAATAACCCACATGGGTATTTTCAATGGCTTTACGCAGGGGTTGCGGCAACTGTTGCGGGTTGATTTGTGCATCCACAAATTTCAGCATGTCTGCGCTGCTACTTTTCACGCCATAAGCTTCGGCATCAAACATGCCCGGAGAAACACGCATGGCCTGATCGGCTTTATATCCCCAGGCATAGTCCGGCATCTGTTGCTCAGGTACCTGAATGAAACTCTGCTTCAGGCCTAACTGCGGAAAAAGTGTTTGCTCCAGCAATTCGGTATAGGGCTTTTTCATTGCCAAGGCCGTGACATGGCCCATCAAGCCGATACTCGGGTTGGAATATTGACGGGCCGCACCGATTGCGGTCTTCGGCTGCCATGTCTGAAAATACTTGAGCATATCCTGCTGCTGAACCACATTATCAGGGAACTGCAACGGAAAACCGCCTGCCGTGTAGGTGCCCAGATTCAATAGGCTGGCACGGTTCACTGCACTATTTTTCAGTTCCGGAAAATATTGGGCAGGATGATCAGCCAAGGAAAGCTGGCCTTGTGCCTGTGCATAGCCTGCCAAGGTTGCATTGAAGGTTTTGCTGACCGAGCCAAGTTCAAATAAGGTATTGTTGCGAACCGGCTGCTGGCTCTGTTTCGAGGCCACCCCATAATTAACAAAATAATGCTGTCCATTCAGGGTGATGCCAACCGCCATTCCCGGAACGTTGTAGCGTTGCAATAGCGGTTTAAATTGCTGGTCAACCATCTCCTTGACCTGCTGTTCGCTCAATGGTTGTGCCCAAAGCGGCATACTGCAAGAGATCAGTCCTGCCAGCATCAGTAATTGTTTAACAGGTCCAGAAAAAGATTGTGTATTTTGCATGAATCATTTCACTTCAAGTTAGTTTTAAGGGGCACTGAGTTTTAATAATCGGGCTTGCGAACCATCCTCCATGACCCAGATCGTCCCGTCCTGCGCCTGGTGTAGTCCCCGAACCCGCTGCTGCATATCCAGTCGCTGAATCTCGGTTACAGGTTGTGCTTTCAAGTCTACCACCACAATCGCTTTGGAAGACAAGCCCCCAATCAGGGCCTTATGTTGCCATAAAGGGAGCTGCTGTCCCGAATAAATGATCAGGCTGGACGGAGAAATCACCGGTGTCCAGTCAATTGCCGGGGCTTTAAATTCGGGACGGGTACTGTGGTCAGGAATTGGCAAACCTGAATAATGGTCACCATTAGACACTATCGGATATCCATAGTTGGCCCCTTTCAGGATCAGGTTCAGCTCATCGCCGCCTTTAGGTCCCATTTCGACCACCCAGAGTTGTCCTTTCTCATCAAAAGCCATGCCGAGTGGATTACGGTGGCCCAGAGACCAGATTTCGGCAGACACACCGTCTTGCTGTTGAAATGGATTCCCCTCTGCAGGGCGACCATCATCATTCAGGCGCAAAATTTTGCCCAGATTGGTGTTGAGATCCTGAGCCGGGTCAAACTTTTGTCGCTCCCCTGAGCTGACCCACAACTTTCCATCGGTCCCAAACAGCATCCGGTGTGCATAATGCCCTTGCCCCGAGACCTTCGGCACTTGCTGCCAGATGGTTTTTACCCCGGTCAGTTTAGGTTGCTGCGGACTGGATAAATCCAGTTTGGCACGCGCAATCACCGCGCCGTATCCACCTTGTCCCTTGCTGGCATAACTCAAATAGAGCCAGTGATTGTTCTGGAAATCGGGATGCAATACCACATCGCCAAGGCCACCCTGCCCGCCATAACTCACCGCAGGAACGCCTGAAACATTCAGGCTGGTTCGGGTTGCAGGATCAAATAATTTTAATTGTCCTTTACGTTCTGTAATCAGTAAACGCTGGTCTGGCAAGCTGGTCATTGCCCAAGGCTGATCAAATGTCGCTACGCTCTGGAGGCGATAGTCCTGTCTGACCGTACTGCTGGAAGCGTGTTGTCCTGCATTTTGTTCAGGTGCTTTAGAATTGGCAGGGTTCGGGTTGCAGGCCAACAAAAATAAAAAGCTGCTACACATCAAGGGTGTTACGAGTAATTTATTCATTGTCTATCTCCCTGTTTATAAGACTTATCTTACGGAGATACACCGATCAGAATACGGTAAAAATGTTGTTTTATGCAAAGCCGGGATTAAATACCAGCATAATGCTGGCCTTAGCGGACCCAACGCACAATATAGTCTTCGATCTGCTCTTCATCGATCTCGCTTTCTGAAATACAGCGTCCGGCAGCAGATTTTTTGGCCCGGATCACACTCTGGCGCGAACCGGTATTTAGGTAATGCCATGAGGGCAAGTTCTTGCCTTCACTCAAGCGCCGGTAAGCACAGCTCGGCGGTAACCATGAAATTGTGCCAAGCCGCTCGGGGGTCAGCTGGATACAATCGGGAACCTGTTGCTGGCGGTGCGCGTAATCAGAACAGCGCGCCGTTTTACAGTCCAGTAATTTGCAGGCCACTTTGGTATATGCTACTTCGGCGGTCTCTTCGTCTTCAAGTTTGATTAGGCAGCACAAACCGCAACCGTCACACAAAGCCTCCCACTCAGCCGTATTGAGCTGATCGAGCGAATAGTGTTTCCAGAAGTTGGGGCGCAGTTCGATGGACATACCAGTGGTTTCAAGTTCAGGCGGGTTTGTATTATAACATTGCTGCCCGGTCTCTTTACGGTAATCTGGTTTTTGATTTAACACTTTGTTAAGTATTAAACATTTGAACCACAGAAACGCCACACTCCGCTTAAAAAACGCACGTTATAGTGAAAGCATAACGAAAAATTAGGAGGACACGACATGTTCCGTTGGGCCATTATTTTTGCTGTAATCGCACTCATTGCCAGTTTATTAGGTTTTGGTGGGGTTGCGGGTTTATCCAAAGATTTCGCGGTCATCTTGCTGGTTGTCGCGGTGATTCTGGCAATCGTTGGTTTTATCTCCAGAGGTAAAGTCTAAGGATTGAACCCGACTCAAGAAAAAAAAGAAGAATCCTGTATTCTTCTTTTTTTATGTCGGAACCAACGCCAGACAGCCGCTTTTCATGTTTGACAATATCTTCATTTTTGCTTTTTTATGCTTTAATCAAGGCAGGCTAAAAATACAGATCAGGATTAGAGAATGAGCTTTACAATCAACACGCGTGAAATTGAATACACTGCTCCGGATGGCCAGCGCTTGATTGGTTATTTTGCAGCGCCGGTCACCGACCAACCTGTTGCCGGAGTGATTGTGGCACCAGAATGGTGGGGCCGTAATGACTATACCGAACAACGCGCACGTGAGCTGGCAGCGCATGGTTTTGCTGCACTGGCCATTGATATGTATGGCGACAAGAGAGTCACAACGGCTGTACCACAGGCCTCAGCGTGGATGAACCAGACCTTTGAACAGCCAGACACGATTGTAGACCGTGCTCAGGCAGGCCTGCAGACTGTAGCAGCCCAACCTGAGGTCAATGCGGAAAAGCTGGCTGCGATCGGTTTCTGTTATGGCGGAAAAGTCGTGCTGGATCTGGCGCGCTCTGGTGCAGCGATTGAAGCCGTGGCCACCTTTCATGCCGTGTTGAGTCCAAAAGCCCCTGCTGAAAAAGGTCAGGTCAAGGCTGAGATTCTGGTTCTGCATGGTGAACTGGACAGTATGGTAACGCTGGATGACGTAGCCAGCTTCCGTCAGGAAATGCATGATGCCGGAGTCGACCATGAGGTGATTATTTTTGAAGATGCCAAGCATGGCTTTAGTAACCCGCTGGCCGATGAACGTGCCAAAGCCAACAATGTTGACCTGGGCTATAACGCAGAAGCAGAGCGCCAGGGGCTGGAAGCGATGTATGAGCTGTTGGACAAGCATCTGAAATAATCAGAAACCATCCGCTTTTATCTGCTATGAAGTAACTTGAGTAAACACTTACCAGTGTAAAGGCGGCATTGATGCCGCCTAACCAAAAACAATAATGACTGAAATTTAATACAAGTTTGAAATGCTTTACTGTCTCTACACGGTTTATGTTTCAACAGAATTTTAACGCCGCAAAAAAGTCCCATTTCCGCTATACTACAGTCCTGCTTTTTACTGACCTGATTCATGCCTGATTTCTCATTTTCTGATGCACTGCTTCACTGGTACGACCAACACGGGCGCCACGACTTACCTTGGCAGGTCGCCGATGATCCTTATAAGGTCTGGGTCTCGGAAATCATGCTGCAACAGACTCAGGTCAAAACGGTCCTGCAATATTTCGACCGTTTTATCGAGCGCTTTCCAACCGTGGAAAGTCTGGGACAAGCCAGCTGGGATGACGTCGCCCCCTACTGGGCTGGCCTCGGTTACTACGCCCGGGCACGCAACCTGCATAAAGCGGCGGGAATCGTCAGCCAGCAAGGCAAATTTCCCGAAACGCTGGAACAATGGATAGAACTTCCGGGCATTGGCCGCTCAACCGCCGGAGCACTGATGTCACTCGGCCTGCGCCAGTACGGCGTGATTATGGATGGCAATGTCAAACGTGTTCTGGCGCGTTTTTTTGCCATTGAAGATGATCTCTCCAAGCCTCAACATGAACGGGCCCTGTGGCAGATTGCCGAACAACTTTGTCCCAAAGAGCGCAACCATGATTACACACAGGCAATCATGGATCTGGGGGCGACGGTGTGTACCCCGAAAAAACCGCTATGTCTCTATTGCCCGATGCAACAGCATTGTCAGGCATACCAGCAAGGTCTGGAACAGGAACTCCCTTTTAAGAAAGCCAAGAAACCGGTGCCGGTCAAAACGGCCAGCATCCTGCTGATCCAGTCGGGAGATGAATGGCTATGGCAGCAGCGTGAGGCACACGGGTTGTGGGGAGGCTTGTATTGTCTGCCCATCATTGAACAGGCAACCGAATTACAACAGATTGAACAGCACTTTAACCTGCAAGCTCAAGTATCATCCTTGCAGATTAGCCATAGCTTTACCCACTTCACCTGGTTACTGAATGAGCGGCTGTTCCACGTGGAACACGACCAGAAAGAACAGCTCGGTATCGAGCTCAATGGCGTATGGCTAAGTCCTGAAACAGCAATTGCCAAGGGAATACCTACGGCGATGAAAAAACTGATTACAGCAAAGCAAAAAGCTTAAATCTCCTCGATGCTGTATCTCAAAAGATAAGGAGTTTTTGTGCGCCATCCGATTTCTTATACGCTGCTGGGTGTATTCATTCTTTTAATTTCAGCATGTGCCACAGCGCCCAAAAAACCGACACCGTTGCCTCCGGCACAGGTCAATAAACTGAAAAACATGCGTCTGGACAGCCGCTTGCCTGTTCCGGTCAAGGGTGTCAGCCGCAATGAGCTAAAAGATACCTGGGGCGCTGCCCGCAGTCAGGGACGTAGCCATGAAGGCATAGATATCATGGCAGAGCGTGGCACCAGGGTGTATAGTGCAACCGAAGGCTTAGTTGCTGATTTGCGTAATAATAATTTAGGCGGCAAGGTCATCTGGATTATTGGCCCGGCAGGTTCATGGCATTATTATGCCCACCTTGACGGCCATAAACGCGGGCTCAATGTTGGAGATTATGTCCGTAAAGGCGACCTGATCGGCTATGTGGGCAACACCGGTAATGCACGTTACACCGCGCCACATTTACATTATGGAATTTATTTAAATGGCAAAGGGCGTGGAGCAGTCAATCCATACCCGTATTTACGTTAGGAAGCTACAATGTCTGAAGCATTGATTGAACGTCTGGTTGAGTTTGCAGAGTCAGGTAACCAGCAAAAAATCATTCTGGATGGTACCAGCTACCAAGGCTGGATCATGGAAATTAGTGAAGATGCCTTACTCATCAGTACAGGCTTTGCCGATAAATCGGGAAAAGACTTCTGGCTTAAATTTGCTGATTTAAACCGTGCAGAACTGTATTATTGGGATACACGCCCAAATGAGTGGGTGGCATTCAAACTTTAATTATTCGTACCCATAACAATAAGGAGCACCCGATATGTCAACTCAACGCTGTGGCTGGTGCTCCGATGATCCTCTCTATATGGCTTACCATGATCAGGAATGGGGCAAGCCCCAACACGATGAAGCGCAGCTGTTTGAAATGCTGTGTCTGGAAGGTCAGCAAGCGGGGCTGTCTTGGATCACGGTGCTGAAAAAACGCGAGCATTACCGCGCCCATTTCTTTGACCATCCCATCACGGCGATTGCAGCACTGAGCGATGATCAACTGCAACTCAAGCTCAGTGATAGCGGTTTAATCCGTCATATCGGCAAGCTGAAAGCGATTCGCGACAATGCCATTGCCTGGCTTAAACTCAAAGATGAAGTGACCGATGTTCCAGCCTGGTTGTGGAGCTTTGTCGATCAGCAAACCCAGCATAATGATGTCAACAATTATCGCGAGGCACCTGCACAGACCGCAACCAGCCAGAAACTCTCCAAGACCCTTAAAAAGCATGGTTTTAAATTTGTCGGCCCGACCACCTGCTATGCCTTTATGCAAGCGGTGGGTATGGTCAATGACCATGAAAATCATTGCCATTTTAAATAACCAAAACGATAGATTTTCCTTCAACAGGAGTTTCCCGAATGAGCAATAACCAGATTCGTGCCTACGCCGCCATGCAGGCGGGCGAACCGTTGGTTCCTTATCAGTTTGATGCAGGCGAGTTACAGCCCCATCAGGTTGAAGTCAAGGTCGAATATTGTGGCCTGTGCCATTCCGATCTTTCCGTGATTAATAATGACTGGCGCTCATCGGTGTATCCGGTTGTCGCCGGCCATGAAATTATTGGGACTATTGTTGCGCTCGGTTCAGAAGCCAAAGGGTTACAGATCGGCCAGCGTGTCGGGATTGGCTGGACCGCTGAAACCTGTCAGGCCTGTGACCCGTGTATTGGCGGGAATCAGGTGCTGTGTACCGGTGAAAAGATTTCAACCATTGTCGGGCATGCCGGCGGCTTTGCCGATAAAGTCCGCGCTGGCTGGCAATGGGTCATTCCCCTGCCAGAAGGTTTAGATCCGGAAAGTGCCGGCCCACTGCTCTGTGGCGGGATTACCGTATTTGATCCGTTATTGAAACATAAAATTCAAGCCACCCATCATGTCGGGGTGATTGGAATTGGTGGCTTGGGTCATATGGCCATTAAACTCCTCAAGGCCTGGGGCTGTGAAATTACAGCTTTTAGTTCAAGTCCGGACAAAACCGAAGAGCTCAAGGCTATGGGCGCAGATCATGTGGTGAATAGTCGTGATGCCCAGGCGATCAAGGCTCAACGCGGCAAGTTTGACCTTCTGCTCAGTACCGTCAATGTCACCCTGAACTGGCAAGCCTACCTGAGTACGCTTGCAGCAAATGGCAGCCTGCATTTTCTGGGCGTGACTTTGGAACCGATCCCGGTTTCGGTGGGAAGCCTGATGAGTGGTGCCAAATCAGTCACCTCCTCACCTACAGGTTCCCCTTTGGCACTGCGCCAGCTGTTACAGTTTGCCGCACGCAAAAATATTGCCCCACAGATTGAACTCTACCCGATGTCTCAACTGAATGAGGCCATTGAACGACTGCATTCAGGTCAGGCACGTTATCGCATCGTGCTCAAAGCAGACTTCGACTGATTCAGGCTGTTTCTGGTCCAGTCCGCCAGTTGCAGTATGGCCTGGCGGATTTCTCGGGTTAAGGCATGGCCTGCATTTAAGCGCAGAAAATGCTGGTAACGCCGGTCTTCTCCGAACACTTCACCCGGCACAATATTAATGCCCTGTGCCTGCGCCAGATAATACAGTTGCAGACCGGTAATGCTTGACGGGAGTTGCAACCACAAGGCATAACCGCCCTGCGACTGGCTCAAGGCAATCGGCATCCCCTGAAATGTCTCCAAAATAAAAGACCGGTACTGTTCTACCTGCTGCATAAGCTTGGGTCGTAGCTGCTCGAGATGCTCGCGATAGCCCCGGCTATAAATAAAATCAGCCAGACCGAGCTGTAAGGGCGTATTCACCCCGACGTTATTGGCCAGTAATTGTGGTCTTAAATATTGTAATTGTTGACCCAGACAGAACCAGCCGACACGATAGGCCGCAGATAACGATTTGGACATTGATCCACACCAGATCACATAGCCTTCCTGATCCCAATACCGGATGGGTAGAGGCCGCGCCTTCTGGAAACTGCATTCTCCATAAATATCATCTTCCAGAATAAAGCACTGATACTGCTGGGCAAGTCTGGCAATATGCTGCTTTTCCTGATTGCTGAGACAATAGCCCAACGGATTCTGGAAATTGGCCGTCATCAGACACAGCTTGGCACTGCCCTGCTGCATAAAAAACTCTAGACGCTCCAGATCAATGCCACGATGGTCGGCCGGAATTTCAATAATCTTGCGCTTCAGGCTGGCCAGCATTTGCAACTGCCCGTTAAAGGTCGGGGTGGGAATCAGGATACTATCGCCTTGCCGGGTCAGCTGCTGGATCAGCAACGATAGCGCGGGCATGCAGCCATTGGTAATAAAAATATCCTCCTTGGCAACATACAGTCCATCTTCACGCCAATGATCGGATAATGCCTGCCGCAGCTGCTGATGCCCCTGTTTATTGCAATACAGAAAATCTTCTGGCTGGCAGTGCTTGAGTGCACGTTGCAGGGAACGGCGCAAGCCATCCACGGGGATCAGATGCGGCGATAGCTGAATGGCTCCTAAAGGAGTGAGATGGTTCTGGATAGAAGCCGCCTGAATCTGGTTTTGCAGATCTAAATTTGAAACCTGCCGGCTGACCGACTCAAAGCCCGGACTCTCCGGTGCTGGACTCTGGTATTGCCGGGAACTGACAAAATAACCCGATTTTGCTTTGACATAAATCAGTCCTTTGGCTTCCAGTAACTCATAACACTGTTGTGCCGTACTCAGGCTAATGCTCTGCTGACGGGCAAATTCCCTTAAAGAACTGAGCTTCTGCTGCGGCTGTAATTCATGTTGATAGATCTTATGCGCCAGCTGTTCTGCCAGACGTTGGTATTGGAAGGCCATTTCTGTACTGCTTTTTTATAAATTTCTGTATCTGTAATGGTTTATACAACACCGTTAAGCTATAAAAATCAACAGCCAAAGGATAACACCATGAAAAATAAAATTTTATTTATATTTAGCTGTATTGTACTAAGTGGCTGCGAGCTCAGTGACCAGGCCACCTATCCGCAACAGCAAGTATGTAAGTCACTCTCGGAAGGCTACTTGCGCATGCAGAACCAGATGACTTATGAATTATGGAAAATGGAAAAAGGTGAAGCTGTGGCACCAGCCCGTATCATCAGGCTGACCTATAAAAAACCCAATGAAAACGGGGTCATGCTTTCCAGTCAATTCCTGCCAACGGTTGAACTGGAATGCACGCTACGACAGCAGCAGATTGTGGTGTCCGTGCTCCCCAAAACTGGCCAGCCCATACCTGTCCTGAATGTACAGCTTCAAAATGATGCTATTGGCACACCGAAAAGCCCTGACTGAGTTGCTCAGTCAAAAATTCGATAAATAAACGGATACGTTTTGGCAAGTGTTCTTGCTGATAATACACCGCATGGATGCGTTGATAAGAATGTTCGATCTGGTCTTCAAATAAGGCCACCAGCCGCCCCTGTTGCAAGTCTTGCCAGACCATGAATTCAGACAGGCAGGTAATGCCATGTCCCCTGATCGCCAGCTGGCGTACCGTTTCCCCGTTCGAGGCCTTGATCGTAGGCACTGCAGTAAAATAATGCGCTCCGGTTTTTAACGGCCAGGTATTCAGATGCTGTGGCTTGGTAAACCCGATTAAATCATGCCGGGCCAGGTTATCGCTTTGTGGTGGTTCGGATAAGGTCGCCAGATAATCCGGGCTTGCCACAATATAAAGACGGCTTTGACACACCAGTTTGGCATGTAGGCTGGAATCATTCAGCTCACCAAAGCGAAAAGCCACATCGGCCTTGTGCTGCAACAGGTCAATCACCTGGTCATTATTGCTCAGCTCAATGTCGATATTGGGATAGCGCTGGCGAAACAAATGCATCAAGGGAGCGATCACATGCAAGATAAAGGGCGTCGCCGAATCAATCCGGATCAGGCCGGAGGTGTCCTGATCCGACTTTTGCAGCGCCTCTTCTGCTGCATTTAAATCGGCTAAAATTTTACGGGCATGGTTCAGGAATTGCTGCCCTTCCTGGGTCAGTTTTAATTTGCGTGTGGTTCTCTCTAACAGGGTCACTTCAAGCTTGGATTCTAAGCGGCTAAGTGCACGGCTGAGACCCGATGCGGTCTGCCCGAGTTTTTCGGCTGCCGCAATAAAGGAACCGGTATCGACAATGGTGATAAACGCAAGTAATTCTTCAATGGTTGATTTCATTGAATCTATCCATTATTGATATTTAGTCAACTATATTTTGCAAATTCATCTATTTTTTAGCAACAATAATTATTGCAAAATTCTCCTCATCAACAGAATACGCTCAATCGAGCATGACAAGATTAGGTGAATCATATGCGTATCCCTCAATTTGGTTTAGGTACTTTCCGTCTTAAAGATCAGGCCGTGATTGACTCGGTTAAAACAGCCCTTGAAGTCGGCTATCGTGCCATTGATACTGCCCAGATTTATGAAAATGAAGCGGCTGTAGGCCAAGCCATTGCTGAAAGCGGTGTGGCCCGTCAGGATTTGTTTTTAACCACAAAAATCTGGGTGGATCACTTTGCCGAAGACAAATTTATTCCCAGCTTAAAAGACAGCTTACAAAAACTTGGTACCGATGCCGTCGACCTGACCCTGATCCACTGGCCGGCTCCAGCACTGGGTGTCTCGATCCCCGAAGTAATGCAGTTGCTGCTGGAAGCCAAACAGCAAGGTCTGACCAAACAGATCGGCATCTCAAACTTCAATATCGCCTTGACCCAGCAAGCGATTGACAGTATTGGCGCGGAGCACATTGCCACCAACCAGATCGAGCTTAGTCCGTATTTACAGAACCGTAAGCTGGTAAATTATTTACGTGAACAAAATATTGACGTGACCTCGTATATGACTCTGGCCTATGGCAAGGTGCTGAACGATCCAACCCTGACCGAAATTGCTGCACAACATCAGGCCACCACGGCGCAAGTCGCACTGGCGTGGGCACTGCAAAATGGTTTTGCCGTGATTCCATCGTCAACAAAACGTGAAAACCTGATCAGCAACTTAAAAGCACAAGACTTAAGCCTCACTGCAGAGGAAATGCAGCTGATTGCTCAACTGGAACGTAATGGTCGTGAAGTGAGTCCTGAACCATTTGCGCCTGAATGGGACCAGTAACATGAGCAGCCGCATCAATCTTCCATTGCTGGCACTGGCGATTGGTGCCTTTGCCATCGGAACAACCGAATTCTCCCCTATGGGACTGTTGCCCAATATTGCCAGTGATCTTGGCGTGTCGATCCCCAGTGCAGGCATGCTGATCACCGGCTATGCGCTGGGCGTGATGCTCGGTGCGCCGATCATGACCTTATGGTTTGGTGGTTTTGCCCGCCGTAACGCATTGATTGTACTGATGGCAATTTTTACCATTGGCAACCTGATCGCAGCCTTTGCGCCAAACTACATGAGCCTGATGGGGGCGCGCCTGCTGACCAGCCTCAACCATGGGGCCTTCTTCGGGATTGGTTCGGTGGTCGCAGCCAGTGTGGTGCCGGCCAATAAACAGGCCAGTGCGGTGGCGACCATGTTTATGGGGCTGACCATCGCCAATATTGGCGGCGTACCTCTTGCCACCTGGGTCGGGCAAAATATTGGCTGGCGCATGTCTTTTCTGGCAATTTCAGCACTTGGTGTCATTACCATGCTGTCGCTGTGGAAAGCGCTGCCTGTCGGTTCAGCCGGTCAAAAACCGAATGTAAAAATGGAACTGAACGTGCTGACCCGCCTGCCGGTGGTGCTGGCCCTGTTGACTACCGTGTTTGGTGCTTCGGCCATGTTCACCTTATATACCTACATTGCGCCGAGTCTGGTCGAATTTAGCCATGCTTCACCGACCTTTATCACCCTGATGCTGGTCTTGATCGGGATTGGTTTCTCTGTCGGTAACCATTTCGGCGGTAAGTTTGCAGATCTGTCGATCGATAAAACCCTGATCGGTTTTCTGCTCTTGCTGATCAGCCTGATGGTGATTTTCCCATTTTTGGCGCAATCACAACTGGGTGCAGCCATAGGTCTGGTGATCTGGGGTGCAGCAGCATTTGCAATTGTTCCTCCCTTGCAAATGCGTGTCATGTCGGTTGCACATGAAGCCTCCGGTCTGGCATCTTCTGTCAATATCGGCGCCTTTAACCTGGGCAATGCCATTGGTGCCGCAGCAGGTGGCGCAGTATTGAGTTTCGGATTGAGCTACACCGCGGTTTCCATGATCGGCGCGGTACTGGCAGGTATTGGCCTCATGCTGGTGTTGATCCAGATCAGGCTGGCCAACAAACCGGCGGCGCAACTCAAGCAGTGCCCGCAAGCCTAAGATGCATAAAAAAGCCTGATTGAATATCAGGCTTTTTTATTATTTTAATAACTCTGGCAGCTTCGGCTGCGCATAGATCGGATTGAGCACTTCTTTTTTCATTTTCATCAGCATCTGATAGGGTTGCTGCTGTACAAACATGTTCACAAAGCTAAGCGGAATCGAACCTGCCGGATCGGCATAACCACTGGTGGTGACCTTGACCCGGTTATTGGCCAGTTTCTGGAAAGTCCAGTCACCCGCATATTTGCTCAGACGCACTACATCGGGCTGTTCCGGATAATTGTTCTGAATGGCATTGTTCTTGATACTGATGCTGCCATCCGCATTCTTGGTCATTTTGCCTTTAATGACCACATCACGGTCTTTGAGGGGAAAAGGAAAATCCAGCACCATATACAGGGTAAACTCGCCTTTCTTGTCATCACGGGAGAGCATCTGTGCCTTGCCCACATACGGGACCCATTGCGGCGTACGTTCAACATCCAGTACCACGGCAACGGCGCGTTCTAGCGGCACATCAAAAATCGTTTCTGCTTTATATTGGATAATCGGATTGTTTTCTGTCTGGTAAGTCCAGACCTTAATATTATTACGGTGCAAGCTGAGTTTGGCAGTATCTGATGCGGCAGTCACCGTGAAGCTGCTGATACCGAGCAGTGTAGCAAGGACGATATGTTTTTTATTCATGTCATGCTCAATTATTGTAATGCTGGCGAGAGCTTGTTTCACTCCTGTCGGAAAGAAAGCTCAACAAGCTCTTTTATCATACCAAAAAGGAACGTTTTATACTTCAATCTCGTTAAAGCCCAAAACATCTTTCATATCGTATTTACGCGCCTCACGGCCAACCACCCACGCAGCTGCGCGAACCGCCCCTGAGGCGAAGTTCATGCGGTTGGTGGCTTTATGGGTCACTTCAACACGCTCGCCTTCACCAATAAACATCACGGTATGTTCACCGACGATATCGCCACCGCGAATGGTTTCAAAGCCAATGGTTTGACGGTCACGCGGGCCGGTATAACCTTCACGGCCATACACGGCCACTTCTTTCAGGTTACGGCCTAAAGTATCGGCAATCGCCTCACCCATCATAAATGCGGTCCCCGAGGGAGCATCGACCTTATGACGATGATGCGCTTCAATGATTTCGATATCGACCGTATCACCAAATACCTTGGCAGCCAGTTCCAGTAATTTAATCGAGACATTGACCCCGACAGAATAATTGGCAGCATACACCACAGGGGTATGGGTTGCGGTTTCTTCCAGGAATGCCTTTTGCTGATCCGACATGCCGGTGGTTCCGATTACCATCGCCACACCCGCTTCACGGCATAGCTTCAAATGCTGTTCAGTGGCAACCGGGGCAGTAAAGTCGATCACGACATCACAGTCCTTTAAAACTTCGCTCAAACTGCCCACGACCTTGACGCCAATGTTGCCAATCCCGGCAAGCTCGCCGGCATCTGCCCCCACCAGACTGCTTTCTGGACGTTCAACTGCGGCTGCAAGCTGGTAACCTGCCTGTTGTACCGCTTGAATCAGAATACGGCCCATGCGTCCGCCTGCACCCAAGATCCCAATGCGTGGAGAAGTTGACATAATTTTTCCCGGTCTTTTATTTAAACAGTTGAGCTACTATAGCAAAACTCTGTGCCGGCGCTAAAAAATTCCCATAAAAAAAACCTGCCGCAGCAGGTTTTTTTATGAATGCCAATTAGTCAAACAGGCGATCAAAGAATGATTTTTTCTTTGGCGATGAAGCATGATCATCACCATCCAGAGATGTCTGTAATTCTTTCAACAACTCACGCTGACGGCTGGTCAGGTTGACAGGGGTTTCCACCACGATACGGCAAAGCAGATCACCAACCATGCTGCTACGTACCGGACGAACACCCTTGCCACGCAAGCGGAACAGTTTGCCGGTTTGCGTACCTTCCGGAATTTTCAGGCTGACACGGCCTTCTAAGGTCGGGATTTCAATCTCTTTACCCAAGGCAGCATCGGCAATGCTCACAGGCACATCCATATACAGGTCGGCACCATCACGCTGGAAGATTTCGTGTTCACGTACCACCACTTCCACGTATAAATCACCAGCCTGACCATCACGGATCGCTTCACCTTTACCGGTCAGACGTACGCGGTCGCCATTGTCCACACCGGCAGGAATGGTCACTTCAAGTGTTTGCTGACGGTCTGCAACGCCTGAACCATGACAGCTCTTACATGGGTTCTTGATGATTTTACCCTGACCACGACAGGTACTACAGGTTTGCTGCACCGAGAAGAACCCCTGCTGCATGCGCACCTGGCCGGCCCCATGACAGGTACGGCAGGTTTCGACATCATTCGGGTTTTTAGAGCCCTTGCCGTCACACGTTTCACACGGCGCTGGCGCAGTAAAGGTAATGGTTTTTTTGACGCCCTTGACCGCTTCTTCAAGCGTCAACTCCATCACGTAGCGCAGGTCTGAACCACGGCGCTGGCGCTGTTGCTGGCGGCCACCGCCACCGAACGCACCACCAAAGATATCACCAAACTGGCTAAATATATCTTCTGCACTGAAACCGCCAAAGCCGCCACCCGCGCCACCGAAGCCACCTTCAAAGGCACTGTGCCCGGCGCGGTCATACATGCTGCGCTTTTCACTATCAGACAAGACTTCATAGGCTTCTGACGCCTCTTTGAACTTTTCTTCAGCTTCAGCGTTGTCAGGATTACGGTCTGGATGATACTTCATCGCCAACTTACGATAGGCTTTCTTGATCTCATCATCACTTGCGGTTTTCGAAACGCCTAAAACCTCATAATAATCACGTTTAGCCATGGTTGGCGATGCTCCTCACGGAATTTATTCAAAACTAGAAAACAAACAGGCTCTGCTAACTTTTTTATTTCTAAAGTCAACAGAGCCTTAATAGGGGCTGTACGATAAATTTACAAGGTCTAAGCCCGTAAAAAAGCAGTAAAATTAAAAAACTGCTTTATTTTTAAAGTACTTGGCAATACCTTTTAACCATGCATTCAACAAGAACAGCCATGCAATCGAGCTAAAAACGACGCCTGCAACCGTCATGGCAGTCACCCACAGGGCACTGTCCCAGGCTAAAAAGAACAGCGGAATAAACCACAGGGCAGCAAAAAAAGCCATCAAGATAAATAACAGCACATTACGCATAATCCACAGTGCATGCGCATGTATCCATACTTCGGCATTATCCACAATCGCAACTTTTCGTGCGAGCAGGTAGGCAAACGCTGCAAACACGATTGTAAATAATGCAAGAAACATGAACACGTAGGAAATCGCCACATAGCGGCGATGCTGTTCGATATTGTCTTGCCCCATGCTCTGTATCACCTCATTCACAGCATTGTGCAAAATTTGTCATGCCATGAAAATCAATTATTTTTTGGTCTTAAAATATAGGTGCTACTATATTGAAATTTTCAATTTTTCGCACCTTTATTCACAAAATAATTACGATAGTGATGTTGTTTTTTTGACCTTAAACCAAACTGCATATAGTGCAGGCAGGAAAAACAGGGTTAATAAGGTCGCAACAATCAATCCGCCCATAATCGCAACCGCCATCGGACCAAAGAAAATACTGCGAGATAACGGGATCATGGCCAGCACTGCTGCCAGTGCAGTCAGGACAATCGGGCGGAAACGGCGCATGGTGGCATCAATTACTGCATCCCAGGGCTGATGGCCAGCCTGAATGTCCTGCTCGATCTGGTCAATCAGAATAAGCGAGTTGCGCATGATCATGCCTGACAAGGCGATTGTACCCAGCATCGCCACAAAACCGAAAGGCTTATTGAACAGGAGCAGGAATGCCACTACCCCGATCAAGCCCAATGGTGCGGTCAGCAAGACAATGGTGGCCCGTGAAATGCTGCGTAGCTGGATCATTAACAAGGTCATCACCACAGCCAGGAACAATGGCATACCCGCATTAACCGAGTTCTGTCCTTTTGCCGATTCTTCAACGGTGCCGCCCACTTCCAGCAGATAACCGCTTGGCAGCTCTGCACGTAGGGTCTGCATCTTGTCTGCCAGCAGTTGTACCACCGTTGCAGGCTGCAAGTGGCTGCGAATATCTGCGCGCACGGTAATGGTCGGCAAACGGTTACGATGCCAGATCAGACCTTCCTCAAAACGTGATTCGATCTTTGCAATCTGTGCCAATGGCACAGTAGTGCCTTTGCTGGTCGGAATGGCCAGACTCGCCAGAGATGCCACCTCCACCCGTTCCGACTGATCACCACGCAAGCGGATTTCAATCAGTTCGCGCTTCTCGCGATACTGGTTCATCACCGTTCCCGTGACCGAGGCATTGAGGAAATTGGCCAGATCAACACTGCTTACCCCCATCTGGCGGGCACGGTCCTGATCAATGTCAATCGCGATAATTTTGCTGGGCTCACCCCAGTCCAGATGCACATTGGTGGTATTCGGGTCTTCACTCAGCACTTTTGCCACTTTTTGTGCTTCAGCCCTTACCGTTGCCAGATCTTCACCTGAAACCCGGTACTGCAATGGATAGCCTACAGGCGGGCCATTTTCCAGTAACGACACCCGGGTACGCACTTGAGGTAACAGTTGCTTGATTTGTGTGTCTAAAGAACGGCGGATTTCATCCCGATCATCTAAAGAGGAGGCCAGCACCACAAACTGGGCAAAGCTGGCTTGCGGCAGTTGCTGATCCAAAGGCAAATAGAAACGTGGTGAACCCGTCCCGACATAAGCCACATAGTTATCAATGCCTTTTTGTTTGGACAGGAATTGTTCCACCTTATGTACGGCTTGCTCGGTCGCGGTCAGGGAAGCACCTTCTTCCAGTTTTAAATCCACCAGAATTTCAGCCCGATTCGATGGCGGGAAAAACTGTTGCGGCACCAGCTTAAACATGGCCACCGACAGCACGAATATGCCGACGGTCACCGCAATCACGGTTTTGCGATAGGTAATACAGATTTCGACCACACGGCGGAACGACTGATAAAACTTGGATTGGTAAGGATCATGCTGTTGTCCATGCGCCTCCACAATAGGCGTAGGCTGCTTGCGCAAACGTGCCCACCAGCGCACATACCACGCCGCTTGCTGGTGCTGCTTGCTAAAATCTGGCAATAATTTCTCGCCCAGATAAGGCACAAATAGTACGGCAGCAATCCATGACACGATCAGGGCAATGGTCACCACCTGAAAAATCGAACGGGTATATTCCCCGGTTCCGGACTGGGCGGTGGCAATCGGCAGGAAACCAGCTGCCGTAATCAGGGTGCCGGTCAGCATCGGGAAAGCGGTGGTTTGCCAGGCAAAGCCGGCAGCTTTTAACCGGCTATAGCCCTGCTCCATCTTAATTGCCATCATTTCCACCGCGATAATGGCATCATCCACCAGCAAGCCCAGTGCCAGAATCAGGGCACCCAGCGAAATCTTATGCAGTCCCACATCGAACAGGTTCATGCCGGCAAAGGTCATGGCTAATACCAGTGGAATAGACAGCGCCACCACCAGACCGGTACGGAAACCGAGCGAGAAGAAACTCACCAGTAACACGATGATCACCGCTTCCGCCAGTACCTTTAAAAACTCCTGAATACTGCGTTGGACCGCCACAGGCTGATCAGATACCTTTTGCAGTTTCATGCCCAGAGGCAGGCTTTTTTGCAGGCGCTTAAATTCGGTTTCCAGATTTTTACCCAGCGCAATGATGTCGCCACCTTTACGCATCGACACCGCGATCCCGATGCCATTTTCCCCCATAAACCGCATGCGTGGCTGGGCCGGCTCGCTAAAGCCACGATAAACCTCTGCCACATCACCGAGCTGAATGGTTCTGTCCCCGACCAGCAACGGCATTTTTTTCAGCTCATCGACACTATGCAAATGTCCACTGACCCGGATCTGAATACGATCCGTACCCGTTTCAAAGAAACCGGCACTGGCCATATCATTTTGCTTTTGAATGGCTTCCTGAATCGCGGTGACCGGGACACCTAATTGCACCGCCTTGGTATTGGACAGTTCAATCCAGATTTTCTGGTCTTGCAGCCCGACCAGATTGACCTTGCTGACATCCTTGACCCGCTGCAATTGCAGTTGCAAACGGTCGGCATATTCCTTCATCACCGCATAGTCAAAATCTTTGCCGGTCAGTACATAGATATTGCCGAAAGTATCGCCAAACTCATCATTAAAGAACGGCCCCTGTACCCCATTGGGTAACTGACTGCGAATATCATTGACTTTCTTGCGCACGTTATACCAGACATCCGGAATGGCGCTGGACGGTAAACTGTCTTTAGCAACAAAGGTCACCATAGACTCACCGGGACGTGAGTAGGCCATGATGCGGTCATACTGTCCCGTAGTCATCAACTCTTTTTCAATCCGGTCCGTGACCAGCGTCGAGACTTCTCTGGCTGTCGCGCCAGGCCAGTAGGTCTGTACCACCATCACCTTAAAGGTAAACGGCGGGTCTTCACTTTGCGACAGCTTGGAATAGGACATGATGCCCACGATGCCGAGCAACAGCATAAAATAAAGGATAATGCCCTTATTTTTGAGCGCCCATTCTGAAAGGTTAAATTTCATGTTTAACCTCCGGTTTGAACGCGTATATCACGGTTATCGCGATCGACGGGATGAATCTTTTGCTGCTCGCGCAACAGGTGCACACCACCGACCACCACCCAGTCGGAGGCTTTTAAGCCTGTCAGTACAGGCACACTATCACGTCCATACATACCCAGCGTTACAGGAACTTTGCGTATGGTCTGGTCGGCATTGACCACCCAGACATAGGCTTGCTGATCATTGGCCGTGACACTGGATAACGGTACGCTCAGCACATTCTTGTCCTGTGTCACAAAGAACACCCGCGCACTTTGTCCCAGCTGGATAGCGGACTGCCCTTCCAGCAAAGATACTTTCACGGTAAATGTCCGGGACTGGTCGGCTGCAGGCGAAACCTCACGCACCCTGGCAGCAAAACGTGCATCTGGCTGTGACCACAAGGTGACCCAGGCAGGCTGGCCCACCTTGATGCTGCCGACCGCCTGTTCAGGGACACCAAACACCACCTCACGTTCACCATCAATGGCCAGCTGGTAGGCCGCCTGCCCTGCAGCAATCACCTGTCCGGTCTCGATCTGGCGCTGGGTAATCACACCGTTCTTATTCGAGATCAGCTGGTTATAGCCGGTCTGGTTGGACGATACTTCATAGTTAGAACGGGCCTGCTGCAAGCTCGCCTGTGCCGATTCATACTGATTCTTGACCGCATCAAATTGCGAACGGCTCACTGCATTGACCGGGAGTAACTGCTGATAACGCTGGTATTCTTCTGCGGCAATCTTGGCAGCGGCCTGTGCACTTTGTAACTGCGCCCTGGCTGCATTCATTTGCAGTTGTGCATCTTTCACGTCCAGCTTCGCCAGCACCTGTCCGACCTTGACCCGGTCTCCGACATCGACATAGCGTTCAGTCACCTGTCCCCCGACACGAAAGGCCAACGCGGTTTGCTGGCGGGCCTGTACATCCCCGGCATAACTTTTTTGCTCGACATGCTGACCACTCGGCTGGGCCACCATGACATAAGGAATTTCCTCAGTCTTTGCAGTTTCCTTCTGGCAGGCACTGAGCACGATGCTACTGACAACGACTAAGCCCAATATGATACGATTGATCTGATTCATCCAATGGCGCTCTTATTCAAATTGATTTTTAAGGCGTGATATGGGCATTATCATAAATTGTTTATTTTTTAATTAATATACCCACAAGTACATTAATTAAAAAATAAACTGATCCCTCTGATTTTTAAATTGATTAAAAGAGAAAGATAACGTGCAAACACACAGTGGCCGCCCCAAAGATCTAGAAAAAAGAGCCAGAATATTACAGGCCGCAAAATCTATTTTTTTAAAAATGGGTTACCACGCCACCAACATGAACCAGATTGCCAAGGAAGCAGGTGTCACCAAACTCACGGTGTATAACCATTTTCAGGATAAAAACAACCTGTTCATGTGTGCAATTGAAGAAAGCTGTGAAGAATCGATTCGGGCCAAGCAGTTTCAGCTGACGGCAGATTCTGATTTTAAACAGGCATTGCGCCTGATGTGCCAGCGCGCTTTAAGTATTATTTATCTTCCAGAAGCGCTGAAACTGGACTGTTTGCTGTTTGAACTGGCCGCAGAACAAAGCCCCCTGACCCGGCAGTTTTTTGATGCCTCGCATACCCGCATGAGCCATGTCTGGTGCGATTTCTTTGCCCAGGCCATTGCCTTCAAGTTCATTCAGGCCGATGAGCCGCTCAAGCAAACCGAACTGATCATCTCGCTCATGCTCGGAATCCGCCATCAGCAGGTATTGCTGGGTTTGGCTCCGGTTCCCACCGCCACAGAAACCGATCAGGTGATTGAACAGGCCATCGAGATTTTTTTACTGAAATATCAGACTAAAGTTTAGAGAATTTTCACATTTTTTTTACGTTCTGCTCTTGGATTGTCGCTCAATCGCGCTATAGTCGAACGAGTACATCAGGAGAAACAAAATGATCCAGCAAATCACTGCCCCATTACGTGAAGATGTCCGCTTACTCGGCAATTTACTCGGTGAGACCTTAAAGCAACATGCTGGGCAAGATTTGTTTAATCAGATTGAACAAATTCGTGCATTGGCCAAAGGCGCCCGTGACGGCCAGATCGAAGCAGAAAAACAGCTCGAACAATTGTTTCTCGGTTTAAAAGATGAAGAGATTCTGCCGCTGACCCGGGCTTTCTCGCATTTTCTCAACTTTGCCAATATTGCAGAACAATACCATGTGGTGCGCAGCCGCCGTCAGGCCGAGTTTGATGAACAGGCACCCAGCCCGAATCCGCTGTCGCATCTGTTTGAAAAATTCAATAACCAGCAAATCAATGCCCAACAACTGTTTCAGCAAATCTGTGATTTAAAAATCGAACTGGTACTGACCGCTCACCCAACCGAAGTCAGCCGCCGTACCCTGATTCAAAAATATGATGACATCACCGATTGCCTTTCCCAATTAGACCAGCAAAAGCTGACCCCGAAAGAGCGTCAGCACACCCTTGCCACCCTCAAGCAACTGATCAGCTCAGCTTGGCAGACCGATGAAATCCGGCAACATCGCCCAACCCCAGTCGATGAAGCCAAATGGGGCTTTGCAACGATTGAGCAATCACTCTGGAATGCAGTGCCTAAATTCGTCCGTGAACTGAATGAACTGACCCGACAACATTGCGCTCAGAGCCTGCCGCTCAGTGTAGCGCCAATCCGCTTTGCCTCCTGGATGGGCGGCGACCGTGACGGTAACCCCAATGTGACCCATCAAGTCACGCAAGAAGTGCTGTGGTTATCGCGCTGGCAAGCAGCCGATCTGTACCTGCGAGACATTGAAAACCTGCGCTGGGAACTGTCCATTCAAAGCTGTTCCGATGAACTGACCCAGGCATTGGGCTATGAGCATCCGGAACCGTATCGCGAATATTTACGAGCGACCCGCGAGCGCTTGAAAGCCACCCGCTACTGGTTGGGACAACGCCTGCAAGGTGCTGAGGCAGACGACAGCAATATCATCAGAACCAAAGATGAATTACTGGCTCCGCTACTGCTGTGCTATCGCTCACTGATGGACTGCAATATGGCCGAGATTGCCAACGGTCAATTACTCGACTTTATTTATCGGGTCAACTGTTTTGGTATTGAGCTGCTCAAACTGGATATCCGTCAGGAATCAGGCCGCCATCGCCAGGCCATTTCCGCGATTACCGAATATCTGGGCCTTGGCAATTTTGAATCCTGGACCGAACAGGCCCGCCAGAACTTCCTGATTCAGGAACTACAAAGCAAGCGCCCATTATTGCCAAAGTTTTTTCATGAGCCTGAAGGCAGCCTGATCCAGCATCCCGATGTACTGGAAGTGTTTGCCACCATGCGGACCTTGGCCGAACAGCCACCTGAGAGTCTGGGTGCCTATATTATTTCCATGGCGGAATATCCAAGTGATGTACTGGCAGTATTGTTACTGCAAAAAGAAGCAGGCATCCAGCAACCGCTCCGTGTCGTGCCTTTATTTGAAACCCTGAAGGATCTCGACGGCGCCGCCAAAACCATGAATACCCTGTTCAATATGCACTGGTATAAACAGCATATTCAGGGCAAGCATGAGGTGATGATTGGTTACTCGGACTCCGCCAAGGATGCAGGCTTTATGTCGGCCAACTGGGCGCAATATCGTGCTCAGGAAGAGTTGACCGCGATTGCCCAGCAGCATGGCGTGCAATTGACCCTATTCCATGGTCGTGGCGGTTCAATCAGCCGTGGCGGTGCACCGACACAGCAGGCCCTGTTCTCGCAACCACCCGGTTCAATTTCGGGCGCAATCCGGGTCACCGAGCAGGGTGAGATGATCCGCTTTAAATTCGGTCTGGAAGGCATCGCCCTGCAAAATCTGGAAATCTATACCGCAGCGACTCTGGAAGCAACCTTGTTGCCGCCCCCCGAACCGAAACAAGAATGGCGTGACCTGATGAACCAGATGACCGATTTATCCGTCAAGGTTTATCGCCAGACCGTACGGGAAAATCCCCATTTTGTCAGCTATCTGCGTACCGTTACCCCTGAACTGGAATTACAGATGCTGCCGTTAGGCTCACGGCCTGCCAAACGTAAAGTCAGTGGCGGGATTGAGTCATTACGTGCCATTCCGTGGGTCTTTGCCTGGACCCAGATTCGCCTGATGCTGCCAGCCTGGCTGGGCACAGGTACCGCCATTAACCAGGTGCATGAACAACACAAAGCCACACTGGATGAGATGCTGGAACAATGGCCTTATTTTCAGACGCTGATCGATATGCTGGAAATGGTGCTGTCCAAGTCCGATGCCGATATTGCGCTGTATTATGAATCGCATCTGACTCAGGATCAGGACTTAAAAGTACTCGGTGTCGAGTTACGTCAGCGCCTGCAAAATGCAGTGGATACCCTGCTGAGCCTGAAAGGTGAATCAAAGCTGCTCAGTAATAACGAGGTTCTGGATCAATCGATGCAGGTGCGTAAACCGTATTTGTTGCCCTTGCATTTATTACAGGCCGAGTTGATGAAACGCCGTCGCCTGTATCTGGCAGCGCATCAGACTGAACATAGTCCGGTCGATCATGCCCTCATGGTCAGTATTGCCGGCATTGCGGCAGGCTTGCGTAATACAGGCTAGGTGCCATTCCCCTGTCTGCCGTCAGCAGAAAAATGCTACTGTTGACGGCAGGATTGGCAAAATATGCCATTTTCATAAAAAAATTTAAAAAAGTTTTTAAAATTATTTTGAAAATAAGAGAGTTAGTTTTTTTAAATTGTCCAGACAAAATAAATAATAATTCCGCTAGCTTATTTTGAAATAAATTTTACCAAAAGGTAAAAACAAAGCATCCAGATAGCCAATCTGGCAATCTTCTCAAGGACTTATAGGTGAAAGCTCGTTTTAAGACAGGGTATCATACGCGCTGATATCACATCATGAGTCTAATTTATGTCCAGCTGGTTTCCAAAATGGCAGCCGTATCAGGGGACGGTCGATCATCGCCCTGTTGCGACCAATGAATATTTGCCGCCCTTACAAAGTGCGGTGCTGGGGGTTCAACACGCATTTGCCATGTTCGGCTCAACCGTACTTGCACCTTTATTGATGGGTTTTAGCCCGAACCTGGCCATTTTAATGTCAGGGATCTGTACCATCCTGTTTTTCTTTATGACCGGTGGACGTGTTCCAAGCTATTTAGGTTCAAGTTTTGCCTTTATTGGCGTGGTGGCAGCAGCAACCGGCCATGTCACCGGCTCAGGCGCCAACCCGAACCTGTCGGTTGCGCTGGGCGGAATTGTGGTGTGCGGGATTGTGTATGCCCTGATCGGCTTTGCGGTAATGCTGACCGGTACCCGCTGGATTGAAAAACTCATGCCACCTGTGGTCACCGGTGCAATCGTGATGATCATTGGACTCAACCTTGCGCCTGTGACCATCAAGGGCGTGGCAGGCCAGCCTTTTGAAATGTGGATGGCCTTAATTACCGTGCTCAGTATGGGTATTATTGCGGTATTTACCAAGGGCCTGTTACAGCGCTTGCTGCTCCTGATCGGCCTGTTGATTGCCTATGCCATTTATGCCATTGCCAGCAATGTTCTGGGATACGGCAAACCGATTGATTTCTCCCAGATCTCGGCAGCGCCCTGGTTCGGCATGCCGAGCTTCTCGCATCCGACTTTCGACTTGAATGCCATTCTGATCATTGCGCCTGTGGCCCTGATTTTAGTCGCAGAAAACCTGGGCCATATCAAGGCTGTGGGAGCAATGACCGGTGAAAACCTCACACCGCAACTGGGCAAGGCCTTTGTTGCCGACGGTGTTGCAACCACCTTATCGGGTAGTGTCGGTGCACCTGGCATGACCACTTATGGTGAGAATATTGGTGTCATGGCAGTCACCCGTGTTTACTCGACACTGGTCTTTGTCATCGCCGGAGTGTTTGCAATTTTCCTCGGACTTTCCCCGAAGTTCGGTGCCGTTATTAGCACTATTCCAAGCGCTGTGCTGACCGGCGCATCCATTGTGGTATTTGGCCTGATCACCATTGCCGGCGCCAAAATCTGGATCGAAAATAAAGTCGACTTCTCCAATAATAAAAACCTGATTGTGGCTTCAGTCACCATTATCCTGGGTGCAGGCAACTTCGAGTTGCTGTTTGGCAGCTTCAATCTGGGCGGGATCGGAACAGCAACTTTTGCAGCGATTTTCCTGAACCTGCTCTTTAACCTAAAAGATAAAAACTAAAAACTCGCAGGCAGCCTCAGGGCTGCCTTTTTATTGCCATCTTGCGCCCTATCTTTATCTGGCCCAGTTTTAGTATGATGGCCTTTTATACTTCAATACGTTCCGCTCATGCGTTTCGATTTCTTTGATTTACAATTATTCCAGCATATCGCCAGTACCGGCAGTCTCACCAAAGGGGCGGAACGCTCTGCAATTTCCTTGCAGGCCGCCAGTGAACGGATTAAAAAACTCGAACAATATTTTGATAGCCGCTTGTTGACCCGTCACACCACAGGCGTTGAGCTGACCACTGCGGGTCATGCCCTGTCCGAGCATGCCAGACGGCTATTGCAACAAAAAGACCAGCTCGAACAGGACATGCAGCGCTTCCGGCAACAGGCCTCGGAAGCGTTGACCTTATGGTGTAACTCTTCTGCCCAAAGTGAATATTTACCTGCGTTATTGCCACAATATCTGGTTGTTAACCCGGATATCAATCTGGAACTCCACGAAGCAGAAAGTTCTGACATCGTTGAGGCACTGACCCTGGGGGTGGCACGTTTAGGGCTGGTTTCCAGCTTCTTTGATACCGGTCATTTGCAAACGCAGGAATTTGCCCGTGATCCTCTGGTCCTGATCTGTCCGGCTGGACATGCCTTGTGCCGGCATACACAGCTCAATCTGGTCGATGCCTTAAAGTACGGTTTTATTGGCCTGATGCCACATCACTCCTTGCAGCAATCGATTGAAACCCAGGCCAGACTGTTGGGCTTCACCATCCAGTACCGCCTGCGTCTGCCTAACTTTGCAGCCATTGCCGAAGTGGTGGCCAAGGGAGCAGGTATTGCGATTATGCCCGCCTGTGCGGCACAGCGCTTGCAGGCCGATTATGCTTTCCATAGCGTACACTTGCTGGGTGCCTGGGCCAATCGCAAACTGCTGCTGGCAGCCCAGGATTTTTCCCTGCTGCCGACAAACTATCAACAGTTTGCGGCATTCCTGATGCAGCACCGCATAACAGGCTAATCCGGATTAATGCAGGATCATATATAAGCCCAATGCGGTAAGCCCCATAAAAAACAGACGGCGGAAACGTTGCTCATTAAGCTGATAACGGATTTTTTTACCCAGCCACATCCCCAGCAAGGCAGCGACCAAAGCCACCGCAGACAGACGATAATCCAGCGTGATACCCTGCATCGGATGATGATGCAGAAAAAAGGCCAGACAGAAGGTAGAAACGGTAAAGGTCAGTCCCAGGGCCTGTACCAGTTCATCCCGTTGCAAGTGTAAAGACTGTAAATACGGCACCACCGGAATAATCACGACCCCTGTTGCCACGGTCACCGCCCCGCCGAGATAACCGACCACAGGCGACAGCCAGCGTTCATATTGCCCAAGATGGGGCAGTTTCTTCACGCAGAGGCCATACAGCCCATATAACGCCAGCATGCAGCCCAGTAAAATTTCACTATGATGCCCGTGACTCTGGCTCAAGGTCGGTAAAAAGCTCCAGATCGAACCGGCGATAATACCGGCCAGCAAGGTCCAGAAACGGCGGATAAAGGCCCAGACCCGGCCTTCGGCAAACAGTTGCCAGATATTGGTGATCATGGAAGGTACAATCAGCAGGGAGGCTGCCTGAAACGGGCTCATGGCAATGGTCAGTAGCCCCATCGATACCGCAGGAAGGCCCAGTCCGATCATGCCTTTAATCGTGCCGGCAAAGACAAATACCGCGATAATGATGGCTAGAAAAGTCACACTTTAGCTCCGATTGTGCATCGGTGCTATGCTACGAAAAAAACCGCAGCCTGCCCTATTCTTATTTTTGGGAGCCGGCCTCAATCAAAAGTTGAGGCCATTTTATATTTTTCTTCCAGTACGTTACTGAGAATGCTTTCAATCATCCAGACCCGGTACAGGCTATTGAAGACATAGCACTGCCCGTCAATTCTCAATTCGAGTACAGGAAAATCAGGCTGGTGCTTTTGCTGGCACAGCTCATCATTGTGCTGGAGTAATACCTCGATATCCTGCTCGGTCACATGCTCAATATTGAGCTGTCTCTGCATACGCTGAAAATGGGCCTTGAATGACAGGTCTTTGCCCTGTGTCCATACCGCTTCCAGAATCTCATGAATACAGTCCACCTGCTGCTCTGCTGCGACACTATAAAACAGGCGGGCCATTTCATAGGTGGCTTCTCTGGTCGGACGGCAAAACGGGGTAAATGCCACCTGGGTACGCTTGGAAACACGTGTCGCCAGACTCCAGTCAAACCAGTCACGTCCATGATAACTCAGCGGGTAAACCTTCAACTTGATATTATAATAATTGGCCAGTTCTTCCTGGATATAGGCCAGTAATAACCAGCTCATCGGGTCTTCAAGTGCAATATACAGATCTAGTTCGGGATGCAAGGCCTGCACTTCCGACAGGGCTTCCCCGTCATTGATCAAATGCTCGCGCCATTCGATATGATTAATCAGGAAAATCGGATTGCCTGTCAGCAGTTTCTGCTGCTTGAGCCGCCGGGTCAGACGCAGCAGATCATCAACGGCCTGATATTTACGCTCGCCAAATTCAAAATAACTGGCAAGCACTGGCACATCTTTAAAAATACGTTCCGGATAATCCTGAGGGGTCTGATGCTGGCGCGCCATCGCATAGAGCGTCCGCAATTTGCCATATTGCTGCTGCCACAGCATGTGGAACACATCTTCCAGCAAATGCAGGAAATTCTGATCTCTGAGGGGGGTATTTCTTAGAATTGTTTCTGCTTGTTGTAAGGCTTCTGCGCTGGGAAGCTCCGGGGTATCGTCAAAACCAAAACGATGCTGTTTGGCCAAAATCTTCGCATCATTCAAACAATAGTTATGCCAGTCCTGTCTGGACATGCCATTGGGAGGTTCGGCATCTTGCCTTGAAATAATGACTTTTAGGGGCTTGAGTTCATCACTCAGGATTTCATTGAGCTGATCCAGTTCTTGCACCGCAAGATAGCTATAAACATCGTCTAGACGCAGGTAAATACTTAAACCCTGTTGCGTAGGTAATTCCGCCTGACGAGAAGGTTTCTGGTAGAACCAACTCGATCGGATGGGATCAAACCAACGACGTAACAAAGACATGTCGATAGCCTCTAATGGTCATAAATCAAGATAGGAATAGATTTGCTCAGGTCTGTGTACAAACAGGCGAGCCAGTAAGGTGTCAGTATCTTATAAAATGAGATAAAAGTCCCCCTTAATTGAAAGGGGGACTGCAAGGGATTACAAAACTCGTACTGCGCCTTTGGCTGCACTGGTCGAATGCATGGCATAAATCTTCAATGATTTTGACACCTTACGCTTACGCTCTTCTGCTGGATGCCAGCCTTTGGCATCCTGAACGGTACGGCGGTGTGCCAGCGTTGCATCATCAACATCAAGATGAATGCTACGGTTTGGAATATCAATCTGGATGGTATCCCCATCTTCAACCAGACCAATTGCACCACCTTCAGCCGCTTCTGGAGAAATGTGACCGATCGACAGGCCTGAAGACCCGCCTGAGAAACGGCCATCGGTAATCAGGGCACAGTCCTTACCTAAACCTTTGGATTTCAGATAACTGGTTGGATACAGCATTTCCTGCATACCCGGCCCACCACGAGGGCCTTCGTAGCGGATCACCACGATATCGCCCGCCACAATTTTGTGATCCAGAATGGCGTCTACCGCGGCATCCTGACTTTCAAACACGCGTGCTGTACCGGTAAATTTCAGGATGGATTCATCCACACCTGCTGTTTTTACGATACAGCCATCTAATGCGATGTTGCCATACAGTACCGCCAGACCGCCATCTTTAGAGAAGGCGTGTTCAGCATTACGAATCACCCCTTTCTCACGGTCGCCGTCTAAAGTCGAGTAATAACGGTTTTGCGAAAATGCCACCTGGGTTGGAATGCCACCCGGTGATGAACGATAGAACTCATACACGTCAGCATCTTCGGTACGGATGATATCCCATTTGTCCAGGGCATCCTTGAGGGTTTTTTCATGCACGGTTGGGCATGAGGTATTGAGCAGGCCGGCACGGTCCAGTTCGCCCAGAATCGCCATAATTCCGCCTGCGCGGTGTACGTCTTCCATATGTACATCTTGCTTTGCCGGAGCAACTTTGGACAATACCGGAACCTGACGGGACAGGCGGTCAATATCATCCATAGTGAAATCAACTTCGGCTTCGTGCGCCGCTGCCAGTAAATGCAATACGGTATTGGTCGATCCACCCATTGCAATATCCAGCGTCATGGCATTTTCAAACGCCGCTTTGGTTGCAATCGAACGCGGTAAAATGCTGTCGTCATTCTGTTCATAATAACGTTTTGCCAGTTCAACCACGAGACGCCCTGCTTTCAGGAACAGCTTCTCACGGTTGGCATGGGTTGCCACGATTGAACCGTTACCCGGTAACGATAGACCCAAGGCTTCAGTCAGACAGTTCATCGAGTTGGCAGTGAACATGCCCGAACATGAACCACAGGTTGGGCAGGCTGAACGCTCAAACGCTTTGACTTCTTCATCGGTATAGCTTTCGTCGGCAGCAACCACCATGGCATCAACCAGATCAATGGCCTTCTCATCACCGCGGAACTTCACTTTACCCGCTTCCATTGGCCCGCCAGATACGAACACCACCGGAATGTTCAGGCGCATTGCTGCCATCAACATTCCCGGAGTGATCTTGTCACAGTTTGAGATACACACCATGGCATCGGCACAATGAGCATTGACCATGTATTCTACCGAGTCGGCAATCAAATCACGTGATGGCAGTGAATACAGCATGCCGTCATGGCCCATGGCAATCCCGTCATCAACGGCAATGGTATTGAATTCTTTCGCGACACCACCAGCAGCTTCAATTTCTCTCGCAACAAGTTGACCTAAATCCTTGAGGTGCACGTGACCAGGAACAAACTGGGTAAATGAGTTGACCACCGCAATAATAGGTTTGCCAAAATCTTCATCTTTCATGCCGGTCGCACGCCATAAACCACGCGCGCCAGCCATATTTCTTCCATGTGTTGATGTTTTCGAACGATAATCAGGCATTTTGTATTCCCAACAAGTTTGTGCTCGAGACGAATAGGACATTCTCTCTGGCGAAATGATACTGAGCTTCCTGCATCATACTACAAGTTATCGTTTAACAGATGACCAACAGGCCTATCTTTTTTTGTACAAAAGCAATTCAATCCCACTGATTAGGGACTCATCACTTTTTCGCTTATAATTTAAGGCAAGTTTTAGTTGGATTGTCTTTGTGAAAATCATTTTTGCTGGTACGCCTGAATTTGCGGCAACCGCATTGGCGGCATTATTAAAAACATCACACCAGATCATTGCAGTTTATACCCAGCCCGACCGTAAGGCAGGCCGCGGGCAAAAACTGACGCCTTCACCGGTAAAACAATTGGCACTTGAGCACGGTTTACCGGTATATCAGCCTTTAAATTTTAAAGCATCGACAGAAGACGGTGTGGCAGCTCGACAACAACTGGCAGCCTTGGGTGCCGATGTCATGGTGGTTGCGGCCTATGGCCTGATCTTGCCACAAGCAGTTTTGGATACCCCTAAATATGGCTGTCTCAATATCCACGGTTCCCTGCTGCCACGCTGGCGGGGGGCTGCGCCGATCCAGCGCGCCATCGCCACAGGCGATGCTGAAACCGGCATTACCATCATGCAAATGGCGGCGGGTCTGGATACCGGCGACATGATGTATAAGACTTATTGTCCAATTACAGCCGAAGATACCTCTGCCAGCTTGCACGATAAACTGGCACTACAAGGTGCCGAGGCGATTTGTACCGTGCTTGAATCAGAACAAAGCTTGCAGGATTTTATTGAAAAGCGTGAAGTACAGGATGAAGCCCTGACCGTGTATGCCCATAAACTGGTGAAAGCAGAAGCCCGTATAGACTGGCACCAGAATGCGCTTCAAATTGACCGTAATATCCGTGCCTTCAATCCTTGGCCGGTGGCATTTATTCAACTGGATGAAAATAATGCCTTACGTGTCTGGGGTTCAATGCTTTCTCAGCACAGCAAGGCAGATGCACAAAGTGGTGAAATTCTGGCGATCGATAAACAGGGGGTGCATGTGGCCTGTGGCGATCATACCGCCGTGTGCCTGACCAGCTTGCAATGGCCGGGTGCTAAAGCCTTGAATCCGGTACAAATTGCCCAGACCCAGAAACTGCATATTGGACAAATTCTCCCATGAGCCAACCGAATCAATCCTCTACCAAAAATTTGAATCTGCGCGCGCAAGTTATCAAGACACTTTTGGCCGTTCAAAATGGGCAATCCCTGTCTTCTGTTCTGAATCAACACATCAGTCTGGTGGCTGAACGTGACCGCGGTTTATATCACGAACTGACGCTGGGTTGTTTACGCCAGTGGTTTTCTTTAAAAGCCATTACCTTACCCTTGCTTACAAAACCCTTAGACAATGAAGCGCTGGAAAGTTGTTTGTACCTGGGTTTATATCAAATTTTATGTACGCGTATTCCGGTGCATGCTGCAATTTCAGAAACGGTAAATGCGGCCAAACAACTTGGTTTCGAGCCCATGAGCGGGGTGGTCAATGCGATTCTGCGTCGTGTTTCACGTGAAACAGCCGAATTTGAAACAGCTTTGAATAAGACACATGGCCTGCCGAGCTGGTTATTCAAACGTCTTAAAAAAGACTGGCCTGAGCAAGCAGAGACTTTATGTCAGGCCTTAAAACAGGTCGCGCCACTGACCTTGCGCGTCAATCAACGCCAAGTCAGTCGTAACGAGTATCTAGAGATTCTGCAAGAAGAACAGATCGATGCCCGTCCCTGCAGGTTTTCAGATGTGGGCATCGTTTTGGAACAAACGGGTAATATTACCCATTTACCCGGTTTTGAAGCGGGCGGTTTTTCCGTTCAGGATGAACATGCACAATTGTGTGCGACACTATTACCCGACCTTGATGGCCAGGTGGTGGTCGATGCCTGTGCCGCACCTGGCGGTAAAACCGCACACATCCTGGAGCGCTTTAACCCTGAAAAACTGATTGCGCTGGATCATGATGCAAAACGCTTGTTACGTGTTTCTGAAAATCTGGAGCGACTTGGCCTCAATCAGAACAATGTTGAGATCGCCACGGCTGATGCCACCACATGGCAGGCACCAGAACCCGTCGACTGTATCGTGCTGGATGCGCCCTGTTCTGCCACAGGCGTGATTCGTCGCCACCCCGATATCCGACTGTTAAGACAGTCAACCGATATCGCGCAAACGGTTGCCTTACAGCAACAGATTTTGCAGCAGATGTGGCAACAGCTCAAAGTAGGCGGAACTCTGCTCTATATCACCTGCTCGATTCTCAAAGCAGAAAATGAGCAACAAATGGCAGCTTTCTTTGCTGAGCATGGCAATGCCGAAGAAATCAAGATTGAAGCGGACTGGGGCATTGAACAGCGCTATGGCCGCCAGTTACTTCCAGCCGCACAAACCGGCGATGGATTCTATTATTGCCTGATTAAAAAACGGGCATCATAAAAAAAGCAGGCTTTAAGCCTGCTTTTTTTGAAGCTGTTTTTACAATGTATGCTGGTCTTTTACCTCTTCCAGAACATCATCGAGCTCTTCTGGATGTTTCATTAAATGCAGGATGGATAACGCCAGTCCGCCCCAGACAAACAGCATTGAAATCATCATCATGACGATTGCTGAAGTATTCATGTTTTTTCTCCTAGCGATCTTTTACTTTGCTGAGTACAAGTGCCACAACAGCACAGAAAATCACGCAGCCCCAACCAAAGACGCCTTGCAAGCTCATGCTATAACTATCGTAACCGTTTTTCACCAGATTAAATACGGTCATGCTTAACGTCGTTAACAAGATCAGCGAGGTGATCACCGTCAAGGTAAAATCCCAGCCCTTGCCCAGTTGAATCGTCGAAATACGGTTCACATGATCACGCAGTTCACGCAAGGCAGAGCGCTTGAACCAGGCAATGCTGATGATTGAAATCAACGCCCCGCCAATAATGCCGATGTTATTGATAAAGTGATCCACGATATCCACCAGCTTGATTGCATTGACGCTTGAGAATAAGATCACTGAAACCAGTGCACTCCCGCCACCAATAATGGTTACGGCTTTGCTACGGCCCCATTTCAATTTGTCCTGCATTGCTGCAATCGGCACTTCCAGAATACTCACCATTGAAGAAATACCTGCAACGAAGAGTGAAGAGAAGAACAATAAGCCGAATAGGTCAGCACCAGCTCCCAGGCTTGAAATGATTTTCGGGAAGGCAATAAAGGCCAGTCCAATACCGCCACTCACCACATCCTGAACTTCTTTACCTGCCGCATGTGCCATAAAGCCCAATGCCGCAAAAATACCGATACCCGCCAGAATTTCAGTTGAGGCATTGGCAAAGCCCACGATCAGGCCCGAACCGGTCAAGTTGGTTTTTGGCTTGAGATAAGAGGCATAAGTTACCATGATCCCGAAACCCACAGACAGCGAGAAGAAAGTATGCCCATAAGCAGCTAACCAGACTTTATAATCCATCATCGCCGACCAGTTCGGGGTAAAGAATGCATTCAAGCCTTGTACCGCACCCGGTAAACGTAATGACTGGATCACCAGAATGGTAAAGAGGACGAACAACAGGGGCATGAAAATCTTATTGGATAATTCAACGCCCTTTTTAACGCCACCATACAGAATGATTAAGGTCAGTGCCCAGATGCCAACAATTGGCCAGAACAGATGACTGACAAAATTGAGATCAAATCCTGACGCTTTCGAGGTCTGCAAATAGGTATTGAAGAAGAAGCTTTCCGGGTCACTGCCCCATGCCTGTCCAATTGAGAAATATACATAGCTTCCTGCCCAGGTCAGTACGCTGGCATAATACAAGCCGATAATGATACAGACACAGACCTGCCACCAGCCCAGTGTCTCGCCTCCTTTAAACAAGGCGCGATAGGCTTTTGGTGGAGAGTTACGCGCACGATGACCTGTGGCATAGTCCAGAAATAAAAGAGGTAAACCGGCAGTAATCAATGCCAGTAAATAAGGGATAAGAAACGCCCCGCCGCCATTTTCATACGCAACATACGGGAACCGCCAGATATTGCCTAAACCTACAGCTGAACCAACAGCTGCAATAATAAAACCAGATCGTGATGTCCAGTTTTCACGAGAATCTGCCATAAAACACCTAAATTGTCCTGCTGGCCTTCCATGCTGCTTTCAGTTTTTTATTGTCCAACAGACATGAAAATGCCATAAAAAATCTTGTTTTGTCTGGATGAACTTTCAACCTTGTGAGCTTCTTATTTTCAAGACCAAACAAACAAAAAACCAAACCATCTTCCTTAAAGATCGGGCCTTGTTTTTCTGCTTTTAATAGCCGAACAATACCTGTTTTTATTTATTTTTACTGTAAATTCTGCAAGAAAAAATCATGTTTTTTAAACAACTGATTATTTTTCAACAGACTGTAAATTTGACCTTGCAGTCAATCTATAAAAATCAAGTACATAAAACAGGCAAGCCAAATCCTCACCACAGCTTTCCTCCTATTGTTTAATTGCCAAAAGTCTCTGTTCTTGCATATCACGGATGGCAGAATGAATCCCTTCACGACCTAAACCGGAATCTTTTACGCCGCCATAAGGCATATTATCGACACGGAACGTCGGAACATCATTAATGATGACACCTCCCACCTGCACATGATCCCATGCATACAGCATCTTATTCAGATTTTGCGTATAGATACCTGCCTGCAAACCAAAACGGCTCTGGTTAATGGCGGCAATGCCCTGCTCGAAATCTTTGACCTTTTCCAGGATTGCCACAGGGCCAAATGCCTCATCCTTATAGATTTCCAGCTTGGCATCGACATTTTCCAGTAACGCCGGTTCAAACAAGACACCATGTAAACGACCACCTGTAAGGATTTTTGCGCCTTTTTTCTCGGCTTTATCCAGCCATTTTTTTAAGCGTAACGCTTCTGCTTCTTTAATCATCGGGCCCATCAGTGTGGTACTTAAAGCAGGGTCATCGGCCTTAATCTTTTTCAGTTTGGCTACCAGTTTCTTTTTCACGTCGGCATAAAGATCGGCATGTACCAAAATGCGTTGCACGCTGATACAGACCTGCCCGGCATGCCCATACGCGGCACTGATCAGGCGATCAATCAGGGCATCATCAATGGTTGTATCGGCATCCAGCAGCACCGCTGCATTACCCCCAAGTTCCAGTGTCACTTTCTTGCGTCCTGCCCGCGCTTTCATATCCCAGCCGACCTGATCAGAACCGGTAAAGCTGAGTAACTTAAAGCGGTCATCGGTCACTAAAATATCCGCTGCCTCACGATTACACGGCAAGATCGACCACGAACCTTTCGGCAAATCGGTTTCGGCCAATACGGCTGCAATCTTTAAAGCGCTGATCGGGGTAAAACTGGCAGGCTTCAATACAAAGGGACAACCCGCAGCAATTGCAGGTGCAATCTTATGCGCCACCAGATTGAGAGGAAAATTGAACGGACTAATCAACGAAACCGCCCCAATCGGCACATGCTTCACCATTCCGCGAAACTGCGCAGCAGCGGGTGTCACCGCCAAAGGAATCAGTTGCCCGTCATCAAGCTGTGTCACCGCATCTGCGGCCAGTTGAAAAGTATTGATCAGACGTTCCACTTCAGCAGTTGCTGCACCCCGTGGCTTGCCCCCTTCTGCAATCAGAATCTCGGTCAGCTCAGCCCGCAGCTCATTAAAACGTTTTACACAGTGCAACAAGATTTTTTGTTTTTGAAACGGCTTTAAGGCTGCCATTTCCGCTTCTGCCTTTACCGAAGCCGCTATGGCTTTTTCAAGGACTTTGGCATCCGCCAATGCTACTCGCGCATACACGGTATTATTATACTTATCATGGACTTCTAGCCATTGACCTGTGGTCACGGCTTTCCCGGCCACATAAAGCGGATAATCCACCACACTCTGTTTATCCGTCATTATTATGTATTCCTTTATAAAAATTTAAATTTAGACTACTGCATATTTGCCAAGATCACTATATGATTCGCCCATTCATAAGTGAATTCATAACAATTCATTACCGTATTTGATATTGATTAGGACAATGCAATGAAATTATTAAAACTATCCCTGCTGGCTTTAGGAACGAGCATTTGTGGTCTGGCACAAGCCGATGTAATTGGGGTTAAAGGTGACCTTAGCTACTGGAACTATAATGGCGAGGCTAATATGGCAGACCAGAGCAATGCACCCGATCAGGATCTTAAACGTAAAGGTTCAGCACAAGTCTCGCTTGCTGTTGAGCATCCTATTCCATTGATTCCAAATGCAAAAATCCGTTATGTCAATTTAAATACCGAAACGGATCATAAAGTCGCAGGCCAACCTGTTTACGACCTCAACATTGATCATACCGATTTCATTTTATACTATGAAATTTTAGACACGATTGTAAATGCAGATGTCGGTTTAGGGGCAACCAACTTAAATGGCGATGTCAAAACACTGAACCTCAGCAAAACCGATATCGATAAAACAGTACCGGTGATCTATGGATCAGCAGGGGTAAAACTGCCATTTACTGGTCTAAGTGCCAAAGCAGAACTCTTATATAGCAACTTTAATGATGCCAAAATCACCGATGCCCAAGCAGAATTACAATACAACTTTATCGACAACCTGCTGGTTGATGTGGGCTTAAAAGCAGGCTACCGGGTCCTCGATATCAAGCTAGATGACTATGAAAAAAATGACCTTAAATTTAACTTTAAAGGTCCTTATATCGGTCTAGATGTACATTTCTAAGACTTGAACAACAAAAAACGGGATCTATGGATTCCGTTTTTTTATGCTTCATCCTGATTTTCTTGGGATGGATGTACGCAAAAACGCACACAGATCGCAGCCATTGACGCATATCCTGAACTCAACTTATCACCTATCATACAAAACATAGAGAGACAGGAAGTCTCATTGAGAATAATAAAACACACAGGATGTGGTCGTTAATAGGATATCAACGACATAAGCGAAATATGAAGAAGCCCCGTCAGGATGATGGGGCTTCTTTTTATCTATCAGTTTTAGCTGCGATTTAAAGATTTTTGAGATACGCGACTATATCGTGATGCTCTGCCATTTCTGCAAGCTGTAATGCGGTATATTCGCCTTTATAAGCCACATTTGCACCTTTACTCACTAACAGCTTCACGACCGCTAGATGGTCATTCTCGGCAGCAGCCTGTAAGGCGCTATAGCCTTCATCATCCGTCTGGTTTGGGTCAGTACCCTCTGCTAATAGTTGCTCGACTTGTTCCACATCACCTAAAGATGCCCAGTACACCAGCTCAGGTAGATGCAGTTCGTCATCATCTTCAGGCAATGGAGAGAAAGAGTTGAGTTTCATAGGAAATGCCTAGTTTTTTACTTAAGATAAACTTTTTTATACTTATTTACTAATTCTTTAATTGATCTAGCTTCCTAATTCTATTGACTTTAAAATTTAGTAAATATATTATTTTTTTAGTAAATTTATAAAAAGGTAAATTATGGACAGTCAAGTATTAATTGAATTAGCAAATGGAAAAAAGGCGAATATATATCTTCAGAAATGCGAGAGAATTTTAAAAAATTATTAAATATTGAAGAGTTACATCCAGAATTTATTCTTATGGCTGGCTCTTTAGAAGATGCAAAAAACTGGGATCATCTTATCCATATCTTAGCAGATTTAGCACACGATTGTGCTGAAACTGGTTATGATACAAAACCTTTACAAGAAGACTTCCAACTTTTAAGTTGGCATACATTTCATACACTCAAACAGATAGGACTTACTCCTCCTTTCTCTTTCCCTAGAGAACTAGATATAGACTATGAAAATTCAGATGAAGAAGAACATGAAATATTCATGGGAAATATTGAAAATCATCCCATCTCTCATTTAATTTGGAACATATTTTTAGCGGTAAATGATGTTTATGGTTTTTATGCTGCTTACATCGCAGAAATCATTGATGATGAAAGTTTAGATTTATTCGAGACAGATGCAGTCAATATAGAACCCTGTTTAATAGAATTAGCTACATGTAAAATTGATATTTCAATAGAGATTGCTCCTAACTTTAATAAATTTAGATATGAAACTTTAGAAAATTATAAGGAATGGCTCAGTATCGTTAAAGAAAAAGCATTCCGCGCTAATATTCCACTTAGAGCAGAATTATTAAACTTAGTCTATGATTCCCAAGATGAACTTAGTCACGAGGCCGAAGCAGAAAGTCTCAATATCAATGAAAGACGTATTCATCCAGATATTTATATGAACGAATTACTTGTTGGAATGCGTACATTACATCAAGTTTTACCAGTAATTATGAAAAAATTAGAAATTTATGATGAATTTAAATTAGATCACTCTGATTTTAAACTTGGAAATTAAATATAAGAGTATATATTTATGAAACCTTATCAATCTGAAACCGACAAAAAGATTCAAAATCTAAAAAATGAACTTTGGACAACACGTTATAGTCTTTTAAGTCTAATACCTGAACCCTATCATAAAATACTCACGAATTATTATTTCCAAACTAAGGAAGAAAGGCACCAATGGCTTGATATGATGACTCAAGAAATTTTAGATCTTACTCAACCGATTGAGAAGTATAAGGACTCATATAGCCCAAGAGCTTATTGTCCCTTGTGTAAACAAGAAAATTCTTCTTGGTATGGTGAGGAAGGTTTTACATTTCCAGAAGGTTTACGCCGACATTTAGTTGGTTTTGGGCGAACGCATCAATGCGTTGTCACAGAAACAGCCCATAAATTGGCTCTAGATTATTAGCATGAAAAATTTGCAGAAATTGAAAAGCAAGAGTGGATAGAAAAACATGAAAAATTAAAGCAAAGAAAGCAAGTAGAGTTATTATATAAAATTTCACCTTATGATGAAGGGCTTCTTCTTGATGAATCTCTATGGTATGAGGCTAGAAACTCACAGCAACTTGACTGGGCTACAGATCGATTAAATAATTTAGGTTTCACTAAATATCAAGAAAACAATACGATTTCCTGGATAGATGAATATGAGAATTGGATTGTTTATGCTGATATTAGGCAAAATGGACGTATAGAATTTATAGTATGGAAAAAACCAATTTTAAAAAAGAAACCTGTAAATTCTTATAAACATCGTATAAGTCAATTCCATTTACTGGATACATGGAAAAATGATTTAAAATTAAAATATAGTTCAAGATTACCCAAATAATAGGAGATAAGAATTAAGATATTTTTATTTAATCCCTCTCATCAATATTAATTAACAATAGAAGGACTAAATTTTTAAATATAGTTCTTTTAATTTCCTATTTTATTTTTCCAGAGCATAAAAAAACACCCCTAACCATTTGGTCAGGGGTGTTTCGTATTTAAAAGCTGGCGATGACTTACTCTCACATGGCAAGTGCCACACTACCATCAGCGCTAAGAGGTTTCACTTCTGAGTTCGGGAAGGGATCAGGTGGTTCACTCTTGCT
>NZ_JSUS01000049.1 GCF_000805455.1 Acinetobacter sp. A47
CTTCTGCTGCTGGTTGTTCTCTGTAACCGACAAGTCAGCACGTGCAGAGAAAGAGCGTAAAGCCTTTGATGCACAGTTTGTCCGTTCAATGACAGGGATCGGTGCTTCAGGTGCATCTGACCACTAAAATGTAACTTATAAAGCTAAAGCATAATGCCAGTTGATCAACTGGCATTATGCTATCAAATATGTGCCCCAAGTTTTTGAGTTTTTATACTGATAAAACTTCTTATAAACTAAAATTAAAAGTATCTGGTTCAAAAATCATTAAAATATGGTTTGCATCATCAAGAAGCAGCAAGCGAGGCATATTCGCTGCATGGTTTTGTTTTAAAATATAATGCCGCACTTTAAGCAGGGTTTCCTGAAATAATGAAGATAAATGATAGTCGCTACCATTGTCCTCAATTTTTTTTGTGAGTGAAAGATTGCTTATTTCTATATGACTGCCGCTATTATGCAGATAGGCATTAAAAAAATATATATTATCAAAACCTTGTGCCAGATTTCGATCGGGATAAAAAGCGATAATTGGTGGAGTGGTAGAGAAATTGCCTATAGGGAAGTTTAATAAAAATTTTAACTTGTATATCTGGTTGTGAAAATAAAAATCTGATGGGTAGGTTGAATTACAGGAGGAGGAGGTAGTCTGTTTTTGATAAGACATAAAAATGGCTGTTTCCGAATTCATAAAAAACTCAATAAAATAAATTCTAATTCATTGATATGAACTTAAATCTGGTTCATATTTAAAAATTTATGCATTATGTTCAATGGCAATTGATCAAGTAAATTTTATTTTTGTTGTTTTTTATTTTTCTACTCATGGTTATATACATATTTATGACACTGTGTATTTTTTACTGTGTTAGAAATGCTGCGCAATATAAATAAAGAGCTTAAATAAATCTATTTTATTTAAATACATTTGTTTTGATTAAGGTCTCAACTGATTTAATGGCATAACCATGAGTAAAGATTTAAAATTTAAATTAGGAATTTTTTCAGCAAACTGTTCTGGTGGCATTACTCCTTCATTACTGGACGATGGATGGAAAGCGGATTGGCAAGACAACCTGGAACTGGCCCAGATGGCGGACGAAGCAGGAATCGATTTTATGTTACCTGTTGCCAGATTCATCGGGTTTGGCGGGCAAAAAGACTTTCAGGGAAAAGTACTGGAAACGATCACCTGGGCTGCGGCATTGCTGGCGAGAACTGAACGAATCCGTATTTTTACGACCTTGCATACTCCGATGAATCATCCGGTAATTGCCGCAAAGCAACTCGCAACTATGGCGCAGATAGGGGGAGACAGAATTGGCTTAAATATTGTTGCCGGATTTTATAAGGCAGAATGTGAAGCCTTGGGCGTGGAGTTACCAGATGATCATTCCATTAGATATAGATATGCTCAGGAATGGTTTGATCTCGTAAAAAAAGTCTGGAAAAGCGATAAACCATTTGACTGGAATGGAGAGTTTTTTCAGTGTAAACAAGTTTATGGTAAGCCCCGTCTGGAATCTGTTCCACCTATTTTTAATGCGGCGGGATCAAAGCAAGGGCGTGAGTTTGCCCTTAAGAACTCTGATTTTTTATTTACAACAGTTGCCCGAGACCTACAGGAATCAAAGCTTGAAATAGAACAGCTTAAACTGCAAGCCAACAAGGTGGCGCGAGACATCGAGGTGCTTACCTTTATACATATAATTTGCCGGCCTACCGAAGAAGAAGCACAAGCTGAGTGGAAACGTCAGTTAGATCATGAAGATACTGATGCTGTGGAATATATTATGCATACATTGTTTGCATATTCTCAGGCTATACAGCCAGATTTAATCAAGGATTTACGCGACCGTATTGTGACGGCTTTTGGCGGGTTTCCAATAGTCGGTACACCAGAACAAGTGGCGAATGGCATATTAAATTTACAGGCCATCGGATTTTCGGGTGCTGCTATTGCATTTCTTGATTATAAAAAAGAGTTTGCTTATTTCAGGGATCATGTTTTGCCATTATTGTACCAGAGTGATAATTAACCTTATCTAACAAATATAATGATTGAATGAGAGCGTTAGTGGCCCTATATGCTTTATATTGATATCAGCCTAAATATTTTAAATTTTAACTGAGGTGTCAGCCAAGATTTTATATCAAATCCTGTTGTCATTCGATGACAGGATTTTTTAGGAAATTGTAAAACCAGAATTTTTGTTAATTCTATTAAAAAATATTAAAGAGCGAATCGATAGGAAGGAGCTTGTAACATCAAAATAGATTTTTATTTAAATTGGAGATTAATTTTTATGGGAAAATATGTTAAGGCGGAGCAGGCACGTGCTAACTTGAAGAAAAGAAAATCGGATTACTAAAAAAATATGATGCTATACGAAGTGCAAATGAATTTTACGCGAAAAAAATTAATCCTGTTTATTTGAATTTTAATATAGGAAATACCACATAAGACGATATTGGAAAAATGATCCAAGCTGTGAATCAATTCGGTTTTGCTGTGGAGAGCAAGGAATCAGCTTCTATTCGTCATTCGTCTTTCCAAGGTACAATACTGATTCTTGATTTTTTAGGGAGCGAACTCCATGTTTTTCGGTATCCCGCTTTTAACCGGATAAAGTATTGATAGTCTTTAACCTATGATTTTATTAATAAAATTTAAATGAAGCTGATAGTTTTCATAAACCACATGGAAAAAATGTAGATCAATAAAAAAGCAATATAAATCATAAATATTTTTTTAAAAGAAATTATCTGCTTTTGATAGAGATAGCCTAGCATGCCAAAGAGCATTGCTAGAGCAATACAGAGGCCTGCCAGTATATGTTCATTACATCCCTTAACGCAGATCACATGGTTAGGGTATAAAAGGCCATAAATCGTAGGTACTAAAACCCAAGTGATAACAGCAGTGATTAAACCTAAAAATATAAAGAATAACTTTTTCAAAATAGCCGCTCGGTAAATTCTGATTTCTTAAATGATGTAAACTTATAGCCATGATTGCACAGCCATCAATTTTTAAATGCAAACCTATATGCTGTGATTACAAAAACCTTTTTGCTGTATAAGATTATCGTCAACATTATTTGATCATATAATAGCGTAAAAATTATAAGAAAATTTTGTGTCACTCAGTATTTTGATTTACAAAAAAACACATTTAGATTTTTATTGAAAAGAAATATTAACAAGCCATTTTTAATGTTTAATAAAAATATGTTTTTGGTTATATTGAGAAAAATATTTCCAATATATTTTATTGAAACTTAGGATTAAATAGAATGCAAAAACCAGCATTAAAAATTGCGACACTTATTACTTTAATGTCATTAACTCAATTCACCTGTGCCCAAGAGTTTAAGAAATATTCAGTTTCTGCTGGCTGGTTTCATATTATGCCACAAGGATCAGCAAACCCGATTAATGTGAATGCGAATATAAAAAATCCGGCTGGGCTCGCAGAAGGGATTGTGAATAGATATGGTATGGTCGACAGTTGGCAGGAACCAGAGGCAGGCCTAGAAGTTAAAAAAGTGGATAGTATTGGTTTGACATTCAATTATTATTTGAATGACAAGGTTTCACTGCAACTGATAGGGGGAATCCCGCCAAAAGTTGATCTGAAAGGAAAGGGCGATGTTTCTGCACCATTAAGTGAATTTAATTTGGCCTCTAGCCAAACTCATTATAAACAATCCATTCCTATTACCAATTTAGGTAACAGGTCTAAAGCTGCAACCGTCCGTGCATGGACACCAGCCATAGAAGTACAATACCAGTTTGGCAGAAGCGGCGTGGATAAATTTAGACCTTATTTAGGTGCCGGGTTAATGTATGCTCATTTAAATCAAATTAAACTTAATGAGGGTATCCGGTCTGACCTGATTTCTGCCGGGCATATGATGCAAAATATATTAGATCTACAAGGCGGGGCTGGCTTGGATCAAAAGGTCGCACGCAGGGATATGGCCGTCAAAATTGTGGCTGAGGATGCGATTGCTCCTGTTGTTACAGCGGGTTTTACTTATGATTTTAATGATTCATGGTATGGAATCGGGTCTGTTTCTTATGCAAAATTAAATAATCAAGCAACTATTGATGTTGTCAATAATGCGACTGGCACCCGGTTGATCCATGCTACCACTAAGATCGATATGGACCCGGTGACGACGTATTTCGGTTTAGGCTATCGTTTCTAGACAACGCTTAAATTGATTTGCCAGATAATATTGATATAAGCCCTTTAAATAGGGCTTTTTAGTATGAATTAAAGATTTTTTTCAGCAGGATAAGCAGGACTATGGATTTGTAGGGCATATCTTTAAAAAAGTATTTTGAAAGATAGAGCAAGACCGGCTATTGATGAAATGAAACAGATAATAAAAAGCAAAACCTGCTACGATCTTAAGGAAAAATATTTAGTTAGCGTGGCTTTCCACTTTTTCGGCGGGGTCGGCTTTTCTTCATGAGCAGGTTTGTGTTGATTGTTCATGATAGATTTTAAATATTCTGATGAGCTATTTCTAAACCGGGGAGAAAATGTTAAAGAAACATCATCCAGATTCATCTCTTCATAATCACGATAAATTTTATCCAGATCGTATCCTTTTTTCAAAAGCGTCTCTATCAATGATTTTAAGATGATATCTGACAAAATATAGCTGTCTATTTCATAAGTGGTAAAATAACCATTTGTCGGCTGCTCTTTTATATATATACAAGAGTTTTGGGGGCAGGTAATCTTTTCAGGGCGTTGTGATCTTAATGAATGATGAAATTTATGCTCTTGAATTGCAAAATGGGTGCCACAGATGGGGCATACGTCAAACATACTCATTTTAATACTTTCTCTTTAATCATCGGTACGTTTCTATCTTCTTCTCTAACTAAATAAAGAAAAAGAAAGAGAATAAGATAAATTCTGTTTTGAGATTATAAATGTATATTTAATTTTTTTAATGCTGGTTACATAATTTTATAAAAAAGCTTAAAAATATATAGACTGTTATTTTGTAAAAAATGATAGGTATTTTTTTGAATAATTGCTCTATTAGGTGAAGTGATAGTAGCAGAACAAGAATGATCTAATCAGTATTTTTAATGTTATTTATATGGGTTAATACAAAAAAATATAGTTTGAAATCAATTGAAAACACTGTTAACGGAATTGCTGCTTTATCTTTTGATTTATTTGGCATGAGTAAGCCTATGTCTTTAGCATTCAATATAGAACAGTTAAATTTAATAGAAAGGGCATATCAGTTTGATATTCATATAGAAATAAAAAATAAAATTTTTCAAAAGTATAAGAAGTTAATCGGAGTTCTGGTTGAGAGGGGGATGTTTAAAAATTTAGGACATTATAAAAAATTTATGCTAATGCATTATTTCTTTTATGAAAATATGCTGTGTATATTTGCTCAGCATAAGCTGGAGCAGTCAATTTCATTACAAAGATGCCGAGAAAATTTGCTGCTTTTAAAAAGAGACCTTGAGGATTTATATATTCAGCCAGATTGTATGCAGTGGCCTGCAACATTAATCTTAAATCAGTATGAGGCTTTGGGCGGGCTATATGTGGTAGAGGGGCTTAACTTATTTTCTGGTACGATCTATCAAGGGGTAAAAAATAGCTTTTGTATGTCACAACATTTTGGAGCCAGAAGTCTGGCAGGTTGTTCGATTGAAAAAACGATGTATTGGCGAGAGTTTCTGGATACTCTGGATATTTTGTCTTTTAGCAATGAAGAAAGAAAACAAATAATAAACGGGGCATTAATTACCTTTGAACAATTCCAGCACCTTGTAGCAGATTTAAATATGCTGGATTGATTCATTCTATGGATTATAAAGGTAATGTTCTCTATGGACAGGTATGATTTTTGAGTTCTATCGACAGGCTGTGTTTAATGATTTTTTATGGAGTATTTATTCTAATTTTATGTGTATCAAACTAGGTGATTATCATAATGTGATAATATGCTGTTTTTTATTTGAGGTTAAAACAGCTTTTTAAGCAGATAATATTGGTTTTTTGACCGTTTGGTATATTTTTTGTTATCTAAGCTTTTGTTTTTAAATTATTTTACATAATTTTTAAGTTATTTTTGCTGTATTGTTGGTTTTTCTTTAAAATATCAGTTTATGAGTATTTGCTTTCAATTAATTCATATATAAAACAATAGGTTAAAAGAAATTCTAAATGTAATTGTTTGTAATCTTAATTCTAATGCAGTTTTTGTTATAAGTTTATGAATTTTAAGTATAAAGATAAATTGAGGTTGTTTTTTATAGATTTTCTATATACACAAGTTATATAAAAAGAAAAGAATTGAAAACAGTGTTAATGAGCGTAGTTTCATAATTTTAACACCACAATTAATTGGCCTAACGTGTATTATCTTGAAAAAAGTCTCAGTAAAAATATATTTTTGATTGGAGATTTTTTTTGCATTTTAAAAATGTTGGAGTCTGATTTGGATTTTTTGGTTTTTAAAATACTTTAGGTAGTATGCTGGCACATTTAATATATGATAGAGGGTTAAATATTCAGTGGTTAAAATAGTCACAACTTGTGGTTTTTAATGTGAATATTTTTTTGAACTGCGGCACACATCTAGAGAAATGCAAATGTCTACTCAGTATGAAATATTTAATAATACAAGAAAAGTTGTTATCAATAAAATTAGAATGAGTATTGATGATCGGCAGTGGAGTGAAAATATAAAATTTGTTGAATTATTAAAAGAAACGATTATAAAACATCCTGTAAATACACATCCCATGATTGACCGGTTAGACAGCGGTGTGGTGAATAAAGAAAGTCTGGCAAAAATAAATCTAGAGTACAGACATGCAATTGCGCAGATATTTACAGACGCCTTGCTGATGGCCCAATATCAGGCAAGACATCTTGAGCAAAGGTTGGCGCCTGGTGCAAAAAGCTATCCAAGATTTATATTGGGTCTGAAGGTTTTTGATGAATTCAAGTTTAATGCCAATAGTTTAAATGATCTGGCTAATCCTGAGCAGGGTTATTACCCTTTATTTGAAAAAATTCTGGATAAGCTGGATGTCGGAAGTATTGCAAGAAAAGTATATATGCCTTCTAAAGCGGCTAAAAAAGTTAGGCATTATTTGGAAGACAGTTTTTATGATTATACCTCGACTATCGCATTATTGGCTGTTGTTGAGGTGATGGCCATGTCATTTAGAAAATCTTTATACAACGCTTTTAATGCTCTACAGCTTAATGTGGATGAGTTGTGCAAAGATAAACTCATTAATAATGTTTATGCCTTGGATCAAGATCAGGAAAATGATTTGTGGCTGGCTTTGGCTCAGGCTTGTACAAAGGAGGAGTTTATAAGTATTTATGAATTGTGCCTGAAGTATTGTGAGCTCTGGGAAAAATTTTGGGATGTGCAGCTTGATCATGCCAAGTAGTATTTGAAATTTAAGATATTTTTATTTGATTTTAAGTTATAAGTTTAAGAGTGTAATTGGGTTGTATGAATTTTATTAGTGAATATAAATTTGAGTTAAATGCAAATAGTAATTTTCAAATTGATATGATGTGTGATTCGATTGATTTCTTTAAGGTGATTTTAGAGTTTAACTGGTATCACGAATCAAATAATAAGATTTATATGCTGGAAAGTAGTTTTTTTGAAAATGTAGGCAGGGTTGATCATGCGTATGCCATAGCTAAAGAATTAATTGATTTGCTAAATGGTTATGCGCAGTTTACAAGTCATTATAATATAATCCGCCCAGTTGTGATTAAAAAGTGCTATATCAATGATAGTGTAAGAAATATTGATTTTAAAACCATCCGGCCACAAAACTATATCTTACAGGTTTTGGGAAATGGTAATGATATAAAAGTTGAAAAAAGTCTGTTGAAGAAAAGTCTTTTTCATACTTTGACGCATATTGCTAAACATAATACCACTGTATATTGCTTGATGAAGTTTTGCAGCCTGCCGATTAGCTGGTCTAGTCTGCATAAGATTTTTGAAACTTTAAAATCAGCCTATGTGAGTGATTACGCTGCATGTCCCTGGTCTGAAGAGGATGCCTGGGAGTTACTTGTCAAGCCGTCAAACAAGTATGACATCTTGGGGCTGGATGCCCAGCAGGGCTATGATGGAGAATATATTGGTATTTCGTTTGATGAAAGCAATAATTCGGTTGCACTGATGAAAGCTAGAAACTGGTTAATGCCTCTGGTTAATAAGTATATGACAGATATTTCGCAAAAATTTTTTGAAGAGCAGTAAAAATATTTGAAGGGATCGCAATTCACTGCTCGGGTGGGTTGCTCTCCTTCATCGGGAGGGTTTCCTGCAATTGGCTGTTCCATCGCAGATCTTGTTTAGAAAATGTCTTTTGACAGAAACAGGGGGCGAAATTAATCCGCAGCGCTGCTACATCCTGTTAATATTTTTTAGGGTCGTGCTGATTATTTTAACCCCTGCCGGTTTAATTCCTCGATAAATAAATATCCGATTTTTAAGTATAGTTCGGTAAAGGTTTTAAAGCGCATGCTACAGTGTTCATTCATTGCATAGCTTTGTTCACTGGTTTCCACAGCCCCCAGTATTTTTGCGACTGCTTTTCCTTTTCTATATATTATTCCATCTTTTACAGCACTGATTGTATATCCGTTATTTCGCATAAATACAGAAAACGGGAAAATCAAAGGGTCAGGAATACGTTTTACCATACGATTTACTTCAGGCTTTATTCGGCAGTAATCAATCATCATTGGGTTATCTGGAGTGGCAAAAATAAATACACAAAAATACGGTCAATAAATAAGTTGTAGAAATTTATCAAGTTTGGCCGGTGATTTAAACAATAGCGCAATGCAACCGGTAAGCTCTAACATCCATGAAAAGTTACAACTCATTTAATTAAACTTGGGCAGCTATTTATGCATTTCATGCCTCTTTACATTGTTATGTTATGTTTTGTTTATTTTATTCTTGTTTTCTGGGGGGCTTGCAGCTTAAAAACGGTATTTAAACGGTCTGGTGTTTCGATGAAAACTTAAATGAATTTTGATGTGACCTTAATAATATGCGATACATAGAAACAGCCCTATAAAACTGCCAAGAAATGCCTGTTCATGATAAGGACATTTCTTGTGCCGTATAGAAGACTGCTTTAATCTATTAATTTATTTTTTAGGGTGTTTTTTTCCCTGTCAAATGCTGGAATCATCTTGATATCGGGTGGTAAAAAACCAAGCATGCATTCATCAGCCAATTCATCCGGAATTTGTTCCCATTCTTCAAAGGGGGTTGATGAAACTTTCTGGAAAAGACTGTTTGCAAACTCCCTGTTAATAGCCTGATCTGTGCGCATTTTACTTTTTGCTTGCCCAAGCGTTAAGCCATTTTGAAATTTTTCAATAATCCCTTCGCTATCTGAGCGCAGGGCATTGCAATAGCCTTCCCATTCGTATTCGAGTTTGCTTTGCGACTTGCTAATAAACTCGGCCAGTTCTTTTCCGGCAGCGTCGAATAGATAGAGATTATCTCCATCAAGTTTATAGCTTCTCGTTGTTTCAATCATTTTTTGAAACTGAGGTGTAATGCTATATGAAGAAAGTTCTTTACCTTTATGAAATTCGATCAGTTTAAACTTTATTTTTCGACCATTTTTGACCATGAAGGCAGAGTAATAGTAGGGATGTGCATAACCGGAAATGCTATCTGTTTCCAGATTTATCTTTAAGGTTGGGGCAGGTGCCGGGTCACCGTTAATGACCGTATTTCCTATTTTTTTCAATACGAACTGATGGTTGCATGATGAGTAAGCCTGGTCAGGGCAGAGTTCAAAATTCTCTTCTTCATTGAGTTCGGCAGCCGAGAGAGGATGGTATCCTTGCGGGGTGATCTCCTTGGTCGAGCAACCGTATAAAATAGTAAGGCAGAATAAGGGCAGTAGAAGCTTAATCATTTAAAAACAGCGGTGCAAAATTTAAGAGCGGGAATCATAGGTCCCATCTCAAAATTACAAATGAGAATTGTTTTCATGTTTTGTAAGTGGAAGGGTAATTCAATGTAAATTTTTATCTTTTTTAGTAATATTTAGGCTGTTATTTCTCTTAGACTGCATGGAAATCCGATGTCCGTGATGCGGTCTTATCCAGATGAAATGTCATTAAATCATTAGGTTCACTTTGGTAAAGAACAGATTTTTAGCTGATGATGAAGCCTTATGGCTTGGATTAGAGCCCGGATTGACTTCGCTGAAGCATTAAAAAATATAAAAAAGGTTGGGTAGAAGCGGGCGCTAGACAGGTGTTTTAGCCTGACTTGTTTCAGCTTGAAGTAACTTGCAGCCGCAAGAAAGTAGATCATCAATACGGGCAACTGACCGGCCACCAAATTGGGTTTTTGGATCGCCTGTAATAATGGTGGCAACACGATCGTGTTTTAGGCAGGTCGCTTCATCACCAATACAGGCGATAGCTTTGCCGTTAATTAAAAAATTGTGATTACCGGTGAGGACTTTTCCTCCTCCTGTTGTGGGGCAGCCAACCACAATATACTGTTTTGCCATAAAGGTTTTACGCGTTGTGCAGTGATAAGCCGGCTAAATCCAAAGATTGCCTGGCCTAAATGGGAAATAAAAAATGACTACCCAGACCGATCAAGATAGCCACCCACCATAAAGTGAAAATATGTGATTAACGGAGTTGTATATTAATCACGTGATGAATACTGCAATTCCATGCTGATTTACATTGTTACTCTTTCGTCTGCTTTCTATTGATCTTTTGTATACATACAAGTCTGTATTGTTGGCTTGATCCGCACTTTTAAACAATCAATTTGAATGTTAAATGTACAGTATATAAGGGGAGCTGATGTAATGAATGGTGCATCAGATAACTTTTTATTTATTGTGTTTGAAAATAGGAGTTTATTTTTATTTAAAATAAAAAAATTATAATAAGAATTATATTGATATTAAAAAACGAAATTTTGACTAAAATGGTTGGTTTAAAGTTAAATGTTTGGATTTAAATAAAATAATTATTAATGTGTATGTTTTGTTCATTGCATAAGCTGTCTGGTAAGCTACAGTAAAAATATTGGTTTTAATAATATTAAATAATAAAGTAATTTATTTAATTATTCTGCATGAAAATAATAGCGGACTCTTGTTTATTATTCAAATTAAAAAATAGAATTTCAAAGCAGGGTTTTACACTGTTGTTATAATGTTTTTTAAATACATCTTTTGAGGGTGGTTTGTTTTTTTTGGTTGGTTTTTATATGATGAATTTTACATACTATTCTGTATGTTTAATAAAGCTCAGAAAAATATTTTAAAAGATATTTTTTCAAGATGGTGCGCTAAATAATGAATAATCAATTTGAAAATCTCCTGACTAAATATAAAGGGGAAGGCCCTTATCTTTATATTGATAACCAAGTTATGATTGATGCGGCTTCCGGAACATTTAATCTGCCCTTAGGTTATACCCACCCAAGATTAAATGAAAAACTTAAACAGCAAATCGACCGTTGTGCACATTTGAGTTCTAGCTATACCCATCAAATGTCACAGGAAATATTAAAAAAGTTATTGCCTTATCTGCCCGCCGAAATTAACCGGATGTGGTTGCGTGATGTATCTGGCTCTGGTGCCGTGGAATGTGCAATTCGTATGGCCCAGAAAGCCACCGGGCGTTCGGGGGTGATCACGCTCTACATGGCACATCATGGACAGTCACTGGCTACGGCACAGATTTCAGGTAATGCATTTAGAATCCGGGATTTTAAAGTCGTTATACCCGGCTCATTAAAAATCCCTGTGCCTTCGAATATAGAAAACCAGAGTGATGATTATGATATGGATAAATATATTGATCTAGATCAATTACTCGAGTTCGGTTCAAATAATAATATTGCATGTCTGATTATTGAACCTGTTTTAGGGAATGGTGGAAATATTGTTATTCCACAAGAGTTTTACCGTTATATCCGGGACTTTTGTGACCGGCATAATATTGTGCTTGTTGCAGATGAAGTTCAAACCGGTTTTGGGCGTACCGGTACATTATTCGCTTCAAATGGTTATGCCAAGTCTTTGAATCCAGATATTATCGTTTTTGCAAAAGGTGCCGGGGGGATTGGTATACCTATTGGTGGGGTACTGATGAAAGAGAAAATGGATGTATTGGAGGCTTTTGAACATTCAAGTACATCCGGTGCCAACCCGCTTTCTTTGACGGCTTTAAATGAAACGATTTCAATTATTGAAGACGAAAAAATTTTAGATAATGTCCAGACGAATGAAAAATATTTAAGAGAGGGTTTATTCAGCCTGCAAGATAAATATCCAGAAATCAGTAATGTTCGTGGTTTGGGTTATATGTTTGGATTTGATACACCATCTCCTGCTTTTGCAGCCCAATGCATCGAAATGGCAGCAAGTTTCGGTCTGATTATTCGTGGGGCTCGTTATGGGAAAAGCGCCACATTGAAAGTACGGCCACCATTGATTTGTCATCGCGCTCATATAGATGAGATTGTGAGCAAACTCGATAAAACCTTTGAAGCATTAACACGTACACAGACTCAGGCGATTGCATAATGAAAGCATTAAAATATTTTGATCAATGGCACGTAGATTTGGTAGACACGCATGAGCTGGACTGTATCGAGGCTGATGATGTAATCGTAAATATTCAGGTATGTGGTATTTGTGGTACAGATGTCGGGATTATCAGTGGGGATTATCCTGTTGCTCATGCCGGTGTAACCCTGGGGCATGAAACTGCCGGTATTGTATCCCGGGTGGGTACCGGGGTAACCGCTTTTAAGGTGGGAGACCGTGTTGTGATTAACCCGACCTATTCATGTCAGAAATGCCGGATGTGCCAGATCGGCAATTTCAATCACTGTGAAGATAAAGACGGGACCGAAGCTGGCGTTTCTTACGATGGCGCGTTTGCCGAGCAATATCGTGCTAAAGAAAATTTCTTGATCAAGCTGGACGATCATGTATCTTTTGCTGCCGCATCATTAACAGAACCTTTAAGCTGTGCAATTACGGGGGGCGACAAGCTTGCGATTCGCCACACCAATATTCGCGCTGCCGTAATTGGTGCGGGGCCTATGGGGATGCTTTACCTCTGGGTGCTGCATAGAAGAGGTGTTAATGCCTTTATGGTTGAAAAAAATGAATACCGTTTTGATTTTGCACGTGACAATCTGCCACCATCGACCTCAATTTATCATGACTTTGATGAGGCTATGCATGCAGAATATGCAGAGCCAGCGCCTCAAATTGATCTGGTTGTAGATACCACCGGATATCTGACCGAAACGGTAATGGCTTGTCTTGCGCCTGGTGGCAAGCTATTAAATATTGCCCTAAAAGATAAAAAAGCGACTGTTGATGTGCTAAAGATCGCCGATAAAAGCTTATCGATTCAGGGCTCTATTGATTCGCTAAATAATAGTTTTGAACGTGCCTATGCCATGATTCGGGATGGCGAGATTCCGGTAGAGCAGTTGATCAGCCATGAATTTTCCATTTCTGAATATGAAAAGGCTTTTCAGCTGGTCGGGTGTCATATTGCTGAAGAAAAGTTAACGCCACCGCAAAATGCAAATTGCAAAGTCTTAATGCGTATGACAGAACAGGGGTAATCGCGGATGACACAATTTGCAGTCATATTTGATATTGATGGGGTCGTGGTAGATAGCGAGCAACTACATTTTGATGCGCTTTTACAGGTCATTCCTGACAAGGCTCAGGGCTTTCATGCAGAACAGTTGATCGGTCTAAGCCTGGAGGCAACACTGGATGCTTTAGCCGTTCCCAAGCATGAGCAGCCAGACACAAAGAACCGGCTGACAGACAGCTATAATCATATGCTGGATGTTCGTTATTTAAGGCCGGGTATTCAAGACTTTGTTCGGTTTCTGGAGCAAAATCAGGTACCGTATGGTTTTGTTTCTACAGCTCCGCGTGAAGTGTGTGTGTCAAATTTAGGCCTGCTGGACATGCAGCGCGAGTTGCTGCTGATTTCTGGTACGGACATTGAACGTACCAAGCCATATCCTGATCCTTATCTTGAGATGTTAACTATTTTAAACGCAGATCCTGAACGGACAATCGTGGTTGAGGATACTGATCTGGGAATTTCGGCGGCCTATCAGGCCGGGATTAAATATATTTATGGATGGCCGCATGCGTTATCTACAACCCAGCAGTATGGACAAGCCATCAAGGTGATCGAATCTCTGGATGAAATCAAAGTGCTGCATCAGGATGGTTTAGCTGCTATCAATTAAAACCGAACAGGTTTTTATCGCCCGTTTGGTGGTATAAAAAATACCCGGCTATGGTCGGGTATTTTTAGTTAATCATGAGCTGCAATAATTTATTTTTATTGATTAGATGATCAAGGTGGAAATTTTAATTTCTAGCCAGATTCTGTTACTTAAACACTTAAATCAAGATACTTAATTTTATCAATAATAACAAATCTCCAGTATATGAAAGCCAGTGAGCTTATATTTTAAGCATTCTTGCTTGTTATATCCGTAAATGCAGTTAAATTTTATCTTAAGCCTTTGTTTGATATTGTTTTTACAATTTGAAACCTTTGTTGAACTTAATTGCTTATAAGTTTTCTTTGCGCTTTTTTTTAATAATAATTTAAGCTTATGGCTGCTTTTATCTGACGTAGTTTCTTCATATGAAAATGAAATATTTAATACTTGCATTACTTCCACTTTCTTTAATGGCTTGCCACAAAGCAAATAATGAAACAAACGAGGCGATTGTCCAGACAAATAATGCTGCTGTTACACTCGCAGAATATAACTGGACGTATCAGGATTCAAAAGCATCTAAACCGCTGGTTTTAGCATTTAATGGCGACCAGAAACTTTCAATTGAAACGGGTTGTAATAATCAGGGCGGTACCTGGAATGTAGAAGGCAATACGCTGGTTATTTCTCCACTGGTATCGACAATGATGGCCTGTGCAGATGACTTGAAGCAACAAGAACAGTTATCAATGGCTATTTTCAGTGAGAAAAAAGTTCCATTTGAAATAAGTACGACCAATGATCAGGCAATCCTGACGGTAACAGATGAAAAGGGTCAGAAATACATGTTTACAGGAACTAAAGAAACCAATAAGAACTAAGTTTCTTTATGGTTTCTGCCTGTTTAAAGGCCTACCGAAAAAGCCAGTCAGTTTGATTGGCTTTTTTTATTCGGTCTATGAGTAAAAAAGGCATATATAAGGAAGGAATATAAAATAGATAAAATCGAGCTTCTATTTAAAGCAATTTTATAGTGAGCAGAAGTTTAATGATATAAACATGATAATGAATGATTGAGTAATGATGGCGGGTGAATCTTGCGAGTAGTTAGGGTTGTTTAAAAAGTTTAATAAAATCAATTGCTAAATTTTTTGTGATAAACAGCCTTTTTTTGTTGTAGGGGCATTACTGTACATTTATTTTAAAATATTTAATTTATACTGGATTTAATATTTGTGCGGTTTTTTGGTTTTTTTATATTAACCTATGAATGGAAAAATTATAAATTTAATTGTTGATAAAACGTACCCGGTTTTTAAAGTTAACTGTCTGTTAACAGGAAGTCATCATGAAATGGCTATGTATAGAATATGTTGTAAGAGCAGTGTCAATTACAAAATTTGCTTAAAGTTATATAAGCATGAGTATGGTTTTTTTGATTATTCTAAAAGGGTGAAAATATAGACGGGTAAAGAAAACTATTTTTGATATCAATGAATCTTAAAATATTTTATCTGTCTGGTTTGAATGTATCTGAACGACCCGATTATTTTCTATTTATTTAATTTTGCTTATAGGCCTTAAAATTATGACTTTCTATAGCACTTATCCTGATGTCGAGATTCCTGAATGTTCGGTTTATGATTATATTTTTTCTTCCCTTAAGGCCGATGAGCTTGATCTTGTTGCGATAGTCGATGGCCCTCAAAAAATGACTTATGCTGAACTACGGCGAAGCATTGATGCCTTGGCGGGCGCTTTAGATAATAGAGGAGTCCGGTCTGGTGATGTTGTTGCATTACATGCGCCCAACAGTATCGGTTTCATGGTTGCGTTTCATGCAGTTTTACGTCTTGGCGCAACAGTGACCACCTTGAATGTATTGTATAGTCCAGCAGAGATTGCTAACCAGATCAATGACGCTCAGGCAAAACTGTATCTCACTACCTCCATGTTATTGCCCAATGCGCTTAAGGGGTTGGAGGAAGCTGGTCTGAGCCGTGATCACGTCATACTGCTTGATCAGGCTGAAAATTATGTTTCCATCTCCGAGCTTATCCAGCAGTCACGCCGTCCTCCGGAAGTTGTATTCGATTCTGCCACCCATCTGGCGGTTTTACCTTATTCCTCAGGAACAACCGGCAAGGCCAAAGGCGTCATGCTTAGCCATTTGAATCTGGTTGCAAACATTGCGCAAACAGATCCCATGCTACCAAAATATGAAAATAAGGCCGTGCTTGCAGTACTCCCTTTTTTCCATATATATGGCATGAATATCATCATGAACCTGACCCTGCAACAGCGCGGGAAGCTGGTGATTTTGTCAAAATTTGACTTAAAGCCCTGTCTGGAACTGATTCAGAATGAACGGTGTGCAACCTTGTATATCGCTCCTCCGATTGCTGTGGCGCTGACCAAATATCCACTGCTAAAAGACTATGATCTGTCAAGTGTCCGTTTAATTGTTTGTGGAGCAGCACCAATGGACGAGGGGCTGGGCACTACACTGGTTGAGAGAATTCCAGCCTTGCTGTTACAAGGGTTTGGCATGACTGAGCTTGCTCCGGTATCGCATGTAACCCCATTGAATCAACCTGAGATACCGGTAGGTTCGGTTGGGTTTGCCATTCCTAATATTTGTTTTAAGGTGATAGACCCTCAAACCGGAAAAGAAATAGAAGGGGTCAGTCATGGACGAAGTCAGCCTGGAGAGATGTTAGTCAAAGGCCCGAATGTCATGCTCGGTTATTTAAATAACCAGGAGGCCACAGATGAAACCATTACAGCAGACGGATATTTGCATACAGGCGATATTGTCGAGGTTGGGGCTTATGGAGAAGTTTATGTGGTAGACCGTTTGAAGGAACTGATCAAATATAAAGGCTATCAGGTCGCACCGGCCGAGCTTGAAGCCCTGTTATTAACTCATCCTGATATTTATGATGCTGCGGTGGTTGCATATCCCGATGAAGATGCTGGAGAAGTGCCGCGTGCTTTCATTGTACGTCAACCCGGCTCAGACCTTGACCAGAAGCAGGTTACGGCATTTGTGACAGAAAGGGTGGCGGCACATAAACGTGTCCGTATTGTCGAATTTATTGAAGCCATTCCAAAATCCTTACAAGGAAAAATACTGCGTAAGGAATTAAAGGGATTACCACTTCAGGCGAGTACAGGTTAAACGGTCAAGTTACAATCCGGCAGCCACGGGGTCAAGCCGGTTTTAACTGAACGATTTACTCAACAAAGCCCTCCAGACATGAGGGCTTTTTTATGGGTTATTGGTGCATACTGGTCTGTGATTGTGGCTGTTGACGGTAGAGTAATAAACCGGACTTTTGCAGATGGCGCCCCTTTTTTTCAAGCAGGTCTTGTAGCTTGGGAACATGTTTGGCAGCCGTATACAGTGCCAGATTGCATCCGATGAGACAATAAGGAAACCAGGAAACGGGTTGAGGGGACAAGCCCAGGGACTGCATTTTTTTACGGCCAATCAAGAACTGGGAGATTTCCAGATGTTTCTTATAAGCGAATTTCTGCTGGAAAGCTTGCAGGTAGCGATATTGCCGTTGCAATGGTTCTTGCGACAGGCTGGTACCAAGCGAAATACTGCTGGCATCCGCTTCCGGGTGTGCAAATTGCATCCAGTAAATCATTTTCCAGCCATCTGCTTCTTTGTCGATCAGCCATTGTTCTTCTACACCCATTAACCAGCCGACATATTTCCAGAAATGTAGAAAGCTGTCGACTTCTTTCTGGTTAGGGAAAATACCCAATGCCCTTATTCCAATCAGAACCACTCCGCTAAAGCCAATATTGGTCATGGCCTGATCATACTGATTGATGGGGAGACCCCAGGTCTCGGCATCCCATTTTTCTGAGTGCTGTAATTGATGACGGATCAAGGCATGAATAAAACGTACATACAGGGTAGAGGTAAAGCCTTTGCTAAAGCGCTGCAAGCCTTCTTGTTCAGTAATATCGATCCACCATTGGACTGTTTCTGCCAGACGCCTGCCAGCCTGTTTTTTTAACGCGCCTGTCAGTATCAGTGGCCGATTAAAACCGGGGTATCTATAACCGTTCATTAAAGCATAATCCCGCAGGATCAGACAGTTATTGAGGCCGAGGCGATAAGTGAATTTGAGAGCCTCTTCAATCTTTTCCGGCTTATACCAACTGGGCTTTTGCTTAACCTGCTGAAAGAAGTGGCTGAGTTCCGGAATTTCATGCGGGAGTTTGTCCAGACCTTGATAAAGTGCCTGCTCAAAATATTTCCGGTGTAAGCCGGGGTTTTTGAGTACCCAGCGAACCACCTGATCCATAGGTTCATCCCCCGTTTGCAGGGCAGTATTGAGTGCCAGATATTCGGTATAACTTGGCTGGGTCTCCTGTCGGGTCATATAACTTAAAATTCGGGTTTTAATATTGGATTGAATCATCTCCTCAAAAGCCGCCAGACGTTTGGGCCTGGTAATTTTGTCAGGATCAAGTCTTAAATGCTGATCATCAGATAGTTGTTGATGATCGGGGAGAGTAAAAAATCTAGGGGACAATTGAGAAAAATTATTGTTCACGAGGTGGTCAAGGTTTCTAGCCAGATTCCTGATTAAACTTTGCCTCATGTCTTTATTAAACACGCTGAATACCTTTACTTCGTTTTCCGGAATAGTGATCATGTTAAGGATTGATCAAGTCGACTTTAGCGATAGGTTAGATAAGTGGACTTTTTTCAATGTGAATCTGTTCAACGTCGCTGGTCGAACAGGCATCTGAAGTTTTACCTCCAGATGAGGGGGGAGCTTTTCTATCATAAAATTTATGTAACAAGCGGCTTTATACGTTATCCATTTGTTAATTTGAATAAAAAGATAAATTCAACCGCACTTCAATGCTTCTGAGCTGCATTGGTTTTTTCACTTTCTGGTTCAGATCGACTGGTAAATGCAGGTGCGATACGGGGAATGCCGTGCTTAAATTCAGAACAAAGCGTCGATACATCAGCCGCAGCTTCGCCCGTCTGACGGTTAACCCGACAGTTCTTTTAAGCTTTTGCTCAATAAATGATTGGATTGGTCTTTTTGTAGTCAAATTGTTGTTTTTTATAGCAATTAATAGTTCATTTTTTAAAAATGATAAGAGGTAATTTGTATTTTTTTATAGGCTTTTATTATTTTTGAAAGATCAAAATATCAGCGTAATAGGTAAGAAAAACATGAAAAGCGAAAAATATGTGCAATTAAAATACTTTTAGCATAAAAATAGCATGGAGAAACAGCTAAAAAAAGAGCATTTAATTACCAATTAAAACAGAAAAAACAGAGACTTATACTATCATCCTGCGTCGCTTTTTAGCAATCAGCGATATTTTTACTTAACCAGGAATTCCGGTTTTGAAAATTTGTATTGCGATCGTCAGTTCGTTTTAGTTTAAGGAAACAGGTCAATGTCGGTAAAAAGAGTAAATCAGGTTAAAAAATTTGATTTATGGATCAATGGGGAGCATGTAGCGCCCGCATCAAAAACGTATTTTATTGATCATAATCCGGAAAATGATTCTGTTTTGGCAGAAATTGCCGATGCCAATGAACATGATGTAAATAGGACGGTGCAAAGTGCCCATCTGGCCTTCCAGTCCTATCGAAAAAGTCTTGCCAAAGAGCGCGAAATCTATTTGTCTCGGGCAGCGGCTTTAATCGAAAAGTATGAAAACCGGTTTATAGAGTTACTGGTCAGCGAGGTGGGTTCGCCAATTGCAAAAGCACGTTATGAGGTTGCTTATGCTGCCAAATGTTTACGAGCTGCCGCTGGCGTAGCACGCCGTATTTGCGGCCAGACCATACCATCCGATACGGCGGGGCGGTTTGTCATGACAATGCGCCAGCCTATTGGTGTGGTTGCTGCCATCACGCCATTTAATGTGCCTTTACTCAAAAGTGTAAAACTAAGCTGCTCGGCGCTGGCCACAGGCAATACGGTGGTATTGCTATCATCGGAACAGGCGCCCATGATCAGCCTGTTACTTGCAGATATTTATCATGAAGCCGGTTTTCCTCCGGGTACGGTGAATGTAATTACAGGCAATGGCGCGCTTATCGGGGATGCCCTGATCACGCATGAATTGGTCAAGGCGGTTATGTTTACAGGTTCAAGTCGGGTCGGTAAACACATAGGTGAGCTATGTGGTGCCAGAATGAAGCGTGTAATTTTAGAGTTGGGCGGCAAGAATCCTCTGGTGGTTTTAGATGATGCCGATCTGGATGCTGCTGTTGAAGCTGCAGTTTTCAGTCAGTTCTATTATCAGGGGCAGACCTGTATGGCTTCTAGCCGGATTTATGTCGATCAATCTATTGAAGACGAATTTATCACACGCTTCATTGCAAAAGCACAAGCACTGGTTTTGGGCGATTTGTACGACGAGAAGACCTGTGTTGGGCCTATTATTTCGGCACGTCAACGTGACCGGATCAGGCATCATATTGAAGATGCGCAAGCCAAAGGGGCGACAGTATTAACAGGCGGAGACTGGCTGGGTAACCGTTGCAAGCCCACTATTTTAACCGGGGTCAATCAAACCATGAAGATTTATCATGAAGAAACCTTTGGGCCGGTAACATCTGTCTATGCTTTCTCCAGCCTGGATGAAGCAATTCAGCTGGCCAATGCGAGCCATTATGGTTTGTCTTCTGCCATTTTTACGCAAAATATCAAGCAGGCATTTCGCTTTATGGACGAGATTGAAGCCGGAATGGTTCATATAAATGCTCCGACCATCTGGGATGAGCCTCATGTACCATTTGGTGGCATAAAAGACAGTGGATTTGGCCGTGAAGGCACGGAGATTGATGTCGAGACCTTAACCGAATTAAAACTGGCCACAATCAATCTACATTGAGGTAGGAGGAAAGCCTGTTTTGTCAATTCTTGGCTTATCAGGTATGACGGCCTGAGCTAAAACAGCGGTTTTATGTTGGGTCATAAATATGCAAGCCGATTTGTCTATATGGCGAGGGCATTGTTGTGCCTGTTGCTGTCCTTGCATGGCTATAGCAAAACTACACTGTCAAAAAGCCCTTAGCATGATAAGGGCTTTTTCTATCGGTATGGGTGTACCGTTTGATGCAAATGGATGTTGCCGCGCAGGACAACAAAACAACTGATGACCGATTGAAGCTGTTTTTCATAAAATTTGTCACTGTTAAAACTAGAACGCAAGACCTTATTGTAGAATGTGCCGAAATGGATGGGCTGATTGAATATTTCCTTCATTCATACTTAATTAACAATAACGGTTTCAACTTTTTGAAGGACACTTTATGTTTGTACTTGAGCCGAAGCATGTACATATGAACCTGCATGCCAAGGATAAGGCGGCAGCTCTACAATGTTTAGTTAATATTCTGGTTGAAGATCAATTAACCACAGCAGATTATCTGACCGGTTTACAGGCTCGTGAAGCACAGGGCGCAACCTATCTTGGACAAGGTATTGCCATTCCTCATGGTACTCCCCAGTCTCGTGAGTTTATCAAGGAAACCGGGATACGGCTTGCGCATTTTCCGGAAGGTGTCGTCTGGGATGGGGAACATAAAATTTATCTGGCCGTGGTTATTGCGGCAAAATCGGATGAACATTTACAGGTCCTGCAAATCCTGACGCGTGCTTTGAATCATGATGTCAGCGCACAGGTACAGACCGCAACGACAGCCGAACAGATTATTGATATTCTTCAGGTACGGCCAGATGCACTGGTCTTGCATGAAAACCTGATCCAGACTCAGGTGCATGTGGAAGATATTGATGATTTCTTTTGGGCGGCCACCAAATTATTAAAACAGCAAAAACTGGTGCAAGCCGGCTTTATGAGCCAGCTAGATCCTGGTCACCTGATCCAGATCCAGGATTCAATCTGGAGTATTTCAGGGCAGCATTATGTTTCCGAAGCTGCGGTCAGTATTGTACAGTCAGAACAGGCGCTAAACTTTGCACAAGGCCAGATACAGACCCTGATTTGTATTGCACAGCATGACCAGCTGGATACCACACAATTGAGCCGTTTGATTGACCTGTTATTTCAGGCAGACATCCAGCAGCAATTACAGTCCGGACAAAGCCGTCATGAAATTGCCAAGCTGATGGGTGCAGAAATTATTCCGGACTGGCCTTATCAGCCTGTAGTGCTTGCCAATAAGCATGGTTTGCATGCCCGTCCTGCCACGCAACTGGTCAATATCACTAAAACCTTTAAAGGCGATATCCAGGTTGCTGTAGATGGCGGTGCTTATGTGTCTGCCAAAAGCTTGACCAAATTACTGGCCTTGGGCTGTCAGTATGGACAGACCCTGACCTTTATTGCTGAGCCAAATACCGATGCGGTAGAAGGGTTAACGGCGATTGTACAGGCGGTCAAGAATGGTCTGGGCGAAGAGGTGGACGCGGTTGCCGAAACTGGGTCACCCGTCTTGGCTGAACCGGAAAGCACACTGCAAGAAATGGCGGATGCCGCCACGCCGGCCAGGGGAACAGCAGCCTCGTCAGGTCTGGCTTTTGGCCCGGCCCATGTCATTAAGCCAAGAAACTTCCAATACCCACGTTTTGGCCAGAACGTAAAAGCGGAAAAGGAAAAGCTGGAAATTGCACTCTATAGTGTAAAAAATACCATTCACCAGCTGATCGTAAAAAACGAGATTGATGAGATTAAACAAATCTTTCAGGCGCATCTGGAAATGCTGGACGATCCTGACCTGATCCAGCAGGTACACCAAGGCCTGAACCAGAATCTGACCGCCGCGGCGGCTTGGCATGATTATATCGAGCAGGCTGCACAGACACAGGCTGCGCTGAATGATCCGCTTCTGGCAGAACGTGCTGCCGATTTAAGGGATATTGGCGACAAGGTGCTCAGTGTGCTGTGTAATGAAGTGATGCCAGCTGAACCTGAACAACCTTATATTCTGGTGATGCATGACCTTGGGCCCGGGGATGTCGCCCGTCTGGATAAAGACCGTGTTGCCGGGATTTTAACAGCCGTTGGTGGTGCATCGGCACACAGTGCGATTGTGGCACGTGCCTTGGGTATCCCTGCGGTGGTGGGTGCCGGTGACGGGATTTTACATATTGAGGCCCAGACTACGGTCCTGATTAATGGTGATACGGGCGCAATTGAGATTGATCCGGCACCTGAGCAGATCGAACAGGCCATTCGTGAGCGTGAGCAGCAAAGACAGCGACGTCAGGAAGCGGAGCGCCATTGTCATGAAAGCGCCGTGACGGTGGATCAGCATCAGGTCGAAATTGCTGCAAATATCGGCAAGATTCTGGATACCGCAAAAGCGGTCGATCATGGTGCGGAGGCAATTGGTTTATTACGTACCGAACTGGTGTTTATGGCCCATCGACAGGCACCGGATGAAATCACCCAGGAAAAAGACTACCGCCATGTACTGGATATGCTAGCCGGCCGGCCGCTGGTGGTTCGCACGCTGGATGTCGGGGGAGACAAGCCGCTGCCTTATTTGCCGATTGCTGCAGAAGAGAACCCGTTTCTCGGTTTACGCGGCATCCGCCTGACTTTAAGAAAACCGCAATTATTACGCCAGCAACTGATTGCCTTGGTCAAGGCAGCAGATGGACGCCCGTTACGGATTATGTTCCCGATGGTAGGACGAATCGAAGAATGGCGGGCAGCCCGACATATTCTGGATGAAGTACTCACTGAATATCCATGTGACAACCTTCAGGTCGGGATCATGATCGAGGTCCCTTCAGCGGCCTTGCTGGCACCATTACTGGCCAAAGAAGTGGATTTCTTTAGTATCGGTACCAATGACCTGACCCAGTATACGCTGGCGATTGACCGTGGCCATCCGGTACTGTCAGCCGAGGCCGATGGATTACATCCAAGTATTTTATTGTTGATTGATCAGGCTGTCCGGGCAGCACATGCCCACCAGAAATGGGTCGGGGTATGTGGCGAGCTGGCAGCAGATCCGAAGGCTGTACCGATCTTGCTGGGTTTGGGAGTGGATGAGCTGAGTATGTCTTCATCCAGCATTCCATTGGTAAAAGCACAAATCCGGACCTTGAATTATGCCGATTGCCAGCAACTGGCTCAGCGTGCATTACAGTGTGAAAGTGCCACGGCAGTGCGTGAATTGATGGAGTTGAAGCATGGCTAAAATCTTGACAGTGACGTTAAACCCTGCAATTGATGTCACGCTTGAACTGGATGAATTGCGAGTGGGTGAGGTTAACCGCCAGCAACAGGTACAAACCCATGCAGCAGGTAAGGGCCTCAATGTTGCGCAGGTACTGCATGATCTCGGGCATGAGCTGATTGTGACGGGCTTTTTGGGAAAACAGAACCGGGCCTTGTTTGACCAGCATTTTCAGGCGATGCAGTTTGATAACCAGTTTGTCTATGTGGACGGTGAAACCCGCCAGAATATCAAGATTGCAGAACAGTCTGGACGTATGACCGATCTTAATGCCAAGGGCTTTCGGGTGTCTGAGCATGATAAACAGGCCTTGTTTGCGCGTATTCAGGCCTGCTGCCAACAGACCGATTATGTGGTGATCGCTGGTAGTCTGGCTCAGGGCTTCAGCATAGATGATTTTAAGTACCTGATCTCGATCTTGCATCAACAACACAAGCATGTTGCGGTTGATAGCAGTGGTCAGGCCTTGGTTGCTGCGATTGAAATGAATCCGTGGATGATCAAACCCAATACAGATGAGCTACAGGAAAGTTTTGGCGAAGCGGCTGACAGTTTTTCCCAGCAGCTTGCCTTGTTCCAGCGCTTAAATTGTCAGATTGAACATATTGTCATTTCGATGGGCGAAGCCGGGGTCAACTGGATCAACCCGGCACTAGCCTTACATGCCAGCCCACCTCAAGTCACTGTAAAAAGTACCGTCGGTGCAGGTGATTCGTTGCTGGCAGGCATGCTGCATGGTCTGGTAAGTGACATGACACCTGAGCAAACCCTCAAAACTGCCACCGCCATTGCCAGTCATGCCGTGACCCAAATCGGCTTTCGTGTGCCTGAAGCTGAACGGCTGGAAGCATTAAAACAACAAACCACGATCAACACTCTGGATAAGTCTGATGCAAACAATTAAATCCCTTTTATTTGTGATCAATTCGCAACAGTATGTCAATGCGTTGATTCTGGCTAAAAAACTGGCGCAGCTTGCACAGCAGCAAGGCTATGACAGTGCGATCATCTCGATGCAGGATGAACTGCCTGAACAGGGTTTTGATACCGTGATCTTTGTCGGGCAGGTTCCATCACAACTGGGTGCCTTTAAAACTTATCAGGTCGCCACAGTTTCAATCCGGCAAGCGATGGAAAATGCAGGGCAGGCCTTACAGGATGCTTTAGACAATAGTACCTCAGTGGCACAATTGGCGACACAGCCAAATGATCAGCATCAGGCACAGAATTTTGTGGCGGTAACGGCTTGTCCTACAGGTGTGGCACATACCTTTATGGCGGCGGAAGCATTACAGCAGGGTGCAGCCAAACTGGGCTATCACATTCAGGTCGAAACCCAAGGTTCGGTCGGGGCGAAAAATATCCTGACGGATGAAGCCATTGCAGCTGCCGATATCGTGATTTTAGCCACGGATATTGAAGTCAATACCGACCGCTTTGTGGGTAAACGGGTCTATCGTTGCGGTACAGGCTTTGCACTGAAACAAACCGACAAGGCTTTTGCAGAAGCAATCACGGAAGCCAAGCTTTTAGAAAGCTCTAAACAAAACAGTCAAAAGAGCAGTCAGGAGGCCAAGCAGGAAAAAACAGGCGTTTATAAACACCTGTTGACCGGGGTGTCCTTTATGTTGCCGATGGTGGTAGCCGGCGGTTTGCTCATCGCGCTATCTTTATGTTTTGGTCTGAATGCGGCTGAGCAGGCCGGAAGTCTGGCTGCTGTGTTAAAGCAGATTGGTGCGGCTGCTTTTAGCCTGATGGTGCCGATGCTGGCCGGTTATATAGCCTATTCGATTGCCGACCGTCCGGGGCTGGCACCCGGTCTGGTCGGTGGCCTCATCGCAACGCAATTAAATGCAGGCTTTTTAGGCGGCATCGTCGCTGGCTTTTTGGCAGGCTATATTGCTTTATTCCTGGCCAAAAAAATCAAGCTGCCTACCAGTCTGGAGGCCCTGAAACCGATTTTAATTGTGCCCTTATTGGGTACTTTGTCGGTGGGGCTGATCATGTTCTATGTGGTAGGATATCCGGTAGCCCAGATTTTTGAGATGATGAAAGATTTTCTTAACAATATGGGCACCACCAACGCCGTGCTGATGGGCATTGTGCTGGCTTCGATGATGTGTATTGATTTAGGCGGGCCGATTAATAAAGCTGCCTATGCCTTCACTGTGGGTTTATTGACCACCAATACCTATATGCCGATGGCAGCGACCATGGCAGGCGGAATGGTGCCAGCGATTGGTATGGCGATTGCAACCCTGTTGGCAAAACAGAAGTTTAACCAGAGTGAGCGAGATGCGGGCAAGGCTGCATTTGTGTTGGGCCTGTGCTTTATTTCTGAAGGGGCGATTCCCTTTGCAGCCAAAGACCCGATCCGGGTCATTCCGGCCTGTATCGCAGGTGGAGCGGTGACTGGTGCCTTGGTGGCACTATTCCACTGCGAACTGGTAACTCCACATGGCGGCATTTTTGTGTTGCTCATTCCTAATGCGATTAGTCATGCCTGGCTTTATCTTGCCGCTATAGCAATTGGTAGCTGTATTACCGGTGTAATTTATGCGCTATTAAAACGCCGTGAAGTGGTTGAGGCACAAGCGGCTTCAGCCTAAGTTGCATAGCATTTTGTTCAAACAGATCAGGCAGATCATTGGTCACAATGATCTGCCTTTTTTATGCTTTACCTGTGCCTGGCCTCACTGGCATATAGGGGCGGGCAAGGCGATGTTTTTTTAATTCAATTGGTTTTATCTTTCATTTGCCAGCCCTTATTTCATTCGATCACTATTTATTGTTATGATATAACATAACTTTAATTTATTTATGATTTTATGTCTGCTGTATCTCAACGTTTACAAGCGATTGATGCACTAAGAGGGTTGGTAATTCTGATCATGATGGTTGATCATGTACGGGAAACCTTTTACCTGCATCATCAAGTTCCAGACCCGATGGTGATTTCTGAAACAGAAGGATCACTGTTTTTTAGCCGGGCTTTAGCCCATCTGTGTGCGCCAGTTTTTGTGGTGCTGACCGGTTTATCTGCTTATCTTTATCAGGCCAAGCACAATAGTATTGCGATGACGCACGAATTTTTGTTGAAACGCGGTTTATTTCTTATTGGGCTAGAGCTGCTGATTGTCAATTTTGCATGGACAGGTAAATTCCCACCCGATGTGATTTATTTACAAGTCATCTGGGCCATTGGTTTTAGTATGATTGCCTTGGCATTACTCATTGGCTTGCCGCAAAAACTGCTGTGGGGCATCAGCCTGTTGATCATTTTTGGGCATCATTTAATGGACCATATTTCATTCTCACCGGGTTCTGTGATGAACGGGATATGGTTGATCTTACATGAGCGGGGCTGGATCAGTTTTGGAGATGTGCTACGGGTCAGAACATCCTATCCCGTGTTGCCCTGGATTGGTGTGATGACTTTAGGTTATTGTCTTGGCCACGTTGTTTTTGGCAAACCGAAGACGACTCAGCAAAAGAATCGTATTCTTCTCACTTTTGGTCTGATTGGCATTGCTTTATTTTTCGTACTAAGGATGCTCAACATGTATGGTGACCAACCTTGGGAAATGATGCCAACATGGAGTGAAACATTGATGAGTTTCCTGAACCTGACCAAATATCCACCTTCATTATTTTTCATTTTATGGAATGTGGGTATCGGGCTTATTATTCTGGTCTTACTCCAGAAGGTTGAAACAAAAAACTGGGTCAAGCCTTTAATCATCTTTGGCTCGGTACCCATGTTTTTCTACATCGTGCATTTATTTGTACTTAAAGCCTTATATATCATTGCTGTAGGTATCTGGGGACATAATTATGGCGATTATTATGGCGTAGCTCACATGGCGACAGTGTGGGGGATTGCTGTGATTTTAAGCATTGTTTTATATCCAGCGATGCTGAAATTCTCTTCCTTTAAACATCGTAATAAGCATATTCCGTTGCTTAAATATTTTTAGTTTATTGAAAGTTGATTCTCTGCATATAACTTAATTTATTAGATTAAATATTTGAAAATTCATAAAAAACCTCTCAGTTGGCTCTGGCTAAGAGGTTTTTTTAAATTGTTTTATTGCAACTTATCTTGGGTTTTGGTCTCAAAGTCACTGGCATCGTGGCGTTCATGCAGCTGGCTGGCCAGATCGCCAAAAGTACGATTCACCATCCGACCACGTTGTACCGCAGGACGCGCCAGAATGGCATCGGCCCAACGTTGCACATGTGGATACTGATCGACACTTAAAAACTCATCTGCATTATAAACCCAGCCCTTAACGATGCTGCCATACCACGGAAAAGCAGCAATATCGGCAATGCTATATTCATCACCTGCCAAGTATTGATGCTTTGCCAGTTGCTGGTCCAATACATCCAGTAAACGCTTGGTTTCCATGGCAAAACGGTTAATTGCATATTCAATTTTTACGGGCGCATAGGCATAAAAATGTCCTAAACCGCCCCCAATATAAGGTGCGCTGCCCATTTGCCAGAATAACCAGTTTAAACATTCGGTACGTGCAGCAATGTCAGTGGGAATAAAGGCTTTAAATTTTTCCGCCAGATAGAGCAGGATTGAACCTGATTCAAATACCCGAAGCGGTGGATTTTGACTATGGTCAACCAGCGCCGGGATTTTAGAATTCGGGTTAATTTCAACAAAACCGCTACCGAATTGCTGACCTTCACCAATTTTGATTAACCAGGCGTCGTATTCAGCCCCGCTATGTCCGAGTGCGAGTAATTCTTCCAGTAGAATCGTGACTTTTTGCCCGTTCGGGGTTGCCAGTGAATATAACTGTAATGGGTGCTTTCCGACCGGGAGTTTCTGTTCATAGCGACTCCCTGAGGTGGGCTGGTTGAGATCGGTCTTTTCTCCAGTCCATTGCCAGACTTGCGGTGGAATGTAATCTGAATCCTTCATTTTTATTGGCCATGTCATGAATCGATCGATTTAGTGTAGGTGAGCCAGCGCAGGATTGAGTGGGTTTTTTGTGGCAAAACTTTAACCATTTTTGCATGAATAAGTTGAATCGCTGATTAATCCGTTTTGGCATGAATTGTCTGAAAGTGCTGGTCAATCACATGCAGCCAGGCCTGCACTGCCGGGGAGACGGGCAGGTTTTTTTTCCATGCCATGGCCAGATGCCACTGGATATTTGGCTTTTCAAGCGGAATGGCGGCAAACAAATCGGGATCGAGCATATCGGTATAGTATTGCGGTAACAGGGCAATGCCCATCCGTTGCAGCACCATATCTGCCAGCAGGTTCCATTGACTGGTACGGCAGGCAATGCTTGGGTAGAAACCATGCTGTTCACAGGCATCCAGAATAATACGGTTGAGCGAGAAATTTTCAGGAAACATTAAAAAAGATTGATGGCGCAGTTCTTCCAGCTGTATTTTCTTGCGGGTTGCCCAGGTCGCATCGCGCCGTAACACGACCATCACCGGATAATTACACAATTCGATACTGTTAAAAATCTGCTGGTCAAAAGGATGCAGCAATACGCCCACATCCAGCTCATTATTCATTAAGGCCTGTTCAATCCCTTTGGAACCGACTTCAAGAAAGGCAAGCTCGATCTCTGGCCATTGTTGATGATAATCGAACAGGGCGGTGGTGAGTAGTTGAGAACCTAGAGGGGGAACGCCCAGTTTCAAGGTACCGGTTTTTAATTGCTGGTAATTTTCGATTTCCAGAAAAATATTTTGTTCGGCCTGCAGCAGCTCGATTGCATGTTGATAAATGCGCTGGCCAATTTCGGTGAGCTGCACCTGTCTTTTGCGGCCATATTCAGGCTTGACCAGTAACTGTACCTGAAGCTGGTCTTCAAGCTGCTGCAAAATCTTGCTGATGGTTGGCTGAGTCAGGCAAAGCTGTTCGGCAGTACGGGTAAAGCTCTGGGTTTTGACCAGCGTAACAAAGCACTGCAACGATTTGAATGAAAGCATAATGAAGTCAGTATTATTCCATTTTGGCATAATATTAACATGAATAATTCATATTATCCGCATAGTGCCGGGATAGCATAATGATGTAGTTCACTATTTTACTTTGCTGTTATGAGTACTGAATCCGTTTCTGCAACGTCTTCCCCAAATACTTTTTTTAAACTGGTCAAACAGATTTTCATCCTGGCGGCTTTCTGGGGCATGGGTTATGTCTTGCACCAGCAATTGGGGGTCCCGGTTTCTGCCGGGATTTTAGGCATGTTATTACTGCTGATCTGTCTATTTCTAAAGATTATTAAAATGGATCAGGTGGCTATGGGGGCTTCGGTGGTTTTAGGCGAATTATTGCTGTTTTTTGTGCCTGTGGTTGTGGCCGTGGTGCAGTACAAAACCCTGTTTATGACCGAAGGCTGGCAAATTGTCCTGAGTATTGCCTTAGGCACGATTCTGGTGATGTTGAGTACCTGTCTGACCATCCATTATTACAACCGTCTCAAGCAGTATTGGCAAACGCGTAAACCTTTCCAGCATAAGCATATTTAAGGGCATTTCTGATGAATATCTGGTCAATCCTCTGTCTGGTCTGGACCTTGGCGGCCTATGTGGTTGCAAAACGTCTCTATCAGAAACATCCCAAATTATGGCTTTCTCCGGCGATCAGTGTGCCTGTGCTGACCATTATACTGATGGCGATTTTTGGTATTTCCTATCAGACCTATGCCGAAGATACCCAATGGATTGTCAATTTGCTGGGGCCGGCGACAGTTGCATTCGCTGTTCCCATTTATCGTTATCGCGATACTATCCGTAAAAATCTTGGTGTGCTCTCCATTGCGATCATTGTCGGCATGAGTGTCGGGGTAATGTCGGCTTATGAAATGGCACAACTGTTTCATTTCAGTCCCGAGGTCACCAACAGCTTAATGGCCCGTTCGATTTCTACTCCCTTTGCCATGATTCTTGCCGAAGACATTCATGGTTCGGCAGCACTGGTATCGCTATTTACCGTGATTACCGGTCTGGTCGGCATGATTTGTGGTGATGCGATTTTAGCCCTCACCAAAATCCGTTCTGCGGTGGCCAGCGGCGCTGCATTTGGTAATGCTGCTCATGGTTTTGGTACAGCCAGAGCACAACAGCGCAATAATGAAGAAGGGGTAATTGCCAGCCTGACCATGGTGATAGCAGGGATCCTGATGGTACTGGTCGGACCATTTGCCATTCACCTGTGGTTATTGCTGTAAGCCTGATATTGGCTGTTGCATAAGTAAAATATTAAACCAGTCCGGGCTGCTTGCCGCTTCAGGCCGGCGGCTTTTGTCACGGTGAGGGATCGCTGTCTTTAAAGGTTTCATTTAAAGCCTGTTGTACGGCCTCGACTCTGGTTTTACAGGCCTTATAAGCTGTCATTGACTCTTCAACAATTTTCATCAAATTATCAATATCAGGTTCTTCCTGCGCTTCGAGCAGTTCAGCATTGTTTTTTAATAATGCATAACCTTCCTTAAAGCTTAGTTCTTTCTTCGTCATGATCAATCACCTCATTTACCTGAGCCTGGATATAACCATCTTGCATTTCAATCGAAACCGATGAACTCACCTGATGGATGGAGCGAATCGCCTTGTTTTTACTACGGACAATGCCATAACCCTTGGCGAGTACATTTTTCGGGTTTTGCAATAAGGTTTCCCGCATCAGGGTTTCGATCTGGGTCGATGCCGTTTTCAGTTGCTGCCTGGCAAAATATTGCAAGGTTGATCTGGCAACCTGAAGGTGCAAATGGCTGGCACTGATCTGATGCTCGGCCTGCGACCTGATACGACTGATCAACTGGTCATTCTGGCTTTGATACGCGCTAATCTGATGCTGGGAAAGCAGCTGGATGCTTTGTAAATGTGCCATTACCTCCTGAGAACGCTCTACGATCAGGTTGCGGATTCCGGCAATCACCTTGCTTGGCGTATCGAAGGAGCGATGTGCAATTTCATCTAGAATGGTGCGGTCTTTTTCATGACCAATCCCGACCCAAATCGGTACTTTGCGTTTACATAGCAGGACGGCAAGGTCATAGTCATTTAAATAGGCCAGATCGTTGACTGCACCACCACCTCGAATGATCACGATCAGGTCGGGCGGGAGGCTAAACTCTGCCGCCCATTGACGTAGTCCTGTGCCAAGCGATTCCATAATGCTATTGGCTGCGGTATTTCCCTGAAAAGTCGCTGTGTGATAGACAAAATTGCAGACACCTGCCTGTTGCAAGGCATTGGCATCTTTCTTGAAATCACCTAGTCCGGCCGCATTTTCAGGTGCAATCACCAGGACATGCTCAACATCAAAGGGGGTAGGAAGGGCTTTATTGAGAGGAAGCAAACCTTCACTGCTGAGTCTGGTCAGGATTTGCTGATAACGTTTGGCAATATCACCCAAGGTAAAGCTTGAGTCAATATCTTCAATATTGACAGAGAAACCGTATTGCGGATCGAAGCGGGCCTTGATTTTAATCAGTACATTCAAGTCTCTGGACAGTTCGATGCCACTTTCTCGTTCAAACTTGAGCACGATTTTTGCGGCAGTAAATTTCCAGATGGTGGCTCTACAGCTGGCGATAACCTTGTCAGTGTCCTGTTCTTTTTCAGCCAGTTCGAGATAATAATGTCCACCTTTGATACTCAGATTCCGAATTTCGGCTTTCACCCAGACTGGCTCGTCAAAGGTCAGGCGAATAATTTCCTGTACGGTGGTCAGGTAGTCGCTTAGAGAAAGTTGCGGTTCAGACATGAGGTCAGACAATGAATAGGATAGGGCTATAGTAGCAAATGGATTAACCTGATAACAAATCAGACCCATCTTGTTTTTATTTATTTTTGTTGAATCATAACGCATCTACAGTCTATTTTAAAGATTACTGTAGATGCATATTGTGAGGTAGATATTAGAGTGATTTATTCCATTTCAAGAATTTAAATAATCCAAACATAAACATGATCCAGACCGGAATTAAAATCACCGATTCCTTAAAGCCTTGCGTCCACATGATATATAAAATCATCACGATGAATGCCAAAACCAGATAATTACTCAAGGGTGAGAATAAGGCCGGGAATTTGACAGTTTTGCCTTGTTGCTGAACGGCACGTTTAAATTTTAAATGGGTAAAACTGATAATGGCCCAGTTTAGAACCAGTGCCGCAACCGCCATATACATCAAATGACTTAAGGCCTGTTCTGGCACAAAATAATTCAGTAATACACAGCCAAAAATCAGGACCGAGGAAAAGATCACCGCAGGCATCGGCACGCCTTGTGTGCTGACCTTTGCAAATACTTTGGGAGCATTACCTTGTACGGCCAGGCCATACAACATGCGGCTATTGGCGTACATACCGCTGTTATAGACCGAAAGTGCCGCTGTCAGAATGATAAAATTGAGTAAATGCGCAGCCCAGTCAATCCCGAGTTGGCTGAAAATCATCACAAATGGGCTTTTATCCAGCCCGCCCAAGTCCAGCTGGTTCCATGGAATCAACGACATGATGATGGCAAGGGAAGCCACGTAAAAAACCAGAATCCGGAAAATCACCTGATTAATGGCCTGCGGAATGCTTTTTTCAGGATTTTCTGCTTCAGCTGCGGTCATACCGATCAGTTCAATGCCGCCAAAGGCAAACATTAAAAAGGCCAGCATATAAAACAATCCGGAGAAACCATGCGGAAAAAATCCGCCGTGTTGCCATAAGTTGGTGAAACTGGCGGTTGAATCGGCCCCAGCTGTCAGCAACAGGTATAAACCAAACACAATCATGGAAATCACGGCAACGACTTTAATAATGGCGAGCCAGAATTCAGATTCGCCATAAAGTTTTACATTGCCCAGATTCAGGCAGGTGACCACGATGAAAAAAAACAAGGTCGAAATCCATGCCGGTATATGTGGCCACCAGTAATGGATATATTTGGCAATGGCTGTCAGCTCAGTCATGGCCACCAGTATATACACCACCCAGTAATTCCAGCCCGATAAAAAGCCGGCAAAGCTGCCCCAATACTTTTGTGAAAAATAACTGAACGAACCGGCGACAGGTTCTTCAACAATCATTTCGCCCATTTGTCGCATGATTAAAAAGGCAATCAGGCCGACAATGGCATAACCCAGAATAATTGAAGGGCCAGCAGACTGGATCACTTGAGCAGATCCTAAAAACAGACCTGTACCCACAGCGCCACCCATCGCGATTAACTGGATGTGGCGGTTTTTTAGTCCACGTTTTAATTGGGGGGAGGAATTACTCAAAATAAGATGCGCTGAACAAAAAAGAAATGATTGTAATGGATTGGCTGGAAATCGCCTAGTTTGAAAATGAGATTAAGTAGAGATTTATCATCAGCTTTTAAGGCTCAGGTTGGCCCGGCACAGAACTTGCCGTCCTGTTATTTTAATCTTTTATCGCATCAGTCTCTATAGGAAGGCTGATTACAAAAGATGGACATGAAAGCTATTGCCAATTGAAAATGGAAATCATTTTATTTATTAAAATAAAGTTTCATTGTACATAATATGATAACTTTTAAAGAATTAGCATGAATTTTAATCAATTAATGAAGGTTTTGTTGCGTTAATGTATATTTGAGCAAATATGCAGCAGTGTTATGTCTTTACATAAATTATATAAAAATATATTAAATATTTATATAAAAAACAACCAGCTAGCTTGTATTTAAATTTTAGTTTTTAACTTATTAAAATCAGGTAATTAATTTTAACTTATCAAAAATAATGAAAGCTCCTTTCTGAAAAATAATATGTCCCTAAGTATCATAATGTGCGGCAATTCGCAAAAAAACATTATTAGGTGACTTTAAAATGAATATTAATATGAAAAAGCTGACCCAATCACTTTTGGTGGTATGTACTCTTTCACCCATTGCCATTGCTTCTCAGGCAGCAGTCACAGGACAAGTCGATGTTTTGCTCAATGTCTCTGCAGGATGTTCGGTCGAAGGTTCTCAGGTCGAGGGGAGCATGAACAACTTTGGTACACTAGATTTTGGCAAAACCTCCGGTGTGTGGAATAACGTTTTAACTGCACAGGTTGCCTCTAGCGCCAATGCCGGACACTTGTCCGTAAAATGTGATAGTGCAGATCCGGTAGATTTTACTGTATCGATTGATGGCGGCGAACGCTCAAACCGCACCCTGAAACATACTACCGGGAGTGATGTGGTGAGCTACAACGTTTACCGTGATGCGGCCCGTACCAACCTATATGCCATTAATACCCCGCAAACCTTTACCACCAGCGGTAATCAAGCCCAGGAAATTCCGATGTATGGTGCCATTGCAGCCAATAGCAGTGAGGCCAAGGCACAAGGTGATTATAAAGATACACTCCTGGTGACTATAAACTTCTAATTAAAACCTTAACAGGTTTGCATCAATTGCAAACCTGTTTTAAGAGGTCGTTATGCACTGTTTTATAAGAAGTCTTATTTTTTTTATATTGGGGTTTTATTCATTACCGGTTTTTTCGGGACAACAATCTTTTCTTTTAAAAACACAAATTGAATTATTACCTTCTTGTCTGATCAACGATCAAAAAGTGATTTCTGATCAGGTTTTCAACTTTGGACAGATTAATTTTGGTGAGGTTGCCGCCTCATTTAATGGCGTGATTGAAGGGCAATTGCATCAGGTCAATGCACCGGGCTCAGGCATCAAAATATGGTGCTCCAGTCATGCACCCGTCAAGCTGACTTTTGATGGGGGCAGGCATCGCCAGAATATTCCGTCTGATTTTGCTGCAAACTATTTTAGGGCACTCAGCAATGGAAAAGATTATTTAGCCTATAACCTGTTGTATGGCGCAAAAAAGCAGGTCCTTAAATCCAGTGAAATCATCACGATTCCCAATGATGGAAAAGTTTTTGATCTGGAGCTTTCAGGGCAAGTGACCAATAACGGCCATCCAGTGTCAATAGGACAATATACCGATACGGTTTCAATCTTGATTGAATTTTAAATACATCTATATGAAAAGATTAATATTTGGCATTTTGCTCGGGCTAGGCATGTCTGCTGTCTTTGCCGCAGAAGCGCAAACCAGACAAAACTTCAAGGTTCAGGCCACATTGGAAAAAGGCTGTTCCATTACCAATAATGAACAGCTATTAAATTTTGGTCAACATGCAGCCATAACCCAGATCCAACCCCGCGCGCAAATAGAAAACAATGCGCAAAGCTGGAACATCCGTTGTACACAGCAGCTACCGGTTACCGTGTCTTTAAACGCAGGTGAGCATGCGCAAACGGCACTGCGTCAAATGAAACATACGGCTAAAAACGAGTTTATTGCTTATCGGTTGTATAGCAAGGCAGATCAGAAAAATGAATATATCGCCGGGCAGGCATATGCTTTGCCCGCTACAACTGCCAGTAACCCGGTCTTGAATTTTTCGATTTTCGGAACCGTTGAGCTTTCTCAGGCTCAACTACATTCGCCAGGTCTGTATCAAGATACTGTCGCAATAACAATTTCATGGTGATGATATGCTTTTTAATACCTTAACACTAAAAAATACGCTACAAACTTCCGGCATTTTACTCACTGGCGCCTTGATCTCATCTTCTGCTTTCGCGCAAGCCACTTTTCTGATCTGGCCGATTTATCCAAAAATAGAAGCACAAGAAAAGGCGACCGCAGTGTGGCTGCAAAATACCGGAAAAACTGATGCCATGATTCAGGTACGGGTGTTTGAGTGGGGACAAGAACACTATAAGGATCAATATGCAGAACAAAATACAATTATTCCAAGCCCGCCTGTTACTCGGATCAAGGCCGGTGAAAAGCATATGCTGCGCTTGACCCGGTCGGAGCAGACGACTGAGGGGAAAGAGCAGGCTTATCGGGTTATTGTGGATGAATTGCCGATTAAATTAAATCAGGACGATACACAGACGGCCTCAAAGGTTAATTTTCAGATGCGCTATTCAATCCCACTGTTTGCCTATGGCAAGGGCATTGGCAGCGGTCTCAATGAAAGCAGCCAGAAAATCAATGAAAAGAACCCATTAGCAAAACCTGTTTTGACCTGGTGGACCGGGAACAATGCACAAGGCAAAACCGAACTGTTTATTAAAAATTCAGGCCGCAAGTTTGCCCGCCTCTCAGGAATCAAGTTACAGCCAGACGCAACACAAGTCGCTTTTGATCAGGTCTCATTTGGCTATGTACTGGCGCAAAGCACCATGAAATTTGAGATTGATACCAAACAGCTGCAACGTATCCAGCAACAGAATATCTTATATGCAGTGGATAGTTCAGGCATCAAAACCGAAGTGATTGAAATGCGGCGTGAAGAGGCTGGGCGATGAGCCGGCAGATTCAAACCAGACACTCCATACTGCTCAAATGTATATGGCTTGCCATGTCTACTTCCATCTCGTTGCTGCCATGCAAAGGTCTGGCCGATGGCCTGCCTCCACCGCCACGCAGTATTGAAGACCTGAACCCGCTATACAAGCTTTATCTGGATCTGGTCGTAAATCAGTATTCAACCCGCTTAACCATTCCTGTAATTGTGAAAGGTGAAGCATATTTTATCCAGCGGGCTAAACTGGATGAGTTGCAGATTCAGATACCGGATAAAAGATCTGCCGAAGCAGAGGGAACCACACTTTCCGATACCGATATCATCGCCTTGGGCTATAGTGGCGGGGCGCAGGACTGGATCGGATTAAACCAGATCAGGGAAATTGAATTTACCTACGATTCAGCTTCGCAGGCTTTAAGTTTGAATTTACCGAGTGACTGGTTGCCAACGCAGTTGCTAGGACGTGATGTCTGGTACGATAAACAGAATGCCGGCTCAGGACTGGGCCTGTTAAATAACTATGATTTTTATAGTTTCCGTTCTCATACCGGAGACCTGCATAGTACCTTGTTTACAGAGCAACGATTTTTCTCTCCGTTTGGCACGTTGCGTAACTCAGGCAGTTTTTCTCATGTAAAGACCAAAGCCACAGCTGCAACAGCGGGGTCTACAGACCGTGGATATCGCCGTTATGATACGACCTGGCAATATGACAATCAGGACCGGATCTTGTCACTGCTTGTCGGGGATATTATTACAGGAAATAAAACCAGCTGGGGCAGTTCCATACGGTTAGGGGGGATACAGTTACAACGTAACTTTCATACACGCCCGGATCTGATTACTTATCCATTACCTCAATTCAAGGGACAAGCCGCCTTGCCCAGTACCGTAGATTTACTGATCAATGGCCAAAAAGCCAACTCACAGGAAATACAGTCAGGTCCCTTTATTTTAAATAATGTGCCGTTTATTAATGGTAAAGGCGAAGCGGTGATTGTAACCACCGATCTGGTCGGGCGTCAGGTCATGACCAGTGTACCTTTTTATATTTCCAATACGTTGCTTAAAAAAGACTTACTGGACTATTCCATCTCTGCAGGAGCAATCCGTCAAGATTACGGGGTAAAAAACTTTTCATATGGTAATTTTGCACTGGCCGCAGATATGCGATATGGCCTGTCTGACTGGTTAACAACGGAAGGGCGAACCGAGCTATCGGATGACCTGCGCTTACTGGGTTTAGGTGCAGTGATGAAACTGCAACACTGGGGTGTTCTAAGCCAGTCGATTACCCATAGCCATGCTGAACAAAATACGGCTTCACAACCACAGACCTTGCAAGGGCATCAATATACAGTCGGCTATAGTTATAACCAGAACCGATTCGGGTTGAGCGTCAATCATACGCAGCGCAGTCAGGGGTATTCCGATTTATCCAGACAGCAGTACCATGACCTTGTTTCAGTAAATAGCCAGAAAACCACGACAGCAAATACATATTTTGCCCTGGAAAAAAGTGGGACCTTTGGTGTCGGTTATATCCAGACTGAATCGGACAATGCCGCAAACAAGCTGCTCAATATTTCCTGGGCGCCTATTTTGCCGGCTTATATGCGTGGTACGACCGTGTCCTTAAGTGCCACCTATGACCTGAATGCAAAGGAAACAAATGCGGCATTACAGCTTTCAATACCGATGTCATTCAAAGGTGCTTCAAATACTTTAAGCTCAGGATATAACTGGCGATCAGGTGAAGATAGCGGATTTATGAGCTATAGCCAGGCAATCCCAACTGATGGCGGGGTCGGGTTCGAGCTCAGCAAACGGATTTATCAACACGGTGAAGACCTCAATCAGGCACGTGTAAGCTATCGAAACCGCTATATCAATACCGATCTGGGGCTGACTGGCCATGATGATTACAGTTACTGGTTAGGGCTTTCCGGTTCAGTCATTCTCATGCAGCCGGGATTATTTGTTGCCAATCGTATTGGTGATTCATTTGCGCTCATTGATACCAATGGGGTCGCTGATATTCCGGTACGCTATGAAAATAATCTGATCGGTCACAGCAATGCCAAAGGCTATGTCTTTGTACCTTCAGTGACGCCTTATTTTTCAGCGAAATACAGTATTGATCCTTTGGAGTTACCTTCTAACTTTAATACCACCCTTGTTGAAAAACGTCAGGCAGCCAAATTAGGCTCAGGCATTGTGGTCGATTTTCCGATCAAACAGTCACTGGCAGCAAATGTCTACCTAAGACTGGAAAATGGAGAGCCTGTGCCTGTTGCTTCTGTTGTGCATCGTGATCAGCAAGAATCAAGTTATGTCGGGATGGATGGCATTGCCTATCTTGAGAACCTTGAACTAGATAACCAGATTAAAGTGCAGATGCCGGATCAGCGTATCTGTAAGGCCAATTTTTCCATTCACCCAGAAAAAGCAAAGCAGCAGATTTCAACGATCAAGCCCGTGATCTGTGCAGCGGAGATTCAGTAATGTTAAATAGAACATTAAAATTTGGCATGCTTTTGGGCGGTATCTTCTTGCATACTGATCTTTATGCAGATTGTAAGGTCAGTGCCGGGCACAATATTCTGGCAGCCACAACTCCGTCAATTACACTGGCAGAGCAAGGTGAACTCTCGACCCAGTTTAGTGCCGGGCTATCCTGTTCCGGCCTTGGGGCAGGAAACAAGACCTATTTAAAATATCAAGTCAGCCGCCTGCCACTCAAGTTTGTCAATGCAACGGCATCAGACACTTTAAATGTTATTTATCTGGATACCAATAAGCAACTGGTCAAGCAGGGAGAGGAAGTAGATATGAGCGGGTTCTCGCTGATCAATTTCTTTTCTGGTCCTGATGGTGCCGTTCCTTTTTATTTAAAGATTCCGGCTGGACAGTCGGTTGCACCGGGGCGTTATGTGTCAGAGACCCTGTTTGAGGTGCGCTGGTTCTATTCAGTGCCTGCGCTATCCATTGGTGGAATTGGTTTTTTCCATTCCAGTCCCGGATTTCGCAGGCCATCCCTGATTGGTAGTATTGATTGGGGAACGGGGGAAAACTCTAATGTATTCCTGATGATCGATGTCTTGCCTGATTGCCGGATTTCGGTGACTGATGTCAATCTGGGTACAGCAGCATTTATTGATCGCTTTGAGCCTGTCACCACTTCAATGGGGGTGCGCTGTTCTGCAAAAACAGCCTATAGTGTCAGCTTGAATAACGGCACCTATCCTCAGAGTGGAAACCAGCGGGCTATGAAATCAAGCACTGGAAATAATTTCATGAAATATGAAATTTACAAAAATCCGGGGATGAACCGTTGGGGCAGCGGCAGTGAAAGCTGGTCGAGCGCTCAAGCCACGATCAATCCGGGGCGATATGACGGCCGCATTCAACAGGGTTATTCGTTTACAACCAAAATTCTGCCCGAACAGCCGAACCTGCCTGCGGGAACGTATAGCGATACGGTGACGGTACAGGTTGAGTTCTAAAATGGAGTAGATGGCTGATATCAGAATTTCTTGGAATTACAAGTAGTAAAGTTTAATAGGCAGAGTGGTAGGTGTAAGTGTATAAAGGCACTTATTACCTAAGTATGTGATAGTCTGAGTGATTGCACTGGTAGAATAAAACATGATGAAAACACATCCTTTTAAAGGCAAAAAATCCTATTTTGTTATTTTAAAAAGTTTTACGGTTTTTGGGTTAATCTTTGTCCTATTTAGCTTTTTTTTGGGACTTTCTGTTGGATTGTATAACTATTCTGGTCTTAAATTAGATGGTATTGCCCAATTTATTTGGTATGTAATCTATTTTTATTTTTCTTATTTGCTGGGTTTTTTTATATTTAAGCAAGTGTATATTAGAAATAAAGATGATTTCTATTTTAATGAAATTAAAGTTTTAGCTTATTTTCTTTTATTTTTTTATTATTTTGCTGTTTTGTTTCGAACTGATTTTTTAAATACTAATAATATTTTTTATGGTTTTAGATTTATGCTTGGATTTATATGTCCTTTTTGGATATTAATGCCATTATTTTTAACCAATGTAAAATCTAAGATTGATGTGTATTTTTGTGTTTTAATCTGTGTAGCAGAAATTGTATTTTGGGTTGTATATTTTAAAATAGATGGTTCTGACTTTTATAAAAGTCCGAACTTTGTTATTGTTTTGATGAGTTCACTTATATTTACCTTAACTTTTCCTTGGTATTTATCATGGTTGCAAAAAATAGATGTCAATAAATGGGTGGCTCCATTGTTTTTTAAAAAGGAGAGATTTATTTCTAAGGTAATATCTTGGATAGCAATTGTATTGGGTGGTTTATTTATATTTCTGTTCTATTTGTGTGTTTAATTTAATAGTTAAATCCCTAAAATGCTGGGAAAATGCCCAGCATTTCTTATAAGTTAAATGTCGATCTGATAATGTTTCTGAGACTTCTATAAAGAAAATTGATGGAGTTGATAGAAAATTTGAAATAAGAGGTTCTCTGTCTTCAGGCCCTATGGGAGTAAGAAAAGCAGAATCAACATTTGAAATTATGCCAGATGGACAACGTAGATTTTCTACGATTATTATTAAAAGAGGAAAATAAATGTCTGAATATGTGATCCCATCATGTGATGAATTATCTTCTATTTTTGGATGTGATTGTTGGTTAGATGATAATCATATACAAGTAATGAAATTTATTGATGAAGATAAAAGTGAGTTGAGTATCTATATTGGACAGGTGGATGATAGTGTCAAAGTGGTTCTTAATAGTGATTCTCTAATATTAACAGATGTTTATATGGAAAATCTTAGAGAGTTTTTTTTGGATGAAGATAAGCAAACTATAAAAATGATATTTAATCAAACTTATAGAGTAATTGTTGAGATAAAATTATGGAGTAAGTTTTTAATAAAAATAAGTGGTATGGAGTCTTAAGATTTAGTTTATAAATTTCTGTTTAAATAGGTTTAGCAGTACTTCTGCCTTAAAAAAGCAGAAGTACTGGGACTGTTCTAAATTTTGTGTAAGTACTTCATTTTCATTTATCCTGAAGAGGAAAATAAAAAAAGTACTTTACATGGATGAAGCAACAAACAGAAGTATGTCTATTGAGTTGGCTAAAGGTCTAAAAACACCAGAATACTTAAACTAAATGACAGCTCTCTTTAAAGAGTTCATGCTTGAAACAGCACTCAATACAGAGCTTTCAGATCATAAAAATAAGGCAGAGACCACAGTTGAAAAATAATGCCTTGGCTAAGGTTGTCACAACAGCAGGTAAGATGGAAGTACAGTGGTATTAAGGAATTTCTCTTTATCACAAGGCGTTGATTCAAAAGCCTGCTGGGATAAACAAGCGTACTCTGGAGTTAAAGTTTCAATGAATCAAATAAATGCAATTTTAAAGATATTTCAGGAATGGCATGAAAATATGGGATTAGAGTATCTTTGGTATGCTAGTGATGATGAGTTAACTAGATTTTATCCAGAATTAGAAATGGAATATGATCCAGATACTGCCTTCTTTAAAGCATTAGAAGCCTTATTGAAAAGTGGAGATAAATGTTTATTTTATAATCTAAATAGTGAAGAACCATCAAGAGATGGCGAGCATTTAGCAGGCACACCAGAAGAGCAGCTTGCTTTACTTAAAGAGGTTTGGATTGGTAAAGCAGAAATGGATAAGATGGATGAGGAAAATGGCTATTTAGGATGGTAATTTTTAATGTTTTGCCCTTATTCATTAGCTCATAAAATATATGATGAAAGCGGAAATTTTGTAAAATGGTGGCATGCCGAATGAGTTTATAGTTTAACTGCATTTTATTTTTGAAATATGGTTTTTTATTTAAGAATGGCGGTATTTGATCTGAAATATCACCACTTTTTTATTTTTACTTAGCTAAAAACTCATCATTCCAATTTCAGCAAAGCTTAGCAAATAATAATATTTTATGTGAATTTTCAACCAGATTAGACTCATCCAAAGATAAATAACAACAATGTATTTATCAAAAGAATCAATTTTTCATTCGGATGTTTTCTTTGGATTGGCAGTATATACAGAGTGTGCTGCCGCAGTTCTATGCGGCCACCCTCATGACCTTAAAAATCTCCTTTATCGGTATCGTACTCTCTATTCTGCTTGGGCTGATCTGTAGCATCATCAGCACATATCAGGTTCGGATACTCAATAAAATTGTCAAAGTTTATATCGAGGTTTCCCGTAATACCCCTTTGCTCATTCAGCTATTTTTTCTCTACTACGGTTTGCCTAAGATCGGCATCAAACTAGATGGTTTTAGCTGTGGTGTGATTGGCCTGACTTTTTTGGGTGGCAGCTACATGGCCGAGGCGTTCCGTGCTGGTTTGCAGTCTGTGGCGCAAGGGCAAATTGATTCGGCCAGAAGTGTAGGATTAAACGCCGTGCAAGTCTTTCAATATGTGGTATTTCCCCAAGCGTTATCGCTGTCCATTCCTGCCATTGGCGCAAACTGTTTGTTCCTGATTAAAGAAAGCTCGGTCTTGAGTGCCATAGCAGTGGTAGAACTTCTGTTTGTGACCAAAGATCTAATCGGGATGGATTACAAAACCACCGAAGCTTTATTTCTGTTAATCGTGGCTTATCTGATGATTTTGCTACCCGTTTCAGCGCTGACCAGTTATCTGGAATATCGCAGTCGCAAGGTGAGCCATGGGACTTGAGTATTTATTTCAACCGAGCCATGTCGAGCGTTTACTGTATGGCTTGTTGCAAACCATTGAAATTGCCTTTTTATCGGTATTTTTATCTGCCATTTTCGGCACCATTTTTGGGGTGATCATGACTTCCAGAAATTTACTGGTCAAGATCCTGTGCCGTTTCTATCTGGAAACCATTCGGATTGTGCCGATTCTGGTGCTGTTATTTGTGTTCTATTTTGGTCTGGCAACATGGTTTAACTGGCAGTTGTCATCGTTTTGGGTCTGTATTTTTGTCTTTACCTTATGGGGAACTGCGGAAATGGGAGATCTGGTTCGGGCTTCCATCACGTCGATCGATCAGCATCAACGTGATACAGCCTATGCCGTAGGTCTAAATCATGTCCAAACTCTGGTTTATGTGATTTTTCCGCAAAGCCTAAAACGGGTCACCCCGGGCGCACTGAATCTGTTTACCCGCATGATCAAAACCAGCTCTCTGGCGGTATTGATCGGTATGGTGGAAGTGCTGAAGGTCGGGCAGCAGATTATTGAAAATTCATTATTGACGGTTCCTAGTGCATCGTTATGGATCTACGGTTTTATCTTTCTTCTTTATTTCCTGATTTGTTATCCATTATCGCTTTTAGCAGCGCATTTAGAAAAAGTGTGGGAAAACGCATGACTTTGTTATCGATACGGCATTTACATAAATTTTATAAGCAAAGTCAGGTATTGCATGGCATTGATCTGAATGTGCAACAAGGTGAAGTGGTGGTGATTTTGGGGCCATCCGGTTGTGGAAAGAGCACCTTGTTGCGCTGTATCAATGGGCTGGAACCGATTCAGCAGGGAGAAATCCAGCTCAAAGATGTGGGCGTGCTTGGGCAGGACTTGCCTTGGGATCGCGTACGTCAGCAGATTGGCATGGTGTTTCAGAACTATGAACTGTTCAAGCATATGAATGTGATTGATAACATTCTGCTGGGGCCGCTAAAAGCACAAAAACGCCAACGCGCAGAAGTGGAACATCTGGCAGATCAGTTATTGCAGCGCGTGGGCCTACTGGATCGTAAATATGATTATCCATCTAATCTATCAGGTGGGCAAAAACAGCGGATTGCGATTGTCCGTGCCTTGGTAATGCAGCCCAAAGTCATTTTACTGGATGAAATTACGGCGGCCTTAGACCCGGAAATGGTACGCGAAGTGCTGGATGTGGTACTGAAACTGGCCCAGGAGGGCATGACCATGCTGATTGTTACGCATGAAATGGGCTTTGCCCGCAAAGTGGCAGATCGCATTATTTTTATGGACAAAGGCCAGATTATTGAGCAAAGCACCCCTGAAGATTTTTTTCAGCATCCGCAGACGGAACGGGCCAAAACTTTTTTAAATATTCTGAATTATTAAAAGCAAGCAGAGGACGTGATGAGATTACATTTAGTCGCCGGACGATCTGGCAATACATCGAAAATAAAAACAGTAAGGCTTGGCATTAGCTGTGTGCTGGTGGCAGGCATATTAACAGGGTGTAATCAACCGGCTTCAACAGAATCCAAAACGAGTACAGCAGACAGCTCCTTGGAGCGGATCAAGAAAAATGACGTGCTACGGGTGGGGGTGTTCGCAGATAACCCACCGTTTGGTTATGTGGACAGTGCAGGCAAAAATCAGGGCTTTGATGTCGCCTTGGCGAAGCGTGTGACCAAAGATTTGCTCGGAGATGAAAATAAAATCCAGTTTGTCGTCACAGAGGCAGCCAACCGGGTTGAATTTTTAAAGTCAGACAAAGTCGATGTGGTCTTTGCCAGCTTCTCTGTGACACCCGAACGTCAACAGGTGGTGGATTTTTCCCAACCTTATTTAAAGGCATCACTAGGCATTGTTTCACCTAAAGCCAAAGCCATTACCGATGTGAAAAGTCTGGAAGGCAAAACTTTAATTGTGAATAAAGGCTCAAGCTCGGACAGCTATTTCACTAAAAACTATCCGAAAGTGAATTTGTTGAAGTTTGAACAAAATACCGATGCGTTTAATGCCCTCACCGATGGCCGGGGTGATGCGATTTCCCAAGACAGTACCTATGCCTTGGCATGGGCTGCCAACAATCCGGATTATGTGGTCGGTATTCCACAGATTGGCAATGAAGATTTTATCGCCGCAGGCGTGAAAAAAGGCAATACCCAATTGCTGCACTGGCTCAATGATGAAATCAAACAGCTACGCAGCACGGGGGAAATCCAGAAGCTTTATGACCAGACCTTAAAGCCGATTTACGGCGAAAAAGTGAACCCAGATATCTTTTTAGATGTCGATTTGGCGAAGCAATAACATAAATGAAACCGTTAAAAATAGAGGTAACGATATGCAGACAATAACATTCTCAAATATTCAAAAACTGTTGCTGGCTTCTGTATTGGGTCTGGGTCTCACCGCATGTAACAAGACGCCACAGTCGGCAGAAAAATCAGCAGATAGCTCAGCTCAGGTTTCCAGTATCGAACAGATTAAGAAAAATGGTGTGGTACGTATTGGGGTGTTTAGCGATAAGCCGCCGTTTGGTTATCTGGATGCGCAAGGTAAAAATCAGGGCTTTGATGTGGAAATTGCCAAGCATGTGGCCAAGGATTTATTGGGAGATGAAAACAAGGTTCAGTTTGTGCTGACAGAAGCTGCCAATCGGGTCGAATACTTAAAAGCCAATAAAGTCGATATTATTTTTGCCAATTTCACTGTGACCCCTGAACGTCAGCAAGTGGTGGATTTTGCCAAGCCTTATTTAAAAGTTGCCTTAGGTGTGGTGTCTCCAAAAAATAAACCGATTACGGATATTGCCCAGTTAAAGGACCAGACTTTATTGGTGAATAAAGGCACCACAGCGGACTCTTTTTTTAGCAAACAACATCCTGAAATTAAGCTGCAAAAATATGAGCAAAATACCGAAACCTTTGACGCGCTAAAAGATGGCCGTGGTGCTGCTTTGGCCCATGACAATCTGTTGGTACTGGCCTGGGCGAAAGAAAATCCGAATTATACCGTCGGCATTACCAATCTGGGTGAGCAAGATTTGATTGCACCTGCTGTACAAAAGGGCAATAAAGAATTGCTGGACTGGTTAAATCAGGATTTAGACAAACTGGCCAAAGAAGGTGTCATTCATCAAGCCTATGAAAAAACCTTAAAACCAGTGTATGGGGATGGTATCCCTGCCAAAGACTTGATTGTTGAATAAGTTAAATTGTTATGCAGATCGTAAGTAATTGGGTCAAATAGTTGATGAGCCCCTTATTCGATAAGGGGCTTTGAATTAATCTGTAGCAGGGTCTGGCTGTATCGCTTGAAGCACTACAGGCAAAGCCAGCAGATAGAGGGCAATTACACTGAGCCAGATCGCGCCCGGCCAGCTGGATTGAAGCTGAAAATATAAGGTAGAAAAGAATAGCGGGGCACACATGGCGGCTAAACTCACGGTCGATGTAACCATGCCTTGAAACTGCCCATGTTGCCCGGCTGCAACTTTCTGAGATGCCAGGGCCTGTAAAGCAGGTGTCCCGATGCTGCCTAATGCAAAAACAGGCATGATGGCAAAAATGATCCAGCCTTGCTGTGCCAAAGCCATGATACTTAAAGCAATGCCGGTACAACCCATGCCGATCAGAACAGTATTTCGATTGCCAAATCGTTTTGAAGCATGTTGGGGCACAAAGGCTTGAACCAGCATCTGGCACAAACCAAACATGCCTAAAGATAGGCCCGTCCAGAACCCGTTCCACTGAAAGGCGGCATGCCCCCACAAGGCCCAGCAAACCGCATATGCTTCACCTGTAGCACTGAAAATAAAAAAAGTAGCCATTAGTGGTAACACACCAGGCATGTTGTGAAGGGATTGAAATGCCTTAAAAGGATTGAGGGTCAAGCAAAGTGGTTGTGAAGAGAGTGCTTTTCCCGATTCTGGCAAGGCAAAATACGCCAGTAACAAGTTGATGGCAGAAAGTAGTGCTGCTACCAGAAAGGGAAGCCTGAGCCAGTATTCACCCAGCAACCCGCCCAGGACTGGCCCAATCACGAAACCTGCGCCAAACATGGCACTGCTTAAGCCAAAGTATTTTGTTCGTTGTTCAGGTACTGAAATATCGATCAGGTAGGCCGAGGCAACAGACATATTTGCACTGCTCATACCTGCAACAATGCGTCCGATCAATAACAGCATGAAGCTATGTGAAAACGTTAACAAGAGGTAATTGAGAACTGAGCCTGCCAATGAAAGCAGCAGGATGGGGCGCCGTCCAAGCCTGTCACTCAATGTTCCGAGTATCGGGGAGAAGATAAACTGCATCGCAGCATAGAGACTGCCAAGCAGACCAATATAGAGGGCTGTATGATGGCTAGGGCTAATGTCCTGAAGCAAGGCGGGTAATATTGGAAAAACAAGACCAATACCCATGGCATCTAAAGCAATGGTCAAAAAAATAATAAATAGAGAGCGATTCATAAAGCGTCCTATCGAAAAATCAGGCACAGACTTGCTGTGGAAACCTGTTAACGATGCCTGATAACAACTCAAGCCCTGATGAACGCTGACCGAATCTTTAACAGATAGGGGTGTGTGTGGATGCGATATTTTTTTCTCAATAGAAAAGTGTACTGCATCAATTTTTCGCGATTTTTTTATCGTAACAATGGAAATGAAGGGATCGGAAAAATCCGGTCTTCGGCCGAAATTTTAGCACTAAGCATAAGCAGCAAACAATATGGCCTGAAGTGAAGACAGATGTGCCATGCCATGAAACATCACACATCTGATGGTGAAGGGGAGATTATGATTTGGTATTTGGCAATAATGCCGTCATAAAACCTAACAAAGGTAAGAATGAACAGAGTTTATACACCCAGACAATGCCATGGGTATCGGCTAAATGACCTAAACCTGCCGCACCAATCCCGCCAATGCCGAACATCAGCCCAAACATTAAACCTGCAACCATGCCAACCCGGCCGGGTACCGCTTCTTGTGCATAGACCACCAGTGCCGAGAAAGCGGAGGACATTACCAGACCAATGATAATCACCAGAATGGCAGTTCCCGTTAGGCCGACATAAGGCAACAACAGGGCAAATGGCGCAATCCCCAGGAAAGACACCCAAACCACGGCTTTACGTCCGATACGGTCACCGACTGGACCACCTGCAAAAGTACCGAGTGCAACAGCACCTAAAAATATAAATAGGTAGAGCTGAGAGGTTTGAATTGAAACATTAAATCTTTCAATGAGGTAAAAGGTAAAATAGTTGGTAATGGCTGCGATATAAATAAACTTGGCAAATAGTAAAATACAGATCACGGCCATAGCCTGAATGACCTGTTGACGCGTCAAAGTCGACATAGCACGTTGACTGGCGAGGCGTTGTACTGGTGCTTGTTTAACCAGCCATTTGGTTACGCGTAACAACACAAAAATAGCTAAAGCAGCGACTAAAACAAATAAGCCAATCGCACCTTGTCCGTGAGGAATAATCACGGCAGCCGCGACTAAGGGGCCAAGGGCTGAACCGGTATTTCCGCCAACCTGAAACATGGATTGCGCCGTACCAAAACGGCCGCCCGATGCTGTACGTGCAATCCGTGAGGCTTCCGGGTGAAAGGTGGATGAACCCACCCCAATCAGTGCGGCAGCCAGGAGCAAGCTGTGATAGCTGCCAGCCATTGCCATCAGTCCAATACCGACCAGCGTGGCGAACATCCCGGCAGGCAGTAAATACGGTTTGGGATGTTTATCGGTATACAGGCCAATCCAGGGTTGTAATAATGAGGCCGTAATTTGATACACCAGTGCAATCCAGCCAATCTGGGCAAAGCTCAGTGAAAACTCGGCTTTTAACATGGGATAGCTTGCAGTAACCACCGCCTGAATCGAATCATTTAACAAATGCGCAAAGGCAACTGCGCCGACAATGCGTAAGACAAACTGTTGTGGTTGATCATGAGAGGAAGGTTGGGCTTGTGAAAAGGTATTCTCAAGCGTCCCTGTATTGCTTGCCATATTTACTCCAACACGTTGTATCAGCCCGAATGCTGATGCTGAAAGTGGTTTGCTTTTCAGTATGTTTATCCTAGACTGAACAGGAATCGGCCCACAATCATATTTGGGACAGATAGTGTCGAGTTCAGGCCATTTTAAGGAACCCGGGCAATGCGTAATATTCAGGTCAACGATTATCAGGATGTGCCGCGTCATGTGATGGCAACGGGCAATGATTATCCGGACGGTTTCCTCCTGCCGAGTCATCGCCATCGCCGTGGGCAGTGCCTATATGCAATTACAGGCGTATTGACTGTTATCACGCATACCGGCAGTTGGGTGGTGCCGCCGAAACGCGCGCTGTGGATACCAGCGGGCATTGATCATGAAGTACATATGGGCGGAATCACTAAAACACGCAGTGCTTATATTCTTCCAGACATTGCAAGTAAGGCCGGTTTACCGTCGTATTGTGCCGTGATCAATGTATCGCCGTTATTGCATGAACTGTTATCAAGTGCTGTAGATTTGCCTGCTGAATATGAATTGGGTGGACGCGATGATTATTTGATGCAACTGATTATTGCTGAAATTGCGTTGATGCCTGAACTGCCGTTGAATGCCCCCTTGCCACAAGAACCGCGCCTGGCGGCTTTATGTCTGCAATTGTTAAAAGCACCAAGTCTGGAGAATGATCTTGACCAAATCGCCGCACAGATCGGGATGAGCCGCCGTAACTTCACCCGAATCTTCCGGCAACAAACGGGAATGAGCTTTAGTCACTGGCGGCAACAGGCCTGCTTACTCAATGCCTTGACCCGGATGGAACTGGGGCAGCCGGTTACCCAGGTGGCCATGGAACTGGGTTATAGCAGCAGTAGTGCATTTACGGCAGCCTTCAAACGTGCCTTGGGAGCTGCGCCACGAGTCTATTTACAAGGCAAATAACCGGCTAAATATGTTAATGTGAGCGATCAGACCCATACATTTACTTCGCAGCCGATATTCAGATGGGTGCACATCATATAAACGATAACATTATGCTTTCATTATTAAAAAGACTGGCCTTATCGCATCAGGGGCTGACAAGAAACCACAGTTTTGGTGAAGGGTTAGCTGGAACCCTAAAAGCGATTGAACATCTGGGCTATGTGCAAATTGATACCATTGCAGTGGTTGAACGTGCCCATCATCATGTCTTGTGGAACCGGGTGCCTGATTATCGGTTGAACCACTTAAATCAGCTGGTGCAGCAGCGCCAGATTTTTGAGCATTGGGCACATGCAGCTTCTTATCTGCCGATGCGGGATTATCGCTATGCCATGCCGTTGATGAATGCGATCCGAAATGGCGAAAGCCGCTATTACAGGGCTGATCCGCATTTGATGAACGAGATTCTGGCGCAGGTTCGGGCAGAAGGCAAAATCCAGCTGAGACAGATGGAAAAGGAAACGCGACAAGGCACTGCCGGCTGGTGGAATAGAGGACCAAGCCGAAAAGCGCTTGAGCAGTTGTTTATGCAAGGCGATCTGATGATCTGCGAGCGTAACGGAATGGAGAAGGTCTATGACCTGACAGAACGCTGTATAGCTCCGGATATTGATCTGAGCATGCCGACGTTGCGTGAATATGCCGATTATTTATTAAAAATGAATATACGCGCTCATGGCGTATTTACCTGGAAACAGTTAGTACATTTAAAGGGTAAAGACGTACGTGAAGTGATGCGTACTGTTCTGGATGACTATATTGATGCGGGCTTAGTCCAGGTACTGAAATTTGAGCATGGACAAACGTTTTATGTTGCCAGCGCAATATTGGAACATCAGCCTATCATTCAGCCGGAATTAAAAATATTGTCTCCTTTTGATAATCTGGTGATTCATCGGGAGCGCTTGAGTTGCTTATTTGACTTTGATTATCGTATCGAATGCTATGTCCCGGCGGCCAAAAGACAATACGGTTATTTTTGTTTACCGCTGTTGTATGCAGATCACCTTGTGGGGCGGATCGATTGCAAAGTGCATCGTCGTGAAAAGCGACTGGAAGTCATGGCTCTGCATCTGGAAGAGTCTAAAGTACAGGATCAAGCCCAATTTTTACTTGCATTTGAACGAGAGTTACAGCGTTTTGCCGAGTTTAACCAGTGTAGCGGTGTTGATGTAGGGAAGATCAGCCATTTAATGCGTTAACGCATGCAATTGATAGGTTTGCTTTTTTTAAACCTAGCCCCCCAGAGGACTAGGTTTACCTAAAAAGTTCAATCTTAGAGTGATCAATACCCTAAGCGTTTGGGTAAGAAGAAGCTAAATTCTTCTGCATGAATAGCTTTAACAAATAAGCATATTCAAGCCATCATCGCGTATGTACGCTACCCCATGATGTTCTGTAGTCTCTTATTGAGAGTTTTGTGGATCATATTGTTTTTCCTTGATAAATAGTGCCGGAATCAGACCACAGATCAGGTAGGCTGCACCCATCACCACAAAACCCAAACCGATCGAACCGCCAGAGGCTAAAAAGCCGATGGTTGCTGGCGCAATTGCGGCACCTAAACGACCGACATTGTAGGCCCCGCCAATCGCAGTACCACGGATAGCCGTAGCGAAACTCTCGGTCATATAGGTTGCATTTACGCCGTATGGGATGCCATATAAAAAGCCGAAGGTGACCAGCAAAAACAGAATATTGTCTGGAGAGTGATAAAACACAATCAGCGGGAGAAAAATCGCAGTGCCAATTGCACCAAAGGCATAGGTAAAACGGCGGCCCAGTTTATCTGCCATCATACCTGCCAGTACTTTACCCAGAATCATGGCAGTATAGGTGCCGACCATATACGTGGTCATTTCCTTAAACTTCATGCCCAGTTCAGTTTCCAGATATGACGGCATCCAGTTATTTACGCCGTAATAACCGAACTGGAGGAAACCTGCGGTTAAAGCCCACAGAATAAACATGTTCCGGTTGCGTTTATCTTGAAAGATCAGTTTGAAGGCAGAGGCTTTTTCGGTATTCGCTGGGGTATTGGACTGTTTTAAACGGGACTGCTGCCATGCTTCAGGTTCTGGAACAAGCAGATCCATCAATACGGCAATCATGACCGGGACAATGGCGACATAAAACAGCATACGCCAGCCATGATCAGGAATAATCCAGCCTGCAAGCAAGGTTGCCACAATATAGCCAACGGTCCAGCCAGCCTGTAAGGTGCCGAGTACTGTGGTACGATAACGGGTAGGAACATATTCTGCCATGAGGGTATTACAGGCAATATAAAGTGAACCCAGTCCCAGTGAAGCAAAGAACCTTAAAATTCCGAATTGCATAAAGCTTTGGGTAAAACCCAAGCCACACGTTAATAGCGAAAAGGTGAGAATAGAAATCACAACGATGCGGACGCGTCCGAATTTATCACATGCCCAGCCGCCAAAAATCCCGCCAATCGCCATACCGGCCAAGGTAAAACTACCCAGCATTCCGGCCTGAACCGAGCTTAAGCCAAACTCTGCCTTGATACTGTTTAAGCTATAAGACAGCAGCATCAGATCGGCGCCATCGACCAGTAGAGCCAGAAAGGCAAAAATAAAAGCAATTTTCCAGGTGCGGGCCTGTACCGTGGAAACGGGGGAATAGTCGTGTGTAGCCATAATCCATTACCTACATTTGATTTTTTAAAGCACCTTAAGTCGTTTAAAGTGCTGGGGAGTTGATTAAGACACCGCCCGGATCATGTTTCGGGCAATAATCATTTGTTGAATTTGCGTGGTGCCTTCATAGAGGCGGAACAGACGGACATCGCGGTAAAAGCGTTCGATGGCATACTCACTGATGTAGCCGGCGCCGCCATGAATCTGTACACAACGATCTGCCACGCGACCGCACATTTCGGTTGCAAACATTTTGGCGCAAGAGGCTTCTGTACTGACGTTTTGCCCGTGATCGCGTAAGCGTGCTGCATCCAGCACCATACATCGAGCGGCATAGATTTCAGCTTTAGAGTCAGCCAGCATGGCTTGAATCAGTTGAAATCCGGCAATCGGTTGTCCAAATTGCTTACGTTCGATGGCGTAATTTAAAGAATCATCTAGCATCCGTGTCGCTGCCCCGACACTGAGCGCGGCAATATGCAGTCGGCCTTTATCCAGAACTTTCATCGCCGTTTTAAAACCAACACCTTCAACACCGCCAATGAGTGCTGAAGCTGGGATGCGACAATTTTCAAAAATAACGTCACAGGTATGGGCACCTTTTTGTCCCATCTTTTTATCGCGTTTGCCAAGAGAAATGCCCGGAGTTTGGCTATCAACAATAAAAGCAGAAATGCCGCCAGCACCTTTAATATCAGCGTTTGTACGTGCCATGACTGTAAATACACCAGCATGAGGTGCATTGGTAATAAAGCGTTTGGTGCCATTTAAAATATAAAAGTCACCATCTTTTACTGCACTGGTTTTTAAAGATGCTGCATCAGAACCTGCATCCGGTTCGGTCAGGCAAAAAGAACTGATCACTTCACCACGTGCTAAACGGGGTAAGAAAAAAGATTTTTGCGCTTCAGTCCCATCAATAATGAGTCCACTTGAGCCAATGCCATTATTGGTTCCAATAAGAGAGCGAAAAGCAGGAGAGGTACGACCCAATTCAAAAGCCACATAGACCTCTTCTTCCATGGTCAGCCCAAGACCATCGTATTCTTCAGGAATGGTTAAACCGAATAATCCGAGAGCTTTCATTTGCTCAACAAGATCTTCAGGAATTTCATCCATTTCAGCGACTTCATTCTCATGAGGAATTAATACACCTTCAACAAACTGCCGAATCATATCGACCAGCTGGTTCAGTGTTTCCTGATCACGAATCATAGTCATATCCTTTGTACATATAGCTAAAAACAGCAATACGATGTTCGTAAAATCATCAATATTTGATGCGATAGTAATCAAAGAAAAGTTGCAAAACAATATATTTTGAAAATAAATTTCGCAATGCGATATATGGTTTTTGACTTATATTTAATAATATATTGATTTATTTAAGCTATATTTTCTTATAGAAAATCATTATTTTTAGTAGAAAATTAAAGTTGGTTTTTTAAAAATAGCTGTGTATATTAAAAATATATATCGCTGTGCGAAACTTTTAAATGGGTTTTTATCTGGGACATTAGCTGTAAATTGAAGGGACAAACATGGGTGCTTTAAATGGAATTCGGGTGCTTGACTTAAGTCGGGTACTGGCTGGGCCGTGGTGTGGACAGATACTGGCTGATCTGGGGGCAGAAGTGATCAAGGTAGAACGGCCAAAGCTGGGTGATGATACCCGGTCTTGGGGGCCGCCGTGGATGAAGGATAATTCAGGACAAGACACGCAAGAGGCGGCTTACTATCAGTCAACCAACCGGAATAAGCTTTCGGTAGCGATTGATATTGCCACTCCTGAAGGACAGGAGCTGATTAAAGCTCTCATTCAAGACACAGATGTCGTGATTGAAAACTATAAGGCGGGTTCGCTAAAAAAATATGGTCTGGATTATGCAGCTTTATCTGCAATCAATCCTGGTCTGGTCTACTGTTCAATTACTGGTTTTGGTCAAACTGGCCCGCGAGCAGAAGAGCCCGGTTATGACTTCATTATTCAGGGTATGGGCGGGTTAATGTCTGTCACCGGTGAAAAGGATGATTTACCGGGCGGTGGTCCGCAAAAAGTCGGAGTGGCATTTTCAGATCTGGCGACCGGTCTTTATTCTACCATTGCCATTCAGGCTGCTTTACTCAACCGCCATGAGACCGGTCTGGGGCAGTATATTGATATGGCATTGCTTGATGTACAAATTGCCACTATGGCCAATCAGGGCATGAATTATCTTTCCTCAGGAAATATCCCCAAACGTTATGGTAATGCACACGCCAATATCGTGCCTTATCAGGTGTTTAAAGCTGCTGATCGGGAGTTTATTATTGCTTGCGGCAATGATACCCAGTTTATTCAGCTGTGTAGAAGTATCGGTTTACCTGATTTACCGAATGATCCCCGGTTTCGACGCAATGCCGACCGTATCAAACATCGAAATGAAATTATCGGAATTTTATCGCAGCATTTTTTAAGCAAGAGTGCCGATGAATGGGTGGCTGCCATTCATGCCGCCAAAGTTCCGGTGGGGGTGATCAATAATCTGGAACAGGCCTTTCAGGAACCACAGGTGCAGGCAAGGGAAATGCTGGTTGAGATGCAGCATCCGCAACGCGAAAAGCTGACTGTGATTGGATCGCCGATTAAACTTTCAAGAACGCCAGTCGAGTATAAAAATGCACCGCCTTTATTGGGGCAACACACCGATACGGTTCTTGGCCGGATCTTTACCCGGGAAAAGCTCCATGAATTGAAGCAGAAAGGGATTATTGGATAAACCATGCACCCATGCCAAAAGATATATGTATTTTGGCATGGGCTTTGATTGACATCATTTTTGTTGTGCAAATAAATCAGCGATGTGCTTTAAACTGTTTATTATAGAAAAAATAGATTATAATTTTCGCAGTGCGAAATAAATATGTGGATTGATAAAGCCATGAATGATGCCGTAGATGCCGAACAAGCAGAAAAATTATTAGCGCCTTTAAGGCATGAACTACTGCATCCGATTGAAGATATGCAGGATGAAAATGACCGTCAATTTATTACGGCTTTGGCCCGCGGTTTAGAGCTCTTACGTTGCTTTACCCCAAAGCATCAACATCTGGGCAATCAGGAACTGGCTCAGATGACAGGCTTACCCAAACCAACCATTACCCGTTTGACCCATACCTTATCGCGTCTGGGCTATATCAAGCAGGTGCCAAATTCGAGTAAATTCCAGCTCTCGGTTGGGGTGTTAGCTTTTGGTTATTCCATGCTCTCCAATGTCTCGATCCGTTCAATTGCACATCCTTATATGAAAAATCTGGCGGACTATGCCGGTGCGGCAGTTGCCATGGCTACACGTGACCGCCTGAATATGATCTATCTGGATGTGGTACAGGGCAAAGGCAATATGACCATGCGCCGTCAAGTCGGAACATATTTACCGATCCATTTAAGTTCGATGGGACGGGCCTGTCTGGCTGCGATGCCTGAAGATGAACGGGAATTTTTGCTGGATGCGATTCGTAGCAAGCATAAAGAGGACTGGATCAAGATTAACCGCGATCTGGATAAGGCCTTTAAGGATTATCAGGACTTTGGCTATTGTTTCTCGATTGGTGAATGGCATAAAGATGTCAACTCGGTTGCTGTACCTTTGATTCATGAACAGCATGGCTTGCTGGTGTTTAACTGTGGCGGACCGAGCTTTATCATGAACCGTGAAAAACTTGAGGAAGATATTGCACCGCGTTTATTACATATGGTGAATAATATCCGTACCGAGATCAGTTAAGGCTTATGGCTTTAAAAAGCCAGCATCACTCAGCATGCTGGCTTTTGGCATCTTTGATACAGAAAAATAAACATAAAACCGCAAAAACAAGTCCCAGAATACAAACGCCTGTCCAGCCAGAATGTTTCCAGGCATAGCTTCCAGCCGTAGTACCGAATGCTCCACCTGCAAAATACCCCGTCATATACAACGCATTAAAGCGTGAACGTAATTCCTGATTCAGCTTGAATACAATACTCTGGTTGGTGACATGGACTGCCGATAGTGCTGCGTAGAGCAGAAGTAAGCCAAGAACATAAAAGAGAAAATGATAGGGAAGCAGGAGAAAGAACAGCCAGCTTAAAATCAGGCCAAGGCCGCAATAAACCGAAATTTTATGGATATAGCCCTGATCAATAAACTTGCCTGAAAAATTGGCTATAAAGGTTCCCAGAATCCCCACGAACCCAAATAAACCAATACTAAAATCACTAAAGAAATACGGTGCAGGTGCCAACAGCAATGACATGGTGGTAAAAATCAGGCTGACACAGGCAAAAGTGCAACCACCGATATAGGACCGTGTTCTGAGGCGTGGATTATTCAGAAAAATGTATGGTAGGGAGCGTATGCTGGAAAGGTAGTTCTCGGATTTGGTTGGAGGGAACAATCCGATATTACGATACAGGATAATGGCAATGGCCAGTAACAGAAATCCGCTCAGCTGATAAATTACATGCCAGTCAAACAGGGTAGACATCAACCCGGAAAGGGTGCGTGCCAGTAAAACCCCCATCATCAGGCCACTGAGCAGGAAACCAACCACACGTCCACTCTGCTGGATCGGAACCAGACTGGCGGCAAGGGGTAATAACAGCTGTGCCGAGCTGGAGAACAGACCGGTAATGATGGTTCCCAAGATTAAAAGATAAATATTAGGGGAAAAACCACTGAGAATCAGCCCAAATGCTGCCAGTAACATGAAATTAAACAGCAGTTTGCGTTTTTCCAGAATGTCACCTAAAGGCATCAGGAACAGCAAACCGCAGGCATAGGTAATCTGCGCCAGCGTGGGCACCCATGCTGTAGTTGTTTCAGTTAAATTTAGACTTACACTAATTGAGTGAATAAGTGGCTGACTAAAATAATTACCGCCAGTACAGATGCCCGCAGCAATTGCCATTAAAATAATGGTGGGGGTATAGAGTGCACTTTTCATCATGTCATGCTCACGATGAAATCGGTATTTAATTCTTATTCCCTATGTTGCTAAGGCTCAGTCGGGAGATTAATGTGTTTCACTCAATACATCTTGAATGTTATGCACCATATGAATTAAACGTGGTCCAATTTCACCTTCGAGTTTTTCCGGGTTTAAATGAAAACTTGGCGCACCGCAGTTAAACACATACAAACCATGCTTGGAGCTGACCAGAGGTACGGCGACCGAGTTCACTTCTTTATGCCATTCGCCTAGAGACAGGCAATAGCCATAATCCTGATAATCACGGAATGCACGTTCCAGAGAACGCTTGATCGCAGACCAGTTTTCAGGATTTTTCTGTTTTAGTGCATCAAGTAAAAAATTACGCTCACGTTCAGGGGTTGCGGCTAAACACGCCCGTCCCATGGAACTACTGTGCAAGGGCAAGGTCGAACCAATTGGGCGGCGCATATTTAAGGCAGTTTCGGTCTGCACGACATCGATATACACCATATTCAGGCGATCACGTGTAGCCATGGCGACCGGCGCCTGAACATACTGACTCATCTCTTCCATATATTGATGCGCAATATTACGGATAGAAATATTGGATAAGGCTGCATAACCGAGAGATAAAACGCCAATATCTAATGTGTATTTGGTCGAGTTCGGCAATTGTTTTAAATAGCCTAACGACACCAATGTATTGGTAATCCGGGCAATGGTCGGTTTAGGTAATCCGGTCATTTTTGCCAGTTCCTGGTTGCCCAGTACCTGGTTATTGGCAGAAAAACAGCGTAACAGTTCTAAACCACGTGCCAGAGAAGCAATAAATTGCGGGTTATTTTCGCGATGAATATGTGAAATCGGATCTAGGCGTATCTCATCAAAATTTATAGGTTGTTCAGTTTCTGATTTCTGAGACATTCGATCCTCAAATATAATAAAGCACTAGCTTGCCATTATATTTCGCTCTGCAAAATAAATCCATTCATCCCTGTATTGTTGTGATGAATGGATTTTCAATGACATGATTAAGAAGCGTTTTCAATGACCATCGCCAATCCTTGACCGACACCTATACAGAGGCTCACCACGGCATATTTCTTGTTACGGCGTAGCAGTTCACGTGCAACTGTTAAGGCAAGACGGGCGCCAGAAGCCCCCAGTGGATGACCAACAGCAATCGCACCACCGTTCGGATTGACACGTGGATCATTAAAATCAACATTTAAACCTTTTAAACAAGATAAAACCTGTGAAGCAAAAGCTTCATTAATTTCAATAATGTCCATGTCATCTAAAGTCAGGCCAGCGCGCGCAACAGCTTTTTTAATGGCTTCAATCGGGCCTGCACCCATAATGCGTGGTTCAATACCAGCCGCCGCCGCAGATAAGATTTTTGCCATGGGTTTTAGGCCATATTTTTGACCCGCTGCTTCTGAACCAATCAAGAGTGCTGCTGCACCATCATTAATACCTGAAGCATTACCAGCTGTAACCACGCCACCTTCAAACAGCGGTTTTAACTTTGTGAGTGCTTCAACCGTTGAGCTTGGGCGAGGGTGTTCATCTTCTGAAACCAGTTTAGGCGGCAATTTTTTGCCTTGGAAAACCTCAATTGGGGTAATTTCATCGGCGAAGAAACCTTCTTCTTTGGCTTTTTGATATTTGGCTTGTGATTGAGCGGCAAATAAGTCAGCTTGTTCACGGCTAATCCCAAACTCGGCTGCAACGTTATCGCCTGTTTCAGGCATTGAATGACCGCCGTACTGCGCAATAATTTTTTTATTTGGAAAGCGAGAGCCAATGGTGGTGTCATAAATTTTTGCATCACGGCTATAAGCACTTTCTGCTTTACCCATCACAAAGGGTGCACGTGACATACTTTCTACACCACCTGCGATATACAAATCGCCTTCACCACAAGTAATGGCACGTGCCGAGTCAATCACAGTGCCTAAACCACTCGCACATAGGCGGTTTATTGTCTGGCCCGGTACGGTAACGGGTAAACCGGCAAGTAATAATGCATTTCGTGCCACATTACGGCTATCTTCACCCGCCTGGTTGGTGTCACCTAAAATCACATCTTCAATATCCGCACCCGGAATACCAGTTTTTTCTAGTAGTTTTTGAATGACCGTTGCTGCTAAATCATCAGGGCGAATGGAGGCAAGTTCACCTGCATGACGGCCAAATGGACTGCGTAAACCATCATAAATATAAGCATTTAACATTGAGAAATTCCTTTTCAAAATCCAGAATTAAAAGTAAGTGGTAAATTTAAAGCGACGCGACGTTGTAACCATGGGCTAGGGCGGTAACGTGGGTCATGCGTAAGTGCTGTTATACGGTTCAGAATGAGTAAGATTTTTTGGCTGCCGACATGATCGCCCCATTCAATTGGGCCAAATGGATAGCCCAGACCTAAGCGGACAGCAGCATTGATATCATCGACCGTTGCAATATTTTGTTGAGCAATATCGCAGCCTAAATTAATCACCATGGCTAAAACACGTTGTGCAACAAAGCCGATACTTTCTGCAATCATGCTGACCATCCCGCCATCCAGATTGAAAATCGAGTGGGCGGCCTGACGATATTCGGTTTTTGTGATCAGTGAGGGCATTAAGGTGCGGTGTTTATCAATACCATACAGCATGTCTATCGCAACAGCTTGTTCAGGGTTAACCCTTAAGCGTATAGCTGCTTGAGTTGTATCTTCACCGTAACAAGCGAGCAAACATAAGCTATCTGTTTGAGGTTCGGGGTTAGTGTCTATGTCGATATTTTGCTGAGTTAAATAATCTTCGAGCTGTTTTTTATCTTCAGGAAAATCGGCTGCAATCCAAACTTTAGGGTATTGTGCTAAACGCTCTACAAACTGGGCAGGTTGTTCACCTGTTTTTTCACCCGTTGCATAATTATAAAAACCTTGCTTGACCTTACGTCCAAGCTGTTTTGCTTCCAGCATTTGTTTGGTCAGTGGATTGGGTTTGTAGCGGGCTTCTTCATAATATTGATGATAAATCGACTCCATGACCGGATGGGAAACATCCAGTCCTGTGAGGTCCATCAGCTCGAATGGTCCCATTCTAAAACCGACACCATCGCGTAAAATACGGTCAATTTCACTGATATCACAAACATTTTCATTTAAAATTTTGAGTGCTTCCGTGCCATAAGCGCGACCCGCATGGTTAATAATAAATCCAGGCGTATCCTTGGCCACGACAGGATGATGTCCAAATGCGCGAGACAGTTCAATTAATGCTTGAATAATCGCCGGATCGGTTTTCAAGCCTTGAATGACTTCAACCACTTTCATGAGCGGAACGGGATTAAAGAAATGAAAACCGGCCACACGTTCAGGTTTATTACAGTTCGCGGCAATTGCAGTAATCGAAAGAGAGGAGGTGTTGGATGCTAAAATGGTGTGTTCAGAAACCACTGCTTCAAGCTGCTGCATCAAACTTTGTTTGATATCCAGACGTTCAATAATCGCTTCTACAATCAGGTCACAGCCTTTTAAATCTTCCAGTTGATGTGCAACAACTAAGTTCTTGTTTGTTGCCGCCGCCTGTTCAGTTGTGATTTTATTCTTATCGACCAGCTTCTGGAAGGTTGCGGCCAGTTTATCTTTTGCCTGTTCAGCTGCACCTGCTTTGGTGTCGTATAGATAAGTGATATGACCTGACTGTGCAGCAATTTGAGCAATACCACTGCCCATGACACCTACACCAATCACAGCCATGCTTTTAATATCATAAGTCATGTCGATCATCCTGATGATTAATCTATATTTGAAATTAAACGGAAAAATAGGGTTGGGTGATTTAGCCTAAGCATTGTTTATCACCATCAATGGGTAAGATTTGCCCTGAAATTGAGCGACCACTCTCTGACGCTAAAAATAGGCATAAATCTGCAATATGTTCTGGATTGACAAAATATTTGAGCGACTGGTTTTTCAGTGCATTTTGAGTCACTTCTTCAAGTGAGGTATGTGCTACATCGGCACGGGCCTGTAATACACGTTGAACCCGATCACCATCGACTGCACCCGGAAGAATGACGTTAACCCGAATATTATCTGCACCGAGTTCCATAGACAGGGTTTTGGTAAAACCGATCAGCCCCCATTTGGAGGTAGAATAAGCCAGTCGGTATGGATAGCCTAAGCGTCCGGCAATAGACGACATATTGATAATCACGCCTGCCTGTGCTTGCTTTAAATAGGGAATGGCTAACTGGGTAATTAAAAAAGTGCTATTCAGGTTTAAATTAATCACCGTGTTCCAATCTTCAAAACTTAACTTGTCTGCGGCCACGGTCGGGCCTGAGATGCCTGTGTTATTGACTAAAATATCGATACCGCCAATTGTCTGAATGGCTTGACTAAACATCAGTTTAATTTGTTCATGATCAGCCAAATCACAGGTATATATGTGCAGCTTTGGATAAGCTTGTTGAAATTGTTCCAGGCTTTTAGCATTAATATCGCAAACAAAAACTTCGTCCTGATTGTTTAAAAATGCTTCGGCAATGCATCGTCCAATCCCTGAACCAGCTGCACTAATCAATACTTTTCTGGCCATTTTCATTCCTTTGTTATTATGGTTCTAAATTATTTACCTTGATACGACGGCTTACGCTTTTCGATAAAAGCTTGAATGCCTTCATTTTTATCTTCGGTCGAAAACAGTAACTGGAAGGCTTTTCGTTCTAGCGTTAAGCCTGCATTTAATGGAACATCTTCGCTCATTAGCGCAACTTCTTTAATTTGTTGCAGGGCAATCGGCGGCATTTTTGCGAGGCTTTGTGCCATTTGAATTGCAGTTGGAATGGTCTGGTCATCTTCTGTGACTTGTGAAACCAGACCAATGGTATAAGCTTCTTCGGCTTTGATCATGGCGCCCGTCATAATCATGCGCATGGCATGGAATTTACCGACAGCACGGAATAAACGTTGGGTACCGCCAGCACCCGGCATTAATCCGACTTTAATTTCCGGTTGACCAAAGGTTGCGCCTTTACCTGCAATAATAATATCGGCATGCATTGCAAGTTCGCAGCCCCCACCTAATGCATAACCATTTACGGCAGCAATCACGGGTTTAGGGCATTGGGCAATCGCATTCCAGTAGCGTTCTGTATGACGGAGTAGCATTTCAGTTGAAGTTGCGGTCGCCATTTCCTTGAGATCTGCTCCCGCAGCAAACACTTCTTCTCCACCGGTCAGCACAATGGCATGAATAGCATCATTGAAACTTAACTCGGTGAATGTCTGGGCCAGCTGCTTGCGGACTTCTGTATTTAAGGCATTTTTGGCTTCTGGCCGGTTAATTATAACGATCGCTAGTTTGGATGTGGAATAGTCAACTTTTATGAAACTGTTCCCTGTTGTTTTGCTCATTTTTGAATTCCTTGTTTCGCATGTCAAAACTTTATTCTTTTAATGATGCTTATTTTGAAACTTATTTCAAGCGGTTTTTAGCTTTTGAAGAGATGTTTATCCTGATTATTATTCTAAGTATTTGATATTTAATATTGATGAATTTTTAAATTTCGTTAAACGAAATTAATTTTCAAAAAGTCTTGAATTTTTGGTTTTTGTTCTCGTACTATGAAACAGATCCACAGTAAACAAGATTTAAAACATCGTAGTCAGATCAAACCGGAAGGGCGAAAGAATACGATGAGATGAAAAGTATATAAAAAGGGAGATCAATGATGATCCGTGATGAAGGGATGTTGCAGCAGTTACTCTCAACCATTCGAAATTTTGTAAAAAACGAGTTAATTCCACGTGAGCATGAAGTTGCAGAACAGGACAAAATTCCTGATGACATCGTGCAGCAAATGCGTGAGCTGGGATTGTTCGGGCTGACCATTCCGGAAGAATATGGTGGGCTGGGTATTACCATGGAAGAAGAGGTCAATGTCGCATTTGAACTGGGACAGACGTCACCGGCATTCCGTTCCTTGATTGGAACCAATAATGGCATTGGTTCTAGTGCGATCCTGATTGATGGTACAGAAGAGCAGAAGCAAAGGTATCTGCCACGCTATGCCAGCGGTGAAATTATTGGTTCATTTTGTTTGACTGAACCTGAAGCAGGCTCTGATGCTGCTTCTTTAAAAACCAGGGCGGTCAAAGACGGTGATTTTTATATATTAAACGGAACCAAACGTTTTATTACCAATGCACCTCATGCGGCAACGTTTACGGTTATGGCTCGCACCAATCCTGACATTAAAGGTGCAGGTGGGATCTCTGCTTTTTTAGTTGAAGCCAATACACCGGGTATTACCTTAGGCAAAATTGACCAAAAAATGGGGCAAAAGGGTTCGCATACCTGTGATGTGATTTTTGAAAACTGTCGCGTGCCTGCTTCTGCACTGATTGGTGGGGTAGAAGGTGTCGGTTTTAAAACCGCCATGAAGGTGCTGGATAAAGGGCGTTTGCACATTGGAGCCTATAGCGTGGGTGTTGCTGAACGCATGCTAAATGACGCATTGCACTATGCCATTGAGCGTAAGCAGTTTGGTCAGCCGATTGCAAACTTCCAGCTGATACAAGCCATGCTTGCCGACTCAAAAGCCGAGATTTATGCGGCCAAATGCATGGTTCTGGATGCAGCCCGTCGCCGTGATAATGGCGAAAACATGAGTACCGAAGCCTCTTGCGCAAAAATGTTTGCGACCGAAATGTGCGGACGCGTTGCCGACCGCTGTGTGCAGATTCATGGGGGGGCAGGCTATATCAGTGAATATGCGATTGAGCGTTTTTACCGTGATGTTCGTTTGTTCCGTTTATATGAGGGAACCACTCAGGTTCAACAAATTATTATTGCAAAAAACATGATTCGGGAAGCGACCTCCTAATAAATACCAAGTGTGATGAGGCGAGGATGCCTCATGATTCCTACTGAGGATAAGGACATGACAACACAAACACTTATACAAAATATAGGTCGCGAGGAAGCGATCCAGACACCGAAAAAAATTTGGATTACGGCATTTATTTTTTGTTTTTTTACCTTGTTATGTGATGGTGCCGATATTGGAATTTTGGCCTTTACTTTAACCAGTCTAAAGGCTGAGTTTGGTTTAACCAGTGTACAGGCTGGGGCATTAGGAAGCTGGTCAATCTTAGGTATGGCCGTTGGAGGACTCATTGGTGGCTGGGCAAGTGACCGCTTTGGCCGAGTCCGGATTATTGTCATTTCTACAGCTGCTTTTGCAATACTGTCCTCTTGTACCGGGTTTAGCCAGTCTTATGAACAAATTGTGATTTTGCGAACAATTACTTGTTTAGGCTTAGGCTGCTTATATATTGCCTGCAATACACTTATGTCCGAACTGGTTCCAACCAAATATAGAACCACAGTGCTTGCTACGCTCATGACCGGTTATACCTTGGGTTCTCTGACCATTACTGGCTTATCAGGATGGATCATTCCTGAGTTTGGCTGGCGCATGCTATATTTTATTACGATTATTCCTATCCTGCTTGCTGTTTTAATGTTTTTTCTCGTACCTGAGCCAGAATCATGGAAAAAGGTCCGGGCATTAAAACTTGCAAACCCTGAAGCCTATTCAGCCAAGAAAAGCCAGAACCCGTATATCGCACTATTTAAAGACAAAAAGCACGGCAAGATGTTTATGTTATGGTCATTTAGCTCGGGTTTTTTACTGTTCGGTTATTTTGGTGTAAGTAACTGGCTGCCTTCTTATCTTGAAGCAGAGTTAGGCATTAAATTTAAGGAAATGGCGGTCTACATGGTGGGTACTTTCTTAACCATGATGTTTGCCAAGGTTCTTGCCGGTTTTATCGCTGACAAGATTGGCCGGCGTATCGTATTTGCCTTTGGAACTATGGGAACTGCACTATTTATTCCGGTAGTTATCTATTTTCATACGGCCGGAAATATTGGCTGGTTAATGCTGATTTTTGGATTTCTCTACGGGATTCCTTATGCCATCAATGCAACTTACCTAACAGAAAGTTTTCCAACCTCGATTCGCGGCACAGCAGTGGGTGGGGCATTTAACATTGGACGTATTGGTGCAATCTTTGCCCCAGTTGCGATTGGTTATCTGGCAACGCATAACTCGATTGGTGCTGGTTTGCTTTTAATGGGAATCGCTTATTTTATTTGTGGATTAATTCCGACGCTATTCATTAAAGATCGCCTATACGATCCTCAAAAAGCTGAATAATAAGGAGAACAATAAAATGATCAATAAAATTACAAGTGATATTGAAGCGGTTTTAAAGAAAATTCCAGATGGAGCAACCATTATGACAGGTGGTTTTGGTACCACCGGGCAACCTGAAGCACTAATCGAGGCTCTGATTGATCTGGGGCCAAAAGAGCTGACGATCATTAATAATAATGCCTCGTCCGGCCCTAATGGTCTGACTAAATTATTTTTGGCCGGACTGGTAAAGAAACTGGTTTGCTCCTTTCCCAAATCGGTTAGCTCAACAGTTTTTCCAGAGATGTACCGTGCCGGAAAAATCGAGCTGGAACTGGTGCCGCAAGGTAATCTGGCATGCCGTATCCAGGCTGCAGGTGCTGGATTGGGAGCCATTTTCACTCCGACAGGTTATGGAACCAAAATTGCTGAAGGTAAGGAAACCCGAACCATTAACGGTAAAAACTATGTGCTTGAATATCCGATTGATGCTGATTTTGCCTTGATCTATGCCGACAAGGCTGATCGCTGGGGCAATTTAACTTACCGCAAAGCTGCCCGAAACTTTGGGCCGATTATGGCCAAGGCTGCAAAAACGACCATTGTTCAGGTCAATCAGACCGTAGAGCTGGGGAGTCTTGATCCTGAGTGCATTATTACCCCCGGAATTTTTGTACAGCATGTTGTAAAAGTGGGAGATATCTGATGTCAGTTCAAAAACGTTCTCGTGAAGAGATTGCAATGCTGATTGCACAAGATATTCCCGAAGGTGCATATGTCAATCTGGGCATTGGATTACCGACGAATGTCGCCAAGTATCTACCAAAGGGTAAAGAAATTTTTCTGCATTCTGAAAATGGTGTTCTGGCTTTTGGCCCGCCGCCACAACCCGGCGAAGAAGATGAGGATCTGGTCAATGCTGGCAAGGAGTTGGTGACCTTGCTGGAGGGTGGCTGTTTTATGCATCATGGCGATTCTTTTGACATTATGCGTGGCGGGCATCTGGATATTTGTGTCATTGGTGCCTTTCAGGTTGCGGTGAATGGGGATTTAGCCAACTGGCACACCGGCAAAGCTGATGATGTACCTGCTGTAGGCGGGGCAATGGATTTGGCGGTGGGCGCTAAAAGTATTTATGTATATATGGAACATGTCACCAAAAAAGGTGAGGCAAAAATTGTTGAAGCACTCACATATCCCATTACTGGCGAGCAATGTGTCGACCGTATTTACACCGATTTATGCATTATCGAGCTTAGAGATCACAAAGCGTATGTCAAGGAAATGGTACCCGGCCTAAGTTTTGATGAATTACAGGCGCTGACAGCCTGTCCATTGATTGATGCGCGAGTGGCTTAACTGAAGCACACGGAAACAAGTATCTTAAAGGATTAAAAGATGAAAAAAATAATTTTAGCTGCAGCTTGCGCTGCGGCTTCAGGGACTCTTTTTGCCAATACACCAACTTCAACAGAGCAAAGGATCAACCTGTTAGAAACCGAATTGCAAAAATTAAAGGCAGAGCTGCAAGCACAAAAGCAGACACAGACTGGCTTGCAGGTTAAACAGGCAAAAATTGAAGAAAATGTAGAGAAAAAAATCACTGCCGAGACGGCAAAGCCGATTGCACCGTCATGGGTGACCTGGACCGATAATGTTAAGGTGTACGGAATCGCCCGGCTAGATGCCGCAGTTGATTTTAAATCGTCACCCGATTCAGGCGGAAGAACCACCAGCAGTATTTATCGGACTCCATTTGAAAATGATAAACGCGCGAATCATTCCCGTTCCGATGCAAGTATTAATGCCAGCCGTCTTGGAGTGTATTTCAACAGTCCTGACAAGGCGGTCACAGGCAATGTCGAAGCTGATTTTTTTGACAGTTCCAATATGGGAACGGGTGATGGCAAGTTCCGAATACGCCATGCTTATTTTACCTATAAAGACTGGACCTTTGGTCAAACATGGTCACTCATGTCTAACATGGAAACGCGAACCGAGTCCGTCGATTACACCCAGTTTATGGGAACCTCTTATACCCGTACGCCGCAAGTGCGTTATGACTGGAAAATTGACCAGCATCATGACCTGAAAGTTGCTTTGGAGCATACCGGATCGCGGGTTTCTGCTTTTCCTTCATTGACGGGGCGATATACCTTTAAGCAAGGACCTCTAATAGCTTTGGCGCAAGGTTTCGTGAACGAAAAATCAGTCGATGTTGCCAAAGATACGGTCAAGAAAGTCAGTTGGGGAGCAGGGGCCGGTTTAAAATACCAACTTGATCCGCAGCAATCTGTTCAGGCGAACTATCAATATATTGTGGGGGATCAGAAGTTCATGCCCTATACCACCCAAAGTGGTCTGGCAAATGCAACGGCTTTGAATGCAGCAGGTGATTTCTCTTTAGACCAGGATAAAACCGATTTGCTCATGAATAAACTGCATAGCTTTAATATTGGTTATTCATATAAATTCAATGATCAGTGGCGTAGCAATCTATCTGCTTCTTTATTTGAATATGATGACAATACTGAATATGCCAAGCTGAATCAGGATGCGAATAAACGTTTAACCGACTATGCTGCCAATGTCTTTTACTCGCCTGCCGAGCAAATCGATATCGGGCTTGAATATCATCAGGGTAAACGTGCAGTATTTGACGGCAGAACAGCGGATGTCTCACGTCTTAACTTTGTATCGATGTACAAGTTTTAACAATAGGACAGGCTAAATGGAAAGAATAGTTGAATCCAATGCAGAAAATATATTGTCAAAAAGCTTTATTCTTATTATGGCAATGACATGTGGCATTTGCGCGGGTTCAAACTATTATAACCAGCCCTTAATCTATTCAATTGCAGAAGCATTAAAAGTCAATGCCGATCAAGTCGCCTTAACCATTGTGATTAGCCAACTGTCATATGCAGTTGGCCTTTTTATATTGGTTCCCTTAGGCGACTTTTTTGAAAAGCGCAGGTATATTTGCTTGCTCATGTGCTGTACTGGTCTTGCACAAGTAGGACTATCTTTAAGTCAAACCTTGCCAGCTTTATATGGCTTTACCTTTTTAGCCACATTCTTTTCGATTGCAACTCAAGTTTTGGTTCCTTTTGCCGCAGGTTTAGCCAGCCCGAAAAAAAGTCCTCAAGTTGTAGGCACCCTCATGAGTGGTTTGTTCTTGGGAATATTATTGGCACGTTCTATTGCAGGCTTACTTTCTACAGTTTGGTCTTGGCATGCGGTTTATTTAATTAGCGGAATTGTCATTTTGGTGTTTGCTTGGGTAATGTGGGTAAAGTTACCAGTTACGCGCAAATCCCATCAACTCAATATACTACAGATTTATGCTTCACTATTTTCATTAGCAGCTCACCAGCCGCATTTACTACGCCGTGGTCTGGCGGGGGGAATTGGCTTTGGTATTTTGGCTCTGATTTTTACCACCATGACTTTTATTTTGGCGAATGAGCCTTATCATTTTAACGATTTCCAGATTGGTTTATTTGGGATTGTCGGCTTGGCTGGTGTGTTTGCGACCCCTTGGGCGGGCAAGAAAATTGCAGCAGGTCTTGAGAATAAAATTGCAGTGATTTGCATGGGGTTATTAATGAGTGCATGGATACCCCTATTTTTTGCTCAGCAGTCTCTGCTTGCCTACGCTGTTGGTGTGATTATGGCGTACTTCGGTTTGTCAGCATTTCATGTGCTTAACCAAAATTTGGTTTACCGGATTTCGGCCGAGGCACGTTCCCGTATTAATTCAATTTATATGACCTTATATTTTGGCGGAGCCGCCTTAGGTTCTTTTATTGCGGTGTATGCTTGGAAACATTGGGGATGGGAAGCATGTGCAGCCTTAGGTTTAGCGATGGCAATGTTAAGTTTCGTGATTGATCGCTTAGATTTTTATGAAATGAACAAGATAGCAAAGCAAGAAAAAGCTCCATAAACAGGAGCTTTAAAATTTTATTATTTGCGAATAATCATTAAGGTTGCCGAAGCAAAAGCATAGACCTTGCCGCTTTCATCTAAAATTTTACCTTGTGTAGTAATGATATTGCGGCCAGCATTAATCAACTCGGCCGTCGCATAGTAAGACGTATCAACCTGCATGGGGCGGATCATTTTTACATTTAAATCAATAGTGCCATAGCCAACACCATGTTCAAGTAGGGTATGGGCCGCACTGCCTGTCGCCGTATCTAAAGCTGTAGCACAAAAACCACCATGCACGCCACCTTGTATATTTCGATGCTGCTGCCCAGGTGTAACTTTATAGATGGCTTTGCCTTTAGAGACCTCTATTAATTCCATTGGAATGGTGTGGGCCATCGGGGAAGCAGGAATTTCACCATTTTTTAAGGCGGTTAAGAACTCAAGACCTGTGTATTTGTGCTGCTCCATATATCGTCCTTGAAGGTTGTTGAATAATAGATTTACCATACTATAATTTGCTTTTATACGAAATAAAATTTTGCAATACAAAACTTTTTATTTGTCTCTGGTTTTTATGTCTAGGTATTGTTGTTTCATATTTTTAATTAAAATATAAATGCTTATAGATATTCTGTGAATGTTCATCCCGATTTTTACAAAATAAAATTGTTTAAAATGAAAATTAATTTTGCAATATGAAATTAATTTGATATTTTTGAATGATGGAACAATAAAAGCCAGTGAAGGAAATACAAGGTGGTTGGCCTGAGCGCCAGACCCTGTCAGAAGGAAAGAATTATGCCTTTATATCAAGCACCCTTACGTGATATGCAATTTGTACTGCATGAATTGCTTCAAACGGAACAGAACTATCAAAAATTACCTAAATATCAGGAAGCCTTTAGCCGTGAGCTGATTGATCAGTATCTTGAAGCAGCGGCAGATTTTTGTGTAAATGAGTTGGCGCCGATTAATCAGCAGGGAGATCAGCAAGGTTGTCATTTATCTCAAGGTATGGTGTCAACGCCACAGGGATTTAAATCGGCTTATGAAAAATATGTAGAGCTCGGCTTTACCTCGCTTACTGCAGACCCGGAATATGGCGGTCAGGGTTTACCAACCTTACTACGCATCTCGATTTCAGAAATGTTGTGTGGTTCTAACTGGGCGTGGGCCATGTATCCTGGTCTGTCGCACGGCGCGATGCGTACCATTGAACATCATGGTACTGAACAGCAAAAACACCGCTTTTTAACCAAGCTGATTGCCGGAGTCTGGACAGGTACCATGTGCCTGACAGAATCACATGCAGGTTCAGATTTGGGGTTGATCCGGACGAAAGCTGTGCCAAATCCCGATGGCAGCTATGCAATTACCGGAGAAAAAATTTTTATTTCTGCTGGTGAACATGATCTGGCAGAAAATATTATCCATATCGTATTGGCCCGTTTACCGGATGCACCTACGGGTACCAAAGGTATTTCGTTGTTCATTGTGCCCAAATTTAATGTCGATGATCAGGGAAATATCCAGAACCGAAACAATGTGCTGTGTAGTGCGATTGAACACAAGATGGGGATTCATGGCAATGCCACCTGTGTTTTAAATTTTGATGCTGCAAAAGGCTATCTGATTGGTCCTGAAAACCGTGGACTCAACTGTATGTTTACCTTTATGAATACAGCCCGGATTGGCACTGCTGTACAAGGACTGGCTGCATCCGAGATTTCATTTCAAGGTGCTTTAGCTTATGCCAAAGAACGGCTGGCGATGCGATCTTTATCTGGTGCAAAATATCCTCAGAAAAATGCAGACCCGATTATTGTTCATCCGGCTGTACGTACAATGCTGATGACCCAAAAAGCGTTTTCTGAAGGGGGGCGGGCACTGGCTTATCTATTGGCCCAGCATGTCGATATTGTTGAGAGCTCAGATGATGTTGAACAACGACAAAAATCAGATGAGTTACTGGCTTTATTAACACCTATTGCTAAAGCCTTTTTAACTGAAACTGGAAATGAATCTGCCAAGCATGGCGTGCAGGTCTTTGGTGGACATGGTTTTATTGTTGAACATGGCATGGAACAAATTGTGCGTGACGCAAGGATTTCCACCTTGTATGAGGGCACCACTGAAATCCAGTCTTTAGACTTGTTGGCGCGTAAAGTACTCAAGACGGAAGGAAAGCTGTTAAACCACATGACGGGTTTAATCCAGGAGTTTATTGAGCAGAACCAGTCAGATCAAGCACTGTCTGTATATTTGGAAAAGCTGGATGAACTCAAACAGCAATGGTTGTCGATCACTCGTAAAATTGCAGAAAAAGCCAGACAAAATCCGGAAGAAATTGGCGCAGTTTCTGTCGACTATCTGTTTTTTTCTGGGTATGTCGTATTTGCTTATCTATGGGCCCGTATGGCAAAGGTGGCACTTGAAAAGCTTTCAGATGGAGTGCCAGATACAAAGTTTTATCAGGCCAAGCTCAGCACTGCCAAGTTTTTCTACCAGAAATTATTGCCACGGACTCAAATGCATGCTGCTGCTATTGCCTCAGGAGCTGAGGCAGTGATGGAGCTTGATGAAGACGCATTTTCATTTTAAGGCCAGTCTTCAATGATGGGTATTATATGGATGGTAGAGATAAATGGATTTTGAACATATTTTGATACGTCAGAAAAATCGTGTGGGCTATTTGATGCTGAATCGTCCAGAAGTGCTCAATAGTTTCAACGAACAGATGCATTATGAGATTGCTGCTATTTTAGACCAGTGGGCGAATTCTACCGAGATCAAGGTTATTGTGATAACCGGTTCCGGCAAAGGTTTTTGTGCCGGACAAGATTTAAGATCGCGGGGGAAGGATGTTATTGCTGCGCCAGATTATGATGCGGGAGCGGCTTTAGAAAAATTCTACAATCCTCTGGTACTTAAAATCACAAACATGACCAAGCCCGTTATCGCTGCGGTGAATGGCGTGGCTGCTGGTGCAGGTGCCAATCTGGCATTGGCCTGTGATTTGGTCGTGGCGAAACAGTCTGCTACCTTTATACAGTCTTTTTGCAAGGTTGGTCTAATTCCGGATGCGGGGGGTACGTGGAGCTTACTGCAACTGGCCGGTTTGGCCCGTGCAAAAGGACTGGCCATGCTGGGAGAAAAGCTCTCTGCCCAAAAAGCCTTGAATTGGGGACTGATTTGGGACATTTATGAAGATGAGGTTTTTGAACAACAGGTCGTTGAACTGGCTGAGCGGTTAGCTGCACAGCCTGGCAGTTCGATTGCATTGATTAAAAAAGCATTCAACCATGCCACAGATAACACACTTGCCGAGCAGTTACAGCTGGAACGTGAGTTGCAGTGTATTGCTGGCCGATCGGATAATTATCAAGAAGGCGTGGCGGCATTTATGGAAAAGCGAAAACCCAACTTTAATTAGGTTAATTGAAAATCCAAGATGTTTTACATCTTGAAAATAATCAAAACAGTGCTGTATGTCATAAGCACCTGAACACAGGATAATACATGAGCTTAAAAGAGAAGGTTTCGGTCACTGAATGGGAAGCCCGTTGTCAGCTAGCAGCCTTGTATCGTTTGATTGCGTACTATCGTATGACAGATTTGATCGATACCCATATCAGTCTACGTGTACCAGATGAAAAAGGACATTTCCTGATCAATCATTATGGAATTCCATTTGAGAAAATGAAAGCCTCCGATCTGGTTAAGATTGATGGTGAAGGCAAGATTGTTGAAAACTATGATGCGGGAAAAAATGTGAATGTAGCTGGTTTTGTCATACATTCGGCATTGCACGCAGCCCGCGAAGATATTCATTGTGTGATTCATACCCATACTGCTGACGGAATTGCTGTTTCCGCTCAAAAGCATGGTTTGTTACCCATTTCTCAACATGCCTTGAAGTTTTATAAAAAAGTCAGTTATCACGAGTATGAAGGTGTCGCACTATCGACTGAGGAAAGAGTACGGCTGGTTCAGGACCTGGGCGATCATCGTGTCATGATTTTAAGAAATCATGGATTGCTGGCAACAGGAGATAGCGTACAGCGTGCCTTCCATGAAATTTATTTTCTGGAACGTGCCTGTCAGGCCCAGATCAAGGCAATGGCTGGTGGCGCAGAATTACATTTTCCTTCCGAAGCGGTGTGTGAACATACAAGCAGACAGTTTGAAGCCAATGGCGTAGAAAAAATTATCTTGAATGCATGGCATGCGGCACTTTCTTTAATTGAGCAACAACGTGAGGAATATTGCTCATGATTGTAATTGCCACCACTGTACCCAAGGTTCAAAGATGGCTGGAAGATGCTTTTTTACACTATGCTCCCCCAGGTTCGTACTGTCTGGCAGAGAGTGAACAAGCCCAGTTCGCCACCACGGCAGTTTCATGGTTTCCTGATCTTGATCAGCTGGAAAAATTACCGGCATTAAAACTGGTTCATTCGATGGCGGCAGGCGTTGAACATCTCGATCTGGCTCGAATCGCTACCCGGTATAAAGTCTGTCGTGTTGTGGATGAATTACATCAAAAAGGCATGTTTGATTATTTGCAATGGGGCATTTTATATTATCAACGTTTTTTCGATCAGGCTTTTGCTCAAAAGAAGCAACAACGCTGGCGGCAATATCCGCAACGTGCACATGCTGACGTGAAAATCGGGATTATGGGGCTTGGGCAAATGGGGCATATATGGCCAGACAATTTGCTGCACTGGGGTATCCGGTTGCTGGCTGGTCACGGACTCCTAAACAGATTGCACAGGTCACATGCTATGCCGGTGATGAAGGTTTTCATCAATTTTTGGGACAGGCTGAAATACTGATTAATTTATTGCCGCTTACGGCAAGTAATCAGGGCATTTTATCAAAATCTTTATTTGATCGACTTCCTGATCAGGCCTGTATCATCAATTGTGGACGTGGTCAGCATCTGGTTGAACAAGATTTATTAAATTATCTGGATTCTGGACGTTTACGTGGGGCGATTCTGGATGTTTTTGTAAAAGAACCCTTGGCTGAAAATCATCCGCTTTGGCAACATGAAAAAGTGGTGATCACTCCGCATGTTGCTTCCCATGCACCCTGGCCAGTTGTGGTCAACCAGATTCTGGAAAATGACCAGCGTGTCAGGCAGGGGCAGGCTTTGTTGAATCAGGTTGATACATTGAAAGGTTATTAAACCCGCAAATAGCCACTTTGCAAGCATCCATTTGTATGGACTCTGGATCAGCTGGCTGAGCATATCCTTTTTGCTTGGAAATGCCCAGCCTTGCCACTAAACTTTATCAGAGAGCTGTTTGGACAACTCATCCCAACGCTGTTTTGCTGCGTCCATTGCCTGCATTTTGATATGACCAAAGCCACGGACTTCGGCAGGTAACTGCGCGATCTGTTTAGCCACGTTCAAATCATATTGTTGTGGTGCGGCAACCAGTGCTTTAACAAAGTCCATATAACGGTCACGCCATGCCTGTTCATGGCGACGTTCTTCCTGACGTGCAAATGGATCAAGAAAAGTTTCACGAAGCCACTGTAATCGTGCAAGTAGCATCATCGGGAAACGCATCCAGTAACCGAAGATACGTTTACGTACGTTGGTACCCAGTGTTGGAGGGGCAAGATGATACGACAAGCGTACACCACGGCCAAACTGTGACTCGACCGATTTTTTGAAGCTTGCACCTGTAAGCAGGCGTGCAACCTCATACTCATCTTTATATGCCATTACGCGATACAGCTGTGTCGCAATTGTGGTGGCCAGCTCTTCTGGCAGTGCCTGAGCAGCCTGTTCCGCAAGCGTCTTGTATGTATCGGCATAATTAGCATTCCAGTAGTCCTGCAACCGGACTGATCGGTCGTGGATCAGTTCTGCCAGTGTTAGAGGTTTTTCCTGTTTTGGCAAACTGTCGAGGAGGCGTTTAGCCAGTTCCGGGTCGCTGGCAAGATGGCAACCTACGCGGAAAGCTTCAAGATTCTTATCGACTGCAGTACCGTTCAGCCGGATGGCTTTTTCGATACTTTCACGTAATAGCGGGACTTGTCCGGTTTGCCATGCCATGCCAAGCAAGATCTGGTTGGCAAAAATTGCATCGCCTAATACCTGTGTTGCAATACGCGCAGCAGGGAGGGAGAGCACAGTTCCTTGACGGACGCGACCACGAAGACGGTCAATCAAGTCATTGACCGGTGCATACCAGTCACGTTTATTGATAAAGTCAGAGGTCGGCGAGCCATCTTCATTGACGATCACCATGGCATCCGGTTTAAGACGTGATAAAGCGGCATTACTTCCCGCCACAATGGCATCTGCACCAATCAACAGGTCACATTGATGTTCAGGGATTTTGGTCGAGGAAATCTGTTCATCGTCAGTGGCCAGCTGGATATAGGAGTAAACCGTACCTCCTTTTTGTGCCAGTCCGGCCATGTCCATGACCCGGGTGGCCTTACCTTCCAGATGTGCTGCCATACCCAGTAAAGCACCGACCGTCACTACGCCAGTACCGCCCACACCACCGACCATGATCCGGCTTGGAATGTCATGCAGTTGCGGAATGACGGGCCGCTCAGGCCAGCCTGTGGCAAAACCCTCAAACTTGGCCGGACGTTTCATATCCCGGGTGTGTACCGTCACAAAACTCGGGCAGAAACCTTCCACACAGGTGAAATCCTTATTACAACTGCTCTGGTTAATCTGGCGTTTGGTGCCTAATGGCGTTTCCACAGGCTCAATTGACAGGCAGTTGGACTGTTTGGAACAATCACCGCAGCCTTCACAGATATCACTATTGATAAACAGGCGTTGGGCCGGGTCGGGGTACATATCGCGTTTACGGCGACGACGTTTTTCACTGGCACAGGTTTGTACATAAATCAGGGCAGTCACACCTGAAATCTCACGTAATTGACGTTGCACCGCATCCAGATCATTCCGGTGACGGATTTCTACATTAGGTGCAAGGTGTTCTTCGGCATGTATCAGTTCCGGCTCATCGGTCACAATCACCTGTTTTTTGATGCCTTCGGCATCCAGCTGGCGCGTCAGCTGTGCAACACTCAAATGTCCATCGACATGCTGACCACCAGTCATGGCCACTGCATCGTTATAGAGGATTTTATAGGTAATATTGATATTGGCCGCAATGGCTTGCCGAATCGCCAGGTAGCCGGAATGGAAATAGGTGCCGTCACCAAGATTGGCAAAAATATGCTTCTCGTTGGTAAAATGCGAGGCACCCGCCCAGCTTACACCTTCACCGCCCATTTGCGAGAAGGTTTCAGTCCCACGGTCTAGTGACACCGCAATATAGTGACAACCGATACCGCCTAAGGCGCGACTGCCTTCTGGAACCACCGTGGAGGTGTTGTGCGGACAGCCACTACAGAAATACGGTTTTCGTTCGGCCAGATCCAGCACACGGCGTGATTCCTGTTCTGCTTTTTGCAGTAAATCAACACGATCCTGAATTTGCTGTTTTAAACTTTCAGGCAGCTCCAGTTGCAGAAAACGCGCCGCCAGCATCTTGGCTATCGGTTCAGGCTGGAACTCATAATGTCCAATCAGCGGGGCTTCTTCGATTGAGGTACTCCATTCACCCTTACCATGAATGGCCTTGCCAATTACACGTGGCCGTTGCCCATCAGGCAGGGAATACAGTTCATCCTTGATTTGTGCTTCAATGATCGGACGTTTCTCTTCAACCACAATCAGTTCTTGCAACCCTTTGGCAAACTCACGAATCCCTTGTGGTTCCAGAGGCCAGATCAGCCCGACCTGATAGACACGCAGCCCCAGCTGTTGAGCGGTTTCATCTTCAATACCCAGAATACGCAAGGCTTCAATAGTATCGAGATAGCCTTTACCGCTGGCCACAATCCCGATACGGGCATGGTCACACGGCCAAGTCACGCGATTGAGCTGATTGGCACGGGCATAGGCCAGCACGGCAGGCAGGCGGTGTTGATACAGACGCTGTTCTTGCTGGATACCATGATCTGGCCAGCGGATATGTACGCCATCTTCTGGGAATTTGACCTCAGGCAAGATAGGAACCACACGGTCCAGATCGACCTGAACAGAAGCCGAAGTTTCAACAATTTCACTGACCAGTTTCATGGATGTCCAGACGCCGGCAAAACGTGACATGGCTACCGCATGTACACCCAGATCAAGAATATGCTGTACCGAAGTCGGATAAAAAATCGGAATGCCACAACCGATCATGACATGTTCGGATTGATGCGGCACAGTGGAGGATTTACAGGAATGATCATCGCCAAACAGCGCAACAACACCGCCATGTGGTGCAGTGCCGGCCAGGTTGGCATGCCGCAGCACATCGCCAGAACGGTCAACCCCCGGGCCTTTGCCATACCACCACGAGGTGACACCATCATATTTTCCCTGACCTGCCAGATTGGCTTGCTGGGTACCCCAGATGGCAGTTGCAGCTAAATCTTCATTGATACCGGGTTGAAAGACGACATGGTGATCCTTGAGAATACCGCCAATTTGCCAAAGAAAATTATCATAATTCCCGACCGGGGAACCGCGATAACCAGAAATAAAACCGGCAGTGTGCAGTCCGTTCAATTCATCACGGCGAGTCTGTGCCAGAGGTAAGCGAACGAGTGCCTGAATGCCTGTCATATAGGCTGAACCGTGATCACTGATATATTTATCGTCCAGCGACACATCCTTGGTGGCAATAATTTTTGGAGTAACTTTTGTCGCTATATTCATTTATATCTCCTTAGAATTGTATGTAGTTTGAACTACTTGTTTTTTTCAACATCCGGTTGAATATTTGGAGCAAGTACATCATAAGAAAAAAGATTGAACAGTCCGGGTTAAAAAAAGAGCTGATCAATGTATGTACATTAATGTCATTGTGGTAGATCCAAACTGGTGCAACAATGCGTAATTTAGAAAAAGATATTTACGTTATGCGCAAAAATCTTGAGGGTGGACTATTGCATGCCATGCATGCTTTCCTGAAAGTGATTGATAGCGGCAGTTTCACGGCTGCTGCCGAACAGATGGAGCTGACAACAGCGCAGGTTTCGCGGTTAATTAGCGAACTGGAGGGGCGTTTAGGTACAAAACTCCTACAACGCTCCACCCGGCAACATGCCCTGACCGAGATTGGGGAGGCTTATGCCGAGCAGTGTCGTCAGGTTTTGGCGATGGTGGAGGAAGCTGAAGCACAGGCCATGGGCATGGCCACCAAGCCGCAAGGACGGTTACGGGTGCTGAGTATGGCCAGCTTTGGTCATCATTATCTGGCTCCGATGATGGCGGAGTTCTGTCAAACCTATCCTGACCTGACGGTAGAGTATCGAACCTCGCAAAATGTACCTGATCTTTTAGGCAAGGGCATTGATGTCAGTCTTTACCTGACTGAATCTCTGGCAGATTCGCGCTTTGTAGCACGCCGTATTGGTACGATCTTTTCGGTGTTATGTGCTTCACCTGCCTATCTGGAAAAGCATGGTGAACCGCACACACTGGATGATTTGCAGCAACATGCCTGTTTACGTCTGGTCAATCCATCCATCACCCCGCAATGGCACCTGACCAGTGAAAATAGCTGTTCCTATCAGATTGATATCAATGGCCCATTGATTGCAGATACGCCTGAATTGCTGCTGGATGTGGTACAACAGGATATGGGCATTGCCTTGCTGCCTACCTTTTCAGCGATTGATGCCATACGGGCAGGGCGGTTACGCCGTATCCTACCGGACTGGCGTTCGCCTGATATCGGGGTGTATACCTTGTTGCCGTCACGGGATTTTGTCGATGTCAAAACACGAACCTGGCTGGAGTGGGTAGAGCAATATGTTTCTCCAAAAATACAGCAAGATACGGATTATTTTTTATAAATGATGTGAGGCGTGATAATAAAGGAACCAAAAAATAAGAATTAAAACTAAAAGTAGAAAATGCTTCTTTAGAAAGAGGCATTTCATACCGAGATAAATGATAAATTTTAAAAAAATTGTATGAGGGATTTAATCCCAATTTCTGAATGAAATGAGATAAAGATGAGAGAGGATGATCCGGTACTTTGCCTAATATTAAGCCTTATACCAGATGCTGAGCTATTTTAATTTATTATTAGGCACATTTTGTTTGCCAATACGCATTGGCATAATTTGACAGGCTTTTCCGGTTGAGTACATGGCTAATATTCTGGCTGGCCTGCATCAGCTTTTCTAGATCAATCCCGGTTTCAAAGCCCATGTTTGATAATAGATAGAACAAATCTTCGGTCGCGACATTACCCGATGCGCCTTTGGCATAAGGGCAGCCACCAAGACCTGCAAGGGATGAATCAAAAACACGTATGCCTTGCTGTAGGGACTGATAAATATTGGCAATCGCCATGCCATAAGTATTGTGAAAATGCCCAGCCAGAACCTTGCTGTCCAGTTCAGCCAGACAGGCTTGCCAGACTTTCTGAACGCGATCTGGGGTCGCTGTACCGATGGTTTCGCCTAGAGACACTTCATAGCAGCCCATGTCATACAGCCGTTTCACGACGTTGACCACTTGCTCAGGTGCAATTGCACCTTCATAAGGACAGTCGACTATACACGAGACATAGCCACGTACACGGATGTTGTGTGCTTTGGCTGCGGTCATGACATCGCTAAATTTCTCAAGACTTTCCTCGATTGAGCAGTTGATATTTTTGCGGGTAAAGCTTTCCGAAGCAGCGGTAAACACCGCGACCTCTTTGCAGCCTACCGCCTGAGCCGTTTCAAAACCTTTGATATTGGGGGTAAGCAGGCTAAATTGCACATCGTTTGTCTGAGGTAACAGCTTAAAGAGCTCGTCACTCTGTGCCATTTGCGGCACCCATTTTGCCGACACACAGGAACCGACTTCAATGGATTTTAGGCCGGCACGGATCAGGTCGTGAATGAAGTTGAAGCGTTGTTCCACCGTCAAGGCCTGCTTTTCGTTTTGCAGACCGTCTCGGGGGCCGACCTCCATGATTTTGACAAACTCGCTCATGCCACGTTCTCCTGAGCAGGCTGAAACTCTACAAGCTCATCGCCAGCCTTGACCTGATCACCCACTTGGAAATAGGAATCTACAATCACGCCGTCTTTAGGTGCACGGATGGTATATTCCATTTTCATGGCTTCAAGGGTCATTAAAATATCGTCTTTCTTCACGCTATGATTGGCACTCACCAGCACTTGCGTGACCACGCCCGGCATAGGAGCTTTCAGGTGGCCTTCATCAGCATGGCTGTCTGCCTGATTAAAATCTTGGCGAATATAAGCAAACTTATAGCTTTGACCATTCTGGAACAAGGTAATGCCTTGCTGGCTCTGGTTAAAAGCCAGTTTTTGCCGGGAACCCTCAAGCTCTAACACCGCGGTATGTGTATCGAGCAATTGACCTGAAATTGGATAGCTTTGACCGTTATATTCTGCGATAAATCCCTGTCCTGCCGAGCGAATACCGATTTTAATGTGTTGATCCAGATGGTTCAGCTGAATACGGTGCTGATAAGCAATATTTAAACGCCATAGGGGTTGAGCTTGCCAAAGCTGTTTCTGGCTTGAGCAATTACTCTCGAGTTTGCTGAGAAACTCAATAAATGCTGCTGCCACGATCAGCTCGGGTTTGGTCTGTTGCGCGGTAAACAGAAAATCATGTTCACGCTGGATCAGGTTGGTATCCAGCCTAGCTTGTTTAAACGATTCGCTGCGAACAATTTTTTCTAGAAAGGCAATGTTGTTGCCTAAGCCATCGACATGGAACTGGCTGAGGGCATGTTGCATCTGAATAAGTGCCGCTTCACGGTTTTTACCCCATACGATCAGTTTGGCAATCATGGGGTCGTAATAAGTCGTAATTTCATCGCCTTCCACAATACCGCTGTCGACACGTACATATGGGGTTTGAGTCGGGTAGTGCAGATAGTCAATTTTACCAATGGCGGGTAAAAAGCCTTTTTCTGGTTCTTCAGCGTAGATCCGTGCTTCAAGCGCATGACCGTGTATCTGTAATTCATTTTGTTGTTTTGGTAAAGCTTCGCCATAAGCGACACGAAGTTGCCATTCGACCAGATCTTCACCGGTAATCATTTCAGTCACCGGGTGCTCGACTTGTAAACGGGTATTCATTTCCATGAAATACGCGGTACCGTCTTGTTCCACAATAAACTCAACCGTACCGGCACCAACATAATTGACCGCACGTGCAGCATCAATGGCCGCTTGCCGCATGGCATCAAGTTTTTCGCTTGGCATTTGTGGTGCAGGAGCTTCTTCGAGTACTTTTTGGTGACGGCGTTGTACCGAGCAATCACGTTCAAATAAATGTACATAGTTGCCGTGGGTATCACCAAATACTTGTACTTCAATATGCCGTGGCTGAATCACATAACGCTCAATCAAGACGTCATCATTACCAAAGCTTGATTTGGCTTCACGTTTACACGAGGCTAAGGCATGCAGAAAATCTTCACTACGTTCAACCAGACTCATGCCTTTACCGCCGCCGCCTGCACTGGCTTTGATTAAAACCGGATAGCCAATGCGGTCTGCCTGTTGCTTTAAAAAGTCGGCATCTTGGTTGCTACCGTGATAACCCGGTGTTAAAGGAACACCTGCTTTTTCCATGAGGGCTTTAGAGGTCGCTTTTAAGCCCATCGCCAGAATGGCTTCCACAGGAGGGCCGATAAAGCAAATATTGTGTTGCTGGCAAGCGCGGGCAAACTGGTCATTTTCAGACAGGAAACCGTAGCCTGGGTGAATCGCTTGGCTACCTGTATCAATTGCTGCCTGAATAATACGCTCTACCTGTAAATAACTTTGCGTCGCAGGGGACTGGCCAATATAAACTGCTTCATCTGCCAGTTTGACATGCTGTGCCTTGGCATCTGCATCGGAGTAAACCGCAACCGTTGCAATACCCAGTTTTTTTGCGGTGCGAATTACACGGCAGGCAATCTCGCCACGGTTTGCAATTAGAATCTTTTCAAACATGGTCTTTATCCTTGATTGTTATTGTTGTTATTCGGCTGAGAAATCCAGACAGGCTGATGCTTATTCAAGAACGCATTTAATCCGGCTTTGGCTTCACTGCCTTGGCGAACTTGCGCAATATGCTGTGCAGTCTTGTGTAGCAGGTCATTGCTCATGGTCTGGTTGCTCACCATTTGAATGAGTTGTTTTGAGGCCGCTTGCGCAGACGGGCCACCGAGCAGCAATGCATCAACAATCTCTTGAACTTTTTTATCCAGGTCTTCGGCATCTGCGACTTCATGTGCCAAACCGATCTGTTTGGCTTCACGTGCCGAAATCCGCTCGGCAGTCAAGAAATAACGGGAAGCCTGCCGAGCACCAATTGCCCGAATCACATAGGGACTGATGGTCGAGGGGGCAAGGCCTAAACGAACTTCAGAGGTTGCAAACTTGGCGTCGGTGCTGGCAATACAGATATCGCAGGCCGAAGCCAGCCCCATACCACCACCAAAGGCGATACCATGTACACGGGCAATGGTCGGTTGTTTCAGCGTGGCCAGTGCATCCAACATGTGCGCCAGTTTTAAGGCATCGGCTTCATTTTCTGCCGAAGAGGCCTGACCTGCCTGTTTCATCCAGTTGAGGTCGGCACCTGCCGAAAAGCTCTTGCCACGGCCTGCCAGAACCACCACACGGATATCATCACGTGTATTGAGATCGTTAAAGCAGGTATGCAATTCTTCAATGACGATTGTATTAAAGGCATTGTGCAATTCAGGGCGGTTCAGCCACACATAGGCAACCTGATCGTGTTGTTCGAGTTGTAAAAATTGATAGCGCATAGACACCTCTTACATGCGGAACACGCCAAATCTGGTTGGCTGGATTGGCGCATTCATCGCAGCCGCAAGACTCAGTCCCAGCACATGACGGGTTTGTGCCGGATCGATCACACCATCATCCCAGAGGCGGGCAGAAGCATAGTATGGATGGCCTTGGCGCTCGTATTGTTCACGAATCGGTTGTTTAAATTCGTCTTCCTGTTGCGCTGACCACTCGCCACCTTTTTGCTCAATCTGGTCACGCTTCAAGGTCGAGAGGACGCTTGCGGCCTGTTCGCCGCCCATCACAGAAATACGCGAGTTGGGCCATGTCCATAAAAAGCGGGGTGAATAAGCACGGCCGCACATCCCGTAGTTACCTGCACCAAATGAACCGCCAATAATCAGGGTCAGTTTAGGTACATTGGCAGTGGCGACGGCCATCACCAGTTTGGCACCATTTTTGGCAATCCCTTCATTTTCATACTGGCGACCGACCATGAAGCCGGTAATATTTTGCAGGAATAACAAAGGAATATTGCGTTGTGTACACAGTTCAATAAAGTGCGCACCTTTTTGTGCAGACTCGGAAAATAAAATCCCGTTATTGGCAATAATCCCGACCGGCATGCCATAAAGCGAAGCAAATCCGGTAATCAAGGTCGTGCCAAAGCGTGCCTTGAATTCATCAAAACGTGAGCCGTCTACAATACGGGCAATCACTTCACGCACATCAAACGGTTTACGTGCATCATTTGGCACCACGCCATAGAGTTCCGACGCATCAAACAACGGTTCATCAATTTGTTTATTTAACTCATTTGGCTTTTTATTGAGGTTTGCAACAATGTTCCGTGCTATGGCTATGGCATGTTCATCATTTTCAGCCAGATGATCTGCCACACCTGACAGGCGGGTATGGACATCGCCACCGCCTAAATCCTCACTGCTGACCACTTCGCCAGTCGCGGCCTTGACCAGAGGAGGGCCACCTAAGAAAATGGTGCCTTGATTGCGGACAATAATGGTTTCATCGGACATGGCCGGTACATAGGCACCACCAGCGGTACAACTGCCCATGACCACCGCAATCTGGGCAATTCCCAGACTCGACATACGGGCCTGATTATAGAAAATACGTCCAAAGTGATCACGGTCGGGGAAGACCTCGTCCTGCATTGGTAAGAATGCACCGCCTGAATCGACCAGATAAATACACGGCAGGTGATTCTGTTCGGCAATCTCCTGGGCACGTAAATGTTTTTTCACTGTAAGCGGATAATAGGTGCCGCCTTTTACCGTTGCATCATTGGCGACGATCATGCAGGTCACGCCATTGACCTGCCCAATCCCGGCAATCACGCCAGCCGCCGGAATATCATCTTCATAAACCTGATAGGCTGCCAGTTGACCAATTTCTAAAAACGCGCTACCAACATCAATCAGCTGGTCAATCCGGTCACGTGGTAACAGTTTTCCTCTGGCCAGATGTTTTTGACGGGCATTTTCACCACCACCAAGCGAGACTTTTTGCGCCACCTGTTGAAGGTCTGCAACCAAAGCCTGCATGGCTTGCTGGTTGGCTTTAAAGTCTTCGCTCCGGACATTGATCTTGCTGTGTAACTGGTTCATACGCTGCATCCTGATTTATCATTATTATTTGGTTTCATTAAACAGTTCGCGGCCAATCAGCATACGGCGAATTTCAGACGTACCCGCACCAATTTCATAAAGTTTGGCATCACGCCATAAGCGGCCAGCAGGGTATTCATTGATATAACCATTGCCGCCTAAAGTTTGAATGGTTTCGCCTGCCATCCATGTGGCTTTTTCAGCCGCATATAAAATGGCACTTGCTGCATCTTTACGTAAACTGCGGTCATGGTCGGCTTTATCACAGGCAGCACCAACCGCATAGACCAGAGCTTTACACGCCAGCCAGGTGGAATACATGTCAGCCAGTTTGCCTTGCATGAGCTGGAATTCACCTAAAGCCTGACCGAATTGCTCACGTTCATGCAAGTAGGGAATCACCACATCCAGACAGGCATCCATAATGCCAAGCGGGCCGGCACTCAATACGGCACGTTCATAATCCAGACCGCTCATCAGCACTTTGGCGCCGTTACCGACACCGCCGAGCACGTTTTCGGCAGGTACTTCGACGTTGTCAAAAAATAGCGGATACGTATTGGAGCCACGCATTCCCAGTTTGTCTAAATGGCTGCCATGACTAAAGCCTTTCATGTCTTTTTCAATTAAAAATGCCGTCATGCCTTTGGCACCTGCCTGTGGATCAGTCTTGGCGTAGACCACCAGTACATCGGCATCGCCCCCATTGGTGATCCACATTTTTGAACCGTTTAGAACAAAATGATCGCCTTTTTGCTCGGCACGCAGCTTCATGCTGACCACATCCGAGCCTGCATTGGGTTCCGACATCGCCAAGGCACCGACAAAGTCACCCGAGATCAGTTTGGGTAAGTACTTCCGTTTCTGCTGCTCGTTACCATTGCGGTTGATCTGGTTGATACACAAGTTGGAATGCGCGCCATAAGACAGTCCGATCGAGGCTGAAGCACGTGAAATCTCTTGCAGAACCAGAATATGTGCCAGATAACCGAGATTGGTGCCGCCGTATTCTTCTGAAACAGTAAGGCCGAGCAGGCCCATATCCCCAAATTTTTTCCAGAGATGGGCCGGGAATAGATTGTCTTGATCGACCTGCTGGGCAATAGGGGCAATTTCCTTGGCACAAAATGCAGCCACCGAATCTTGTAGTGCAATTAATGTTTCATCCAGGCCAAAATTCAAGCTACGTAAGTTCATTGTATTGTCATCCCATGGGTTTTATTTGTTGTGCCAAATGCGTTGTTGTATGTACTTAAGAAGTACCATACAATGATTTTTTGAAAAAGTGAATAGTGATTCATAAAATGATTTACAATTCATTTTGTTTGGTAGAGAATAAAATTCATGAGCTATAAACGATCATCTTTGATGCAGGAGCGGATGGAGCAAAATCGTAAAGCGATTTTGAGTTCAGCCAGAAAAATAATTTCAGAGGGAGGGGTCAAAGACGCACAGATACAAACCATTGCAGAGCAGGCAGGAGTTTCCAGCGGCTTGGTTTATCGCTACTTTGAGAATAAAAGTCAGGTGCTGATTGAGGTTTTGTCCGAGGCAATTCACACTGAACTGCTGGTCATTGACTCGATTATCGAAAGTGATTTGTCGGCAAAGCAGAAACTGCACAAGGCCGTGGCAACTTTTGTAAAGCGGGCGCTGAATAGTCCGCAGCTGGCCTATTCACTCATGTTTGAACCCGTAGATTCAACAGTTGAACATGAGCGTTTCCGGGTAAAACAGTTGATTAAACAAAGTATTAAAAAAATCTTTGCAGATGGAAACGCAAGTGGTGAATTTGTTCTGGATGATCTCAATACCGCAGCACTGTGTGTGGTGGGTGCCATGACCTATGTGGTGGTTGAACCGCTTGATCCGGCACAAAATATAAAGTTTGATCAGCAGCACAAAAACTATTTTTCCAGACAGATTGCGGACTTTTGTGTAGATGCGGTACAGAAGAAGTAAGGCCCGCATTATGACCGGATTGCACAACAGGAGCTCTGGAAAATCTTGTTCTCACAATAATTAGATGAATGAAAAACAGAATTACAAAGAATCAAGGAGAGTGATTCAATGCAACAACAACGGTTAAGCTATGTCTCTGGAACCAGTACCCAGCCCCTGTTGGGGATGACAATTGCAGAGCAATTTGATCAGGCCTGTGCGCAATATGCCGAGCAGGAGGCCATTGTCAGTGTCCACCAGAACAGACGCTTGAGTTATCAGGCCTTGCAGGATGAAGTCAATGCCTTTGCCTGTAGTTTGCTGAAACTGGGATTAACAAAGGGGGATCGTCTGGCCATCTGGTCTCCCAACTGTGTGGAATGGACTGTGACCCAGTTTGCCGCCGCCAAAGCCGGCATTATTCTGGTCAATCTGAACACGGCCTATAAAAGCCATGAACTGGAATATGTGCTCAACAAGGTGGCCTGTAAGGGACTGGTTATTGCAGCGCAATTCAAGACCACAGATTATCAGCAATTACTAAGCAAGATTGCACCTGAACTGGCAACCAGTACAGATAAGGTACTTCATTCGGCACGTTTACCTCATTTAAGATACGTCATTAAAATTGATGAGCAGCAACATAACGGTATACACCGTTTTAACGACCTGCTGGAACAACCGACGCAACAGCAATTAGATCAGCTACAGGCTTTAGCCAGCCACTTGCAGTTTGATGAAACCATTAATATCCAGTTTACTTCCGGGACTACCGGCAATCCGAAAGGAACCATGCTGACCCATCACAATATCCTTAATAACGGTTATTTTGTGGGGGAAGGCATCGGGTTAACCCCCCAGGATCGGGTCTGTATCTCTGTTCCGCTATTTCACTGCTTTGGCATGGTGATGGGCAATCTGGCCTGTATCACCCATGGTTCAACCATGGTGTATCCGGCCGCTGTGTTTAATCCGCTAGCGTCTTTAAAAACCATCCATCAGGAAAAATGCACCGCAGCTTACGGGGTGCCGACCATGTTTATTGCCATGTTAGAGCATGAGCAATTTGCCGAGTTCGATTTATCCAGTTTACGTACCGGTATCATGGCAGGCAGTCCATGTCCAAGAGAAATCATGCAGCGGGTCATAGACCGCATGCATATGTCTGAAATCACCATCTGTTATGGCATGACCGAGACGTCACCCGTCAGTGTACAAAGTTATATGGATGATTCCATTGATAAACGGGTCAGTACGGTCGGACATGTGCATCCGCATCTGGAAGTCAAAATTGTTGATCTGGAAGGCGAGATTGTTCCGCAAGGAGTGCTCGGTGAGCTCTGTGTGCGTGGCTATTCAGTCATGGCAGGCTATTGGGATGAGCCTGAAAAAACCGGAGAGGTCATTGATGCGGCAGGCTGGATGCATACCGGTGATATCGCAGAAATGGATCAAGACGGTTTTATCAAAATCAAAGGCCGTATCAAGGATGTGGTGATCCGAGGCGGTGAAAACCTGTTTCCAAAAGAAATTGAAGATTTTTTATATACCCATCCTGATGTCTGTGATGTTCAGGTCATTGGCTTACCGGATCGCCGTTATGGAGAGGAACTCTGTGCCTGCATTATTTTGCATGAACATCATCAAAGCGATGAAGACAGTATCCGTGACTTTTGTAGGGCGCATATTTCACATAACAAGGTTCCCCGTTATGTCAGGTTTTTTACCGAATTTCCGATGACGGCTTCTGGCAAGGCTCAGAAATTCAAATTGCAGGAAATCATGCGCGCCGAGCTAAACCTGACGGCAGAAGTCTTTGATTAAGATGAAGGATGATGGGATGACTCAGCATTTTACCGGTTGCTGAGAGTCACGTGACTAAAAACAGGGAATGAAATGGCCAAAGATTTTAACAGCCAGAAAGTGGTGGAGCGTTATGATGATCATATCCGTTGTCTGATTCCAGGCTACGAACTGATGCATCAGCAGGTCGATGCCATTTTACAGGCACATTTGGGGCCTGATGCACATGTTCTGGTGGTGGGGTGCGGCACAGGCTATGAGCTTGAATATTTACTGAACAAGCATTCTGGCTGGTCTTTTACTGCTGTTGATCCTTCTTTGGCCATGCTGCAAAAAGCGCAAGCCCATATTCAGGCAATCGGGCAGCAAGCTCGCGTCAACTTTGTCCATGGAGAGACAAATGGTTTCTCCGGACTGCAAACCTTTGATGCTGCACTTTGTATTCTCGTTGCCCATTTTATTCCGCATGCCCTCAAACCGGCTTTTTTTTCCGAAATCGCAAAGCGTTTAAAAAGCAGTGGCATTTTATTGACCTTCGATCTGATGCATTGTGAAGACACACTGCAAATGCAAGCCTTGCCACTGTTATGTCAGGCCAATGGACTGAGTGCAGCGCAGAGTCAGGCGATGATGGAGCGTCTGGAACAGGATTTTTACAGGCTGTCATTAACGGATTATCAACAACTGCTTGTACAAGCCGGGTTTGCTCATAGCCATGTTTTTAGCCAGAGCTTGGCCTATCAGGGACTGATTGCACAGAAAAATTAAGCTGATGCATGACTATTGCTGTATCTGGACGCTTCGGCTTTCACTTGCTGTTGTCATTTTTAAAATAATAAAAAGGCCTAAAAAAGGATTAAAACAGAGGAGGTAAAATCAAATAAATCAAAAAGTTTTGATTTTTAAAATAAAAAAATGTGCTGTGAAATTGCGGTTCAGGTAAAGGAAAAACAAATAAAGAATGAGCTTGAGCATTATTCAAGATCGATAAATAAGGAAAATGATTGAAATGGAAAAATTGAGATTAACGGTACAAAAAAGCCTGTTGGCGCTGTCGGTTATAACGGTGATGTCACCTGTTGATGCAGCAACGGAGCAGGCTGAAATTGCGCAGCTCCGGCAGGAAGTACAAGAGTTAAGGGCAATGTTGCAGCAATATGTGCAGCAAAAAGCACCCGTACAAGCTGCCACTCCAGTGGCTGTGACAGCTCCAGCGCAAGTGACCGAGACAACTGCACCGAAGCTGAATCTGACTAAAGGCGGTGCAGAGGTCAATTTATATGGTTATATCCGTGCCGATGCCTCTTATCAGGCCAAAGGTGCATCGACCATGTATAACAATATCAGTGCTGTACCGCTCAAACATACAGCCGAGGAAGCCCAGCAAAAAGACCGTTTGCACTCAACCGTCAATGTGACGCGTCTGGGACTGAACTTTAAAACACCAAGTGTTGCCGGTGAGGTAGGCGGTAAGCTGGAAATGGACTTCTTTGGGGGCGCAACGCGAGATCAGTTCCGTATCCGTCATGCTTACTTAACCCTTGATCAATGGTTGATCGGCCAGACCTGGTCAACATTTATTGCCCCTGAATATTATCCGGAAACGGTGGATGCCGGAACTTTTGTAGGCGGTGCCTTGCAACGTTCACCGATGCTGCGCTATAGCGACAAGCTCTCGGCAAACACCAGTTTTGCCGTCGCAATTGAAGATCCAAAATATACCGCAACTTCAGATCCGGACAATGAAATGCGTATGCCTGCCTTGGTGGGACGCCTCAATCATCAATTTGACAATGGCTCGCTAGTGTCTGGCCGAACGTTTATGGCTGAGAAAAAAACCAGTACCGACAAGCAATGGGCATGGGGCGTCGGGCTAGGGGGCAAATATCAATGGCGTCCGCAAACTTTCTTGAAAGCTGATTATTACCATGTCAAAGGGGATGGTCGTTTTCTGCTTTGGGCCAATAATAGCTATGTAATTGATGATAAAAACAAGATCCAGAGCAACGAGTTCGATACGATTTCTGCGGGCATCACCCATCAGTTTAATGCCCAGCTTCGCTCAACCTTAGGTTATGGTTATATGAAGGCCAAGGATGACAATCGTTTTGCTGAAATCCAGAAAAGCAATCTTACCCAGAATAAAGAATTATGGCAGGGCTGGATCAATGCGATGTATAACCCGTATAAGCCGGTGACCCTGGGCATGGAGTATGTTTATGGCGAGCGTGAGACATTTGATGGCCGTAACGGGGCCGATAATCGTGTCAACATGATGGCAAGTTATGATTTTTAATCAAGCTTGAGTGCTTCATCTGGTGAATGAATGTCAAAGAACAGTGCGCTCAGTCCTGAAAATCATGGGACTGAGGGCATAATTTTCTGTTTCAGGATATCCATAAACGCCTTTAAAATCATGTTGTAATTCTTGCCTTTATGGGTAGTCAGACAAATCGGGGTACTGTGATGCATGACTTCCTGCAAGATAGGTTGCATAAAGCCATCCGCTACCCATTTCTTGGCGTAATGATCGGGCAGGAAACCGAGAAATTTCCCGGTCAGGATCAAAAAAGCAATCCCTTCACGATCACTGGCAGTGGCTGTGCAATCCAGTAGCTGATGCAGTCTTGATGCTTCTGCGGTAATGGCATAGTTAGGTAGCACTGCTTGCCAGTTATTCAGATCCTTCGATTTGATCTCATCCAGATGGTTAAACAAAGGATGATTTTTGCCACAATACAGAAAGGACTTTTCTTCATATAAATGCAAATAATCCAGACCTGACAAGGGCGTCACCAGAGGAATCACGCCTGCATGTAAACGGTTGTCCAATACCCGACACTCAATATCGGAAAGGGTGCTCATACTGATATTAATCACCACATCAGCATTTTCTTCTGCAAGTTGGGCCAGGGTGTTGGTAATGTACAGGCTGGGCATAGTCACCAGATTGTTAATAATCCCGATATTAAACTCGCCCTTGAGCTGGTTATGCATCTGGTTGATTTTGGCACGGAAGTCTTCAATTGAAGCCGTTAGTACTTCGATATATTCCAGAATCTCGCGTCCTTCATCGGTGAGGGCAAAGCCAGCCCGTCCGCGTTGACATAGCCGGATGCCCAGACGATTTTCCAGATCACTCATGTGCAGACTGATGGCAGAGCGGCTAATGCCGAGGATGCTTTCAGCAGAACTAAAACTGTGGCAGTCGCAAACCGTTTTAAAGATTTTAAGAAGTTTTAGATCAAAATCAGTCACTTGATTTAATTTTTTCGGTTTCATTTAGTTTTACTTTTTTATATCTAAACTCAAGTTAATTTGAATTTATCAAAACTATGCTGCGCTGTACACTCCAGATAGAACCACAAAACAAGAAGAGTGATCATGTTTGATATCGACACCACAAATGACCATGATGAAGCATTGCAGACCGCACAGCCCAATGCCCAGATGAACCTCAATTATCAGGCACACTGGATGCCATTTTCAGCCAACCGTAACTTTCATAAAGACCCGCGTATCATTGTCGGTGCAAAAGGTGCCTATTTGGTGGATAGTACAGGCCGTGAGGTCTATGACTCCTTGTCCGGACTATGGACTTGCGGGGCAGGACATGCCTTACCTGAAATCCAGCAGGCGGTGAGCCAGCAATTAGCAAAACTGGATTATTCGCCTGGCTTCCAGTTCGGGCATCCCTTGTCTTTCCAGCTGGCTGAAAAAATTGTGCAGCACATGCCTGAAAAATTGCAACATGTATTCTTCACAGATTCGGGCTCGGAATCTGCCGATACAGCAATCAAGATGGCGCGTGCCTATTGGCGAATCAAGGGGAAACCCGGCAAGACCAAACTGATTGGGCGTGCTCGCGGTTATCATGGCGTCAATGTCGCCGGAACCAGCCTTGGCGGAATCGGTGGCAACCGTAAAATGTTTGGTCAGTTGATGGATGTGGATCATTTGCCACATACCTTGCAGCCCGATTTAAGCTTTACTAAAGGCTGTGCTGAAACAGGCGGGGTTGAGCTCGCAGATGAACTGCTCAAGCTGATCGAGTTACATGATGCCTCAAATATCGCCGCTGTCATTATTGAGCCTGTTTCAGGCTCTGCAGGCTGTATTGTACCGCCGACCGGTTATTTAAAACGACTTCGGGAAATCTGTGACCAGCACGATATCCTGTTGATCTTTGATGAGGTCATCACCGGCTTTGGCCGTATGGGGAAATGGACGGCAGCCGAGTATTTCGGGGTAACACCAGACCTTCTTAACTTTGCCAAACAGATTACCAATGGCGCTATTCCACTTGGTGGCGTTGTGGCCAGCCATGAAATTTATCAGGCTTTCATGCAGCAGGACTTGCCAGAACATGCAATTGAGTTCACGCATGGTTATACCTATTCAGCCCATCCGGTTGCATGTGCCGCAGCTTTGGCGACACTGGATGTGCTGGAAAAGCAGAATTTATTGGCGCAATCAGCGGCATTGGCGCCATGTTTTGAAACGTTATTACACGAATTAAAAGGCGCACCCCACCTTCTGGATATCCGGAACTGTGGACTGATTGGAGCGCTACAACTGGCACCGCGCGATGGTGATGCCACCATCCGGGGCTTTGAGCTTGGTATGAAGCTCTGGAAAGCGGGTTTCTTTGTGCGTTTTGGCGGAGATACCTTGCAATTTGGCCCAATGTTCAATAGCACCGAGACCCAGTTATCACGCTTGATGAATGCGGTTGGCGATGCACTTTATCAGGTGAAATAAATTTTACGATTAACTTAAACAGCACATCAACCGGAAGAAATAACCCAATATAAGGAACAAGAGATGAATAACCTGGAACATTTTTCAACTGATACGCAAACGCAAGACCATACCGGACAAGCTGCACAGGCAACAGCAGTAGTCGGACATTTTATCAACGGGATGGCTGTTTCCAGATCAGCAAAAAGACAGCCCGTCTATAATCCGGCAACAGGAGAGGTCAGTAAGTCGGTAGAAATTGCCGATAGCCAGACAGTGAATGAAGCTGTTCGGGTGGCAGAGCAGGCTTTTCCGGCATGGCGTGACACACCGGTGATCAAGCGTGCACGTGTAATGTTCAAGTTCAAACAGTTGCTGGAAGAAAATGCTGAAAAAATCTGCGAATTGATCGGGCAAGAGCATGGCAAGATTTCCCACGATGCGAAAGGTGAACTGCAACGTGGTATTGAAAATGTAGAATATGCCTGTGGTGCGCCAGAGCTACTCAAAGGTGAATACTCCAAAAATGTCGGGCCAGATATCGACTCGTGGAGTGAATTTCAACCTTTGGGCGTAGTTGCCGGGATTACCCCATTTAATTTCCCCGCAATGGTCGCGTTGTGGATGTTCCCGATGGCTTTGGTCTGTGGTAACTGTTTTGTCTTAAAGCCCTCAGAAAAAGCGCCGTCAGTGGTATTATTCCTGGCTGAGTTATTGAAACAGGCCGGGTTACCGGATGGAGTATTTAATGTCGTCAATGGCGATAAAGAAGCGGTCGATACCTTATTGAACCATCCAAAAATTCAGGCAGTCAGTTTTGTTGGTTCAACACCAATCGCAGAGTATATCTATCGTACAGCTACCGCAGCAGGCAAGCGTTGTCAGGCCCTGGGTGGTGCAAAAAATCACGCCATTATTATGCCCGATGCAGATATTGATAATGTAGTGACTTCATTATTAGGTGCTGCCTTTGGTTCTTCCGGCGAGCGTTGTATGGCGCTTTCAGTCGCCGTGGCGATTGGTGATGAAATTGCAGATATTGTGATTGAGAAGCTGACCCAGGAAATGCAGAAATTGAAATTCGGTCATTATGCCGATAGCAATAATGATTTTGGTCCCTTGATCACACAAGCCCATAAAGATAAGGTACAGGCCTATATTCAGAGTGCAGAACAGCAAGGTGCCAAAATTGTGGTCGATGGTCGTGATGCCAAACCCGCCGGTTATGAAAATGGTTTCTTTGTCGGGCCGACTTTAATTGATCAGGTCACGCCAAAGATGACCAGCTATCAACAGGAAATTTTTGGGCCGGTATTGCAAGTGATGCGGGTCGATACCATGCAGCAGGCCATGCAACTGATCAATGAGCATGAATATGGTAACGGAACCTGCATTTATACCCGTGATGGTGAGGCCGCACGTTACTTTAGCAGCCATATCCAGGTGGGAATGGTCGGGATCAATGTGCCGTTACCGGTACCGGTTGCCTATCATAGTTTTGGTGGCTGGAAGCGTTCATTATTTGGTGATCTGCATGCCTATGGCCCAGATGGCGTGCGTTTCTATACCCGTCGTAAAACCATTACCCAACGCTGGCCTTCGGCACAGGTCCGTGAGGCCAAACAGTTTGCGATGCCAACTCTGAACTAATTTTTATCTAAGGGGAAACAGCAGTTTTCCCTTTTTTACTTGCATAGGAATTTAGCAATGTAGTGCACACAACCTAATTATTTTAAGGAATAAAATATGGATAGCGTTAAAACAAAAAAATTAGGCGAAGGACTTTCAAATCGCCACATTACAATGATTAGTATCGGCGGTGTGATTGGTGCAGGTTTATTTGTCGGTTCATCGGCCGCGATTGCCAAGGCTGGCCCCGCCGTGATTCTGGCTTATCTCACCACAAGTATCATGGTTTTTCTGGTGATGCGTATGCTTGGAGAAATGGCGGTGCTTGAACCGGATACAGGTTCATTTTCAACTTATGCACGTAAAGCCATTGGGCCTTGGGCCGGATTTACCATCGGCTGGTTATATTGGTGGTTCTGGGTACTGGCGATTCCGGTCGAGGCGATTGCAGGCGCACAGATTTTATATTCATGGTTTCCAGCTTTTTCAGTGTCTACTTATGCCTTCTGTTTTATTGTTTTCCTGAGTCTGGCCAATTTTTTTAGTACCAAGAGTTTTGGTGAGTTTGAGTTCTGGTTTTCTCTGATCAAGGTGATTGCCATTATTGGGTTTATCATTATCGGTGCATTGGCGATCGCCGGAATCTGGCCTCTTGCCAAAAATGTGAGTGGTGTTGCCAATTTATATAACAATGCAGGGTTTATGCCGCATGGTATCGGTGGCATTCTGGCCGCGATCCTGATCACCGCATTTTCATTTTTTGGTGTCGAGATTGTATCGATTGCCGCAGCAGAATCTTCCAATCCCCAGCAAAAAATACGCCGTGCCACCAATCTGGTGCTATACCGTATTATCCTATTTTTTGTGGTCTCCATGTTTATTGCAGTTGCTCTGGTCGACTGGCGTTCACCGGACTTGCAAAAATACGGTACCTTTCAGTATGTGCTGATGAGCCTGAATGTACCGGGAACCAAACTGATAATTGATGCAGTCGTGTTTATTGCTGTGGCAAGCTGTATGAATGCAGCGATTTATACCTCTTCCCGTATGTTATTCCGTTTGGGCACGCGGCATGAGGCACCAAGTCAGGTAACCAGGATTAATTATGCAGGCGTACCTGCTGTTGCTGTGTTTGCTTCTACATTTATCGGACTGGTTTGCTGTGTAATTAATTATGCTTTCCCCGGAAAAGTCTTCGGGCTTTTACTCTCCAGTACAGGCTCAATTGCATTGCTGGTCTATCTGGTAATTGCATTTTCACAATTAAGGCTGAGAACCAGACTGGAAAAAGCGGGTGCCGAAGTGCCATTTAAAATGTGGTTATTTCCGTGGCTCACCTGGTTTGTGATCATTGTGATCCTGAGTGTACTGGCCTATATGTTTTTTTCACCGCAATATAGTTATGAAACTACCTTGTCATTAAGCGTAACCTTGGGGGTTGTCATTTGCGGGCTGATCGTGACGCGAAAGCAGAAAACCACCCGTAGTGTGGTCATGCATCTGGACTGATTAAAAACACGATAGAGCCTCACTTTTACAGATTGAGGTTCTGTTTTTATCAGGAAAATGTGCTGGTTGTCGTGAATGGGAACAGTTTGAAAGCTTTAAGCCAATTTGATAATGTCTGCATAAACAGGACAATTTTCTAATCCAGGTTTAAAATGGCAACGGATCGTTTAGGTGACATGCGGCTGTTTGTAGAAGCCACAGAGTTGAAAAGTTTAACGGCTGCCGGACGTAAGATCGGCATCTCTGCGGCGGCTGCGAGTGCCCGTTTAATCAAGCTGGAAGGTGCGCTCGAAGCAAAGCTGTTTGACCGGACTACACGTAGTCTCAGGCTGACAGATGAAGGGCAGGTTTTTTTAAGATATTGCAAGATTGCCTTACAAGCGATTGATGATGCAGAAACAGCCTTGCAAGATAAACAATCTGCAGTTAAGGGAAAGATCCGGATTTCTGCTGCTGTTGATTTAGGACGTCATCTGATTAGTCCTTGGATTGAAGCGTTTAGCCAGATTTACCCGGACCTGAGTATTGCTCTGACCTTAACCGACTCCAATTCCAACCTGATTCATGATGATATTGATATCGCGATCAGGTTTGGTTTACCAGACAATGATTTGCTGGTTGCCCGTTATCTTGCCCCAAACTGGCGGGTACTGTGTGCTTCACCTGCGTACCTGGAAAAATACGGTGTGCCAAAACAACCTGCAGATTTAATCCGGCATAAGTTTATTGTGCTGGTGACTGATAGCGGTCCCTTAAACGAATATTATTTCAATTTTGATCACCAGCCTTTGAATTATGTAGTGCCGATGGAAAATGCCTGGGAAACCAATGATAGTGTTCAGGCCAGAATGTGGGCGCTGGCTGGTCATGGCATTACCCGAAAGATTATCTGGGATGTCGCTACAGAACTGAAACAAGGAAGTTTACAGGCACTTTTGACCGACGGCATTGTCAGGGAGGCCGGGATTTATGCGGTGATGCACAAGAATAAATATCTGGCGCCAAGAATTCGTTCTTTTCTGGATTTTTTAATCAAGAAATTTGAGATGGCTGCACCTGACATTTTAACTCAGTTACCTCAGCCTAAAAGTTGAGTTTGATTGGTATTAATGCAGGGAATGGACGTATTCATGACTGTTTTTCTGTTCCCGAATATAATCTCGAGGGTTTTTACCTGTCCATGCCCGAAAAGCTCTGGAAAAAGCATTGATATGGCTATAACCCAAAAGGTCAGAAATTTCCTGAATACTTTTATTGGATGAAATCAGCTGTTTGGTCAACGCAAATTTTTTGCTCTGGATCAAGGAAGAAAATGTGGTGTTGGCCAGCATCAGCTCCCTTTTAAGTACTCTCTCAGAGACATGCAGTTTTTTAGCTGTATCTGTTAGGCTTGGAAAACCTTCATGCGGGATCAGTTTGATATTTTTGGCGACCAGGGAAACAATTGTATTTTTCTGGTTCTGAGAGATCAGATATTCTTCCTGCACATGATGAATGGCAAAATGATAAGCTGCTTTCGAGCTAAACCTGAGTGGCAGGTCAAGGCATTTCAGGTCAAACATAATCTGGTTCTTTTGCTGATTAAACTTAAAGGGGGGAAGGTGCTTTTCAAAAGCAGCATGATAAGGATTTTTGTCCCACTTTAGATGAACCTGCAATCCGGCAATATCATGTTCTGTAATCTCTTTAAGATTCGTAATGATGTTGACAAGAGCAACTTCAGTGAAAAACCTGCTTAGCGACTCCTTTTTTTCTAAATCCAGGTCTTTGGGAAGTTGATAAAGTGGATGTAGGGTGATGATGACTTTGTCATTTTTATTGTGAATATTCAGCTCCATTTTATGAAGGCGGAGATTAAAGTATTTCTGCAGGTCAAAAATTACATTGCCCAGTGTATCATTTGAAAGCATGGCAAACCCCAAGGCTTCATGTGACGTAACGCGGCAATTCAGTCCAAACCTATATCCAACGCCTTGCTCGGGAAGGCAACCGAGTAAATCAGAAATAATCCTGATCCAGTCGGAAAATCTTATTTTTTCAGGCCGGTTTTCACTAAAAAAAGAGAGGGGTAAAGGGCTTTTTTTGATAAATTCCTGTTTGGAAATACGAAAGTCAGCAGCTGTAGCCAGCAAAATATCAAGATAAGTACTATGAATCATGAAGTTGTGCTCGTTCATAACGGATGATACAAATCAGGAAGGGGCGATAGGCAAAAACTTCATTTTAGAGAGCTGCCTGAAAATTGATAATGCAGCTCAAAATTGAAAAACTTTCAAATCTAAGTTGAAAATAATATTTTCTCGTGCTTATTTTTCAGTAGTTAACTCTGGAGATGATCAGGTTGAGAGTTTTAAAATAATGACACCGGAAACAATCATGCCCACATAAAAAAACTTCTCAAAGCTGAGACGTTCATGCCAGAATAAGATTCCCATCAGTATGGTTCCCACGACGCCTATACCTGTATACACGGCATAAGCAACCGAAACATCGATGTCTTTCATGGCCATATGTAATAACAGCAACGAAGAGGTGAGCGAGATACAATAGAGCGGAACTGCTGTGCCATACTTTTTATGAGTCAGATCCCGTATACTCTTCACCACAAATATTTCTAGTATTCCCGATATAATGAGAAACAGCCAGCTCATCTTTTAATCTCCGATCTGCTTTAATTTCACTACACCAATAATGATCATCACAATGGCGATTAATGAAACCGGATTAAACGGATTATCGATAACATAGATGTCAAAAATAAACGTTCCGACTGTTCCAAAAACAACAAAAAATACATAAGCATAGGAAGCTTTCATGTTTTTTGCTGCAAATAATAAGAAAACAAAACTGCCTATAATAAAGAAGATGGTAAATGACCATTCAAGCAGGCTGTCGGCATATTTCAAGCCAATTGCCCAGAGTATTTCAAACAAACTGGCAATAAATAAATATAACCAAACCATAGTAACTCACCATCAGTCATTGAAAGGTCATTTAAAATCTATTGAATTCATCCCGGACTATTGAGGAATGTGCTGGGTAATACAGTGAATATTGCCACCGCCGAGCAAGATTTCCCGTGCAGCTATGCCAGTGATCAAGTAATCCGGATACATTTGCTGGAACAGGGCTTTAGCCTGCTGATCTGTGCGCTCGTCAAGTAAAGGGAAAATAATCTGCTGATTCGTGATCAAATAGTTCACATAAGAACCCGCCAGACGATTGCCTTCAAACCGTTCAATGGCCAAACCTTTCTCAATGCTGACAGTTTCTTGTTCGGTCGAATACAGCGGGCCCGGGGCGGGCAATTTCCATACCTTTAAAGTACGGCCCTGAGCATCCTGGGTACTTTCCAGTATTTTTAACGCAGCAAGTGAACGTTGGTATTGCGGATCATTTTGATCATCGGTCCAGTGTAGTGCAACTTCACCTGGACGTACGAAACAGCACATATTATCAATATGACCATCGGTTTCATCGTTATATACGCCGAGAGGAAGCCAGATAAACTTTTTAATCCCGAGTAGTTTCGCTAATTCATCTTCTATTTGGGTACGGGTCAAGCCAGGATTACGGTTTGGATTGAGTAAGCATTCTTCGGTCGTGAGTAATGTACCTTCACCATCGACATGAATTGCGCCGCCTTCCAGAACCAGATCTGTTTTATAGCATTCAATGGCGTGAAATTGGGCAACCTGACTGGCTACTTGGAGGTCTTTGTCCCAGCGAGAATACAAGCCTCCATTTTCTCCACCCCACGCATTAAACACCCAGTCAATCGCAACATTATGTCCTGACTGGTCTTTTACGATAGTCGGTCCGGTATCTCTCATCCATGCATCGTCACTGTCGATTGCAACCAAGGTGATCTGGGCCGGCACGATGCTTTTGGCTTTTTCCATTTCGGCTGGAGGAACAGCCATATAGACAGGAGTCGTTTTGGCAATCGCTTCAGCAACCTGTATAAAAGCGTGCTGCGCAGGTGCTGCACCTTGTCTCCAGTTGTCAGTACGATAAGGCCAGATCATCCAGACACATTGTTGGGGATGCCATTCTGCATACATGTTAAATAGAGGTTTTTTCATTTCCAGTCACTTTATTTCACACCTGATTTACTGGATATTAGATGATTTTTTTTGAAAGTTTGAGAAATAAGTTATCAGTTTTTTTGAAACATTTTTATTATGTGCAAACTCTGATATCGCCTATGATAGATTATTTTAAAATAAAACTATTTTATATGAGTGTCTTAGTATAAACAGGAAATGTAGGATATTAATTTTTTAGATAGATAGGTGGTCTGTATATTATAGCTAAATGGCCTGAAGTGTTTATATATAATGTAAAAATGGTTAGTAAAAGATATTTGTTGTTTAAATCATCTAGATGCTTAATAATCCGGAGTTTTATTTTAAAAAGTCAATGGTGTTAATCATTGGTGTTTATCTTGTTAAATATTTTTTTGTTTTTTGCACTAAGATATTTTTATTTTGGGATAAAAAGTGAAAAAATGGGTTTGTAAAAAATGTGGATTATATAAGCGTATTCACATGAATAATATAAAGACGGGACAGAATGTATTTTTTATAAAATATAATGAACGGGCACAACGGAAGGACAAAAAAATAGAACGTGGAACGGTATTGAGCAAGAGTGATAACAATTTAATTGTATTGAGTAATAATGCACTGTTTACTGTAGAGATCGCGGATATATATCCCGAAGATGCACCTGTATACTTTATTTACAATATGTTTGGTATCTGCGAATGCTAATTTTTAGGCGTAATGGCACATAAGGTTAAATCCTGAAAAAATGGTCAAGTTATGCTGGCTATAAACATGCTAGTTTATCTGCCAGTCTGTTCTGGTGTAGGTCACTGAATGGAACAGGATTCGCTCTGGAAGCATGGTGGGAGGGGGTGTCTAAAGGACAATGACACCTTGGGAGCATTCAAGACCGATAAAAGGAAAGCCCGGATATGTCCAAATATATTGTAGTCAGGCAAGATTTTAATGCATCAATAGAACTGGTTTTTCCTGTTTTTTGCAAGCATCGCATATTTAACACACTGTTGTGGCCACTTCATTCGGTGGTGATCCGCAATTCTCAAGATCCGCATAATCGTGATGGCATTGGTTCAGTCAGGCATATGGGAATAGGACCTTTCAAGTTTATTCAGGAAGAAGTCACTCAAATCGTTCCGAACCACATGATTGAGTATCAAATGTTAAGTAACGCTATATTTCCTTTTCATTTGGGACGTCTGGAGTTTGAGGCACGGGACGGGCGCACCTCCTTGAGCTATAGCATCTGGTTAGATAGTCACATTCCCTTACTCTCAACGCTGGTATTAAGCCAGTTGAGATGGTCTGTCACCCGAGGACTCAGAAAGGTCGCCCGACACATTGAGCGATCACGGCATCAACCCGGATTTATCTAGCCAGAATAGCTGGAGCGGCTGTATTTACACGGAAGACAATGCAGAGGACGGCCCCGGATAGCTGTTCAGGTGAGCAGGCAAGACAGCAAGGTCAACCATCAAATAATTATTTGCAGGAGAAAAACAATGGATTTAAGCAATAAGACAATCCTGATTACAGGTGCTTCAAGCGGGATTGGAGAACAGGCAGCCATTCAGCTTGCACAAGCAGGCGCCAAGGTTTGTCTTATTGCACGTCGTGCTGAAGAATTACAACGTATTCAAAAGGCGATTAAGGAACAAGCTGGGCAGGCCTTTATTTATCCGGCAGATATTACTGACCCTGGGCAGTTAAAAGCCTGCGTCACATTGATTTTAGCCGAGCATAAAAAGATTGATGTGCTGGTCAATAATGCAGCCCGATCTATCCGTCGTCCGATTGTTGAGTCGCTAGACCGTTTACATGATTATGAACGTACCATGCAGATCAATTATTTTGCTGCGGTGAATATGACCCTGCATGTATTACCTCATTTTCTGGAAAATGGTGCAGGACATGTTGTCAATATTTCGACCATGTCTACGCAAGTTCCCATTCCTTTATTTTCGGCCTATCTGGCCAGTAAATCAGCACTGGAGTCTTTTTCCCGTTCTTTATCGATGGAGCTGAAAGATCAGGGGATTGATGTCAGCATTGTGTATTTTCCGATGGTCAGAACCCCGATGTCATCAAAAACAGCCATTTATAAGCATATGAAAATGCTGGATACCCCAACGGCAGCCGGATGGATCGTCAAGGCCATAGAAGAAAAATCTTATCGGGTGAGCAGTAAAGCGGGACTGGTGGCCAATGCGTTACTGAATACCGCACCAACATGGGTAATGAACCTATCCCGACCATTATTCCAGTTTATGGATAAACGTTTAAAAAACAAATTAGAAGCGGATCTTTAAGCCAGAACCAGAACCTGGCAATTCAGAGTTAAAAGAAAAGCAGCGAAAGCTGCTTTTTATATTAGTAGATAAATTTGGAAATCTTGTCTGCGGTCTGAATGACCGCTTCGGCAACCTCATGTCTAAAATAATGTTCATCATAACTGCCAAGCGGACAGCTGACCGATAAGACAGCAGCCATTTTATGAGTGGACTGTTTATAAATCGGGGCGGCACAGGCTGCCATATCATGATTGTAATGTCCCCAGCTCACCATGGAGCGCTGGGTCTTCACAAAGCTTAAACGCTGTAATAGTTCCTTGAGGTTTTTGGGAGTGAGTTCAGAGAAGGTTTCCCACTGGTTAAAGCCTTTGTAGCGTTCCTTGATTTCCGCTTCGTTTAAATCGGCCAGTAGCATTTGACCAATCACGGTGGCATGGGCGGGCCAGCGTGTACCCAAACCAATATTGCTGGTAAAGGTTCCGTTGGACTGGATGTTATTGATAAAGACAATATGCGTTCCTTCCAGAATCGAGAGGTGAACAGCGAGCTGGGTCTGGTCACGTAACTCTTTCATTAACGGCGTGGCCAGATCCAGTAAGGATTGTCTGGATAAACTGTTAAAGCCGAGCTCCATCACTTTTGAGTCAAGGGCATAGGTTTTTTGTGAAGCCTTGCGTAAAAAGCCGCAAGACTCAAGTGTGTAAACCAGACGAAAGGCACTGGAACGGTTAACATCCAGAATTTCAGCAATTTCTGTAATTGTCATTTCTTGGGTTTGCTGGTTAAAAGCTTGCAAGATTGCCAAACCACGGACTAAGCCAGGGACTAAATAGCGTTCCTCATTTTTTATTGCATCAGATTCTTGAGAGTCTGTTTCAATGGTTGAATTCATCTGTTCAATTTTCCTGTCAAAAATCGCAAATCAGTATATTTCATTTTCTTGCAAATCTATTGTAACTGCAAATCAGCAGACAAAATAATTTTTATATGTAAAACAAAAGTTTTTTAGTAAAACGTAAAAGAATGTGTAATAAATATCAAATGCATGAATTTTATCAATTTATTTAGTTTGACATAAATTTAAACATAGGAGTATTCTGTATTAAAGTTTGTTATATCAAATAATGTTTTATATATAAAACAAATGAGGATGCAAGGATGAGTTGGATCTCAGTTTGTCAGCAAGACGACATCACCGAAGACGAGCCGAAAGCCATTGAAGTCGACGGTAAGAAAATTGGCGTATTTTTTATCGATGACCATTATTTCGCGATCGAGAATGTTTGCCCCCATGCTTTTGCTTTATTAACCGAAGGCTTTATTGAAGACCGGACCGTGGAATGTCCATTGCATGAGGCGATCTTTGATATTCAGACCGGTGAGTTGCAAAGTGGTCCGGGCTGCCGTGATTTGTGCACTTATCCGGTACGCGTGGAAGGGCAGGATATTCAGATTCAATTATAAGTTTTAATTTTAAGGATGGAATCTCATGAAAACTTTTAATGAAAAGCTGGCGAACTGGATTCATGCCACGCCGGCAACCGAAGCAGGGATAAACAATATCCAGATCCCGGGGCAGGCAGAGCTGCTGGTGTGGCAAACACGTTATAAAGAACCAACCGTCTATGAACAGGATTTTGTTCAGCATCTCATTCAGGCTTTCTCTACAGGTGTCACAGAGCTTGGCGATCTGGTGCAGTCTTTAAACCAGCAAGGTTTCCGCTGTGAATCGGGCGAACTTTGGACTTCTGAAAAGTTCTCAGAAGAAATGCAACGTTTAGGTTATTAATTCAGGGACGAAAGTAATGAACGCAGCAGTATCAGTAACGCCGAGTGTAGAAGAATATTTGGATTTAGGTTTACGTGACCAGTGGCATCCGGTGCTGGCCAGCTGGGAAGTGGCCGCGAACCCGGTAGGCATTACCCGTTTAGGTGAAAATATCGTGGTCTGGCGTGATGCAGAAGGTCAGGTTCATGCGCTGGAAGATCGCTGCCCGCACCGTGGTGCACGCCTTTCTTTAGGCTGGAATCTGGGCAATCGTGTGGCTTGCTGGTATCACGGGGTTGAAGTCCGCCATGATGGTGTGGTGGAAGATGTACCGGCAGTGCATGAATGCCCGATGAAAGGCACCTCATGTGTCAAAAGCTATCCGGTCATTGAACAGCATGGTGCAATTTTCCTGTGGTTCGGCATTGAGGTCAATGAAGCGCCGAAGCCGTTGGATTTTCCGGAACAACTGGCAAGCGAAGAATGGAGTTCATTCTTGTGTCAGGCGGACTGGAAGGTGAATCATCAATATGCGATTGATAATGTGATGGACCCGATGCACGGTAGTTATCTGCATTGCACCTCACACTCGATGGCTGAAGGTGACCGTACTGCGGAAATGAAACATCGTTCAACCGAGCATGGCTTTGTATTTGAAAAAGAAGGTCAGGTGGGTGTCAATTTTGACTGGGTGGAATATGCCAACACAGGTGCAAGCTGGTTACGTCTTTCCATCCCGTATCGTAAAGACTTTGGTCCAGGTGGCGAGTTCTGGATTGTCGGTTATGCCACCCCGATTGATGCCAACAATACCCGTGTATTTTTCTGGCGCTGCCGTAAAGTCAGTGGCTGGCAACGCAATGTCTGGCGCTTCCTTTACCGCAACCATCTGGAAAAATTGCACTGGGATGTACTGGAGCAGGATCGCATCATTTTAGAAAATCTTGCACCGAATGCCCGCCAACACGAATTCCTATATCAACATGATGTCGGTCTGTCCCGTTTACGCCGTTTAATGAAAAAAGAAGCGGAAAAACAGCTCAAGAAAATTGCAGCATTGAATACGTCGAACCGTATTGAAATGCAGGAAGAAGTTCATGGTTAATGTCGCATTGTTGCAGGACAAAAAAGTCCTTGTCACAGGTGCGGCAAGAGGCTTGGGCCGGGACTTTGCACAAGCCATCGCAGAAGCAGGTGCACAAGTGGTCATGGCGGATATCTTGACCGACCTGGCGCAACACGAAGCCGCTGCTTTGCAAGCACAAGGCTTAAAGGTGAAGGCGGTAAGCATTGATCTGGCCGATGCCGACTCGATTGAACAGGCCGTTCAGCAAGCGGCAGAGCATTTAGGTGGTATGGATGGTCTGGTCAATTGTGCTGCACTGGCAACCAATGTCGGTGGTAAAAGCATGATGGAATATGACCCTGATCTCTGGGATCGGGTCATGAACATCAATGTCAAAGGGACATGGTTAGTGACCAAGGCGGCGGTGCCTTATCTGAAACAGTCCAGCGCTGGCAAGATCATTAATGTGGCTTCGGATACCGCTTTATGGGGCGCTCCCAACCTCATGGCCTATGTGGCCAGCAAAGGTGCATTAACTGCAATGACCCGTTCCATGGCCAGAGAGCTTGGAGCATTCAATATCTGTATCAACACGCTTTCACCCGGACTGACTTTGGTCGAAGCCACCGCTTATGTGCCGCAAGAACGACATGATTTATATGTCAATGGTCGTGCGATTCAACGCCAGCAATTACCACAGGATTTGAACGGAACAGCCCTTTATTTACTGTCAGATTTGTCCTCGTTTGTGACGGGGCAGAATATTCCGGTAAATGGCGGTTTTGTCTTTAATTAAGGAGTCATCTCATGATTACAGGGATTGAGATATTAAAGTTTGGCGTTGAGGATAGAGCTGCCTCGAATAAGTTTCTGGCCGATTTTGGCCTGCAATGTCAGCCATCAGATATTGAGGGAGCTGATCTTTACCAGACCCAAAATGGCAGCAAGATTTATTTATTTGATTGTGATGACCAGCGTTTACCAAAAGCCATTGAGGCAGGTTCAACTTTACGTGAAGTGACTTGGGGGCTAGATGATACTGATCAGGATTTGGCAAATTTAGCCTCGGCTTTAAAGGATGTAGACGGCTATCAGGCGACTGCGGAGATGGTGCAATGCATCGATCCGAATGGTATGACCATCCGTTTCCAGCAAAGCTTTACCCAAGATTTACCGGCTTTAAAAACCGAAGGCATTAACCAGTACGGCAACGTGCAACGTGTCAATGCCGCCAGCCCTGTCTATGATAAGGGACAGCCAGTCGCGATTGGGCATGTGGTGTTTTTCACACCTGATCTGGCAAAGACAGAACAGTTCTATATCGAAAAGCTGGGTTTCTTTCTGTCGGATGCTTATCGCAATCGTGGGGCATTCTTACGCTGTCGCGGTAAGGGTTTCCATCATGACCTGTTCCTGCTTTCGATTCCAAATAAACCTGCCGGCCTCAACCATGTGGCATTTGTGGTACGGGATATTCATGAGGTGATTGGTGGCGGATTGCACATGAACCGTTCTGACTGGTCGACTTTCATTGGTCCGGGACGTCATCCGATTTCTTCGGCTTATTTCTGGTATGTCAATTCACCGCTTGGTGGGGCATTTGAGTATTACACCAATGATGACTACCTGACTGAAGAATGGCAGCCGCGTGTAGAAGAACATCGTCTGGAGTTATTCACTGAATGGGCAATTGAAGGTGGCCTCGATGATCATACCCGTCGTCAGGTCAAACCTGCATAAATAACAGTTCAGGCAGGGAGAGCAAGTCATGGAAAGAATCGTTATTGTGGGAGCGGGACAGGCAGCCGGTTGGGCTGTCAGCACCCTGCGCCAGCATGGATACTCAGGTGAAATACATGTGGTCTCCAATGAAGACCGTGTGTTTTATGAACGCCCACCATTATCAAAGCAGGTGCTTTCAAAAGAAGCGACTTATGAAAGCTTGCATCTGTTTTCTCCAGAGCAGGTACAGGATTTTAATATTCAATGGCACAAGCCAGCACTTGCTACACAGGTCGATCGCCAGCAGAAGCAGGTGATTCTGGAAAATGGTCAGGTTTTACCCTATGACAAATTGTTGATTGCCACAGGCAGTCGTGCGCGTGTGCCGGTAAACACGTGGCAGTTTATTCCGAATGTAGTGACGTTACGTAATGTTCAGGATTGTGAGCGCTTGTCCGGAATCTTGCAGCATTCACAGAAACTGGCTGTCATTGGTGGTGGCTGGATTGGTCTGGAAATTGCTGCGACCGCACGTAAACAGGGGAAGGACGTTCATATTTTTGAATATGGCGAGCGTCTGTGTGCACGGAGTGTCAGCCCCGATGTCTCGGATTTTCTGAAAAATCTGCATGAGCAGCAAGGTACCCGGATTCATTTAAACAGTAAAAACCTGCATTTGATTGAAGCCGGCCAGCAAAAAGTTGAGGTGGTGAATCATCCGGATGCAAGTGAGCTGTTCGATTGTGTGGTGGTCGGTGCCGGTGCGGAGATTGCCAAGGAGTTGGGCGTGAGTGCAGGTCTGGACGTCAAGGATGGCATTGTAGTGAATGGCTTTGGGCAGACATCTGACCAGGATATTTATGCCGCAGGTGATGTTGCAATTCATCCCGGGCTTGGTTATTGCATCCAGTCCTGGGCCAATGCACAGAACCAGGCGATTGCCGCAGCAAAATCAATGCTGGGGATTGCAACCGAATATAGCGATATTCCTTGGCTCTGGTCAGATCAGTATCACTGCAATATTCAGATCTTAGGTACCTATCAGGCTGAAAAAACCGGGCAGATTGTGGTTCGCAAAAGCGCAGAGGATCAATGCAGTTATCTGTATCTGGATGATCAGAACCGTTTGTTGAACATGATCGCCATCAATGATTCAAAACTGGTCAAACTGGCAAAGCGCTGGATGCAGTCAAATACCGTGTTAGACCCAGACTTATTGGCAGACCCTGAATTTAATGTAATGAAATTAAAACCATAAACCTTCGGGACTGTTGACCTTTCAGCCATCGCAAGTATTTGTGAAATATCAACAGCCCCAGATCCGGTTCATGACTCAATCGAAGGAATGAAGTATGAGTAATGAAGAGAAAAGTGGATTAAAGCACTGGGTTCCTGCTTTTGTCCTGATGGTATGTGTCGTACTGGCATTCTTCGACAAAATCAGTATTGCCGTATTATTTGCAGATCCACACTTTCAAGGTGCCATGGGCATTGCACAAGACAAGGCCAAGCTTGGATGGCTGATGACCAGTTTCTTGCTGGCTTATGGTTTTTCATCGGTATTTCTAAGCTTTCTCGGCGATATTTTTAATCCGAAGAAAATGCTGTTCTGGAGTGTCGCATCGTGGGGCATCCTGATGTTCTGCATGGGCTTTACCACCAACTACACGGGCATGTTGATTTTACGGGTATTACTCGGTCTCGCTGAAGGCCCTTTGTTTGCGCTGGCTTATGCCATCGTGAAACAGACCTATACCGATCGCCAACAGGCCCGCGCTTCAACCATGTTCCTGCTAGGAACTCCGGTTGGTGCATTTCTGGGTTTTCCCATTACCGCAGCCGTGCTGGCAAAACATGACTGGCATACAACCTTTTTTGTCATGGCCGGCCTGACCGTGATTGCACTGCTGGCGATTGTTTTTGGTTTACGCCATCTGAAACTCAAGAAAACCATTGAGCTGGAGTCAACCAGCAAACGGGTCAATTTTAAAGGGCATGTTCACAACACCAGGCTGTTACTGCAGAACCGTGCATTCTGGCTGGTCTGTATTTTCAATATTGCCTTGATGACTTATTTGTGGGGGCTCAACAGTTGGGTACCGTCCTACCTGATTCAGGACAAGGGCTTTAACCTGAAAGAATTTGGTGCTTATTCAAGTCTGCCGTTTATTGCCATGCTGGTGGGCGAAGTGATTGGAGCTTTCCTTTCCGACAAACTGGGCCGCCGTGCCATTCAGGTCTCTAGCGGGCTATTGGTCGCAGGCATCTTTATGTATGTCATGGTCATTATGACTGACCCGATTTTAGTCATCGCGGCCATGTCTTTAAGTGCAATGGCGTGGGGCTTTGGTGTCGCAGCTGTATTCGCCTTGCTGGCCCGTGTCACCACTGCCGATGTCGGTGCAACTGCGGGTGGAATTTTCAACGGAATGGGCAACTTTGCCAGTGCCATTGCACCTGTTCTGATCGGTTATATCGTGATGCAAACCCACAGTTTTAATCTGGGAATTACCTTTTTGGCAGCTGTGGCTGTGATCGGGTCATTCTTCTTGCTTCCGTTATTAAAACGTTATTAATCAAACTATTCATCAAAGAACCTAGGAGTTAAAACATGACAACTCAACAATTTGAATCATGGAAACAACCTGAAGGTACGAGTTTAGAAGACTGGTTAAACACTCGTATCGCACGCTTTGAAACCCGTAAATATGATTTTGATGCCCTGAAATTTCAGGCCGATTACGACCCGAAATATCGTCGTGCACAAATGCGTTATATGGGCACAGGAGCAACTGGTGTCGTCAATGATGGCAACACGGTTCCGGCCGAAAACTTTACCTTCTCCACCATGGTGCTTCCAGCACAGTGCGAAGGGCCTTTGCACATTCATCACGATGTGGAAGAAGTGTTTTTCATGTTACGTGGTGAAATTGACCTGTTTATTGAACATAACGGCGAAAAATTTGAAACCCGGTTAAAAGAGCGTGACCTGATTTCAATTCCACCGGGAATTTACCGCGGCCTGTTCAATCCGGGTCAGGAAGATGCCTTGATGTGTGTGATGTTGGGGACAGGCAAACCGACCATTCCAAACTATCCACCTGAGCATCCATTGTCTCAGATTAAACGTTAATCCGATTGATTTCATAAAGTTGAAGGAATGACATGATGACCCTGACTGAGCGCTTAACTCACTATTCCGTTAAAACCGTTGTCGTCAATGGTGCTGTGCAAGCCTATCGTGAGGCAGGCCAAGGCCAGCCGCTGATTTTGCTACATGGGATTAGCTCGGGTTCAGCATCCTGGATCAAGCAGCTGGAGACACTTGGTCAGCATTTTCATGTCATTGCCTGGGATGCACCGGGTTATGGCTTATCCGATGGCTTAAGCACAGATCAGCCCAATGCAAGCGATTATGCAGTACGGGTATTGGCGTTGATGGATGCGCTGAACATTGAAAAAGCCATGCTGATTGGCCATTCGCTGGGTGCCTTACAGGCCAGTGCGGTTGCCCATCTTTATCCTGAACGGGTACAGACCTTGGTGCTTGCCAATGCAGCACAAGGCTATCAACGTTCCGATGAAGATACCAAGGCACAGATCTATCAAAAACGCCCGAATATGTTGAAAACCCTGGGCAATGCGGGCATGGCAGCCAGTCGTGGACCGCATCTGGTTTATAAACAGGAACCTCAGGCACTGGCGTTGGTTAGTGAAGTGATGGAGCAACTGACATTAGACGGTTTTACCCGGGCATCTTATTTGCTGGCCTATGACGAAATTCGAAATTATTTAACAGGAATGACGGTTCCTTGCGTGGTGATTGCAGGTGACAAGGATGAAATTACGCCTGCGCAAGCGATCAGGGAACTGGCTGTAGAAATGCAATTGAGCCGATGTCATCTCATTACAGATGCAGGTCATCTGAGTTATGTCGATCAACCTGAGCAGTTCAACGACATTGTTTTATCGGCCTATTAAGACTTAAACGAGAGATATGGATATGAGCTTCCAAGTTGAAGGAAAAGTAGCAGTTGTCACAGGTGGCTCGTCAGGCATTGGTTTGGCTGCAGTCGAAATTTTGGTTGCAGAAGGCGCCAAGGTGGCGTGGTGTGGTCGCGATGAGCAGCGTCTGGCGACATCAAAACACTATATTTTAGAAAAATATCCGCATGCCAACATTTTCACCAGCGCATGCAATGTTTTGGATAAACAAGATGTGGAACGCTTTGCCCAGCAGGTCAATCAGCAGCTGGGTAATGTCGACATGCTGATCAATAACGCAGGTCAGGGCCGTGTATCTAATTTTGAAAATACTCAAGACGAAGACTGGATGAAGGAAATTGAACTGAAGTATTTCAGTGTGTTGCATCCTGTGCGGGCATTTCTGGAAGATTTAAAAAAGTCGGCTTGCGGGTCGATTACCAATGTCAATTCTTTGCTGGCCCTGCAACCTGAACCACACATGATTGCCACTTCATCTGCACGTGCGGCATTGCTGAACCTGACCCATTCACTGGCGCATGAATTTACCCAGTACGGCATCCGGGTCAACTCAATCCTGTTGGGCATGGTGGAATCGGCCCAGTGGAAACGCCGTTTTGAAACCCGTTCAGACCTCAATGCAACATGGGAGCAGTGGACTGGCAATATTGCCAAAAACCGTGGTATTCCAATGCAACGTCTAGGCAAGCCGGAAGAACCGGCACGTGCGCTGGTATTTCTGGCATCGCCTTTAGCTTCCTATACCACAGGTTCGGCCTTGGATGTTTCTGGTGGCTTTAACAAGCATTTATAAGGTGGTCACATGAAGCAGTTAATGATGATCGGTTTTGGCGCCATGGCAGCAGAAGTGTATGCGCATATGCCCCAAGACCTGCAACTTAAATGGATTGTGGTTCCTGCACGCAGTATAGACAAAGTACGGGCACAGGTTGCGGCTGATGTACAGGTCATTTCTTCAATTGATCAATGTCAGGGTACACCGGACTATGTGATTGAAGTGGCGGGTCAGGCAGCGGTGAAAGAACATGCGCAAAAAGTGCTGGAAAAAGGCTGGACCATTGGGCTGATTTCAGTGGGCACTCTGGCCGATAACGAGTTTTTAACTCAACTGAAAAACACGGCAGAACAACACGATGCGCATCTGCATTTATTGGCCGGTGCAATTGCAGGGATCGATGGCATCTCGGCAGCCAAAGAAGGCGGTCTGGAAAAGGTCACTTACAAGGGCTGTAAGAGTCCGAAAAGCTGGCGTGGCAGCTATGCAGAACAGCTGGTCGATCTTGATCAGGTCAGCGAAGCAACGGTTTTTTTTCGTGGCACTGCCAGAGAAGCTGCCTTGAAGTTTCCAGCCAATGCCAATGTGGCCGCCACGATTGCACTGGCAGGACTGGGCATGGATGACACCCTGGTAGAGCTGACAGTTGATCCAAACAGCAACAAAAACAAACACACCATTGTGGCAGAAGGCGTGTTTGGTGAAATGACCATTGAACTGGTCGGTGTGCCATTGGCGAGTAATCCCAAAACCTCGACCTTGGCTGCATTAAGTGTAATTCGCGCTTGCCGCAACAGTGTTGAAGCAATTCAGATTTAAAGGATGTGATCATGGTCAAGGAAATTTATATCGCAGGTGAATGGCGATTAGGTAAAGGCGCTACGATTCAAAGTTTATTTCCAGCAGATCAGTCAGTGAATGCTGAAATTTCAACGGCGAGTCTGGACGATGTCAATGAAGCCATTGAAAAGGCAGATGCGGCTTGGCGTAAGGCCGAATGGCGCAATAGCATGCCGCATGAACGTGCCCGTATTTTATATAAAGTGGCCGACATTATTGAAGCGCGTGTCGATGAACTTTCAAAGCTGCAAACCCGCGATAATGGCAAGCCGCTGGCTGAAACCCGTGCCTTGACTTTAAGTGCGGCGGCAACAGCACGCTATGTGGCTGCAGCCTGCGAAACCTTAAATGATGAGCTGACCACGCAACGTGCCGCAGATTTCATGACCATGAGCGTGCATGAACCTGTGGGCGTGGTGGCTGCAATTACCCCGTGGAACTCGCCGATCGCCAGTGAAGTGCAGAAACTGGCACCTGCACTTGCCGGCGGTAATGCCGTGATTCTAAAACCTGCGGAAGTGACTTCATTAATCGCATTGGAACTCGCCAAAATCTTTGAAGAAGCAGGACTACCGAAAGGTTTGCTCAGTGTACTGGTCGGACGTGGTTCGGTGATTGGGGATGCAATCGTAAAGCATCCTCTGGTACGTAAAATTTCATTTACCGGTGGCACCACCACGGGGCGACATCTGGCACATTTAGCAGCTGATAAACTGATCACCACCTCTTTGGAGTTGGGTGGAAAATCACCCACCATCGTTTTGCCAGATGCAGATATTGAACTGGCAGCCAAGGGTGTGGCTTACGGTATTTTCAGTTCGGCTGGACAAGCCTGTATTGCAGGTTCACGTTTATTTGTACACAGCAGCATCTATGATCAGTTCCTTAATCGTCTGGTCGAGATCACCAAAGGCTTACGGGTGGGGCATCCGGAAACCGCAGGCGTACACCTTGGCTCGTTGATTAATCCGAAACATCTGGCCTCTGTCGATGCTTACGTACAGCTTGCGAAACAAGAAGGTGGTCAAGTGCTGGTCGGTGGTCATGCCTTGACCGAAGGTGAGTTTGCCAAAGGCAGTTATTACTTGCCTACCATCATTACCGGTTTAAGCAATTCAGCACAGACCTGTCAGGAAGAGATTTTCGGTCCGGTACTGGTCGTTATGAAATATGACGATGAACAAGATTTGCTGGCACAAGCCAATGACAGCTGTTTTGGCCTTGCTGCAGGCATCTGGACTGAAAACTATCGTAAGGCATGGCAGATTGCCCGTGCTTTAGAAGTGGGTACGGTCTGGATCAATACCTATAAAAAATTCTCGATTTCAGCGCCATTTGGTGGCTTTAAAGAAAGCGGGATCGGGCGGGAAAAAGGCCGATTGGGCATTTTGTCTTATATGCAACAAAAAAGCATCTATATGGGATTAAGCGAGCAGCCAAATCCTTGGGCGAATTAATACATTCATGGAATGAACCGTTTTTTGAGGAATAACAAAATGACAGAACGTGTAAATGTCGGCGAAGCCATCGCCCGTGTTTTAGAAGCACATCAGGTAGACAGTATTTACGGGGTAATCTCGATCCATAACTTACCGATTGCCGATGCAGTGGGTCGTCGTGAAAAAATCCGTTTTGTGGCGGCACGCGGTGAAGCGGGTGCGGTTACGATGGCCGATGGTCACTCACGCTTTAAAGGACTGGGTGTGGCGCTCACCAGTACCGGTGCAGGTGCAGGCAATGCCGTCGGTTCACTGATTGAAGCGATGAATGCAGGCAGTCCGGTGCTGCATTTAACCGGACAGGTAGAGCGTGAATATCTGGATCGTGATGCCAGCTTTATTCATGAAACCAAAGATCAGCTGACTTTCTTGCGTGCATCTAGCAAAGCAGCATTTCGTATCACTAGTCCTGACAATGCAGTGGGCGTGATTCGTGAAGCAATTCGTGTCGCCACGACAGTGCCGATGGGGCCAGTCAGTGTCGAGTTGCCGATTGATGTACAGGCAGCCGAAATTGATTTGCCGCTAAACTTGGGCCCGGTAAAAGCGCTGGAATTGCCACAGGCTGAGCAGGTGGAAGTTGACTTGATCGTCGATGAACTGAAGAAAGCCAAACGTCCAGTGTTCTGGATTGGTGGTGGAACGCTGAACAGTGTTGCAGAAGTTAAAGCCATTGCCGATCTTGGGATTCCGGTAGTGTCATCGACCCATGCACGTGGCGTATTGGCCGATGATCATCCGCGTAGCCTTGGTGCCTTCCATAACTCGGCTGGGGTTGAGCAGTTGCTTAAAGATGCTGATCTATTGGTGGTGGTCGGTTCTCGGTTACGCAGTAATGAAACCAAAACTTATTCGGTACAGTTCCCAGACAATATTATCCAGATTGATGCCAATCCTGTGGCACAGCAGCGTAATTACAAAGTTCGTAATTTCATTTGTGGTGATGCCAAAGATGTGTTGCAACGTGTCTTGACCGGTTTGCAAGGCGTATCCAAAGTTGACGCAGATTATGATGCAGCCGTGGTGCAGGCCAAACAGGCCGCGATTGATGCTTTACGCAAGCAGCTGGATCAATATGCCCTGATCTGTGATCACTTGCGTGCTGCATTGCCACAAGACGGTATTTTTGTACGCGACATTACCATGTCAGGCAGTACCTGGGGCAGCCGTTTATTTCCGGTACAAGCACCAAACCAGAATATTCATTCTCTAGCAGGTGCCATTGGTCTAGGTCTGGCCACGGCGATTGGTGCTTCGATTGCCAATCCTGACAAGAAAGTCATTGGCTTGGTCGGTGATGGCGGTTTGATGTTAGGCATCGGCGAAATCGCCACCATGGCGCAAGAAAAGACCAATATGGTGCTGATGATCATGAATGATGGCGGTTATGGCGTAATGCGCGGTATTCAAAATAACTACTTTGGTGGTCGCCAGTATTTTAATGAATTGCATACCCCGGACTATAAGGTTTTAGGCGAAGCCATGGGCGTGAAGAGCTGGAAAGTAGGCAGTGCGGATGAATTCAAGACCGTGATTCAGCAAGCGGTTGATTTTCAGGGACCAAGCGTAATTGAGCTGGATATGCATTCAATTGGGCCATTGAACTTCGCCGGGCCGCCACAGAAAAAACTGTACTAATCCCGCTGAGCATTGGCAGTCCGTGCTGATGTGAAGAGCGTTTTATGGGTAAATTTTTTTGCCCATAACGCAATAAAAACTATGTTTTATAGGCAAAACAAAAACAAGGCCAACAGGATGGTTGGGAAAAAAATGAAGGAAACACAAATGAAAAAGACAGTGATGGTCGCAATGCTTGCTGCATGTTATTTGGCTAGCAGTTCCCATGTATTTGCACAAAGCTCGGCGCTGGAATGGAACAGTGAAGATGGAACCGATTCGGTTAAACTCGGCGGGGTAGTCCGGCTGAACCAGCGTTATGAAAACTGGGAAGGGCCGAATGGCGGTTTTGGCAAGCTGTATTTTGATATTTTTAGGGTTGACCTGAAAGGCAAGTTTGATGATGCCTATTTTAATGCCAGTTACCTGTTTCAGGATCAGGAAAAGCGTTCGGTCGAGAAAGCCTACGTCGGCTATCACCTCGACCAGAACAACAGTATTGAAGCCGGTCTGGTGTACAAACCTTTTGCGATTTATCCTTATCCGCAAAATGGCTGGACTTACCATATTCCGTTTTTCCTGGGTTATGGCAATAATATCGCACCCGGGTTGAACTGGAATTTTAATAACAAGGACTGGGATATCAAACTGGGCTATTACCCGCAAATGCTGGATACCAGCTTGCGCTATTCACCAGAAAGTGCCACTTATGATGATTTGGCTGAAAATGCTTTCCCAACCCAAAAAGCCTATCAAAATGAAAAGCGCCATCAGTTTAATACCCGTATTGTACGTAAACTGGAAACTGAATTCGGTAAACAGGAATTTGGTGTGTCGGGGGCAATCGCACAGTTACATAACAAGACCACCGATAAAAATGGCCAGTATTATGCGGTCGGTCTGCATACCGATAATAATTACAAGCGATTTAACCTGCAAAGCTCGGTGATTCATTATCAATATGATGCCAAAAACCCGGATGGGGTGAGCAATGATGTGACCTTGATGGGCAATAATGGTTTTACGCCTGCCTATTTCATTGCGTCAGAAGCCACGGTGGCCAGCTTAAATCTGGCTTATACCATGCCGGTGCAGAATATGGGCAAACTCAAGGCCATCCGTTTCTATAATGACTATAGTTATATGGACAAGAAACGTGATGACTGGTCGGCTTCACAAATGAACACCACAGGAATGATGTTTATTGCATCGCCGTTTATGGTCTGGGCCGATTATACCTGGGGTAAAAACTCCAATATTATCGGCGGGGCCTCTAATGCCACCGGCTATACCTCAACGGTTTCGCCGTATAGTGACCAGTGGTTATACCGGATTAACCTGAATATTGGCTTTAGTTTCTAAACCCTCATATATAAATTCTTGAGAGGGGGGGATCATGGCGATGATTCACTCCTTTTGCTTTTTAAGCGTGGGTTAGGCAAGATGATTTTTTCGATAATCAGACGGAGACATATCTTCCCACTGTTTAAAGGCCCGGCTAAAAGCGCTTTGTTCGGTATATCCCAATAACATTGCGATTTCTGTGAGCGAAAGGGCTGAGCTGGTGAGATAGCTTTTTGCCAGCTCTAACCGGATGCTTTGCAGCAGGTCCCGGTACTGTAAATTATAATGATTCAGCTTGCGATAAAAGTTTCTTAACGACAGGTTCAGTTGTCTGGCAATGTTCTCCGCCGAAGGTTCACCGGTTTTAAGCATATTAACAATGAGCAGTTGCAAGTCTTTTAAGAAAGTGTCCGGATCTGGAATACTCTTGAGTAAGGCTTGTGCCTGCTGATCCAGAAGTTTTTTCAAGTGTGGATCGTGACTGGGTATGGGCAGATACAGGATTTCAAGTGGCAGCCATAGCCGCAATGCATCAGCATCAAAACTGACAGGACAGGCATAAACCTGCCTATAAGCTGTGATATCAACAGGAGCAGTTGCTGTAAACTCTATTTTTAATGCTCCAATATCCGGACGTTGCACGATTTTGCGCAGCGTGCTCAAGACCCCGGAAATCAGTACTTCATTAGAGTGTTGCGAGTTTTTATGGACAACCGGTGTCCAGCACATACAAAAACGGTCTTCTTTTTGTATTATTGAAAATGAGGCCGAGTTCTGTAACAGGGGTTGAAAATTTTTAAAACAGTTTATAAAGCTGAGCAGGGTCGGGCTGGAAAGAGCCAGATAGCCCAAAATATGGATATGGTACGGTTCAGCCAGCTCGCCAATAGCATGCCCGAAAACCGGTGTGGGATGTTGCTGATAAATTCCTTCTAACAATTCCCACCATATATGCAGTGGCATTCGCTGCTGATGGGCATAGCGTTGACTGAGCTGATTGAACTGCACATTTGTCCTGTTATTTTGCTGGAGATATTTTGCAATCAGCTCCAGAAGAACCGAGGGAATGCTTGCAGTTTCAGTCATTATTATTCAGCCCGTTTAAAGGTTACATCCTTTATTGCGATCGCGGCCCAGCAGCCTGATTCCATACATGGAGTACATGACAGATTCTAGCCGAATCCGGCGCAGGCCTGTTTATCATCACGGGACAGAATCATCCTGCGAAGTATGTTACTCCCCGGGATGGCTTTTTGACTGTTCAAAACGCCTGTTTAATACAGCCGTCATTTGTTGTAACAGCGTGGCAACCAGTCCATCCTGATTCCAGGCATAGATGGAGACAGCCATGGGATTTGCCTTCCCCAATGGCTGGTATACTTGTACCCGGTGGCCTTTGGTGGTTGCCACCGGAAGAAGCGAGATGCCCAAACCGGTTTCAACCCCTGTCAGGACACTGGCAAGGCTGTTACTGGTAAAGGCGATATACCAGTGTTGACGTTCGCGTTCGATTCGTTCAAACATCTCTTCACGGTACAGGCCACCTTGTGGGAATGTGACCAGTGGCACCGGATCTGGCCAGTTGCCCCCATATTCAATACTCTCAAACCACGCCATCTCTTCAGGGAATGTGGCATGATGATCGGCGCTGGCAATGGCTTCTTTAACAATCACCAGATCAAATTGTCCACTTCGATAGCCCTCCATCAGCTCACGGCTCAAGCCGGCAGTGACATCTAGCCGTATGCTACGGTGTTGTTGGCTAAATGCACTTAAAGCCAGTGCCATATCGGTACTCATAATATCTTCAGGCAGGCCGATATGAATCGGGATGGTGCCTGTCGGATCACCGAGTACGGTTTGTGCTTCTTGCTGCAGCGCAAGAATACGCCGGGCATAACTAATCAGATATTCACCTGCGGTGGTGAGCTGTAAGGGACGGGTATTGCGGTCGATCAGCGGTTTGCCCGTTGCCTGTTCCAGCCTTGCCAGTTGCTGGCTGACAGTGGATTGCGTCATATGCAAGCGTTCTGCCGCCAGAGTAAAACTTCCTGTCTCAATAATGGTGACAAAAGCGCGTAATAAGCGTGGATCAAGCATATGAATCACCCGTTGAATGGTGTTTTTTTTCCATTTATACATAAAAGAGCTATTCATTATATTAATACAGCCGATTAATTAATTTAATTTTTAAATGCAAGTGAATGCCGTTATGCTCAGGTCAGAAGCCAAATAGGCATTACAGGTATGTGCCCCTGTATGGTGTACTTTTGTCTGTATTCAGGCTTCAGGTCTTATAGGTGCATGGAGGAGTCAGATGAACAGGTTGTTGCGCCCCGCTATGTTTGTCATGGCCTTATCTGCATGTAGTGATACAAGCTCAGGAGGACGCATGCAAAATGATGCTTTACATCAGGCTGCTGCTCAAAATAATGTTGCCCGAATCGGACAACTGTTAACTAAAACCTCATCCCTCGATGCACGTGACTCATCAGGTGCAACCGCACTCATGATCGCGACACGTGCCAATCATATTCAGGCTGCCCGGGCCTTGATTGAAGCTGGAGCCGATGTCAATGCCAAAGATCATATTCAGGACAGTCCTTATCTCTATGCGGGTGCCAGAGGACATCTGGAGATCTTGCAAATGACCTTGCAACATGGTGCAGACCTGAACAGTACCAACCGTTATGGCGGTACGGCCCTGATACCTGCTGCTGAACGGGGACATGTAGAAACAGTAAAAACACTGATTGCAGCCGGTGTAAATGTTGATCATGTCAATAATCTGGGCTGGACGGCATTACTGGAAGCCATCATGCTGGGCAACGGTGACACGCGCTACCAGCACATCGTCGAACTGCTGATCAAGGCGGGTGCAAATGTCAATCTGGCTGATCGTGACGGAGTAACGCCTCTTGCCCATGCACAGGCGCGTGGTTACACAGCCATTGTCAACTCCTTATTAGCGGCTGGTGCAACATAAGGCTTAGGAGATATAAATGGATAAAAATACCGATTTTTTGCGTCAGGCTATTGAGCTTGCCTACCAGAATAGTGAAGCCGGTGGCCGCCCGTTCGGGGCCGTGATCGTCAAGGATGGTGAGGTGATTGCCACTGGTGTCAATCAGATCCTTAGCAGCAATGACCCCACAGCACATGCTGAATTACAGGCCATCCGTGCTGCCAGTCAACAGCTAAACTCTGCCAATTTAGCCGGCTGTACAGTTTTTGCCAGTGGACATCCATGCCCGATGTGTCTGGCTGCCATGCGTATGGCGGGTATTCAGACCGTGATTTATGCCTACTCAAATGAAGCCGCTGAACCTTTTGGCCTGTCTACAGCAGCAATTTATGCAGATCTGGCCAAACCCTTTGCAGAGCAGACCATGCAGATCAGGCATGTCCCGCTACGACTGGAGAATAGACCCGATTTGTATCCCTACTGGAAATCACAGGCCTGATCGATGATCACATCGTCCAACTCCCGTTTCATGCTGGTGATGACTGTGGCATTGGTCGGACTAAATCTGCGTCCCTTTATGACCAGCATCGGACCGCTGGTCAATCCCATCCGCTCAGGAACCGGGTTGAACCTGCAGGCTGTTGCATTATTGACCTTGGTACCGATGTTACTTATGGGAGTCATTGCATTTGCCGGACCGGCGATACAAAGTGTGCTTGGTGAACGGAAAACGATACTGTCTGCTTTAGCGATTATCTGTCTGGGGTGTGTGCTACGTTTTATTGTACCCAATGGCATATTCCTGATTTTGACTGCGGCCATTATTGGCTTAGGGGTGGCGATGGTACAGGCCAGCTTCCCAAGTATGATTAAACGAGAATTTGCCGATCATCTGGGGCCAATGATGGGGCTGTATTCAGCCATGCTGATGGGAGGCGGGGCACTTGGTGCCCTGATTGCACCTGTAGTGACTGGCATCAGCAGAGACTGGAAAACCGGCCTGTCGGTTTTTGCCCTGCCAGCAATCGCAGCATTTGCTTTGGCGGGTTATTTTCTCCCCCGGCCAGCGCTGGCCCGGTACCAGCTTCCAACTGTTGGGCTGTTGTTGAAACAGCGCCGTACCTGGTTATTGATTTGCTGTTTTGGACTGATTAATGGAGGCTATAGCTCGATCGTGGCATGGCTGGCGCCTGCCTATCAGGAGCTGGGCTGGAGTGCAACAGCGAGCGGTAATTTGATGGCTGTACTTACACTGAGTCAGGCAGCGGCTGCCTTGATTTTGCCTTATCTCTCGCGAAGCAATCAGGATCGCCGGATATGGATCGGCCTGACCCTTGTCATGCAATTACTGGGGTTTGCCGGACTGGCTTTTATACCTGAATATTTACCTTATCTATGGATGATGAGTTTAGGTGCAGGACTGGGTGGTTGTTTTGCCTTGCTGATGATTGTGGTGCTTGATCATCTGGACGATCCAGCCCATGCAGGTCAGCTTTCAGCCCTGATGCAGGGTGGCGGTTTTTTACTTGCCGCGATTGCACCCTGGTTACTTGCCGTATTTCACGGTCTCACAGGTGGTTATACCTTTGGCTGGATATGGCATATCGTGATGGTGATGCTGGTCAGCATACTGATCATCCGGCTGAACCCGACCCATTATTCAAAAGTAATCCGTTTAACATCACCCTAACTGAATGGCTCAACCAGTGGTCAAGAGATTCTGGTTGAGTGACCTGAAATATCAATCAACAGCAAGACGCTTAAAAATAAATAGAATGTGACAATTATGGTCACGTATAGACAGAACTGTATAGACATTCAATCGTTTTCTTGAGTAAAATAAAACAAATTTAATGAAATGTTCTATAAAAAGATGTTGAATAATATCTATCAAGCTTTGGACAGTTTAGGCATTACCGCACAAAAACGTGCCATTCATATTCAATTTTCAAATCAACATTTAAATTCTCAGGTTTTCCTGCAACGTATAGATGGCCAGCATGAGCTGAATGGCGGCTTTAAGGCCGAGCTGATCTGCCAAT
>NZ_JSUS01000024.1 GCF_000805455.1 Acinetobacter sp. A47
AGCAAGAGTGAACCACCTGATCCCTTCCCGAACTCAGAAGTGAAACCTCTTAGCGCTGATGGTAGTGTGGCACTTGCCATGTGAGAGTAAGTCATCGCCAGCTTTTAAATACGAAACACCCCTGACCTAACGGTTGGGGGTGTTTTTTTATGCTCTGGTTTTAGTACCAAGAAAAGCGTCATACCAAGACGTTAAGAGCCGAATGAGTCTGTTATTACGACCCAAAATCCAGCATGCTATAGAAAATAGTTTTTTAATAGCATTATGCAAGAAAGACCTTATATCAGAGCGGTAAAGCTGAAAGCTCCAGAGAGTTTAGACTGGGCCAGTTATCCTTATGTTATTCCAGCAGTCAATGATTTGGAAAAAATAGAATTTCACCCCGAGGTTACATTTTTTGTTGGCGAAAATGGGGCAGGCAAGTCCACCATTCTTGAAGCGCTCGCACTGGCGTTGGGTTTTTCGGAAGAAGGTGGAACACGTAATGTCCAGCTCAATACGGCAACGACCAGTTCCCGTTTATATCAGTCGCTACGTACAATAAAAAGCTATAAAAAGCCTCAGGATTACTACTTCTTACGTGCCGAAAGCTTTTATAACGTGGCAACTTATATGAAAGAAGTCGATTATCTGGCTGGCTATGGAGGGGATATCCATGGCCGCTCTCATGGCGAGGCCTTTTTAAAACTCTTGACAATGAAGTTGAAAGGCAATGGTTTATATCTATTAGATGAGCCGGAAGCTGCGTTATCTCCTACCATGTTGATGACAACGTTATCGGTATTATCCCGTTTATGTCAGGCCCAGTCCCAGTTTATTATTGCAACACATTCCCCAATTCTGTTGGCTTATCCCAGTGCAAAAATTTATCATTTTTCGGAAACGGGCATCCGGGAGATCTGCTACGAGGAAACCGAACATTTTCGGGTCACCAGAGATTTTCTTAACAATTACCAAAAAAGAGTAGCGCAAATTCTGGAGCAGGAGTGAAATTTTATGTTATTTATATTTTTGAAAAATATAAGTTTTTATAATTTTTAACTTTTCTGCTGTTCTCCTCAATTCACAAGCCTATAATGATTGAGCATCATTCCAAATCGAATAAGGAAATAACATGTCAACTGATCAGCAATTTCCAGCACCTGCCAACCTTGGTATCGCGGTTTATTCCAATAATGCCGAAGCGATTGGTAATACTCCTTTGGTACGCATCAACCGCCTGATTAAAACCGGTGCAACGGTTTTAGCCAAAGTCGAAAGCCGCAATCCTGCATTTTCAGTGAAGTGCCGTATTGGTGCAGCTTTGATTGCCGATGCGGAAAAACGTGGTGTGCTGAAGGCTGGCATGCATATTGTTGAACCGACCAGTGGTAATACCGGGATTGCCTTAGCCTTTGTTGCTGCAGCAAAAGGGTATCCGATCACCTTGACCATGCCTGCCAGTATGAGTCTGGAGCGCCGAAAGGTTTTAAAAGCTTTAGGTGCCAATCTGGTTTTAACTGATCCGGCTAAAGGCATGAAAGGTGCCGTAGATGAGGCTGTTCGTTTGGCCACTGAAAATCCTGAACAGTATTTCTTGCCGCAACAGTTTGAAAACCCGGCCAATCCTCAAATTCATGTCGATACTACAGGCCCGGAAATCTGGCAGGCAACTCATGGACAAGTTGATATTCTCGTGGCTAGTGTCGGCACAGGCGGAACCATTACCGGAATTTCTCGTTATTTTGAGCAGGTTCAGAAGAAGCCAATTTATTCAGTTGCAGTTGAACCGGCTGAATCTCCAATCATTACCCAAACTAAAAATGGCGAAAGCATTACTCCGGCACCGCATAAAATTCAGGGAATTGGCGCCAACTTTATTCCGAAGAACTTAGATCTAGATCTGGTTGATGAAGTGGTACCTGTCAATAGTGCTGATGCAATTGAGTGGGCCAGAAAGTGTGCAACCCAAGAAGGTATCTTGGTCGGGATTTCCAGTGGTGCAGCATTGGCTGCAGCGGCCCAGATTGCTGAACGTCCTGAAAATGCAGGTAAAACCATTGTAGTGATCTTACCGGATAGTGGTGAGCGTTACTTATCTTCGGTCTTATTTGAAGGACTATTTGACGAAGCCTAAATTTATTGTTCAGGCCATAAAAAAACCATGCTGTTCGGGCATGGTTTTTTTTATTTTCAATTGTTTTTAAAGCGCTTTTTTCAAGGTTTTTTCATGGCGTTTAACCGAGCGGGCGTACTTTTTGCCCTTATGCCGTGTCCAGAAACTACGCTGATAACCGGTTGGGCCCACATTATAATAGGCTACAGCCTTAGACCAGCTACCAGCCGATTGATAGTAGGTTGAGAGGACATGGGCGCCACAGTTGATATTGACATTCTCATCATAGAGATTGCCCGGGCAGGCCTGGCGCCAATGGCTGGAGATAATCTGGGTAAGTCCGATCGCACCTGTAGGTGAGCGGGCAGCGCTATTGTAATTAGATTCCTGACGAATCAGGGCAGCCAGTAGCGTTGGTGATACATCGTAACGCTCGGCACTCTGGATAATCATCGGTGATAAGCGGCTGGCTGTAGCAGGAGAAACGGAATAGGCATTTTGTAAGCCTGCTGCAAGCTGATTTGAGCGATTGGCAAATGATCCACTTAAACCGCTACATGCAGATAGACTCATGGCAAGCACAACAAGGCTGATCTTTAAAAAAGCTGAGCGGGACGTTTTAAAAACTGTATATTGATCAGATGACATTGATGTGATGCGCAAAACCAGAACCCGATACCAAACAAAATTATAAGGATGGTATGCACCCGGTTTAGGGGAGTCAATAGCAGTTATTTTACAGCCCTGATCAGAGATCAGGACTTGCTGTTATGGCTGTTGTAGGGCCAGTTCCGGCCAATGGTCATGGCCTGTGTTATTTCGCAATAAGATTTCTTGGCTTTCTGGGATGATGTCATTGCTCAAGCATGGCAGTCACCCTAAAGTCTGGGGATGCATCCACCTCCAGATTTTATAAGGCTTCTTTCAAGCTCTGTTCATGCCGTTTGACCGAGCTGGCATAGCGCTCAGCTTGCTGACGCATATAAGGACTTCTTCGATAGCCTGTCGGCCCGACATTGTAATATCCCAAGGCTTTGGCCCAGTCTCCGGTAGATTGATAATAATTGGCGAGAATATAGGCGCCACAATTAATGTTGACATGTTCATCATACAGGTCGCCCGGGCAAAACTGTTGCCAGAACTTTGGACGGACCTGGGTCAAGCCTACAGCATCTGCTGAAGAGCGGGCAAATGTTCGATAGCTGGATTCCTGCCGAATCAGCGCAGCCAGTAAATGAGGGGAGATATTATGGCGTTCTGCGGTCTTTAAAATAATCGGGGCAACCCGATTTGCCGTTGTGGAAGGGATGGAATAGGCATTCTGAATCCCGGTTGCGAACTGCTGGGAACGGCTGATAGAAGGACTTTGGGTACTGCTACAGGCTGCGGTTAAACACGCAGTTAAAACAATGACACTCCATTTGGCGACAGAGCGTTGCAAATGCGCAAAGCGGAAATTGTTGTAAATTATCATCTTGAAACAGGATGGCCATCATCTATAAAAACATGCGGATAGTAGGTAGCCAGTGCATAACAGTCAATGCACAATGGTTGGGTAAATCGTTTACTTTTATATATCGGGCTGGAGAAAGCTGGGCTATAAAAAAGCCCCGACATCCTGTCGAGGCTTTCTCATATTTGGTTTCTTGCCGTCAACTCCTGTCAACGACCACATCCTGTGTTCTTGTTATTCTGAATGAGACATCCTGTCTCTGTATGGTTTAAATCTTAGCCAATACGGTCGTTGCTGTATATTCGCCAATCACCACAAGCTGTGTACGTTTTAACCTACAACATTTAACTCAGTGATCGTGCCAGTGCCTTGTCATGTTTTCGCCATAAACATTTCATTTTACTGACCTGAAAGCGTCATCAAAGCTTGCTTAAATTGGCGTAATTTTTGACCAAGCGTATAAAACCATGAACAAGAAAACTTTATTGGCCGTATTGTGCGGTACCGCTTTAGGACTCAGTGCCTGTAACGATGAGAATAAACAAGATCAGACCACACCCACAGAGAAAGTTACCGAGCCTACGTTAGTCTCTTTTGCCAAACTTCCGGTGGCGACTTATGCGGCCGGCCCAGACTCGGGTCAGGCCGTGAGCGGTGCCAATGGGATTTATCCACCCTTTAAAGGGCAACCGGTACAAGGCTTTTCTGCCGCTTTGAAAAATGCGGATGGCAGTTATATGGCGATGGCCGATAACGGTTTTGGTACACAGGACAATTCTGCCGATTTCCTGTTACGTATTTATAAAATCAAAGCCGATTTTAAAACCAAGGCTAAAGGCACAGGACAAGTGGCGGTACACAGTTTTATCCAGCTACGTGATCCCAATAAACTGATTCCTTTTGAGATCGTGAATGGCAATACCGCAGAGCGTTTATTGACCGGGGCGGATTTTGATCCTGAATCGATGCAACGTGCTGCAGATGGAAGCTACTGGATTGGCGACGAGTTTGGTCCTTATCTGCTGCACTTCTCGGCAGACGGAGTGTTACTTGATGCGCCGATTGGATTACCGAATCCATTCAATCCGGCACAAGAATTACGTTCGCCACAAAACCAGCTCAATAAAGCCAATATCAATTATGTTGAGCCATTGGTGGGGCGCAGTAGTGGTTTTGAAGGCATGGCAATTTCACCAGATGGCAGGTATTTATATCCTTTGCTGGAAAAACCTTTACTGAATGATGCAACGGGCCGATTACTGATTTCCCAGTTTGATCTGCAGAAAAAAGCCTATACCGGCGTGTATTACTGGTTTGAGCTGAACAGCAAAGCCACCAATATTGGCGATTTCCAATTGTTTAATGATAAGGAAGGCATCATTATCGAGCGGGATGTGAGCCAGAATAATCTAGGCGGATATAAAAAACTGATCCGGATCAAGTTCAATGAGCCTAAACAGCTAGTCGCGCGTGAAGATCTGGTCGACTTGATGAAGATTGCCAATCCGGATGCCTTATATGGCACCGTGCGGGCAGGGGATATCGGAACAGGTAAGTTTTTCGCTTTCCCGTTTGAAACCATTGAAGATGTCATCATTGAAAATGGCACCACCTTAACGGTATTGAATGACAATAACTTCCCGGGCTCATCCGGACGCAATGCCAAACTGGCCGATGATAACGAAATCATTCAGATTCGCCTGCCTAAAGCATTATTTTAAACATCTGGTCAAAATCGCCGGAATGATCATTCCGCATTTCGGCTGAAGGCGTATACTGATTGGGCATAAGGAGTCCTCATGTCTGAATCAGTGTTGCGCCCAACCCATATCGAGTATGGGTCAAAATCGTTTACTGCGATTTTATGGTCATTGTTCTTTGCCGGTTTTGCATCATTTTCATCGTTGTATTGTATCCAGCCGATGATGCCGATTTTCGCACGCTTCTTTCAGGTGACGCCGACCCACAGCAGTTTTCCGCTGTCTTTTTCAACCATTGCACTTGCGATCGGTTTGCTATTCACCGGTTTTATTTCTGATCGTTTTGGCCGTAAGCCGATTATGGTGTTTGCCTTATTTCTGGTCTCGATTTTATTGTTGCTGAGTGCTTCTTTTCCGGTTTGGGAAATCTTCCTGACCACCCGCGTTTTTATCGGTTTGGCGGTGAGCGGCGTGGCTGCGGTTGCCATGACCTATATCGGCGAAGAAATTGCGCAAAAAGATATTGGTTTTGCGATGGGGCTCTATATTTCAGGTACAGCGATTGGCGGCATGGGCGGGCGCCTGATTGCAGGCGTGCTGGTTGATTTTGTTTCATGGCAGGCAGCCACCTATGTCATTGGTTTGATTAATCTGGTGATTGCCTGTCTATTTTATTTTTTACTGCCAAAATCACAGCATTTCAAACCGTATCCATTTCGTTTTTCCCGTTTTAAGGCGGCGTTTGAGCAAAACCTAAAAGACCCGAAATTACGGCTCCTGTTTGCCCAAGGTTTTATCTTGATGGGCTGTCTGGTCACCGTGTTTAACTATATCAGTTATCACTTGCTGGAAGCGCCCTTTCATTTGTCACAAACCTGGATCGGCCTGATCTCGATTGCCTATCTGGCAGGGATTTACAGTTCACCCAAAGCGGCCCAATGGGGCTTTAAATATGGACGTGACAAGCTGTTGCCCGTGCTGTTACTGAGTATGATGCTGGGGTTATTGATAACGTTGATTCCATCTTTATGGACGATTCTGCTCGGGCTGATTATTTTTACCTTTTGTTTTTTTGCGGCCCATTCAACTGCCAGTAGCTGGGTTTCGGTACAGGCCGTGCAATACCGTGCGGTGGCTTCATCCCTGTATTTATTCTGCTATTACATCGGGTCAAGCTTGCTGGGCAGTAGTAGTGGTCTGGTCTGGGAAAACTTTGGCTGGACGGGAATTACTTGCATGGTCGCGGTGGTGTTAATGCTGGGTCTGCTTTTAGCATTGCAATTGCGTAAAGTCCCGCAAATAAATTAAGTCAGAGCGGCTTTGTTTAAACTTTATACAAATAATTTTTTATCCCCTTGTTCTTGAATGTTTTATAAACAGGGAAAATGAATGAAATTCATGTTAAAATGATCGGCTTTCATCTTTAGATGTCTCTCCTCCATCTGCTAGCCGAGATTCGCAAGCCATGTCTACTGCCTACACCATGCAGACCGCGCCTAAAGCGCTGTTTGATTACGACAAATATTGGGCGTCGTGTTTTGAACCTGCACCCTTTTTGCCGATGTCACGAGAAGAAATGGATCTGCTTGGCTGGGACGCTTGTGACTTTATCTTGGTGTGTGGGGATGCCTATATTGACCATCCTTCCTTCGTTTCCGGTGTGATCGGGCGTGTGCTTGAAGCACAAGGTTTCCGGGTCGGGATTATTGCCCAGCCAGACTGGACCAATGTTGAAAGTTTCCGTGTACTGGGGAAACCGGCTATCGCCTGGGGCGTCACCGCCGGAAATATGGATTCGATGATTAACCGTTATACGGCAGATCGCAAAATCCGTTCTGATGATGCCTATTCTCCAAATAATGAGCCGAACAAGCGTCCTGACCGTGCAGCTACCGTATATTGCCAGCGTTGTCGCGAGGCTTTTCCTGATGTGCCTGTGCTGCTGGGCGGGATTGAAGGCAGCTTGCGCCGTATTGCACATTATGATTACTGGTCAGATAAAGTCCGCCGTTCGATTTTGATGGACTCTAAAGCAGATTTGCTGATGTACGGAAATGGCGAGCGTGCCATTATCGATGTGATGCACCGTCTGGCCAAGGGCGAGAAAATCCATGAAATTACTGATGTTCGTGGTACGGCATTTATTATTAATAAACATAACAAGGCAGCTAAAGCCAAATTTGTTGAAATTGCCAGTAACGATGTCGATACCATCGGACGTGTTGATCCGATCATCAATCCTTACGTCATGACTGAAGATATTGATGGCTGTGAAGTTGAAAAAGAAAAAGGTAACTCGCTGGCACAATATCAGAATTTCCAGAAAGAAATCGTAGCCAACCCGATTGTACGGGAAGGTGACAAACTTGATCCGGATACCCAGATCGTGCAGTTAAAACCTGCACCATCAAAGGCGATTAAGCATAAACTACCGCCACGCGAGCTGGCCGTGATCCGGTTGCCTTCTTTTGAAGAAGTGGCCAATGATCAGGTCCTCTATGCCCACGCCAACCGTATTTTGCATCTGGAAACCAACCCGGGCAATGCACGTGCTCTGGTACAGCGTCATGGTGAACGTGATGTCTGGATCAATCCACCCCCTATTCCTCTTAATACCGAGGAAATGGACTATGTCTTTGACTTGCCTTATGCACGCTTGCCGCATCCGGCCTATGGCAATGCGCGTTTCCCTGCCTTTGACATGATCAAGTTTTCGGTCAATATCATGCGTGGCTGTTTTGGTGGCTGTACTTTCTGCTCGATTACCGAGCATGAAGGCCGTATTATCCAGAACCGTTCTGAAGACTCGATCTTGCGCGAGATTGAAAAAATCCGTGATACCGCACCGAACTTTACCGGCATTATTTCCGATTTGGGCGGGCCAACGGCAAACATGTACCGTTTGCACTGTAATGACCCCGAGATTGAAAAGAACTGCCGTAAACCATCATGTGTATATCCGGGGGTATGTCAAAACCTGCATACCGATCATGCACCGCTGGTCCAGCTCTATCGCAAGGCACGCGAGATCAAGGGTATCAAGAAAATCCTGATTGGTTCGGGCCTACGCTATGACCTGGCTGTACTGAATCCTGAGTATGTCAAGGAACTGGTACAGCATCACGTCGGTGGTTATCTGAAAATTGCGCCTGAGCATACCGAACAGGGGCCATTATCCAAGATGATGAAACCGGGAATCGGGACTTATGACCGCTTTAAACAGATGTTTGAGCGTTTCAGTAAGGAAGCCGGCAAGGAACAGTATCTTATTCCTTACTTCATTGCTGCACATCCAGGCACGACCGATTATGACATGATGAATCTGGCAATCTGGTTGAAGAAGAACGGTTTCCGTGCCGATCAGGTGCAGACCTTCTATCCATCGCCTATGGCAACTGCGACCACGATGTATTATTCAGGCAAGAACCCGCTGTCTAAAGTGGCACGCTATACCGAAAATGTAGACATTGTCAAAGGAGAAAAGCGCCGTCGCCTGCATAAGGCCTTCTTGCGTTACCATGATCCAAATAACTGGCCGTTATTGCGTGAAGCCTTGAAGGAAATGGGGCGCTCAGACCTGATCGGAAACTCCAAACAGCATCTGATCCCAACCTACCAGCCACAAGGGACTGCTGAAGGTGAATATAAGTCGGCACGTAAGAAGAACTCGTCTGTGGCGGGTGATTCTGCAAAACGTGGTCATGGGCAGGCACGTACATCTTCTGCTCCGAAACGTCCGCAAAAAGGTCAGGTATTAACCCAGCACAATGGTTTGCCACCGCGTGAAACCGGCGAGAAACGTCCGTTTTCAGGCAAGGCCAAGCCAAAAAACAAGGCGCATCGTTAAAACCATATCAGGCAAGGCATGTTGATCTGACATGCCTTTTTTGATTTAAATGACAGACGGTCGCAAATTCGGGCTAAAACGCCGGATCAGGAAACATAAACTGACAATAACGACTTGAATCTTGGCAAATGAATGATTATAAATAAAGAGCAGAGGGTGGTTACGACTTTGGTCGTCTAGGAAAACACGATTAAAAAACTTAAGTTTGCACTGCAAAATGACTTGCTATCACTGTTTTTGATTAAAAAAATTGGCTTAAAGCCAACATGATTATAAAAAATCTAAAGGGATTGGTTAGAAATGTATTATTTTATAACAATAGTTGGGTTGCTGTTGATCTCAGCACTTGCGCTGCGCCGCTTACAACAGAACAGGCGTCAGGACAGTCCATTAAAGCGTCGTGGTATTCTCAATATCGCAGAACAGATTACGCTGATGCGTTTACAGGCGGTATTGCCACGCCATACCGTATTGGCACATGTTTCCTTTGATGCCTTGCTCACCACCAAATTTGCTCATACACGTCGCAAATATCAAGGTCTGGTTGCCGATTTTGTGGTGTTAGACCAGCAATATCAAGTACTTGCCGTGATCGAGATTGCAGACGAATCTTATGTTAACCGTCTGCATCAAAAACATTATCAGGACAGCCTGCTTGAGCTGGCCGGATATCGGGTACTGCGCTACAGCAGCATTCCGACCGAGCAGGAATTGAGGGAAGATCTGGTGCCGGATCTATTTGAATCGATGGCCATTCCAACCACGGTCACCTCGGCCTCAATCCCTAGAATCGACCGGATGATGAAATATAACGAGTTTGCTGTAAAGTCGTATTAATCTGGGCGTACCGCAGTAACGGTCATTTCTACCAACACGTCAGGTGCATAGAGTTTAGATTCTACACAGGTCCGTGCCGGGGGATGGCCTTCTGCAATCCATGCATCCCATACTGCATTCATGGCCGCATAATCTTTTTCAATGTCTTTTAAAAAGATCAGTACAGATAGAATATGGGTTTTATCTGTGCCGGCTTCTGCCAGTAAACGGTCAATATTGTCTAGGGTCTGCTGGGTCTGTGCTGCGACATCAACGCTGGTATCATCAGCCAGCTGGCCTGCCAGATGAACAAGATTCCCTGAAATTGCGACTTCGCAAAAACGTGATGTGACATGAAGTCGTTGCACCGACATAGTGATTTCCTAATCAAAAAATGTAGAGCAGTCATTGTACTTGATGCCGTTCAGCTGCAATGTAATTTTCTATGAATCAGGCGAAAAAAGTTGCTGTGAGCAGGCGATTGTTGCCCGAGCAGGGTACATGGTCGGTGGCGAGGGCGTGACATCGGGGCAGGAAAAAACACTAAAGAACATCGGAAGTGCCCTGTAATCTTGGGATTTGATCGTCACACCAATCACAGGAGCAGTTGCTAAAAGCAAGGTTTTCTTTAGCAAGGCAAATAACAAGGATAATGTTACTGCGTTGCCTAGAGTACTGAAAACTGGATAAAAAGCAAACATAATTTTCAGCAGGGCAGGTATTTTTGTGTAAAGACCTGTCAGCGCCATAAAGACAGCTGTGATTCTGCCTGTATGGGCTGCAACTGATAGACACCGACCCCAGCCAGACGGAATTCCAGCTCTGGGGCGATATACATCTCATCCAGTAGCTGCAGCACCACCTGCATCAGGTCGTGTTGCGATTGCAGAGGCTGTTTAAAGCTTTTGCTGTGTTGCAGTACCTGAAAATTTTTAAGCTTGAGCTTGACGGTCACCCCGCGTGCACTCAGCTGTTTCTTATTCAGGCTCCGCCATACCTGTTCGGTCAGAGGCTGCCATGTCTGGCTGCATTGGGAAAGGGTATAGTCATCATCAAAGGTAATCTCTTTGGAAATCTGCTGGCGTTCCCGTTCGGCCTTGACCGGGCGGTGATCGATACCTTGCGCATATAAGTACAGCTGTTTGCCATATTTACCAAAATGATGGATCAGGATGTTTTCGTCAATTTTTTGCAGATCACCCAGACTATGCAGGTTGAGCTGATGCAGCCGTTGCTGAGTCACCTTGCCGACACCGGGAATCTTGCTTAAGGCTAAATCCTGAATAAACTGCAGCACCTGATGGGGCTTGATGACAAATAACCCATCGGGCTTGTTCCAGTCCGACGCGATTTTGGCCAGAAACTTATTGGGGGCAACACCCGCAGACGCCGTAAGGCCGGTGGCTGCCAGAATATCGGCACGGATGTGCGCCGCCACTTCGGTTGCACTCGGAATATTCTTTAAGTTTTCTGTCACATCCAGATAGGCTTCATCTAGGGATAAAGGTTCGATCAGGGCAGTATACTGCTGAAAAATCTGATGAATCTGGGCTGATACGGCACGGTATTTTTCAAAGTTGGGTTCGATCACGACCACGTGTGGACAGAGCTTTTTGGCTTGTCCCATCGACATGGCAGAACGGAGACCATAAACACGGGCGGGATAGGAGGCCGCGGCGATTACGGCACGGGGGTGATGGGAAGAGACCACCACCGGTTGATCTTTCAGCTCCGGCCGTTCCCTGAGCTCGACGGATGCATAAAAGGCATCCATGTCGATATGGATAATCTTCCGTAGTTCATTTGGCATCTTGAATGTCTTGCTGTTTCAGGAAAATCCGCCACTGTTTTGGCGATCCTGTATAGACATTGAGGTCAACCGCTTTGGGGATACCGGTAATCTTGCCCTGACTGCTATGTTGCCAGAACATCCACGGACGTCCATCTTTCAGTTCCGGCTTGCCCTCATAATCTCTGACCCAGAGCGGGGTTTCAGTGAAATTTCCCATCAAGACAATATGATAAAAGCTTTTGGATATATAAAAGATCGGCTGCTTGCCATAATGCTGATGCAGTTGATCATGTATGACCTGAATTTCCTTCAGTAACTGCTCTTTGGTATAGGTATTGATACAGTTGCTGTCATATTCGAGGTCAATTGCAGGCGGCAGGGCATCGGCCTTGTTGGGTACGGTGGCAATAAAATTTTCAGCCTGTATTTTACCATCACGGCATAAACGGTAGAAATGATAGGCGCCGACATGTAGACCCCGTTCGCGTGCCTTGAGCCAGTTTTGCTGAAAAGCCGGATCACGGAAATCACCGCCTTCCGTCGCTTTAAGATACACAAACTGGTAGTGCAGGGGAGAGATTTTCTGCCAGTTAATCTCCCCCTGATGATGTGAAACATCAAAGCCGCGAATGGAATAATCCTGTGCAACTGCGCGTTTTTGATAGAACAGCCCGAAGTAACTGACCACGCCCAGCATGACGGCTAAACCGATACTGGCACAGGTCGGATAATGTCGGGTGAATGAGGATGCCGCAGATGTCTTTGCCATATTGTCCGTGTATATGCAGGGTTTAGCGAAGCGCCAGATTTACAGGTTTGCTCATAGCGCAATTGTACCCGTTTCGCCCGGGTATTGACCACCTGAGGAGCAGATTGTTGTACAAACCGATAGTCCCCCGCAGTTTCAGCAGCAGGCTTGGGAACCCTCTTTTGGCTTGGCCTGCCACTGCTGTCTATACCGTGGCTGATTGATCTACTCTGTTGTTTCTTTAGGGATTTGCCAAAATACCAGTGCGGTCAGGATATTGATACATCCCATCGCAATCAGGGTGGCATGGAATGCTGTCGCAAGTGATGCGGTTGCAAAATATTGACCAAAAACATTGATCAGTGTCCCTGCCAGTGCAACCCCGATACTCATGGATAACATCATGATCATCGACAGGAAACTATTGCCGCTGCTGGCATCCTGTTGTGGCAAGTCCTTCAGGGTCAGGGTATTCATGCCGACAAACTGGAGGGAGTTAAGCGTACCGAAAATAAATAGATGCAGGATTTTCAGCCACAGCGGGGTCGCTGCGGTCATCAGGGAAAAACTGGCAATACACAACCCGACCAGGAAGGTATTGCTTAACAGGAAACGGCGATACCCCACGCGCTGGATCAATGGGCGAACAATGGGCTTGGAAAATAATGAACCCAATACCATTGGGATCATCATTAAACCGGTCATAAACGGCTCCAAGCCAAATGCGACCTGTAACATTAACGGTAAAATAAACGGAATGGCATTACTGCCTAGACGGGCGAAAAAATTGCCCAGAATCCCGATCGAGAAAATCTTGTAGCGAAACAGCCGTCCATGGAACAGGGCATTCTGATGGTTATGGGCGTGGTAGGCATAAGCCACCGCCGCGATCAGGCCACCTCCCAACAGGCTTAAGCTGACCAGACGTGAATATTGTGGTGCCGCAATATTTTCAATCCCCAAAGACAGACCGACCATTGCCACCATTAACAGGATAAATCCTCCCAGATCAAACGACTTTACAGTGGGTTCCTTCCGGTTAGGCATAACCTTGAGGGTCATGATCATGCCGAGAATGCCCATCGGAATATTGATCAGGAAAATCCAGTGCCAGGTCGTGACTTCTACCAGCCAGCCGCCCAGGGTAGGCCCCATGAGTGGGCCAACCAGTCCGGCAAGGCTCATCAGGCTCATGGCAGAAAGAAACTGCGAGCGAGGAATGATTTTTAACAGGGCCAGACGTCCTACTGGCATCAGTAAGGCACCTCCGATGCCCTGAATAACCCGGAAAAACAGCAGTTGTTCCAGATTCTGGGACAAGCCACAACCCAGTGAGGCCAGACTGAAAATGACCATGGAGCTCAGGTAAATGTTACGGATACCGAAGCGGTCTGCCAGCCAGCCACTCAGGGGAATACAGGCTGCGACAGACAACACATAGGCCACAATGACACCATGCATTTGCAGGGGATTTTCATTGAGTTGTACGGCCATGGCCGGAATTGCAGTGTTTACAATAGTGGTGTCCAGTGCCTGCATAAAAAAGCCAATGGAGACCAGCAGCACCAGTAAGCGAAATTCGGGTTGGACAGCTTGATGGGTTGTCGTTGTCATGAGCCTTGACGATTAAAAAGTCAGCTTTAGTTTAATGCAACTGCGCACCAAATAAAGATAAAAATTGTCAAGGCCGGATCATGCCGGGGTGAGGAAAAGTAGGCCTTGCGACGAGATATCGGGGTCATCCCGAACAGCGATGCCTATAAACAGCGGGTCGTGGTGATCCGCCGTTTTGATCTGGGCAATTAAACTTCGATATGGGTCGGGGCATTCAGGTTGCGAATGACGTTGGAAATCTGCTCAAGATTATCGCAAATAATGACCTTGGCACGATGCTGGGGGGGCAAGAACCCTTCTTCAACGGCATGATCCAGCTGGGCAATCAGTGCATCATAAAAACGGTTCACGTTATAGATAATCATCGGTTTCTGGTGCTGGTTGAGCTGCCCCCAGGTTGCAATTTCCAGAATTTCCTCAAAGGTACCCAAACCGCCGGGCAAGGCAATAAAGGCGCTGGCACGATCTGCCATCAGGGCTTTACGTTCATGCATGGTCTGTACAATGTGCAGTTCGGTCAGGCGATGATGGGCAATTTCATAATCCAGCATAAATTCGGGAATCACGCCGACCACTTCACCGCCATGTTCCAGTACGGTATCTGCGACCTGACCCATTAATCCGATGCTGGCTCCGCCATAGACGATACCAAAACCCTGACTGGCAATATGCTGGGCCAGTTCGATGGCCTTGTCCCGATAAATCGGCCGGTTGCCGGTACGGGAGCCACAATACAGTGCAATAAGGGATTGGGTGGTTTTGATGGGAGTCGGGCTAATGGTTTTGTTTTCAGTCATTATTAGTACACTATTCATTCGTTTATTTTCACCTTATCATTTTCGTTGTGCTTGTCTAGGCTAATTGAGGTTTATGACAGTTTTATGCACATTTTACATACAAAGCTTTTTGTAACGTCTGGAAAGAATTTGCAAACAACCTCAACATAAAAAGGATGAATTTCAGCGAAATCTTGCCTATACTGAAAATCCTTTTATTAATCTATGTACCTCTATGAGTAGTGGTTGTTGTCGCTCCGCATTGTTCTTATTCCCTAAAAAAAATGTTTTGGCTGGTCATGCCAATCTTTTAAAAATCCAACTTCATAACAATATTGCTGATTTTGCAGAGGAGTCACATCAATGATTCTGGAATGGATGTCTGACCCCGCTGCATGGGTTGGTTTGGCAACATTGGTGGTGCTTGAAATTGTACTCGGTATTGATAACCTTGTTTTTATTGCAATTCTGGCAGAAAAACTACCACCTGAACAACGCAACGCTGCTCGTAGACTCGGTCTGATACTTGCCCTGTTAATGCGACTGGTGCTGCTGGCCTCGATTGCATGGGTGGTGACCTTAACCGAACCATTGTTCCATATTTTCGACCATCCGTTCTCTGGCCGTGACCTGATTTTACTGTTTGGTGGTGTGTTCCTGCTGTTTAAGGGCACCATGGAACTACACGAACGCATTGAAGGCAAACAGGCACTCAAGGAAGAAAATCCGGTACATGCCGTCTTCTGGATGGTGGTTGTCCAGATTGTGGTGCTTGATGCGGTGTTCTCGCTAGACAGTGTGATTACGGCTGTCGGTATGGTGAAAGAGCTTTCCATCATGATGATTGCGGTGACCATTGCAATCGGTATCATGTTGCTGGCTTCACGCCCGTTGATGGACTTTGTCAACAAGCATCCGACCGTGGTGATCCTGTGTCTGGGCTTCCTGATGATGATCGGTTTCTCACTGGTGGTTGAAGGCTTTGGCTTCCATATACCTAAAGGTTACCTGTACGCAGCAATCGGTTTCTCGGTACTGGTGGAAATGGTCAACCAGACCATGCGCCGTAATCAGGAAAAACTGGTCACGACCACAGACTTGCGTTATCGCACTGCTTCTGCGGTATTGCGTATGCTCGGCAATAAAGGCAATGGCAATGAAAGCCAGAACAATGAAGCTGAAGATGTACTGGCCACCCAGGCCTATGCCAATGAAGTCTTTGATGAAGACACCGGGGTGTATCACAGCGTTCTGGTGCAGGGGGTACTGGGCTTGTCCGAGCGTCCGGTCAAGTCGGTGATGACACCACGCCCGGAGCTGGAATGGCTAGACCTTGAGGATGATCCGGCCGAACTGAAAGAACGCCTGATGGCCATGACCCATTCACGTCTGATCATTGCACGTGGTGAGCTGGACAATATTGAAGGCATTGTTTTAACCCATAAAGTCCTGAATGAATACATCGAAACAGGCACCATCGATTTCAGCAAACATTTGCGTGAACCGGTGATCGTGCATGAAAATGCGCAAGTGCTGATGGTCATGGAGCAGTTACGTCAGGCGCCACTGCAAATGGCGATTGTACTGAACGAATACGGTTCAATTGAAGGGATTGCAACGCCGATTGATGTCTTAGAGGCAATTGCAGGTGAATTCCCTGATGAAGATGAGCTGGAAGCAACCGCAGAAAGCCTAGATGACGGTTCCATGTTGCTGGAAGGCTCAACGGACATTCGCCATGTCTCCTTGTTACTGGGTAAAGATTTAGTCGATGAGAGCGAAGAATACTCGACATTGTCGGGCTATATCCTGTTCCATCTCGGCCGCTTGCCTGAAAATGGAGACATGATTGAAGCCGATGGTTACCGCTTTGAAGTGGTCACCATGGATGGGCACAAGATCGAGAAAGTGCGCATTATTGCCAAAGAGAAACCTGAGCGCGGGTAAACCCGGCCTGGTACCGGTTTTATAAGGCCCGGCGCCTAAGAGGTTGCATACGCCATGCCTCGCCGGCTGTGGCCTGAAAAATAAAGCGCTATTATCCGGATAGCCCTGAGATGGTTGTTGCATTGCAATGACTGATCTCGGGGCTATTTTTATCAGAGAGGAAAAATGATGTCGTTACAACCATGTCCTTGTGGTCAGGGGCAATATGCCGTGTGCTGCCAGCCGTTGCACTTAAAACAGCGACAGGCTGAACATGCCGAGCAACTGATGCGTTCGCGTTATAGTGCCTTTGCCTTGCAGCAGGTTGACTATATCTTGGAGACGACTGCTCTGGGGCAGCAACCTGCTTTAGACCGTGCCGCAATTGCGGACTGGAGCCAGTCCAATCAATGGCTGCAACTGGACGTAATCCGGCATCAGCCTAAACTGGATAAAACCCATGCGCTGGTTGAGTTCAAGGCACATTATCATGATGGTAAACAAGCCCATGTTCATCATGAGATTTCACATTTTGTGCTGCATCAACAGCAGTGGTATTTTCTTGATCCGACGCTGGATATGCAAATCACCATGAAACAACCCTGTATTTGTGGCTCGGGGAAAAAATTTAAGCAATGTTGTGCACAATTCATCTAAGTTTGACTTAAAATAGCGCACACTTTTATGCCTGATTTAGGGATGTAGGCAGATGTTACTCACCGTAATTTATATTATTGCCATTACTGCGGAAGCCATGACCGGTGCATTGTCAGCGGGACGACGCAGTATGGACTGGTTTGGTGTGGTGCTGATTGCCTGTGTCACGGCCTTGGGGGGCGGTTCGGTACGTGATGTGCTGCTCGGGCATTATCCCCTGACCTGGGTGAAACATCCTGAATATCTGGTGCTTACCTGCGCTGCCGCCTTTGTCACTATTATCATTGCCAAGTGGATGCGTCATTTGCGCAACATCTTTTTGGTGCTGGATGCTTTAGGCCTGATTGGCTTTACCATTATTGGCTGCCAGATTGCCTTGTCGATGGGACATGGTTTTGTGGTGTCTGCGGTGGCAGGGGTATTAACCGGAGTATCGGGCGGGATCTTGCGTGATATCCTGTGTAATGACGTGCCCTTAGTGTTCCGGCGTGAACTGTATGCCAGTATTTCCTTTGTTGCAGTTATCTGTTACTGGGTTTGTCTGCAAGTGGGGTTACCACACGATCTGACCGTCATTTTTACGCTGGTGTTTGGCTTTACCTTACGACTGATTGCGATTTATTTTGGTCTGGAAATGCCGAAATTTATCTATAAAGAGGATGATGCAGAATCGGCCTCCTCTACAGATGAGCATTGATCTGCCTCCGGCAAAACCTAAGCTAGGTAATAAGAAATCAATAATAATAAAAAATGATCTTGAATGGCGGCTTTATCACTTATCGTCCGCCTCAGCATGATGAATGTTTAAGTTTTGAGGTCTTGTAATCTTCCTGAGACACCATTTGACGTTTAAACAACAACAAGGGCTTGTCACAACGCCTGCATCCACATAGCATACAAAACATTGACGATCACAATGATTTTGGATGACTTGCTGAAATGACCAGCCTTGCACATCATGCAACAGAAAACCGTTCCGTAGCCGAATTCACCGAGCAGGCTTACCTGAACTATGCCATGTACGTGATTATGGATCGTGCATTGCCGCATATCAGTGATGGTTTAAAGCCTGTACAACGCCGTATTGTTTATGCAATGAGCGAGCTGGGACTAAAGTCGACCGGCAAGCCGAAAAAATCGGCCCGTACCGTGGGGGATGTACTGGGTAAATATCATCCGCATGGTGACTCGGCGTGTTACGAGGCCATGGTCCTGATGGCACAGCCTTTTAGTTACCGTTATCCACTGGTAGAAGGTCAGGGCAACTGGGGTTCTCCGGACGATCCGAAATCATTTGCCGCAATGCGTTATACCGAAGCCAAGCTGTCTGCCTATAGTGAATTGTTACTCAGCGAACTGGGCCAGGGCACCAGTGAGTGGCAAGACAACTTTGATGGCTCGTTGAAAGAACCGATTACCTTGCCTGCGCGTGTTCCCAATATTTTGCTAAATGGAACAACCGGTATTGCGGTAGGGATGGCCACCGATATTCCCCCACACAACTTGCGTGAAGTGGTTAAGGGCACCATTGCGCTAATTCGTAACCCTGAAATTTCCGATAACAAACTGGCCGAGTATATTCCTGCGCCAGACTTGCCGACCAAAGCGGAAATCATTACCCCGCCTGAAGAATTACTCAAAATTCAGACCACAGGCCGTGGCAGTTACCGTATGCGTGCCGTATATACGGTCGACAAAAATGAAATCGTGATAAGCGAATTACCTTATCAGGTGTCTGGTTCCAAGGTGATTACCCAGATTGCGGACCAGATGATTGCCAAAAAGTTACCGCTGGTCAGCGATGTCCGTGATGAGTCGGATCATCAGAATCCGACCCGTATCGTGATTGTATTACGTTCTAACCGTGTCGATGCCGAAACGGTGATGAGCCACCTATTTGCAACCACCGATCTGGAGTCCAGCTATCGTGTTAACCTGAACATGATCGGGGCTGATGGTCGTCCGCAAGTCAAATCTGTTCGCCGTATCCTGCTCGAATGGATCGAGATTCGTAAGCAAACCGTGACCCGCCGTTTGCAATATCATTTAAATAAAATTGAAAAACGCCTGCATATTCTGGCGGGGCTGTTAATTGCCTATCTGGATATTGATACGGTCATCCGGATTATTCGCGAAGAAGACCAGCCAAAACCGGTATTAATGCAGCATTTTGGTATTGACGAGATTCAGGCCGAAGCGATTCTGGAGCTCAAACTGCGCCATTTGGCCAAGCTTGAAGAGATGGAAATTCGCCGGGAGCAGGAAGAACTGGAAGCCAAAGCGGCCATCATCCGTGAGCAACTGGCCAATCCGGAATCACTGAAAAACCTGATTATCAATGAATTGAAAGAAGACGCGAAAAAGTTTGGTGATGATCGCCGTTCACCGATTGTGGCGCGTGCAGATGCGGTACAGATTAAAGAACAGGATTTAATGCCTGCTGAGCCTGTGACCGTTGTATTGTCGGAAGCCGGCTGGGTCCGTGCGGCCAAAGGGGCAGATGTTGATGCTGCCAACCTGAATTATCGTGCCGGTGACCAGTACCTGAGTCATGCAGTGGGTAAAACCAATCAGCGTGTCTATTTCCTGGATGAAACCGGGCGCAGTTATGCCTTGCCGATCAGCAGCCTGCCTTCGGCACGGGGACTGGGTGAACCGCTGAGCTCAAAACTTTCACCGGCCAGTGGTGTTTCATTTATCCAGGTCTTTATTGATGAGGAGGGCAGTGAACTGCTTGCGACCAGTTCCAACGGTTATGGCTTCAAAAGTCAGGCTGCCCAGCTGGACACTAATGCCAAGGCCGGAAAAGCCTTTTTGACTGTGGCTGAAAATGCAACAGCCTTACCGCTATTGCCGATTCAACAGGCCACTCATGTTGCCATCCTCAGTTCATCAGGGCGTTTACTGATTATTGACTTGAGTGAACTGCCGGTTCTGAACAAAGGCAAGGGTAACAAGTTGATACAACTTGATGAAAAAGAGCAAATTTTATCCATGACAACCCTGACATTAGATGAAATAATCCAGATCGATGCAGGACAGCAGCACCTCAAGCTGAAAGGGGATGATCTTCAAAAATATCTAGGAAAAAGAGCAACAAAGGGGCAACTTTTACCACGTGGATATCAAAAAGCAAATAGACTCTTCATTCAGAGATAAGGCTAGTATTCTGTGATACAAATACGTTATATATGACAATGTATTCATATTGTTTGGATAGGTTGACAGGGCAAATCACAAAGTTAAAAAAAATGTTTTGCCATGGAAAGTAACGTTGTTACATTTTTAAGGATTACCACTCGGAGATAAGGGCATTATGGAAAAGATTTGGTTTGCTGAATACCAAAAGACAGGAATTCCAGAAACAGTTGAACTGCCTGCTGAAAACACCTCACTTGTTGATATTTTTGAACGCAATTTCCAAAAATTTGGTTCACGTGATGCCTTTATCTTCATGGATAAAGTTTTAACGTTTAATGAATTAGAAGTCGCTAGCCGCAAGTTCGCTACCTATTTGCAAACTTTAGGCCTGGCAAAAGGATCGCGTGTTGCGGTGATGATGCCGAACGTATTCCAGTATCCTGTCGTGGCATTGGGGGTGTTCCGTGCAGGTCTGGTTCTGGTGAATGTCAATCCGTTATATACGGCGCGTGAGCTTGAGCATCAGTTGAATGACTCGGGTGCAGAAGCATTGGTGATCATTGAAAACTTTGCCAGCGTTTATCAAAGTATTCTGGGTAAAACACCTGTGAAGCATGTGGTGGTGGCTTCTGTGGGTGACATGCTCGGTACGCTCAAGGGAACTATTGTAAACTTCGTTTTACGCAAAGTCCGTAAGCAGATTCCTGCATGGAATATTCCTGGCCATACGAAATTTAATACTGCATTAAATAAAGCCAATCCAAGCAATTATAAGCGTCCAAGCCTGACCTTGAGCGATACGGCAGTACTCCAGTACACCGGTGGTACCACAGGTGTTTCTAAGGGAGCCGAATTGACACATCGCAACCTTGTAGCCAACCTGCTGCAGTGTGAAGCGATCTTCTCAAGTAAGTTTGGCGCTTCTGACAGTGCAAAAGGCGACCGTATTGTCTGCGCGCTGCCGCTATATCATATCTTTGCATTCATGGTCTGCGCGCTTTACGGTATGTATAAAGGTCAGGCCAACATCCTGATTCCAAATCCACGTGACCTACCTGCAGTGGTCGGTGAATTACGTAAATACCAGCCTTCTTTCTTCCCGGCAGTAAATACCTTGTTTAATGCCTTGGTAAATAATGAAGAATTCAAGCAACTTGACCATAGCAACCTGAAGATGGCGATGGGTGGTGGTATGGCGGTCTTGCCTTCCACAGCAGCAGCATGGAAAAAGATCACAGGAACCACCATTATCGAAGGTTATGGCTTATCTGAAACTTCACCGGTTGCAACTGCAAACCCACCTGCGACCACAGAATTCAGTGGCACGATTGGTATTCCATTGCCATTAACCGAAGTGGCAATCCTGGATGATGACGGTAATGAAGTTGCGCTGGGTGAGCAGGGTGAAATCTCGATTCGTGGCCCTCAGGTCATGAAGGGATACTGGAACCGTCCAGATGAAACGGCCAAAGTGATGACGGCTGACAACTTCTTCCGTACCGGTGACATCGGGGTGATGGATTCACGTGGTTATGTGAAGATTGTTGACCGTAAGAAAGACATGATTCTGGTATCTGGTTTTAACGTCTATCCAAGTGAAATTGAAGAAGTGATTGCCAAGCATCCAAAAGTACTGGAAGTGGCGGCGATCGGTGTGCCGGATGAAAAATCAGGTGAAGTACCGAAGTTATTTATCGTGAAAAAAGATCCTTCTTTAACCACAGAAGAAGTCATTGCTTATGCAAAACAAAACCTGACCGGTTATAAATGCCCTCGTTATGTTGAGTTTATGGAAGAATTACCGAAATCAAACGTGGGTAAGATCTTGCGTAAGGATTTACGTAAACCTGCTTAAGAATCTCACCTTTACGTTACTATAACCGTAGCTCACCCTTTAAAAAGGGAGATGGAGATACTGGAAAGGCGCCGCAATTGCGGCGTTTTTTTATTGAGAGTTCGAGGTAAAATTCTAAATGAAATATGATACTCGGAAACGTCATCTGCAACTGTTCGAGATAGGACTTCATTAATAATGTGTTGTTTCTTCGATGGATTAAACTGGTTGATGGTAGACAACGAGTTTTGCAGATAAACAGCACCGACGCTGTGTAAGATGGTTGTCCTTGCGGAGTATGCGCCTTATCCCGAAAGAAAAGTAGGGCCAGTCGCAGGCTGATCCTGAAATTGGATGAGTACGCTGCAAGATTCCACCAATATAATTTTTACAATAAGTTAGAGAAATCTTGCAGCTTAACTCAGCTTATTTATTATTAGATTTCATCAACCAGCGATCAATATAAGGTCGACCAATTCCTACAATTCCCACAAAGACCACCATCGTTGCCAGCTGGAAACGTAACCGGGTCGGATCAATGCCATGAAAACTGAAATAGTTGTCGGCAACTGCATACAGCACAATGACCGTCAGCCAGTGCCAGAGAGTCAGGCGATAAATACCCACAGCATAAAAAGCGACGGTCAGAATCACAAAAGTACCGAGTGTTGATTGCCAGTTCAGGTTTGCACAGATCACACTAAGCAGGAATGCAACCACCGGTAGCACGACTTTCAGTACACGATCGACTAAAAGCTGATGCTGCCGTTGCTGTGCGAGTACATCAAACATTTGTTTTTGATCGGGTTGGGGCATAGCTTGACCTTAAAACAGTATGAAAAAACACAACTTTTACACAAATAAGAGCGCTAAAAGAAACGCTTGCTGAACAAGTACACATGAATGTTCAATAAAACATAAGTTATGATAGCATGATCAGAAGAACTTCAAATGATGGATGTCAGCATGCAAGGTATTAGCGGCATTATATTGATTATTATCGTCGCGTGTTTGTTGCCGTATGTATTTACCTTGATTGCAAAATCAAAAGGTGGTTTTCAAGCAAAGGACAATCAGAATCCTCGCGACTTTCTGGCGAAAACGACGGGACTGTCTGCCCGTGCCAATGCAGTGCAACAAAATAGCTTTGAAAGTTTGCCCTTGTTTATTGCGGCCATTTTAATGGCAGAATATATGGTGGTGCCTGAACGCTTTATTCTGACCTTTGGCTGGGCGTACATCGTATTCCGTGTCATTTACGGACTCTGTTATTTGGCCAATCTGGCCACATTACGTTCGATTATCTGGTTTTTCTCCCTGCTTTGCCCGATTCTACTGCTTGTGATTACCATTAAAATGACTTGAACCAGCTGGCTATAAAATTCGCCAGCTCGCTACATATCTAGCATCATTTTCCCTGTATTCACGGTATAATCGGTCTGATTTTACATCTAACTTCACAATATAAACGAGTGTTGATATGAGTTATAGCAATATTCCTGCGGGTAAAGACGCGCCAAACGACATCTATGTCATTATTGAAATTCCTGCAAATGCAGCACCGATCAAATACGAAATCGACAAAGATTCAGATGCGTTATTTGTAGACCGTTTCATGGGTACAGCAATGTTCTACCCGGCAAACTATGGTTATGTACCAAATACCTTGTCTGAAGATGGTGATCCATTAGACGTACTTGTTGTAACTCCACACCCTGTTGCTGCCGGTTCAGTAATTCGCTGCCGTCCGGTAGGCAAATTAAACATGGAAGATGACGGTGGTATCGATGCGAAACTGATCGCGGTTCCACACGAAAAATTATCTCCACTGTATAAAGATGTACAGGAATATACCGATCTTCCGCCATTATTGATCAGCCAGGTTGAGCATTTCTTTGCTCACTATAAAGATTTAGAGCCGGGTAAATGGGTCAAAATCAGTGGCTGGGAAGGTGCTGACGTTGCCAAAGCTGAAGTACTTAAAGCAATCGAAGCGGCTAAAAAGTAATTTTGAATTGCTTGACCAGAGTTTAAAATTTTAAAATCTGGTTATAAAAAAACTCCATTCATGTGAATGGAGTTTTTTATTGCCTGACGGGCTGTGAATTAGAATAATTTCACAGGAATATCAAGCCAGATACGCCATTCGTTGGTATCACCAATGTAGGCATTCGTTTGATATTCATCACTTGCACGGTAATAGGAGTGACGTAAACGTAAGCTTGCATCTTTGGCAAAACCAGATTGAACGGTATATTTTACCTGGTTAAAGAATTCACGTTCATGTGCATTATCAGTCAAATTCTTGACTTTGATATCCCAGCCATAGACATAAGCTGTTGTCCAGCTTAAGCCAGGTACGCCATAACCACCAAAGTCGACGTTATATTGTAATTGCGCAGATTTTTCGCTGTTACCAATAAAGTCAGACAGGTAAGAGTTTGGCAAATAGATACTTTGAGCGCCATCAGCGTTCTCGCCGTAATCATAACCGGTATTGCCGTTGTTTTGTTGATACGCCAGCATTACGCTATGTGGACCTGTGTTATAGGTCGTAGAAAGCGCCCAAATGGTATTTTTACGGTTAGACAAATCATCTGTCGTACTTGAATAAGTGCTCGCTTCTTCATCCCATTTGGTATGGTAGGCACTTAAATCATAAGTAAGGCCACTGTCTTTGTCTAATGGCTGCTTATAGTTTGCATTGACATAATGACGTTTAAGTTTGTTTTTGCTATCCATGCCAAAATAAGAAGTACTTAAATTGTCATCGAATTTGTATTTTGCGCCCCAAACCACAGCACTATCTAGCTTACGGCCGTCGGTATTGATCTGGTCCGAATACTGATCTTTAGTGAATTTACCTGCAGTAAGTTCTAAACCGTCAATCTCACGGCTAGTAGCCAAGACACCTTCAAAGTATTCCGGTACCAAACGGGCTGTATTACTTGCTAAGACAGGAATATCGAGAACCTGTGTACCATAAGTTACCGTAGTATTCGAGATACGTGCTTTTACAAAACCGCCGCCACGTGCCCAATGATCATAAGCAGAACCATCTGGGTGTTTCGGGATCATGCCGTTGCCAGCATTGTTATTTGAGCCTAATTTAAAAGAGCCATCGCCGATCACACCAGCGCCAAAGCCAACTAAACCTTGAGTAAAACCTGTTTCAAGTTTCACCATTGCCGTCTGAGCATATGAGCTAGTGTCTTCGACACCATTCTTTTTGTCACGATTTAAATAACCAGTACGGAATAAAATATCCCCTTTGGCGTCTTCAACAAGTCCTTTTGCTTCGCTTTGTTCGCTTGCATATGTTGAGGTAATTAACGCGGCATTAATCAAAACCGCTAAAGTAAGTTTCTTTGCCTTTGGCATAGCTCGCCTCATTAGAAATAATAAATTTGGGATAAAACCGAAATTTTGATCAATTGTATAAGTTATGCATAAAAAAGATAGATTTTTATTAAAAAATTTTAATTATTTTTAAATAAAATACTTATAAAATTTTATGATTTATTTCCTGTTTAAAAAACATGCATTTTAAAATTAAATATATGATTTTAAATTATATTATTATTTATTCTGGGCATAAAACAAGCTGGTTATTTTTTGTCTGGTTCGTATGAAACTGTGTGATTTATTGAAGTAATTTTTCTTTTATTTTAAATATTTATTTTTTCTTTGTTTAAAAAATATTCATATTGATCTGCAAAAAATGACATCCCGACGAATGGTAATGACTGTCCATTCTAAACCTTACCCATATTCAGGCAGATTTAAGTTTTTACTTACGCACTTTTATGGAACACATCCTGTTTTTATAACGATATGCCGATATTTTAAGCAATTTGGGCAGTTTTATGATTCAGGAAATGCCTCTTTTTTGTGCGAAAAATAGTCTTGAATGCGTTAGCGCGTCTAAACAGATCAAAAATCCAAAGGAGTTTGACAAGGGGGCAACTTGGAGGTCGTAAAACTGCAATTAGAGCGTCGTTATTGATTAAAACCAGGTTGAATTGGGGTTTGATTGAAGTTGGCACAGCAATTGCTACTGACTAGGCGATGCAATTTAAAAATTTAAATCAGTCGAATATCCATCATGGGGGAGATCAAGATGATGAAATTTGCATGTAAAGCAATCGCGTTGAGTATTTGTGCAGTGACATCGACTTTTGCGATGGCAGACCAACCCAATACCTTATCTCAATACGGCCTGAGCTTTTCGGGAACGGCTGCGTTAACGACCGATTATCGTTATCGTGGTATCACACAAACCCAATCCGATCCGGCGGTACAAGGTGGCTTTGCATTAACGCATTCATCTGGTGTTTATGCCGGGGTGTGGGGCTCAAATGTCAATTTTGGCGGAGCGGACCCTCATCTGGAACTTGACCCTTATATCGGTTATGCGACAGAACTGCCATTTGCCGGCAAGCCGACCCTGGATGTGGGATTATGGTATTACGGTTATCCGAGCGCCTCAGATATCAACTGGTTGGAACTCTATGCAAAACTGGGCTTTAAAAATGTACTGACAGCCGGGGATAGCCTGTTGGGCAGTTTGAACTATACCAACGATTTTGCCGGCACAGATGAGAATGGCTGGTATGTCAATGCCACCTATAACATTCCGTTTGCCGATACCGGCTTTGGTGGTGTGGCAAGTGTAGGATACACCAAGGTCGATAATTATGACTTCAGTGATACCGGTGGTGAAGACGATAACTATGTCGACTGGAAAGTTGGTGTGACCTATAGTGTCAAATCGGTATCTGGCCTGACTGCTGAACTGGCTGCAGTCGGCACCAATATTGACGCAGATTTCCAGCCGTATAAGCGTGGTACCGAGACCGGTGCCGTCTTTACCTTGACCAAGGCATTCTAAGTTTGCTTGGATAAACAAAAAGCCAGCTCTATTGCTGGCTTTTTTATCTTTACTTTAAAAAGGCTTAAGCCTGATTGCCCCGATAGGACAGTGCTTCGGTTAAATGACTGCTATTGATCCTTTCACTTTCTGCCAGATCGGCAATGGTGCGAGCAACGCGCAATACCCGATGATAGGCACGGGCAGACAGGTTGAGCCGTTGTTGTGCCATTTCGATGATTTTTGTCGAACTGTCATCTAACAGGGCATGCTGTTCCAGTAACTTGGGGGATAAAGCCTGATTTAAACACTGCTGTCTCTGAACCTGCCTTTCATAGGCGGTGATGACACGTTGCCTGACACTGGCTGAACTTTCTGTTGGCGTGCGGTCTTGAAGTTCCTGGGCCTGTAAAGGCGGAACATCAATATGTAAATCAATACGATCTAGCAATGGTCCGGAAATACGGTTCTGGTAGCGTTGAATACTTTCCGGGGAGCATTGACAGCGACTATCCTGATTAAAGGCATAGCCACACGGGCACGGATTCATCGCAGCAATAAACTGGAAATTCGCAGGAAAGGTCATTTGCCGTGCCGCACGAGAAATCACGATCTCCTTGGACTCTAACGGTTGACGTAATACTTCTAGTACCTTGCGGTCAAATTCCGGTAATTCATCCAGAAACAGCACCCCTAAATGTGCCAAAGTAATTTCCCCCGGTTTGGGCTGCGAGCCACTGTCATTTCCAAAGAACTATGCGACAATATGATCTAGGGTCAATGACTTAGACTGCCTTTTACAAAGAATTATGCGACAAATTTTATAAAGAACTATGCAACGGACCTCAGAATGAACAATCAATCATGCGACACCGTTAACATCGTACCAGCTCGAAGAAAAATTGGTAATACACGTATCAGTGTATCTGGATTGTATCCCTTTAAAAAAGATTCCGCAGTTGCTTTTGAATCAACTCTTGAACGAGATTTCCTTATTCGATTAGAGATTGACCCCAATGTTCTTGCTGTTGAGTCTCAACCCTTTACCATTGAGTATTTTGATAATGGACAGAAACGAGTTTATACCCCTGACTTTCTCGTAACTTATAAGCATGATGATTTTCTTCCATTTATTGCACCTAAACTGGTTGAAGTAAAACCTATAGATGAATTGCAAGTTAATTTACATTTATGGAAAGCTAGATATCGTGCTGCTATGAGGGTATGCAAAGAAGAGGGTTGGAAATTTCATATTGCACATGAGGGTCGGATTAGGGATCAGTTATGGTCGAATGCCATGTTTCTACAAAAGTACCGAAAGATGGAATTTCCTCCTGCCGATTCAATGCACCTATTGGCTTACGTGAGAGATCGAGGAGCCGTAACTTTTGAGACTCTATTAGCCAGACATTTTCTTGGCAAATGGGACAGAGCAAATGGAATTAGTCAAATCTGGTATTTAGTTGCTCATGGTTATCTGGTTTGCGATTTAAGCGCACCTTTACAGCCATCTACTGAACTTTGGGTAAGTGGGAGTTTGTCATGAATGATAGACGTGTGAATATCAAAATAGCTGCTGGGGAGCCTGTTCAGATAAAAGGGATTCCCCATACGATTATTGAAGTCATTGACCTGAAATCAGTTTTTGTTGAAAACAATAATACAGGTAGGAAAAATATTGCGGCTATCAGTGAATTAAGGCCGTCAATAGCTGTGGAACAACTTGAAGATCTAGAGCTCATCGCTGATAAAGACTGGGTTGAGGCTGAAAGGCGTTTCAACATCATCCGTCCTTTCATTGAGGGAGGTGTGAGTGGTCGTAAGGAAGTAGAATTACGTGCTCAGGAATATGATATAAATCCAGCCACCATATATAGATGGTTAAAAGTTTATAAAGCATATGGAACTATTGATGGATTGCGACCTAGAAAAGAGGGATTGCCACAAGGCAAGAAGATAATTAATAAACATGCTGAAGCAATCATTGAAAAAGCCATCAACGATTTATATCTAACTAATCAAAGAATAAGTGTTCAAAAAGTTGTACTTGAAGTGAAACGCTTATGTCATGAATACCATATCCTAGAGGTGCCTCATGCCAATACAGTAAGAAATCGTATTGCAGCGATTAGCCAGAGAGACTCACTTCGTAAGAGGGGGCATAAGGAAAAGGCCGATAACAAATTTACACCTGCCGCAGGGAAATTCCCTCATGCTGATTATCCACTTGCCGTTGTACAGATTGACCATACACCCGTTGATCTTATTCTGGTTGATGATTTTAGCAGGTGCCCTATAGGACGACCTTTTCTTACATTGGCAATTGATGTGCGTACAAGGGTAGTTGTGGGATATTACTTATCATTAGATGCTCCCTCTGTTATGTCTATTGCAATGAGCGTTTCTCAAGCTGTACTGCCCAAAGAGAAATGGCTAGCTTCGCGCAAGATTCAAGCTGAATGGCCTGTCTGGGGAATTATGAACACCATTCATGTCGATAATGGACCGGAGTTTCACTCAGAAACTTTCAGAAATGCCTGTATGGCACATGATATTCGTCTGGAATACCGACCAGTTAAAAAACCACGTTTTGGTGGGCACATTGAACGATTGATGGGAACATTTGCAACGGATATTCACGCAGTTCCAGGAACAACTTTTTCAAATATTTTTGAAAGAAAAGGCTATAACTCAGATACGGAAGCAGTTTTCACATTTTCCGAATTTGAGGACTGGCTAATTGATTTTATCTGTAATGTTTACCACAAAAGAAAACACTCTGCTTTAGGTACTTCTCCACTACATGCTTTTGAGTTGGGTATCTTTGGCGATAAAAACACGTTAGGTTCTGGAGCTGCCAGATTGCCTGCAAATGATCATAATTTCTTTCTTGATTTTCTACCAAGTTTTGAAAGGACGATTCAAACAACAGGTGTAACAATTGATGGCCTTGCTTATTATGCTGATGTATTAAGAGGTTGGATTAATGCTGTAGACCCCTACAATCAAAAGGAAAAACGTAAATTTATCTTTAGGCGTGATCCAAGAAATATTAGTGAGATATGGTTCTTTGATCCCGAAATCAAAAATTATTTTAAGGTACCTTTAGCGGATCAAAGTATTCCGCCATTTAGTATTTGGGAACACAAAAAGATTCAGGAACTAAAAAAGGAAACTGGCGAATATCTAAAAGATCATGAACTTGGACAGGCTCTAGCTAAACTTAGGGAACGTGTTCAGGAAGCAAGCACTAAAACTCGACGGGCTCGCAGATCACGTCAGCGCAGTACCCAACACCAAACGAGTGTTAATCCTGCATCAATTCAGGGCAAAAAACATCAACAGGAAAGTACGATTTTGGAGCAACAGCTTGAAAGCGTATATGGTTTATTGCCTCTCGACGAGCTGGAAAATGATGAGGATATTTCATGAGTAACTATTCACATGTTTTTCAAGAGTTTCGCCCTATTGTGGAACAGCCTAATGAGGACAGACTCTACTTCCTAGAAGAGGACCGATGGATTGGGTATCCAGCAGCCAATGACTTGCTAGACCAATTGAAAGGATTCCTGACACTTCCTAAGCGGAGCCGTATGCCCAACTTACTGGTATTGAGTAAGCCAAATAATGGTAAGACTTCAATTATTAATCAGTTCTTTAAGCTGTATGGGGAGGGTTATGTCAATGCAGAAAATAATGCAGTAAAACCTGTAATTGTTGTGCAGGCACCTGTTTCACCTGATGAGAAAGCTTTGTATATGGCTATTCTTGATAAGTTCTGGATTCCCTTTCGAGAAAGAGACCCTGTTGCGAAGCTACGTTACCAAGTGGTTCATTGCCTTAAACTTTACGAGGTAAAACTCCTCATTATCGATGAAATGAATTCTTTATTATGTGGCAGCCCGATTAAGCAAAGAACAGTAATGAATGCAATTAAGTATTTGTGTAATGAAACACAGATACCCATTGTTGGGTTTGGTACAGAAGAAGCTATTAGTGTCCTGCGTACTGATCCACAGCATGTAAGTCGTTTTCGTGTGGTTAATTTGCCCTTATGGAAACTAGATAAGGACTTTCAGGCCATGGTAAATAAGTTTGAAAAAGTTCTTCCACTCAAACAGGCTTCCAAACTGGCTGAGCCAGCAACAGTAAAATATCTACATGATATTACCGATGGAAATTTAGGTAATCTGCGAACGATTTTACGGGAAGCTGCAAAGAAAGCTATTATTTCTGGTCAGGAGTTTATCGACCGTAGCTTACTAGAAAGTGTGAAATAAGCCATGTGGAGGACTAGGTATGATAGGTACAACAGAAGTCCATTCATGGTTTATCCCCACGGCTTTACAGAAAGATGAGGCATTGTCTTCATGGTTGATACGTGCTGCACTCGATAGTGGTTGTGACCCATTAAGTCTAACTGGGGTACTCTGGCCTAAATGGCGAATTTGGTCAGTAGATGTAGATCGAGGTTTAAGCTCAGAGCATTTACGGGCCTTGGTCAATACAACAAAAATTGATGAAAGCCAATTTGATTCGGCTACGCTTAGCAATTTCTTATTTAAATATAACTTGGATAATAGAACCCTTGATCCATGGTATCTGGTATTAGGTACAAGAAACCGCAAGCATCGAGGTGGTTGGCAATATTGTCCTAAGTGTTTGTCTGAGGATGATGTTGCCTATTTCCGTTTGCCCTGGCGCTTTGCCTGGCATACAGGCTGTATGAAACATAATCAGCGTTTACATGATCAATGTCCACACTGCCATAATGCCATTCAACCTAGGCGACTTGAAGCCCCTGATCAGGTTATGACTTGCTGTTCAATATGTAAAAAAAGCTTATTGGAGGTTAATGAACGTTTTATGGATTGTCATGCCTTGGCATTCCAAAAAATCTTTGATCAATTCTTGGAACAAGGCCGTGCAACCTATCAGGATAATTTGATTTCACTAAATGATTGGTTAACGGTGATTAAGTTATTTTCACAATTTATTAGAAAAGTTCTAGCTAGTTCATCAAATGGAAAAGGATGGGCTTTTCTTGAACAACTTAAGATACAGGTACCCCATTCTGAGCTTATCTCGAATGGATTGGTTATTAGCCAACTTCAAGTTATCGAGAGGGAACGGCTATTTTCCTGTATTTATCAATTACTCATCATTCCCCTAGAAAAATTTATTGAAACAGCACAATCTTTAAATATGAACAGATCTTCATTTTGGGATAAGAGAAACCAGGTGCCAGCCATATTAAGACCTATTGAAGAACAGTTGGGCTCGGTTTATAGGAACTACCCTCCAAAAAGAGCATTAGTTGATACCCGCAAACCTAAAAGTAAGGAGGCTGTAATACGAAAGTTTTTGAGATTAAAAAGAAAATTAGGATAGTGTTTGGAGGGAAACGCTATGTCTCAGTGTGATGAATGTGGTAATGCAGTTGAAAAGATACACCGACGCTATAAACAGCGTAACTATTGCCATAAATGCTATGTGCGAGTTTTTAAAAAAAGAGATTGCCCATCATGTAGTAAAAGCTCAAGATTGCACAAAACTGATCAATTGGCTGTTTGCCAAAAATGTGAAACTAATCGCCCCTGTATTCGATGTCAACGTATGGATTACTCTGTAGGCAAAATAACGGAACAAGGACCTGTTTGTAATAGCTGCTCAGTTTATTTTAGAAAGTTTCAAGCTTGTGAACGATGTGGCGTGGCATCACAAAGTTTGTCTCGTATCAGCCGTTTTGATGATAATTTAAGAGTTTGCACAAAGTGTGCAACCCGTGATTACCAGACATGCCAAAGTTGTAGAAGATATAGGTCGGTTGAGCAGGATGCTGTGTCAGGCGAAATGCTTTGTAAAAAATGTTCAAGCTATCCACCACTTCAATGTTTAACCTGTCAGCAACAAATTCCTGCTGGATGTGGAAAATATTGTGAATCATGTTCATGGCGAAGAATATTGGGCAATAGGATTAAAGAACTAGTTAATACATTAGTGAATCCAAGTGTTAAAGGTTACTTTGAAGAATATATGAATTGGCTTGATCATGAGGTAGGACCACATAAGGCTGTATTGCTAATTCATAAACACATTCAGTTCTTTGAAAAGACCAATAATCTTTGGAGAGATCAGATCCCAGATTATGCCCCTTTATTACACAGACTAAGAGCAGGCGGTCTACGCAAATATGAGCTACCAATGCGATGGTTAGTTTCAATGTATAAACTAGAAATCAATACAGAATTAAAAGATCAGTGTTCAGAATTGGATCAATTGGAGAGGTTGATAAAGTCATCCCCAGAATTAACTTTGTCTGCCCAAGTGCTTCAGGAATATGATCAATATTTAAAAAATAAAATGAAACTGGGTAACACCACTCTTCGCTCGACCCGTTTAGCCATGAAACCAGCCTCCGCATTAATGCAATTGGTTAATCAGTCTCGATTAGACTTACCTACGATGTGGCATGTGAAACATTACTTATATCAATCACCAGGACAAGCAGCGGCATTAACGGGCTTTCTTAACTTTCTAAATAAAAATTATGATACTCAGTTGAACTCAACAAGAATGTTGGATAAAGAATCGAAAAATAAAAGTAATTTGAAGAAGTTAGAAAAAGATTTACTAACAATGATGAAAAATCCAACAGAAAATTTTGATGAGTTAGCCTGGGTGAGACTGAGTTTGGGATATTTTCATGGATTGGATAAAAATATTTGTAATCATATAGATAATGTTGATATTAAAGTTGAGAAAGATGGCTTTAGCGTCTTGATTAATAATCAACAGTATTGGATACCGAATATAGGGTTTTGCTGAATAAGATTCTAATCTAGAAGAAGTCATCTTCCTCATATGATTTCTGCCTATGTAATATAAATTAACTTGATTTAATACATCCTTACAGTATTACTTTCGTTTTATGACTTCTCTTTCCTCCAAAACATACATTGACTGGACGCCCGCTTAAAACTATTATTCCGTTGCTGGCCTAAATTGTCAGTCGGTTTTAGCAGACCGTGGCGTATAGCGTACCAGATTCATACTTTTCCAAGTATGGATTATGTGCGAAACCTTCTTGTTCCCCCTTTGCGGTAGAACGGGAGGGGGACGCTTCGTGCGTGCTGGTTCTATATGCCCAGTCTGCTAACCCCCTCTTTGTTCTACCACCATCATTTAGCAGTGATTTGGTAGAATCTTTATTCGCATATAGGAATTTATCATGTCTCATTTATCTTTTCTTGTTTTGCCCCGTCATATGTTCAATCCCGTTGTTTCAGTCAATGAGGAATACAGAGCTAATTCTTAATTCGTTGTATTAAAAACAACATTTTTAAATAGAACAATTCATAAGGTGGATGGCTAAGTCACGCCTATAAAAAAAGCATCTTTTTATCCCCTTGTGATTGTGAGCTTTTGCATTGAACATGTGTGGGAATAACTATGACTGAATTAACGAAACCAAAAATCATTCCAATCGAAAACTACCCCAAAAAATCCAAATTATTTTTAAAATGTGTGGTGCTGCCAATTGTAACCTTTCTTATTGTCGCCAAAATCTTTTCCTTTGGATGGTTTGGCTACCTTTTCTTTGGCTTTGACCTGTTTTGGTTTGTGATTATCTACTATCTGTATCAATACGGAAATACTTTCTTTGATGGTATGACTGAACAACTTAAACGTCAGGGTGAAAGCTTTAATTATCAGAATCGTGGTGTTTGGATTAACAGCCAGGATAAAACCATTATCCTGTTTGATCAGCCAGATCAACGCTTAGTCAAATATCCTTTTGATTATATTACCTCTGTAGGCCATTACAACTTGGTTGAAGATCGCTTCAGAACCATGACTACCGTGATCAGTAATCCTATGATGGGAACTCATGTTAATCAGCATGAACATCGAACACCAATGAAGCGTGAGTTCCAAGTCAATATTGGAACAAGGGATCAATTTAAACCTAACTATAGCCTTAAGGTGCTATTTCCTTGGCGTAGTCCAAAAATGGCAAGCGAAATCCGCCAGTTACTCTCGGCCGAGCATTATCAATAACAACAATAAATAGGATAAGAATTAGATGAAGAAATTAATACTCAATTTGGTTGTAATCACTAGTATGGTCGTAACTAGTTCAACGGTATGCGCTGAAACTAAGAAAGTGAATCTGTCAGCAGGACTGAACTATGTTCTGTCTCAAGTGGCCACCAAAGGCGATAATAACCAAAGTAACCACAATATGGGGGGCTTTACTACTTAGGTAAGAAAGGTATTCCTATCGATCATAAAAAAGCGGCTGAATGGTTTTCCAAGGCAGCAGCCAATGATTATGGTCGATCACAATATGCTTTATCTGTCATGTATCTCAATGGGGATGGCGTAGTACAGGATGCAGAAAGAGGCGTTGCCTTATTGCAAATTGCAGCACGGCAAGGACAACCTGATGCAGTCAAGATGTATAACTCACTACAAGCCAGATTACAGCAACTTAATACGACTCAAACGGTATCAGCCCAGACAACGACAACAGCTATTAAATACTATGATACATCGAAGCTTGAGCTTAAGAACTTTAAACAAGTGCTACTCCCTAACTTGAGTGCTGATACCATCGCCAAAAGTTTTTACAAGGTGACATCATCTAGAGATAAAATGCCAACTGATGATTGGGTAGATGGGAAATACTATTTTGTTAATTTTCCAGAGCTGAATGGGTCTGATTTTAAGGCTGTAATCAGCATAACACCAATATTGAGCTATCAGAACTTGGAAAAAGAAGATCGCTATTTAGTTGGTGTCGAGCGAGCAAAAGTATTTGGCAATGGTGCGGACACATCATGCCAGTGTTGGCTATCTAGACCTATATCTTTTTAAAAGACTTGAGAATGGTCAATTTCAATTAGTGTATAAAACTGAAGGCAATGGAATAGATGGTCTTTATGGATATGGCAAAACGTGGTGGAATGACAAAGAGCTGAAGAAGAACCTGCAACCTAGGGGGAAGAATGTCATGGGGAGCTATACTACAGATGGTCGTTATGGAAATGGTTTTAGTGAATCATTCTGGGTTATTCTTCTACTGAACGAAGATGACTATATTGTTCAAGATTACATCCCCGAAGGCATTGGAAGTACGGATGAGCCGGAATATAGTTTTTCTTCTACCATTAAAGTAATCAAAAATGTGAAACCATTCTATTCCATTGAAGCTCATTATCAAGGAACGGATATGAAAGATAATAACCGGATTATCAAGGTCAATCGAACTTCACGTTATGATTATACTCCGCATGGTGAGGATTATTATACCAAACAGAAATAGCCATCTTGAAGTATGCAGCTCTAATGATGACTATCCTCCTGTTTCTGGAGACTAGGAATTGGAGGGTATTATGAGAAAGAAGAAATAACTGTGAATATTATACCGATTAGAAATGAAAATTTTAGTCTCTCTTATTAAAGCTTATGAAGATGAATATTACCCAATTAAATGTAGACCCTAAAGCGGTATTGGCAAAAGCATTCCTTAGCACAGCTGATCAGCTTGGTCTGAAACAGGCATAGGTTGCATCTGTGATTGGAGTGCATCGTAGCTCGATCAGTGGCTTAAAAGCTAAACCTGTACTTGATCCTGCATCTAAGCAAGGGAAACTGGCCTTATTGCTCATTGACATTTACCTTGCTGTATATGCACTCAGTGGTGGAGATCCAGAATGGATTAATTACTTCATGAACTCCTTTAATGAGGCAACCAAAGGTGTTCCGATTGAGCTGATTCAAAGCATCAATGGCTTAGTTAAAGTGCTACATTTTTTAACGCAAATTGGAGAGAAATACCCTGCTTAAAGAATTTATATATAAGAGCATGATTTAATTCGGAGTCTTAAAACCACTTGATTAATATGTTACAAGAGAAAAAATAAGATTAGTCTTAATGACTTGTATTAGAACAAAATGAAATAGTATGGAATACTTAAAAACAATTAAGACTACTATGAACTGATAGGTATCTAATACAAAATCCCCTATAATAGTACAACTTTTACCCCACCCTATAACTAAAAAGTGGCTTGAAAATAATTTTATGAAGTACTGTTATATTATATCTTTAAAATTCCTTCATACTAGGTAATATGTATCTACTTTATTTTTTTAATTTAAATGTTCTTTAATAAAGATAAGAAGAAAAACTATATTTTGTTTCATGGGCCCTGCTATAGTTTTTAATAGAAGTTAATTTAAATTAAGTGTCATTATTTTATAAATTAAACTATTGTTCTATAGTGTAGTAAAATACTAAGATTAAACTTTATATAAGTAAAATACTACTAATAAAAAATAATTTACTACCTATAGCTAATAAATTTCCTAGAAGAAATATTTTTATATCAATATATTTTTTAAAAAACAGGGTTATTTTCTATATGAGGTTGTTATTAATAAGGTCAATTTAATAGCTTTAAAGTATTTTAAATATATATATTTAAGAGTAAAAATAATACAGCTTGTTAGTAAGCTGATATTGTAATTTTCTAGATGTAAATATGCTTCATGTAATATAGAGTTTGATTTTATAGTATTAAAATATAGTCATGAATTTTAGATAGAATAATATGGTAGAGATTTATAATTAACTTTAAGATAAAAAATATTCAAACAGGTCATCCACAAGATACTTATTAAATAAAATCCTCCGTTCAGCTGAATAACATCATATTTTTGAGCATAAGCCTCTGTTGAACTTTAACTATATTACATATTTTTGTATCTGCAAGTAGATTGTATAATTTTTAACACCCTCCTAAAGTAGTATATCAATTTTCTAAAATATATTTAACTACAACCTTATTTAAACAAATAAGGCTAACTTAAACCAAGTAAAATAGTGTGTTATTTTTATAGGAAAAAATTCAATAATCTCAATGGATTGAGGGTTTTTAAAAAGTTAATTAAACATGCAAATAATATGAAATATAGAACTTATATTATAAAAAATAAATTACCAGATAATATGCATTTTATTTAAAAATAAGTTTATAAATTAAATAAATAATAGTGTAAGAAAACCCGTTAGATTAAAAAGTGAACCATATTGGGTATACAAACAAGTCTGTTTATGTTTAAAGTATAAAAAGTAGAACGCTGTGTCTATTATATAAAATTTCAGAGGATTAAATATGTTAAAGTTAGAAGATATTAAAGATAGAATTAAAGAAATTCTTATTAGTGAGATTTATGTCGAGGTTCCAATTGCAGATATGAATGATAATGATTCTTTAAGAGATATCTTTGGTGTTGATTCAATGGGATTTGTTGAATTGCAAGCACAGCTGGAAGTTGATTATGAGATTAAAATTAGTGAGGATGATTTTAATCCCCATAATTTTGGAACTATAGAGAATTTAGCAAATTTAGTTTGGCGTCTTAAGGAATAATTATGGAAGGCATTAATGTAATTGCTTCATCATTGATAACGCCTCTAGGTGATGCTACAGAAACATTAAATGCAATAACGAATAATATAAATGCATTTAAATCATATGATAAAGGTTTAAATATTAAAAATTCGAAAATTGCATTAATTAAAAGTGATATCTGTGATAGTGACAACTATTCATCCAAGCTAAATAAACTAGCTTATAAAGTTGGTACAACTATTCTTGATTCAATTGATAATAATATATTGAATGAAAGAAATATTGGATTGGTTTTTGCTACAAGTTATGGGCATCTCTTAGATAACGAACCTTCAGAAGGTATGTCTGAATGGGCTCGGAGATGCACAAAAGCACTAGGCTTTGAGGAGGAACCAGTTGTTGTGAGTACAGCTTGTTCCGCAGGATCTGATGCCGTGGGTATCGCTTGTAGCATGTTAGAGGAAGATCTTTATGAAGCAATTATCATTATTGCTGTTGATATAGTTACTGATGCTAAACGTCTAGCGCATTCAGCTCTAGGTACAATGAGTACAGATATATTAAAACCATTTGATATTGATAGAAGTGGAATGTTAATAGGAGATGGTGCAGCAGCATTATTATTAAGTAAGAATGAGAAACTTAAATCTAGAGCAAGAATTATAGGATATGGAGCATCAAACGATGCAACTGGTTTAACTACACCTGATATTACAGGTAAATCAGTAGAAATGGCGATAAATAGAGCAATTAAATCAGCTGCCGTACAACTTGATGATATTGCAATATATTATGCCCATGGAACAGGTACAAAATTCAATGATCAGACAGAATCTTTAGTTATTAATAAGCTTTTTAATAGCAATAAGGATTTAAAAATTGTAGGAACTAAAGGTGCAATAGGTCACTCGTTAGGAGCGTGTGGATTAATAGAATTAATTCTTCTTATAGAAATTCTTAAAAATAAGAAGTTAGTTCCAACTGTTGGATTAGAGAAACCGATTGATATAGTATCCGATAGATTCGACTTAGTTAATGATAATAGACTAAAAAATAATATTGGTTTGACTGTAACATTAGGTTTTGGAGGATTTAATACAGCAATAATAGTGGAGTCTGGGGAAGTTAATGATTAAAGAACAAATATATAATGAGATTAAATCATCTAATAGACCCTCTCTCTATGCTGACCCACTAGGCTGGGCTGTTGTAGATTTTTTAAGTGTAAACTTTGCGGGAATAGTTGAAAAAAATAATGATAATACAGGAATTATAGTAGTAAGTGATTATTGTACACAGCTAACAATGAAAAATTTATATCCCGGTATTAAAAAAGGATATATTTCACCATTAAAGTTTGCTGGAGCAAACCCTGGAGTAATGGCTGGCTTGCCTGCTATTATTTACGGATTAAGAGGAGCCTCAATGACATTGTCTATGAGTCCTAAATTTTCATATAAAGCTATATATTCTCTAGTTAAGTTTCTATTTAAGAATGATCAAGTATCATCTATTTTTATTATTCTTCATGATAAATGTACTGAGGGTGATTATTTTAGAGGTACTTATTTAGACATTAAACGTCTATTGAATTTAGATAATATTCTGGTTGATTTAATGGAGATTGAAAGTGGAAAATAAAGATATAAATTTCCTTTTTCAAAAAATTTGTGAGATTGAAAAAGATCACATATCTGCTAATGATTTAAAAACAGTTGACTATGTCGAAAAGTATAAACAAATGAGTCTTCCATTAGGAACACCAGTTCTCATAATGGCTATTAATAATTTTGAATTTTTACAGCATTGGATTTCTATAATTTATAGTGGCTATGTTCCTATAGCAATTTCACCTTCCACTAAATTTAACAAAGTTAAAGGATTAATAGAAACCTTTAAAATTGGGGCATTGGCTTCAGTAAAAATGAATAAGGATCTATTGAAGGATATTACTATTAATTATTCTCTAATAGGTTCATACTCAATTGCTTATTTTAAGCAGAATGAGGTTTTAACCAGTCCAGGTGAAGTGGTTATTCTTACTTCAGGTACATCTGGAAATAATACAGCATGTGTGCATTCTGTAAGTTCTCTTATAAGAAATGCTGAAATGCATAATAAGGCACTCGGTATTGTCGACAAAGATCGTCAATTAATTTTTCTTCCATTATATTATTCATTTGCATTAGTAGCACAGTTTATAGGATCACTAATAAGTGGGTGTTCATTTGTAATTGATGGCCCTCCCTTTACAATTGATAACTTTAATAAAAAAATTAAAGATAGAAAAATTACTGTCGCCGCTATTACACCAACCATTGCTAGAAATATTATAAACTCTAAAACCCAAATAGAGAAAATTAGGGTATTAAGCATTGGCGGCGATCAGTTAATTCCAGAGGACGTTAAAAGAATTTATGCAAAAAACATTTCTGAAGAGTTATATCTGACTTATGGATTAACTGAAGCTGGACCTAGGGTCTCTACTCTAGCTGTACACGAAGTATCTTATGATTATTATGATTGTGTTGGATTACCTTTCAGTGAGATTAAATACAAAATTAATAAATCTGAAGAAGATACTGTAGGCGAATTGCTAATTAAATCTCCCACTTTACTGTTGAGAAAAATAGGAGAAAATGTAGTTCAACCGGTTGATAGTGAGGGATATTTACATACGGGGGATTGTTTTGAATTAGCTTCAAACGGGTTGTTAAAATATAAAGGACGGATTAGAAACTTTGTGATCTATAAGGGGGAAAAAGTTAATTTAACTAATATTAACCAAGTTGTTCAGCAATTTCCGAATATTAGTTATGCTAACACTATATTAAATAAGGAAAAGGATGAATTAGAATTAGAGGTTTGCTTAAGAGATAAAGCAGTAGACTTCTCATTATCTAATTTACGAACTTATATAAAGAGGAATTTACAGTCATTTGAAGTTCCTAAATTTGTAACAGTAAAAGAAAGTTTTGATTTTAAAAAGTGAGTAAATGAGAATGAAGATATATTCTTATCCACATGCAGGCGGTAGTGCAGCTAGTTATACTTATTTTAAAAATAATTTCCCTTTAAATATTGGCGAAATTGTACCAATTGAAATACCCGGAAGAGGTAAGCGTAGTAAAGAGCAGTTCTCTATAGACATTACAGATTGTATTTCTAAAAGTATTAGTCAACTTCCAGTACATGAAGAATTTATTTTACATGGGCATTGTATGGGAGCGCTACTGGCTTTTGAAACTGTAAAATATCTAACTTTAAATAATAAAAAACTCCCTAAATTATTAATTATTTCTGGTCGTAATGCACCTAAATACCAAACTGATTGGGGGAAAAAGGTTGCAAATCTTGAAGATAAAGAGCTATATGCTGAATTAAAAACCGTTGGTGGAATACCAAAAGGATTGAGCTTTTCAATGGCACAACAGTTTTTAGAAATAATACGCAATGATCAAAGAATTGTACACGCATATAAACCAGATGATAGAAAAATTTCTATACCTATATTAGTTTTGTCTGGGGATAATGATTTTATGACAAATGAATCTTCTCTATTAGAATGGAAAGAATATACTACTAATACTGTTAATTTTGGTGTTATGAGTGGAGAACATTATTTTATTTACAATCAACCTTTTGAGTTTGCTGAAGAAATTTCAAAGTTGGAGCTTGTATAAATGAAATATAGATATCTTGGCAGAACCGGTTTAAAAGTTAGTGAATTGTGCTTGGGGACTTTAATGTTAGGTTCTTGGGGTAAAAATAATTATGAGAGTTCAGAGCTAATAATTAAAAAAGCCTTGAATAAAGGAATAAATTATTTTGATACAGCAGATTCGTATTCAAATGGTGAAAGTGAAAAGATATTAGGAGAAAGTTTAAAAAAACTCAAAAAAAGAGATAATGTTATTATTGCAACTAAGGTTAACACACCTATGGGAGCAGACCCAAATTCTCGTGGAAGTTCTAGACGATGGATAACGAAAGCTGTTGAGGATAGTTTAAAGCGTTTACAAACTGATTGGATAGATATATACCAATTACATAGACCAGATCCATTTACTGATATTGAAGAAACACTATCTGTGTTAAATGACTTGGTAAAACAAGGTAAAATTAGATATTTTGGTACCTCTACTTTCCCTGTATCGAGCTTGGTAGAAGCCCAGCATATAACTAAGGATTTTAATGTAATAAGTCCTTCTATTGAGCAACCACCTTATTCAATTTTAGCACGTGAAATTGAGAATGAAGTATTACCTATATGTAGTAAATATAAGATTGGTGTTGCAGTTTGGAGTCCTTTAGCTGGCGGCTGGCTGTCTGGAAAAATTAAAAATGCTGCTGATGTTATAACGGATAGAACCAAATATTGGGGTAATAGATATGATATGAGTCAAGCTAAGAATCAAAAGAAATTAGAAATTGTTCTTAGACTTAATAAAATCTGTGAAGAGTTTAATATTAGCCTTAATCATTTAGCAATTGCATTTACTTTAAATCATCCTGCAGTTACTTCAGCTATTATTGGTCCACGCACTCTTGATCATCTCGATACTCTGGTGGATGCAGTGAATCTAAATCTTAGTGTTGAAATTCTGGACATGATTGATACTGTTGTTGAGGCAGGTATTACTGTAAGTGAGGATGATAAGGGATATATTTCCCCAGCAATTCTTAACCCAAGTTTGAGAAGAAGATAATGAAAGAGAACTTTTTTAGTGAAAATATAGTACGAGATGAGCAGATTAGCAGTATAAACAATATCAATAATGGTATTGAGGTTTTTTTAAATAGTCCTATCAATAAAAAAAATATTGAAGGGGTACTTGATAAAATAAAATTTTGTAGAGATACCGCTTTATACTGGTTAAGAAGCAATAAAATAACTGATGATAATACTGTAGTATCAGTAAAATCTATAATGATGAGAGTTTATGATTCTAACTCAAGTGATCGCATGATTAAAGTTTTTCATGAAGTTATAAAGAGTAGAAAAAATAAAATTAATGAGATTTCTGTAACTATTTCTTTTTATGATCAATTAAAACTTATTGAAATAACTTTTTCTTTTGTTTTGATAACACAAGTTTTAGCTAATTTTCTTAGAGCTGGTAGGAATTATGGTAACTATTTAAATGAAGAAATTTTAAATTATAAAGGTTATTATGAAGATAGCTATACATATATTCCTGGAGAAAAAGATAGGTTGGTAGATGAAAAGCGTGTTGATCATATACCCGCCTTAAGTTTAATTGAAATTATAGTTAATTTTTTGAATAAAAAGGATGAATCTATCAGCTTAATCAAGGCTAATTTTAATAATTATATAGATCCTAGATATAATGTTCTACTTAAACATAGGGGGGATGAAGAGGTATTATGTTGGCAAAATAATATAGTTGCTGCTTCAGTCTTGGTTGAATAGTAAATGTTTTCTGAGAAATTTAGTTTTTTAACTTGTTTTTTACTATTAAGTTTTTTGATGCTAGCTACTAATCTAGCATCTTCCTTATACCCTATATATAAAAACCTTAATATCCTGACATCATTTCAAATTACTATTGTATTTTCAGCCTACATTGCTGGCCTAGTACCTTCTTTATTTGTTTCACAGTGGGTTTTAAATAAGATTGGCCTTAGGAATTTATTGTTTACTAGTATTGTTATTAATGTTTTAGGTTTGTTATTAATGGGGTGCGGTGAGAGTTTTATTTCAATTTTTATAGGAAGAGTATTGCAAGGTGTTTCTATTGGCATTTCGGCTAGTAATCTGGCATTTAGTTTAATAGCTTTTGAACCGAATAAAAACTATCATAGAGCTTCTTTGGCTACGGGCTTTGCTATGACTATTGGTGGAGGGTGTGGGCCTATATCTAGTGCCTTTATTTCAATAAATTATAATAGTTCATTATTAGCACCTTATGTAATAATATCTATTTTTCTTTTGCTATTAAGTCCCTTTCTATACTTTATTAAGAATTTGAAGAATAATACAAAATTTTCATTACCAAAGATACCATCAGAATATAAACATGTTTTTTACATATGTTCTTTTGCAGCTTTTTTATGCTGGTCCGTAACTGCAATGTTTTTATCTCTAATCCCTGTTTCTTTTAGCTTTTTATTGGAACAAAACAAGTTTTTATCTCTTGCCTTAACAGCTAGTTTAATTTTACTTTTTTCTGGTGTTACTCAAGTATTTTCTGTCAGATTTTCAATAAAATTAAATATTATTTTAGGTATGTTAATAATGCTTGTTTCTTCTATTCTCTTATGCTTTTCACAATTGCTAGGTTTGTATTACCTGCTATTATTATGTTCTATTCTTGCTGGTGTAGGACATGGTCTATCCTTTCTTGGTATAACAAGGCTATTAAATGGTTGTATTAATAATAGTTTATATAAGGGGCAAATAATTACTGCATACAATATTGCTATTTATTTGGGGGTTGGAGTTCCTGCATTGTTAATGGGTGTATTAACCAAGTTTTATGAAATAAATATAGCTATTATATTTTTTTCATTCTATATGTCTATTTCTTTTCTTTTTTGTCTTATAAAAATAAGGAAACATATTAGTTAGGAATTAATTGTTGTGTGTGGAAATGTATTTTTAACTATTAGGCGCTATGTAATATTTTATATTTATAATTGATTTGCAAATAGATGGTTAAAGTGTTCGTGTTTTTTTAGATACTAAATATATATATTGTAATTAATTTATATTTGTTTGCTCGATTTTTGGAGTTGGGTTGTGCCAACTTGAGGTTGGTATTTAATGATGAGTCATTGTTGAGTAAAAGAGCTTAAATAATTTGATATGTGATGCAGAATACTGTAAAAAATAAGCTGATAGATTTCTTTAATAACGAAGTTATGTCTTTCTTACAGTTTATATGAAGAATCATGTATAAGAGCATTCTCCATACTTATTCAAATTGATAATTAAAAAAATCCTAAATATAAATATTTGAAATTTTTGTCATGGCTTTATGAGTTCATAACCAAGGCTAATAGCAAAATAACCAAAAAATTTCAATATGATGCTGAAAATATATAGCTCTTGCATAATTGGGTTTCAGGTTATGTAGATTTAGTGATCATCACTGATAAGAAAATGATTATATTTGTCAAATTGGGGTTTAACCTTCTTTTTTTTCTTCCTTTAAATTAATATTTGTAATTCCAATTTTTCTTAGAGCATTCAATAAAGTTGATTCACCATCTGAAAAACCAGCAGATTTTGAGCGCCTAAAAACAAATAATTGGGTAACAAGATTGGAGCTCTGAAGAGTTTTCGTATAAGAACCCTCTGACAAAGGCAAGCTTTTCATCAGATCTGAAATATACTGTTCAAATTGTTCTAGAGACTTTGACCTAAATATTAGTCCAGAATGCCCACGTTCCTTGAGGATGCTCTTGCCTTCTACATTTGAAACATAAATCGTAGGTTGTATATCGAAAATATAAACTGGAGGGTAATTTGTAAGAGATAGCCGAATGACTAATGCGCCGCGGGTTGCTTTTTTATTTGAATTTGCATAACACCATTTTATATAAGCTTGTTTTTCTTCATTTGAAATATCTTCATTTTCTAAAGTTTCTGAATTGACAGAAAAGGCTATGAGAGTGGGTTTATCGTTATAATTAAATTCTTCTTCAAAAGTATAATAATGTACTGCATTGACAATACTGGGATTTAACGAGCGTGCTTTTACGCAAGCATTCCATAGATCCATAATTCTTCCTTGTTCTGGAGCTTTAAATTCTGTGACATTATCTTTATTAGTGGTCGGATTAATTGTGGCATTAAGAACATTCTTGGAACTATCAGGTTCCCCTGTACCAACTGTATTGATTTCTTTTATATTTTTCTTCCTTTGTGAACGAGTAATGGTTCTTTCATATTTTGTTTTACTTTTTTCCGCGATGGGTCCTGAACCTAACCATTCAAATTCATGATCTAAAATAACCGTTTGTGACAATGGACTACGCCCACCTTGATCTTCAGATACATTAATTTGACCAGAGCCTAGGTGTAGTTCAGGAGGTTTAGGTGCGTTTGGGTCTATAGGTTTCTTAACTTGGTGAACTTTCTTTGTGACAATTCTGATGAGGGTTTGATCTGGTAAATCTATTCCAAGAATTCTTAAACCTAAAAAAGCATTGGTACCAGAAATATTGAAACCTGAAACTCGAATCTTTCTCGTTTCCTCATGCCATGGCATTACTTTAGGGTATATATGAGCTTTTTTATCAAAATCATCATGTTTTGCAATACTGCTAAATAATATCCTTACGGCATTTTGGGTATATTCATTGTATTGATAATAGGCAATAAATACATGGTCACTTAATGTAAGCCCATCACCTATAAGAACAGTCCATGTGCCTTCTTCTCCTGGATGAGGAGTATATAGCCGTTCATGTCGTTCGGCCTCATCATATGTTGTCAGAATTCTAGGAAGTTCTGTAGAGAGACCATATCCTCTCACCAGAAATTCAAAACAAGGTACGAGAAGCTCCTTATATTCCTGATCCTTTAAATAAAAAGAAATACAATTCTCACGTTGGCCTGGGTTAATATAAAATTTATTCCTATCTGAGAAGAAATGATCTATTTTCCCTGTCTTTTCGTCTCGCTTATATGCTTGAACATAGGTATGTGTAAAATCCGTATGGTCAATATCAAACTCCCGTATTTCTAAGGGAAAATACTTAACAAATCGTTCATGATGCCAAACTGTACCAATAGGCCAAGATACCAAATCTGTTATATTGGCATCAATAAAAATAAAATTATCTGTGGGTGTGTAATCTTCCAAAAGTTCCCTAAAAGCAACATGAACTTTAGGATGGGTATTTCTACGTTCAGCTTTTGCTAATGCCCCATACCACCACACCATTAAGAACTTTTCAGCATTGGATTCAAGAACTTTGAATGCGGGTGATTTTTTTTTATCTGAAGAGTTATCAGTATTTTCTTCATTAGAATGATTGTTCATGATCAACCTCTCTATTGGTAATATTATCGACTAGTCAATTCTTCTTATAAGTTCAGTTCGGCTGTAGGGATATATTGCCCATCTACCCAATCGTAAAGTTGGATATCGCAAACGCCATTCAAGCGATGTCCCAAGACCATTGCAAAAACTGAGGGTGCTTTAATAAAGAGGTGTAATTTAGATAACTTATTTTCGGATTTAAATGAAACTAAAGCAGATTTTGCCTCTCTGACAGCAAGATTTAGAGTTTCCATTTTATCAATGGCATGAGAGCTTTCTAAATTCAGTCTAGGTAAGCTCTTTACTTCATTAATCGTAGAGTCAATGTCTTTACCTATAGCTGTAGGAAATCCAATAGTGACTATGGCTTCAGTTTCACTCTGTAGCTCAACAGAGTCGATTTTAGTAAAAAATTGTCCCTCTTTCTGTTTATGGTCATCAGTGCGATAAATGAGGCCATTATGTTCTATTTCGAGCAGGAAATTACGTGTGGCACTAAAAACATAGCCAAGCATACATGCAGTGGACATTCTTTGTTTGCCATCTATAAGGAGGGTTCTACGGTCACCACTGTTATGAATGAAATCCCCAATCGATACTGCTTTTTTGATTAGTCTGTTCCAGTCGCTGGAGGTTTTTTGAGCACGATCAGGACCATTGAAATCACTAATATCTAAGTTTAAGTCTTGGTGCTGACTGGATGATGCTGAAAGATTAATTTTAATAGGATCTGATAGCCACTGAGTTCTATCTTCTTCAAGAGCATGGCAAATAAAATTTTCAAAGTCTTTGCGATGTATTGGGCCAAAAGAAGAACGAGAAATCAGGTTTTTAAACTGATCTCTTAACTGTTTAGCTTTACGTGTAGTGAGTTCGATATTGGATAATTTCTCTTCTATTTCGCCTATAAATACAGAGTCGCTATCTTCCGCATTGAAAGACAGGAAATCAACATGATCAAGTGCAAACTCAGCAAGTGAGGTTTCGAATCCCTTATCACTACACCACTGAATAATATCCTGACGACTTTTTTGTAAAATCACAGAATCTGCACTGTATGAAGAGCCAACGCCTCTAATTCTTTCAATCTGGGCAAGAAATGGGTGAAGTGTAGAGGTATAGAGTGGGCATACTAAACCAAAGCGAGTAAATTCACTTGATGGAATATCAAATGCCTCCTTGAAGCGCTTAATTTCTTTCCAGAAGTCTGTAGAAGTCAGCGAATGATTTTTAGCTTCATACATGACACGCTGGAAATCTTTCTCTGAAGAGAAGTAGCGAACCTCAACATCACCTATTGATTCACTCACAATGTGACTAAAAGCACTTTCAGATAGCCATAGTGGCAAGTTCTTTAATACAAAAGCATCCTGATATTCAAACCCTACTCGTGCAATTGCACCACCAGTTGATTGTTTTTCTAACAGACTTGCACTCATTATTATCTCTCTAAATCCAGGGTGGATCGGTAATAGGAACCATCTGGTAGGTAGGTGTGGGCGCTGCCCTCAAGATGATTGTTTTTTAAATGGAAAATTAGTAAGACTACAAAATTTGCACCCACTTTTGGATCGGACACCAATTCCCTCATGGTGTGATGGTCTTTACTGCTGGGTTGTACACTAAAGAGAGGATGGCTATGCCATTCACCTAAATAGTTAAATTTTTGATAATTATTGTTTGTTGATTTATGAAAAAGGCGGATTGCTTTAATAGCATCCGTAATTCCACGTACAAAGGATGCTATCGTTCCACTCTTTTGAACAGTTAATGAGCTAACTCTAAAATGGTTTGTACCTATATGCTCACCCATTAAAACACCGCCACATTCGTGAGTTCCAGACTTCAACAGGGCCTTTATCAGTAAATTTTGTATATCAGTAGGAATGGATATTTTCAGCATTAGTATTAACCTTTTATCGGTTCAGGCTCTTCAATAGAATTGCCATTCTCACTTTCAGATATCTGTTTATCTGTAGGAGATTCTGTTACTAACGCACCTGAACAATCGATAGGATGAGTATCAAAAGGACATTGAAAGATCCAATATCTACGGAACCCTATTAAATATGCTGAATATGGATAAGAGGATTGCTCATCAATTGTACATAAAGTATCTAATGTGAACTGCGTCATAGATGCTGCAAGAGCTGTTACATCTGCATCTGATGCTATATATGTTTGGTTTTGTGTTTGAAAGCCGTAATTATTAACTTTGCCCTCTGGAATTGGTTCCAACGTTTGTAAGACACCATAAATATGATTGCGAAGTTCTAAGGGGGAGGCATCTAACGTTGGACGACTACGGGCCATCATTGCTCCACCACCGCCACCAAAAATTTCACCCCATACCATGGGAATGTGTTTTCTTTTAGCAATTGCAGCTAATGTTAAGAACGTATGAGTATTTGCTGTCGCATCAATAATCAGATTACATGTGGCAATGGCATTAGCGATATTGGAATTTAAATGAGGATTTTCCTGTCCACCAATTTGCATTTCATACGTTTCAACTTGTATGTCTAATGCTGTTCGTTTTAATGCTCTTTCAACAGCATAGGTTTTAGCAAAGCCAACATCTAACCAGTTGAGTTCATTACGGACAAGATTGTGGGGGAGCAGAATATCATCATCAATAAGTAGAAAATTTTTACAACCCGACCGTGCCAGTGAAATTGCAATTTTACTTCCTAACGATCCAAGACCTACTATTGCTACCCTTGTATCATTGAGATGGCTAAATTGTGCTGGCAATCTTTGGCTCTGATCATCATGTAGATTAATAGCAGGATAACTTACGAAAAGTGGTGCTGTATTATTAACCAAGAATAGTTCCAAGTTCCCCTTTATGTCATATAACAATATAGGCTGTATGGAACTTGTGAATTCCTCCTGAGCAGGCCATAAATTGCCTAAAAAGGATTCTAATGAAGCTCGGTCATTTATGGATTCCTTTAACTGAGGAACAGAATCAATTCGTATTGCCCATCCAGACAATTCAATTCTTTCATTAGAAAATGATGGTACGATGTCAGGTAGAGGTTTGTTCTGAATATTTGTGGGAACAATAACGGTTTTGTCTCGAAAGCTTGAGATGGCAACCTTAAAGTCCATTTTTTCAGAGTCACTACCCAAGAGTATTTGACATAACATAGGTGTTTCAATGAACCTTTCTGAAACACCTCTTAATTTTTGACCTATTGTTTCAGAATGCCTAGAGGGTACAGGTTCTACATTCATCTCCAATACAGTCATTGCATCTGTTAATAAAAGAAGCTGGGCACTTCTAACTAGATCCACTCCACTGATGTTGGTATTCCAATTATCTGGGCCATATTCTAGACACAGCACTCCTGAACCACCATACTGGTGCAAGATACTCCATCTTTCACCAGATTTTTGTGGGCGTATATATGCTGGTAGCTCTGGGAAAAGCTCTGGATATACTAAAACACCATTAAAATCTATAGTTCCTATCTTTAGAGAGAAGTTCAAATGCAGTTCATTTGTGTCTGTTGAGTTCCACTCCTGAATCTTAAAACTATTTTTCTCTTTCTCAAGATCAGTCAATAACTGCCGTTCTTGAGCTAGGCGTTCTAATGGTGTTTTTAGCAGCTCCATTACGCAAAGCCTCCTGGTTTATTTGGATAAACAGGGGTTGATGGAAATGTTAATCCCGCACCTAGAGCAGAACGGATTAAAGAGCTGGCTATATCAGCAGAGTTTGCACTTTTGTATGATGCCGAACGTGGAAAACGATTACCCAGAACCTGCCGCCATAGGGCTAATGCTTTATCATCATCTGTTTCATTTAAGGCGTTTCGTGCAATAGCAGCTTGTTCTTTTACCTTTTCATAAAAAGTTTTGAACTCATCTGCTGTAACCGCAGAAAAAACATTATTGCCTGCAACACCAGGATCTTCTAAATGTGGAATTATGCCTAGTGACGCATAAATCCCATAAGAATCCCTGATCGTTTCTAAAAGATAAACAAACAACTTTTCATAGTTGGATTCGTAGTAATTCATATGCTTGGCAACCAGGCATTCTAAAATGAATCCTTTTGGTCTTTTTAAATCAGACAAGTTCTCACGACGCCACCATTTAAATAGCTTCACAAGAGGCTTAAATCGACCATTTGCATTTTTATTCACCTCAACAGTCCACTCGGTATGGGCTGGAGGGTTGGTAACTAGCCATTCTTCAAGATGAATGTCTGGAATCAGATAGCCGCCATATCCATCTGAAATGATAGGGACAACATCCATATCAACTTTTTTCAACTTAACATTTACTGAACGACGGTTAACGGTAAGATCGGTATATCCAATATCCTTTAATGCCGTATGTACTGTATCAAGGACAATTTGAGGATCATCATTAATTGTGTGATTTGTAAGGGCAATAATATCTACATCTGGCCTTTGTGTGATTCCGCCTATGGTAGTTGGACGTACTGCCGTATTTCTTTTATAAGAACCTGATAAGAATGTATGCACATGTACTTTGCTGAATTCATTATGCACTTTTAAAGCATCACGAAGCGTATTATGTGCGCTTGAACAATCATTAACCGTTGTTGTAGATGGTTCAATATCGGAAAGTAGGTCAAGAAACTGCTGTTGAGTTGTCATAATTCTCTCTGAGCCCATGTACTAAAATGGGGCATAAAATTAAGTGCGATCAGAAAAATTAAGTAACCTACTGCTGTGAACTTTGTTGCATAGCAGTAGGTTATTTAACCTTGTTTACGATATTGAGTTTGAGTTATCAGGATCATCCGATTTTTTATTACGGATAGCATCCTTTTCTTCTTTCAATGGCCGAGTTCTGGGAAATTTAAAATATCCAGTTGGATGGACAATAATTTTTCCAGATTTATGGCGATAAGATTTACAAAACACGAAGTCTTGATTTTCGGTAGGCATTGTTAGCCCTCCTATTTTGGCGGCTCGTTTTTCAGGGCGCATACCAAAATAAGCGGGTAAATCTTGAGATTTACGGGCCTAAATGTTAGAATGGGGTTCTGACAGCCAGATCTAACATGAGGTATGCGTAGGGCTTAGAGCCATATGCCTTTCCTGTGGGAAAATCTATCAAGCCGACTCTACCCAATAGAGTCGGCTTTTTAATTTATGAAACCATCTCAATAGTCTCCATTGAATCTAGGTCAAAATAATATAGTTTTTTAAAGTCATCTTCATATAAGTCAAATAATTGAGATAACTCACTAATGACAGATGTTGATGTTTTTTTTGCATCTATTGCGTAGTCAAAGAGCATTGAAGCTACTCTATATGTCGGTTCTCGATCCAATTCATTTGGTTCAACTTTACGATAACCACGCATAGCCATCTGCCGCCATAAATTGGCACTTTGACTTGAAGTTATAGTTCCTAACTCTGACGCCCTATAGATTAAGGCCGCCATTGAGGTTTTCCATTCCTTTTTAAGTCTTAGATAATGAGCTAAATTAGTTGAACCTAATTGATCAATAATTTTTTCTTCTGGCATTAAGAATTCGGCAGCAAAGTCATTTGCTTCTTTTTCCATGAACTCAGATGGCTCTTCATGGAGGACCAAATGCCCAAGTTCATGTGCTAATGTGAAGCGTATTCTGTCATTTGGCTGGTTTGCATTTAGAAATACGCATGGAGACACACCATGCATTTTTAAGGATACGCCATCAACATTGTTATCTTTAAAGTCGCATAAAAAGACTAAAACCCCTGCATCTTCTACAGTGGCAGTTAGGTTTTCAAGAGGTTCATTCCCTAACGCCCACAATGATCTAAGTTTTTTAGCAGCTTCTTGAGGAGTGTTTATATCTAGGCCAATTTTAAAAGTTGGTAAGGAATTTTTTCTTTTTGGTACATTTGTGAATAATTCTAATGTTTGTACATGGCTCATTTTTAACATCATTTCAGCATTCATGCGGCTCAATGCTTTAGCTGTGGTAGAGCTTTTTTTTCTGTATGCATGCAAACTAATTGGCAGTGCATTTAGCTTTTCAATATGTTCGAAAAATCGTATAGGGAAATGTAGGGCATTGGATAGATTATGGATAACTTCATCGGAGGGTTTTAAGTCCCCACTTTCAATTTTAGATAATGAAGCCTGGGTAATAGACTGTCCCATTTCAGCAATTAGTTCAGTTTGACTAAGACCACGAAAGTTTCGTGCAATACTAAGCATGTCAGGATTGAAATGAGTCATATTCACCTCCAAGATCATTGACTTACAGATCAAGTTGATCGAATGATAACTGAACAAAAAAGCTTATGCAAATTTTTCTTCAAATTATTCCTAAATTGTTTCTTTTTTATCTTGCATTGCTTTATGTAGTGGTAATTTTGGTTTTTAGCACAACATATAGTGTTTTTGATTTTACATTCTATTTGAAAGATTTTAATTTCGCTATAGAATTTTATGTCAAAATTTGAGCATTAAAATATTTGGGTAAAGATAGAGGATGATCAGTGTTCTTATAAGGGGCAGTTTGACTTTCGATTATTTAGAAAATGTATTTTTATTAAATATTTGACCATTTGGAGGGAATTCTAAAGTGATTTTTTCTTGCTAAAATTAGGTTTAAGGACGATTGTTTCCTTTTCTCCCAGAGTGTAATTAAATAAAGGATTTAAAATGAAGATGAACTTGAATAAGAATGGAAAAAAACGTATTCACTTTATAATCAGAGAGCTTGATAAGACTCAGAATGAAGTAAATAAAATTTCAGCTTCAGTTCAGATAGACGAGGATGATCAATATCAGCGTATTAATAGAGCATATTTTCAGTTGTTCCAAACACATTATCTTTCCTTTAAATTACTTATGAAAGAAGATCATTTTTCCTCCGCTGTTGTCGTAGCTCGTACGATGCTAGAAATATATGTTAGGTGTTTTTATTTAGAGTTTATAGAACAGCCTAAAGGGACAGATGTTGAAACGTTAATTACTCAACCAAAAGACTTTGCTAGTTTTTTTCAGATAAGTACAGCTTTAGATAATTTTGAAGACCCAGACAATGGAGATTTTCATAAACACTTCAAGCAATTCACAAAGCAAGGTAAAGCTTTGTACGAAAAGTATTCAACTTTCACACATGGTCGTGGTGAGCTACTGAATGTACTATTTAAAGGTAAACAACCTGTCTGTGCCTATGAGGATATTGAAAGTATATTGCTGACCCTTAATGGCATGTTACAGGTGTTTGCAATGCAATTTCTACATATGAATGCTAATGAGGCATTGAAAAAAAGATTGCTTGATAGAATGCTTAAAACTGAAGAAACTTTTCTTAATCATGGTATAGGCCAACCAGACTATTATTCTAATTTAACCTCTTGGTGAACTAAATAGGAAATGAGAGAACAACAGTGCAAAACTGTTTTTCTCTCAATATACTATCGCTTCCATTTTCTAAGTCGCATAGTTGTTTGGAATGTCGCATAGTTGTTTGTAAATGACAGCCACCACCAACCAGTGCAATTGCTGAAGCGGTATGGTGAGGTGCCCGAAATGGGCGCTGGCCAAATGGATGAGGTGCATTGGCCACCGAATAGATGCTGGCAACTTCCAGATTTTCCTGGGCATTAAGGGGCGGTAAAATTGAAGGTAGACGCGAAGCCAGCAAGGTTTTTCCGGTACCCGGAGGGCCTTTAAACAATAAAGAATGTCCACCTGCAGCAGCAATTTCCAGTGCACGGCGGGGGCGTAACTGGCCTTTTACATCGGCAAGATCAAGTTGATAGGCCGATGATGCTGAACTGGGGCGTTGCGGTGTTGCCTCAAGCTTGGGGTTACCCAAAAAATGTGCACAGACTTGCTGTAAGTGTTGTGCGGCATAGACTTCAAAATCGGGGAGCTGGCTTGCCTCATCCAGATTTGCCTGCGGGAGTAACAGCCGATGCCGGGCCTGCTGGCATGCCATAGCGATTGTTAATGCCCCTGATATTCCGCGTAAATGCCCGTCAAGCGCCAGTTCCCCTATAAATTCAAAGCCTTCGGTACTATGCTCCGGTAATTGTCCGGAAGCGATCAGGATACCCAAAGCAATCGGCAAGTCCAGCCGGGAGCCATCCTTGGGCAAATCGGCGGGGGCCAGATTGATGGTCAGGCGCTTGGTGGGAAACTGAAAACCGCTATTGATGATGGCAGAACGAACCCGATCTTTACTTTCACGTACAGCGGCTTCAGGTAAACCCACAATCGTTAAAGAAGGAAGGCCCGAGCTAATATGTACTTCTACTTCAATTTGCGGGGCATGTAGCCCCAAAAGCCCTCGTGTATAGATCTTGGCAAAAGACATCTTATTATTGTTCCATTATGGTGCATTATTTTTCATTATTCCGAGGTGCGACATGCACCGATTGTGTGCTTATTTTTTGTTCTGGATCACCTCTTCCAGTGCTTTCATTTGTTGCTGGAGTTCGGTCAGCCGCTGGTTGGCAAGGTCAAGCGCAGTTCTTTGACGATCAAGTTCCTGTTTTGAAACTAAATCCAGTTTTTCAATGCTTTCGTTTAGCAAGGCACGCAGATTTTTTTCCAGGTCTTTTCTGGGTTGGTCAACTTGCTGCAAAATGGCCTGTAGAAGGGTTTCAATCATAAGGTACTCAATAGGTTATGTATATTTGCTGTTCAGTGTATCACTGCTGGCCTGAATCCTCTAGCACAGTTCAGGCCAGAAGCAGGCCCGGTTGATCAACCGGAACAGGGGCAAATGATACTTATTTTCGATGGACTATCTACATCTTCATGGCTAAATAGGTTATAAAGAAAGCTTGTGCCCGGTATTTAACACCCCCCAACCGTTAAATATTGGCATGAAAATTGAACATAAAACCTTACTGGTGAAAATAAGCCGAAGGAAAACAAACATGAAGCTTGTAACTGCAATTGTAAAACCATTCAAACTGGATGATGTGCGCGAAGCACTTTCTGAGATTGGTGTTCAAGGGATTACCGTAACTGAAGTCAAAGGTTTCGGACGTCAAAAAGGTCATACAGAACTGTATCGTGGTGCAGAGTATGTGGTTGATTTCTTACCGAAAGTAAAGATTGAAATTGCAATTAGCGATGAAATGGTTGATGCCGTGATCGAGTCGATTACGCGTGTGGCCAGCACAGGCAAAATTGGTGATGGCAAAATCTTTGTAACCAATTTAGAGCAGGTGATCCGTATCCGTACGGGCGAGACTGGGCCAGATGCGGTCTAAGTTGGCACAAACTTTGCTGAGCTATTAAAGGTATAGCAATAGCTCGCAAAATCAGGTTGGGGGACACGAATGAAAAAAATGCTTATGGCGCTCAGTCTATCTGGCGCACTCTTGGGTGGCTCAGCGGTGGTTTGGGCAGAAGATGCTGCTTCAACACCTGTTACTGAACATGCTATCGCAGTCGATACAGCAACTGCATCGACCGAAATTACGGCCGCACCTGCTCCTGTGGAGGCCGCTCCGGCACCTGCTGCCGAGGCAAAAGTTGATACCGGAGATACGGCATGGGTGCTGGTTTCAACGGCGTTGGTACTGTTGATGACCATTCCCGGGCTGGCGCTATTCTATGGCGGTATGGTACGTAAGAAAAACGTACTCAGTACCATGATGTTTAGCCTTTCTGCAGCCATTCTTGTCAGTCTGATCTGGGTTACGGTCGGTTATTCACTGGCATTCTCTGGTTCGGGGGCTTATGTCGGTGATCTCGCTAAAGCCATGCTGAATGGTGTTGCCTTTGATGCCTTGACGGGCACCATTCCTGAAAGCCTGTTTGTTATTTTCCAAATGACCTTTGCCATCATTACGGTTGCCATTATCAGTGGTTCAATCGCAGACCGGATGAAGTATTCTGCATTCATGGCCTTTATTGCAGTGTGGGTGGTACTGGTCTACGCACCGATTACGCACTGGGTCTGGGCAGCAGATGGCTGGTTATTCAAGGCTGGTGCTCTGGATTTTGCCGGTGGTACCGTTGTGCATATCAATGCGGGTGTTGCCGGTCTGGTTGCAGCATATATGCTCGGCAAACGTACAGGGCTTGGCCGTGAATCGATGGCACCGCATAACCTGACTTTAACCGTGATCGGTGCAAGCCTGATCTGGGTTGGCTGGTTTGGCTTTAATGGCGGTAGTGCTTTGGGCGCAGGTGCCCGTGCCGGTATGGCGATTCTGGTGACACAAGTTGCGGCCGCAGCTGCTGCATTCTCCTGGCTGATCGTTGAGCGTGTGATTCGTGGTAAAGCTTCTGTACTCGGTGGTGCCTCTGGTGCGGTTGCCGGTCTGGTGGTGATTACTCCTGCTGCCGGTTTTGTGGGCGTGGGTGGCGCGTTAATCATGGGTCTGATTGGCGGTGTGGTCTGTTTCTGGGGCATTACTGCATTGAAACGTCTGCTCAAAGCCGATGATGCTCTGGATGCATTCGGTTTACATGCGGTTGGGGGCATCGTAGGGGCGGTATTGACCGGTATCTTCTATAGCGATGAAATTATCAAGGCAGCCAACGTGGCACTGGCACCCACATTTGCAGGTCAGTTGTGGGTGCAAATTGAAGGGGTGCTGGCAACCATGGTGTATAGCGCCATTGTGACCTTTATTATTCTTAAAGTGATTGATCTGGTGATCGGAATCCGTGTCAGCGCTGATGATGAGCGTATGGGGCTTGACCTGAGCCAGCATGGCGAACGTATTGAATAAGCAAGTCCGGATTTGAGTTTAAAACAGCCTCACGGGGCTGTTTTTTTATGCCTTGAGGGCACTGGTTCTGCAATTGAAGAAACTTTGCTACACTTAGGCAAAGAGATTAAATAATCGCGCAACTATGCATTGTCCATTTTGTAACGCCGCTGACAGTAAAGTGATCGACTCCCGTCTGGCTGCCGAAGGCTGCCAGATTCGCCGTCGTCGTGAATGCGTCGTTTGTGGTGAGCGTTTTACAACATTTGAAAGTTATGATGTGGTGATGCCACGGGTGATCAAGTCGGATGGTAAAAATGAACCGTTTGATGAGGCAAAATTACGTCGCTCATTGATGCATGCGTTACAGAAACGTCCGGTGACGCAGGAGCAGATTGAAACGGTACTGAGTGATATCCAGTCGCAGATCCGCCGTCTGGGCGAGCGGGACGTGAAATCCAGGACCATTGGTGAAATTGTCATGCAGGCCCTGTTTGCACTGGATCATGTTGCCTATGTCCGGTTTGCTTCCGTATATCAGGATTTTCAGGATGTCGATGCATTTCGTCACCAGATTGAACAAATGCAACAACGCGAAAACGAGCATTAAATTAGAGAAAACATGTCTGAGCCAACCCGAGATCACCTGTCTGAACACCAGCACTGGATGCTAAAAGCCATTGCGCTGGCGCGACTGGGGCAATATTCCACCAGACCCAATCCGAATGTGGGGTGTGTCATTGTCAAAGATGGCCAACTGATCGGGGAAGGCTATCATCCTCAAGCAGGCCAGCCCCATGCAGAAGTGTTTGCCCTGCGTCAGGCGGGTGATAATGCCAAGGATGCAACCGCTTATGTGACCCTGGAGCCTTGTGCCCATTATGGTCGAACGCCACCTTGTGCCGAAGCACTGGTCAAAGCGCAGGTCAAGAAGGTAGTGGTGGCCTGTTCAGACCCCAATCCGCTGGTGGCAGGCAAGGGCGTGCAGATCTTGCAGCAGGCAGGCATCGAGGTTGAAACCGGAATATGTATGGATGAGGCAAAAGGCCTTAACCGGGGCTTTTTAAAGGCGATGGCGACCGGCCTGCCTTATGTCCGCCTAAAGGTTGCCTCAAGTCTTGATGGGCGTACCGCCATGGCTTCGGGTGAATCCAAATGGATTACCGGGACAGCGGCGCGACAGGATGTCCAGCATTGGCGTGCCATTTCCGGGGCCGTGATCACCGGCATCCAGACGGTATTGGCAGATGACTGCGAGTTGAATGTACGTCATCTGGACGGAGTTGATCTTGCCAGCGTGGTCCAGCCAAAACGGATCGTGCTGGATCGTCAGGGACAACTGCCGTTGTCTGCCAGGATATTGCAAAAACCTGAAACCGTGATGGTGATGACACCATTTCGTCAAGAACTTGCCGATTTAGGCGTGATACAATTGGCGCCGCAACCTTTAAATCAGTTATTGCCGACCTTAGCTCAACAATATCAAATTTATGATGTATTGGTTGAGGCAGGTGCAACCTTGTCTACTGCCTTTTTACAACAAGGTCTGGTGGACGAAATGATTAGTTATGTTGCGCCCACTTTACTTGGTCAATCTGCCCGGGCGATGTTCAATGCTGAATTGAGCACCATGGCAGAACAGCTACGGTTTGAGTTGGTCGATGTAACCCGACTTGGGCAAGATATTCGCCTGAGATTGCTCCCTACCCAAGAGTTGATATGAATCCAGAACCATCGGTTTATCACAAACGTCGTCATGCGGCCCGTACGACTGACGAATATCTTTTTCATCAGTTAGTTCCCTATCTGGGCAACAAGCGCCGCCTGCTGCATCTGATTTTGGAAGCGCTTGAGATTACAGGCACGCTCAATAGCAAGAAAAAGAACCCACCGATTTTTGCGGATTTCTTTGCGGGCAGCGGGGTGGTTTCACGTCTGGCCCGGCAAAATGGCTATCGTGTGATTGCCAACGACTGGGAACCCTATAGCCATGCGCTGAATCATGCCATTTTGGCATGTGTCGATGCCCCTGCATTTAAAGAACTGGGAGGCTATCAAAAAGCGATTGACTATCTGAACCGCTTGCCTGAAGTCAAAGGCTGGGTCACGCATAACCTGTGTCCGCGCAATGATGATGTCTATGATCCTGCACGTGACCGGCTGTTCTTTAAACGCCGTAACGGCATGCGCATTGATGCCATTCGCCAGCAGATTGCAACCTGGCAGGCACAAGGTGCAATCAATGATGTTGAAATGAGTGCATTACTGGCGCCGTTACTGTATTCCGCCAGTTTTGTCAGCAATACCAGCGGGGTTTTTAAGAGCTTCCATCAAGGTTGGGGCGGACGTACCCAAACCGCGCTGGAACGGATTGAATCATTATTATGGCTGACACCGAGCCGGTTCTGTGAAATGGGCGATCCTAAACGTCCGGCTGCTGAAATGTGGTGTGTCGATGCCCAGCATCTTGCCAACCAGATGAGCGGGTTTGAAGTTGATGTGGCCTATCTTGATCCTCCTTATAACCAGCATGCCTATAGCAGCAATTATCATGTGCTGAATGCATTGACCTTATGGGATCAGGTCGATTTGCCTTCACCAGATACCAAGGGCTTTAAAAGCGGTATTGATCGGGCCTGGCGTAAGGAGAGGCCAAGTCCTTATAACTCTTCCAAGCATGCCAAAGAAGCGTATGAGACCTTACTGCACACCATCAATGCACGTTATATTCTGACCAGTTACTCAACCGATGGAAATATCGAACCAAAAGATTTGCTAACAGCCAATCTGAAACGGGGTAAAGTGACCTTACTGACTCAGGATGTGCCGCGTTACCGCGTCAGCAAGCAACGTCAGTCTGAGCGGGCACGTGTACTCGAATTTATCGTGATTACCGATACGCACGCCAAGTCTGGCCCGCCTTTGCGGCAACTGCTTGGCCAGCTCTACCACTTTGCCGAACTGGGCGGAGTCGATACCACTGGTAACAGTACCCAGCTGGCTCTCTGGTAAGTTGTTCGTAACACCACTTTAGTCGTTAAAGTGGTGTTTTTGTATCCGGAATCTTTGCTAAATCGGATAATTAGATAAACCAAATCGGTTTGTATGATAAGTCCATGTTTTTATGGTAAATATCTGGTATTTTTCAGGCAGGTGAGGGGATATTTGATGCGAATAAGGCCTGATCCTATTTGTTTTGTAAAATTTAGTAAAAACAATCTATTATAATAAGTTTCTGGCGTTTTTTTCTTCATTTTATATATAAATTTCCTGCTAAGAATCTTTTGATCAATCGTTTAAAAAATTACCAAACCATATTGACCCTTTTTAAAAATAACTATAGTTTGCCGAGCTTGATTTAGGGTCTTGCCTATTGCTAGCGATGACCAGGAGAGGTTGTTATGAGTCGCTCGGAACCCACCTTATTGGGGCAATGTGTAGCCGAATTTTTTGCTACCGCAATTTTTTTATCATTTGGTATTGGCGTGGTGGCTGCACTGAAGCTTGCAGGTGCAAGTCTAGGTTTGTGGGAAATCAGTATTGTATGGGGCCTCGCGGTTGCCTTGGCCGTTTATTTGTCTGCGGGCATTTCCGGGGCACATCTCAATCCTGCCGTGACCATTGCCCTGGCATTGTTTGCCGGTTTTGAGAAGCGTAAAGTTCCTTTTTATATCATTGCACAGGTAGCCGGCGCTGCGACAGGTGCACTGCTGGTCTATGGCCTGTATAGCAATCTGTTTCTAGATTATGAACAGACCCATCATATGGTACGTGGCAGTGTCGAGAGTCTGGAACTGGCAGGGATTTTCTCAACTTATCCCCATCATTTGCTATCGATCGGACAGGCGTTCATGGTCGAGATGTTCATTACCATGTTGCTCCTGTGGTTGATCATGGCGATTGGGGATGACAGCAATGGCTTGCCGCGTGGTGCCTTGGCGCCGGTTCTGGTGGGTTTGCTGGTAGCTGTGATTGGTGCTTCTTTTGGCCCGTTAACCGGCTTTGCCATGAACCCGGCGCGTGATTTAGGGCCGAAAATTGTCGCTTATTTTTCAGGATGGGGTCCTGTCGCTTTTACCGGTGGCCGTGATATTCCTTATTTTATTGTTCCGATCATTGCACCCGTCGTTGGTGCGTGTCTGGGGGTACTGGGTTATAAATTATTCTTTAGCTACTTCCTGATCAAAACCCAGGTGGCAGCCAAAGATACGGCAGATCAGCAAGTCTCTGAAATGCAATAGATGCATGATCTCATGCATGTGGGAAACAGGGCGGTCATTTGACGGCCCTTTTTGTTTTGCCGGTATTTGAAGGGCGCATGCCTTGTTATCTGTAGCCCTTTGATTTAAGGTATCTGTTTTACCGTGGCATTTACTGCAATAAAGGTAGGTTGGAAGTCCCATGTTTACAGGCATTATTGAAAGTTTAGGTAAGGTTGAGAGCTTGCAAAGTGTAGGCGGTGATGTGCGTCTGCGTATCCAGACTGATCTGGATATGTCTGATGTCCATCTGGGAGATTCGATTGCCACCAACGGGATTTGCCTGACCGTGATTGAGTGGGGTGAAAACTGGTATGCGGCCGATGTTTCGCGAGAAAGTCTTAACCGGACCACGCTGGGACAATGGAAAGTCGGACAGCCTGTCAATGTAGAAAAAGCCATGCTGCCTACCACGCGTTTTGGTGGGCATATTGTCAGTGGACATGTTGATGGCCTGGGCGAGATTACCCTGGTGCGTGAAGATGCACGTTCTTTATATTTTGAAGTGACAGCGCCAGTTGAGCTGGCCAAGTATCTGGCAGAAAAAGGCTCGGTCACCGTCGATGGCATTAGTCTGACCATTAACCATTTACGTGGCAACATCCTGAGTCTGAACCTGATTCCACATACGGCTGAACGTACCAATATTGGAACCTGGCAGGTGGGAACCAAGGTCAATCTGGAAGTGGATGTACTGGCACGTTATATCGAGCGTCTGTTGCTCGGCGACAAAGCCGCTGAACAAAAAACCGAATCAAAGATCAGTATGGCCTTTTTAGCTGAAAACGGTTTCTTGAAATAAACGCGCAAGTATCAAAAAGCCCAGTTCAAACTGGGCTTTTTTATTATTTATCTTCTGAAAATTCACTATTTTTCAGGATGTAAGCTATTTCATCCTGCGCCACGGCATGCAGTTTGGCGCGGAACACGGTCACCGCCTGTTCAATCAGTTCTTCTGCTTCCAGTTCAAGACGGACACGGACACTTTCCAGTTCAGACAGGATATCCTGATCATCAATGCTCAGGCGCTGGCCGCGGGCATAATCAATGCTTGGCTGTTCCGGATTGGCCTGATAGCGCTCGGTCTGTTGTGCAATTTCCTGATCGATATGGTTGCGTAAAGCCTGCAGATTTTCGGTTTGCTGTTCAAACTGACGCGCTTCATCGGCTTGTAACTGGGCGGCATAGGCAGCTTCGGCTGCACGTTTTTGTTCCAGTGCCTTTTCTAAAGCCTGCTGTTTACGGAGACGTGCCTGTTCCAGCAACTCTGCCTTCAAGTCGGCATAAGCTTGTTCAATGCGTTGCTGGGAACGTTGTTGGGCCGCTTCCTCCAGCTGTGTCCAGTTCTGGATCGAGGTTTGTGGCAATAACAGATCACAGATACGTGCCAAATCTTCCTGATAGGTCTGACGAACCGCTTCAGGTGCATTTAACCAACGTTTTTTAAAGTCCTGACCTACATTTAATGCCACAAGACACTCCTCAAATAATGTTCTTGATTACCGATTTATAATTTAAATGTTCGTGGCTCTATGCCCAACCGCCGATACATTTTAAATTTTTCCCGCCCGAGCTGTTTTGCAGTTTCATTATTTTCAACAATTTCGATAATGTGGCGAAAATCCTGAGTTTGTTCAAGTGCATGATTGTTAAAATTAAACACGATCCAGTCACTCGAAGGGGGCAACTCTTTTGAAATACATACCGGACTATGCGGCTGGTCGATGCCATGGGCAATAAAACTTTTTGGATCAAAGCTCCACAGCATGTCGTCCAGCTCGTGCTGCAACTCCGGATCAGCACAGTACCACCAGATTTGCGGATGCTGATTCAGAATCTTGCGACATAAACGGCAAGCACTTTCGACTTGCCGTTCCTGACTATTTTCAAACAGATAAAAACTGATTTTAGCCATTCGCTTGAACACGGTTTGCCAGGAATTGCATCAGTAATGGAACCGGACGTCCAGTTGCACCTTTTGCAGCGCCAGATAACCAGGCTGTTCCTGCAACATCAAGATGGGCCCAGCGGTAATCACGGGTGAAGCGTTCCAGGAAGCAGGCTGCTGTAATGGCACCACCGTGTGGCCCGCCAATATTGGCAATATCGGCAAACGGCGAGTCAAGAAGTTCCTGGTATTCTTCCATGACCGGCATACGCCAGACACGGTCAAGCGACTGTTCACCGGCCTGTAGCAGGTCCTGAGCCAGCTCATCATCTGGAGTGAATAAACCGCTGACGACCTTGCCAAGCGCAACCACACAGGCGCCGGTCAGGGTGGCAATATCAATCACAAGGGCAGGGTTAAAACGCTTGATATAGGTCAGGGTATCACATAATACCAACCGGCCTTCTGCATCGGTATTCAGGATTTCGACTGTCTGGCCACTCATGGTGGTGACAATATCGCCGGGACGGGTGGCGTGACCGGATGGCATGTTTTCAGCTGCGGCAATTGCTCCGACCACATGGATGGGCAGTCGGGCTTCACAGAGCGCCTGAATGGTACCAAGCACCGAAGCGGCGCCACACATATCAAATTTCATTTCATCCATGCCCAAGCCCGGTTTCAATGAAATGCCGCCTGTATCAAAGGTCACGCCTTTACCGACCAGAACCACAGGAGCCTGTTGCATTTGGGCATTGTATTCAAGGGTGACAATACGGCCCGGACGTTCCGAACCTTTGCTCACGGCAAGGAAAGCATACATGCCCAGATCAGCCATTTGCTGTTCATCCAGCACTGTCACCTTGAGCAGGTCAGGGTACTGTGCAGCAAGGGCAAGTGCCTGATCTGCCAGATATTCAGGGAAACAGATATTACCCGGGCGGTTACCCAGATCACGGGCATAATTCTGGCCTGACTGGACGGCCTGAAGCAGTTTTAACTGGGCTTCATCCAGGGTGGTCTGGCGGGCAATCAGGTGAATGGTGTCTAATACAAACTCATTCTTTTTTGACTTGAATTCGTCATAGCCATACGCCGCCTGGGTCAGGCTCAGGACAAACAGGGCATGCAGGTCTGCTGGCAGGGCGGAAAGATCAACACTAATTTGTTTAAATTTATTTTGTGATGATTTGATAATGCTTTGTGCAAGTTTTGCTAATTTTGTCGCTTTTAACTCGTCAGTTTTGCCCAGTCCCAATAACTGGGTGTTGGCCTGTACTGCAACACTGGCAAGCAGCGGCAGCTGGTCATTAAAAGCTGCTTTATATTGGGTAGCATTGATGATGTTATCTAGATGGTTGATTTGATAGCTATTTAAGTTCTGTTGTAATTGTTCTGAGTCAACCAAAATCCACAAAGATTCGCTAGACGCCTGTGTCGGGAATGCGTTTTGAAGTGTAAATTTCATTGTTTGTATAGAACCTAATGAGTAAAAAAGAAAGACCAGTCCATTAAACACTTTCAGATATGAGGTTGCAATCCGCAACAAGCGATAGGTTTTATATTTTTAACATTCGGGTAAACTAGCGTTACCTTCAATTGGTCTTTTGGAAGTATTACTTTGATTATTCGGCGTTATCTCGTCAAACAGGTGGTTTCGACATCTCTCGTTGTGATTGGTTTATTGACCATGATCATGATGGGTGGTCGTTTGATCAAGTATTTTGGCGTAGCAGCTCAAGGTCGTTTGGATGCCGGTATCCTGTTCAGTATTATTGGTTACCGCCTGCCTGAATTTCTCACATTGATCTTGCCACTGGGGTTCTTTATTGCCTTGATGCTGGTATTCGGGCGGCTTTATGTTGACCATGAAATGGCGGTTTTAAATGGCAGTGGTGTGAGTCGTAACCAGCTGGCCCGGCTGCTGCTTCCGATGACCCTGATTTATCTAGTGGTACAGACCAGCTTGATGGTCTGGATGGGGCCGTGGGGGCTACGTGAGTTTGAAAAACTGACCAGCACACAGGCGGTACGTACCGGATTTGACCTGGTCCGTCCCAAAGAGTTTATTTCTTCGGGGCCATATACCATTTATGCCGGTTCACTCTCGGAAGACCGTAAAAACCTAAAAGATATTTTCTTCTATCAAAAGGCCAGTCAGGAAGATAAGCCTGATGTGATGATTCTGGCCAGAGAGGCCACACGGGTGGAAGTGGCCAATGATACTGCCAATGTAGTGGATCTGGTGCAAGGCCGTCGTTACGAGATCTATCCAAACCAGCCACGTTATACCCAAGCCGAGTTCCAGTCGTATCGGTTACGTCTGGAAAACGATAAGGATGTAAAATTTGAAAGTGATGATGTTGAAGCATTGTCCATGGCAAATTTATGGCAGAAACGTGATGATGCGGTGGTTCGCAGTGAGCTGGGCTGGCGTATTTTCGGGCCTTTTGTCATTATCGTGGCTTTAATGCTGGCGGTTGCCTTGTCTGAGGTTAGCCCGCGTCAGGGGCGTTATTACCGCCTGATTCCTGCCATATTTATTTTTGCCAGCCTGATTGTGTTGCTGATTGCGATCAAGACCCGGATCAGTAAGGAAGAACTCGATATCTGGGCATATCCTGTGGTTCTTCTGGTGTATGCCATTGCTGCGGCCATTTTCGCACGTAAACAGAAACTGGCACCAAAATTTAAGAGAAGTATTCAGCGAGTGGGGTTGTGATGTTAGCACGTCGAATAGTCGCCAAACATGTGACAAAAACCACGGTTCTGGCCATGCTGGGAACAACGCTGGTGTTATCCTTTTTACAGATTTTATTTACCTATCTGGGTGAGCTGGGTTCACTCAAGCCAAACTATAATGCCTGGCAAGCCTTCTTGTATGTGATGTGGGGCGCGCCTCACTATTTATACGAGATTTTACCGGTTGCCGCCCTGATTGGTTCGGTGCTGGGGCTGGGCGCGCTGGCTTCCAACAGTGAACTGATCGTGATGCGTTCGGTCGGGATTAGCCTGTGGCGTATTGTCGGCTGGGTGATGCGTTCGGCACTGCTGCTGATCGTCTTGTCTTTTGTGCTGAGTGAGTGGGTCATTCCCTATACCAATGAAAAAGCCCAGAGTATCAAGAAGCAGCGCAGTGTTGCCTCTCTGGGAGAAGTCAAAGGCTACTGGACACGTGAAGGCCAGCGCTTTATTTATATCGATTATGCCAATTCAAAAGGCCAGTTGCGCAATATCCAGTCGATTGATTTTGATCAGAATTACCGTTTGCAGTCTTTTGTCACGGCTGAAAAGGGCCAGTTTGTAAAAGATGGCGAATGGGCACTCGAGCAGTCACATCAGGTCGATTTACTGGCACAGGGCAATGCCATTAAGACCGATCACGAGCAACAGGCACTGGGACTGGCCCTGCAACCCAAATATGTGCATATGGTGACGCTGGATCCTGAAGATCTGTCTCCAAGCCAGCTGATCAGTTTCATGCGCTATATGGATGAATATAGCCAGGTACCGAAAACCTATGAGCTGGCGTTCTGGCAAAAAGTCACCTCGCCGTTTGCCCTGATTACCCTGGTACTGATTGCCTGTTCATTTATTTTCGGGCCGTTACGTCAACAGTCAATGGGCTTCCGTCTGGTGATAGCGCTGTTTACCGGACTGGGCTTCTTCTACTTACAAGATTTCCTCGGCTATGCAAGTCTGGTGTATGCACCTTCACCGGCATGGTTTGTGCTGATGCCGGTGGTGCTCATCTTTATGGTTGGCAGTTACCTGCTCTACCGGGCAAGATAACCGGCCTTTCATTGATGCGGGCGATTGGCAGGATTGCTGAAAGCCATGCGCGTGGTCATAGAGAAATCGCTTAAACTTGGTTAAAATAGACCGATCAAATGATCGACAAATAGAGAGTCCATTATGACGGATGCAAATGCTGGCAAAATTCCTCACGTTCTGGTAATCATGGATGGTGTGGGACACCGTGAAGCAGTTGATGATAATGCCTATCTGGCAGCAAAAACACCCAACCTCACGGCCATGAAAGCAAAGCATCCGAACAGCCTGATTTCAGGTTCAGGTGAAGATGTCGGCCTGCCAGACGGGCAAATGGGCAACTCTGAAGTCGGCCATATGAATCTGGGCGCCGGTCGTGTGCTGTATCAGGATTTCACCCGTATTACCAAAGATATTCGTACCGGTGCTTTTTTTGAACATGAAGTTCTGGTCGATGCCGTTGAAAAGGCTAAAGCAGCGAATGGCGCCGTGCACGTGATGGGCTTGTTGTCGGAAGGTGGGGTTCATTCGCATCAAGACCATATTGTCGCCATGTGCGAACTGGCATTAAAACGCGGTGCAACAGTCTATTTGCATGCCTTCCTTGATGGTCGTGATACGCCGCCACGGAGTGCCCAGCCTTCATTGCAAAAACTGGATGCCTTATTTGCGCAATATCCGAATCAGGGCCGTATCGTCTCGATGATAGGCCGTTATTTTGCCATGGATCGTGACAATCGCTGGGATCGGGTAGAGCAGGCTTACCGTTTAATGACTGAAGGCGAGGCGGTTCGTGTTGTCAATTCAGCAGTTGAAGGCCTGGAGCAAGCCTATGCTGCCGAGGAAAATGATGAATTTGTCAAAGCCACCCGCATTGGCGAGATCGCCAAAGTACAAGATGGCGATAGTGTGGTCTTCATGAATTTCCGTGCCGACCGTGCCCGTGAAATTACCCGTGCTTTTGTCGAAAAAGAGTTTGCCGGTTTCGAGCGTAAAGTGGTTCCGAACCTGTCTAAATTTGTAATGTTGACCCGTTATCAGGCCAGTATTGATGCACCGGTTGCCTACATGCCTGAAGAGTTGAAAAACTCGATTGGCGAATACCTGTCTGGCTTGGGTAAAACCCAGCTACGTATTGCTGAAACCGAAAAATATGCACATGTGACTTTCTTCTTTAGCGGTGGCCGTGAAGATGAATATCCGGGTGAAAAACGTATCCTGATTCCGTCACCGAATGTTGCAACCTATGACTTAAAGCCTGAAATGAGTGCGTATGAGGTCACTGACGAGCTGGTTAAGGCGATTAACTCTGGCAACTTTGACCTGCTGGTGGTGAACTATGCCAATGGCGATATGGTCGGGCATACCGGTGTGTTTGATGCGGCAGTAAAAGCGGTCGAAACGGTGGATACCTGTCTGGGCCGTGTTTACGAAGCGGTGATGGCAAACAAAGGACACATGTTAATTACGGCCGATCATGGTAATGTAGAGCAAATGCAAGATTATGACAGTGGTCAGGTGCATACCCAGCACACCACTGAACTGGTTCCGTTTATTTATGTCGGGCCAACCCAGGCCACCATTGCTGAAGGCGGTGTGTTGGCTGATGTGGCACCAACATTACTCCATTTGATGGATATTCCTGTGCCTCCAGAAATGCAGGGCAAGAACTTAATTACTTTAAAATAAGGTGAAGCAATGACCCAGCACAACAACATTTACCGGGCCTTATGTGCAAGTTTGTTGATGTGTTGGGGGCAGGGTATATATGCTGCACCAGCTAGCCATGCATCGGGATGGAGCGAAGATGAGCCTTCCCGGCATGCAGAGGTTCCCATCGAATCGATTCAGCAATTTGTCCAGATTTACGGGATCGTAAAAGATAATTATGTCGACAAAAAATCGGACGATGCATTATTCCAGCAAGCGATTAAGGGACTGGTGAGTGGACTGGACCGCTATTCCCGATATTTGTCGGCGGAAGAATACCGTCAGCTGATTCAGTATACCGAAGGCGATCTGGCTTCTGTCGATTTCAATTTAGGTTACGATGCCCACTCCAAATCCTGGCAAATACAAGACCTGAAAGCGGGTTCTGACTCGAGTAAACTGGGATTACGCAATGGCCAGACGATTGTAAAGGTTGATAATCAGGAATTAAAAAACTTAAATCAGGATCAGGTACAGGGTCTGCTTTATGGTTCCATTGGCAGTACTGTCCAGATCCAGCCCGAAAATAATAACAGCACAACCATTCTGGTACGCAACAAGAAAGTAGAAACCGATATTGAACCTGTGTTACTGCATAATCAGGTGCTGGTACTGAAAATCAGGGTATTCCAGCAAGATACAGCCAATGAAATCAAGCGTTTAATTGAAGAATACAGCTCAACCAGACTGAAGGCTGTCGTACTCGATTTACGTAATAATCCTGGTGGCTTGCTGTCTGCGGCTGTAGAAGCTGCTGACCTGTTCCTGAATCAGGGGCTGATTGTCACCACCAAGAGCCGCTCTGAAGGCGACCAGCAGTTTCAGGCCCTGCCATCCTACGAGTTCCAGAATCTGAAACTGGGCATCTTGATCAACCGCCGTTCGGCATCGGCAGCCGAGGTCTTTACCGCAGCCCTGAAAGAGCATAAGCGTGCCTGGGTTGTGGGGGAAAATAGTTATGGTAAAGGGGTGGTGCAGAAACTGTTCCCCTTACCGAGTGGGGCAGCCTTGCAAATGACGGTTTCGCATTACTACACCCCCAATGGCAACATGATTGAAGGACAGGGCATCCAGCCGAATCAGATTTCGCCTTTAACCGCTGAAATGAAAGAAGATACTTATCTTGAGCATGTGACCGATCTGGTGTTAAAAAGCCGCTATTAAAAATAAAGCCCCTTAAGTTAGGGGCTTTATTTTTTAAAGATTATTCATCATCTTCCGTATCTAAACCGAATTTTTTCAGCCGATAGCGTAAAGAGCGGAAGGTCATGCCCAGTTTTTTGGCAGCCAGGGTGCGGTTCCAGTGGGTCAGATTCAAGGCATTCAGGAGAATCTCTTTTTCGATATTCTCTAGATAGCGCTCCAGTCCTTCTGGTGGTAGCTTTTTAGAGCTGAGGGTTGGACTGGCGGTATGCGATGGTGTTTCTGGCTCTTCAGCCGGGTTTGGGAAGGATGTTGCCGGATTTGCCAGCGCGCTGCGTAACGGGGCGGTTTGCAAATGGGCCAGATCAATGGTTTCATCATCGCTCAGGGTAATGGCCCGTTCAATGATATTGCGCAGTTCACGGACATTACCCGGGAAATATTGCTGTAACAAGAACTGTTCTGCACGAGAGGAGAGGGTCTTGACTGAAACCTCCCATTCCTGGCTAATCTTTTGAATAAAATGGTTGGCCAGCAACAGGATATCCTGACCCCGTTCCCGCAATGGCGGTAGCACAATATCCATCACATGGATGCGGAAGAACAGGTCTTGCCGGAACCGGCCCTGTTGCACCAGCAACTCCAGATCCTGATGGCTGGCACTGATCACACGGAAATCGACATCAATTTCCTGATCGGAACCCACGGGCCGGATTTTCTTTTCCTGCACGGCACGCAATAATTTGACCTGCATATTTAAAGGCAGTTCAGCAATTTCATCCAGAAATAAACTGCCGCCGTGGGCAGAAAGGATTAAGCCCTGCTTATCCTGGGTTGCGCCGGTAAAGCTGCCTTTCTTGTGGCCAAATAACTCGCTTTCCATCAGTTCGGTCGGAATGGCACCACAGTTAATGGCAATGAAAGGGCCTTCGCTACGGTTACTCAAACGGTGAACCAGATTGGCAACCACTTCTTTGCCGGTACCTGATTCTCCGGTAATAAAAACCGGCGCCTGAGAACGTGCAATTTTTTTTAAGGCGATGCGTAACTGCTGGATCGGTGCTGAACGTCCGATTAACAGCTTGTTTTCCAAGGCTGTCTCGGCAGCTTCCTGCTCAGGCTGAGGCCGGTTTAAAGCTTTCTGGATCAACTGGTCCAGATGCATCTGGTTGACCGGTTTACTGACAAAGTCAAATGCACCAGCCTTGAGTGCTGCAATGGCGATGTCCATATTGCCATAGGCCGTAAGGACGGCTATCGGCGTGTTGGGATAATTTTGAGTGACATGTTTGACCAGCTCCAGACCGTTGCCATCTGGCAGGTTTAAATCTGTTAAACATGCATCATACTGGAATTCTGTAAAGAATTTTTTAGCCTGTTCGACACGATAAGCGATATGTGTCTTGATGCCCATACGCGCGAGCGTCATCTGCATTAAAAGACATAAATCCTCTTCATCGTCCACGAGCAAGACGAGTGGTTGTTTTGTTGCCATTTCCCCGAAAAACCTAATCTAATCAATAAATTTTGAGCATTCAATCCTGAAACATGCTCCTTGTTGTCGCTCTATATAGGTGAGCTTTGCATGATTTGCCTCACAAAAACTATGAGACAGATACAATCCTAAACCAGTTCCCTTAATTTCGGTACTAAAAAATGGTTTGAACAATTGAGAAATATCCCGTTTTGAGACACCGTTCCCAAAATCGATGACATCAATATAAACACGGCCTTCTTTCTCGTGGATATGCACCTCGATAAAAGGCGCATCTGCGGCATTATGGCGTAAGGCATTACGGATCAGGTTAATCATGACCTGTCGTAACTGTTTTTCATCAAACACAATGACCGTATGTTGCGGCTGTTTTAACAGGATATTTTGCCGGGCATCAGCCAGATCTTCATTGAGTAAGCTTTCAAAAAACTCCTCAAGCCGGATGGGGTGTGCTTCGGTAGGCCGGTTGCGTGCCATTGCCAAAGTGTCTTGTACAATAGTGTCGATACGTTTGGCCTGCTTGCCAATCATGCGTGACAGCATCTCCCGCTGATGCGTATCACTGTCTTGCAGTAGCTCATTGGCCTGGACAATGGCGGCCAAAGGGTTACGGATTTCATGTGCGATACTGGCCGAGAGCTGTCCCAGCGCTGCCAGTTTGAGTTGCTGTACCTGTTGTGTCAGCTTCTGTGCATCTTTCAGGATCAATAGGACCAGTGCCTGTTCCGGCACGATCAGGTGTTTGACCCGGACATGTACCGTATAGGGACTTTGTTGTGACTCGAAGCTGAATTCTTCGCCATCCCTTAAGTCGCTGAACTTGATCAGCTCAAATAGATCAGGCTGTAACTTGATCAGGGGGGTCTTTTCCAGAGAAACAGGCAGGTAAATCCCCAGCAAGGTATTGGCAGCAGGGTTGGTCAGGACAATATGATTACTTTCATCCAGTACCAAATAGCCGTCTTCGATCTGCTCGAGAATATAACGGTTAATGTTTTGCAGCTGATGGATTTCAATGGACTGGTGAAAGGTCAAGGTTTCCAGAATTTTAAAACGTTGCACCGCGATGCGGCCAATGGCATGCACAACGAAAAATAAAAAGGCCAGAAAAACACTATTGCCAAGATGATTCAGGTTATTGGAATCAAAAAAATCACCCAAAAAGCGCTGGTACACCACCATGATTACCGCAAACAGGGTAATGATGAGTGAAAGCTGGGAATTTAATAAAATGGCCGAGGAAAAAATGATGATGACATACAGCAGGCTCAGTTGAAGGTTGGGCCCGCCGGCCGAAAACGTGATTAGGCTGAGGCAAATAACATCAATCAGAAAAATGACGATCAGTTGTCTGGAAACCTGGACCGGAACCAGTTGCAGGACAAACAGCTGAATGATATTCAGGACGATATAGGCAATCAGCGTATAAAAATACAGGGCCGGATAGAGATAGTTGCCAATCAGCTGTTCGGCGGTGAGTAGATAGATCAGTAACAGGCTAACGGCAATAATCAGCCGGTAGCCGCTATACCAAACGCCTAGCCGATAAACGGTCTGGGAGACCGATGATGCAATTTTCCCTAACATAGGCGTTAACTATTGTTGTGATTGATTATTTTAAGGTTTGATCAGGCCGTAACGAATGGCAAGATGGGTCAGTTTGACATCGCTATCAATTCCCAGTTTTTCAAAAATACGGTAGCGATAAGTATTTACGGTCTTGACGCTGACAAATAATTTATCTGCAATTTCCTGTGCACTGATACAGTTGACCACCATCATCGCCACCTGCATTTCACGTTCTGACAGTGCATCAAAAGGAGATTGCTGGGTATCTGAAAGATAGGAGCTGGCCAGTTGCTCGGCTATGTCTGCACTAAAGTATTTACCACCCTGCATGACTTTATTGATTGCCCGGACCATTTCGGCAATCGGTGCGCCCTTGGTAATATACCCCTTGGCACCTGCTTTGAGTAAAAGTGACGGATAGGGCTCTTCTGCCAGGCCACTCACCGCGATCACCTTGGTTTCCGGTGCGCTTTGTAGTAAACGTCGCGTTGTCTCAACTCCACCAATACCCGGCATGTTTACGTCGAGTAACACGACTTGGGGATGTTTCTGGCGGACGAGCGCAATGGCTTCCTCTCCAGACTCGGCTTGTCCGATCACCTCGACATCGGGGTGGTCTTCGAGCATACGACAAATCCCTGTGCGCACGAGTTCATGATCATCAACAACGAGAACAGTGATCAAGAAGACCTCCTTTTTTCAAAAACACTGGTTTTTTGTTACATAAAGCAAAATTAGCTTGCAATGAAACGACAAAATTAGCAATCCTATTCTTCGTTTTTAGAGAATAGTTGTACACAATTGTGTCTACAAAAGCTTTACCCGATTTGTTCAAATGTAAGGCATAATGGTGGTAAGCGCAAATGTGCAGCGTCCTGAGTTGAGTATTGTGTCGTGAAAAATTCTAAAAAATCTATCATGCATGTTTTAAGCATGTCTATCTTGTTGGCGTGGAGTTCAACAAGTTTTGCCGAACTGGTTATGAATAATAACCAGGCTTCTTCGCGTGTGAATGGTTCCGCTTCATTAAACTGGTCTGCAAGTGATGCAAGCCAGTTGATGGAAGATGACGAGCCGTTAGAAATTAGCCCACAAGGTTCAACCTCTGTTACGACCACATTGCGTAATGGCGGTTCGGCTTCAATTACGGCGTCTAGTCCAGCTCAGCAATCTGTACAGATTCGCGATACCTTTGGCTACAGTAGCCAGCCTTCAGTGAATGCACGTGCTGCCTTGGTTATGGACGCGCAAACAGGTGAAGTACTCTACAGTAAAAACAGTAACATGTCGGTGCCGATTGCCTCAATTACCAAGTTGATGACAGCAGTGGTAACGGCAGATGCTCGTTTGAACATGTCTGAAGAAATTACCCTGGAGCAGATTGATTTTGCTGGAGCAGGCGGTAAAAACTCAAGCTCGACCTTGCGCGCCGGTGACAAGATGAACCGTGCCGAGGCCCTTTTGTTTGCCTTGATGAAATCTGAGAACCCGGCAGCAGCGGCACTTGCACGTACCTATCCGGGCGGCCGTTCAGCCTTTATCGCAGCCATGAATGCCAAAGCGAGACAACTGGGAATGACGTCGACCCGTTATGCCGAGTCAACAGGTCTGGACCCGCACAATGTATCATCGGCACGTGATTTAGGCATTCTGGTCAGTACTGCCTCTCAGTATGGCCTGATTCGCCAGTTCTCGACCACGCCAACATATGACTTCAATCTGGGCTACCGTGTGCTTAAGTCAAACAATACCAATGCGTTGGTACGTAATGGCGGCTGGAATATTAACCTGTCAAAAACCGGTTATATCAATGAAGCTGGCCGTTGTGTCGTGATGCATACCACAGTGAACTCGCGTCCAGCCGTAGTGGTATTGCTGGGTGCACCAAGTACACAGGCACGTAATAGTGATGCAACCAATTTGCTCAGCTGGTTAAGCACTTTGCCAAAACGCGTTTAATCGCAGTAAAGATAAAAAAAGCTCTTCATCAGGAAGAGCTTTTTTTATCTGTGTAAATCGTGCACTCTGCACCGGCCTGATCTCAGGCAATAAAAAAACCAGTTGCTTGCAACTGGTTTTTTTATTGCAGACGTTCTGCTTACATATTTGAAAGAATAGAGTCTTTGACCTGATCCATGGTCGCGTCAATTGACAACATGACAGCGTCGGCACATTGCTTGATGGCCGTATCAGGATCTTTTAGGCCATTACCAGTCACGGTACATACGATCACTGACCCTTCAGCAATTTTACCTGCCTTGATATCACGGATTGCACCACCAATTGAAGCAGCCGATGCAGGTTCTACAAATACACCTTCGTACATTGAAAGTAAGCGCTGCGCTTCCAGGATTTCGCTATCCTGAAGCTCATCAAACCAGCCTTTCGAGTCACGTACAACCGCTTTGGCATGATGCCAGCTTTGTGGATTACCAATACGGATGGCTGTTGCAACTGTTTCAGGGCTTTCAACAGGTGCACCACGTAAAAATGGTGCCGCGCCAGATGCCTGATAACCCACCATAGTTGGTAGACCTTCTGGTTTGGGACCAGTGAACTGGTCTGTTGCCGCGTCATAAACCACTTGTTCAAACTGGTCTGCTGGCTGGTTGGCTACAGCTTCGGTATAACCCATCCAGTGTGCGGTGATGTTGCCTGCATTACCGACAGGCAGGCAGTGATAATCAGGTGCACGGCCCAAAGCTTCCACGATTTCATAAGCAATGGTTTTCTGGCCTTGTAAACGATACGGGTTGATCGAATTTACAATCGTTACAGGCGCCTGATCTGCCACTTCTTTGACCAGACGCATACCGTCATCGAAGTTACCACGGATTTGCATGGTGATTGCACCGTACATCATCGCCTGTGCCATTTTACCCATGGCAATCTTGCCTTCCGGAATCAATACAAATGCCTTGATGCCTGCACGTGCCGCATATGCTGCTGCCGCTGCTGAGGTGTTGCCGGTCGAGGCGCAGATAATTGCTTTAGAGCCTTCTTCAACTGCCTTGGTCACCGCCATGGTCATACCACGGTCTTTAAATGAACCGGTTGGGTTCAGACCTTCATACTTCACATAGATTTCGACGTTTTTGCCAATAATACGTGGAATGTTCTCTAGTTTAATCAGTGGAGTATTACCTTCACCTAAAGAAATTGCACGTGTAGTTGCAGACACGGGTAAACGGTCACGATAACGATCTACAAGACCAGTATAACGATTGGCATTCGACATGATGGTGTTCCAATATAAGGTAGAGAGAAAATCCATCCCGACCTCCCTTTTCCAAAGGGAGGAGGCCCTTTCTTGACGAGAGAAGGGCGAGGGGGATTTAAACTGATTAACTATCGAGCGATTCTAAACGAATTCTTACGATTTCGCCACGAATTGCCGGTAATGCTTGAATTTGTGCAAGCGCTTCATCCATTTTTGATTCTACAATCGGATCGGTCAGGATTACGATTGGAATCAGGTCTTTTAAGCGTGACTGTTGCATGATGGCATCAATACTGATCCCTGCACGGCTGAGAATGGTGGTGACATCGGCCAGTACGCCAGTCTGGTCTTCAGCATTGAGGCGAATATAGTAACCGGTGGTCATCTCTTCGCGGCTGAGGATTGGCATATTGGTAAGTGCTTCAAAAGCCAGTTGCGGAATAGTGCCTGCACCATCTTCGGTATAGGAAATATCACGGACAATATCGATCACGTCAGCGACCACCGCAGAAGCGGTTGGACCTGCGCCTGCGCCTGCGCCATAATAGAGCGTCGGGCCGACGGCATTGGCTTGTACCAGCACGGCATTTTTAACGCCATTGACATTGGCAATCAGCTGTTCTGCAGGAATCAGGGTTGGATGCACACGTAGCTCAATGCCTTTATCGGCACGGCGTGCAATCCCCAGATGCTTGATACGGAAACCAAGCTCTTCGGCATATTTCACGTCCTGAGCGGTGATTTTGCTGATGCCTTCGGTATAGACCTTGTTAAATTGCAACGGGATACCGAATGCACATGAAGCCAGAATGGTCAGCTTGTGGGCAGCATCAATGCCTTCAACGTCAAAAGTCGGGTCTGCCTCGGCATAGCCAAGTTCCTGTGCTTCTTTGAGTACATCTTCAAAGGCACGGCCTTTCTCTCGCATTTCGGTCAGGATAAAGTTGCCTGTTCCATTGATAATGCCGGCAAGCCATTCGATATGGTTGGCGGCAAGACCTTCACGGATCACCTTAATGATCGGGATGCCGCCTGCAACCGCTGCTTCATAAGCGATTTGTACTGCATTGTCTTCTGCGGCCTTAAAGAGTTCATTGCCATGTTCAGCCAGTAAGGCTTTGTTGGCAGTGACCACCTGTTTGCCATGTTGAATGGCTTCCATGATGACTTCATAAGCAGGATGAATGCCACCCATGACTTCAACCACTACATCAACATCAGGCTGACGTACGATTTCCATCAGGTCATCACTCTGTTTAATCCCTTCGAGTTGTAAATCTGGACGTGGACGGCGTGTACCTACGTGTGTAATTTGAATCTCTCGACCGGTACGGCGTTTAATTTCCGCAGCATTTTCTTGTAGTAATTTAAGGGCTCCACCACCTACAGTACCAAGACCGAGTATCGCCAGACGAACTGGTTTCACGTCACACTCCATTTTATTCAATCATTTTAATGAAGCTTGATCATAGCTAAAAAAATGCGCAGACACTAGGGCTTGCGAGCACTTTATAAATGAATTGCATGGACACCGGATAAATCGCTGGAAAAGCATGCCATATAAGCAATAGCGAATCCTTGACTGTAGGTTTTGTCATCTTGGTTGCGGGGCCGGTTTAAAAATCTTGTGCCTGAAATGACAAATACCGAACTTATAGACAAAAACAAAAGACCCGGGCAGAGCGCTTTACTGATCTGCTGCCCGGGTCGTGAGGATCTGGAGCAGGGAGGCTTATTTGTTAAGGCGCTGCACAATTTCTTCAGGCGTCATGTAGCCACCCAAATACTCACCCTCAACGTTATAAATGGCAGGGGTACCGTTTACACCCATGTTGAGGCCCAATTGATACTGGTCACGAACCGGGTTTTTACATTCGGCTGCGTTGACTGGTAAGCCTTTGGTGGCCTGTTCAAAGGCTGCTTTACGGTCTTGGCTGCACCAGATGGCTTGCATGGTTGGCATGAACTGTTCGCCACGTGGCCATGCGATATAGCGCACCTCGATCTCTTTGGCATTAATTTCGGCCAGATGCTCATGCAATTTGTGGCAATACGGGCAGCTTGAATCGGTGAAAACATAGATCACATGCTTGGCTTTGCCACCCTGTGCCGGGTAAACAATCAGGTCTTCGGTATTGAGTGCCGCCAAATATTTTTTATTTTCGGTGGCTTGCAAGGCATCGCTGACATTATGCAGTTGCTTGTCGCCCAGACGCACCACATCACCCTGAATAATGTATTGGCCATCAGCAGTGGCATAGACAGAACCCATGCCTTCCAGACTCACCCAGAACAGGTTTGGCACTTCGGTTTTCTTGACGCTCAGGATCTTGGCATTGATGTTTGCCGTCTTGAAATGTTTTTCTAATGTCGAGACCAGACGTTGTTGGGTGTTGCGTTCATTTAAGGTCGATGCTTCACCTGTCGCAGGGGCACTTGCTGTGAGTGCATCTTGTTTTTGTGCCGAGTTTTCTTTTGAGCAGGCACTGACGAATAAGGTTGATGCCAATGTACAAGCAATTACAAGCTGAGACCGGGTAAACAACATATAGAACCTTTTTGTACGTATTTAAGGGCTTTAGCATAACAAAAAAAATGAATTACTTCGTTAAATCTTGCTGATGCTGTGTGAACGTTCCCGGATTTTATGGTCAACCGGACCAACGGCAGGATTAGCCGCGTGGATGGTATTTGCCATGCAAGGCCTGCATACGATGTTGTGCAACATGGGTGTAGATCTGGGTGGTTGAAAGGTCGCTATGGCCAAGCAGCATCTGTACAACACGCAAATCGGCACCATGATTCAGCAAATGTGTTGCAAAGGCATGGCGTAGGGTATGCGGCGATAAATCTGCCTGAATATTGGCCTGTAAGGCATAGCGCTTGATGGCATACCAGAAGTTCTGACGGCTCATGATGCCGCCATGCTGGGTCAGAAACAGGTAGTCGGTACTGCTTTTATAGAGCTGCGGACGTGATTCTGCCAGATATCTTTCAATCCAGTCACAGGCAAACTGCCCCAGAGGCACCAGACGTTCTTTATTGCCTTTACCGGTAATTCTTAAAAATCCCTGTTTTAAATTGATCAGTTCAAGCCTTAAATTGAGCAGTTCTGAAACCCGTAACCCGCAGGCGTAGAGGACTTCCAGCATGGCACGATCGCGTAAACCCAGAGCAGTACTGATATCAGGTGCATTAATCAGCGCCTCGACATCCTGTTCAGACAGGTCTTTCGGCAAGGCGCGGCCAATTTTGGGAGAATGGTGGGTCGCGACCGGGTTATCTTCCCTAAGCTTCTGTTCTCGCAAGAATTTATAAAACTGCCTTAAGGCGGACAGGCAGCGTGCGATGGAACGCGGGCTCTTGCCTGCCTTGGTCAGTGCAATCAGCACATCGGAAATATCATCCCCCGACCATTCGGGCAGCGGCAGGGTGCGATGTAATTCGCTACATTGGATCAGGTCAGATAAATAAGCATTACGGGTATGGGGACTCACGGTCTGAGCCACCAGATAGTCACGAAAACCTTGTAAAAATCCCAGATTTTCCGGGATATTCACGGCAGCGGGAATTCGGGGTTTTTTATTTAACATAATGGACTTAATGAACTTTCTTCAATGCCACTGTAAAAGAAAAACGAATTGTTGTCGATCTGTCAAAACAGGAAATGCCATTGAGATTGTTTTTGGTAATTATTCTCATTTGCTTGTATACTAGCCGAAAAGAGTAAAGGGTTAGAGCGGTGCGATTGTCAGCATTAAAAGTCAAGCAGAGGGCGGTGATCACAAAAGTGAATCGTCTGGTCGATGAAACAGGACAGCCAGATTTAGTTGCAGTTCGTTTGGAAAGTTTGGGCTTTGTGCCAGGTACACAGGTTCAGGTGGTGACCAAGGGTATTTTCGGTGGTGATCCGATTCTAATCCAGCTCGGTTTTACTCGTTTTGCATTACGAAAAGCGGAAGCAGACAAAATTGAAATTCAACTTGAAGGAGCACCTGCATGAGTGATGCGTTACGTGTTGCCCTTGTGGGAAATCCAAACTGTGGTAAGACTTCTTTATTTAACCACTTAACCGGGACACGCCAGAAAGTTGCCAACTATGCGGGTGTGACGGTTGAACGTAAAGTGGGACATTTCCAGCTTCCTTCCGGAAAGGCTGTGCGTGTGCTGGATTTGCCCGGTACCTATAGCTTACAGGCGACCAGTCCTGATGAAGAAATTACCCGCGACGTCTGTCAGGGCAAGATTGCAGAAGAAGGCAAGCAAGATGCCTTCCTGTGTGTGGTGGATGCGACCAATTTAAAGCTACATCTGGGGCTGGTGCTCGAAATCATTGAGTTAGGCCGGCCAATTCTGGTGGTGTTGAACATGATGGATGAGGCCCGACGTCGTGGTATCCAGATCAACACCCAAAAACTGTCAGAACGCCTTGGTGTACCGGTGGTCGAAACCGTTGCGGTACGTAACTCGGGCATTGAGAACCTGCTGCATGCGCTGGATCAGGGCAAATACTCTGTTCCGCATACCGAATTGAGTGGCCTCAGTGGTGATCGTCACCAGAAAATACAGGCAATCTTCAAGGATGTAGTGAATTTTGCCGAGCAGGAAGACAAGCGTACCGATTTTCTCGATAAGATTTTCTTACATCCGGTGCTGGGCTTGCTGAGTCTGGCAGTCATGATGTTCATCGTATTCCAGGCCGTGTTTGCCTGGGCCGAGCCGTTTAAAGGCGCAATTGAAGATGAGTTTATCCCGTGGCTGGGAGAATGGCTGACAGCGCTGATCCAGCAACCTTTATTGCAGAGTCTGGTGGTTGATGGCGTATTGGCGGGTGCCGGTACGGTACTGGCGTTCCTGCCACAGATCTTGATCCTGTTCTTCTTTATCCTGATTCTGGAAGAGTCGGGCTATTTACCGCGTGCTGCCTTCCTGCTTGATAAAATGATGTTCAAGGCCGGTCTGAGCGGGCGTTCATTTATTCCGCTTTTATCCAGTTTTGCCTGTGCCATCCCCGGGATCATGGCCACCCGTAGTATCAATGATCCGCGTGACCGCTTTACCACGATCATGGTCGCACCGCTGATGACCTGTTCAGCACGCTTACCCGTGTATAGCCTGCTGATCGGTGCGTTTATTCCGGGACAGACCATCTGGGGCATTTTCAATTTGCAGGGGCTGGTGTTATTCGGCCTGTATATGGCCGGCATCCTGAGCGCGCTCTGTGTTGCCTTTGTGATGAAGTTCTTGCGTAAGGATAAATCACAGCATGCGCTGTTGATGGAACTGCCAAGTTACCGTATTCCAGACTTAAAAAGCGTCGGGATTGGCCTGATGGAACGTGCCAAGATTTTCTTGCGCCGTGTCGGGGGAATCATTGTGGCACTGACCGTGATTCTGTGGTTCCTGTGTACCTTCCCGCAAGCGCCAGACGGGGCTACCTTGCCAGATATCGATTATAGTTTTGCCGGTATGCTCGGCCATTTATTGCATCCGATTTTCGCACCGCTTGGCTTTAACTGGCAGATCGTGGTTGCCCTGATCCCGGCCATGGCTGCGCGTGAAGTTGTTGTCGCTGCACTCGCTACGGTTTATGCCTTGTCGGGTGCCGATGACGAGGCTATTGCACAGGGGTTGTCACACCTGATCAGTGCCGATGGCTCTGGCTGGTCACTGGCAACCGGCCTGTCACTGCTGGTGTGGTTTGTGTATGCACCGCACTGTCTGGCGACTCTGGCTACCGTACGCCGTGAAACCGGTTCGTGGAAGCATGTGATCGTGATGACCACCTACCTGTTTGGTCTGGCTTACCTGATGTCGTTCTTTACTTACCAGATTGCCTCTCGCATCTGGGGTTAAGACATTCCACCTTACCTCTCTTGAACAGCAAGGGAGGTCCTCATTGGAGAGACGTGTATGTTTGAGTACTTGATTGTTGCAGTATTGGTGCTGTGGAGCGCTGTGGTGGTATTTAAGAAAGTATTTCCTCAAACAGCCGGTTCCACCTTTCTGGCCCTGTCCAACCTGTGCCAGCGGTTGGGATGGCAGCGGTTGGCGGCGTGGTTAAAACCCAAAATGGCAGCGGGTTGTGGCGGAAGTTGCGGCTGTTCCAGCAATGAGACTGAAAGTAAAAAAAGCCAAGCCATCCAGACCGTGAAATGGCGTTAATTTTTTCTGTATAAAAAGCCATCGAATGATGGCTTTTTTACGCACTGACACAAAAAAAGCAGAATAAAGATAAAACTGAAAAAGCATTCAAAACAGCAAAGTGCTAACATTTTTGCCATTCTGTGATCTGCGAAAAATGGGGCAAACATGTTAATACAGCGCGGTGGATTAAAAGTTGTGGCTGGCTTGGGAATTTCCGGCGTATCCGCGGTCAATTTTTTATATGAACAAGGTTACCAGGTCGCAGTGACAGATTCACGGGCAACACCGCCAGGACATGACCAGATTCCCGCAGGTGTGCGGACCCGTTTTGGCCAGCTTGACACCGAGCTGTTATTGCAGGCAGAGGAAATTATTCTGAGTCCGGGACTTGCACCGCAATTACCAGAAATCCAGCAGGCGATTGAGCAGGGCATTCCGGTTGTGGGGGATATTCAATTGCTCCGCCGTGCCACAGATGTCCCGATTGTCGCGATTACAGGTTCAAATGCAAAAAGTACAGTCACAACCTTGATGGGACTGATGGCACAGGATGCAGGCAAAAAAGTTGCTGTCGGTGGAAATCTGGGCCGCCCGGCTCTGGATTTGTTAAAAGACCAGCCTGAACTGATTATTCTGGAGCTATCGAGCTTCCAGCTGGAGACCACTTCGCACCTCAATGCCGAGGTGGCGGTGGTACTCAATATGAGTGAAGACCATCTGGATCGTCATGGTGATATGCTGGGATATCACAAAGCCAAACACCGTATTTTCCAAGGCGTGAAAAAGGTGGTGTATAACCGTGATGACAATCTAAGCCGTCCGCTGGTGCCTGATGCCATCCCTATGCAGAGCTTTGGCTTGAATGCGCCGGACTTGAACCAGTATGGGGTCTTGCGTGACGCAGACGGCACGATGTGGCTGGCACGTGGCAGAGAGCGATTACTGAAAACTTCCGAGATGTATATTCAGGGCATGCATAACGTTGCCAATGCGCTGGCCTGCTTGGCCCTTGGTGAGGCAGTGGGTTTGCCAGTGGCTTCAATGCTGGAGACCCTCAAGCATTTCAAGGGCCTGGAACATCGTTGTGAGTATGTTCAAACTATTGAGGGCGTACGTTATTACAATGATTCCAAGGGCACCAATGTGGGTGCAACACTGGCTGCAATTGATGGACTGGGTGTGGCCATTGAAGTTAAGCAAGGCAAGCTGGCCTTGATCCTCGGTGGGCAAGGTAAAGGCCAGGATTTCAAGCCGTTACGCGATGCCATTCAGAAATATGTGAAAGCGGTGATTCTCATTGGTGAAGATGCTGCGGTCATTGAGCAGGCCATTCAGGGAACCAGCGTGATCCAGCATGCAGACAGCTTGAAAGAAGCGGTTGAGCTGGCACATAAGGTGACCCGGGCAGAAGATGTGGTATTGCTTTCGCCGGCCTGTGCCAGCTTTGACATGTTTAAAAGCTACAATGATCGTGGACATCAATTCGTGGCATGCGTCCATGCCCTGAATGAAAATAAGAACTAGGAACAGAACTATGGCTGATTTAGCCCAAAATACGGTACAGAAGATTACGCAACTGCTGAATCGCTTACCCAAGCTACCTGCAGAAATGACCGCACGAAATATCCTGATTTTTTGTGTAATTTCGCTGTTATGTTTCGGTTCGATCATGGTGGCATCGGCCTCAATGCCGTATGCGGAATATATTCATGAGAGCCCTTTTTATTTCCTGATTCGTCATGGGATCTCGATTGTGGTAGCTGCTGTGGTGGCTTTCCTTACCTATCGGGTTTCGCTGAACTTATGGTTTAAAAATGCATTTCCCCTCTGGCTGATTACGATTGTCTTGCTACTGGCAGTACTGGTGGTCGGTTCCGAGGTCAATGGTGCCCATCGCTGGATCAAGATTGGCGGCTTTACCTTGCAGCCTACCGAGATTGCCAAAATCGTGATGGCAATCTTCACTGCAGATTATGTGGTACGCCGTGCCAAGGAAGTCCGTACTCACTGGAAAGGGCTGTTGCGTTTAAGTGGCGTGATGGCATTAACCGTGGGCTTTATTGTTGCCGAGCCTGACCTGGGGGCAACCGTGGTGATTGTCTTGATGATGGTTGGGGTGTTTTTCTTGGCGGGCGCACCCGCAACCCAGTTCCTGATCATGCTTGGTGCGATCTTTGCAGGTGTCAGTGCGCTGATTATTTTCGAGCCGTTCCGTTTCCAGCGCCTGATCTCATTTACCAACCCCTGGGCTGACCCGCTCGGTGTCGGCTATCAGCTGTCAAATGCCTTGATGGCCTTTGGTCGCGGGGAGTGGTTCGGTACCGGACTGGGACATAGTGTACAGAAGCTGTCTTACTTACCTGAGGCGCATACCGACTTCATGCTGGCGGTACTGGGGGAGGAGTTTGGTTTCTTTGGCGTATCGATTGTAATGATCCTGTCCTTTACCATGCTGGCATGTTGTATCCGTATCGGTCATCGTGCCTTGCAGCACAACTATCTGCGCGCGGGCTATCTGGCGTATGGGATTAGTATTATTTTCCTGATGCAGATTCTGGTGAATGCCGGCATGAATATGGGCCTGATGCCAACCAAAGGCCTGACCCTGCCATTCATTAGTTATGGTGGTACTTCATTGATGATGTGTGCAGCAATGATTAGCCTGATTCTGAAAATTGATGCATCAACGCAAGAGCTGAACCCGGTGAAAGAAGAGTCGAATTTCTAAGGCATAGTTAACAAAAAGCCCTGCCATGCTGCAGGGCTTTTTTATGACTTATAAATAAGTCCCTGTTAAATGAATGCCTTTGGGAATCAGATCAACATCCCATTGCTGCACTGCCTGCTGCAACATGATACGTGGCTGATCAAGTTCAACCTGCGCTTGGCCCAAAGCGGCAACAGCTTGCTGTAGAAGTTCGGGCGCCTTGCGGATATCAAGGGCCTGTGCCAGATTCTGTTTAGACAGTTTTTGCCCCTGATCATTCATGGCCAGTGGCAGATGCATATAATTCAGTACAGGATAATTTAATAAAGACCCGAGCCAGATTTGTCTTGCGGTATTGTCGAGTAAATCTGCACCGCGAACCACATGGGTAATGCCTTGTAGATAATCGTCGACCACCACTGCCAGTTGATAGCTGATAATGCCATCACGACGTTTTAAGACAAAATCGCCTAACTCATCTTGCAGGTTTGAACATTGCCGGCCTTGCAAGCGGTCCTGAAAACAGATCTGCTGATCTGTGACTTTCAGGCGAATGGCCTGATGGGCAAAATCCAGCTGCAGGTCACGACAGGTACCGGCATAGACATGATTGGAACCCAACATTTTGCGGGTACATTGGCAGGCATAAATGGCCTGTGACTGCCTGAGCTGGTCCAGTACCTGCTGGTAAATCTCTAAACGGTCTTTCTGGAAAATAATCTCGGCATCCGGTTCAAACTGGAACGCGTCAATACAGGAAAGGATATGTGTTTCGCTATGGGGATAAATGCGCGGGATGTCGGTATCTTCAATCCGGACCAGCCATTTGCCCTGACGGGCTTTGGCATCACAATAACTGGCAACGGCGGTAAGCAGGGAACCAAAGTGTAAGGGGCCGGTTGGTGACGGCGCAAATCGTCCGGTATAAGACATAAAGGTTTAAGGGTCGTGTGTTTTTAATCCTCCCCCAGACCTCTCCTTTATAAAGGAGAGGAGTACTCAAACATTAGCAATTTTCAGTACTCCTCCCTTGTTTGCAGGGAGGGCGGGCAG
>NZ_JSUS01000065.1 GCF_000805455.1 Acinetobacter sp. A47
ACCATTTGACCACACAAGCATTGGAAGCTATTGCGATCTCGGCACGTAATGTAACCATTACAGCGCCCGATGGTTCTAAGACAGTACAGACAGGTGGAATGACTCAGATCTTCTATCCTAACGGACAACTTGGTATCAGATTAGGGATTAGCTAATGCCAGCAATTTTGGAGATTTTTAACCCTGACGGTTCACTGCGCTTTAGCAGTGAACGGTTCAAGGTTCTTAAATATGATGGAAACTATAATGCACTCGAAAGTATGCATATTGTCACTAAAAGCGATTGGACGACTCGTTGGCAAGTAGACCTCGCCATTAAGATTCCCGCAGCCAAAGGAAAAAGAGGCCTAGCCTACATTCCTTGGCTGTTCTTGGTTCAGCCTCAACGAGACCATGACTTCATTCGCACTATGACGCGAATTATCCGGTTTCCTCATAACATCAATCAAGCACAGCTTTGGGCGCATGTGAGTCAACCTGCTTTTACGGTGAGTATGTAAGATGCCTGTACATTTTGATATTTATGCACCTGACGGCTCCTTGCAGCTCAGTACCGAGACAAAACCTATTGGACGGCATAAAGAGTACATAGAATGGTTTGACGGTTCTAATGGTGCCCAATACGGCACTTATATTATTGACCCTGAAAATAAGCAGCTTATTGATCAAAGGCATAATAGAGCTTTCGGTTATCCAAGGGTAACTATGAAAGATGGCTACATGTACTTTATGCAACTAGCTGATGGTGCAGTGGTTAGTTTTAGCCCCGATTATGGTACGTGTATGGGTATTAGGCAGCATTCTGGGCGAGTTCTTATGGCTGATGTAAGGGAGTATAACCCGATACCTCAGCCTAACGAGCACCTGCAGGTATTTAACCAACAAGGGCAAATGGTTTGGGGTTCTGAATCACTTGCCCAATCAATCCAGTTAATTGATTGGCATACTATTTGGTTCGGAGATCACACCTATCATGGAGTACCTCAGCTATTCTTTGATGTACCCCATGATTTAGATATGAATAAAGTATTCTTCTATGTAAGCATGAATAATGCCATGTTTGGTCCGCAAGCAACTGATTCCGTTGGTGTTACTCAGTTTCCGCTACTCTACCTTCGTAGAAGGGGGCATAGGATTTTCCTACTCCCTGATTTCTATACCTACTTTAATACAATGACCCGTTACTTAACTCAGAATTTTAATGCCAAGCTTTCATCTGCAGCAGGTGGGGATTCATTTCAAGTTCTGGTTATGTATGTACCTAACCCTTAATACCCAATTAACAGTGTAACGATGGAACTCGTTACACTATCTTTTTCAGTCAAGGAATGACTTATGCAACTCTACTTAATTAAACCTAATGGACAATTTGGTGGTCGTATTGAAGGCACAAAACTGGAAGTGCTTGAGCAAGTCCCGCCAGATTACACATCAACGCTCTTACCGCCGCCACGAGAAACAGATTACTGGAATGGCTCAAACTGGGTGAACATCGGCCCTGCGCCTTCTGTGTATATGGTTTATGACTATGACAAGAAAGCTTGGGTTGATACACGTGTACTTGAAGATGTTCAACGTTCACATTGGGATTCGATCAAGTTTCAGCGCAACATGGCTGAATACGGTGGTTTTACCCATGATGGTATTAAATATGACTCAGACCTTAATTCACAGTGCCGTATTAACTCAGCTTTAATTTTAGGCGAACCTGTTCAATGGACTACAGCAGATGAAGGGGTAGTGGACTTCACTGTTGAGGAGTTCCGTGACTTGGCTAAATCTATGGCCGATCACATCCAACGTGTACATGCTGCAGGTCGTGTAGCTCGCGCTGCAATCTACGATGCAACTACTGTTGCTGAGGTTGAAGCTGTTAAATTCTTTGTGGGGTAATTATGCGGCAAGTCATTGGGGTTGGTGTACAACCCAACGATAAGAAAGGAGATCCTGCAAGAACCGGTATTCAGAAAGCCAATATGAACTTTCTGGAACTGTGGTCGTTTTTGGCAGGGTATTTGGGAGCAGATAAGCTTCCAGATGCAATTCCAGTACTCCGAGGGGGTACAGGAGCAACTACTGCGGAAGGTGCACGTAAAGCCTTAGGTATTGGAGATGCTGCAACTAAAGCAGTGGGTAATGAGGAAGGTAATTTGTTTGTGGTGGGAACAGTTGGTATTGGTACTGACTTGGCACCGACCACTCTACAATCTAAGCAGTCTAAACCAAACCAGTTTAAATCAGGTGAATTCACTTGGCTTAACTCAGATCGTATGACGGCTTTGACTCTCGGTACACGTGATGCAGGTATCAAGGCTCAGTTTGGTATTCGTGACGTTACCACTGTACCTACTTGCTCTTACCGTGGCTCTCGTGCAGGGACAGGTGAATTTAGTCCATGGTTTGATCTGTATGGTGGTTCTAATGCAATCACTACCGTAAATGGCAACATCAAGGCAGCGAACAACTCACTGCGTTTGTACCATGATGAAGCGGTGACTCAGTACGGGGAGAAAGTCTTTTCTTCGTTCAGAGATGGTGTGTATACGTTACTCGCTACAAACCTTGACACATCAAATTGGACTTTAGAAGTTCCAATGGATTATAAAGGTGTCGTTGAATTTGAAGCGGCAGTAGCACAGGCAGGAAGCTCGGTTACTGTTACCGTCACTAAAGGCGGTAAACCGTTTCAGATTCCTAAAGGTAAATGGATTGACCTTCATATTAAGTAAATCTACTTACTTAAGTAAGTAAACAAGGAGTGTTTATGAAGATTATTACAATTACTGCCGGGCACAGTAATACTGACCCTGGTGCAGTAAATGGAAAGCGTACAGAGGCGGAGATTGCTGCTGATATGCGTAACATGGTTGCTCACTACTTAAAGGCTGCAGGTGTGACTATCCGTACTGATGGTACTGGTCAAACCAACTTGCCTTTACGTACTGCAATCACATTGGCCAAAGGTGCACATGCTGCAGTTGAGTTCCACTGTAATGCAGGGCCAGCCTCGGCTCGCGGTGTTGAAGCACTGTCACAAGCAAAGGACAAGGTACTGTCACAGAAGCTTTGTGGTGCAATCAATTCAGTATTGGGCATCCCGCTTCGTGGGGACAAAGGTTGGAAACCTGAGAACTCTGGCCAGCATACTCGCTTAGGTTATGTTCAGGCTGGTGGAATTGTTCTGGAACTATTCTTCATCTCAAACAACGCTGAATTGGCTTTGTGGGATGCTAAAAAATGGTTAGTAGCGAAAGCTGTAGCGGAGGTGTTAATTGCCGAAGCTCGTAGTTAACGCTATTTGCTTTGTATTCAAGCACTTTTGGGCCTTCCTGAGTGCTTGGTTCTTTATCCTGTTATTGGTCAATGACTATCGACTGACTCAGGTAAAGCAAGAGTACAAAGATCATATCGAAACAACCGAATTTGCCATTAAGGATATGAACATCAAGTGGCAAACCAAAATGAACACTGCAGAGAAGGAATTTAATGAAAAAGTCGCTCAGCTTAATGCTGATAACGCTGTCCTCATTGATCGTGCTAACGGGTTGTCAGAGCAACTCAGTAAAGCTCAATCCAAATGGGTTACAGCTTCCAGCGAGTCCAAAACTGAGTACACCAATACCCTCAGTAACGTATTCAAACAGTGCGTCGCAGAATATAAAGACCTGGCAGTCAAAGCTGATGGACACGCACTTGATGCGATAAGGTTAAAGCAAGCTTGGCCAACAACCGATGAACCTCCTTAAAGGAGGTTCTGTTGTTCTGGGAGGCTATAAAAGGCTTCAAATGATTTAGGTTTGGTGGATGGTCCACCTTGTATAACAATAAGTAAATTCAGGATTGTATGTACTCTGACATACTCGTCATGTACAGAGATACGTCTTAGCCCATCTACCTTAGGGGCACTTTCAATTAATGAGTACAGCTTGGTTGTGTACTCATTAACAGTCTTATGAAGCCCTTTGGCTTCAATTTCTTTTGTTAGATCTTCAAATGATCGCATGATGCACCAGATAGAATAAAAGCCCCATATAGGAGCTTTTATTGTGGTACATTACGAGTGCCTTAGCAATAAGGCTCAAGGCGACCCGTAATGGTTAGACATTACCATAGACCTTGGAGTGTCTACGATGAACCGTGTACTCATCGTTGTCGTTACGTTGGTATTACTACTGATCAGTCAGGCAGTTTACTAACATAACGGGGTGGGGTAGTTACAGCTACCTCACCTTCTCCAAGTAAATATAGAACAATATACCGCACAAATCAATATAACTATTTATTCTAATCTGTGTGGGTGGGGGTTACTTTGCAAGCTGGGTATCGTCAGCTAACCATTCTTCTTCTGTCATTTCCCCAAGATAGTTAATACTATCTAAAGTGATCGTAGTTGCATTAGGGTTTACACGCTTAGCATCTTGTAAAAATACATCAGAAATCATATTAATTGCTGCAGCACTTACATAGGGAAACTTGCGCTCAAGAACTAATGTATGGTGTGTACCGGCATCAGATGATGCTACACAAAAGTAACGATGTGATTTTGCCATTAGGCAGCTCCTTTAAGGGGTAGACCGAGCTGTTTATTAAGGTGGTTTTTGTCTAACAATGCAATAGGCATAGGTTGCGTTTTAACCACTGGTTCCAAATGTTCGATCAATGGCTTAACTTCTGGCCACTGTTCATATAATTTGAAGAAGTTGCCCGCAGTACGGATGATGTTGGTCATCTCCTCAGTGAACGCTTCATACTCTACGTCCAGGTCTACAAGATCTGATTGGATCTCAAGAATTTCATTGATCTCTTTGTGGTCTACATGAAACTCAATCCATTTGTCAGACATGAAGTACGGGAATAGTTCAGCCTTTTCTAAGTAGATAACAAGATCTGACACCATATCAGTGCGTGTACGCTGTTCTGAGCCATAATAATAAGTGGTACGTTTAGCAACTTTAACCTTCTCGCCTTTGTCATCGACAATGCGTAGGTTGATTGAGCGTGTCTTTGGGAGCCAGCCGTTAGGGAGTTTCTCCATATCGCGCTTACGGTTTCCAAGAAGGATGTCATATACACGCTGAACTACAGCGTATTTCTTTTTGTTGAGTTCTGCTTTAAGTCCAGAGAACTTACGTTGTGCAAGTACGTTTACGATGTCGGTGATGTCACCTTGTTTGAATTTACGTTTTAATGGATTCATGTTTATATCCTATTACTTTGAATTTCTATAAGTTTTCTTGGCTTCTAAAAACCAATCAAGGGTTACGCAAATAGCTAGAAGCAGCACTAATGCGCTTCCAAAGAACTCGGCACTAAAGCCCTGGGTAAAGTAAAAATAGCCTAAGCAAATTAGAGCCATTAACGTTATTAACAGTCCAAAAATGAACGAGATGTAAGGTAAGCGCATAGGTAAATTAAAAGCCCCGAAGGGCTTTGTATAAAAGGTAAATGGGAAGCGTTAGTGCTTGGCCAACGGCCATGAGCACTAACGTTGATATGAAACAGATTAAGTACACATTACTTAACGTTCAGAAGGGGAGTAGCGGAGCCGTTGCCCATAAGAACTGTATGCGTACCTTTACCTGCAAAGGCTTGTTGTGCATCAATTTCCATCTTGCGGATCAGCATTGGTGATAGAGATGCAGCAATCACACGGTTTGCATCAGCTTCGGCTTTTGCAGTGGTAAGGCGTACTTCTGCCTGTGCCAACGCTAAAGCTTTCTGACCTTCTGCACGGTTGATTTCAAATTGAACCTGAGCTGCCTGACGGATCGCTTCTTCTAAGCGTGGGTCAGTAGTTAATGAACGTACTGTCGCACCTGGAATATGGAATACGCCCGGCATTTCTTTATTCAAAGATTTCTGCAGTTCAGTCACTACATCTGCAGCAATTTCATCACGATGTTTATGGATCTCACCTGAATCAAACTTCGCTACAGCTTTGAAGATGGCTTCCTGAGCGTGACGCTTAACGTAACGTTCACCTACTACTTGGTCGCCGTCAGCGTTAAAAGATAAGTCACCTGCAAGTTTTGCAAGGGTCTCAGCCACACGGTTTGGGGCGATTGTGTAGCGCACATCAATGGCTACTTGTTGCATCGTTACGTTGTCTTTGGTCTTTGGCTTAAGGTTTGCCAAAGGCACAGTCGTTTCACGTACACTGATTACTTTGATTGACTGGGTAAAAGTCTGATGAATACCAGGGGAAAGCTCCTCTGTTTTCATTTTGCCCAATGCCCAAGCTACGCCTACATGACCGGTTTCAACCTTTTCGTAGAAACAGCCTGTTAAGCCTAAAGTTGCGATGCTGAGTGTGAGGATTCCAAGTAACTTTTTCACTGTTTAAGTCCCTATAAGTGAGATTTGAATAATTAAGATGAACGCGATAATAGTTAGGCAGATTTGCCAACTGTATTTGTTGAGGATTTTCAATACAGTGCCACGTATGGCCTTGTTAGAAATTCCGAAGATAAGTGAAGCTAAAAGTGCGAGCACGAATAACCATTTAATTGCCAATCCGAGCATTAATAACCCTCGCCCATGAGCAAACTCCTTTTAATTATCTACTTACTTAAGTAAGTAAATAGGGTTAATAAAAAATGCTAGTGTGGTGCACTAACATTGGTGAGATTAAGGAAGCAACTCTTTAAGTGCATCCACGTTATCTAAAGCCTTGAGAACTACATTAGCGGGTAGATAGTTCGCACGGAACTCCGTATCTGTATATGACTTAAAGCCACCATCTCGTTGCACGAGCCAGTCCCCTACATTCAAACGCATATTACCTTCTGGTAATGGCAGGATCATGTATTCTAGTTTGCCTTCTCCTAAGACATTACTAGGGTATATGTACGTGCCATCAATAATCCATGATGTGAGGGCGTATGATGAATTAAGTGTTCCGGTAAATTGATGTGCTTTGATCATTTCCAAGACCTAAGATATAAAACAGCCACGGACTGTCTCTGGGTGTTTACATTTACTTTTGTGTATTGAGTTGCTTAATAATCATTTGAGACCATGGTTCGTACGCAGAGATCTCATTTAGTAAGTCCTCTGGTGCAGACCATTTTTGATCTTGTGTTTCATCTGTTTCTGCAATTAGTTTGGTATCAACTACAACGTTAACCCACAAACCAATATGTACAGCAGATACAGGGTCATTTAGTACAGCTAAAGCTAACTGAACGCCTGAAAGATCTGGTGTAAGGAAGTAGCCAATTTCTTCGCTCAATTCACGTGTAATTGAAGCTTCGAGAGTTGCTACGGCATTAATATTGCCTTCGTCATCCAGCACCACATCCGCAATGTCAGTATGACCGCCAACGCCAATGCTACGAAGGGCTGCAAGGCCTTTCTCACCGCCGTTTGTACCGCGAGAGTATGAAAGGTACTTACCATCTTCATTCTGAATGGTTACATACCCCAAGATTTGCGGGAAAGCATGGGCGATGTCATAGTTCAAGAGGCTCTTGTCAGAGGCATCCACAACACTGCGGTTGAGAAAGTGGTAATTGTTAGCAAAAATCTTCGCTAAGTTAACTGGATAAATACCAGGTGTTTCCGGGTCAATGTGCGAGCACTTAAGTAATGCATCTAATGCTACGCATAAAACTGCAGGTTTCATTGGTTTCTCCTATGCGGAAAGAATTGTATGTCTAAAGTATCTATTTACTCAAGTAAGTAAGTAAACAAAGGTTCAGACGTTGATTTGAATGGTTTGGTTTTCGATCAAACGGATGATTAGAAAAAACGCTAAAGCGAAGGGAATAATCCAAAAAGGGAATAACAGTATCATACCTGCTTTTGCAAATAGCCTAAGCAAATCTACAACTGTATAAAATGTTTTAACCATTTGATTTAAAACTTCTTTCCCTATATCACTACATACTGTAGGATAGTTTTTCACGGCACGTTTGACTAAGTTTGATGTTTGAAAGAGTGTTGTAGGTCTCATATATACCTCATACCTGCTTAGGCTATTTCAATTTAAGAAATGTTTTGTTACATTTACGATTTGTAGTCTTACTTGCTTACTTAATTACTTACTTGATTAAATAGGTCTCACAGAGAGACCGTAAAAATATAAATATGAAAACAGTGGTAATTGCATCCCGAAAGGGTGGGTCTGGAAAGACCACAAATGCGCGTAACTTTGCTGTTGCTTTGATAAAGCGTGGCAAGCGTGTTCTACTAATTGATACTGACCTTCAAGGTACTCTATCAAAATGGTGGAATCGCCGTACTGTTGAAGACTTAGACTTATTAGTAGTGCCCTACAGCCAAATTAAAGAGGCTCAAGCTAGTGCACTACGTGCGGGGTATGACTATCTAATTATTGATACACCGCCGGACTCTAATGAGGCAATCGAAGGTACTGTCAGTATTGCTGACTTTATCTTGGTTCCTTGCAAAGCCAGTCCGGATGACATCGAAGCTGTTGTGGAAACGCATAAGCTGATTCAGAACGCTGGCAAAGACTTTACGTTTATTGTGAATGAGGCTAAGCCAAATACAAGCTTACTGACATTGGCATTAGAAACACTGTCACAGCTTGGGCCAATAGCACCAACACAATACAACTACATCTCACATCCTACATCTGCAGTGTCAGGCTCAACTGTAATTGATACAGAGCCAAGCTCTAAAGCTGCAGAAGATGTAGTCAAACTCACTAATTATGTACTCAGTCGCGTCGGAGAGTAACAATGGGCAAAGCACCTTTATCATTAGACAGTCTTAAACAGGTTGCTGAGCAATCTGCGCCTGCTCAAACTTCTGGCCAACCGGATGTGGTAAAATCAGATGCACCACAGGTTACAAAGCAGTTATCTGTTAAAGTAACCTTACCTGTGTATGAGCGTTTGCGTAAAGCTGCTTATACGCTTGAAATGTCGCATCAGGACATTGGTTCGGATGCTGTTGCGGAATGGCTAACGAAAAATGGATTCTAATTTAGACGAACTTAAAGCACAGACTCAGTTCTTTCACCTATTTAAAGCCATGTACGATTCAGGTGACGTGGCTCAAATGGGTTCACACGCGTTTAACGTGTATTGCTATATAAAGTCATGTGTTAATTACGAACGTCCAGATGCATTTCCGTCAATCGAGACGATCTGTAAAGCAACTGGCGTTTCTAGGGCTAATGTATTCAGATGTATTCCTGTCTTAGTAGAGATGGGCTACCTCACAAAGAATACATCGGGTAGACATACAATCTACAGAGTGTGTGAGAGGATACCCATGTTAGATGAAAACGGCGATGTACAGGCTACAGCATCTTGGGAATACATCCCTAAATACGCTGTAAAAGCTGTATCAGAACTTAAAGAATTGATTCAATCATCAGGTGATGTTAATGCAGCTCGCTACATTCACATCGAACACTTACAAGTTATCGTATCCAATATTGAATCTGGCGGCGTACAAAACATTGTAGCCGGGGACAATATTGATAATAGTACTACCAATGCTATTCATGTCACGCGTGAAAGCCAGACACTTGAAGATCATTTAAATGACCTGGCACAGCAGGGCGATGGTTCTACTGCAGCTAAAATAAAGCGCGGTATTAAGAAGAAAACTTCAACTGGATAGGTCTCATGGTGAGACCTTTTCTTTTTCTATTAGTCTCACAGTGAGACTGATGCATTTTTGATTGGTCTCACTGTGATACCTATTGATTTATAAAAATAGGTCTCAGTATGATACCTATAAGTAGAGTCTAGTCTCAGTGTGAGACTGAGTACCCTTAAAAGGGTCTCTATGTGAGACTAATTAAGCCTTAATAGGTCTCACTGTGATACCCTAAAAAGAACTCTTTAGATTCTAAATTTAAAAAGATCTTTTTATGGTCTAGAACGGTTAAAATCTGTGGATAAAAATACCTACTTATCCACAAAATGCAGGAAATCTTAAAATGGCTAAATTCCACGAACCAATTGCTTACTTGAACGAAGAAGAATTAGAACGAGCAATTCAATGGGGTACAATCCAACGTGAAGAAGCTCAGAAATCAGAAGATCAAATTTGGGATGAGTACGATGATCGTATTCTCCATACTTTGAATTCAAAACTTAAACAAATGCGAGGCTCTGTAGCTTGACTTAATCTTTGATTACAGTAGACTTGTTTTAAAGGTTAAATCCTTTAATTGGTCTGAAAAACCCTAGGAGCGAAGGCTTTTAGGGTTTTTCTTTATGTATCGCAGTTAACATAATGTGCGTTATGCGAAATGTAATTACACAATTATCCACAATACTTTTTGAAAACAACAAGTTATGAATTCAAAAACTTTTTTATGAAAACTATACTTATCCACAGTTGGAACATTTTGCCAATCAACGTGAATACCAAGCTTTAATTTGGCACTCACTATGCGTTGTAAACAGATTTTTATAGTACGAAGCTGAATGGCCACTGGTACACTTACGAGCACGTTCAGCAGCCGAAGGACTTAATACAATTGGTTTACCGCAGAGTTTACAGCTCATTGCCTTACCCCACATTTGATACAGTCAAACTCACGGATGTCGTAAGATTCTGACCAGTTAATACGGCGATTGAAGATATGGACTATCCTTCCAAAATCACCACAGGCTTTACATGGTTTCTGTGTCATCACTTCAACCGATCTGACGAAGCGTTTTCTTGCTTTGGTGAACATGGAAGGTCTCCTTTAAACCGTTTGATCGGGCAACGCCCGATTCTTAATTACATTATGCTTCACTAGAACGCCGTACAGCTCCTCTTGGAGAGCTTCTGGCGTGTTCCATACATTCATACCCCTTAAAGCATTAAACGTTACTGAGGCCCGTTTAGCGCGATCTTTGGCTAAGTTGTAGAGGGTTGCTGTGGCATAGGCATAATGCGCATCTGGGTGTCCGTACTTACGTGGTTTCATTCGAGCTGTTTCAATACTGATTGGACGTTCTAAACCATGTAAGTAAATCCACTTATGTCCTGCAGACTTGACGACATAATAAGTACCTTCGATACATACAGAATCGCCACGCTTGAGCTTCTTAAGCTCCTCGCTGTGCATGTGGTAAGTCATTAACCTGGTATCTCCTCTGCACGGATCTCCCAGATAAAGTCACGGATACCACGATCAAAGGCACGGCCTTCCTGCGTATCACCATCAAAACCTACAGAACGACGTTCCAGAAAATCTAAGGTGCATGTGGTTGGATTTCCTACATAAACGGTCTTAGCAAACTCATAACCACGCTTACGAGCCTTCTCAAGTTTGGATTCAGGCACAGGCTGAGCCATGAGCCAGCCAAGGAATATCAATGCCCCTAGAATTACCAGAGGCGTAAAGTGAGCTATGTTCATCAGTCGACAACCACTGTAGGACGTTTACGTGGACTGCATTTTTGGTAATGTTTAACCAGTTCTATAAGCATCTGAAATCTAAACATGATGTTGTGATTAAGAATGAACTCATTACGAATCCAAAAAGCAGTTTCATTGATGCTACGGCCATCTTGAGGGTTAACAAGGTGTACCATTTCCTTGATTTTTATCTTATGGTGCCGGTTAGCAATGCTCAGGAATTGCTTTACAGAAGTTGCATCATCTAAACGTTCACGGTACTTCATCAATCGTTCTCCATGTTTATGAATGCACCTTCGATAACGCTATCAATGTCGCTAATTAAGTTCTCTTTAAAGATCTCCTGTTCGCCTGGCGATAGCTCAAACCATTGGTCGTTGTGATACTTACTTAGGTCAATTGTCAGGATGTTCCCGACTTGAGTGATAATGCTCATATAGTTCCTTAATTAGTTGTTCCCGAAGGAATATTCCTTCACATTCAATGAACATCTCGCGGATGTAACGATAAGTTCTCACACCCCAAGCATGGTCTTTACCTAGTTGGGACATGAGCTGTTTTGCGAGTGCTTTATGTTTGGTATTGGCTGTCCGAAAGAACACAGCTTTTGAATCGATTTGCCCTAGCTTTTCTCGGTACTTCATAGCACCTGTGACCAATCCAGTTTCTCGCCAGATGCGACACGTCTGCGGTCAGGGGGTAGATACATGTGCTTCAAAGCATTTTCTGAGTGGTACATGTAATTACCGATGTCAGTAAGAATTTTGAATAGCGGGGGCAAGTCCTTGTCTGCGTAAGGCAGTACCTCTACGATGGTTGCGTTTGTCCATTCTCGGGGATGTGCGGTATGTAGTACGGTCCCACGTTCATAGGTATTACACTTGTACATCACTGCAGCGTCAAAGCATTGATCGAGATGAAGCCATACAGGTACACCATGTAACTTTGTTGGGTGACGTTTCTCCTCGTCAGATACCCAATCCACTACAGGCTCAGGGTCAATTGTTCCATCTGGATTAGTACTGCCAGTTGGTGTGCCTAAATCATTGGTTTGTTTCATTACACACCTCGGATAACGATGTTGCTTATGCTGCCTGTGTAGCTGTAATGAATATCCACTTGTAAGCCTGCGACCTCAGGGTGGATGTCTAACTGCTTCCGGAACTCTTTCTCGCAACGTTCACGTGATTCACGTGTCATGTTGTCAATCAGTACTTTCCGTACATCGTCGTTGTAGGCTGAAAGGAAGTTTAAGAAGCCCCCTTGGTAGTCATTACCACTGGCCACAAAGTCTGCGATTGCCTGACCTACGAGGTCTGTAGGCGTAAGAAACTTACTTCGATCTGCCAGGTTGCAAGTCACGTAATCGTGCTCAGGGCTTTGATGTGTGCGTACGATTGCTCCCATTAACCAAGCTCCGTTACAGTAATTGCAGCAATGATCGAGTTCCCATTGTTTACTGCGATGCTGCAGCCTAGAACGACATGCGTGTCATTAATAGATTCGGTGTATTCGTTAATACGTGCCTGTAGTACTACAGGGTCAGGTGCTCGGATGATTTTGATCATTAGATGATTCCTTCTAATTGCTTAAGTGCGATTTGATGTACTTGATCGAGACGGGTATAGCCGTAATGCCATTTTCCACTGTGATAAATATCAAAGGTGTACGTCTGGTCGTCATCGTTGTAGTTGATGTCTACGATCACATTTGGGTGATATTCAATGCGTTCGCCGTTGAATTTGGTGAGAACTTCTCCGGAGCCGAGACCGCAAAGTTCTCGGAAAGATTGGGCGAAGGGTCTTTCGTTTGTTTCCATGGGGAAATTCACGTCCTGTTTTATATCGGTAATTGCGTATGACTCGGTACACGGTGGCAATGCCAACATCGTGTTTCCGTGCAATCACTGCTTTATGTGTGGTTATGTCAGATAGGAATGTATTTAGAATTGCTTCGGCAATTTCCGGAGCTAATGGTTTAAAAGCTGGTTGCATAAAAAATGGGGCTAAATAGCCCCACTCCCTTGTGTTAATTAATACCTCCCATTCAATGAATCGAACCTAGCCCGTAAGGCATCTTCAAGGTAATGGAACATGCGGCTACCAATGTGGGCTGCAGTCACTACGAAGATTGGTTCAGTGATCCATGCATAGAGAGAACCTTTGATTACCGGGTACAAGTCATAAGCCAAGTACCCAACAAGCAAGGCAGAAGCGTACTCAGTAACTATCCATAGTTTTGAGACTCGCTCTTGCTTTAGGATCTGCCTTCCAATGGAAATCAGACCTGAAACGGAACTGATAATTAAGGCCCCCAAGAGGGCCACATAGTCAGTCTGGTGTTGTAGCGGCATCCTTGCTGCTCCCATTTGACAATAGTGAGCAGCATTCTAATTGCATTAAAGAATCGATACTAAATTTCATCCACGGTAGTTGCGCTGGGCATACTGGCGTAGGACGTTGTGTTTAATAATCTGGTTTAGTTTGGTGGCGTATTTGATAGCGTCTTGCTTATCATAAATTACACCCCCACCTAGTTTGGCCCATCCCTTACGGCCTTTGATTTCAACAACATGCAGTTCGGCATTACCTACAATGATGTTGTCGGTTGTGTACTTGTATTTACTCGGATCTCGGAAGTACATAATTAATTTCCCTATTAATTAAGAACGAGACCATCATAGTTTTACTTATTTACTTACTCAAGTAAGTAAGTAAATAAAGTTTTTAAATGTTCAAAGATTAAGCATAGTTAATCTGTTGGAGAGCCTCGATTTGCTCTTTGAAGATCATTACGCCGTGATCGTCCATTAAGTAGATCTTAATGAAGCGAGGTAATGTACGAATCATACGGCTCTTGGGTTTGATCTGCAGATAGATTGAGCCATCTTCTTCGATATTGATAGGTTGATCATAAATAAAAAATGTTGAGTTGAGGTAGTTGAATACCAACTCATTGCCTGAGTTCGATACGTGCAAGCGTACGTTATGTGTCTGTTTAATTAAGTGAATTAAACCATTCCAATTAGGTAGGTTCATTAAATGTGAGAGTTGCATAGGTATCCTATTATTGGTTTTTGATAAGAAAAAAGCCCCTAGTTTCCTAGAGGCCCTTCCCTTTATTCCGAGTGATATTGCTACGTTAGGGATGTTGCGTCACGACAACCTAACGAAGCCGATATTAAGCTAAATTAAACAGTTATGCAATACTTACTTGCTTAAGTAAGTATTTAACTGTAATAAGCTCTGTGCCCTTCAATGCATGTCTTCTTAATGGTTTGAGCGTCAGCATTGTTTGGCAATGTGATCTCATTGGCCCATGAAGGATGGAAGATGTCGAGAGCAGCTCCAAGTTTTACCTTGTCATGCTGGATCTCTGGCAATTCTTGCCATGACATACACTCGATAAGGTTCTTGTTTGCCCAAGTTACAATCTCTAAATCATCACGGATGATGAGATAGATTGCATCATGGATAAGTGCTACAGGGAAAATGTCCTGACGATATGGAGAGTTCCATACGCGGTTCATAAACTCTACAGCAGCTCGGTTGTTCAGCATTCCGTATGACTGACCTAATGCATTACCTGCAGTACGTCCCTCTGCCTCAGCCTCTTTCAAAGTCTTAGAGTTACCCAAGATTGATTGCTTAAGCAGTGGTGTACGTACACGTAATCCGAAGGCTACCTCAACATAACCAGTCTTACAGGCTTTCTTAAGCTTTTCAGCTACCCAAGCATCTGAAACTTTGTACATGTCGTGGTATGACTTCTCAATCTGTTTAGCCACTCCCGGAGCGAAACCACAGTTCTTAACAAGAGTTGTCCACGTTCCCTGGTACGTCAATGCGAAGGTTGGTGCCTTAGATTTTTGACGCAATTCAGGGTACTTCTTCTTAATCGAGTTAACGATAAATACTCGCTCTTTTGTGTCAGTCGTACTTGCGTACGCTTCCACAATGTCAGGCATCTGTTCAGGGAAGTAATAGAATGCACGTAGACAGTGACCGTCATATCCCTCAAGGTAAACCTTAAGTTTGTTCGGGTCTTTTGTGGTTAATGCAGAGATGTAGTCTTCAAGCGAGTTGAAGTCGGCACCCCCGAATAGGAAGCCCTTAGGTGGTCTGAAACATGTCTTAACTGGTTTACCAAACTTAGAACCAGAAGGTAAATTCTGAAGGTTTGGACCAGATGAAGACAATCGACCGGAGACTGTTCCGCCTAAGTTGAAGTTCCCATGTAGCCAAGCAGTTCCATCAGCTTTAAGTACTGCCCCTTCAAAGGCCGGTACGAACGAACTGATGATCTTGTCTACCTTAGCCAAGTCATGCAAAGCATTGAGGAGTTCAATTTTAGTTGGATCATCTGTATGGTTTAGCAGCTTCTCTAATACGTCTGCACCCGTAGCAGGTTCTTTGGTTTTGGTACGGTCTAGTACAGGTAATGTCATTACATTGTAAAGCAGTATGCCCAACTGTTTTGGACTGCCCGGGTTGAACTTCATGTCACAGAAATCCTCAACGGTCTTCTGTTTAATGTGCTCACCGTTGTACTTAACCACAGCATCCAATTGCATACGTTTAAGAGTCAAATCTACCCATTGAGACTTCTCAATTACAGCAAGGCATTCCTCCTGTTCTGCAACAAGGGTTCGCTTAAGATTCTGTACCTCATCAGCGTCCATAGGCATCCCAATAAGCTCCATCTGGATGATGACCTTAAGGGTTGGTAGGAACTGCTCTTTATACAGCTTCTCTTGCTGATCTCGAACCATGATTGGGTAATACTTTTCGTATACATACCAAGTGGATAAGCAGTCGACTAGGTTGTAACGAAGCAGGTCGTCATAAGGAATTTTACGAATGTCAGCAATATCAGACTGTGCCCAATTCCCTGCAAATTCATGTGCATTATCCTTTAAAGATAGGAAATTGCCTGCTGCAGAGTTGGTGGCCAGATAAATGATGAGCTTCGTATCGTCCATGTTGCGCGTGAGGACATCTAAACCATGAAGTAGACCTTCACGATCTAGCGGATCTCGCATCCATAAACTGTAAATGAGTACCTTGATGTCATAGGCTGCATTATGGAAAACCAACTTACCTTTGTACGATTCAAGGAAGCGTCTCAGTAGCTTTTTAACTTCTGGATTGAGCTTTCTTGAGCAGTGGTCTGGGTTCATTGGATTTGCGTTCTTGGTGATTTCCACGGGGAATGCCATCCCTTCGTGTTTACTCCAAGCGAATGCACATGTACCTAATCCAGCTTCATAGAACTTCAAGCTAAAGGTCTCTGTATCACAGGTCAGGACAGGGTATTGGTGTAATCGATTCAAAGCCCATTCAATTTTTTGAAGATTGTCTGGGTAGTCCTCGTACTCAATAATCCCTTGTCCAAGTGCTGCGTATGTGCCATTTACAATGTCAGCCAGTGTTTGTACAGATAGATCTAACTTCTCGACTAGATTAGGGTTGTAGGTTAATGCAGACCAGTTAGTACCTAACGTCACTTGGAGGTATTCAAAGTCCTTAATCCCCACATTTAGGCGATAACCATAATGCGGTTCGGCCTTTGTCTGTTTAGCCAACACTTTGAAATAAGGCGCGTCAGCACAGTACAGGTACTTAATGCCCTGTTCAGCCAATACAGGTAACAGCTTCTCAAGGTATTGCTTACACTGAGTTGCTGTGACTTTGTTGTTTGGGCCATATTCCAATGTGAAGGCAATGACACGTTCCCTAGAAATCCCTTGAACTTCTAACGGTTTAACGTAGTTGTTTAAGATTTCCTGCTCATTGAATGAGGATGGTTTGATTAGGATAGCTACATCGTAACTATCTTGCGGTTCTGCAAATAATAAATGGCGCATGGTATCCCTACAGTACTAAATTACCCATTAAACGGGTACGGAGCATCTCGTATCCTTGTGCATTGAACTCAAGCACTTCTTGATGCATTTCAGGTGGTAAATCGCTTGGTGCCGGACAGCCTTGCCCTATGAACTTGATAATGGGTGGGTGAATACCCTCAGGTAGTAACCCTAAAACTTCCTCAACTTTGTTGGTCATTGAGAAAACTTTAGACATCAGAGACATGACATAATCAGACTCAGAAATGATGTTGGTTCGGTGGGCTAATATCTTGTCCATCTCCGGGCGTAAACTTTCATCCAATGGCTTAGGAATGATGTAACGTCCCTTCGATACAACGCGCTGTGCAAACGTCTCGCTGCGATATACGAAAGCTAGTGTGATACTGCCTGTAATCTCCTGATTACGTGTGGCAAGCTCTAGGATGCGTTTCTCGATATGGTTAAAGACTTTCCGGTAAAGGAACTCACGAATCTCACCTTGTAGGCGATACTTATGTAGAGGGGACATTACATATCCCCTGTGAGAATTACCGTAGATTTAGCCCGAGAGATTGCAACATAGAGCATTCGAGCCAGTTGATTCATGTCTCGACATCTGCAGATGTCATCCAGATCAATGAAGACTTTTTGGAAGGTAGATCCTTGTGACTTGTTGACCGTACAGCAATAAGCCGCACGTAAGTCACACCACGTCTCCTTGATCTCTTTAACCTTTGATGCATTCTTTTCTTCAACGGCTTCACTCAAGGCTTTGTCGTAGTCAGCCCAGTTATCCAACTGGAATAGACCTCTACATTTGTCAGTATCAATGTTCTTGCCTGAGTAACCGTAACGGACTGCAGGTTCGATAGCTGTGATCAATACAGTGGCATCTGTCTTGATAGCTTCCTTGTTTACCTGAACGTGATGATTGTTAACGGCATAATCGCCCTTAGCCAATTCAGGACGGCCAGTGGCTTTCTTACGCAACGCTTTGTTGTACTTGTTGACTCGGGCATTCGTCCAAGCAAGCATCTTAGAGTCCTTCATCTTCCAATCAGGATTTGTGAACTCAGCCATTACCAGGGAATCAAAGGTTTCCCGGTCTACACGTTGAATGTGTTTACCGTCTACCTTAAAGCGAGGGAAGGTCTCTACTTCACCTAAAATGAATTGGCGTAGTCGATGACTGATCTCTTTGATTGGATTGCCATCATCTTGACGAACGACCTTTGTGAGTACAGCTTCTGGGAAGCCACGTTCAAATACCGGCGTATGATCAAGTCCTACCGGTGTTAACTGTGTTGGATCGCCCATGAAAACAATCTTGCTGCTCTTAGTGGCAAACAGGATCATTTTGAGGAGCTTCTCATCAATGTAAGACGCTTCATCAATAAAGATGATCTGGTCTTCAATGTCTGCAGCTCCATATTTACGCTTAAGGGTGTTCTCCCCTGTTGAGTAATCTGTGTGTACACGGATCTCTAAATGCGAGTGAATGGTATTAACGTCTTGATCTGCAGCAACACTCAAAGCCTCTGCAGCTTTATGCGTAGTTGCAGTAAGGAATACCTCACGTGGACGATGTTTAGGGTTAATGATCTTGGCCAACTCATCCGCTTTAGGGATGTGCTCCAATACCTGTTTAACCAGTGTGGTTTTACCTGTACCAGCAAAGCCCTTCAACACAAATACATGGGAGTCACGCGCTGAAAGAAATTTGATAATTGCGTCTTTAGCCGCTTGTTGGTCTGCTGTAAGTTCCATACATGTGTAGTCCTTATTTAAGTGTGAAATGAATCACTTTTCCAAAAGGGGCACGGAATTTAGGGTTGTCGTAGATGCACCAGAACACAGGTCTGTTGTCCACCTTCTTCAAGTACTGCATATCCCTGTGCCAAATGTGACCATCAGTAAGGATGATCAAAGCTTTAGATTTAGATTCTTTAAAGGTTTGGAATACTGGACGGATTAACGTTCCTCCTCCCCCCACAAAAGACAATTTAGTAAGGTCTCGGAATCCCTTAACGACTGAGACTTTCTGCACTTCATGGTCGAACTGAATGACCTCAATTAGCTCAGGTGAGTATTGTTTGAGAACCGAATACATCTCAGAGCAAAACTGTGTGCATACTTTGTCTGTGACTGAACCTGAAACGTCCACTGCAAAAGAGACTTGTGACAAGTTCCCTTCACTGACTAACGTAGGAAAATAAAGGCCATGCTGTAGGTACTTACGATTGAACTTTTTAGTGCTGTAATCACTTTTACTCATGGATTTCAGCAGGCGTGCCAATACCTTTCTCCAATCCACTTTCGGATTGAGCATGTCTTCCAGGTAACGTTTAATTTCACCCGGAATGTGTTTGTCACCCTTCTCCCCTTTCATCTCAGCGTAGAGCTGTGCACGGACTACAATGTCAGTGATCTCTTTTGCTTTCTGTTTGTCTGCGGGAGATGCATCGCCGTCAATTGGCTCCATGTCGCATTCAAAGTCGTCATTTGGTGGATCATCTGGGAGACGGTCGTACACTTGCTCAGATGACAGACCATCGAACTTTTTGTTGTACAGCACCCAATTTGGGACTTTAAAACCGGCCTCGGCTAAGAATCCGTTAATGACGTAATCACATGCTTTATTCCACTTTTTGAAGTTACGATCACCAACACGAATCATGTGCATATAGGCAACGTGTAGTGCTTCATGTGCCAGTACAAATACACGTTCATCAATGGGTAAAGCTGCAAAGAACTTAGGGTTAATGATCAACTGTTTACCATTTGTGGCTGCAGTCTTTGTGTGCGCCTCTGATACGATCAGCTCTAATGAGAAACAGATCGTACTGATAAACGTGGTTTCAGGTTTCTGGATTAATCCAATCTTTGCTCGGCTAATTGCCTTAGCTAATTCATCTTCGGTCATTTTGTTGGTTTCCTACTTACTCACTTAAGTAAGTAAATTAATACTTAAGTAATTAATCATCTAAAAATACGTTACGATAGTTATCGTATGCGTGAGCTACCAGATCCGATGAGAACTGGTGGAACTTAAGCCCTTCCAGTAATTCAAAGTAACTGGCGTTCTCTGCTGTGGCTGAGTTCAGGTTGTCTAAGACAGTCGCTTTGTTGCGTGCAACTTCGCTGGCATTAATGTACTTCCAGTCCCCTTCTTCACCCCAAAGCCAGATAAAAGGCACCGCATTACGGCGTAGGTCAAGTAACCAGATAGGTTCTTGCTCTACTTTATCCAAAGTAAGGATTGCACGTGTACCGTTGGTTGTTACCCCTACACGCTCATGGCCATAACGAGTGGTCTTGAGCAATACAGGATTTACATAAGCTTTGAGGATTAGGAGTTTTGCTCCTGATTTCTTAATCATTTAAACATGTCCAAAAGATCTCGGGGATTGCCCCAAATTGATTTGTTTATTACATCTGTTGCAAGGCTTGGACGAACAACACGGGCCATACTTTCACGTCTATACGCTGCCAATTGGTCAGCATCTAACGGTGGATCAATGTAGTCACGGAGTTTGTCGTCAATCAGGTTTAGAACTTGGATTGCATGATCTGGTGTTGCCACTGAGTAGCGAACCATTTCTTTAACCTGTTCTGGCTGAAATTGAGCACTGTCGTAATCTAAGCTTTTATGGCGATAAGAATGGCCATTAACGAAACGTGCTATGTGAAAGTGCTCACGAGTCCGTTGGCTGGAATTAACCATCGTGAAAGGTATAACTTTATGGTGGAGGTCTTTAATTATTGGATAAGTATCCACTCGACCTACCGTTGTAGGGTGGCTGCGTCTTGCTACGATTGAGCGTACTTGTGGCTTACCCGCTTGCATACATTGCCATTTAAACTCGCTATGCATTTGTGCAATATTCATAATTTCAGCGGCATGTTCTACAAGGCAGTAGATTACAAGAGGGGTGTCACGTGTTAAGGAACGGAATACTGCCCGTAAATCCTCAGAGTACTCAAAAGTTTGATCAGGGCCGAACATTACAGTTTTCCTAATACTGGATTAATGGTTTCGCGCATGATTGCAGTTTTGGTCATTTGAATATCCTCCTCAGTAAACCGGTAAGGGTCGTCTATGTAAGGATCTAAAACATTTGTTTGACCATTTGGTAAAAAACGAAAGGGCTGCATTGTCCAATGTCCGTCGTTTACATGAAATGGTGATTCTGTAACAGTTGTACTATCGTAATACCGTTGACGTAATGTAAAAGGAACCTTGAGTTGTAAAAGTGCATTGATAGGCGCACGCCCTTCACTGTTGTAATAAGGTCTAAGCGCCATGCAAACAACATCGGGATGTGGGGCATGCATACCCACATGCACATGCACTAAGAACTTTTCAATTAAAGGTAAGCCATCTAAAAGGGTCTTATGGAAGTACAGAACGTACTTAATACCACGGGGAATCTCCTTCATTTAGGTTTCACCATCTGCGCCATCAAATAGCGTTTAGCATTGAGACCGGTCATGTCATATCCTGGTGTAGTGGTATAACGGATATGCTCCGCTAATTTCTCCTCTACATAATCCAAGTTGCCCGTGTTAAGCCATACTTTTAGAGTGTCAGGGTCGATGAACTCACCTTTATCTGTGTACTCAGCTTTGTATAGCTCGCCCTTTTCAGTAAAACGGTAATGTGTATAACCTTCCCCATATTCACCGCCCTCACCGTTCCATATGGAGTGCTCAATGCCGGCTTCAAGAAGGGTCTGTGACTCAGCATCTAAATCACCGTAATTCACCTCACAAACCTCAAAGGTCATTGTCCCTTCATTATTTGCATTGAAGCAGTACGTGCCCCACCCATAGTTTTGAAAGATTTTCACCGCTCTGACTTGATCGGAAGCCTTAACGGTAATGTGACAAGTGCAACGATCACCCATGAGCTGCCCCCGGTCTTACCATGAACTTGAGTGCTATGACTTTAGCCTTTTCAACATCAATTTGGGTAAAACTCCATGGACGGCAACGCTCTGCCAGCTCCTCTAACTTCTCGCTGAGGATACCTTCGGTTTGCCAATACATAAGGGTTGATATACCAGTAAATTGGTTGTCGTACTCAACTCCCTTATGGGCATAATTACCATCCGAGGTGTAACCTGCATAAAGATAGGCTTCATCACGATCATCACGACCCTCAATTTCAAATTTGAAAGGGAATTGGTTTTTAAGCAATTCCTTCTGTAAATCGAGATCACTAATATCAATGTCGATTTCAGCTCTAAATAATGAAATACCATTCAGAGGTACAACAGTTGAGTAATTAACTCGGTAATGGCTAAGCAATTGTTTTAAGGCTTCGGCCAATGGTAAAGGAACGTCAATTGTGATTGAGTGTGGGTCATGCACTGCAACTAAACTAAAATCATAAGGGTTTATGTTTAACATCAATAACTCACATGGCTTGGTACACGGCCAAATTTGCGAACAAACTTAACCTGTGCACCGTATAGCGTATCTGATTCAATGGTTTCATAACGGGTACGGAAATAGCCCCCTACCCGTTCTGTGTAATGGAAATCGAAGCGCACTTAGAACACTCGCGCTGCTGCAGTGTTAAGCCAGTTCTGAGATTCCTCTAAGTCATACAAGTGAGGTTGACGGGCAAACATGTCACGCATGGCCACTACTACCAACTCATCCGGGAAGCGATCTAAATAGTCGATCACATCCTGTAGGTTGTCCTCAGTGGTTTGCTGACATAAGCTACCCATCAATGCCCATTGAATATCTAGGCGTTTTGGCACAGGGTAATTCTTAGGGTCTTGGCGGATCTGTTTGAGCGTAGGTAGTTCTTTGTAGATGTCTGCGTATTGGATAAATACACTTGCCACACCTTCACCAATAAGTGATGCAAGAAGTGCGGTATCGCCCTCCCCTACAGGTTGGCCTACGATACAATCACTTGATTTGTGCCACGTACGAGCACATGCATACGGTTCTTCTGGTGTATCTGGATTGAGTGTATGAATCAGATCTGGTTTGAAACGAAGGAATGATGTGATGCGGTGATCAATACCGGCATTGTTAGCCCATTCACACCAGTCAGGTGCACTTTCAACAACTTCAAAGTTCGCCGTACGAGATGTAATAGCGGATGATTGAGGTTCTACGATTGCACCATCAGTAGACAAGTTACCTGCAGCAACCATCAGAACATTTGGGTGCAACTTGCGTTGCCCTACCATGCGATCAAGTACAAGTTTATATGCAGCTACCTGAACTGCCTTAGGCGCAGATGAGAACTCATCAAGGCCAATTAACCAACCACGTTTACCTTTTGGAAGTGGCCAAGATTCAGTCGGGAACAAGTTTAATGGGACATACTCCGCATAGCCCTTCTCATCGTTAATACGTGGGAAGCCTGCGAACTCAGTTGGGTCCATATCCGCTAAGCGAACATCAATGTATTGTAGTTCCAGCTTTTCAGCGAGAGCCATGAATAGGGCTGATTTGCCGATACCCGGTTTTCCGTGTAAGAACGGTACAATCCCTGCCTTTAACTGGCGTAAGAGAATAGGTTCCAATTGCTTCAACGTTACTTTAATCATTTTAAGTTTACCTTTAATTACTTAATTGCTTACTTACTTAAGTAAGTAAATTAGATAGATAGTTCACGAACAAGAGTGTTGTGATAGATCATCAGATGTGCGAAGAACTCATTTGCTGCGCCTTTAGGTGCATGAGACTTCATGTTGTGCCAAGCCTCATCAAGAGAGTTAGCAGTGTTGTACAGAGTGTTGGTTTTAGCTTGAATGCCTTGCGCCGTTAACATTTGGTGAATCCTGAGAATTTGTTGTTGTAAAGTCAGTTAGTTCCGGTGGTGGTGACTTCATTCCAGTAAAAGACTGTGTGAAGCACGCCACACGTTGTTCTATGGTGAGCTGGTTAAACAGTTCTTGATAAGACTGTGTGCTCATTAGTTGCTTTCGCAACTGTTGGACATTTGTGATGCCCAAGGTCTTGAGTTGCTCTAACATGGCATCCTGATCTGGGGTCTTTCGACTGCTGATCTTAACGAGTCCTACATCTGCTAGAACGTTTTTAACCGTAGTTACTGAGACGTTGTAGTAGCTGGCAAGATCGTTAGGGTGCGTATTTCCATGTTTGAATGCCGCAATAATCTCCTGCCTTTGGGCAAAAGATAGCTTACGAAAGGTCATAATCAAGTCCTTATGGATGAAGTTAGGCTATAGGGCTGCTTCGTCAAAAAGGACTCTTTTAGTACTTTTAGTATATCGGTTTAGTAGTTTCGTCAGACTGTGTGCGAGACCATTAAAGTACGCAAGAGTCCTGTGACTTTGCATCTCATTTTAGTGAGCGAAGCTCACCTAGTAAATGCATAGTGGGCGAAACTTACACACTTAATTACTTAAGTAAGTAGTAACGCCCACAGGTTGTACTTTAATTAGCAGATTGCATAGTTTGACTTGCGAATCTTACTAGACAGATTGGTTGAATGTTTATGGAACTTGTAATCCTTATTATGGGTTACTTGCTTGATGATGTACTCAAGAACATCAGAGTCAGCGAGTTCCGCTAAGATCTCACGATACCAGTGGCGTAAGACGTTGCAGTTGTTTGGCAATGCACAGAATGCATCATGCACAGTTGTCACCATGAATGGTTCGTAGCTGAGCATTACTTCAAGCAGTGCCAACAGGTCTGCAAGGTAGCCACGATGCAGTTGATCTACGTTTTCAGAGGTAATGTGCGGGATAACTACCACAGACACAATGCCATGTTGATTGGCAAGGTTGAAGTAGTATTTAAGCTCCTCATCAGTCAATGGTTGTGGCTTCTCATTGCTGAGTAAGTAATCCTTGATGATGTGGTACACCTTACGAGTCATGTTCTTGTTGTAGTTACAACGGCGAATCAATTCACGTAATAGGAACGCATCAATAGAGTGGATAACGTTGGCCACGTTCGATACACCACGATCTGAACCTTGGTTTACCTTAGATTCAATGGTCATGTTGTAGTTGAACATCTCTGCAATATGCACACGTGTTTCCACTTTCTGCATTACTTTGACTTGTGCTACAAAGCCGTCAGGTAGTTGCCAAGTGTGTGCCAAAGCGCCTCGTTGCCATGTATTACGCAAGATCTGAAGTAATTCAAACGTACCTTTTGCCTCTTTGTGACAGGCCATATAGAACGCTTCAAGCACTTGACCTTCACCAAAGTATTCCTTTGGTTTAGCCTGTGAGCCGTATGTACACGGCATAATGGCATCTTTTGCGTCTTTACGAGCAACGTTAATATCCTGAATGCCTTTCTGTTTAAGGATGACATTCAAAGTGTCCGTAATGAACTTGTATGCATCCATACGTTGATCTGGGTCAATTAGACCGGTGATGTATGCACCTTTCTGACAGCCTGTAATAGCTGACATGATCTGGATGCCTGAACATACCGCATCTAACGAAGGCATGTGACCTACTTCCTCACCATTCAATGCACGGCGAAATGCCATTACTGCTTTGGCGTACAGGATAGGGTCTTCATCAACTTGGTCTTGTAAATCTTCCAATTGATGTAGGTTGTCTTTCACCCACTGGATGCGATACTCGAAGGGCTTCTTATCTAAACCGAAATGGTTTGCGATGTCGATTGCCATGTACTCGATGCCAGTGAAAGTTTTCATGTTATTGAATTGCATAATGTTTCCTTTAATTGGTTTAAGTGTCTACTTACTCAATTACTTAAGTAAGTATTAAGGTACAATGTAGTTATAGCAGATGGTGCATTGATCACAGAGCACCTCTACGAGCGTGTCACACTCAAAGCAATACTCGTATTGAACTGGTTGAATTGAACGGATAATCATAATCTTCCCCATGTTTGGTGATCGGCTTCGGTCATGTGTGATTCACGGCGCATTTCCTCAAGTTCTTTTTCAATGGCTTGAGGTAGGCATTCATCACACGAATAGAACGTATAATACTTAGAGCGTTTCACTGCTCGGTTCTTGGTACATAGGCTGCACCAGTGGCCACGTTGATTGGATCTCAAAGCGTACATTAACTTGCTACCATTACTTTAAGTGCCATGACTTTGAGTTCAGCTAAAGTACTGATCTTAGTGGATTTCATTTCTAATGTATGAAAGCCGCCACGTTCAGAGACGTGGATGTTGTACTTACCTAAGATACGGTACACCAATAGATAGAGCGTGTTATTAACCCCATACTCTATCCAGTTCAAACCCTTGTCAGTAATACCTACAAGAATGGCTTGCCATTCAGGGTACTCATCAAGGGGTACATCGTTAGGGTCAATTAAGAACACTTCACTCACTGTTTAAGCTCCTAAGAATGCTTCAATGCCTGTAGGCACTTCCTTCTTCTTGGAATTGAGCATTCCTTTCTTGAAAGAGTTACCTTGAGGTGATAAGTGATAACCGCATGCATAGATACGGCCACGCTTATCAACTTTGTGCGTGAAGAATACAGAATTACCTTTACTATTCAAGTACATGTACAGGAAGTAACATTGTTTCTTGTACTTCTCAAAGTTCTCGATAGCGAATGCTTCCATTGCCCGTTGATCTTTGCTCATGTACGTTACGCCGTCTTGTTTAGTTGGCTTAGGTTCAGGTTCTTCAACAGTACTGAGGAACTCAATATCTAGCTCGAACTCATTAGAGTTCATAATGTTCAAGACATCGAGGCAAATGTCCCAATCGTGATGGTTCTGAAAACCTCCAAGAATTAAGCTATCACCTTGCTGTGTTAAGTATCCACTGCTGCGGTTATGACGTAACTTCTTAGGTCTGTGGATCATCGGTGGCAAGTAAGTTGCCTGATACATGAATGCTTCTGTCTCTGGATCAAGAGTGATCTTAGACATGATCATGTACGATGCATCCTTACTGTTTGAGATCTTTCCAGCATCAAATAGGTCTATATCAGCCAATACAGAGATAACCTCTGCCATAGTCTGAATAGCCTTGACGTTATCAGCCATTTTAAGCAATGCAGCACACTTAGCACTGATTGACACCAATGGGATTGGCTTCTGTGCAGACAGTGCAATCTCTGTGATGATCTTATAGACCAGCTCCTTAATATCTAAGGCACAGAGCTGTGCTACACGTTCAGCTTTCATATCAAAGTGATCGTCTAATATCCAATCTGTAAGGATGTCTGCACCTTCATCCATGATGGCCACAAGTTCAGGTGATGCCATGATTTCAGCGTACGCTTTCTTAAAGATCAAACGTTTATCGAAGGCAACTTCAATACGTTGTTGTAGGTCATAGCGAGCGCGAGTGATCTTAGTCATATCAGTATCCTTTAATTGGTTTAGTTAAATAAAAAAGCCTAACCACATGGGCTAGGCTTAATTTGATTAGATGTTCAGTTCACCTACAGCGTTCTCATCACGCTCTGCAACGATGCGATAAGAGATGTCGCCACTTGTAATAGCCTTTGTGAGTACTTGTGCAATGATGCTGTCACGTTCTTCGGCTGTAAGGTTTTCATCCGATAGGTGACGCATAATCGAACGTTGAACATAATCAGATTCCATTAAAGGGATACCGATGTTTGTGCTTGCGCCGTCTTTTAAACGGAGTGTTAAGTTAACCCAAGCTTTGGCTTTCTCACGAGAGTTACCAGAAGCAGTGTTAGAGTTGTTCATTGAAACAGTGTTGTCATACTTAGCCATGAGGACTTTCCTTTAGTTGGTTTAGGCACTATTGCCATAATTAAGGCTATGCCTTAACGCACGGTACAAACCTTTTCACAGGTGAACGCTACAGATGACGTAGTGCTTGTACCTATCGCTTTAGTGGGCAACGCCCACACCAACTAAAGAGTCCTTACTATCTAAGGGTTTAAGCGGCCTTCATTACAAAGCCTTGCTCTAACTTACCTGCAAGTTTGTGACAGAGTGCTATGTTACCTACGAAGTATGTCCCTATGAAGGCAAGATCTTCACCTAATATAAATAGGGTACCCACACAGGCAATGCCAATGACGAAAGCAACAGATCTGACAATACTGTTATCTTGTAGACCTGCCCGTTTGAATAAGTAATGTGGAGATCTACTGAACTGTCTTAGGCATATCCACACACCGTATACGCCAACAGTCATAGAGATTAACAAACCTGAGATGCCAAAAAAGCCTACGAACTCATACCCTGCAATGGTCCATAGAAAGTAATTGATAATAGGTAAGATTGGTAATAGAACAATGAAGAAAAATATAAACTTATAAGGAATGCGAGTCATAGTTAGGGCAGTAGTATTCATGTGTATCTCGGAGTATGTAAGTGTACTAAAAAAGAACTGTACCCACAGTCCAAGATGTGAACACATAGACTATCGGTAATGTATCGGACAAGGGAAAAGGAATATTGAGATATAGGTAGCCCAGACTATATGGTAACAACTAAGTGTTCTGTGTCAGAACTCCCTAGCTCTCTCCCTAACCCTTCCAGTGTGAACAAAGTTTGCACAGTACTAAGAGTGCTATCCCAAAGGAATGAGAGTGCTGAGCTTGAGTGAGGATGCATACCGTTTATTCTAAACGGGACTGTCCCTCTCTACGCTCTACTGTGTATGGCCTGACCGATGTGTATATGTGTACGTTGTGTATTGTCTAAAAAAGAGATCCCCATACCCGAAGGTATGAGGACATTGGTTAAGCTGCTTGAGCTTTGAGTCGAGCTTGTTTGAATAGCTCTGAGTTACGTGCTCGGTTCATGAGAGTTCTATCCATATCTGGAAGTCTTCCCATTACTGCGAGTTTACGAATGAGTACTGATAGGCATAGTGCTTGCTTTAGTTGGTTTGACATGTCTTTGCTCCGAATGCGTTGTCTAATGCGAAAATGAATAAGAGTGCTGTTACTGACCAGCTCGTCAGCTTGATTGTATTCATTACAAGTGCAGCATCTGCAGTTCTATATCCGTATAGAGCAGCTAACAGCATGACCATGATGAATATCGCTAAGGTCATGTATACGTTATGGATTGGTCGCATTGTATTTCCTTTAATTGGTCTAAGTAAATACTTACCTACTCAATTGAGCAAGTAAGTAAGTAGAATTACACTAATGCTTCGGTTGCTGCTTTCGCTGCTGCTGATTGTTCACGTTCTGCTTTGGCTTGAACTGATTCAATCTGCTTAACCTCTAAGCCTGCAGCCTTACGCTTAGCATTGATCTCTGCAAGACGTTCGTTGTACTTCTCCTCATCATTGAGCATGACAAGGTTGGTATAGTTAGTTGCCTTGGCTTCACCTGCTTTAGCAAGTTGATCAAGTGAGTTAGCTCCACGCTCTGCTGCTGAACAGAGTTTGATTACTACATTGAAGATGCCAGCGATTGCAGTACCGATAGTTGTTAAGATGTTCATAGGATGTTCCTTTAATTGATCTACGGCGTTATTGCCATGACAAGTGCTATGCACTTACAAAAGTAAGAATCCTTTTTCTGAGCTGGACTCCCCGGGGGGGTACTTCCATTTGCTTGAGCTGAATCGTATGAACCCTACATCCGTACTAAATTATGAAATTTGCCATAACCCGACTGACTGGAATTTGTACTTACGCAATTAAGTAAGTAAGGTATCCTTATGTGCCTACAGGAGAGTTAGCAATGAAGAACTTTAAACAGCAATGGTTATTAGAACTGAGTGTGGATGAACTGGACTCATGGATGCAGCGTATCGAGGATGATTGTCTTGAGACAGTTCGATTAAATACGCCTAAGGTAATCGACTACTCTGAACCTTACCCATACTTAGAACGAGAGGTGATGGAATATACATACGAGGACTTCCTTGAAGCTCGTAACATACTGGTTTCCCAAGCTGCATAAAATCAAATTACTTACTTACCTACTTACTTAAGTACAATTGCTCCCAATCAAAAGGAGTTTGATTATGAGTAACATGGTAGTAACTGCAGACCAGATTAAGGAAAGTCTCCCTGATAAGTTCCGAAAGTCGGTCAATCAAGATCTAGTAGATCAAATCAACACAATGCTTAGTGATCCCGATATGTATGAATCGTATCGGGACAACTTAGTCTCATACACTTCCGTTTTACAGAATGGAAAGTTCCGCTTAAGCGATTACGTCAATGCTGTGAAGTATGTGAGTTGTCGTCTGATGAACATGACTCAGATTGATGCTTACAAGAAGACGTTCCCTCAGAAGTACCAAAACTTTGTTGCCCGTGGTGTCCAGCCTAAGGACATTGCTTCCTATGTCACGGCGTACAACAAGTCTAAGTTGGTCAACGAGATCATGGCTCAAACGTTGGTGCCGTTCCATGTCCTAAACCAAGACTTAAGACAGAAGGCATTGAACACGGCCGTTGAGTTAATGATGACTGCCAGCTCTGAGAAGGTACGAGCTGACGCAACGAACATTGTACTTACCCACACTAAACCGCCTGAGACCCAGAAGGTTGAACTTGATCTTGGTATCAAAGATTCAGGTGTCATTGAGGAGATCCGTAAAGCGACCTTTGATATGGCTGTTCAACAACAGCAAATGATCAAGGCTGGTTTACTGACTGCTGAGGATAGTGCTCAGGTTCGTACAGTAGGGAAGGTTTATACGCATGAAGGATAATGCATTCTTAGAGAGTGCATTATCGTTTGGCGTTCGCCAGAGCATTGAAAAAGATGCAGGCTTAGATACAGAAGGGAAGAAGCAACACCCTACTGTAGAAGACTGGCTTAACGCGGTTTCGTACTCTCCTGACCCTAATTATGTACCCAGCGTCTTTGCAATCCATTTTGTAGAGTTCATTAAGCTGGCATCTGCAGGTCAAGCAGATCAGAACAAGTCACCTGTACTTCACTACAAGATGCTTGATCAAGTGGCAGGCCCGACAGAGCGTATTGCCAACATGGTACATCGTGGTGCCGCCAAGACAACCGTACTTGGTGAGTACCTGTTCCTGTACCTGGCAATGTACGGGGAGATTCCTGGATTCGGTAAAGTACCTTTCGCTATCTACGTTTCTGACTCGATTGATAATGGCGTGAAGAACATGCGGAAGAACTTAGAGTTCCGCCGTGAAGAATCACCATTCCTTATGGAGCACATTCCAGAAGCCAAGTTCACTGACATCCACTGGGAGTTCAAGAACAAGGACGGCAATGTATTCATTGTCAAAGGGTACGGTGCTAAGACGGGCGTGCGTGGGGCGAAAGCCCGAGGCAAACGTCCAGTCTTAGCCGTACTGGATGACTTGGTATCGGATGAGGATGCACGTTCCCAAACGGTGATTGAGTCTATTGAAGCCACTGTCTATAAGGCAGTCGATTATGCGTTAGACCCGCAACGTTCAAAGATCATTTGGTCAGGTACACCCTTTAATGCAGGCGACCCTTTGTACAAGGCTGTAGAGTCTGGTCAGTGGCGAGTCAATGTCTACCCAGTCTGTGAGAGATTCCCTTGCACTGCAGAGGAGTTCCGAGGTTCTTGGCCTGACCGATTCGGCTACAAGTATGTCCTTCGTAAATATACGGAAGCATTAGGTGCAGGGAAGATCGACACGTTCAACCAAGAGTTGATGCTCCGTATTATGTCTGAGGAAGACCGACTCATTGCAGACTCAGAGTTGCAGTGGTATCGCATCCGGAACGTGGCCCAAAACAGAAGTAACTTTAACTTTTACATCACCACTGACTTTGCAACCAGTGAGAAGCAGAGTGCCGATTACAGCTTCATTTCAGTGTGGGCTTACAACAATGCGGGGCATTGGTTCTGGGTAGATGGTATCTGTGCTCGGCAGACGATGGACAAGAACATCAATGACTTGTTCCGATTGGCTCAGAAGTACCGCCCTGAATCGGTGGGTATCGAGGTGACAGGACAACAAGGGGGATTCATTCCATGGATTAGAGAGGAACAGTTCAGACGTAATATCTACTTCCAGTTTGCATCTGACAACAATGGTAAAGAGCCTGGCATTCGTCCAAGCACTGACAAGCTACGCCGTTTCAACGTAGTAGTCCCATGGTTTAAGTTAGGCATGATGCACTTCCCATTAGAGCTTCGTAATCACCCAGCATTAAAGGAATTAATCTTGGAGATTCGACAAGCGGCAGTGGGCGGGTTCAAGTCTAAACATGACGATGGTTTGGATACCGTATCTATGCTTGCCCTAATGAGTCCGTGGAAACCTTCGGAAGAAGTATACGAAAGTGATGAGGTCGACATCTGGGATGACCATTCCCAACCAGATCAAGGCACATCTTATGACAACTACATTGTGTAAGGACACACTATGAAACTATCAGACATCTTCGATCAGCTTGCCTACGGTGAGCTATCAGCCTTAGCCATTGCAGCCGGTGATGAGATTGACACGCGCCAAGCGAACAAGATTATCGCTCATGTGAACCTTGGCCTCACAGAGCTTCATAAACGCTTCCTATTGAAGCGAAAGACTTTAGTGCTACAAACACTAGCAGATCAATCTCGATACGTGCTGACGCGCAAATACGGCGCATCTGCGGGGGGAGAGAACCCCTATATCATGGACGAGGAAGATCCATTCCAAGATGACATCATTGAAGTACTCCGGGTAACTACACCTGAGGGTATTGAGGTGAACCTGGGGCGTAACCGTAACCCGGTAAGTGGCACTCAGATTATTCAACCTGCTTATAACATCCTTCGCTTTGATACGCCTGTACCTGCAGGTTCACGCTTCATTGTGGAGTACCAAGCAAACCATGTGAAGATTCCAAAGGTGGTTGATTTTGAATCATTCGATGCGAGTAAGGTAGACATAGATTTGCCTATGACCCACCTAGAGGCATTACTATACTTCATCGCATCACGGGTGATTACTCCTATCGCGAACAATCTGGGCAACCCTCAAGAGGGTGTAAGTTACTCAGCATTGTTTGAGAAGGAATGCCAAGAGCTTGCAGTTCAAGGATTGGACGTTGATCTTGCAGTGAGTAATGACCGTTTCTATCAACATGGATTTGTATGAATACTTACTTAAGTGAGTAAGTAAATACTTAATGGACTAAGTATGGAACATCAAGAACCAAAACCAACCACTGAGGTTGACAGAGGACTGACGGATTGGGCGAAGGAGCCACGGCTACAAGATTTAAAATTAGATCTTCAAGAAGCTCAGGCAAACCATACCAATCACATCGGTCGTGTTGACACATGGTTAGATAACCTGTTTGTGCGTGGCGCGGCTAAGGTTTCGGGTGGCAAGGGGAGATCGCAGATCGTACCGAAGCTAATCCGAAAGCAAGCCGAGTGGCGTTATCCTGCATTGTCTGAACCTTTCTTATCAACATCAGATCTATTCAAAGTAGATCCCGTGTCGCACGAAGATAAGAAGGCAGCTTTGCAAAATGAACTTGTACTGAATAACCAATTCCAAACCAAGCTCAATAAGACAGCTTTCATTGACTGGTACGTCCGCAAGGCGGTCAATGAAGGTACTGTCATTGTACGTGTAGGTTGGGACTTTGAGGAAAAGGAAGTTATAGAACCTGTACCTCAGTTCGGTTATGTGATTGACCCTACCGTAATGGAGGAATACGAACAGCTTGCCCAGATGCAACAGCAAGAACCTGATTCGTATGCCAACGCTGACCCTGCGCTTAAAGCCGGTTTTGAAATGACCCAGCAAACAGGTCAGCCTATCCGTGCCCAAGTAATCGGGTATACACCTCAGAAGCAGATGAAGACCGTACGCAATCATCCTACGGTTGAAGTTTGTGACATCCGCAATGTCTATATCGACCCTACATGTGAAGGGGTATTAGATAAAGCACAATTCATCATCCATAGTTTTGAGTCGTCTATGTCAGAACTTAAACGAGATGGACGATACAAGAACTTGGAGAAAATCAATGTCTCAAATGCATCAACCTTTTCAGACCCAGACCACAATTACGGAGACGGTACATCGACTTTTGGTTTTAATGACGACCCCCGTAAAAAGATTACCGTTTATGAGTATTGGGGATATTGGGATATTGATGGCTCTGGGATTGTTAGCCCTATTGTTGCAACATGGGTAGGTAATGTCTTAATCCGTTTAGAGAAGAACCCTTTCCCTGACGGTAAACCGCCGTTCGTGGTTGTACCTTACTTGCCTATCACCGGTTCAGTGTACGGCGAACCAGATGGTGAATTGCTTGAGGACAATCAAAAGATTCTTGGTGCCGTTACCCGTGGGATGGTGGACTTGCTTGGTAAGTCCGCAAACTCTCAGACAGGTATGGCCAAGAACATGCTTGATGCAACGAACAAGATTCGTTATGAGCGCGGTCAAGACTATGAGTTCAATCCTCACGCTGATCCACGTACCGGTATTCACATGCACACCTATCCGGAGTTCCCGAACTCTGCGATGGCTATGTTGCAGTTACAGAATGGTGAAGCTGAATCGTTAACGGGCGTGCGTGCCTTCGCAGGTCAGAATGGTATTACTGGTGCTGGTTTGGGTGACACGGCTGCTGCTGTTCGTGGTGCGCTCGATGCTGCATCTAAACGGGAGATGGCAATCCTACGCCGTCTGTCCACTGGTATTCTGCAGATCGGTCGTAAGATCATCTCAATGAATGCGGAGTTTCTATCTGAGGAGGAGATCGTCCGTATTACCAATACAGAGTTTGTCGCTATTCGCCGTGATGACCTGGCAGGGGAGTTTGACCTACGCCTATCAATCAGTACTGCAGAGTCCGATCAGGCGAAAGCTCAGGAACTTGCATTTATGCTGCAGACAATGGGGAACACGATGGACCCTGAAATGTCTCGCATGTTACTGGCTGACATTGCACGTCTTCATAAACTTCCAGATGTGGCGTTTAAGATTGAGACATATCAACCTCAACCAGATCCGTTCCAACAACAGATGCAAGCACTTGAGATGCAGAAGGCGCAAGCTGAAATTGCATTGCTTGAAGCACAGGCTATGGAAGCTCACGCTAAGGCCGGTCTTGCAGGGGCTAAAGTACCTGTGGAAGCTGCACGTGCGAATAACATTCAAAGCGATGCTGACAAGAAAGACTTGGAGTATGTGAATAACCAAACCGGTGTCACTCATTCACGTGAGATCGACAAGGAAGTGGTTAAGCAACAAGGTCAGATTCGAGACAAGATGCTCCAACATGAGCATGAAGATCGTATGGCTAAATTGCGTCATAAATCAGATCTTTTGAAGCAACATGCACAAAACTCACTCGCATCGAGCAAAAAAGCAACGGTTAAACTTACTTAAGTACTTAAGTAAGTAAATTAAATTTGGTATGGCAGTTCAAAACGTATTATTGTTCTGCCAGTCCCCTAAGGATGGGGGACGATTTACACGGATGTAGATCATGAGCAAGCACAGTGAATTAACGGATTTAATTCGCAAGGGTGAATCCCAAGTAGCACTAGGGGAAGCCCTTGAGCGTTTACAACGTAATCAAGACTTCAAATTAGTTATGAGTCATTTGACTCAAACTCGTTTAGTCGAGTTGCATTCCAACCTAGCTAAACTACAAGTGGATTCAGGTGAGTACCGTTCAACGGTGCGTAACTTAGATGCGTTAAGCATCTTCCAATGTGAGTTAAGTTCTATCCATGAAGCTGCTGCCAATGCACGTGCCTCCGTCCGTGAAGCTCGTCTTATGCAAGACGAATTACACGAGGACTAACCCATGTCATTTGAGCAAGCGCAACTAGAGTACGATCAGCCTGATGCTGACGTTACTGCATTAAGCCAAGACTACAGTGATGAAGAACTTCTTGCCCTTGAAGCGGCAGGTACGCACTTAGAACCACAACCAGAAGCACAGCCAATCGAGCAATTACAGGAAGGCCAAGCACCTGAGCCGGAAGCTGAGATCGACCCAGAGCAACTCCCAGAGAGCAATGCAGACGTTGAAGATCCAGAACCGGATGTAGGGCAGCCTACTCCTGCAGTTGAACCCGAAGCTGCGCCAGTCGTGGAAGGTGCGACACCTACTGCACCAGAGGCAACTCCAACAGACGAGATTGACTACAAAGCTTTCTATGAGCAAGTTACTCGTCCATTCAAAGCTAATGGCCGTGAGTTACAGGTACGTGACCACAAAGACATTATCACTTTGATGCAACAAGGCGCGAACTACGATAAGAAGATGGCCGGGTTAAAACCTGCCATGCAAGTACATCGTACTTTGGAGAAGGCAGGCTTACTTGATGCTGAAACCATTGGCTACATGATCGACCTCCACGCGGGTAAACCGGAAGCCATTGCTCGTTTAGCTAAAGAACGCAACATCGACTTATTCAACCTTGCGCCTGAAACTGCTGAGAACTATGTCCCTCAATCACCATTGGTATCTGAACAAGAGTTAGAGATCACATCGGTATTGCAGGAACTTAACTCACAGCCTTCATTCCAAGAGACCTTTGACACCTTAGGTACTTGGGATGCTAAAAGCCAAGAGCAGATCTTACAAGCACCACGCATGATGCATTACTTCCAAGAACATAAAGAGCTTGGGATTTTTGACAACATCGTGAATGCAGTAGCTCAGGAACGTATGTTCGGTCGCCTACATGGAGTTAGCGATATTGATGCATACCGAATGATGGGTGATCGTTTATACGCTGAACCTCAGACTGCTCCGGCTCCTACACCTCAGGTTGTTGCCCCTGCAGTAGTTCCTACGCCTCAACCCGTAGCTGCTCCTGTACCTCAACCTGCTCCGGTTGCTGTAGCCCCTCAAACGGTTGCAACTAACCAGAAACGCGCTGCTGCGGCTGCTCCACGTAAGGCTACTGGAACACCTACTGCACCTGCGTATAACCCATTGACAGTAAGCGATGATGAACTTATGGAAATCGCTGCTCGTCACCACAACATCATGTAACAAGGAAGTTAAGACATGACTGAACAAGTTAAAGGCCATTTGTACGCGGACGGGAAATCTATTGGTGCTGATCAGCTCAATCCCCACTTGTATGAACGCAAAGCATTAATCGAAGCGCGTAAAGAGCAGTACTTCGGTCAGTTGGCATCTGTTAAAGCAATGCCTAAAAACCATGGTAAAGAGATTCGCTTGTACCACTACATCCCATTACTTGATGACGAAAACATCAATGACCAGGGTATTGATGCATCAGGTGCGAAGATCAAAAATGGTAACTTGTACGGTAGCTCTAAAGACATTGGTTCTATCCCAAGCAAAATGCCAGTACTCGGCGAAACTGGTGGCCGTGTAAACCGTGTCGGTGTATCGCGTAAAGAATTAAAAGGTACGTTTGAGAAATTCGGTTTCTTCGCTGAATACTCTGCAGACCTCTTAAACTTCGACTCTGACGCTGAATTGCTTATGCACATCAACCGTGAGTTGTTGAATGGTGCGATGGAAATCACCGAAGATGCATTGCAAATTGACTTGATCAACAACGCAGGTACATTGCGTTACTGTGGTCCAGCTCTTGAAGATGGCGACATGGGTGCATCTCCGCACGCTGCAGCTAAGTACGAATTGACGTACAAAGACTTGATGGGCTTATCTATTGATTTAGATAACAACCGTACCCCTAAGAAGACGACTATCATCAAAGGTACTCGTTTGATTGATACGGTAACGTTGCCATCTGCTCGTGTTGCTTACTGTGGTTCTGAAATGATTCCTACTTTGGAAATGATGAAAGACCTTCACGGCAATCCAGCTTGGGTGCCAACCCACAAGTACGCTGCAGGTACAACTTTACTTAACGGTGAACGTGGCCAGATCGGTGAGTTCCGTTTCGTAATCGTTCCTGAAATGATGAAGTTTGCTGGTGCTGGTGCTGCCGCTACTGATGCTGACTACCATGAAACTGACGGTAAATATGACGTATTCCCAGTCTTAGTCGTTGGCGATGAATCATTCACAACTATCGGTTTCCAAACTGACGGTAAGACAGTGAAGTTCCAGATCACTCACAAGAAGCCTGGTAAAGAGACGGCCGACAAAACCGATCCATACGGTGAAATGGGCTTCATCTCAATCAAGTGGTGGTATGGCTTCATGGTTCTCCGTGGTGAGCGTTTAGCATTACTTAAATCATTAGCTCGTATGTAATTACTTACTTAAGTAAGTATGTAAGCAAGTAAGTACAAGGTGACTTACTTGCCTCTACAACCTCCCTCATTATTCAAAAGGAATTGAATCATGTCTCAAGGACAAACACCTGAAAACGGTGAAGAAATCGTATACACCCAAGACGAACGCGCAACCCTCATTCAACAAGCAACGATGTTAGGTATTCAGTTTCACCCAAACATCGGTACGGATACTTTGCGTGAACGTGTACAAGCCAAGTTGAAAGAACACACTGCTGACTTAGCTGATGGTCACTTTGAAACTTCACAACCTGTAAAGACTTCCGATGAGCACGCTGCTCGTATGGCTTTACGTGATGAAGCAAACAAACTGATCCGTGTACGTGTCACTTGTATGGACCCAATGAAAAAGGAATTTCAGGGCGAGTACTACACCGTAGCGAACAGTGAAGTAGGTACTATCCGTAAGTATGTATTGTTCAATGAAGAATATCACTTACCAAACTTCATCGTTAAACAGTTACAGGCAAAGACATGTCAGATCTTCGTTACGAAGAAAAATGATCGTGGCGTTCCTGTTCGTACTGGTAAATCGATCAAAGCGTACAGCGTAGAGATCTTGCCTCAATTGACGAAGGATGAGCTTGCTGAATTGGCTGCTGATCAACGTGCACGTAAGGCGATTGACTAATGAATAAAGTTACTCCGGAACAAATCGAATCGGTCATTGCCAAAGAGGAATACTTCACGTTGCCGGACTCAACGGTAACTTTGTGCTCACTTACTCTGGTGAATGGCATTGTGATGGTGGGCAAGTCGGCTTGCGTTGACCCTGCAAACTATGATGCAGCTCTCGGTGAGAAGTATGCACGTGAAGATGCTATCCGTCAGATCTGGCCATTAGAAGGTTACTTACTTGCTGAGAAGTTATCTAAGCAACCTCGCACACCTAAGGGCCGCGTGGAGCTGGAACTTGAAGAAGTACGCGAACGCTTTGCAGGTTTACACACCTTCATCAGTAATGGCCAACCTACAGGTATGTCAGACATCCAGTGGGACTTATTACATGAACAACGCCAACACATGCGTGCTTATGTTCAGGTTCTCGAAACTCGCTTAGAGAATTGGGAGTAAGGCCGTGGAAGATGTGACCAAATCTCAGGAGTTGATGAAGCTCGACATTAAGGAACTGACAGAAGGTAAGGTAGGCGGTTCAGGTGTATTTGATGAGTTACTCACGGCGGTTCGGGAACATCTTACCGATGAGTTCAACAAGAACCGCATTCGTGGTGCTGACTACGCCAATGTATATCTTGGTGGCTTAAATGCAACACTTGCTCAAGCAACACTTTATGCGACAGCTCGTTACCGACTTCCATGGGAATTACGTCTCCTGGAAGCGCAGGTAAAACAGGTTGAAGCTGAAATCCGTAACTCTGCTTTACAGGGTGGTTTGATTAAGGCCCAGACAGATCAGATCTTGTTAGAGATGACAAAAACACCTCACGAGATTGAGATCCTGAAAGGTCAGATTAAGCAGCAAGAAGCTCAGACACTATTAGTCTCTAAGCAAACAGCCATTGCTGAATTTGAGTTAAGTCAGAAGCTCCCTAAAGAGTTGCTTATGCTGGATGCTCAAATGGAGCAGGTTAAAGCACAGACTGACAAAGTAGCATCTGAGAAAGATAACCTTACTGCTCAAACCAACCAAGTTGAAGCCAAGACTAAACAGGTCGCAGTTGAATCTAAACAGATTGAAGCTCAGACCAAATTAGTTGGTGCTCAGACTGATCAGCTTACAGCTAAGTTACCGCATGAACTTGTAATTCTACAGGGGCAAGGTAAACAGGCAGAGGCTCAAACTAAGTTGACGCTTAAGCAAGTGGAGCAAGCTACTGAGGAACTTAAAAAGATTCCAGTAGAGGTGACATTACTTGAAAACCAAGTTACGCATACAAAGTCACAAACGTCTTTGGTTGATGCTCAAAAAGAACAAGTCGAGTTAGCAAACAAGCAGGCACCTAAGCAGCTTGAATTACTATCTCAACAACTTCTACAGGCAGAAGCTCAGACACAAGTTACTGTGGCTGAAAAAGATCGTGTAGTGGCTGAGACTCGTAAATCTGGCCAAGAGGTTAAGAACCTTGAGAAACAGGGTAATCGCATTGAATCGGAAACTAAACAGACTGACGCTCAAACCAAGTTAATTGATTTGAATGCCACGAAGGTTCCACATGAGATTCAAGGGATCATTGCCCAAAACTCATTGATCGATGCTCAGGTAATCAAGCTTGGTAAAGACATTGCATTGCAAACACTTCAATTAGAAGTGAAACAGCAAGAGCTTGAGTTATCTCGTAAAGAATTATTACTCAAAGGTCAGCAGCTTGAATTGCTCAAGGCTCAGGTGGCAGGTCAACAGCATCAAACTGAGTTATATGCTCAGAAGGTAATTACTGAACAAGCCCAAACGCAAGGGAATGTGATTGGTAAAGGTTCAGTGTTGTTCTTCCAAAACGAGTTACTCAGTGCCCAGACTCAAGGTTTCTACCGAGATGCTGAGCAGAAAGTAGCGAAAATCTTAGTCGATACATGGTCGGTTCGCCGTAGTAACGATGATGGTGTCAAAGCAGATTCTACGAATCAGCTCTATGACCCAACAATTGGTGCAGTAATCAAGTCGTTACTCGCAGGTATCAAGATCACACCAGTTTAAACACTGGTTCACACAGAGGGCCGAAAGGCTCTCTTTTTATAAGTAGGTATGAGAGATGGAACTCCAACTGCAATTATTTAAATTAGCTCAAGGCGAGCTTTACCGTTTACGTGAACAAATCAAAGCCGGCCGTCCAGAGGGTATGAGTGATGACCTTTGGGTAACATTGAAGATGGAACGTCTACAACTCACTGTATATGTACGCACATTGAAACGCCGTTTAGATCTTATCGAGCTTGAAGCGGAGTAAGCCATGGGACTTTTTGGCTCAAGCAAGAAAACACATGTTTATACATCGGTTGCCCGGATGGTTGAGGACAAAGATATTCGTGTCTCATCACAGACTGCAGTAGTTGAACATGTTCTTAATTCAACGCTACAGATTGAATCTGATGTGGTGCAGATGTCCTTGACTGACCATATCCGTGCTGCAGCTATGAACTCTTTGCCTGCCAAAATGGACAAGTTCTACCGTTGGGCCAAGAGTGGTCAGTATCACTATGGCTTACCAAAATCCTCAGTTGTTCATGCTAATTCAAAGTTACTGACTACTGAGGTTCAGGCAATTTTGGAAGGGGAGTTAGGTACTACTGTAGTAATGGATTACGTGCAGTTAGGGGAACCCAACTACTACCATTTCGCCTGGAAGATTTTAATTGATAAGTTCCAGTACAGCCCGGAAACCAATGAGTTGAGATCTATCTCGCCGTGGCACAAATCATCTTGTTTCTTGAAGGATCTGCAGATCTTCTATACCGAAGATACGATCTCTCGCGTGACGGATACCCGCTACTTTGAACAATGGGGTATTGCTGCTACTGCCGGAGCGACTCCAAGCCGTTTGGCTAATCCTGAGGCCGAGCATACAACGTATGCGGTGGATGCGAAAGCCGATAAGGATTACGCCAAAGTAACGTATGAGTACAAGGATTCAAAAGGGAACATCACTACTGACACTCAAATCATCACCTTTGAACAGTACATCAATTCAGGTGATGAAAATGCTATGGAGGGCATGGAGAGTGAAACTACAGCTTATGCACCTGATCCAGTTATTAACGAATCAGATTATGTTATGGGATGCGGGGTATACACCAAAGCAGGCAAAGAGACTCGCTATTACTTTACTTATGTTTTTGGTAGCGGTGGTTATCTTAGTTTGGACCGCATCCTTGAATCTCACGAAGACACTGGCCAGTTCTACCCAAGGCTTTATGCTCGGTTAAATAATCAAAACTTGGCTGATTCTCGGCTTAAGGAAACTGATGCATTTAAATCAAGTAAGTCTGCTGGCCGTAAGATGGACTTGGAATGGCAGGGGTGGGTTGATCAAATCCATGAAGCAGTAGAGAACACGAAGAATATTCGGCAGTGTTTCTTAATGCTGGGATTACCTGCTAATACCAAAGATCAGTTAACACTTAAGTATTTGTTTAAGTACTTTCACCGTCTCTATTCAGGTTCGGAACAACCTCGTATCTCGCGGGGTAGTGACTCTTTTAAACAGGAGTTTGCCACTTATGCCGTGAAAGGTGGTTCATCTATCGTTATCGAAGATGAGGCGTTTAGACAGGTACTTAGTTACAGCTCAATTGGTCTCAGAGACATTCGAGGCTCTATTGGTGCAGTTGGTACATACAAACTCGAAAGAGGGCGTGTGCGCGATAACAGGGGCATCATGCGCCTATTGTCAGTGGATTACCATGCCTATCAGTTCCAGATTACTGAGACTACATACCGAGAAGTTAGGGTATATGGCTTGTCATTTACAGAGCAGGTATCCGGTGGCCACTCGACAGTTTCTAAAGGTGATAGTGAGAATCTCCTAATTCCCTTAGACCGGTCTATGCGTAATGAGTTTAGTACCCGAGAACGTGAATCCATTTATGCCAAGAGTCTGCATATCGTATTTAACACACTGCAAGTTGTTAAGAAGAAATGGTATGCGACCGGATTATTTAAGGTAGTGATGTTCATTGTCGCCGTGGTCTTGTCAGTGTTTACAGGGGGGCAATCAATCACTCTCTACACTGTAGCTATGGCTGCAGTGCAAGCAGTTGTTATCGGAATTGCCTTATCCGCCTTGGCCAAACTTGCCGTGAAGATTGGTATTAACGTGAAGATTGTCGCTGTAGTGGCGGTCATTGCAATGGCATACGGCGGATACTTGAATTTAAGCAATACCACGGGGATGTTCAATGTCACAGCGAGTACGATGCTTCAAGCCAGTAATGCCGCATTTAACTTCTCCGCTAAGGTAGGGCAATACGAGATTAAAGAGATTGCCAAAGATCAGCTTGAGTTTGAGAACTCAGTTAAAGACAAGGAAGAAGCACTCAAACAGGCACAGGAACTTTTAGGTAAAGGGCCGATGGTTGATGGCACTTTCTTTCTGGATCAGGCACCTCCGAGCAGTATGCCTTATCTAAATTTATATCAGACACCCAATGAGTACTATACTCGCACCGTCCACTCTGGAAATGCGGCTGTAATCTCTTTGGATATGATCGCTTCCTATGTGGAGCAAGCTCTCACTCCTCCGAGTGCGAGTAAGACATTGGAATTTTTACAAGGAATGTAGAAATGAATTTACGAGACAAATGGAACGAGTTTAACGGCACAAACGATATGTGGCGTTCTCAAAATGGTTTCATGAATCAGAACCAATGGATGCCTCAATTAACCCCTCAGTACACGGAAGGTTACTCACCTTTCGGTACAAGTGTTATGGGCAATCAATTGTTTGGTGATGGAACTGCAATGCCTGCAGCTAATCAGGTCTATGGTTCACAGTTTATGCCAGGTGCAGGCGAACCTACAGGCTTAGCAAGTGCTTGGAGTAAATTCCAAGACTCAAGCCTTAAAGATCAAGCCAGTGCAATTGGTGCAACGGTTGGTGCTTTGGCCAATGGCTATCAGGCTTACAACTCTGTGAAGACTGCAAAAGGTCAATTGGCGTTTGCTAAAGATTCTTGGAACAAGAACTTTGAAGCACAGCGCAAGACAACTAATGCATCTCTTGCAGACCGTCAGGCGGCACGTGTCGCAAGTAACCCAAATGGTTATCAGTCAGTAGATAGCTACATGAAGAAGTATGGAATTTAATTATGTCAGTTCGTTGGAATCAGCTTCAAGGCCCAGATTTCCGGTCTGGTAATGCCTTACTTCAACAGGGTCAACATCTCATGAATCAAGCGATTCAGGGGGCAACTCAGGGCGCAGTGAACTTCGCTGCAGCCCAAGAGAAGCAAAATACGGGGAAGCTCTTGGATTACATCCATTCAGCCCGTGACCCACAACAATTCCAGTCTGCAGAGTTTCAGGGTGGTTTAGCCAATCTACGTGAACAATTTGGGAGAAACTACGATGCAGATACTATTCGCAGTTCTATGGATGGTCGTCTCGGGAAATTACAAGCCGATGCGTTAGGGGCACAGAAATACTCGGACACGATGAGTTCTGTAGCGGATCGGCCTTTACTTGCCCAATACATCACAGCAATGCAGAACGGGGACGTTGCCGGAGCACAGGCATTACAAAGCCAGTTCCAGAACTTCACACCTGAGGCCATGCAGCAAGGTATGCAGATGCGTAAGATGCAGCATGGTATGGACTTACAGAATGCGGAGCTTAGTCTTAACCAAGATCGTAACAATTTAGGTTGGGCTAAGTTTGATTATCAAAAGGAACAGGATGCAGTTGATAATCGTCTTAAAGCTTATAAGGTCTATGGTGAAGGTTCTGGGGATCGCTATGAACTTGGTGCTGATGGTTCAGTGTTACAAACACATAACCAGTTAGGCAAGTTTGCCCCATTGATCGCTGAGGCTGCAGATAAGCACGGCGTTCCAACAAACCTTTTGGCAGGTCTGGTAATGCAGGAGTCTGCAGGCAATCCTAATGCACGTTCTAAAGCCGGCGCACAAGGGCTAACTCAGCTCATGCCTGGTACTGCAGGTGATTTAGGTGTGACTAACCCATGGGACCCGCAGCAGAACATTAACGGCGGTGCACGTTACTTAGGGCAAATGATCAAGAAGTACGGCAACCTTGAGCAAGCATTAATGGCTTACAACTGGGGGCCTGGCAACATGGACTCATACCTTAAAACCGGTAAGGGTGCTAAAGGTCAGGCAATGCCTAAGGAAACTCGTGAATATGCTTCATCATTACTCAAGAAGGCTGCGGGATTTAATCAGGGCAATCCGGGTGCTTTAAAAACCAAAGCTGACCGTGACTATATGGTGGCAACTAACACCGATAAGTGGAAAAGTGATCTTAAAAGCTGGGAAGCTGATGTGAAAGCTTTGCCTCATAATCGTGGCTCGAAGCTCCACAGCCTGAACGAGTTCAAAGCAACGCACAAAAAGGGGAATGATCTCCTTAAAGGTTTGTCAGATGTACCTGAGTTTAAGAACCTTACACATGCTCAACAAGTGAGCCTAGCTGACAATGTTGGTAAATACTACGATAGTGTCCAAAAGGGTAATAAGTGGTATGAGCGTAAGGATAATCCAATCACCTTTGCACGCGACTATGCTCAAAATGTGATGAAGACTCAAAAGACCTATGATCTGGCAATTCCACACACCCAAAACAAGATTCTTGAACTAAAGCGTAATAATGCTTTGGTAACTGAAAAGAATCGTAAATAGATTTACTTACTTACTTAAGTAAGTATAATTAAACCCAAGAAAGGCAATGCGTAGCAGTACCATTGCCTTTTTCCATTTTAGAGGAGACATAGACATGGAACGTCTAGTAGCTAACCCTTTCATGGAGAAAGAGGAAAAAGTAGCGGCAGCTACAGCATCAAAAGTGGTACGTCAGGGTAACTTCGGTATCACTGGCAACCCACTACATAACCGTATTGATTCAGCCCGACAATCACTACAACGCTTCGATTCATTCCTTGAAGCAGACCGCAAGAAGCGCGAACAAGAAGCCAATTACACCACTCCAAGCGATAACCTACGCAGATCCAGCCTTACTGAGCGTGCCCCTTCGATTGCACGTGTGTACGGCTCTCAGGCATGGGCAACAGTTAAGAAGGGTGTAGCGCAAGCTGCTGGTGGTCTAAGTGCAGGGTGGGCCGATCAGGAACGCATGAACATCCCGCGTGATGTGCAGGATGCCTACAATCGTTATAAGCAAACTGGTTTAGCAACTAACCCAGAGGATGTGAAGTTACTTCATAGTCCGGCTTATCGTCAGTTCCAGATGGGTAATATTCAAGGTGAGAAGAAACCAATTGAAGGTAAGACTTTCCTTGAACAGCTTGAAGGTGCTGCAGCTTATGACAAAGAGGCTCAACGCCGTGTAGGTGATATGCGTAATGGCATTCCTGACATGTTTGATTCTCATAAGCGCGTCAATCCGTTACTACAGGATGAGCGTGCTCAGGCTATGCAGCGTAACCGTGACAAGTACAACATCGGTGAACAACGTGCAAAGGCAGACGCATTAGAAGCTCAAGGCGAAACAGGCAAAGCTAAGGTTGTACGTGCGCTGGCAAACTTCCAGCAATTAGCACAGGATACTATTGTTGCGGCACAACATCCGACAGCTTTAGGTCAAGACTTGGCAGCTATCGCACCATACGCAGTAACGGGTATGGCTGGTGCTACTGCAGGTGCAGGGTTACAAACTCAGGAAGATCATATCAACTCGAAGAAGCAGTACACGGAACGTACTGGTATTGCTATTCCTTCTGAGCTAGATGCAGCCAAAATGAAGGGTATGGCCGGTCTCAATTTTGCAGCAAACTTTGCTGAAAACATGGTAGTAGGTAATGCCCTCAAAGGTGGCGTTACTAACATGGGTAAAGCCTATGCTGCCAATGCTGCTGCAGGGTACACGCAGTCTAAGATTCAGACCGGTGCAGGTGCTTTACACTTTACCAATGAGACCGATCAAGAAGCGATTGAAGCTGCAGCACTTGGCGGTGCTTTGGCGGGTGGTATTGCTGCACCTCATGCGACTTTACAGGCTGCAGGTAAAGCGGCTGATGTTGTAAAGGAAAAAGCATTTAAGGATGTTCGTGAGCAGTCAGCTCAACAACGTGCAACTTTTGAGGAGAATATTGACCCTACATCTACAAACTTCAACCCAAGTGAAGCCATTAACAAACAGACCCAGATTTTTGGCAATAAGGACGCATCTAAAGATGATTTAGATTTGGCACGTACAAATGCTAAGGATGCATTGCAAGCGGCTCATGACCGCTATGATGCGTTAGAGCGTAATCAACAATCTATCTCTGAGCGTTTAGAGGATGTTAACCAGTATCGACAAGAACTGGCTGACACCGAAGCAGCTTTACAAGCTGACCCAAATAACGCTGCACTGTCAGAGTTCTACGATGGCTTGCAGGACTATATCAAAGAAGCAGAAGCCCAGCTCACTCCTGAATACCTTCAAAGTGCGTCAGACGCGCTGAAAGCAGCGTCTAAGCATAAGGACGATGCAATTGCAGCGTATGAGGCATTCAATGGCTTAAACGAAGTTAAGACCGACACTAAACAGTCTGCAGATGTGACAACTAAGCATACTGAAACCTTGACCAACGAGAAGGCATCTGACGCTGAAAAAGCCAAAGCTGCTGAGCATGTCACCAACTATCCAATGATGTATAAGCCTGAGGATCTCCTACAGATTGCCGATGACTTATCTAATCATTTAACAGATGCTCAACGTACAACATTGCGTGAACTTTCAGATCTTCGTGTACAAGAGCACATGACTAAAGGGCTTGATGGTGTATCTGCAGACATCAAGAAAGGAAGTCAAAACTATAAGAGTCTTGAGAGTTACTTTGTTGATCGTGATCGTGCAATCCGTTTAAAGGATGATTCACGCTTACGCCAGTTAAGTGATCAGTTCGACCGCTTACAGGCAAGCTTTGAGGTTAAGGATCGCCTTGCAAGCAAATTGTTCGACCGTTCAAAGGAGACGGGGGGCAAGTACCAGGTAATCCGTACCGAAGCCGGGACATGGAAAATCAATACTGGTAAGTTGATGTCTGAGGCAGCAATCACTAAAAACGGTGGTTTCACAATCCATAAAGGTTCTGAGAAACTGGTTAACAGCATTAAGACTGATGCGGCGAATGTAAGTAAGGCACATGGCTTATTCCAGAAGCTAGACTCTGCAGACTTCCGTTCAGTTGTCAAATCTGAGATTAAAGCTGAGACCGGTTCAACTTTACCTAAACAACCTGAACCGGTCTCAGTTCCTACGCCGTTGGCAGTGCCAAAAGGGGAAGCTGTGGTCCCGAACTTGAAGGATGTAACTCCGGAAGTTCGTAAGGCGGAACGTGGTAAAGCATTTGAATCTCGTGATCTGGTTAAAGCTCACCTTAAGCAAAAAGTATCTCAAGATGGAACGAATCCTTTAATTGATATTCCTGACTTCCGTAGTGCCTATGACAAGGCTGAGGACAAACGTGCGTTCATTGATAGTCAAGTTAAGAAGCCTTTGAGTGATAAACAACACACTCAGGTACAACACTTTAATGAGTTCACCAAAGGTTACGATTCAGCCCTAACCAAGTTGTTCACGCCTAAGACCGGTGATAAGGCAAAGTACAACTATCAGGATATGGCTCAGTTCTTGGCAGCAGACGGTAAGTTACCTGAAAACACACGCACTGCTTTGGCTGTAGGCGCGTATCAGTGGCTTATTGAGAATGGCGCAACCACTCGTACCACTGATGCTGATATTGCCCGTTTACTGCATGTAGACGCTGAGGATGCTATCCCTACTCAAGTGCGTAAGATGCTCGATGGTGTAGGTACGCCATACCGTACGGTTATTCAATCTCTTGGCCAACGTGCAGCACAGGCTTTACAGCTTAAAAGCGATAAAGATTCTGACCCTAATTATTTAGGCAAGATGGAAGCCTCGTTAGGTGCATTGGCCTTACATACACTGGTTGATATGGGTTTAGTAAAAGAGACAGCTATCAAGTCTACTGACTTTGAACGTGCTAAATCTCAGGTGACTGGTAAAGCTCCGGAAGCCGTTGAAAATGCTCTTGAGACACACACTTTCATTGCCCCAAACCATGAGTCAAAAGGCGGGGAGATTGTACGCAATGCCCACATCGAGCAGATCTTGGAGCACAACAAAGGCACTCAGGGCATCCTAAGTGACATCTTTAGTACTGATAATGGTTTAGTGGCTCCGGCACTTGAGAAGCCGACAGCATTCACACAAACCACTATTAAGAATAGTAAGACTGAAATCCCTGAGTACACACGTCAGGCGTTGGAGAAAGCTCAACAACACCCGTATCGAGTACGTCCAGAGATGGTTCGTTTGTATCAAGGGCTTTACAACCATGCACCGGAATCCCTTAAAAAGATTCTGGGTATTGATGACTCTAAGGCCAATATCGACAAGTTCCATATTACCCAACGTGAGAACATGAAAGCCAAGTTCGCTAATGAGTGGACAAGCTTGGAGCGTGGTCTTGATTTCATTAATGGTTTAGAGGTTAAAGATGGCGAGTTCCAACCGATCTACTTTGAACCGGTAGTATGGGCAAACCAACGTGTAGGCTTCAAATCAAACTTATTCAACATCCAGACTTCTCAGATTCATCGTTCATTGGCTGGTATGGCTGCTCACGAAACCAAGTTCACAAAAGGTATGTCTGCACTTGAAGATGGGAAGGCTACAGTTTATGGCCAGTTCCTTCGTGCGGTCGCTGCAGGTGCGGAAGATGTGAAAGGTACACTTGTATTCCCTGAGGGCTACAAAGGTGGCAAGACCGTAGATAAAGCCCCAAGTGAAGTATTCCTTCCAGTATTCCAAGCATATTTAAATACTGCTCCGGTACGTGAAAGCATTGCAGCAATGCAACGTGTTCAGGCTGATGTAGATGTGCTTAAGATTCCAAACCCTAAGGATGTTGACTTGGTTGCAAAGCAAGTAGCTGAGATGGGAATGGGTCCGCATTCTGCATTGGCATTAAGTGAGTTGGCTCGCTTCATGGGTACAAAAGATGGTGCCGAGTTCTCTACTCATCTGGGTATGGAAAGTGATGGTGTAACCAATGGCCCGGCAATCTCTAACTTGTTGTCAGGTACTTTGACTGCTGAATTGGCTATGCAGTTCGGTATGATTCCGAAGTCTGAAAACCAAGACATTAAGAACTACTTTGATGTTAAGACATCAGGCAAGGCTGACTATTACGAAGGCATTGGCCAGCTTCAAAAAGAGTTCATTGATCAGCTTAACCAGAATGAGTTCAGCAAGCATCGTGACGTTACTGCAGCAATGGATACCCTTGCAGGTCAGTTTGGTACACGTAATTCAGCCAAGAAGATTGCAACGCCGTTCAACTACTCTGCAGGTTTCCCGTCTCTCAAAGCAGCAATTGCACGTGAGATGATTAAGGACATGTACAGTAACTTTGCCAAGACCGCAGAGGAAGCAAACTCTACTGACTCTGTTAAGGCTGCAAGTGCACAGCTCCGTGCCAACACTATGATTGATGCGATCAATACAGCGATTCGCTATAACAATACAATGAAGGGCACCAAAAAGGTCAGTGAGATTCGTACAAAGGTTGGTAATGCAGACGGTATCGTAGATGCTAAGCGCATGGCTGAATATGTACTGACTGCAGACCAAGTACGTGCACTGACAAAGGTGAGTGAAGTAACACACGGCGAAGCTTCCGAGCGTGCAATTAAGAAAGCTGCAGATGCATACATCAAGACCCGTGACTTGAACATTAAGATGCATAATGCAGCTTATGGTCTGTACAAGATCACACATGATGCATTGGTTCGTCAGGCTGAGAGTGCAGGTGCTAAAGACGGTACTTTGGCTTCAACTAAGTCTAAAACTCAGGATGGTAATGCCTATACCTTGTTGGAAGGTGTATCGCAGAATACCTTGGATAAAATCCAAAAATCACTTAAGCCGTATGCACCGGTGATCGTTTCTGCCATGGGCAACAAGTCTTCTAACAAGATTGAGTCTGGCCTATTCCTTTCTGATATGAACACTCAGTTCTCACGGGACAGTAAGAATCAGGTTAAGTCACTTGTGTCCCCTCAAAATGGTAAGACTAAAACCAAGACCTATAACACAGGCGTATTGGAACGTGTTGAGACAAATCCGGGTGTACGTGGCAGTGCTATGTATGTGCAAGGCTCTGATAGTTACAACTCGGTAGGTACGGTTTCTAAGATCCCTACAACCAACTTGCATGATGCAAACATCGGTGCTGCAGATAAGATGCATGAGGTTGGTAAGATTCAAAACCAAGAGTTCTTTGATCTGGCAGTAGGTTATCGCTCCCAAGTTGAAAACTTCATGGCTTTGGTTCGCCCACTACAAGGCATGGTAGCTCTTAAAGATAAGACTCAATTCACGAAGGCTGAGTGGAATGATGTGAAGGCCACTTTTAATGGATTACGTCAGGCACTCGTTGATTCCGACATCATCAGTGAAGGTGATGTAAATCGTATGGATGCAGGCCAAGTACTCGCAGCAATGGCCAACGCCGTGTTTGCAAGTGAAGTTCGTAAAATTGAATCATTGCAGGGCATGTACAGTATTCACCAGTACGGTGCCGAAGGCGGTGAAGTAGTTCTCACAGACAAACACCATGCACAGTTAAAGGCTGAGCTTAAATCACTTGAACATGATCGGGCTGCTATGGCTGCAGACATGCATAAGCTTGCTGCAAAGTTACGTGAGGCAATGACAACTGAGTCTCGTAAAGACGTAGCTGAATCGATTAAAGATAAGTCTGCAGATGGCTCGGCCAATTTTGAGGATTTGGTTTCTATCAAGGATAACCGTACAGATCTTCAAAAGGGATTGGATGAGTACCAGGGCAAAGAAGTTCCATTGGATAAAGTGCTTGATCTGGTACGTGCAGAGGTTAAAGGCAACCATGTTCAAGAGCTATTATTCAAGACACTTGAAAAGGTTATCCCTAAAGACCTGAAAGTTGAGTATTCAACTGATTCATGGAAAGGGGAGAAAGGTGCAGCAGGCTGGTACAACCCAAAAGCTCACAAAATCACTGTACGCGCATTGGGTGATAAATATGCCAATGTTACTCCGGAGCTTTTCCTCCATGAGTTCATTCATGCCGCAACCGTTGGTGTCACGACTAATGCTGCAAAACACGGCGAAGTTGCTGATGCAATCAACCGTATCGAGTCTCTCAGAAGTGAAGTGGCCAAACAGTTACCAGATCAATTCAGCGAAGCTCTTAAGAGTAAAGAGGAGTTCCTTGCTTGGGGCTTAACAAACCCTAAATTCCAAGATGCTTTAAAGACAATCATTGTACCTAAGGGTGATCGTTCACGTACTGGTTTAGCGTCAGCGTTTAAAGTGTTCGTAACCAATGTTATGAAAGCACTATTCTCAGGTGAGAAACGTAAGCCAAATGCGCGTGAAATCTCAGCAATGGAAGCTCTGATCATTGATGCTGCAGACGTAATGCAGTACACCGAGCAATCGAGCAATGTGAAGAATGAAAACTTAGAACTTCCATTCAACATGATCCCGAACACCAATGCCACACTTGAGAAAATGCGTACTGCAAAGGCAAGTGATGTAATGGGTGCGTTTGATGGCTCTCAGTTATCTAACGAGTTCAATACCCACTTACAGGGTGTGATGGAAAAGTCTATCGACCGTTTATTCGATTCAATTGGTCGTGACCACTTACAAGACACTTTAGCGAAGCCAGTGGACTACAACCCAAGCGATATTGCTTCATTGTATGGTTTAACTGACCGCGAGGGTTATGTCGCAGAAGTGGTCGCTACAGTGGTTGATAGCATTCAGAACTCAGGACAACATACACCTGTGCTTAAACAGATGCATCAAGCATATCAGGATGCGCGTCAGAAGCTCTCTGCGGAAGATTTCCATGCAGGTGAATGGAACACAGCGACAAAGGCTGAGAAAGCCTTAGCACAGCGTAAATACGACCGTGTATTTAATCCTAAAGCAGCAGGGGATAAGAGTTCGTATCTGGCGACCTTCTTGGCATTGGCTGTAGGTAGCGAGAAGTTCAGTGCAAAATTAGACTTCACTACAGAACGTCAGGTGAAGGGTGAGCGTAGTTTGTTTGAACGTGCGGTAGACCTATTCAACTTTGCAATTGATTGGGTAATGAATCGTCTCGCAGGTGTACACCACACAGATAAGGTAAATGCAAAGACCACAGCTCTTTTAAATAGATTGGTTTCGTTGGACATCAGTAAGCGTCAACAAGCAGTTTCACGTTTTGACCGTGCATGGGAGACTTCTTTTGATGCTTTGGCAAAGGGTGGAAAACTTGGGGCTAAAGCGGTTGCAAGCGTTGCCAAAGCAACAGGTATGGAAAAGAGCCGTTACGCACCTATCCGTGTATTAGGCAAACTTGCCAATACTGCAGCACGTGATTCGGTCGATCAGTTACCTCAGGTAGCAAAGGACTTCCGAGATCACAACTTCCCTAATCAACGTTTTGGGGAAATGTCTGAGCTTATGAATGAAATGACCAGCCCAAGTCAGTTCAAGCAGGTTATGGAAGGTATGCTCCGGGAAACAGTATCGATTCAAACAGAGCGTAAAAACTGGATTGATAACACCAAGAAGATGGTACTTAACGGCTTTACAGACAACGGGGCAAACTTAACCAAGGAGCAGCATACAGCCGTAACTTATAGCTTACTCCGTACTGATGTTCGGTCGCTTCTTGATGGGCGTAAGTACTCGGATGTAACTAAGTTGATCACTGACGATAAAGCTCGGAGCTATGAAGCTCGTAAGCTAATCCGTGAGATTGAAAGTCTTGAGCCGAACATGGCCAATGATATGATCAACCGCACAAAAGATCTTGCTTGGTATATGGTCTCAGGTAAGTCTAGTGATGGCCTTGCTAAGAATGCCCAAGCTATTGCATCTGGTTTTGGTGGTCAGATTACGAAAGCAAGTGTTGAAGCCATTGACTCTAAGATTGTTAAGGCAGTTGACCAGCTCGCTACATTGTTTGCACTGGATTACACCAGTAAAGAGAATTTGGCTATTACTAAGGAGTTACTACAGTCTGAGTCTGCAGGTATTGAAGGATTGATTAAGATGCATGGTTTTGCTGCAAAAGACTCACAAGGGTTATTTGCAGACAACTCTACATCAATGGTCAAAGGGTATTTACCTGAGATTACACATACTTACCGTGAGGCTCGTCAAGCGCATGTCTCAATGACTAAGGAATTAGAGAAAGAAGGATGGGTAAGAGTTGGTGAGTTAGAGCGTGACCCATTAGATACTTATGGTACAGATCAAGCACTCTTTGTTTTGAAGGATGGGGGAGAGCAACGTATCGTGTCAGGGGCAATGACTTTCGATAATACACATCGTAAAGGTTCAGTTGTTTCAGATGGTCGCTCAGGCACTATTACAGCAGAGTATAAGAATGCCTTGAAAGACCGCGTGAATGCACGTGCTAATACGCCACATCGTTTGTATGACCCGCGTACTGCAAAAGGTGGTCGTATGACTCCGGTTTACGACACTAAAGGCCAGATCACAAATTTCACTTATGAAATGAACAATGCAAACCGTGACGAACTACTTGTCCGTAACAACAACTTTGCAGATCTGCTTGGTGCATACGTTGGTAACAATGTAAGTACGGCCCCAACTACGAAGCAGAACAAGGACATTGCTAATGCGATGTTTGATGACTATGAAGCTAACTTTGCCAAAAACCCTAAATCTTATGTAGCTATCGGGCCTAACGTTCGTGACCCTCATTTGGCTGAGGTATGGCGGATGATGCCTTACGAAATTAAACAAGAGGTTGAGCGTTTGTGGGGTAAAGATAATCCAATGATGGTTCGCAATGACATTGTGAACATGGCTTTCGGATTCAAGAAGTACAGTATTGGGGAGATCTTCGATAAAGCTTCTGGGGAACGAAACTTCATGGAGAAGTTCTTTGCAACCACTATGAATGCTGTTTTCAATGATAAAGCTCAATTACGTGCTTATCAGGGGGAACGTGCTGTACAAGAAACTATCCGGTTAATTAAAGATGCCGTTGTAATTCGTACAATGTCGGTGATGTGGGGCAACATCAAGGCTAATGCTTTGTTGCACTTGGCCTATGGCGTAAACCCCTTAAATATTGCAAAAGACACGTCAACCGCTTTACGTGCAGGACTGTCCTACCGTAAACAACGTGCTTTACTAATCCAAGCCGAAGTCATGTTGAGATCTGAAACTAAAGATCGTGCAAAATGGGAAAATCAACTCGTTACTGCACAAGATGCCTTAGCTCGTAACCCACTACGTGAGTTCATTGAAGCAGGCATGATGCCAAGTATTGTAGAAGATATTGCCATGAACGAAGCCAATTACAGTTATCAAACTGAGATCGGTGAGAAGTTAGATGGGCACATCAATAAAGTACCTAAGTCTGTCCGTACTGCAGGTAAATGGTTGGCCGTATCACCAGATACACCACTCTATAAATTCCTGGCAGGTACTACACAGTACTCAGACTTTACGGCTAAGTACGTTCTGTATAAGCACAACATCTCTCGTAAGAAAGATCCTATGTCTCATGCAGATGCACTACAGGCAGCATCGGATGCATTCATTAACTACGACATCCCGACTTCTCGTTCGTTGCAGTATATGAATGATGTTGGTTTGCTGATGTTCACAAAGTTCCTGTTACGCTTCCAACGAGTATTGTTCTCGTTGATGCAGAAACAACCTGCAATGGTGCTTGCACAACACTATGCAACTGAATGGTTGACCAATACGCCTGGCGTACTTGAACCTTCAGTGATGAATCGGATTGGCGGCAATCCGCTACGTCCGAGTGTGCTGCAAGCTCCGGATGCGGTAACTGACATTGTGACACTTAAAACACTGTTTTAATAAGCAAGGGAGCATTAGCTCCCTTCTTTTTTCTTACTTGTAGCCACTATGCATTGCCATAGTAGCCATCCAACAAATAAGAGTATTATTAATACAGCAATAGTCCTAAGTGCAGTCAGTGTGACATAGAGTATGCCGAGGACACAGAGGATGAAGAAAATCCAAAGTGTCGTGTGCATTAGTCGTCAAAGATACCTTTAGTCGTTACTTTAGTTTCAGCTTCACTTGTTAGTGTAGCAGATGCTTTTTGTGCAGGTACTTCATCAGCAAATAAGGCAGTAGTGTCTATAGCCGGTTTAGGCTTAACTTCTGATTCGGCATCATCATCATCTGCAAATACAGATGAAGGGTTCGGTTTCACTTCAACTGGTTTGGCTTTCACAACAGGTTCATCGTCAAAGATTCCTTTTACCGATGTTGGGCCGTCATCTGGGCTTGGTTCATCTTCCTGTGGGCCTTCATCATCATCTAACTCGTCAGAGTGATGCAGTGCTTCTTCTACCACTTTGTTTGCCGCTTCCTCTGCACGCTGTTTAGCTGCAGCTTCTTCGGCCATTTTCTTGCGATACGCGGCTACCACTTCATCAGGTACTTGAGTCGATTCCTCGGTAGGAGGTGTTTCAGCCGACTTTACTTCTTGCTCCTTTGGGGGAGGTGTATCCTTCTTGGCTCGGGATGGGCGAGTCCGTGGGGTACTGGCTTGTACGGCTGGGGCTGTATTGGTGTCTACCAGAATTTCCAACTCGTCTGGCAGTCCTTTTGTATCGACCAGATCTGCTTCGGTAATAGGGAAGCCATTCTTGGTGACGTACTCAGTAATAGCAGCCGTGATGTCGGCAAAAGTTAGAGTGATCTTGGCACGTGTTTGAATTTGCATTGTTTAATCCTTTAAGAATTTGGTTTGATTTCAGAATTAAGTAAACGCTTTGCAAAGCCCGGGAAGATTTACTTAAGTTTGAAAACAAATAGCCCCGAAGGGCTATCAGTTAAAGTACAAGGCGTGACTTGGCTGCATGAAGTGCAATGACAGCATCAGCAATATGCTCTGCATCACTCATATTCACTAGCATTTCGCCGTGTCGCTTGTATCGAGGTAGGGGTACATCTGGGTGGTGTTCTTGCACCCATTGAATCACTTCTTTTTTCGTGATGTTTAAAGCTGCATTCGACTTGGCATCCTTCTTACCGGTGATCACCGCTTTACCCTCAAGAGGTGTGGTAATAACTGTACGAAGACCTGCTACTTGCAGGCAGGCAATTAAGCCAATGACAATGCCGTATGCTTTCATTGCTGCAGCGTTCTGACTACCCACAGGGCACTCAATGGCTACAACATCAGCTTTCTTGGCAAAAGGATAAACTGCTTCAAAAAGTGTTTTGGCATCGTGAATGTCTAAGAGGTTTTGCCGTTGCTTAGATTCAGTATTCTCGGTTGTGGCTAACAGAGATTCTCCGAGATGAAGCTCACCGGTCTCAGTGTCATAACCGCCACGAACCATGCCCCAATTTCTTAGGGCAGGGTCCATGCCAACTACTTTGAGTATGGCCATTACTCAGGAGCAGTTTCGTTAGTTGCTTCGTCTGGCACCAGTGTTGGTGCACGTACTACAGGTGGTTCTTGACCTGGAACGATTGGATTGCCTTCGGCATCAACTGGGAAGAAATCGAACGGGAGCTTATCAAAGAGTGTAGCGGCAACTTTTAAGCCTTCCATAAATGCTGCACGTTCTGCACCAACAAGGATTTGTTCCACACCTGTTTTGTTGTCAGTCACCATTAACTGCTCATGTTCTGGGAAGTTAATCAGTTGCTCTAACTGTTGATGTTTAGTAAAGAACCAATCACCTGTGATAGCTGCGAAGTGTTCTAAAGAAGTGATCTGTACTACACGTTGTTTAGGTGCTTGAGTTTGTTGTTCCATGGTTTCTGTCCAAAAATTGAGTAATAGAAAAGGGCACTCGTAGGTGCCCTAAATGGTGAAGGGGATTAGTCGTCAAATAAGCCTGAGGTTGCAGCTTTAGGTTTAGCAGGTGCACCAGCTTTACCAGCAGCAGCGCCTTTAGGTTTTTTACCTTTGGTACGGTCTTTGACTTCGCCGTCCCAACGACCTTTCCACACATCAATGAATGCTGCTTCTTCGGCTTTAGCACGAATTTCGGCAGTAGTTTTGTTGTCAGAAGCACGGAACACTTTGTCTACGTTGTTTTCTTCACGAGTTTCCTCTGTGTCAACGTATTTGCCATCAACCTTCTCTTGTTTGAAGACTTTTTGTTGGATAATTGCCAACTTCACTTCTTTATCAAGCAGGTCTACCAGTACATCTACCTTAGTAGGGACTTCTTGTTTGGCATCTTTGTTGTACACTTTCACCATCTTAGATTCAGTGTCCATTTCAGAGAGTGCACGTTTAGCGGCTAAGCAGCAGATTGCATCCATGTGTAAGAAGCCTGCAAGGTACTTCTTCTCGCCTGAGTTTTTGTCGACGTAGTACGCCTTACCTTCTTTATTTGATACATAGAAAGTTTCTTTGTATTCGTCTTCGCCAATACCAAAAGTACAGTTGATGCCTACAGCACCAGAGTCAGCGATTTGGATGTACGCCATTTTGATAACTGCGTTATATACGCCAGATGCAAAGAGTTTGAATTTACCGCCAACACTGTCGGTTTCGTTTTTAATGTTAGAGTCGTAAGATAAGCCAGCTAAAACACTCATGAGGATTTCCTTGTCTTGAGTTAAGTAAGTAAGTAGATAAGTAAATAAGTAATTGCGTAGCGAGAGACTACAGAGGAACTAATAGAATGTCTATTAGTTCCATGGGTTGATTGCGTAGTATTTACGCGGCTGCTTCATCAGTGCCGTAGTACTCATGGCAGCGTTTGATAAGTAAGTTCACATCGTTGTCAATGAATGTCTCATTGTCATCGAACATACCCATAGGGCCGCGCATACGTTCTTGCACTGTGTCTGCGGTAATAAGCGTCTGGAATACGTGTTTGTAGCCCACAGCCTGATCACGTGGAGAGATCTCAAGAAGGTCATTCTTGAAGTTCTCAAGTGTTTTGAGCTTCTCTTTCTTCGTAGAAACAATGAAGGAGAAGAATGATTCGATACCTGTGTTGGCCAACGCACCTTTAATTGGTACTTTGGTTTCCATAGATAGAGTCTGTTCGTTGTATGTAGTGCGTGTATGCGCCGTAAAGATAACGTTCTTATCTGAGTTGGCTACATGTAACTGCATGAGGTTACGCACGAACTCAGCGTATTGTTGCCAGCCTGCACGTGAATCTTCTGCACCTACAATGTACTGTGACTCAAACATGTCCATAAGGTAGTTGAAGCCATCAATAACAATGTTATCAACGTCCTCGCGTCCTTGTGCCCATTCAAAGCCTTGATAGACTTGGTACGGATCAGTGATCACAATGGACTTACGGAACTTGTCACGGAAAGGTAGTTTCTTACCTGATTCACAGTTAAGGTATAAGGTCTTACTTGAGAGATTACGCAAACAAGCAGATTTACCCGTAGCAGATTCGCCACAAACAAGAATTAAGTTGTCATTTACATTAACGTCAGTCATTTCATATTCCTTTTTACTTACTTAAGTAAGTAAATCTATTTATTTCATCCGTTCCAGTACGCAGCGCGTACCCCTTATACATCTTTCTTAAGTAGCTCATTTGCTACAGTTTTAAAGATAGTTGCTGACAGCTCGGCTTCACTCAATTTGCCCGGTAACTTGTCATTCAAGGCAGATACGCGGGTAGTAATTGTGTTGAAGTCATGGCCAGCATCACAGAGCACACGTGCAAACTTATGGAGTTGGACATTACGATTCCCGTCACCTGTGTTGTTAATTACCCAACGTTCAAGGTTGTCGAGAGAAGTTTGATCTTGGAACTTGCGCTCACGCTCCTCATTCTTGGAGGTCTTTGGAATGAAAGGCAGTACATCAAACAACTGGCCATCAGTTACGATTGCATCAGTTGGATTAGACAGCCATTTCTTACAGCGATGTGCTGCAGACGCATCCCCCTCAAATGGGAGTGATTCAAGTACGTTCATGTAGAACTCTTTGTAATCAGCAGCATCAAGTTTCAAAACATAATTAGTAGGCAATATGATTCGGAAGCGGTTGGTTTCAGGCGTACTACGCTTGGTTGTGTAGTAGATTGCCTTGTAGTCCTTCAACAGCATCATTGCGGTTTTAAGCTGACATGTGCCATCAATGTCTAAGACAATTGTATTAAATCCTTCCTCAGCATTTTCCTCCTTGCGATAGCCACCCTTTAAGTGATGGTTTACCCAGTGGAACGCTGGTCCAGTGTATACACGTGGCAATTTGCTGAATGGAACACGAACGTTCTCATAACCCTCAGTCATGTCTGTACTGAAAGCCAAGATCATTTCATCAAGGTTGGTTTCATCTAGGGATTCCCCACGAAGGAACTGCACGCCGTCAGTAAAGATCTTCTTAATGATCACGTTGTTCTTGTAGCCCCATGCTGCAGCCATAAGGAGGATTTCCTCTTTAACTGCACGGGAGCCAGCAAATGCCGGACATTCTGTATCAAGGTCTGCTAATGTCAGTTCATTAGGGGAGTGTGCCAGGTGTTTTGCTACCTTCACATAATTACGCTCTGGACGTAATAGCTCCTCACATGCCTTACCTGACGCTTCAACAAGCTTGATAGCATTCTCCAAGTGACCCATTGTGATCTCCGGAGACATATCCATAAATGCGTACGCACCTGCAAGTTTGAGCACTTTGAAGTAACGGTGATCCATTTCACTTTTGCGAATGGCTTCCGCTTCACTCAAGGTACGAGAGAGCTTTTCACACTGTAGTTTGTACTCTAAGAGCACTAAACATACTGGTTTAGGTAAACGAATGTTTTTACCAATGTTTACCATATCTGCAAGCTGCTCAAACTTCATAGAAAGATCTTCTAAGAAGTCCTCATTGCTTGTGTTAAAGAGTTGATCGTATAACTGATCTGGACTTAAACCATCTTGCTTAGTAGCTTGACGGGTAAATCCAAATAGGCAACGGCGGGCATATCCCATTTCCAACAGTTCCATGAGGAGCTGCTCGGTTTTGCCACCATCAAGTAATTTCTGAGGTGAGCCAAACAGTAATAGGTTAGCCGGGGTTGCACCATCAATCTTCTCAAAGCGCACATTGTCTGCAGTAGACTTGACCAGTTTGTCTTTTACTAAACCTTTGTCGTAAAGCTCAAGGTAAGTGGTCAATGGTTCAAGAGTTGCTTGGAGGTTTACACCAATTTCATCGACCTGAAGGTTGCACGCACCCGCATTGGCCATCAACAATTTTTGACGCATTTGCTTAATGGCTGGGGATGTAGCTTCACTGAATGACATCATCAACGCGCCAAGAGAATTAAATTCCTTTTGGAGTTTGACAAGTTCATCATCTGGGTCGGTGCCATTACGTGTAGCAAGTTTAGTTGCCAATGTCACAAGGTTCTGATCGGCCAAGATAGGGAAGGTGTGCTCACGGAATGTTGTAAAGAAGCGATTCAATACTTCGCCTTCAATTACACCCGATGAGTGTCCTTTACCTGCACCTGACGGGGCCAGATTCATGGCGTACACATTAATGGGAATGGAACTTTTACCCATGAATCCTGTGACACCTGCTCGCATTTGAGCAGCAACCATGCCCCAATAATACGCAACCAAGATTCGGAAGAATAAAGGATCTGTATTTTGAGTTTTGGTTTGTAGCACTTTTACAAGTTTTTCTGAGGTCGGATGAAACTCCATATCCGACACAGCGCGTAAAGCCATTATGATTATCCTAATTTAAGTAAGTAATTAAGTAAGTAAAATTAAAGAACTAACTCACCAGATTTGATGAGGGCATCTTTTTGTCCACAAATAGAGAAGCACTTGCAGTAACGGCAAGCTTTCACTTGTCCTGGTACTGTTTTGATGATGCCTTTACCGCCGTCCTTTGCTTGACGGGCAGCAGCCTCACCAAGATTGTCAAAGTTCTTCGTAGATTTGGTCATCTTGCTTGGGTCTTTGTAGTACTTATAAACGGGGTCGGTGCGCCATAAGTCCTCTGAGCTACACAATGGGATCTCGTTGTCCGGTGCATCTGCTAAACGTTCAACTTCACTGAGCTTGCGCTTGATGTAGTTGTCTGTTTGCTCATAAGAAAGCAACTGGAACTTTTGAGACACTGTACGGCTCTGCGGATACTTAGGGTTTCGCATCGCATCAATCTTTGACCAGTCCGTGAAGATGTAGTGAATCCACATAACGTCACGGGTAATGATGTCGGGGTTTAACCAACGATAAATAGAGCCTTGAAGGATGTACTTATCTGCATTGGTTTGATTGATGAATGTAAAGACTCCGGTTGATTTGAAGTCTTGCACCATGCCTTCGCCCACAAAGTCGAATTTCCCAGACACCTTGAATGGCCCAACTTGCTTGTAAGAGCGCAATTCCATATAGATAGGAATTGTGTTAGGTTCTGGTTTTTCTGGATTAACTCGGATGCGGTCAATTACTCGCTGCGGATAACCAAGAGCTTTAAGAGCTGCGGCAGGGGAGACCGTCCAACTACGCTCAATGGCATCATGGATAGCTGAACCCATGCGTGAAGCGACTAAACCTGAAATGTCTTCCAGCAACGGTTCAGCTTCCTGTTCCTTTAAACGGCGTTCAAGCACCAGTTGGCGCACAGGCTTAATCAATGAAGTTGCACTTAATACGCCTTCTTCATGGTCATAATTGTCTGTAGCGAGGAATACAGCTAACGCTAATGGGATTTGTTCGTTGTTTAGGTACTTCTTTTCTTGCATGGGTTCATTCCTTAGATGTTCTGTTGGTTTTGCTTTCGGACAGCATCAATACTGGCTTGCTCACCTGCTAAGGCCGCATACGCTACAAGGTCTTCAAAGTTGTCAGCTTTAAACTCACCCTGATCAGCGCGTACCATTTTCAAAAGCATCATAAAAGTCCAACCGTCTTGAACAGACAAGTTAGTCCCTTTAAGTTCATTGAATGCAGCAACCGTACGTTCCATACTGCGTTCACCTTCCGGTGAGTCGTATGTCACAGCACGATCTTTCATGTGTTGATTAGCAGCCACCAAAAAGCCTGCTGCTGAGAGCACTTTTTGCTTTTTAGGTTGGGTTAGTGGAATACCGGCAATAAAGCCTGCAATGTCTACTTGCACCGAGCTTGGTTTTTGACTATTACGGCGACGAGCTAGGCAACCTAAACAGTTGCAGTCGTTTGATTGAGATCCTTTCATTGTGAAATCCTCGTTCCAGTGGGCAAAGCCCACCGGACTTAAAAGTTAATGTTTATGCTGCACATGCTAAGCATTCATCGTTCACAATTACCCCTGACTTGGAGTAAATGTAATACTGGCTTAGGATGTCCGGGTCTAATGTCACTCGGGTCATTAAGCTTGCGATCTTCTGTTCAGATCCTTGATCAGCGAAATAGAAGTTCAATGACTGACCTTGACAAAGGTGCTTCTGACGTTCTTTTGCGTAGCGATAGATGACTTCCTGATCCATCTCAAATGCGGTACGGAATACAGCTTTCTCATGGTCATCTAACCAATCGACATGCTGTACTGAACCTGCATGAGCTACGATGTCGTCTAACGTTTCTTGGTTGTAAACGCCACGTTCCTTCATTAATTCGTAAAGCACTGCATTGATACGCGGTAAACCGCCTACAGATGAAGATGCCTCATAAACCATTGCCGGAGATGGGAATACCGACTCCTCAACACCGCCCATGAGGTTAGATGTTGATTTGGTAGGAGCTACCGCCGTACGGTGTGTGTTACGCAATCCTGTGCCTTTACACCATTCAGGTTCCCCTAAGACTTCGGCCAACCACTTAGACGCTTCCAAGGACTCGTCATGTAGATGTTTGAAGATCTGTTTATTGAGGAAATACGCTTCAAGTGATTCATACGGAATACGTTTCTCTTGTAGGTATGTAGCAAAACCAAGTACACCTAAACCGATTGCACGGCCTTTTTCCGTAAAGGTACGCACTTTGTCCAGACCACGTTTACCCTTAGAGATCTCAATGAACTCGGAGCATAAGCAGTCAAGGAATACGGTTGCGGTGAACACTGATTTACGTTCTTTAATAACGTCCCAGTGTTTGAGGTTGATTGATGCCAAGATGCATGAGTAAGTAAGCAACTCAGAGCTATGCAACATAATTTCTGTACATAGGTTTGTTGCTATGATGTCCAAGCCAAGACGCTTGTACATTTCTGGACGATGGCGGTTTGCTTTGTCTGGGAAGAACAGGTATCCCTTACCTGTAAGCAACTTGACGTGCAATGCATCTGTCCAGCGTTTGTGAGCTTCCGGATCATTTGCTAATAAGCGATTGATGAACGTGTCACGAATCGTCCAACCATAGTTTTTACCATTGCTGTGAGTTCGTAAGCTGTCCAAGCACTCATAGAAATCAGGGTGCTCAATGTCGAGATAAGCAGCAAAGCTTCCACGGCGGTTCCCTCCCTGTGCAATTTTTGCAGCCGATGTAAAGAAGTCTTCAATAACCTCTTTAACTCCATTGGCTTCACCTGACTCGGCGAATGTCACACCACGAGCTTGAATGTCTGAGAAGTCTGCAGACGTACCGAATGCATTCTTTGACAACATTGCTGTCTCGCGGAGACCTGTATAGAAGCTCCATACAGAGTTCCCGATCTTCTGACCTGAACAAGCGACCGGCATTCCATGCTTGGTGCCTGTATTTGCCAATGCCGGAGATGATGGAGAAAGGATTCCGTCCCACATTTCATTGAAGAAACGCTCCTCATACTCTTGAACGTATGGCGCAGGTAAGTGGCGAGCCAAAGTCTTAGAGATCTTCGTATGACGATCTTTTAGACCTTTTTCGCCTCGGGGTAGGTACTTAGTTTTCAGCATCTTCCATGCTGCTGTTGTGTACCAATCTGGCAATAGTCCTTTTGCCTGCAGAGACTTACGTTCCTGGCTTAATGCCTCTGCTAAAATCTTCGCTTTGCGACTATTCGCACCAATTGCATTAAACATTCCAATGCTCCTTGTATTCCTCGGCCACGGCCATATCAAATTTCAATAAGTGTTTCTTCCAGTTGCGGCGGTACTGCAGTTGAGTAGTCGCAAAGAAGTCTTGGAATTTGTATGCGTTGAGCTGAGAGAAGAACCATTGGGTTACTTTCCCTTGCTTGGTGTCGAACATCGGCGCTTGCCCTAAGAACCCAAGTACTGCATTCACACGGTCACGAACAAACTTACGCATTTCGTGTTTAGTGATTGTGGTAATGGTTTCAGGCTTGTACGAGAAGATGTAATCAATGATGCCCATGCAGTGCTTGTACACTTTACGAGCCATACGGCGGATCAGCCTGTTAAAGCGTTCTACCTGCTCGACTGTCATGGTTTTGAGTTCCAGACGTTCACGAATGGTTTGATTTACAAGCCATGCACTGAACATACAGTGGAAGTTTTCATCCTTTGCAGAGCCATCAATGCCCGCAATGAAGTGGCTAATTTTGTTATGGCCACGAACACCAAATGACTTAAAGAAAGCGAATGCTTCATACAACGTCACACCTTCAAGAAAGGTGAGGGCTGCAGTAGATTCCAGTTTGTCTTTAGACTTCGACTTCTTGACCACATACTTGATGTGCTCATTAAAGATCGGGATGTTCTTAAATTCTTCGTAGAACTCATCGGTTGCAACTCCAATTACCTCATTACCAATACGGTAGAAAGGTGCATGTGAGTTGTTTTCCATCATGTTGAATACAGATGCAGCACGAATGATTTCCGGACGAGGGTACATGCGTCCAATGCGGCCACCCCAAAAGTCGTCACCACCGATGGTAGTTTCAATTTTTGAAAGGTAACGTTGCAATGCCAATACAGCAAAGCGTTCACCCTCTGTTAATCCATTACGAAAATCTGCTTCATCTTCTTCTACGCCCAGCTCCTCGGCAGGCCAGAAGATTGCCATTTGTTCAATGGCTGCTTTTGTCGCAACTGGATAGTATTCCACTTGCGATTCGGTAGGGGTCTCAATACGAGACAGGTACTTAGTCATACTACTTTCCATGTTCTACTTACTTACTTAAGTAAGTAAATATTAACGTCCTGTTAATGCTTTCCAACTGATCGGATAGAGTGAACCCACGATTTTGTCAACTTCCTGTGCAAAATCCTGAATCTCTTTCTGAGCATGGGAATTAGAACGCTTTTTCACAAAATTAGCAAAACCGTATAAATTCCCTGTCCAAATCCAATTAACGAGGACACCTTGAGGTAATACAAAGCGAGCTTGTTCAGGACAAACGCCGTTATCGATCATTTCCATATAGAGGTCAATGGCTTCCTGACATTGCTTCACATATTCACGCTTCCATGCGTCTGAGTCTGGGTGTGCATCTCCCGAACCTTGTTTAATTGAGCCGATTGGTTTAGCTCGGAAAGTGTCGGGGATGAATAGTTCAGGACGGCTTGAGATGTAACGGCGAGATTCTTCGTTCTCAACAAATCCTTGTTTTGACTTGAATGCCTGTGTACGAATTGGCACCGGTGCAGCGCAACGCAATGTAATTGCGGTGTGTGCGAAAGGTGTCCAATGAGTATCTTGGTCCTGAATCTTACGAAGTAACTCTAATGCTTCGCCTTCGTGAAAGCCTGTGCCTGCAGCAATTTCCGCTACGAGTTCTTTATGGTCTTTTGACGACATACCACGTGCCAGAAAGTAGATCAGATTCGTATTCTGTTCCAATGTAAACTCTGACGCATCCTTGTCAAAGGATACACGTGCTGCATTTACCACAGACAGGTCGGAACCCATGTGATCAACATAAGAGGCTTTTTGATGGCTCATTTTAAATCCTTTTACACCGTTTGAGGACGCAACGCGTCCATTCTAAAATTCCCTAATCCCTTGCAAACCTATACAATACGGCTTTACCAACGCTAAGGAAGGCATTAACCATGGAAGGTTTATACTCCTCAGAGCATGATAGTTTACTTACTCAAGTAAGTAAGCAAGTAAGCGACCTAAAGCAAAAGGTCGAAGCTCAGGATGTAGCTATTGAAGCAAACCGGCAATCGGCAGAGCTTAATAGCAGGGCTATTACAAATGATTCAATCCAAAGTATCAACCGTGATACTGCATTGGGTGAGCGAATTTCTGACCAAACACGTACCCAAATCGAAGATAAGGCGTATTTAGTAGGCGAAATCGAACGACACCATGCAGAACATGCACGGGAAATTCAGGATGTGAATGTCCGTGTCGATACTGTAGATCGAGACCGCATAGCGGGCGAAGCCCGCATCTTTGAGATGACAAAAGAGTTTCAAGATCAGCTTGGTAAGGATTACCAGGATGTAGAGGAACTTGTCACTACTCACGATGGCATTCTTGATACGACCACTTGGGACAGTACAGAGTTCACACTCGATACCGATGAGTACCAATTTGATTGGTCAATGTTGGCTGCATCTCAGGATTGGCGACTTGAAATTGCCCAGTTCTTCAAACAAGCAGAGGACTTAATCAAGGACAAAATTGCTGAGGTTGAAGATGCACTGGATGAAGCCAAGAAGAACTCAGAAGATGCATTAGAGAACTCTGATATTGACCGAATCCTTGATGAATTACTTGGGAAGGTCGGATCAGAGTTTCTGGATGACGCATTAGCTGGTCGTCTGGATGACTTCGCGGAGCAGATTCTTGAAGAACGTAAATCACGTATTGATGACATTCTCAAAGAGTCAAACATCCGTATTGAAGAAATGCGTAATCTACATAACCAGATTTCTCAGGAATCTAAAGAACGTGTAGATGCTATCGCTTCCGAGGCTGAGACTCGTGGTGATCAGTTGATTGCTGAGGCTGAACAGCGTGCGAAAGACATTGCTGCAGAGTCAGCAAAGTGGGCTAACCAGATCTCTAAAGAGATTACTGAACGTAATGAGGCTCTCGACAAGAAAGCTGCAGAACTCCAGCAGTACATCGACAAGACTGTAAAAGAGCTGAACGATGGTTACACCAAACGTTTCGAGCAAATTGAATCTGATGGTTCAAAAACTCTGAAAGCCCTTGAAGCTTATAAAGTTTCAAACAACAAAGCTGTTGCGGCAATTACCAAGTCTGTAGAGCTTAATGCTCAGAATGATGCAGCAACTCTAAAAAAGTTGGATGCTCTGCAGCTTGAATACAATGGAAATAAGGCCACTGTAGCGCAGCAAATCAAAGCTACATCTGATGCGAATAAGGCAACCCTAAACCAGCTTAATACATTTAAGACTGAGGTAAGCCAGAAAGACAAGGCAACAGGTGAGTTAATCCAGTCTACAAAGGCTGAAATTCTCAAGGAGACCAATGCATTATCGGATCAGAATAAAGCTACTGTAGAACGTCTTGAGAAGTTCCAGGCAAGCTACAACGACCGTAATAAGGCTGTTGATGGCAAGTTTGTTGAGGTAGACGGTAAATTTACCACAATGTCTAAATCAATCTCAGATGCCAATGGCAACATCACTTCTACTGCTCAAAAGTTAGAGTCGCAGTTTAAATCTGACATTGCCAAATCAAAGTCTGAGGTACTCACTGAGGTAAGTACGCAAACCAAGAACTTAGATGGCAAGATCACGAATGAAGCTCGTCGTATTGATGGTTTAAACAGTTCATTCAAAGGGTTAGATGCTGACCTAAAGAAGAACATCGAAGCGACTGCTACAGCTCAGGATACGGCGAATACTGCAGTATCAGCTAATGAATCACTGGCTCAACATGTTCGTAACGTCCAGTCCCAGACCTTATCTCGCGTGGGTATTCGTGCAATCCCTTCTGATAATGGTTTAAAAGATTGGGTATTCCTACGGGCAGCAAACCGAGTCTCGTTTGTTAAAGATGATGCTGCTATGAATGGCATCATGCTACAAATGGGCCGCAACATTAAAGGTCAGGATGATCAGTGGGCACATTGGGCAGAGTTTGAAAAGATTGACCCTGAGAAACTTTACCGCTTACGTGTACGTTATCGCCGTATAGAGGGTGATGGTGGCGTGTACGTGGGTGTAACCCACAAGAACGCCGACCAGAGCCGTTACGTGACTTCTACGAACGTGCTTGCAACAGGTATGGGATCTTCAAACTATTTAGTATCTAACCATAGATCGCCACTTGGTGAGATGATGGAGCATGTTTTTTACCTTAAAGGTAAATCTGCAGGTGCCGCAACCGGTAGAGGTACGATTGATAATCCGAGAACCTTCCCGGCTTTGGCAGAGTACTACTCTCCTATGTGTATTGCGAACTACACGAGCAATACCGGTATCACACAGTTCAGTCATATCATTGTTGAAGATGCTGACTCGTTGGCCGCTTCTAATGATGCGAATGCTCAAGCCATTGAGATGTTCAAGACAGTCACACGTGAGGGCGAGGCAAGTTCTGAACGTACCACACAGCTTGAATCCCAAGTTAAGGATGTACAGAAGCATGTCATCACTACTGAGCAGCAGTTGGGTGAGACCAGTAAAAAGCTGGGTCAAACCGAAATTAAGCTTGGCCAGACTGACAAGAAGTTAGGTGATGCTGAAAAGCGGTTAGATGCTAACGGTAACTTAATCAATAGTCAGGGTAAGCGAATTGATGAACAGGGCAACCTGATTAATGCTGCAGGTAAACGTATTGACGCGCATGGAAATTTGATCGATGCACAAGGCAAACGCATTGATGAAAATGGAAAGCGTATTGACGATACGAATAAGAAACTGACAGACACAGAAGCGAAGGTACTTCAAGTCACCCGTACGGTCGAAAGCCATGCAAAGGCGCTCACCACTTTTGCTACGAAATCAGACCTTGAAAAGTCAGAAGCAAACCAGACGACCAAGATTGAATCTACGTTCAAAGAGACTATTGAGACCATTCGATCAGCGACCGATAGCGACTCACTGGCACGCGATTACCTCTTGGCTAACCCGAAAGATTGGGAGAGTCATTACGGCTATAACATGGGCCAGTATTTCTATACGACCACAACCGGTAAGGTTGGGAATACATTGTTCCGGAAGGACAGTAATAATCCTGATATGTGTTGGCAGTACAACAAGGCAATCCTTCAGAACAACCGTGCATATCGAGTAAGCTTCTTGGTTCGCCGTAGTACCAACTCAACGGGTGCATGTCACATCACAATCTTACGCTCTGATAAGAACGGCAAGTTTGCACGCGACTACACTCATTTAGCCGTACCGTTGACTGAAATCCCTGCGAATGCAGATTGGGTGGAAGTATCACGTGTTGTGAACTTGCGTTCTACCGCAGAGGCTAACCCTCTAATCCGACTTGGTTTCGCTGTTGGCCATACGGGTAAGGCTGGTTCATGGGAAGTACAAGGCTTCCGAGTGGATTCAGTACTCAACGAGACCGATGTAGATTCTACTTTGGTTAAATCCTCAGTATTGGTTAACTACGCCACTAAATCTGACATGAATGGGGCTATCTCAAATGCCACTACTACGCTCACCAGTCAGTACAAGAAGTATGCGGATGACAAGGCAGCGGATGGCCTTAAGTACACTGACAATAAAGCTGCAAATGTCGTTAAAGACATGGATGCCAAACTCACGAATAACTACTACACCAAAGCTGACACAGACAAGGCTGTAGCAGGGGAAATCTCTAAGTTTGGTGCCACTGTTAAACGTGACATCACTGCAGTTGAAGCGAACATCCGGAAAGATGTGTACACCAAAGCCGAAGCTGACGAAGCAATTGCATCGGGCATTCAGTCTTATGACTCGGAAATCGTAAGCGGTGGTGTGAACTTATTCACTGGTGGTATTTTAGAGCGTAAAGGTGGCAATGAGTACCTTGCATACTCACGTAGCGCAGCTCTCAGTGAGATCTATGCCAAAGGTGAGGTTACGATCAGTTTTGACATTAAAGTAGCTGTGGCGGGGCCTGTACGAGTTTACTCGTCAAACCAATCTACTATGTGGACATATTCAGTACAAATTGAGAATGTGACAACAGAGTGGGAACGTAGATCCGTTACCGTAACCCCGCGCAGAACGTCACACCCTGTAGGGCCTAGTATGTTGGAGTTCTTTGGAACTTATAACACTGGCCGTATCGTACACGTCAAGAATGTCAAAATTGAGATGGGCCGTAAGGCTTCTGAATGGTCGCCGTCTGCAGGTGATATTGAAGCCGGTTTTGCTGGTGCAATTTCAGAAGTGAATAAGGTCAACGCGAACCTAACGAATAATTACTTCACCAAAGCACAGACTAACTCAGCGATCGCTAGTGCATCTACATCGCTTGAAGCAAAGGTGAATACCAATACGGCTAACCAACTTAAGAACCACTACACAAAAGCTGAAACTGATCGTGTGGTATCAACACAGGCTACCACTTTTGATGCCAAACTTAAGAAAGCCGGTGAAGAAGCGAATGCGTATGCCAAACGCTACACAGATACGACTGTTAAGGTTGTAGACGATAAGCTTACATCGACTTCCACTGATCTGACACAGCTCAAATCCGTACTTGGTGAAGTGACCAATTACACTGTCAGCTCTATTGGTGGTGGTCAATCTGGTTTTGGCGGTATCAAGGATCTCGCAGGTAAAGTACAACTACAAGCTACCCGTGGTTTAACTCTGTGTACCTTTAAAGGTAATGCATTAGGGGATATTCGCCGTGTTTTTGATACCCATGCAAGTGCAGTTAATGCGACAAACTTGATTAACACAATCAATGCTATCCCTGATGGTACATACGTTGCCGTCATGGGCTATGACTCTTTTGTAGCACATTTTGCCACGGCTAAGCCTGCACTAATCTCATTAGGTGCAAGCAAGGCGACCTTAGACCTACTTAAACCCCGTGATGCATATATCTTAATTGGTCGAAAGGGCATGTCCGAAGGACAAGGCACTGAGATCGTAGGTAAGGCACAATCTGCAACGCTTGGTGGTAAACAGATCGACTACATGTTGCAGCTTATTAATGGCATCCCTGCAGGTTTAGGGAGTTCTGCACCGGCTGCAGAGGCAACGAATATCTTAAATACTAAGATTGAAGAAGTTGACGGCCAGCTTAAAGCACAGTCAAGTCAAATGACTAACTTACAGTCATCAATGACCAGTGCCAATAGAAACATTACTGCAGCCCAAAACACAGCTAATACGGCGCAAAACAACGCTGCCAATGCTCAGAAGTCAGCAGATTCAGCCCAGAATGCTGCTAAGGGTGCACAGTCAAGTGCTGATGCCGCTAAGAAGGCTGCAGACACCGCACAGCAAGGGGCAAATGCAGCCAATCAGGGTGTTAAGGATGTAACTTCTAAACTCTCTGATACTGATCTAATTGCCCGTGCTGGTACACATGGGAAATTGGTTTGGGGAGATCCAACCTTTCGGAATGGTGTGAACGGTGTAAATGTTTACGACAATAAACGTACTGGCCGTAATAAGGTGGCTCGAATTGCGCGTTGGACAGTGGACAATCCAACAACATCCACTCACCAGATGAACATTACCGTGTCTGCAGGATCGACACCGGGACTCGGTGGCTTCTTCCAGACCATTGCCTCACGTGCTAATGCTGTGTTTCTCATTAAGTATTTAATGAAGATTCCTGTTGGTTATACCGTTCATAACGCTTCAAATGCACAAGGTACGGGAGCTTCTGATAAGTTTGTTGGTTTGAATGCTGGTACAGGTAAATACGAGACTTACTACCGACTTGTACGTTGTGGGGCTACTGGCACATTCAGTACCGGTGGTCATGTTTACTTAAACGGGCCATTAAAAGGCGAGGAAACTATGACTTTCCCTCTGGCCCAGATTGAGTGCTATGACCTGACTGACTATCAGGATATGACACCTATGGTTGCAGATACCTTTGCCAAGCTCACAGAGATGGCTAATACGTCTGCGACTGATTCTAAGGCCATGGCTGATAAGCTCCTACAACTGCAGTCATCGTTTCATCCTCAGTCTCCGAACGGTCGTATGCCGCAAAGTCGAGATGAAACCAAAAAGAATCTTTGGACATTCATCTTATGTAAATTGAAGGCTGGGGATACCGCGAGCCGTCAATTCAACTTTCAGGACATCAATACAGGTGAGATTGTTCGTAAGGGTGAAGTGCCATCGGCAACCGATGCCAATAATGGTACTTGGTTTAGCGAACCTCAAACCTTTGCACTGTTTAGAACATGGGTGTATGTAGCTGCAGCTAAGACAGTTAAGTTCACCAATATTCGCGTTGATGACACTGTGACGATTTATGTAGGCAACCAACGCCAGTACCATAAGGTAGGTTATGGTTCATACACGGACTGCTCTTTGAGTTTCCGTGTTGGTTGGAACGTGGTTGATGTATTTGTGGGTAACGGTAATTCAAGTGGCGGATTTGTACTAACTCCGCTATTGGAAACCCAAGTAAATAATATGTGTCCTGTTAAGTTGGAAGACATTCTCGACAATACATCTGCGTCAGTATTACAGGGTTATACCACTCATGCTGAGATGAACTCTGCTATTGCTAGTGCGTCTACCACTCTCGAGAGCAAGGTTAAAGCTGACTATCAGAAACAGTTCGACAACATCAAACTTGATCGATTAACTGTTCCGGATACTCGCAATACGAACCAACCCCCTCAATGGTACTGGACTAACTACCCTCGAAGTGTCGTAACTGAGTTCAAAACAAGAACTGCTATCGGCAACCCTGCTGGAACTGCCATGTATGGTTCAGTTGAAACGCTTGTCCCGTGGTCTGATGTATCAGGAGGGGCAATCATCCAACGTTGGACTACTGCAGGCGAAGCAAATGCCCGATTCCGACAATCAAGTGGCTCGGGAGCCGCAGCAACATGGGGTCCGTGGACTTCCGATGCGGAAACCATGAAAGTCCAGATTAAGGAGCAATCACAATCCATTGATGGCATTAAAGGTGTGAAGGCAGTTTCTATCGACAATAACGGCGTTCTGTGCGGTTATGCCTTAACTTCTGAACTGGTAAATGGTGTGGTTCAATCCGCATTTGGTGTGTCTGCAGATCAATTCTACGTGGGTTCACCAAAAGACGGTCGTAAGGTGTTTGCGGTAGTTGATGGGCGTACTGTAATCAGTGATGCGATCATTGGAAACCTAAGCGCAAACAAAATTACCACTGGTCAAATGCATGGCGATAGAATCACTGCCAGAACCTTACGGGCAGACCATTTGACCACACAAGCATTGGAAGCTATTGCGATCTCGGCACGTAATGTAACCATTACAGCGCCCGATGGTTCTAAGACAGTACAGACAGGTGGAATGACTCAGATCTTCTATCCTAACGGACA
>NZ_JSUS01000016.1 GCF_000805455.1 Acinetobacter sp. A47
GCGTAGCCTGTGTTCTTAATCTTGCATTTAAATCATCAGCCAGCTGTATACGGTGTTCTGAGGTTTCGACACCTTCAAGTCTTACATCATTGATACCAAAGGCCAGTACCGGCTCGGTAATATCACCTAACATTTCTTGAAAAAAAGCCTTTGCTTTAAATGACATATATTTTGGAGACATTTCTTCGTTATTAGAAATCATAAATTTACCGTTATTAATAAAAAATAAGAAACCATCCCTAAAAATTTAGAATGGATAAGCTATTGATTTAAATATTTTTTCCAATCCATTAAATACATTTAAGATTGGAATTTAACCAAAATAAACTTCAATACTATTAATAAATACTTTAGACCAGAATCTCTTCATACGCCTATAAAATATATTAACAATACATTTTATTTAAAAATGTAAGTATAAAAATAAAATCTAAATTAAAAATCTCCAAAAAAAAATTTAACAATAAGACTCAGATAAGGAATCTAATTAAACATTATTGCATTTTTATTAAATTTTTAAAATTCAACAAAAATGCATAACTAAATGTAATTTAAGAAATTATTAGTTTTAATAACAAAAACTCAAAAATAGAAGTTCACCATCTAAAGACACAGAATATATATACTAGAAAATTAATAAACATACAAATCAGTCTGACTATTTATTAAACCAATAAAATACAGATTAACTTTAATAACACAAATAAAAACAGCCTCATAAAAAAATCTTCTTAAATATTTTTACAAGGCCAAAATATAGTCATCAATTCATAGTAATTACAGAATAGATGAAAGTTTAACCACTCAACACAACCATATAATTAATAAAATTATTTTTCTTCTTCTATAAAGACTTTGGGATAACGATTTGAATAAAAACCATCCATTCTCTCATCAGATAAAGATAAAGCTTCTTTTAACTCATGACTCATACAGGTAAATATTGATGTAATTACCAACAATAGAGACAATAGTAGAAATACAACAAAAGGATCAAGGAAAGAATATGCATATCCAGTAAGTGCAATCCCAACTGGAGCTGCCAAACCAGAACAAAATAAAGCAGCAGCATTTACTCTATTCAAATAACTTTTAGGGGTAGCTACCGTTCGTAAAAAATTAGAATTTATTGTCGCAGTAGCAATACCAATGCCTACAAACATAAAGATCATACAAACAGGCACAAAATACCAGTAACTATATTCAGGTAGATTCTTACTTATCAATGAAATAAAGAGAATCCCAACCCCAGATACAATATAACTAAAGAATGTTGATCTAGCTCTTCCATAAAAGCTATTAAGAAAAAGATTAACCTTCGATGCTCCAATAAAAAGTCCTATAGCAAAAGATATCTCAACTACTCCTAGCAACCAAGGACTCTCACTAAAATTTTTTTGAAAATAAACTGGTAAGATAAAGCCAAAAATTGAACATAAACCAAGGTTAATAAGAAAAGAAACTTTTGCTAAAAACTTTTCTGGAGGTAGCTTATATACAACTTTTATACCGCTGTACCAACTTCCATTGGTTAATTTATCTTTATTAGCTTCATTTTCAGTAGTTCCTAATGAAACAAATCTTAAGGCTATCAATGCTATTAAAGTAATAGCTATACCTATATACATCGTACCTATAGGCTCTACATAAGAAATCAAAACTGTTCCAAATAATGGTGCTACAAAACTAGCCATTGTCAAAACCATAGCCCTCCAGCGTACAGCTTCAGCTATTTGAGACCTATCTACTAATGAAACTATTATGCTTGATTGTATTGGCTCTCGAATTCCAATACTAAAACCAATAATACATTGGCATAAAAAAAGCACTCCAAATATATAAAGTTGCATAGCTGTAAGAGCCGCAATAAAAATTGAAAATATTAAACTTACAAAATAACAAATTTCGATTAATAATTTCTTACTATATACATCACCTAACCATCCTAAAAAACACCTAGATATTACATCAGATATTAAAGCAACTGTAACAAAAAAAGAAAACACTGTGGGATCGTTTGTAATAGTTAATATCCACCAAGCCAAAGCAAACTGAATACTTCTCAACCCAACACTATACAGAAACTCTGAAAACTGTATAATGTAAAAATCTTTTCCCAAGGAAAAATTATCTATTAATCTTTTATTCATAAAGCAACCAAAACTATTTAATAAATATTTAGCAATTAAACTTATATAAAACTACACATCAAATATGTAAAAACTAAGAAATATACTTATTTATAAGATATTATTCAACATAAAGTTTTTCCTTCAATACATGTTATAACCCGGCCCTTTTCAAAAAACCAAAAACCTTTGTATCTACTTAGTAAACCATAACAATATTCAATATCCCTATTAAATTTTAAAAAAGCTTCTTTTTTTTCAAAATCAAGCTCAATAACAGTCACTTCTAAAAAGTCAATATATTTTTTTGCAAGAGGGTAAACAGCTTTGTACAAGCTTTCTTTTAGAGAAAATACAAGTGTAAAATATTCACAAAAACTTATAGTCTTATTATATTTTAGCTCCCAAAAAGATTGTTCTGATATAGTTAAAACTAGATTTTTACTTTCCTCCAAAACATTTTTATCTACAATATATTCCATATCAATGCCTAGATATTTTGATTCTGACGAAACAGCTGCTATTACATAGTCATATGTATGACTAATACATCCAACTGTTCCTTTTGGCCATTGCGGAAGTTTTGATGTTTTATGAGTAATAGACAAATGATAATCAAAATATTTTTTTAGAATTTCTTCAGCCAATAACCTTCCAGCCCAAAATTCTTTAATTCTTGACGTTAATGCATATTCTAAATACTTTGGTTTCTCAAAAGTTAAATATGCTTGATTTTTTAGAAAATTATCTATTGGAGTTTGATAACAAATTACACTTTGAACGAAATCAAGTCTTGAAGTCCCTCGTAAGGAAGAAGGCGTATATTCTATCAACGACATACTTATATAGCAGATTAGCAAATAATTTGACTAAAATAATGTATAAATACTACACTTTACTACAAAAAAATTGTTAAATTTAGGTAATTTTCATATACTTTAAGGTTAATCATTATGAAAAATCCTTACTTTTAATAATAAATATTATAGTCATAATATAGATATTTTTTATATCTAATCAAATAAAGAAAATAAAATCTACGCTCTTGATATGTAATGAACTTTTTAAAATATCTACTTCTCAGATGAGGATATCGTTTTCGGATGTCATCATTAGGATAATTTTTTACAGCTCGTTGATTCTGAAATTTCAGCTTTTGCATATTACCTCCTAGATTAAGTTACCTAGAAGGGATCCTCAGCGTAGTAATTCATATATTTTACTCCTATGATCAGCTATCGTTTTTGCCTTATCTATTCAATCTATCTAAGCTCAAGCTATTTAATAAAATAACCTAATGTATCGTCTTTTGAATCACCCCATCCTGTCCAGATTTCAGTCAGCTTTACGTAATGCTGATTAACGCTTTGGACTTTATATAGATGGCTACGTGGTGGGGAGATATTATTCGTTCGTACTTTCTCAATTAAAATAAAGGTTTTGTCATCTAACCATCTCACTCGAAGTAGTAAAGGATCTTGGCATTGTCCCATTTCGGCATACATGGCAGCATCTTTACCATTTTTAGCAAAAGACAATCCAGCACATTCAGTATCAGGTAAATCCAAGACTAAACGCTTCCCAACAAGGCTTTCTTTTGCACCTGCACAGGCTAACGTTGAAAGACTTAGACATAATCCTGTGAATATTAATTTATTCATTTGATAAGACTCTTTTTATTCAGTTGTTAAAACACATTGTCGATAAAGCCACACTTTAAGATGTGCTGTGAGGGTTTAACTGGATTGTCATAAAGACTGATAAAGGCAATCATGCTATTTGTATCAGCAGAATTACGTTTATAAGGCTGGCTGTAAATGTAAATTTGTTTAGGTGTATAGACCTTCTCATTCTGGATGACCTCACCATCAAAGACCTTTAATGTAGATATTGCTGAAAGATTTTTTGGGCTTTGCTTCTATTTTGATCATCGTGTAGAGAAGCTTTATCCCACTGCTGTTTAAAGCTTTTGAATTGTTGTCCGCTGTAGTGACTAAATTTAATCTTTAATCCCTCCTCAATCTTTTGTTTGGTTTGGAGGATTTCATCGTTTCGATAAACAGATGTATTTGCTCCTGCAACACTCACATGCTTTAAAGTCTCAATCCGTTGGATCGGGTTACTTTTATTGCTCAGTAAATAGATGGCTGTTTCGGGACAATCCTCACAAAAGTTTTCATCATCCGGATCAGTGATAACGGTAGGCTTTTGTTTGCGGTACTGATGTTGAAATTGTTGCTGTAAAGCTTTTATTGCAGATGATGATTTAATATCGCTGGCACCTAAAGCAAGCTGATTTGTAAACGATTGTTCTTTCTTGGCCCAATCCAGACAAGATAAGCCCTGCTCTAGAGTGAATGATTGTGATGTAGAAACAGGTTGAGCCGTTGCTTTACTCATCACTAGCAGCGTAATACTGGTGATGAGTAGTTGTATAAGTTGATACTTCATTTTACTTATCCTTGTGTTCCTACGGGTTATTCACGTTAATCCTGTATAAAACACTCATTTAGAACCGTTATTAAATTTCTACGGATTTAACTCTTTGTTATTGATAATGATCTGCGGATAGAAGCTGGCGGATTTCACTGGCCATTTGGGGACTACGCCAAGGAAAAAGCACTTTGAGACTGTAATTGGGTTTAAATTGATCCCGTGTGCCAATATTGACTTGAAACTCTCGTTTCATCGGTGTCCGATGTTCTTGCTGATTAACATGGGTTCCCATCATCGGATTACTGATCACCGTGGTCGTGGTTCTGAAGCGATCTTCAACCAGGTTGTAATGTCCTACAGAGGTAATATAGTCAAAAGGATATTTGACTAGGCGTTGATCTGGCTGATCAAACAGGATGATGGTTTTATCCTGACTATTAATCCAGACACCACGATTTTGATAGTTAAAAGTTTCCCCTTGGCGTTTCAGTTGCTCAGTCATTCCATCAAAATATGTATTTCCATATTGATAGAGGTAGTAAATGATCACAAACCAGAACAGGTCAAAGCTAAAGAAGATATAGGCGAAAGCACCAAAGGAAAAGATTTTGGCAACAATCAGAAAGATCACAATTGGCAAAACCACACATTTAAAAAAGAGCTTAAATTTCTGTGGACGGTTTTCGATTGGAATGATTTTGGGTTTCGTTAATTCAGTCATGGTTGTTTCCCGCGTGTTCAATGCAATTCACAATCACCAGCAGATATAAAAAGTTTTATTTTTTACAGGCGTGACTTAGCCATCCACCGTTGGATTGTTCTTTTAAAAAGTTTTTTTAATACAGGCGAATAATAAGAATTAGCCGTATAAACCTCGTTGAAAACTACAACCAGGTTGAACATGGGGTGAAGCAAAAATCAGAAAAGATAGGTACAGCATATGAAACTCCTAGATGTTCTTAGAAGTTCTACCAATTACTGCTAAATAATGGTGGCAGAACGAAAAGGGGTTAGCAGACTGATCATCTAGGAATCAGCACACCCGAAGGTGTCCCCCTTCCGTCCTACCATAGAAAAAAAGGGGGACGAGAAGATTCCCACACTCAATTTATATCTAAAGATATAAATCTCATGTGCTAGATGAATCGGTCTGCTAAAACCGACTGGCAATGTAGGCCAGCGAGCACATATTAATTTCATATCGGGCTTTAGTCAATTTTACTCACACTAAAATCTAGACAATCAAATTACTTGTAAAACTTAAGTTAAGTGTTTGATTTTTCCCATAAGGTCAAATTAAGCCAATCGATTTGCTCATTTAGGCTTGATGGATGAGGCTAAAATGGGCTGCTCTTCTTTATTAAAATGAAACAATAAAATTAAGGAATAAATCTACAGACCTCACCTTTTCGTATTGATTCTTTTTAGGTTGATTTAGTCAGGATAATCTGTACAAATAGTCAGATGATCAATATGGTGTATAGACTGCTTTTAAATTGAGTAAGTTGAAGAATCTTAACGTTCACTAAATTTAATTAAATGGGATAAAATCAAATATCTTCAAAATTCAGTGGGAAGATGTAATGAATTCTATCGCTATACAACCCGACCCCAAAACTGTTTTAGCTCAAGCCGTATTCAAGGCTGCTGATCAACTCGGTCTAAGCAAAACTCAGCTTGCCTCTGTAATCGGCTGGGAACTCAACACAATCCAGCAAATAGAAAACTCGGCTAAATTGGATCCTTCCTCTCCACAAGGTGAATCAGCGTTATTGCTGATACGTCTTTATCAAGGCTTATCTGCACAAATGAGCGATGATCCAGAATGGATTTCTAATTTTATGAATACATTCAATACAGCTTCTGGTGATATCCCGGTTCAACAAATTCAAACTAGAGAAGGCTTGGTCAAAGTTTTAAATATTGTTGAAGCCATCAAGAATCGATAGTCAATTCATCTCATTATTTTGAATAATCACCCTCGATTTTATAATTTCCTCTCTTCTACTCTCTATTGAGTAGATTGCTCAAAATCCCAAACGCATAAATATCAAGCAAAGATAGCCGTCCCTCAATACGTAGGCAATCAGTTTCTTAGCCGTCAGAAACCTAAAATATCTTCAGGTTAATCAATAAATTATTTAATGTTAAGATATGTAAAAATATTAAATTGGATCGTTGACAGGTTAAGGTATACCCAGCTAACCTTGTATTACACAGCGAAATCTGTGTTCAGGCGTGAGAACCTGATACAATCTAGGTGCAAATTAATGTCGCACTAGCGGCTATTTTTTTGTCTACTGTTTAGCAGTCGTTATGGCAGCTTGCAGGGCAACCGTAAGGTTGGCTGATCCTAGATTCAGTATTCTCACCCCTGTCTTGCTGCCACCATTACCGTGAGAAGTAATGATGGTAGGTGTTAAAACTTATCTAGGACTACTGCTATGAACTCGATTCTTCATGGTGCAAACACTTGCACATCTAAAAAACAAGCCTCTCAACTGATTGTTGAACTCGGTAAATCTATTTCAAATCCTCAGCGTCAAACGTTGGCAAATCTTTATATTGCTGTGGACACCGCAAATTCCTTGCTCAAAGAGCTTGAACAAGCACATCAAATCATTCGTGAATGTATGCATGAAATGAATGATAAACAAATTCTTGAAGTCGCAAAGCTTAACCAAAATAATAACCTCTCCTCCCTATGGACATTCCGTACGCATCAACGTCATAAGTTGATTGAGCGCGCACAGCGTGTGCTGTTTGGAGCTGGTCATGTCGAAGGCTAAGAAGAATAACAATCTCCTAATTTCGGGAGACTATCCTTTAATTGCTTCGCCTGCGCTTGCTAAAGCGTATGGCGTGGCCGCCGCCAATTTTCTCCAGAAACTGCATTATTGCTTAGAAAATAACGAGGGGAAAATCTACAACGGTAAAAAATACTGGTTTCACAGCTATGAGCAATGGCAGACGACACTTGGCGTTTATAGCGTATCAACGATTAAACGAATTGTGGCAAAGTTAAAACAAGCTGGAGTTCTTTTGATTGAAAAGTTGGCACAGAATAAATGGCTACAAACTAATTTCTATACGATTAACTATAAGAAGTTAAAACAGTTAATTATAGGGAAAAATAGGCAAAAAAGTCAGCCTAATGAGGTAGTTCCACTTACTGATCCAGCAGTAGACACACGACCTTTGGTTAAACCTACTCAAGGAGTCCAACAGGTTGTGTTAATGCATCCGACGGAACAGGTATTTCAAGCCATCAAGATTGAATCCGATGCAATTAAACCCTCATTAAAAGTGGCTAAGCAATCCCATCCCCACCCTAATTTTTTAGCTCCGGAAACTTTTCCAGTGAAAGGATTAAATCAACCACTCTCTCCCACTGCATCAAGGGAAATATTAAAAAATATGGATATGAATTACCGCTGCCTTTATCTAGCTCTAAGGCAGCAACGTGTAGATATTGATTATGATGATCAACGTATTAAACAACTGCTGAAATATCAAAAGCGTGCTCTCCAGCATATTGTATATATCAAACAGGCTTTTGCAGGACATGAGCGTTACCAATGGCATACACTTGAACAGCTACAAATGGAAAATTATTTAAGAAATAAGTGAAAGGTACTCAACAAACGAAAATCATAAGGCTTTATTACCAACTGTTAATGAGTAAAAAACCACCAGCCCAGCCAAAAGCAAGGTAGGTATGAAGTACCTTTATAAGTTTTTGTAGACCTGCCTAACTACTATGGATTCTGGTTAGAATGTACCATCTATTTTTGTCTACTCTATACTGATCATTCCCGTCTGAAACGTACTTATATGGCCAATCTAAGAAATTCTGTGGAATACATTATGATTAAACGTCTTAAAGACTTCAAAGTTGAAGGTCGAAAAGCTCGCCCAATTATCCCTGTTCTATCTATGCAGTTTGTAAATGATGAGTCCACAAAGCGCATTGCGACCTACACAACTAAACATATAATTCAAAAGCACAAAGATGAACTCAATAACCTTGCTTACAAATAAGTTTAATTATATTAACTTTATGATTTTTGCAGGCCGGTAATGAAACCTTAAATAGAAATGATATAGCGTTTAGAATTTTGACTATGATAAGCTTGTAAGTGTATTAAAGTCGCATCGTTTGGAAAATGTAATTAAACAATATAAATAGTTTATTCAAGATAGCTAACCATATGATACTGTTTTAGCTAAAAAAGCATGTATGTACTTAAGGAAAGGCTTGCGCACATCCCGTCAAATTATCGATGATAAAATAAAAAAAGAGTGCTATTTTTTTTTAAATGAAGATTGTTTAAAATTCATGATCATAGTCATTTGATTTATACCATTTAGATTCAATCCTAGGCTGAATTTGGACAGTATTTTGCTGTCCAAACATTGCCGCAATTAAGTTCATTATTAGTTTGACAATTTCTTCAATGAGTTTTGCAAATTGGAGTATTGTTGCTGTAAGTTCTGCTGAATGCTCTCGATCGAGTTGGTATTGCTGTTGCACTGTTGCTGCATGTTCTTGATCTGCATCTGCTTGTTCTCTAAGTCGACGCATATTTTGTTTAAATTGCTCATACTCTGAATACAATTCAACATCATCTCGTTTAAGTCTTTGATTTGTAGTTGCTGTTGCAATTGCAACTGTTTCAAATTCGACTCTTGCTTCTCCAGCACGTCGAAGCGCTTGATCCAAATTGTGGTTAAGTACTCTAGTCTGCTGATCTGTGTAGCGCATGACATGCTCTGTTCTTGAAGTCGCTGCTCTTTCTGATGCTGTAACTGCTGTTGTTGCTCTAACTGTTCTAATTTTTCCTGCCTCGATTGTAACTCTTTGATTATCAATCCAATATTCTGAAATAGATTGATCTCGGCTTGGCTCAAGTCTGACGGACTGCTGAAACCTAAGATTTTCAAGATCTTGTTCATGTTGTCTCTGTTGCTCTGCTCGTAATGCTCGATCACGCTGAGCCTTTTTTTCATCTTCTCGACGTTTTCTTGCAAGTCTTGCATAGTACTCAGCGATGATGGCGTCAAAGCTAAACTCATTTGTTCGAGTAAATCCAAAATCATCTGCTGTGTGTCGCTGCCGTTGTGATGTTGAATAATCGTATGTTGCTGTTCTTTCATAACTTATTTCTCCACGATGCATGGAAAGGTCAGATGAATGTTCGGCTCTGTTGGATGAATCATTTTTTTGTTCAAGTTCAGAGTATTGCAATCGATCCATTTCGGAGAGGTAATTGCTCGAAAACGATTGCCCTTGCCGTCCGTCAAGATTTCGGTCTGGTTTTTGGTTAAAATCGGCTGTGTCATATAATAGTTCGCGGGTAATATTGTTAAAATATTCAGCAGCCACATTCCAAGCGCCATGAGAATGAACATTTTTAGAATCAATTTCGGGTTGTGAGTGATCGACTGAGTTAATGCCTGATCTACTTGCTGCTGCAATTGTTTCTTCTGATCTTCTAATATTTGCGAGATTCCCTGATTGTTGTTCTGAATTTGGGCTTTGATCAAATTCTGATTGTCTTTGATCGTCTGTTGCAATAGGACTTTGCTCTGCTGAAGATGCTTTTGCATGATCTGATCGATTTCGTTGAGATGTGAAGACAGCTTCATTTGTATATTGTCGATATTCTGCTTCAGTTCTCCTAGATATGATTTCAACCCTCTGATTAAAATCTGGGTCTCGTTCTTTTGGTGTTGTAGCAGATGCATAACGTTGTCTGTTGTAATCTGCTCTTGCTTGTCGAGCTCCTTGCAAAGCCTGTTCTGCTCGATCTCGAAGTTGAGCACAAGGCGTTCGAGTGTATTTTGAAATCTGATTAACTGTTCGCTGCTCATCGTTTCCACGTTCTCGATCTGCTGTTTGAACTTGTTCAAGAGATTTGATACGCTCTCGAATTGTTCTTGAACATTTTTCGATGTTGAATTGTCTTTCATAGATTTCTCCTTGAAAATGAATAGGTTTTTTGCCGAAAGGTGGAACTAGGCTGAACTGTTTATCTCGAATTTTGACTACTTCACTTGCCAACTTGTTGGTTAACACGAACTGCATAAAGTCATCACGGTTTCTGACCAAAAATTCAGACGGAATTACTTGAGCATGCTTTTTTTCTAGTTGTTTCAACGATATTGATAAAAGCTTTAAATACAGATTTTCGATGTACTGTTTATAATTCTCTCGATCTTTTCCAATCTTTTTCAGCGCAGCATGCAAATATGTCTCATGACCTTTTTTTGTGAATCGGGCACGGTCGGGATCATTCGGATCTGACCAGCCGTATTCGAAATTCAGCTTGTCTTGCAAGGTATGAAAATGCTTTTGAAATTTTCCAGGAGGCGCAATATTCATTGCTTTTCCTGACCTGAGCTCAAGTCGTGGCACAAGTATATGAATGTGTTTTGAACTGTTTAGTTCCTGATGCAGAACAGCCGTCAAATGATATTGATCAGGTTCAAGACCGCTGAAAGCCAATGCTTCGAACTGTTTTAAGACATCTTTTATTTCAACATCGGTCGGTTGATCTTCTTCAGTAAATGCAATGACGGCAGACGTGTATTTATGCTTATAAGGAGAGCTGTCTGCAATTTTTGCAAAGAGATGTGGATCACCACAGAGCACTTCGACATGCGGACGTACAATATTCATGTGATCCTTTTCATCGAGGACATAGGCCGCTGCACGTGCTGCACTGCCCGTTCCATGCCTCAACATCTTAATCAACATGAACTACCCTCCCGTTTAAAATAAAAAAGGAAATAAAATTAAATTTCTATATGGTCATCAGAAAGATCAGCGTCTGAAACTGATTCAAGTTCACCTTCTCCAACGACTTGCATTTGTCGCAATAAATCGGTGAGATATTTTTGTTCAATATGCTGATGTCGGCGCTGAACAGTTTCATCAGAACGATGCAGTGACGGAGGACAAGGAAGTGGATAAAGTTGATAGATTTTTTTTAAATAGTCTTCGACAAGTAGATAAGTTCGAAGCAAGTCAATTGGCTTTCCGATTTTGTTGCTAATGTGAATTGCACGGGTAATCTGATTGAGATTATTGCCAATTTTTGCAAGTTGGAATGCAATGCTTTTGCTATCTTCTTCCACTCCGCGATCGGATACTTGCTTGGCAACGACATGCGATTCACGAATTGTAGATTGATCAACATTCAAAATATTTTGAATATAGTGATTAACGGAAAACCGAATAAAATCGCTAGTGGTTTTATTTAATAACTTTGCCGATTTTTTAATTATCCCTAATTCATCATCATTCAAACGTAATTCAAGCCTACTTAATCTTTTTGACTTCCTAATAACATCCGCATCAATCATAATTACACCAAAACCATCAATCTATTTTTAATCTATAATATTTTTTAAAATAAAAAAAGTGTTTTTGACAGAAATTTATAGTGATTTTAAACTAGAATAAATAGTTACTCTAAAAATTTAAAATACCCCCATTAAAAGTAGCGGTTTGGCTGCAAGCCAACCAGATCCCATTCGTACAAAACCACAACTTTTGTTGTGATTTTGTACGGACATGGGTAATCTGGCTCGACCGGTTAAAATCATATTTAATGTACTTTAGATTATTAAGTGTCATATTAAATTTTATAAAGATCAAGAGTATTATGATCATCAAATAATAACTAAAAAAACCTTACCAAAGGATAAACATCTAAAGAAAATAATTATAAAATACAATTCAAAAACATAAACTTAGCTAAAAAAATACTGAATAAATTATTTCAACAATAAAAAATCAATAAAATTAGTAAAAAATAATCCCACAGAGACAAACTATGCATTAAAATTTAATAAAAATTAATCTTAATCCAATGAAATATTATCTAAAAATAAAAACGACCTTTAAATATTAAAAACCAAGCACCCTAAAGTTTAAAACCCAAACTTCAAATTTTAAAATCAACCTCAATCATACAAAAGATTAATTACTATCATAATAAACATAAAACCAGTTTAGGAAATAAACCTATTTTCTGATCTTTTACACCAAAATTACTTTTATATAAAAAAATATGCTAGCTTTCAAAGCATAGAAACTTGTTTTACTCTTCAGATCCTAGTTACCAAAAAGGGGATTTAAAGAAAACAAGGCTTTCTTCAACTGTATTAAAAATTGAAGAGGTCAAAATGATTAAAGATCTTTATCTAATAAAATTAATTATTAGATATACAAAAACTGAAGCCAGACTTTCTAACAAGAAGGAAGGAGTAAATTAGCATGAATGAAGAACTTTTAGAGCTCCTTTCATGCTTGGGTCTAACTCCAGTGGACTGGGTAAGTGCCAGCCAGTTTTCAGTACTCACTGGTATTGATGAAGAAAAGCTGACACACCGCCGCAAACGTTGGCAAGAGGACCTTGTTTGGACCAAACAAGATGGAAATATTTATTATTCGATTAGAGGTTTTAATCAATGGCTGACTCAAAAAGCACAAAGTCGATGCCAACAGGTGTACGGATCAGAAACGGTGCAATTCAAATCTACTTCGAGCGTAGAAAGAAAGAATACAACATCACATTACCGCCCCCCCCAAATGCAGAGGGTATCACGGCAGCAGCTAAAATTAGAAACCAGCTAGTGATTAAAGCTGAATGGGGAATTTTAACCGCTAGTGATATTGAAGAAGCACGTGGCAAACTCGTTGACGATGACACAGTTATTGTTAACGAGGGCATCTTATTTCAGGAAGTCGCCCAGAAATATCTTAGATTCTGTGAAAGTAATTCGGACACAAAAAAGGGGTATTTAAATATTCTTGAATATCACTGGATGGGATACTTTGCACTTGAGCCGATCCAATCAATTACCACAGAAGATATTAAAGAAGCAATTATTGATCGAGATTTCCAAACGGCAAAAACTTTGAATAATTGCTTAATACCTTTGCGGGGTGTTTTTGATTGCGCAATGGAAAACAAATACATTTCGGAAAATCCACTAGAAAGCATCAGAAATAAAAAAGTGCAGATTGATATTCCTGATCCTTTCAGCCGGAAGGAAATGAATGCCCTACTTGATTGGCTAAAGTCGAATTTAACCGATGATGATATTTTATATTACTGGTATTACGAGCTGGCATTCTGGTCTGGTTGTCGACCTTCTGAATTAATTGCACTTAAAGAAGCAGATTTTGATTTTTTCAGTGGCATGTTCAAAGTGAATAAAAGTCGGGTACGCGGTATAGAAAAGAATGTGACAAAAACTCATACTGCACGTGAGATTTGTTTAAATCCACGATCTAAAAAAGCTGCACAGCAATTAATCAAGTACAAAAAGGATAGAGATATTTGAACTAAGTATTTGATGATTTGTCCTGAGACTGGCGAACCGTTCTTTAATGAGAAGCCACCACGTAACAGACTGGTCGCTGCAATGAAGGCTTGTGGTATTCGTCACCGCCCTGCGTACAATGCTCGACATACATATGCAACCATGATGCTCATGGATGGATTGAACCCGGTGTTTGTATCAAACCAGATGGGCCATAGCTTGCAGATGATGATGAAACGCTATGCAAAGTGGATGCACGGCGAAAAGAATAAAATCGAGATGGGAAAGCTCAAGACAGACTAATCCTGTCAAAAACCTGTCAAAGCAAACAGGCACCTAATTAGGTGCCTGTTTTTTATAAAGAATTTTGGTGGAGATGGCGGGAGTTGAACCCGCGTCCGCCAGCACTACACTCGAGAATACTACATGCTTAGATATCGTCTATTGTTTTAACACCAAGTGACCCGACGAACAGGGTACAAGATGCGATCCTCTAAGTTTGGTATAAAGCCCCGAGGCTTGACTCTATACGGACTTGTGTGCGTGCGCTTCGGTCGGGTTCACTGACCACAAGTATTCAGTGAAGCGGACAAGCGGCCCTTAGGCAGCTAGAGCGTAAGTTTCGTCGTTTGCGACTATTTAAATGCAAATTTTATTTACGAGAGAAAATGCGCTCTCGGCATGCATCTATGAGTTTCATCACCAGCGTCGAAGCCAATAACATCCCCATATCTGAACGCACATCATAACATAGATCGTTAAAATTTAAATCTTAATTTCCAACCATCGAGCAAAATATGCGCTTATTCCGTTATATGGTTACTTAACCTGCTTTTTCAAGGGTTAAATTCTAAAAAAGCGGTTACACAAACAGCTTTTCCAGTTTGGCTTATAATGTACCATTGCCCAAAACAATACCTTCACGGCGTGGATCGACCCCACCCGCATATTTGCTTTGATCATCAACTTTGACTTTCATGATGGTGGCAATACCACTGGTCTGGGCTGTATTGGAAATACCATGTCCTTTGGCTTTCAAAGCATCAATCAGTTCAATTAAAGATAACTGGCTATTAGAACTATCAATATTGGTATTGGGGCTATTGGTCGCACCAAAATTGACCAGAGAGGTGGCTTGTTGTGCATTCAGGTTCCAGTCCAGTGCCCCAACCAAAGTTTTGACCACATATTGAATAATGGTACCGCCACCCGGGGAACCGGTTGCCATATAAAATTCTCCCGGGGCTGTTCCCTTAAAGACCAAAGTAGGTGCCATGGTACTCCGTGGGCGTTTACCTCCTTCAACCCGATTCGCCAGTAATGCACCGGTTTGATCGACCGGATTAGTACTAAAATCGGTTAACTGGTTGGATAACAGAAAACCATCTACCATATGAAATGATCCCATACTCGATTCAACAGTGGAGGTCATCGACACCACATTGCCATAGCTATCGACAATGGTAAATTGAGTGGTGCCATGCTCAACCGTGCGATCAATCCCCGCATTTGAGTTAAACTGTCCTGCCTGAGCCACGCCCATGCTTTGCTCCGGATTGATCAATCCGGCACGTTGTTTCAGGTAATTTTTATCAATCAGACTGGCGATACCCTTCGCTGGTAAAGATACAAAATCAGTGTCTGCCACATATTTATCGCGGTCTGCATAGGCCAGTCGCTCAGCCTCAGTAACCAGATGCACCCCCATGGTGTCAGGAATCCCGCCTTCATTTTCTGGGTTTTTAGGCGGATATTTACTCATCTCAAAATTTTCTAAAATGCCCAGCGTTTGCGCAACCGCAATCCCGCCTGATGAAGGTGGCGGCATGGTACAGACATAATAACGGTCGCGGTAAGTGCTGCAGATGGGCGTGCGTTTTTTGACTTTATAATCCGATAAATCCTGTAGGGTCATCAAACTTGGCGTAATGGGCGTCCGGGCTGCATCATCCCCTACCGTCTGAGCTGCCTTGGCTACAATATTTTTCGCTATCGGTCCGCTGTACATGGCTTGTGCCCCCTGGGTAGCAAGTGCCTCAAGCGTTCTGGCATAGGCCTTATTGGTCATGATTTCACCGGCTTTGCGCGGTGTGCCATCCGGATAAAAATAAGTCGCGACGGCATTGGCATCCAGTGCCAGATGCTCTGCATTACCTGCAATTGCATCAGCCAGACGCCCAGGAATACGGAAACCGCGATCTGCCAGATCAATCGCCTGAGCAAAAAGCTGGTTCCATTTCAGTTTGCCATGCTCCTGCTGCGCCTGTTCCAGCAAGCGCATCACCCCAGGCACGCCAATCGAACGGCCACTACGGCGCGCACTTGGTAGCGGGGCTGGAGATTGAGGATCATCCATATCCTGTCGCAGCAGATAATATTCATTGGCTGCCGCAGGTGCGGTCTCCCGTCCATCATAAGCCGTGACCGTTTTGCTGTTCGCATCGTAGTACATCATAAAAGCACTGCCCGCGATAGTACTGGACTGAGGCTCAACCAGCCCCAATACCGCCTGTACGGCAACCGCCGCATCCACTGCACTCCCACCTGCTTTTAAAATCTCGCAACCGGCTTTTACCGCCAGTGGTGTATTGGCTACCACCATATATTTATCGGCGTATTTCACCGTCTGGTTTAACCGATAGCCCGATGCACCTTCAGGCGCTGCCGGATCACCTTCCTGATCCGACCCGACCACCACACTGGAGCCGTCCTCGGCCCGTTTGCTACAACTTTCAAGGTTCTGGTCAATAATCAGGCTGGGGTTTGAAGGGTGGCCTGTATCTGGCTGTGTGCTTGATTGATCTGAGGACGTGTCATGACCACATCCTTGTAATAAACCAATCGCCAACAGGCTGCCAAACCAAAATGAATATCGATAATTCACGTGATAACTCCACTTTATATATATGCCGATCCATGCAATTTCCATGCTGGCAACTTTGTTCTCAGGTATAAAAATTTTAGTCTTTGTTAAATATTAAATTTTTAATAGTGTTGAATGATTGTGGGCAAATCATCTTGTGCCCAGTCATTTTCCTCCCTGCTGCTGTACTGGTTTACAACAGGATTCTGGCATGCTTTAGCGGTATAGAAACAGGCAAAATCTGCCAATTCCCCGTCCCCGCATAGGTATGGCAATAAAAAAGCACCTCCTATCGAGATGCTTTTTTTTAGTTCCGCTTTTTAATGGCTCGGCATGCCACCCGTATTTGCTTTCGGTTTTGGACTTAACCAGATCAGTGCACTGGCAAACACAAATACCAGCGCCAGAATCATGAATACATGATTAGAGGAAATGGTGATCGCCTCTTTATCTACCAGATTGGCAATCACCCCCAAGGTAGCATCGGGAGTAAATCCATTTTGAATCAGGCTGTTCTGGACGTCTTGTGGATGCAGGCTATTGACCATCTCACTGCGTGCCACTTTGGCATGGTCATCCCAAATCGTGACCGCAATCGAAGCCCCGATCGCACCGGCCATGGTTCTCAGAAAATTCATTAACCCTGCAGCAGATGCCATTTCCTGTGGCAGCACGGACCCCATGGCAATATTCGATAATGGGATAAAGAAAAATGGCACCGCAAAGCCTTGCAAAATCTGTGGCCAGGCCAGCGCCATAAAATCGGCATCGGTCACCCAGAATGCTCGCATCAGGGTCACCACACCCAGCAAACCCAGACCAAAACTGGCCAATGCCCGGGGATCATATTTGGTCGACAGCTTTGCGACTATCGGCGACATGGTCAAACTGCCAAAGCCCATGGTCGCGGTCAGATAACCTGCCCATGTTGCGGTATAGCCCAGATTGATCTGCAACCACTGTGGAATCAGTACAATACTGCCAAAGAAGGAACCAAAACCAAAGGCCAGCGCCAGAACCGAAACAGCAAAGCCCCGATGCCTGAACACATAGAGATTAACGACAGGATGCTTTTCGGTCAGTTCCCAGATCATAAATATGATAAAGCCAACCACCGCCACCAGTGCAAGGATGATGATACTGGTACTGTTAAACCAGTCACGCTCATGTCCCAAATCGAGCATTAATTGCAGTGCCCCAATCCATAACACCAGCAAGCCCAGACCAATGGCATCAATGCGTAGTTTTTCAGTTTTGGTTTCTGCCACGGTCAGCAAGCGTAATGCTGCAATCGCACAGACAATCCCGACAGGTATGTTGATAAAGAAAATCCAGTGCCAGGACAGGTTATCACTAATCAGGCCACCAAGAATCGGCCCGAGAATGGGCCCAATGACCGTGGTCATGGCCCAAAGGCCCATCGCCTGTGCATGCTTTTCTGGCGGGAAAATCCGCATAAGCAGGGTTTGGCTGAGTGGCATCAACGGACCGCCACACAGACCTTGCCCGATCCGGAAAAACACCAGCATTTCCAGCGAGGTCGCCAGACCACAGAGGAATGAAAAGATGGTGAAACCAATCAAGCCGAAGATAAACACCCGGACCGTACCAAAACGTCCTGCAAGCCAGCCGGTTAAAGGCACACAAATCGCTTCGGCAACCGCATAAGAGGTAATCACCCATGTCCCTTGCGAACTGGAAACGGCGAGGTTCCCGGTAATATGGGGCACAGAGACATTGGCAATGGTGGTATCCAGCACCACCATAAAGTTTGAAAGGGCGATGACAAAAGCTGCAAGCAGCAAACGCCCGCCACTGAGTTCTGCAAAAGGAGTTTGCGTTTTCATGGCTGCTTACTTCGATGCCAGATCAATATCCGCTTGCATCGACAAGCCTACACGCAATGGATGTTGTGCAAGTTCTTGAGGGTCAAGACTGATACGTACCGGTAAACGCTGTACCACCTTGATCCAGTTCCCTGTCGCATTTTGTGCCGGAATCAAGGCAAATGCAGCCCCGGTGCCTCCCGAGAAACCTTGTACCGTACCGTGATACACCACATCATCCCCATACAGATCCGAACGCAATGTAACTTTTTGCCCTTCTCTGACTTTGGCCAGCTGGCTTTCCTTAAAATTGGCATCGACATACAGGGCCGATAACGGCACCACTGACATCATGACTGTGCCGGGTGCGACACGTTGACCAATCTGGATATTACGACGGGCGATAACCCCATCTACAGGAGCACGAATAACCGTACGTTCCAGATCCAGGGCCGCCTGTTCCACATGCGCCTTCGCCACCAATACATCAGGTGTAGAGCTTTCACTTACTCCCTGAATCAGGGCTTCATTGGCAGCCAGGTTACTTTCAGCAGCTTTACGGCTAGAGGTAGCCTGAGCCAGTCCCGCCTGAGCCAGTTCCAGACTGGCTTTTGCCGTCGACACCGCACTTTGCGCCTTGCTTAATTCTTCTTTAGAAATCGCCCCTGTTGCAGCCAGCTCGTTACGGCGTTTCAGTTCCAGTGCTGCCCGGTCATAATCGGCCTGCGCTTTGGTTACTTGCGCCTGAGCACTGCTGATTTCATCATTACGCACCACCACCTGTGAGTTCAAAGAACTGCTATTTGCCTGCGTCTGCTTATACTGACGTTGTGCTTTGGCCAGTTCAGCCTGTGCCTGTGCCAGTTGAATCTTGGCATCCCGCTCGTCTATGCGTACCAGTACATCGCCTTTTTTTACCTGCTGGGTATCTTTCACCAAGACTTCCGACACCTGCCCACTGACCATGGAAGTGATCTGTGCAGTTTCAGCGCCCACATAGGCATTATCGGTACTGACAGAATGATTAAAGAACAACGCCCAAATGCCATACACAATTGCTGCAAGAATGAGAATGAGCGCGAAAAATCCGAGAAACTTTTTACGTTTTGCTTTCATTGCATCATCTGATGCCGAACCTGAAGCGGCATCCTGTGGAGTGGCTTGAGCGTCAGTCATAGGTTATTCCTGAAAATTAAAGAGATTTTTAACTTTTGGTTTAAACAACCTACCAGTTTAATTTTGAAAACTTAACTGAATGTTAAAAACCAAAACGCAAAATCCAGACGAAAATGATGGGGCATTTTAACGATAAAAAATCATATAACGAGATTAAAAAAAATAACTGATGCGTTCAATTCTTATCAATTGATATTTTTATAGCACTGACGCTGTTCTAATGCATGTTTCACTCAGGGTCCCATGTCACTCACGCACCAGATCGAAGCCAGCATTTGAACAGCCCTGACATCATAACGGCCGAGCAAGACCGGCCACATAGGGGCTTAAAAATGGTGTACGCCCCATCACTACCGCATAAAATGAATAAAGCCACTCATGTTTTCATGAGAGGCTTTAACCGGTTATCAGGTACAGGCCATCAATAGGCATAAGACGCGATGGCCGTGGCAATCGGCTTGTCTTCATCATTGACCATGGTCATACGCATGGTACAGCCCTTACGGCCTAGACGTAGAGTTTCAGCGCGGGCAATAAAATATTTACCACGTCCCGGAGCCAGATAATCAACCCGCATATCTACCGTTGCCAGTCGGGATACTTTTTTGATGGTATCAGGCAAGTCTTCTGGTGAAGCACGGCGATAGAGCTGCTCCATGGCTGCCACGCCGCCGATACTATCCAGTATGGTTGCGGCAACGCCACCATGTAAAATCTGGAATGCCAGGTTCCCGACCAGTTCCGGCTGCATTTCGACATACGCTTCGATCTGGTCATCGACCACACGCATGACCATACCACTGTACTTAAAAAACGGACAGGCATTAAATGCCTTGCATAGCTGTTTCAACACCACCTGATGGTCGACCTTTGCGCCTAACTGCAGATTGCCCGTCCAGTTTCTCTTTACATCATTCATACATGGCCTACACTGAATGGAAAGAATAACTTTCCATTATTTTGCACAAATCTAAAAATAAGGGGCTACAATAGCAAGGTTCGTTATTGAGCGAAGTCGCCAAGCTCTCCCTCGCGTGACTTAATACCTCAATTCTTCTTTTAGTGTAATACTGAACATCGAGATTGTTATGACTTATACGTTCAATCGTCCAGCTTTCCCTGCGACTCGCATGCGCCGTATCCGTAAAAATGACCAACTTCGTGCCATGGTCAGTGAAACACATCTAACGGCAGATCACCTGATTTATCCAGTGTTTGTATTACCAGGACAACAACAGACCCAAGACATTCCAAGCATGCCGAATGTACAACGCTTGTCGGCTGATTTACTGCTAAAGAAAGCGGAAACCCTGCTTGAACTCGGTGTCTCGAAACTTGCTTTATTCCCTGTCACACCACAACAAGATAAAAGTTTAACAGCGGAAGCCGCTTGGGACGAAAATGGCCTGGTTCAAACCACCTGTCGTCTACTCAAAAAAGAATTACCAGAAATGGTGCTGATTACCGACGGTGCGCTTGACCCTTATACCACACACGGTCAAGACGGCATTATTGATGACACAGGTTATGTGTTAAATGATGAAACGGTTGAATGTCTGGTGAAACAGGCACTCAGTCATGCTGCAGCTGGGGCTGATGTGATTGCACCAAGTGACATGATGGACGGCCGTATCGGTGCGATTCGCCAAGCACTCGAGCAAAATGATTTTATCTATACCAATATCATGGCCTATTCAGCGAAATATGCTTCCAGCTTCTACGGCCCTTTCCGTGATGCAGTCGGTTCTGCCAGCAACCTGAAAGGCGGCAATAAATACAATTACCAGATGGATATTGGCAACCGTGCCGAAGCCTTACATGAAATCGCACTGGACCTGCAAGAAGGTGCAGATATGGTGATTGTCAAACCGGGCATGCCTTATCTGGATATCGTACGTGAAGTCAAAGATACTTTTGGCGTGCCGACTTTCCTGTATCAGGTCAGTGGTGAATATGCCATGCTTGCCGGTGCAATCCAGAACGGCTGGTTATCTGACAGCGTGATTCTGGAGTCATTGATGTGCTGCCGTCGTGCTGGTGCTGATGGGATCTGGACCTATTTTGCAGAAGATGCAGCACGTAAATTAAAAGAGATGAAATAGAAGTTATATTTCATCTATCTGAAAATGATAGTATCTACTCCAGAGTCTTGTTGAGCTCTCATCCTTATTTCTGGATTAGCCTTCGGCTCGACCTCTTTTCTTTCGGGAAAAGTAGGCAAAACCATTGTCATTCGCAAAACCTGTTCACTTCTTACATTTTTCTGATATTGGGGATGTATAACAGGATTTCTCTTAGCGTATATCACGCAGGTTGCGAATGACGTCTTCCGTGTAGCAAATTTCAAGATACGTTTTATCTTAGAAACCACTTAAATTAAAGTTATGCATATTGCCATCATTGGTGCGGGTATTAGCGGCTTAATGTCAGCACTGGAACTCGCTGAACAAGGCTGCTCTGTCGATATTTTTGATCAACAACAAGCAGGCCAGGCCACTTCATGGGCAGGTGGCGGTATTCTCTCCCCGATGTATCCCTGGCGCTATGCGCCCGAAGTCAATCAGCTGGCGCAATATGGCAAATCGCTCTATCAGGCGTGGAATGAAAAGCTACTCCCCGTCACCGGCGTTGATTTTCAAATCCACAATACCGGTATGCTGATCTTTGATCAGCAAGATTTTGACACCGGCTTGAATTATGCCACTCGACATCAAGAACCGATGCAGCAATGCGAGTTGCTCAATCGCTCCAGACTCGAACAGATTAACCCCCATATTTCCCGACAATTCCAGCAGGCCATCTACTTCCCGCAACTCTCCAATGTGCGTAATCCACGTTTATTGCAATCCCTGATCATTTATTTAAAACAACACAAATTGGTGCGTTTTTTTGAACATTGTCCTGTTGAAAAGTTAATGATTCAGAATAACAAAGTGCTCGGAATTGAAACCGAAGATGCTCAGAAATTTAAAGCCGATCATGTGGTTATCAGCTCTGGGGCATGGAGCCAGCACTGGGCCAAGCAACTGCAATGTCATATTCCGGTGCACCCCGTACAGGGCCAGATGCTGTTATTTAAAACTCCGGAAAACTGGCTCCCGACCATGTGCATGAATCGGGTGATGTACCTGATTCCACGACAGGACGGTCATATTGTCTGTGGTTCAAGCATGGCAGATACAGGCTTTAACACTGCGGTAGATGAACAGACCCAGCAGAATATTCTTGCTGCCTGCTTGGAGATGGTTCCTGAATTAGCACAATTCCCGATCGTAAAACGTTGGGCTGGATTGCGTCCAAGCTCACCACAAGGGATTCCCTATATTGGCCCAATGCCTGAACTGGAAAACCTTTGGGCCAATTTTGGCCATTTCCGTAACGGCTTATGTATGGGCGCTGGCTCAGCACGACTGTTACGTCAACTCATGCTAGGTCAGAAAACGCTGGTAGAGCCTCATGGCTACTCTCCTCAGCGGCTAAAACAACAGGATTTAATGTCGCCCTAAAATCTCGCCAAGTGCTTCATTAAGGTCGGGATATTGAAACTGGAAGCCCTGCTCCAGCAATGCCTTGGGAGTGACATATTGACCGTTCAAAATCAGTTGTGCCTGTTCGCCCAGCATCAGGTTAAATACGCACTTGGGCATCGCGATAAAAGGCTTACGTTTTAACACACCAGCCGCCACCTGAACAAACTGCTGTTGATTCACATGAGCAGGCGCCACCAGATTATAAACCTTTTGGCTATGGCTAGACCTGAACAGAAAAAGGATGGCGTTCAGTACATCCTGAATGTGAATCCATACCACAGGTTGCTGCCCGGAACCAATTTTCGCAACTGTATTCAAACGAACCGGTAACAGCATTTGCGGCAAAATCCCGCCTCCCTGACCAAAAACCACACCTAAACGGATAATCCTGGTATTTTGCTGCGTATACTTTAAAGCGCTTTGCTCCCACTTCTGGCACAGCTCAGACATAAAAATGGACTGGGGCGGCGTATTTTCATCACAAACAAGGTTCCATTGCCCCTGCGGGTCAATGCCGTAATAACCAATGGCAGAACCGGAAATGATACATCGCGGAAAAATTTGCTGGCGTTCAAGCCATTGATACAGCTTTTCTGTCAGCGCAACACGACTGTCTATTAGCTGCTGTTTGCGCTTAGCTGTCCAGCGCTTTGTGCCAATACTCTCACCCGCCAGATTAATCACATAATCGATCTGTCGCGTTTCGATCTGATCCAGATCATTTACCCAATGCAATGCCGGATGCGACGATCTCCGATTGGGCTGGCGGCTGAGCGCAATGACCTGATAGCCTCGCTCCATCAAAAAAGGCAGCAGATGGGAACCGATAAAGCCAGTTGCTCCGGTAATTAAAACTGTCTGTGTCTGCATTCGGCAGCCCCTTCATGATACTTGGTATCTCTGGTTCTAGTCTTAGCAGAATAAGGGCAAATTACAAGTCGACTTTCTTTTAAGAGGAAAACATCTTATGGGCCATTCTTTGTGCCTGAGGACCATAAAACCAGTAAGTAATCAGGAACAGGGGTACGGCAATCACAAACCACATTGCCAATACAGTCAGCACAAATGGTGGCTGTTTCAGATAAAGTAAAAAGTTTTGCCAGATTTCCGGATCTTTACGCGCAAAAAGAAATAACCCAAGCAATAAACCCAAGGCGTTATACCCCCAAAAGATCAGGCTAAAGCCAATGCTCAGACGTTTCTTTTCCTGAGGGGTCGGTGCCCGGCGTTGTTGCTTGAGAAATTTGAATAAAACCGCAATAATGGCAATCAAATAAGGAACTGCTGTCAGCACGCCCCCGATACTATTGGGTAAGATTGCAGCCAGCACACCGGCAATTAACGTCGAGGCCAAACAAATAATAAAAAACCAGAGATAATACAAACGCAATGAAATCATAAAGATAAACCTAATTAGACTGGCTTTAAGAAATAATTATAAATTTTTTTCACTTTTTTTTCATTTTTATGTCAACCAATCCTCAACCAGCAGCGTTATATAGGGTACAAGGTCGCAGCAACCGAATTGTACATTGCACGGCATCCGTAATGTTTTCGGTGACCTTTCATTATGACTCTCCATCTTTAACAATGGTTGTGTTAGCAGCCATAACCATTGGAAAAGATTTTGACCGACGATTTCTCATCACTCGAATCGTCGGTTTTTATTTGCCCGAAATTTATGATTTAAAAGGTATCGGCAACATACATTTTAATCAACTCACCGTCATCATCCTCAACCAGGGTCAGAAACGCCCAGCCACACTTTTCATAGAACAGACTCAGATCAGTGATCAAATATAGCTTTTTATATCCATAATTTTTCATATCGTGTCGGGCGAAGTCTAACAGCTGTCTGGCAAACTGCCGATTTCGATAAGGCTGTTCAACAAATAAGGCACATAAGTTTGGTGCCAGATCCTTGCGGTCATGAAAGTCATTATCAATCACGCCTGCACCCGCAATAATGTGCTGCCTGTCATCCAGCATCACATACCACTGCGGAATCCCCTCCTGCTGTTCAATCGAGAGCTGTATGCTGTCACGATAGGCCTCAACAGCAATCCCCCATTTCTGTGCAAACCAGTTCGCTGCCTGCTCTGACAGCTCAGGGGATTCGGCCAGCTTGATTATCTTCATCAACATTTAATCCATCTCATCTATGCCAGTTACGCAAACCAGACTTGCTGGCAGGTTGGCAACAACAACACCCGCATCGGCATTTACATAACTCTTGAACAATCTCATTACGGCAGTCTTTAGAATAAACCAAACCCCATAAGGAACAGGCAATAAAAATGAAAAATACGGTCACTTATTTTGAAATTCAGTCCTCCAACCCTCAACGCGACGTCCATTTTTATCAGGCTGTCTTTGGCTGGCATTTTGAAAAAGTGGAAGGCCTGCCAATTGAATATTACCGGATTGAAACTGAAGGCATTCACGGCGGCTTACTGCAACGTCCAGTGGCGACTCCACCCACAGGATGCGGGACCAATGCCTTTACCTGCACCATAGAAGTCGAAAACTTTGATGAAACAGCAGCTAAAATTCTTAGCCTCGGCGGCATTGTGGCAATGGATAAATTCGCAATCCCGAACCGTTGCTGGCAGGGCTATTTTCTTGATTCTGATCATAATACTTTTGGTATTTGTGAAATCGATGAAAAGGCCGTATAAATGAATGACCGATTTTTATTGAGAGATCACAATGCCTTTTCCAGTTGCAGAAGAATATATTATAGCGGCGGAAAATGAATTACAGCTTATATTTCCCCAAGCATTCAAAAACAAAATGATTGAGGAAAATGGCGGTGAATTATTCATCGCAGATGATTATTGGCAGATCTTTCCTTTTTTTGATGAGTCCACTCCAAAAAGAAAAATACGTACATGTAATCATATTGTGAGAGAAACTAAGCTCGCAAGAACATGGGATGGATTTCCAGATTCTGCAATTGCGTTTGCTCAAAATGATTGTGGCGATTATTTAATTTTTCTTCCTGAGCCTTTCAACTCCAATGTTTTATCAGAATCTGTCTATGTTTGGTTTCATGAAACTCATCAAGTCGAACAAATCACTAATCCATTATTTTAAAATATGATTAATGCCCCTTAAACTGCGGCGGACGTTTTTCTAACATGGCACGGACGCCCTCCTGGGCATCTTGCGATTCAAACAGCGGCATCAGATAATGGTTCATCTTTTCAAATGCCGCCGTCTGCCCTTGAGTTAGCGCATCAGTTGCAGAAGCCAGCAGCGCCTGTACCGCAAGTGGCGCAGCAATACAAATCTCTTTGGCAATTTCAATGGCCCGCTGCAACTGTTGACCATTTTCCACAATCTCGGAAATCAGGTTGAGTTGATCTGCCGTTTTCGCATCAAACGTTTTGCCGGTTAATAAATAGGGCATGGCTTTTTGCCATCCTGCAGCCTGCACAAAGCGCACCGTTGCCCCACCAAATGGCATGATGCCACGTAACACTTCAAGCTGACCAAAGATGGTATTTTCGCTGGCAATCACCACATCGGCATTGAGCATCAACTCAACTCCGGCGGTATAACAGAATCCCTGTACCGCGACGACCACAGGTTTGCTTCGATGCCGGCCCGCTGTTCCCCACGGGTTAATTTGTTGTTCCGCAAAATTAAAAATGCCTTCGGATAGTTTCGGTTGTAACTCGACCAGATCCAGGCCTGCTGTAAAGTGATCGCCATGTGCGAAAATCACGGCACAGCGGAGTTCAGGATCATGTTCATATTCGGTTAACGCCAATGACAAGTCCTGAATCATATGGCTATCAAAGGCATTGCGTTTTTCTACACGGTCCAGCCCAATCAACATGATCTGATCCTGCACTTCACGGCTTACTTTACCCCAGCTCATTTTTATGCCCTCTTTTTTCAACCATGACTTTATTCTCAAACTAGAGCATCGTTTAAAAATGATCAAGCTGTCTCATGTATTGTTTTTCTGCCAGAACAGACGCTCCTTTCTGCGTCAATCCATGCTACCTTATCCGGGTTCATTCCATTTTTAGATTCATCTATGACTGTGCGTTTTTTTCATACTTCTGACTGGCATCTGGGACAATTCTTCTATCATCATTCCCGCCATTATGAACATGAACAATTTCTGGCATGGTTACTGGAGCAGATTAAACAGAAACAACCGCATGCCTTGCTGATTGCAGGTGATATCTTTGATGTGATTAACCCAAGCTCACAGGCACAAAAACAGCTCTACCAGTTTCTTGCCGATGCCCATGAACTCGCACCACACATGCAAACGCTCATGATTGCAGGCAACCACGATTCGGGCTACCGAATTGAACAGGTTGAGCCATTATTGGCCAAATACAATGCCAAAACGGTCGGGGTAATTCGCTGGAAAGAAGATAAAACACTCGATCTGGAACGTTTAATCTTGCCGATTTATGACGAGCAAAAACAGGTAGTGGCATGGTGTATTGCCCTGCCCTTCTTGCGTTCCGCCGAAATCACGGGCTTTAATGAACACACCACCAATAGCCACAATGCCATTGCTTATTTACATCAGCAATTAATCGAAGAAGCCAAACGGCGCAAGACCGATCAGCAGGCCTTGATCCTGATGTCACATGCACATATGCAAGGCGGCGAAACCTCAGACTCGGAACGCCCGATTATTATTGGCAATGAAGAGGCTCTGTCTACCAGCCTGTTTGATGACAGCATCGATTATGTTGCGCTGGGCCATTTACATAAACCGCAAAAGGTACAGCATCCACATATTCGTTATAGCGGCTCTCCGATTCCGCTGTCCTTTAGTGAAATCAATTATAAACATCAAGTGGTTGAGGTCACGATTGACCCGGCCCAAGCAGAGCACAGACTGGGTTTTGAAGCCTTGGTCGTGCCACGAAGTATTCAGCTGCATAAAATTAAGGATGAACTTGCAGCGGTCATGCAGCAGCTTAAAAACCTGCCCAGTGGCCCTATTGAAAATATCGAGCATCGTGAATATGTCGATATTGAATATCATACCGCAACGCCGCCACAGCCGAATTTAAGGCAACAATTTGAAGATGCGCTGCCAAAAGACCGCTATCGACTGGTGCGGATTTCCAGACAATATCTGTCCAGTGAGAGCCATGCCGAAAGCAAGCAAACTATCAGTCTGGAGCCACCTACGCCCGAAAAACTGTTCCAGCAAATCTGGGAGAAAAAAGGCTATCACGCCGATGACGAGGTACATAAAGATTTCCTGAGTCTGGTGGCTGAGGCACAAAAAAAACTTGAAGATGACCAGACTGCTTAAGGAACTGCCATGAAAATTTTATCAATCCGGCTAAAAAATCTGGCGTCTCTGGCAGGTGAACATTTTATCGATTTTGAAAGCGAACCCTTGGCCAATGCAGGCCTGATCGCCATTGTCGGCAAAACAGGTGCAGGCAAATCTACCATTTTAGATGCCATGTGTCTGGCCCTGTTTAATAAGATCCCCCGCCTCAAAGAAAGTGATGGCAAACTGCTGGATGTCGATGGTTCGGAGCTGCTGACCAACTCTCCCCTGACCGTTTTACGTCGCGGTACAGGCCACGGCTTTGCTGAGTTATGCTTTGTGGCACAAGACCAGAAGCACTATCAGGCGCGCTGGGAAATTAAACGCGCCCGTGAAAATGCCAGTGGAAAACTGCAAAGTGTGCAGCGCTCGCTCAAATGCCTGACCGATGGTGTGGTGATTGCAGATAAAACCAAAGCTGTTGAAAGCCATATCCAGCAAATCACCCAGCTTAGTTTTGAACAGTTTACCCGCGCCGTTTTACTGGCACAGTCCGAGGTCACTGCCTTTTTAAAGGCACGGGATACTGAACGTGGCGAATTACTGGAATATCTGACCAATTCAAGTATCTTTGCCAAAATTGGACAACTGGCCTTTGAAAAAACCCGTGAAATGACCAACCAGCGTAAGCAGCTGGAAAATGTGCTTGGCCATATCGAAATTCGCTCGGATGAAGAAATTGCAGTCCTGCACAGCCAGTTTCAGCAACAGCAACAGCATGTGCAGCAACTTGAAAATGAACAGGCCCAACTGAAGCAGCAACAACAGTGGTTTGAACAGCAACAGCAACTGGCAAATGACCGTTTGGTCAAACAGCAACAGCATGATAGCCAGCTTCAGGCCCATGCGGCTTTGGCAACAGAGCGCCAGTTACTGGAACAGCTAGAGAGCTTTTCCGAAATTCGCCCTGTTGTTTTCCAGCAACAGCAGCTTCAAAAAAACCTGCAACAGCTTGAGCCACAGCTGCAACAGAAACAGCAACATTTTGCTCAGCTGAGCACCCGGTTTGAGCAGGAAAAATTACGCTATACCCAGGCAGAAACTGCACTGCAACAGTTTCAAAATTTTGAGTTACAACATCAGCATGAATTGGCTCTGGTACGTAAATATGTACAGGAACGTGACTATATTGCAGAAGATTATAAAAAGACCAAAAGTAGACTGGCACATGTTGAAACCCAGCAACAACCTCTACTGCAACAGCAGCAACAGATTGAACAGCAGCTACAGCATATAGGTACACAACAAGTAACCTGTCTTGAGCAATTACAGCACAGCAGCCATTTCTCGGTTTTGGATAAGGGACTGCCTGCCCATGTCCAGCAGCTCCAACAGTTTATTCAACATTATCAAAAAGTTGAAAATACGCTCGGTAATATCCAACAGGCTCAGGCCAACCTGCAGCAAGATAAAAGCCAGCTGGAACAATTGATCGATCAGTTCGGTACCGCCCGGCAGATTGAGTCTACGCTGGAACACAAACAGGCACAGAAAGAACAACTGTTGACCCGGCTCAACCAGCTGGATGTGATTCAACAAAAGTTGCAGCAGCATGTCCAATTCAACAATGAAGCCACACTGCTCCAGCACAGGTTAGATACCTTAGAGCAACAGCATCAACAGCTTGAACAAGCCACCCAACAAACCGAACATGAATTTCAGGCAGCCAAAAACGAGCGGGAAAAATTACAACACATCTTGCAACAACAACGCTTATTACATGCTGAAAATGTCGAACATCTACGTGCTGAACTGAAGCCAGGTGAAGCCTGTCTGGTCTGTGGCAGTACCGAGCATCCCTATCGCGAGGATGAAAGCCCGGTTTCCAAGGCCCTGTTCGCCTTGCAGCAACAACAGGAACAACAGGCCTTACAACAGGAACAACAGTGTTTTCAGTTGTGGCAGCATACACAACAGCAATTTACCCAGCTGCAATCCGAGCGCAAGCAGCAACGGACAGCCTTGCAACAGGCTCATGAAAAATTAAATACGCAGCAGCAAGAATTACAGCAATATCTGACCCAAACGCAGATTCAACTTGATTTGAGTGCTGCACAACCGGAACTTGAAGTTTACTTGCAAGACTTATGCTCCCGATCATTACAGAACAAACAACAGCTTGAACAGGAGTTACAACAGCTCAGTCAGGCCAGCAAACAGCAGCTTCATTTAAACCAGTCCATCCAGAACACCACCTATCAACTGGAAACCATCCTGCAATTGCAACAGCACATCCAGCATATTGTAGATTGTCTGGAGACCGCTGAAAAAACACGCTGGCTGCAACAGCCATTACCGCTATCGGAACAGCTTGTGCAACGTTTAAAACAACGCCTGCAACAACTCGAACAAAGCGATTTGCTAAACAAACAGCAAGAACAGCTCACCCAGCAGCTCAATTTATTCACATCAAATCTCAATAGTCTGGGCATGCAACACACTGAGCTGAACCAGCAATTGCAGGAGATTGCGCAAAAAGGCCAACAGAACAGTGAGGCTGCCCACCGGCTGATTCTGGCCATGACGGGCTCAGGCGAGCTCAAAGCCAATGAGTGGCTACAACAGCACGATCAGCAACGTCAGCAGGTGCAGCACCAATATCAGCAAGCCAAACAGCATTTTGAACAGGTACGGCATGACTTTGAGCAGCACAAGAATGAGCTGGAGCAACTCAAAGCCCAGCATCAGCACAATCAGCAAGCATTGACTCAATGCAAAAACGAAATTAGTGCATGGCTGACGCAGCACACCCAGTTTGAGGAGCTGCAGCTGAGTCAGTTGCTGGCCATTTCATCTACACAGGAACAGCAGATTCGCTTAACGCTGCAAAATGCAGAACGTGTCCTCAGCGAAGCTGCCTATGCGCTCAAAACTGCACAACAGCAATTAAACCAGCATCAACAACACCAGCCTGATATCCAGCAGGAACAGCTGTCTGAGCTGATTCATTTAAATCAGGATAAACTGCAACAACAGCTTGAACAACGCGATCAATATAAAGTCCAGCTGGAACTGCATCAGCAAAACCTTGCCAAGCAAAAGCAGTTTGCAGAGCAAATTCAACATATTCAGCAACAGGAACATCGCTGGAATAAGATTTCCAGCCTGATTGGTGATTCTAAAGGTAAGGATTTCCGAGACTTGGCCCAGCAATATAATCTGGATATTTTGCTGGAATATGCCAATCAGCAACTGGCAATGCTATCGCAGCGTTACACCCTAAAGCGTCTGGATAACTCACTCAGTCTGGCGATTATCGACCATGATATGGATGGTGAAACCCGTTCGGTAGCCTCGCTGTCCGGTGGAGAATCTTTCCTCACGGCCTTAGCGATTTCGCTGGCGATTGCCAATATGGCCTCCGGCTCCATGAAAATCGAATCGCTGTTTATTGATGAAGGCTTTGGTACGCTAGATGCTTCATCCTTGCACATGGTCATGAATGCGCTGGATCAGCTACAAAGCCAGGGCCGTAAGGTGATTTTAATCTCGCATATTCAGGAAATGCACGAACGGATTCCTGTACAGATTCAGGTTCAACCTGTCGGCTCAGGCTCCAGCCGGATTGAAGTGGTGAGTTAGGCAACTCACCTTTTTTATGGTCTAGATCTTGTCATACTCCGCTTGCATCTGGTCACAATACGTCTTCATTTCAAGCACGGACTTTTGAAAGCCGTCTAGCGTCGCATCAAAACCTGGATATTCCTTTGCAAACTCCTGATCAAACTGTTTCTTATATTTTTTATTATTATTAAACATCTTCACAATTTCTTGCTGATTAACACATGTCCAGTGCGCGTTCGATACATTTTCCTCATCAGAACCCTCTTCATGTTCTTCTGTCAGTTTTGCAATCAGAAACAGGAAGGTTTCTTTAAAATCCTGATAACTTTTATGTTCAGAAATAACAGCCTTTTCCATTTCAGGTACCGGATTTGCTAAAACCGGAGCACACGGCATGACCATCAAAACGGCCAGTATATATTTCATCATCTTCATTTATATTCCCAAGTGTTGTGTCGTTGTGTTATGAAGTCAGGGAGCACTGCAAGCGCGCTCCTTCTGTTTATAAATGGAATGTTCATCCGGGTTCTAACATTCAAAGCAGCTCAGGACAGCGCTTTGGTATTATAGAAACCCTGCCTAGTCCGATGTCTTGAATATTAATACCCCAGCTCTCCGGCTTTAATTCCGGTCTGCCGGAAAGGCCTTCGGTGGCGGGGCATATTTAGATGGCTTTTGCTCTTGGGCTGCCTCTGTTGATTTTGCTGATTCAACCTGATAAATCACGGTCCCGATCACCCCGGTATTCTGGATTGAACCATGATCAGAATTGGCCGCATAGGCATCTTCTGGCTGACTAAAGGTAAAAGAAGCAACAGCCTTATCACTCTTACGGAAGCCTTCAATGCTAAGCTCACGATGAGGGGATAAAATATAACCGGCATTACTACGTGAAGCAGCGCGTCCATTGAGAACATCAATACCGTCCACACTAGCGACCACTTCATAGGTATGATCGCTATGATTTTCATATTTTAATTGATAGCTTTGTCCCGCCTGACCTGAAAGATAGTAGTTCTGGCCATCACGGAATAAAGCCAGAGGCTGTTTTGCATCATCAATCACTGAAAAACTGATTTTGCCTGCTGCCAATGAAATACTGTTGACCATTTTGCCTTGATACTGCTTGTTGGCATAACGGACCTGTGTTTCTGCAATCGGCTGTTCAGACAAACGGCTGAGATTGACCTCGGTCACCTGTGAACTGATCTCATCGCCCCATTTGGTACCCAGTTTTTCGTCTACACTCACCTGAGCATTACTGTCGGCAGATTCTGCAGCAACATCATCTTCTTTATTACTACAGGCAGCTAAAAATAAGCATAACAACAAAGAAATTAAAAAATAGAAATTTTTCATTTTAAACATGATCCTGAATTCGGTTTTTATCGTTGTAAAACTAGCGTTATGCAGCCCAGCCATTATTTACTGAGCTACATAAGCAAATTATTTTAAAATATCCGGTTTAAATAGACAGCCGCTATATTTTATATAATGACGAACTGTTTTTATACCTGCTGGTCAAAAAGCCATGAATTTGATTATGTCGTATAATCCCTTGCGCCAAACAATGCTGTCCCGATCCTGACCATGGTCGAACCTGCTGCAATCGCAGCCTCTAAGTCAGCCGACATCCCCATACTCAAGGTATCCCAGTCTTGAGGTTGTGTATGCAAGGATTTCACCTGATCAAATAGTGCTTGGGCAGTTGTAAATGCCGCATGATTGTCAGGCGCAGGAATCACCATCAAGCCACGTAAACGGATATGGGGAAGCTGGCTGATCTGCTGCACCAGTTCAGCCACTTGTTCGGGCTGACAACCATCTTTTGAATCCTGCCCGTCAATATTCACTTGCAAACAGATATTCAGCGGTACTTGTGACGCCAGACGCTGACCAGATAAGCGCTCGGCAATAATCAAACGGTCAACTCCATGCACCCAGTCAAATTTTTCAGCCAGATGCTTGGTTTTATTACGCTGTACATGACCAATAAAATGCCATTCAATCTCTAAATCCTGTAACGCTTCTATTTTTTCCAAGGCTTCCTGTAAATAGTTTTCACCAAAACATCGCTGTCCAGCCTCATGCATGTCCCGAAGACGTTCAGCAGGATGAGTCTTGGAAACGGCCAGCAATTGTACAGTCGCAGGATCACGCTGAACGCGCTGGCAGGCGTGTTCTATTTGATTTAAAACAGTTTGGCGGGATTGTTGCGATTGATTCATTGACACAGTTCTCATTTACGAAATGTTTTTTTGCTTTCCCATTCTCTAAGGTGTTGGTAAGCCGGAATGAAAGCCTTATATTATTCTACAAAATAATGAGACTTTTTGAGTTTGTTTCGGGGAAATTATGGATATTACAGAATTACTCGCCTTTTCGGTCAAGAACGGTGCATCAGATTTACACCTGTCAGCGGGTATGCCTCCTATGATTCGTGTAGATGGGGAAGTCCGTCGTATCAACTTGCCAGCACTTGAACATAAAGATGTACACCGTTTGGTGTATGACATCATGAATGATAAACAACGTCGTGATTTTGAAGAAGATCTGGAAACCGACTTTTCATTTGAAGTACCCAATATTGCCCGGTTCCGTGTCAATGCATTTAATCAGAACCGCGGTGCAGGCGCTGTATTCCGTACCATTCCCTCTAAAGTGCTGACCATGGAAGATTTAGGCCTCGGCACCATTTTCAAGGAAATTTGTGATTATCCACGTGGGATTGTGCTGGTCACCGGCCCGACCGGTTCAGGTAAATCGACCACCCTCGCCGCAATGATCGACTATATTAACGAAAACCGTTATGACCATATCCTTACGGTCGAAGACCCGATCGAATTTGTACACCAGTCCAAGAAATGCCTGATCAACCAGCGTGAAGTCCATCGCGATACACATGGCTTTAATGAAGCCCTCCGTTCTGCCCTGCGTGAAGACCCGGATATTATTCTGGTCGGTGAGATGCGTGACCTGGAAACCATCCGTCTGGCATTGACGGCTGCAGAAACCGGCCATCTGGTGTTTGGTACCCTGCATACCACCTCTGCTGCAAAAACCATTGACCGTGTCATCGACGTTTTCCCTGCTGAAGAAAAAGACATGGTACGTGCCATGTTGTCTGAATCTCTACAGGCCGTAATTTCACAGACCTTATTGAAAAAGAACGGCGGTGGCCGTGTTGCCGCCCATGAAATCATGATCGGGATTCCGGCAATCCGTAACCTGGTGCGTGAAAACAAGGTCGCACAGATGTACTCTGCCATCCAGACCGGTGCCAACTACGGTATGACCACCCTGGATCAAAGCCTGAAAACACTGGTATCTAAAGGTTTGATCAGTCCGCAAACCGCACGTACCGTCGCCAAACAGCCTGAGTCATTCCTATAAAAATAAATAGATTAGAGAAATAACATGGATTTTAATGATTTACTCAATTTGATGATTCAGCAGAATGCCTCGGATCTGTTTGTTACTGCAGATGTCGAGCCTTCAATGAAAATTAACGGGCAGATCGTGCCTGTTTCAAAAACCAAGCTTTCAGGGGAAATCGTCGGTCAACTGGTACAATCCATCATGACCGAGAAACAGCGTAAAGAATTTGCAGAAACACGTGAGTGTAACTTTGCCATCATGAACCGCGAAAAAACTGCCCGTTTCCGTGTCAGTGCCTTCCAACAACGTGATATGCCGGGCATGGTTTTGCGTAAGATCGAAACCCACATCCCGACCATGGATGAGCTGAAACTGCCTGAAGTGCTCAAAGAGCTGGCCATGACCAAACGTGGCATCATCATTTTTGTCGGTGCAACAGGTACAGGTAAATCAACCTCGCTGGCTTCCATGATTGGCTATCGTAACCAGAATTCAAAAGGCCATATCATTACCATTGAAGACCCGATTGAATTTGTGCATCAGCATGCAGGCTGTATTGTGACCCAACGCGAAGTGGGCATTGATACCGATTCATTTGAAGTGGCCTTGAAAAATACCTTGCGTCAGGCACCAGACGTAATCCTGATCGGCGAAATCCGTTCCCGTGAAACCATGGACTATGCCATTGCCTTTGCCGAAACCGGACATTTGGTACTTGCTACCCTGCATGCCAATAACGCCAACCAGGCGCTGGACCGTATCATTCATTTCTTTGAAGCTGATCGCCATAGCCAGCTGTATATGGACTTGTCGCTGAACTTGAAGGCCTTGGTAGCACAACAGTTAATTCCGACACCCGATGGCAATTCACGCCGTGCAGCGATTGAGATCCTGATCAATACCCCGCTGCTGGCCGACTATATCCGTAAAGGTGAAATCCATGAGATCAAGGACCTGATGAAACGTTCACGTGAGCTGGGCATGCAAACCTTCGATCAGGCGTTGTTTGACCTGTATAAAGCAGGCCAGATTACCTATAAAGATGCACTGAAACACGCAGACTCGCCAAACGACCTGCGTCTCACCATCAAACTTTCAGAAGAAGGTGCAGAGCAGTTATTGAGCGCCAGCCGCAACATTACCTTTGATGGTCAATAATTCAATCTAAACCATTAAAAAAGGGAAGGTTTTTGTAACCTTCCCTTTTTATTTGTTCAATTTTGGTGAACTTTAAAAATGTAACCCAAACACGCTTATTTTTTACGATAAGCCTCTTGGCATTCTGCTTCGTTACAATAACCGTAAAGGTTTAATGAATGCCCTGTTAAAGCAAACTGATGCTTTTCTGCAACGGCATGCTGTTCTTGCTCAATAATATCATTTGTAAATTCAACGACTTTATTACAGTTTAAGCAAACAAGGTGATCATGATGATCTTCCTGCATGATTTCAAAAACCGAATGGTTGTTTTCAAAATGATGGCGCTGAATGATACCGGCAGCTTCAAATTGTGTTAATACACGGTAAACTGTTGCGAGACCCACGTCTTCGCCCTGCTCAAGCAAAGTTTTATAAATATCTTCTGCACTTAAATGATGTTGTTTTGAATTTTCTAATAATTCCAGAATCTTAATGCGAGGAAGGGTAACTTTAAGTCCAGCTTTGCGTAAGTCTTGATTGGAAATCGGCATAAAAAAAGGTCTCTCAACAAATCTTAAGTTGGAATAGGCAATAGAGTTTAGATGCAGTATGATCTATCCTTGAACCAAATGCATCATCATTTATCAGGATAGTGTAGCAAAATGCAAAAAATCATGCTGGCGTTGTTCGTCACTTCAGTACTTAGCGGTTGTTCAGTCTTTGGTGTTTATAAAGTCGATATTCCACAGGGAACACCATTAACCAAAGCACAAGCATCTCAAGTACAAGTGGGCATGAGCTTTCAGCAAGTCCGTTTCTTGCTTGGTAGCCCAACAGTTACAGATCCATTAAACCCGTTACGTTGGGACTATATCTACAACTATATCCCAGGTACTTATGCGAAAAAAGCAAAAATACCTGCGGCACACGGTCAACATTTGAAAATTTATTTTGATGCGAATGGTAACGTAGAACGTATAGAAGGTTTGGATACGATACCAGAAACACAACCTGGCTTACCGGCATCAAAAGAAGCAATTTTGACTGCGCCCCCACTATAACGGCTTTGTCACAAAAAGAAACCCCTCATCGAGACAATCGTGAGGGGTTTTCTTTATGAACTTGATGGTCTAAAACGATTACCCTTGATAAAACGTCCAACCGGGTTCTTTGCAGCCCGCTTACGGCGGATATCTTTTGGATTGATGGTCAGGGGGCGATAAATCTCGACCCGGTCACCTGCTTGCAGCACGGCATCGGCCTCAATCTTGCTGCCAAAAATGCCCAGATGTAAAACCTCAGGCAAAGTGACCATCCCGGTTAAGCAACTGGCTTCAATCGCCTGCCGGGCGGTCATTCCCTCGCTAAATGCAACAGCAAGATGAAATTGTTGCTCGGGTGTCGTATAAGCCACCCAGACTTGTTTGCCCTGTTCCATCAGAGCACTTGCCCAATCACGGCAACGATGGCCACTATAATTGAAAGTGGTAACACAATCCGCACGGCAATCCGCCAGAGGTTATAAAACAGCTCATTGCTAAAGCCCATCGCTTTACGCAGATGGCTGATCTTCATGATCCAGCCTGCAAAAACTGCATAGATCAGACAGATGATCAGGCCCCATAGCATCAATACCGTATTAAAAATTTGCTCAACTTGTGGCACAGCCCATACTGCAATGGCGGCAAGTAAAATTGCCCATTGCACCACAACCGCCAGCTGGCGCTGCGCCAGTTGCTCTTTTGCAAACTGGATGAGTAAGGCCGCAGACATCAGTGCAGCAAAACCCCAAGCCAAAGCTGGAAGCTGGGTCTGAATAGAGAAGAAACCAAATGCAATCACAGCCAGCAGCTGGGCAATCCAGATCGGTAAAACCGACGCGGTTGCAGCATCCTGCTTTTTCACCACAGCCAGACTGCTCTGCCAGTACAAGCCCAGACCTAAACCACTGGCCACCAAAGCAAGCACTGTCGCATTGCCCCACTCTTTAAACTCTACTCCCGTCCAGTGCCATGCCTGTAACTTGGTGCCCATGACATTAGCCAGAATAAACGCTGCCACAACCCCGATCGTTGTCAGAATAATCAGGAACTGACGCGGAATAAAAGAGAATGCCAATGCTACAACGGCAAGTCCTGCAAACAAAATCTGGCTGGAAAAATCCAGTGCCAGTTGCTGCTTTACGACCTGCGTTGCGGTGGTTAAGACACTACCGGCAAAAAACGGGACAAACACAACTGCCAACCAGCCGACCAAACGCCATCTTGGTGAAGCATCGGCATCCCGAGTCAGGCTAGAAAGTGCTTGTAATGCGGTGGTTTGTGAGCGCTTTGCCAAGGCAATTTCAAGATAACCAATCGGCAATGCCAATAACAGCATGGTACCTAACCAGAGCAGCCAGAAATCGAACTGGCGGTCTATCTGGATGCCTACAGTCGGTGCCAATGTGGTAATCATGACAAAAGATAGGCAAAACGCCATCACTGGGGCGAACCAGCGTGACAGAGTTGTGTCCTGCATAATGCAATCCTTGAAAAAACTTTGAACTCATTGCGCTTTATGGTGTTTGCAATGAAATATTCAATCTATTTTGCCTTTCTCACGCTTGAAAATCAAAACAAAAGATATCGAAAGAAAAAAGCAAATCACCCAGTGAAGATGATTTGCTGCGCACCAGTTATTATTTTGCTCATTAGACCCCTTGTATATCACTCATACCAACCTTATTACTTTTTATAACAAGGGATCTTTTGTTATTATTTTTTTATTATCTTCTTATTATGAGAAGAAACGAGAAAACCAGTTTTTCCCTTTTTTCTTTTCATTTTCCTTAATAATGCCAATCATATTTTCCTTAACAGCCCCAACATAATCAGCATCATCATGTCGAATATGGTTGATCAACCATTTTGACAATGCTTCATGCAACTCGTCATCAATTTCCTGCCCCAATTCAAAACGTTGACGATAAGTTTCTATCTTCTTGATAAATAAATCATGTACCCGTTTATGCGGTACACGATATTTATAGTTTGCCTCTTCCTGCAAACTTTCTTCAAAAGTAAAATGGGACTGGGTATAATCAATAATATTATCCAGAATCCCCTTTAACTTTGCACGGTCATCGTCTTCTTTTAATTCATCAATTTCATTAATATAATCTAGAATACGACGATGCTGATCATCGATGACCTCTATTCCCGTATTATATTCGACAGACCATTTCATCCCCATATCGAACCCCAAACTATATTTGATTTATTGAATACAGATATAATATCGACAAAAGAATTAAATAAAAACGCAGCATTTTTGTCAGGTTTGAAAATTTTATATCTAAAATAAATTAAGCTATTGTTTTATATTTAATTTAATATTTTTACCAATCAAAACGCTCAAGTATTTTTTAACCAGCGAGAAAAACTATCTCACTCATTTTATTGATATAACTGAAAAAATATCATTTATTTTTTTAAGAAAAACATGCCTGAAGCTATCTTTCAGTTATATCTTTAACCGATTAATACTGATCCGCTTTGGTTACTCGTTTTAATGCCGGATTTTCTGCCTCGCGAATCAGGCGTTCCACACGAGTTAATGCATGCAAAACCGGTTGACCATGCTGGAATAAAATCATTTCTCCTGCCTGATAGGCAGTCCATGCTTCATTATGCGTTAAAGGTTCTGTGGTGATGACTGCGACCCGATCCTCAGGTGTAGTCACCTGGCTAAAATCGACTTCAACATCCAGATCGATCAAATGCGCATGCTGGAATGGATATTCACGTACCAGCCAGTGCAGTTTGGTGGTGGCATAACTGTACAGCGCCTTGCCGTTCGACAGGCAAAAATTAAAGGTGCCATGTTCGGCAATTTGTGGAGCAATACGCTGCAATAATGCAAAGATTTCCTCTAGCCCCGGTTCCGTATAGCCAAAAGCTTCAACCATCTGATCGAGCAGATAACAAAACGCCAGCTCGCTGTCGGTATTACCGACCGGCTCAAAACGGCCGCTCAGCTCAGGTTTGAAGTCATGCAAATCGCCATTATGGGCAAAAATCCAGTGTCTCCCCCATAACTCACGCAAGAAAGGATGTGAGTTTTCAAGGTTGATTTTACCTTGGGTCGCCTTGCGGATATGCGCGATGACATTACGGGACTTGATCGGATAATTACGGATCAGGTCGGCAATTGGAGACTCCACCGCCGACTGGTTATCGACAAACAGGCGGCAAGCCTTGTCCTCAAAGAACGCGATACCAAAACCATCACAATGATCAGACGTGACCCCGGCTCGCTGGGAGAACCCGCGAAATGAAAAGGTAATATCTGTCGGGGTGGCACAATTCATTCCTAATAGCTGGCACATATCTTTAAAACTTACAAACATCTCTGCCTATTGTGCATGAGGTTGAGATCGCTTGTAAATCTGAATATGTGCGCACTATTCGACTAGGAATGATAAGCCCCTGCCCATGCCTCCGGCATACAACAGACAATGGCTTGAAAGGACCGGTATCAGGTCTACAATCAAATGACCTGAACCTCGGCACGGCATCCTGTTAACGCTGTACCATTTTGTTCATGACAAAAGACATGGCAATCTTATTGACTTCTAAAAATACGAAATAATCCAGACATTTAAAGTCTTCATCATAAAATGCCTGCTTTGACAGCCTGGACTGCATGCCCAAATAGGTCTGGAACAATTTTGGCATCCGTTCATCTTGCGGAAAACTATAATCCGGACGCTCAGGTTCAAAGAGACGTTTTGAACGTATATCAATACTCTGCTGTTCACCCAGTTGTTGAATCTGGCGATGGGTATAATAGGCACGTGCCAGATTGTCTTCCAGATGAATACTGACACAGCCCATCAGATATTTGGCACGCATTGACCATAACACTTTAGGCACCAGATTCAGCCATAGCATGGAAAGCGCCTTACCAGAGCGAAACTGTGGATGAACACAGGTCCGGCCAATTTCCACAACATTAGGTAAATGTGACAGATGCGGAACAAGTTCAAATTCCTGAGCACTATAGCTCTGCCCGATTTCATGGCCCTGAAATAATTTTAACCGGGTATAGGCCACAATTTCACCAGTCCATTTTTCACGTAAAACGGCATGTTCACAGCCAAAATCATACAGGTCCTGATCCAGACCGTCTTCAAAATGTAAACCAAACTGGTGACTAAATTGTGTTGCTCTAAAACGCTGTACATCTTGTAATTCTTTTAAATTATCGACCCATTCAAAGCGGAACTGGCTTTGCGCTGGCTTATGGCGTAAAGGTAAAGTCAATGTCTGGCGATATTGATTTAATTTTTCTAGCATAATGAAAGCTCCTTATGGCTAAATTTACCTTAAAGCGCTTAAATGACATCCAGATGACCAAAACATGAACAACAGATGACGAAAAAAACAGGCCCGTTTAGGGCCTGTTTCTGAATCGGTAAAATTAATGCTTCACACGATTGGTAATGAGCGTCCCGACGCCATGATCGGTAAAGATTTCCAGCAGACTTGCATGCGGTACACGGCCATCCACAATGTGTGCACTTACCACACCACCTTTTACCGCATCCAGTGCACAGCCAACTTTCGGAATCATGCCACCATAAATCACACCGGTTTCAATCAGACGATCGACTTCTTGCGTGGTCAGGCCGGTTAATAGCTGTTTGTTTTCATCCAGCACACCTGAGATATTGGTTAACAGGATCAGTTTTTCTGCACCGAGTGCTTCTGCAACCTTGCCTGCGACCAGATCGGCATTGATATTATAGGTATTGCCTTCTTCATCTACTCCAAGCGGTGCAATCACTGGAATAAAATCACTTTGGGTAAACATTTCCAGCACATCAGTTTTCACACCGGTGACTTCACCCACCATCCCCAGATCAATTTGCGAAACCGAACCATCTGCTTCGTGTTTTTCCATCAACAACTTACGCGCACGCAGCAAATTGCCATCTTTACCGGTTAAACCGATGGCACGACCGCCATGCTTGTTAATCAGGTTCACAATCGATTTATTGACGCTACCGCCCAACACCATCTCGACCACTTCCATCGTGGCCTGATCAGTCACACGCATGCCATCAATGCGGTCAGATTCCTGTCCCAGACGTTTTAATAATGAGTCAACCTGCGGGCCCCCGCCATGTACAACTACAGGATTTAACCCCACGGTTTTTAACAGTACGATGTCACGGGCAAATGAACTTTCCAGCTCAGGATCAGTCATCGCATTACCACCATATTTGACGACCAACGTTTTTCCTGAAAATCGCTGGATATACGGCAAAGCTTCAATCAAAATTTTTGCTTTATCAATGCCGATATGCTCATGTGGCATGCCTTTCTCCTTATTAAGCCTGTGCAAGTTCTTGTGCAATTAGTGGATACTGATCCTGTAGCATGGAAACAAATTTCTGGCGAATATCGATTAAACGTTCAGGGTTATCTGCATCAAAACGAACGGTAAAATATTCGCCGGTATTCGATGCTCGAATAATGCCAAAACCATCATCAAAATCAAGTCTTACCCCATCTATTTTACTTAGACGGGCGCCTAAACGCTGACTCAGGATTTCAATAGCGCCTAAAACCTGTTGCGGATTGGCATCATGCGTGCCGATATAGGTGTCTTCTGTACAATAACGTTCAGGATAAATACTCAATAATTCAGACAAGCTTTTTGCTGTTGATCGTGTGAGGTATTCCATCACCCGCAAAGCCGCATACAGGCCGTCATCATAGCCATACCCGCGTCCGTCGTTAAAGACATAATGACCTGCATACTCGCCACCGAACACCGCCTGCCCTTGTGAACGGGATAAATAGGCCCGCAGGAAACTGCTGCCCGTCCGGATCATTTTGGCCTGCCCGGCAAGCTGCTGAACCGTATCTGCCACCATGCGCGAGCATTTCACATCAAATACAATCTCTTTTTGCGGATGCTGCTGTAAACACATTTGTGCAAATAGGGACAGTAACCGGTCAGGGCTGATAATATTTGCCTGTTCATCCAGCAATACCACACGGTCGCCATCACCATCCAGAGCAATCCCAAGGTCGGCCTGGCCCGTCACAATAGCAAGCTGTAACTGCCTTAAATGCGCCGCATGAGATGGGTCAGGAGCATGATCCGGGAAATCTCCATTGGCTTCGCAACGTAAAGCGATGACCTCACAGCCTAGCTTTTCCAGCACCTGTTTTGCACAACGGCCTGCCGAGCCATGCAGGCCATCCAGGGCAACTTTTAATGGTCGTTGCAGCTGAATATCATCCAGCACTGCCTGCTGATACTGTAAACAATACTGAGAAACGATCTGATGAGAGCCAAGCTCGGAGAAAAAACTGTTCTTGAAGGTCGGGAGTGCAATCTGGGCTAGCTGACCAACCGCCTGAATGGCTTCAGGGCTGGGAGGTTCCCCTTTTACAATCCATTTGATCCCGTTATCTGACTTTGGATTATGGCTTGCTGTGACCATAATGCCATTACCGCCAAAATCACGGGCAATATAATACATCATCGGCGTTGAGCAACAGCCGATCTGGGTAACCTGAAAACCTTGCTGTTGAAAAACCTGTTGAATAATCTCAGCATAATAAGGACTGGTTAATCGTGCATCATAACCAATAACAACCTGATTTTGTCCAGCATTTTTATACTGTAAAGCAAGGGCATGGGCAATTGAACATATAATGTCTGGCGTGAGATTTGAAAGTTTTCCGCGAATATCATAGGCGCGAAAAATATTCAAAGGAAAAGTTTGTTGTATATTCACAGCAAGCCCCTATTTTTATAATCATTCGATTATGCAAAAAATGGCAAAATTATTAAGTAATTAATTAACCCTTGTTCAGAAAAATTAAAATAATTAATCATTTGCTTTGTAATATAATTTTAATCAACAATCAATATAAGAAATGCAACGCTTTTAGCAAAGCATTGCATTTTCAATCGGTAACGTTCTAAATCTATTGCTGACCGGTATGTCCAAAACCACCAGCACCACGCTCGGTTGCGACAAACTCGTTTACCTGTTCAAACTCGGCCTGTACTACCGGCACCAGAACATATTGCGCCAGACGCTCGCCCGGCTCTAAACGGAAGGTATTTTGTCCACGATTCCAGACCGACACCATCAATTCACCTTGATAGTCCGAGTCAATCAGACCGACCAGATTCCCCAGCACAATCCCGTGTTTATGGCCCAGACCTGAACGCGGCAAGATCAGGCCAGCAAAATTTGGATCTTCAATGTAGATCGCCAATCCGGTTTTTACCAACACTGTTTCACCGGGTGCAATCTCGATTGCACTGTCTAGACATGCACGCAGGTCTAAACCTGCCGAACCGGTGGTTGCATAAGAAGGCAAAGCCCACTCTTGACCTAAACGCGTATCTAATACTTTAACCTGGACTTTCATTACAACTTCCTACTTACAAATTCTTAACGTTTTAACAATGCTTTCAGGTTAGCAAGGTATTGCTGTGCCTGCTCTTTCGGGTCAACATTTGGCGCCAGTTTCTTCTTGCGGCCATGCCATTCCAGATCATCTTGCGGCATTTCGTCCAGAAAGCGGCTTGGGGTCATCTGACGCATTTGGCCGCCATTCTTGCGCTGTTCCGCCAGTGTCAAAGTCAAGCCCTGACGCGCGCGGGTAATGCCGACATACATCAAACGGCGCTCTTCCTCGATGGTTTCCGATGCAATCGAGTTTTTATGTGGCAACAGCTCTTCTTCCAGACCAATCATGTACACATAAGGGAACTCCAGCCCCTTTGCAGCATGCAGGGTCAACAGGTTGACTTTATCGGTATCCTCTTCTTCCTGCTGCTGCTCAAGCATGTCCAGCAGCACCAGTTTACGGATCACGCTTTCAATATTTTTTTCATCCACGTCATCGGTACGGTTCAGAAGGTTCTGAATACTGCTATACAGACTTTCGATGCTGTCGAGCTTGGTTTTTTCCTGAGCAGGTGTAGATGCCTGTTCACGGATATAATCGATATAACCGGCTTCATTGATCATTTGGCGAACCTTTGGCATCGGCTCATCATCATCAAGCAATTCACGGGTAAAGGTCGCGATAAAGTCGGCAAACTCATGTAATTGTGTTGCCGCTTTCTTTGGTAATACCATGCTTAAACGCTGGTCAGACGAAGCTGTCAGCAACGACAAGGTATTTTCCTGGGCAAACAAACCCAGCTTCTCGAGAGTGACAGGCCCGATGGCACGTTTTGGCGTATTGATGATACGCAAGAATGCACTGTCATCTTCCGGGTTAATGATGAGACGTAAGTAGCTCATCACATCCTTAATTTCGGCGCGCGCGAAGAAAGACTGGCCACCTGATAATTTATAGGGAATCTGCATCTGACGCAGTTGGGTTTCAATCACACGTGCCTGAAAGTTACCGCGATATAACACCGCATAGTCTTTCCAGTTTTTACCATTCATCAGCTTGTGGGTGATCAGGTCTTTTACAACGCGCTCTGCTTCATCATCATCATTTAAACAGGTGATCACACGAATGGTTTCGCCATGCCCTTTATCACTCCACAGTTTCTTGTCAAAAATATGCGGATTATTTTCAATTACGGCATTGGCTGCTTTTAGAATACGACTGGTGGAACGATAGTTCTGCTCAAGTTTAATGACTTTAAGATTATGAAAGTCATCTTTCAACAAGGCCATGTTTTCCGGTTTGGCGCCCCGCCAAGCATAAATCGACTGGTCATCATCCCCTACCGCAGTAAACTGCCCCAGCACACCCACCAACAGTTTCACCAAGGTATATTGCGCCGTGTTGGTATCCTGATATTCATCGACCAGCAAATAACGGACACGGTTCTGCCATTTATCACGAACTTCTGCATTTTCCTGAAGCAAACGTGTCGGCATAACAATCAGGTCATCAAAATCAACCGCGTTATAAGCCCGCAAGTTGCGCTCATATAGCTGGTACAAATGCGCCAGTTGAACATCTTCAGCAGTTTCACAAGTTGAATGGGCCTGCTCCGGGACCACCAGATCGTTCTTCCAGTCCGAGATTTTCTTCATGGCCTTGGCAATCAGCTCTTTGCTTTCAGCCCCGGACATATTGTCACGCTGCATCAAATCCATCAGGATCCGTTTACAGTCATCTGCATCAAGAATCGAGAAGTTCGGTTTAAGCGGTAGATGTTTCAGCTCTACCCGGAGCAAGTTCAGGCCAAAGGTATGGAAGGTTGAAACCGAGAGGCCTTTGGCTTCTTCACGGGACAGAAGCTTGCCTACACGTTCTTTCATTTCGCGCGCGGCTTTATTGGTAAAGGTCATCGCGGTAATACGATATGCCGGAATCCCGCACTGCTGTACCAGAAAGGCAATTTTCTGGGTAATCACCGAAGTTTTACCCGAACCTGCACCTGCAAGTACCAACAAAGGCCCCTGAACATACTTCATGGCTTCAAGTTGCTTGTCATTAAGTTGACTGGCAGATGACATTGGTTATTCCTCTCTCGTTTCCGAGCCTGATTTTTCGAGCACAATTATAGACATCTCTGTTTTAGAAACCCAATAGTAAATCTCGGGATATGTATAAATTATGATGCCTTAATCGACCTGATGCGCCACGGCTTGTCGCCTGACCAAAGCGACAATAAAAAAACCACCCGAAGGTGGTTTTTTGAGAAATCAGTATAAATTACTGTTTTGCATAAATGCTGATTTCTACACGACGGTTTTGCTCTTTACCAGCAGCAGTCGCGTTAGATGCGATCGGGTTAGAAGAACCATAACCTTGTGCATCAATACGGCTAGACGCTACGCCTTGACCAGCCAGGTAATTCTTCACTGATTGTGCACGTGCTTGAGATAACGGGATATTGATTGAATCATTACCTGTATTGTCTGTATAACCAGTTACAAGGATCGCACTTCGGTTATCTTCAGCCAGTGTTTGCGCTACTTTGTTTAAAGTACCGTAGAAGTTAGGCTTGATGTTTGACTTGTTGGTATCAAAAGTAATGCTACCCGGCATGATTAACTGTACAGAACCATCTGGATTACGGCCAACTTCTACACCAGTACCAGCCATTTGCTCACGTAATTTTTTCTCTTTATTGTCGAGATATAAACCACCAGCAGCACCAAGCACAGCACCGATTGCCGCAGCACGGTTGTTTTGTTTACTTGTATTTGCGTTACCTTTAGATACGCCATAACCTGCTGCTGCACCAATTAATGCACCTAGAGCAGATTTGTCATATTCTACGCCACCGATGTTATTACCAGTCGTTTGGCAACCAGAAAGTACCAATCCAGCCCCTACGAGTGTTGAAATTACTAATGCACGCATTGCGTAGCTCCTGTCTATGTATTTTGTTGTCTGGACAAATAATGAATGAGAAAACAGGCCTAGACCATTGATATTTTGTTAATAATAAACACTTTATTTGTATTTTTGTAATATTTTGATGCATTTTGCTTGAATACAGCACCACAATTTCTTCATGGTTATGCTTTTCACACTATTATTTCTTTATGTGAATAACATCACACAATTAACCTTTCACCACCCCAATCCCCCAAAACGGAATTTATCGGAAAAAAGTGCAGTTAAGCTGTGTAAATATATAAAAATTGTCAAGATCTGAAAATAGACAGTTGTATTTCAACATCTGTTGTTTATAGTTGGGACATCTCTTTTTCAAACAGCTGCACTCAAGGCTCGATTTATGTCTAATGCCAATAAAAAAGCGTCCTTATTGCAAAAAGTCAGTAAAGGATTAACAGTTAGTTCCGTCATTACAGGAAGTACCTTTTTGCATGGGCCTCCAGTACTGGCACTGGGCCTGACAAAATTATTTAAAAAATCAGCAAAAGTCGATGAAACCAATATACAGATCACCAATAGCTGGCTAGGCGTCAACAACTGGTTAATTGATCACGTGCTGCCAGACCTGCACTGGGACATCACAATCGATGAGAGTCTTGATCTGAATTTGCAGGGCCGATATATGATGATCTGTAATCATCAAAGCTGGGTCGATACCACAGTCAATCAATATTTTGGCCTAACCCGTATGCCACTGACCCGTTTCTTTACCAAATGGGAACTCATTTTTATTCCATTTGTCGGGCAGGCATTTAAAATCCTCGGTTTCCCGATGATGAAACGCCACACCAAAGAGCAGATCGCGAAAAATCCGGAACTCAAGTCACGCGATATGCTGGAAGCACGTAAAGCCTGTGAACAGCTCCTGAGCCAGCCCTTTACCCTGCTCAATTATTTGGAAGGTACTCGCTTTACAGCAGAAAAGCATGCCGCACAGCAATCCCCTTATCAGAACCTGCTTAAACCTAAAGCAGGCGGTCTGGCCTTGGCGCTGAATATCCTGGGTGACCAGATTGATGCCCTTGTAGATATGACCATTGTCTATCCGGACGGGGCGCCGGGTTATGGTGATTTCTGGCTGGGTGATGTGTCTCGTATCGCGGTAGATTTACGTAAAATAGATATTCCGGACTGGGTACCAGGTGGTAACTATGAAGACGATCCGGTTTATCGGGAACGTTTCCAGAAATGGGTAGACCAGATCTGGACTGAAAAAGACCAGCTGATCAGCCAGATGAAATCCAGATACCAACCCTCACTTCAAAAGGAATCATAGTAAGACATGACCCAGCAGGACTCAGGAAAAAACTCTAAATATAACGATGTCAACCCGAACAGCAAATTCTTTAAGCTGTTTCTGGTCTATGACATTTTTATGGTCTTTATTATTGTTTTTAACCTGTTCTGCCTAGGCATGAACTTTTTCCTGATGAGCAATATCGGGAGCTGGTTTTTCAATACCATCCAACTCCCGTCTGTGCTGGAATATTACCGGACGTACCTGCATCCTTGGGTGATCACCACTGAAGCCTGGTTCATTATCTTTTTAATTGTAGAGCTGGTCATTCGCTGGTTTTTGTCAATTGTGCAAAAACATCATGCACGCTGGTGGTTCTTTCCTTTTGTTCACTGGTATGAAATTCTGGCAATCATTCCATATTTCCGCTTCTTGCGCCTGTTCCGTGCCGGCATCATTGCTTATCGCTTATATGAGCTGGGCTATAAAGTGGTACCGGACGGAATTCGTATTAAAGCGGTCTTTTACTACCGCGTGGTCATGGAAGAATTATCAGATCGTGTAGTGATTACCGTCATTGATGGTATTCGTCATGAGTTGCAAACCAGTTCACATCATAAAAAAATTATACATGATCTGGTCGATCACCACCGTCAGCTGTTTACCGTTACGCTTGCGTCCATGTTGCAGGAATCTCTGGCAACCGCGCTGCAACAGCAACAGCCTTTGATTACCCAAAAAGTCGGTACCATTGTCAATCAGGCAATTGAAGATACACCTGAACTCACGCAACTGCTGCGTCTGATTCCCATTGTTGGGGGAAGGATTGAACAGCAGATTCAAAGTATTGGACAGCGTCTCGGGGAAAATATCAGTGCCGGTTTGATTGAACCCTTTACGGCCGGTTCGGTTCAAAGACCCAATGAGAACTATCAATATATTGCCGATCAGGTCAGCCGGTTAAATATTGACAATCAATACCTGGAAGAACTGGTGGAGTCTGTCGTATTTGAGAGCCTTGAAGCCATACGCAAACAGGTCAAGGTCAAGCAATGGCAGCAAACTTTGCAAGAATATGATCAATTGGATAAAAAAGCAGAATGATTACAAGAAAAATTACCAATCAAGCTAGAGAATTCGTGTAATTTGTTCTAGCATTTGCTTTTATTTACAACTGCTTTAACACATATAGAGCGCTTAAAAAGCCCTGAAGGATAAATTATGGCTGATATACGGATTACGGGCAGAATGGTGAATTTTAGTCGTCTGACTTTCGACACAAATGACCATAATGCAATCCGACAGCAACTGACGTCGACAATGAGTGAAGGTTCTTATATTGGAACCCTGGTCATTATTGACAGTACCGTAGAACAGGAATTGATTGCCTTAATTCAGCTTCTTATCGATATCGGATTACAACCGATGGCGGTGATTGATGGCATTTTGGGCGATGAAGCACGTGCCATCCAGTTCCCTGTCCTGCCGGCAGACCAGCCCTTGCAGCGTATTAAAGCCACAAAAGAACAGGTGGTTGAGCACGCACCAGCCAAGGCAGCCGATCATTCTGCAATACAAACACCACAAAAAAACACATCGAATGCTTATATCACCTCGTATCATGATGAAATTTTGCGTACAGGCCAATGTCTGGTGCAAGATCAGGGCGATATCATTTTAAATGCAGGCATGAATAGTGGATCGGAAGTCATTGCGTCTGGAAACATTCACATTTATGGTAATGCTCGTGGTAGAGTCATTGCAGGTGCAGGTGGGCAAGCTGCAGCTCGTATTTTCTGCCATTCACTGGAAGCAGAATTAATTTCGATTGCTGGAACCTATTGTGTAGCGGATGATATTCCAAAAGATATGATCAAAAAGCCTGTGCATATTTATTTAAATAACAAGCAAGAACTTGAATTTGAGGCCTTGCAGTTTTAATTTATCTCATTAAACACCAAAAAAGCCCTTTTAGGGGCGTATGACCATAAATAGGAGTGGATTCGGTGGCCAAAATTGTTGTCGTAACGTCAGGCAAAGGTGGTGTAGGTAAAACTACAACAAGTGCATCTTTTGCAACAGGTTTAGCCCTACGTGGTCATAAGACTGTTGTGATCGATTTCGATGTGGGTTTACGTAATCTTGATTTGATCATGGGCTGCGAACGCCGTGTAGTTTATGACTTTGTCAATGTCATCAATAATGAAGCTCGCTTACAACAAGCACTCATCCGTGATAAAGATATTGAAAACTTATATATTCTCCCAGCGTCACAAACCCGCGATAAAGATGCGTTGAGTGATGAAGGTGTTGCACGTGTGATCGACGAACTCTCTCAAGAGTTTGATTATATTATCTGTGACTCACCTGCCGGCATTGAACGCGGTGCAATTTTAGCAATGTATCACGCTGATGAAGCCATCATTGTGACCAACCCTGAAATTTCATCTGTACGTGACTCAGATCGTATTATTGGTATGCTAGACAGCAAAACCAAGAAAGTTGAACAAAACGAAGGTCGTATCCGTAAGCATTTATGTATCACCCGTTTCAATCCGGAACGTGCTGATAAACAGGAAATGCTGACCATCGACGATATTTCTAAAGACATTTTGCGTGTGCCGACTTTAGGTGTGATTCCTGAGTGTCCAAGCGTGCTTCAAGCATCAAACGAAGGTAAGCCAGTGATTCTGTATTCAGATCAAAAAGCTGGTCAGGCTTATGATGACTTGGTGGCTCGCTTCCTTGGCGAAGACCGTCCTTATCGACACATTGCAGTACAGCCAAAAGGTTGGTTAGCTAGACTATTTGGAGCGTAATTATGGCAGGATTCTGGAGTAAACTTTTCAGCAGTGATGAAAAACCATCAAGTGCACAAACTGCCAAAGATCGTTTAAAAGTTATTGTTGCATCTGAACAAGGCCTGGGCCGTCGCCTGGGTCAAGACAAAATCGACCAGATGAAAAAAGAAATCATGCAGGTCGTCAGTCGTTATGTTCGTGGAGTGGATGAACAGCACATTCAAATGCAGGTTCGTTCAGAAGCCAATATCGAAATGTTAGAAATGAATATCAATTTACCTGAAGATCGATAGAAGTTTTTTCATTAGCGATTTTTTATAAATAAGGGCAAAATACGTCGCAGAATTTGAAAAGTATGACTTTTCTTTTCCCTCTTTCACGTGAAGCCAGACTTCGGGTTGTGTGACAGGGAAAAGCGATACTTTTCTGATCCTGCCTCATATTTTGCCTTTATTATTTTATAAGACTGAGGAGATTGTCATGGCATTATCACAGCCAGCAACTTTCAATGAAGAATGGTCGGATGAGCGTGTATTTGCCTACCTTAACCAGCTTCCTCCAACTGGCGTAAATGCTGACTTTCATGTGCTCTATCATGCATTTAAACATATGCGTCCAAACGACTACGAGCGTTTGATCATCAAGTTTCTGGCAGATGGCCGCGATCTGAATGCCACCAATCCGGAAGGACAGCGCATTCATGAGGTAATTGCACAGTTTCCTCGCCAAAAAGCAGGCTTTCTGGAAGTGCTGGCGAAATTTGCCTGATCAATCTCCGGTATAAAACCACATCACTTATGCATTTCCTGTTTGGGAAACAAGTATGTGGTTTTGATAAAAAATACGAATATATTTTGGTGCTTTGAGCTTGGTCATCCAGCCTCAGCCCGTTTATCTTTGAACCAGCCACTTTTCCAAAAATGACAGAACCTACCCTCAATATAATTGAAAATAATACCACTGCCCCTCATTTAGCCGACCTGAAAATCATTAGTCTAAGAAAGTTTATTTTTTTATCTCTCATTTCTTTCGGCCTATACTAAATTTGGTGGATGTTTAAGGCATGGCGTTTTTTTGCAATTAAAGATCACCTCAATATCATGCCGGCGCTCCGTGCCATTTTTTTCATATTCTTTTTATATTCACTGTTTAACAGAATTCAGCGTTATGCCGGGGAACAAGGGTATGCCCAGCGTTTTTCTACAGGCTGGATGTATATCGGCTATCTATTTTTTGCAGTTATTGTAGCTAACCTGCCAGATCCTTACTGGCTCATCTCCTCACTGAGCTTTATATTCCTGATCCGGGCATTTGTCGCACTAAATTATGCAAAAACGCATACCAATGCTTTCAGCATCATACTTCAGGAAAAATTCAATCTCGCTCAAGTCATGGTCATCATATTCGGGAGCATCTTCTGGTTACTACTTTTGATTGGATTTTTTATGCAAATTTAACCTGTATCGGGCTATAAAGAAGCACCCTTCAAATTAGCTTAAGTGTCTAACTTTCGGGGTGCGCTTCAAGATACTGGCTTTTTAGAACGATTAGCGGCTTCCAATCAGGTAAATCCCCAGCAAGGTAAACAAACCGCCAGAAACGCCATCAATCCATTTTGCAAAGTTCTGGTAAGCAGTACGGAAGGTTGGCAGTGAGAATACAAATGCAACCAGTACAAACCACAATACCGTTTCAACCGATACAATGATAAATAATAAAGAATGATGCTGGTCAAATAGAGGATTGGCCAAAAACAAGGAGAAGACACTGCCAAAGTAGATAATGGCTTTAGGATTGGAAAGGTTGGTGAGCAATCCTTTCATAAAAAACAGATAAGGTGACCGGGGTAAAGTAATTGGATTGAGGTCTTGTTTATTTTTAGAAAAGGCAGAACGGAGCATCTGGAAACCCAGCCAACATAAATATAGTCCACCCGCGATCAGTAACCCCTGTTTAAGCCATGTCATTTTTTCAAAGATGATGTTCAGTCCCATCAATGCCAGCAATGACCACGACATTGCCCCAAGACAAATCCCCAGAACCACCAGAAGCGCTTCTTTGCGGGAGCGGCTAATCGCGGTTTGCGAAACCAGGAAAAAGTCTGGTCCGGGTGTAATCAGTGCACAGAAATGAATAAAAATGAGTGTACTTAATGCAACGAACACGACTCACCTCAAGGTTGAGATTTGAAAAGTTTAGCTTAAATAAAAAACGTGATTTTTACCATATAAAAATACAGAACTATAAAGCAGAAAAGCCTCTAATATAGAGGCTTTTCAGTGGAAGATTCTCCTTAAACGAGAATATCACGCTTGCCATTTGCCCCCATGGAACTGACAATACCGTTCTCTTCCATCTGGTCAATAATCCGTGCAGCACGGTTATAACCGAGACTGAATTTACGCTGTAAAGATGACGTAGAGGCTTTACGCGTTTCCAGAACAAAAGAAACACATTGGTCATAAAGCGCGTCACGGCTTGGATCACCATCACCCTCTTCAAAACCACGCGATGCAGGTTCTTCATCAAACGGCGTGAGGATCTCATCGACATAATCCGGTTCACCACGCTCACGCCAAGCATCACAAATACGGTTCACCTCATCATCACTGATGAATGCTCCATGCACACGCTCAGGCTCGATTTTACCCGGTCCAAGGAACAGCATATCACCATGACCAAGCAGGTCTTCTGCACCGCCAGCATCCAGAATGGTACGGGAATCGATCTTGCTGTTGACACGTAATGCCACACGTGTCGGGATGTTGGCCTTGATCAGACCGGTAATGACATCCACAGAAGGTCGTTGTGTGGCAAGTAACAGATGAATACCTGCCGCACGGGATTTTTGTGCCAGACGGGTAATCATTTCTTCCGCCTTTTTACCGACCTGCATAATCATGTCGGCAAACTCGTCGGCAACGATCACAATCGAAGGTAACGGGGTTAAACGCGGTGCACGTTCTTGTGTGGCAGAGTCTCCCGGCTTCCATGTCGGATCGATCAGGTCTTCGCCATTGGCAATCGCCTCTTCGACTTTGCGGTTATAATCGCTGAGCTTACGGATTTTCAGGAAAGACATCAGTTTATAACGGCGTTCCATTTCATTGACACACCAGTTCAACGCACTGACTGCATCTTTCATGTCAGTTACTACTGGCGTCAACAGGTGAGGAATATCGTTATAGTTGGCCAGTTCAAGCTGTTTTGGGTCAATCAGAATCAAGCGTAACTGATCTGGCGTATATTTCAGCAACATCGATAAGATCATCGAGTTCACTGCGACCGATTTACCTGAACCAGTGGTCCCTGCAACCAGCATATGCGGTGCTTTACCAAGGTCAGTAATGACTGGATTACCTGAAATGTCTTTACCCATCGCCATAGAGAGCAAACCCGCAGGGTCTTCAAAAGCTGGCGTTTTCAATAACTCAATCAAGCGAACCATTTCACGGGTACTGTTTGGTACTTCAATCCCGATATACGGCTTACCTGGAATAACCTCAACCACACGTACCGAAGCCATCGACATTGAACGTGCCAGATCGCGCGAGATATTAGTGACTTTAGAGGCTTTTACACCCGGAGCCAGATCCAGTTCAAAACGTGTCACCACCGGGCCAGGCTGCGCTTCCACCACTTGCGCCTTGACATTAAATTCTTGCAACTTGATCTCTAGCAGCTCAGAAAGACGCGATAACTGCTCGGCAGTGAAGTTTACTTTTTTATTCGGATCAACTTCATCCAGCAATTCCAGTCCAGGTAAGGTTGGTAAATCACGGCGTTTTTGTGCCACCTGCATGGCGCGCGACATTGGACGACCAAATGCATCGGTCAGTGGTGCATCCAGATCAAAGTCATCTTCAATATCAAAGTCCGGTTCAGGTTCAGCTTTACCAGCCGTTTCTTGCCAGGCCTCGATGAAAGCTTCTTTTGACAAGGTTTCTTTCGGTGCGGCCTTCACTTCAATCGGTGCTTTTACAAAAGCGGATGACTGGGCATAACTGGTGGCGCGTGGAGCAGCAGGTTCACGCTCTTCCTCAACCAGAAGATCATTAAATTCATCAATCTCTTCTGCAACAGAGTAAGTCTTGTCCTCTGGCCCAGTATGGTGCACAGGCGGCGTGTGAGTCTGGGCAACGTTGACCTGATTCGATTCACTGATCAGGGCTTCAATATCAGCTTCAAACTCGTTTTCCTGTACAGCTGGTGTATGCGTGTCCTGAGTAAAAGGCGTATGCACATCTGTAGCCGTTTTACCATTTGGTACGGCCGCCAGTAACTCATCAAAAATCTGGTCATCATTCCAGTCCAGATTGTCCGGATTGGCTCTTTGCATGACAGCTTCAGCCGCAGCAGGTGAAAGCGGAGTCGTCTGGACAGCGTCATCAGCAGCACGTAATAAGGCATCAATTTCCTGTTTATGACTTGCATCATCACGTTGTAATGCGCGCCACACCTCGCCTGTTTTGACTAAACGCTGACTTTCGGTTTCAAGCTGATATGCACGTTGCAGGGTTTCTTCAAAATCTTCATCCTGCACCACAGCTGGCTGTGGTTGCTGGCCTTGCTGCTCTTTGGCAACAACATCTGCAAATAACTTTTCAGCCATCAACTGATGATGGGAATCATCAATCTTGACCAGTTTGGCCTGTACCTGCCCGGTTCTAGGTTCTTCTACTTCAGGCGCAGGATCAGCAGGTTCAGATGCTTGAGTTGCCTTCTTCTGCACGGCCGGTGTTTCTGCTGCTGCCAACTGCTCGGTTAAATCATAGGCCGATTCGTTTTGCGGTACATTTTTATAAAACAGGTCTTGCAAATAGGCCGGGGTATTTTTCAAAGTGGCCCAGGTCTTGTTCCATTGAATTCCAAAAGCCAGTGTCAGCAACAAAATACTGAAAGCCAGTAAAAACAGGCTCGCCCCATAAATCGTCAACAATTGGGACAGGCTTCCTCCCAGTTCATAACCGATGATTCCGCCAGCGGCATTGTCCAGGGTATCTGCAGGCATATTCCAGTGTAAATACAGCAGGCTTGAAACCGAAAGAATCAGGAAAAACTGGGCAGCATAACGAAATGGGCGATTTAAAAAGCTCCTCGGCCACCAGACCTGAATTGCTTCTACAAACAGGAACAGTGGAATAAGCAGGCTGGCCCAGCCCAGAAATCCAAAGAGTAAATCTGCGATCCAGGCACCTGCCACACCACTTGCATTTGAAACCTGCTGGGTATCACTGGAAATATGCATCCACCCTGGATCAAACGGTGTATAAGTTACTGTGGCAAGAAATAAATAAATGCCAAAGGAAATCAAAAATAATGTCATTAAAAAGCGTTGTGCATAAACACTTGACACCGCAGTCATATACAGTCCTGTAACCCGATTCGTTATTTGTTGGTATCTTTTAAGGTTTAACCTGCCTTAAAGCAATACGTTTTATATTATGCACTCGTTCTTACAAAAAAGATGCACGATTATTTACTGTTGTTGTTAACATTCTGCACGGATATAGCTCAATTCGATTGAGTTAATCAATATTATCCGGATCGATTTACTCCACTCCCCTCTCGATTCACGTATAATTTTAGCAGTTTCAATATAAAAAGGATGTTCTTTAATGAGCGCTCGCCACTCACGGTTAATTATTCTGGGTTCTGGTCCTGCAGGTTATAGTGCAGCAGTCTATGCAGCACGTGCCAACCTCAAGCCGACACTCATTGCAGGTCTGCAACTCGGTGGTCAATTAACAACGACAACCGAAGTTGATAACTGGCCAGGTGATCCAGAAGGCTTGACCGGTCCTGTACTGATGGAACGCATGCAAGCCCATGCGGAACGTTTTGGTACCGAAATTGTCTATGATCATATCAATGAAGTTGATCTTAAGACCCGTCCATTTGTGCTTAAAGGCGATATGGAAGAATACACCTGCGACGCGCTCATTATTGCAACCGGTGCAACCGCACAATATTTAGGCCTTGAATCTGAAGCAGCGTTTATGGGTCAGGGCGTAAGTGCATGTGCAACCTGTGATGGTTTCTTCTATAAAAACCAGAATGTAATGGTTGTCGGTGGTGGTAATACCGCAGTTGAAGAAGCACTTTATCTTTCAAATATCGCAGCGCATGTCACCCTGGTGCACCGTCGTGATAGCTTACGTTCTGAAAAAATCCTGCAAGATCACCTTTTTGCCAAAGAAAAGGAAGGCAAAATCAGCATTATCTGGAACCATCAGGTCGATGAGGTTCTAGGTGACAACACTGGTGTTACCGCTGTACGCATCAAGTCAACCCAGGATGCAAGCACTCAGGACGTTCAGGTTCAAGGCCTGTTTGTTGCCATCGGACACAAGCCAAATACCGGCATGTTTGAAGGCCAGCTCAATTTACGTGATGGCTATATTCAGGTACATAGCGGGACCGCTGGCAATGCAACAGCAACTTCAGTTGAAGGTGTATTTGCTGCAGGTGACGTGGCAGATAGCATTTATCGCCAGGCCATTACTTCAGCAGGTTCAGGCTGTATGGCCGCCCTTGATGCAGAGAAATATCTCGATAACCTGAACTAATCTGCCTCTAAACAAACCACCAGCCAGCTGGTGGTTTTTTAATTCCGGACCAGTATCCAAATTTCTGCCGAACAGGATACGGCTCCATGATTGCCATTCGCGCTCAGTTCAGTTAGTTTAGAATCATTCTTATTTACCTGATTGGCTATGCAAGTACTCCCACCTTCATCCTACATTTTCCCAGATCCTGTTCAGGCCGACCCGGAAGGTCATGGCTTTATCTGTATTGGTGCAGATCTTAGTCCATCGACCTTATTTGAAGCCTATACCCATGGACTGTTTCCGTGGTTTAATGAAGATGAGCCGATTTGCTGGTGGAGTCCTGAACCGCGCTGTATTATTGAACCGCAGCACTACAAGCCAAGTAAGTCACTGATTCGGAACATGAAAAAACACGATTACCGGATCACGGTAAACCGTGCTTTTGAAGAGGTGATTCGTTCCTGCTCATTACCACGCAGTTATGCCAATGAGACCTGGATCAGTGAAGACATTATTCAAGGCTATTGTGACTTATTCAATGCCGGCTATGCCTATAGTGTTGAAGTCTGGCAGGAAGAAAAACTGGTGGGTGGTTTGTATGGCGTCAGTATCGGCAAAGGCTGTTTTGGTGAATCCATGTTTAGTACGGAAACCGATGTTTCCAAGATGGCTTTTTACACCCTGATGCTGATTGGACGGGACAATCAGCTGCCCTGGATCGATTGCCAGCTGGTCAATGACCATCTGCTTAGTCTCGGTGCGAGTACACTTTCTCGCCAAGCCTATCTAAAATCGTTACAAGATGTAATTATTGCCCCCTCCATCAATTGGAAAAGTTATCAAGAACGTGTATTTTCAAGTAAAACAATAGCAGTTTTTGGCACATTAGACGGTTAACGGATTACCACCTTGGAGGGACAGATTAATGAAATCATACCAACCCAAGTCCCTTTTAAATGACTTACAGTATTATATTACGCCGCCGCATGATTGCAGTTATCTGGATAATAAATCTGCGCGGATGGTATTTTTAGACCCGATTCACCGTATTGACGTGGTGACATTATCCGAACTGTCTCGCGTCGGTTTCCGCCGTAGCGGTGATTTTGTTTATCGCCCTGAATGTCATTTATGCCGACAATGTTTATCCTGCCGTGTTCCGGTACAAGAATTTAAAATGAACAGCAGCCAGAAAAAGGCCTGGAAACGCAATCAGGATTTACAAATGAGTATTTTGCCAACGTCGCAAGCTACTCAGCAACATTATGACCTGTATGAACGATATATCAATGAGCGTCATGCCGATGGAGATATGTACCCTGCCAGTCTGGACCAGTTTGAAAAATTTCTGGTACATAGCTGTACGGAAAGCTTCTTTATCGAACTCTGGAAAGAACAGAAACTGATTGGTGTATCTACTTGCGACCTGATGGACGACGGGCTGTCAGCGGTTTACACCTTCTTCGATCCGGATGAGCAACGCCGTTCCCTTGGGGTATTTGCAATCCTGAAACAGATAGAATATGTGCGTAACTTAAACTTGGATTATCTCTATCTGGGGTATTGGGTACCTCACTCTTCAAAAATGAATTATAAGTCCCAGTATACTCCCCTCGAATTATTACTCGATGGACAGTGGCGCAGACTGAATCGTCCGCTTGCAGACAATGAAATCCAGCAGTTAGGTCATTCACTGATGAGTACACTGCCTTCCGAGTGGAATAATTTAATTATCAAATAATCTAAATCTGGTCATTTACCGGCTGTTTATATATTTGGGTGTAACTCGGCAAGCGAAAGCAATTTTCGCTTTAGCTGCGTGCCAGACAGGGAGGGTATTCTAAAATGGAATGAGGAACCTGAATGGCCCCGTACCACAAATACTTTTAATATTTAAAAAATGTCTGAATCAAATTTAAATGACATAAATTTACTGAAATAACGCAGCAAAATCATCTGTGCATGTCTTGACCATAATCACGGCATGCTCTCTGCTACCATCCGGATTGGGATAATAGTTTTTACGCACATCAATTTGATGAAAACCGGTTTTTTCATAGAGACGGATTGCTGCAGCATTACTTTCACGCACTTCTAAAAAAATCTGGATCGGATTGTTGTTTAACTGCTGAATAGAACTATCTAGCAAGATATACCCCAGCCCCTTACCCTGCTGTTCAGGATGAATCGCCATCAGTAATAAATTGGCTTCATCGAGTACAGGCTGCAAAATACAGAAACCCACCACCTGACTAGCCTGTTCATATACCATACATTGATACGAAGCTAAAGATACCTGAAACTGTTGCTTGCTCCATGGATGGGTCTGTACCAGACGCTCAATGGCGACTACACTTTCCAGATCACTCTCCTGCATCAATCGAATCACAAGCTATTACTCTATAAAATCCTGATGCAGATTATCGTCAATTTCAGCTGAAAATTGAATAAAAAAATGGGCAGTTTTTACTGCCCGTTGGAGTTAACTGAGATTAAAACCCAATTCAGCCCGCCATTTATTTAAGAGTTCAGTCGTATCGGCATCATTAGGATGAAACTTCGGCCTTAGGAAAGAAAGCAAGGTCGGAATCTGCCGGGTCATGAACCCCTTATAGCCATACATAAACTTCAGCATGTAGCGGGTATCACGCCAGGTCAGCTTACCGTCTACCTGAAGTAGTTTTGCTGTGAAATAAGATTGAGTAATGAAGATCAGGCCCATCGCGATGACCAGAGCCAGAGCGCGCATAAAATAAGCCTTGGCACCCTGTCCATACATGGACTGATAGACATCAAAAGCCACGGCTTTATGCTCATTTTCCTCAACGGCATGCCACATCCATAAATGATACATGGTCTCATCCATAAACATGGCCTGAATATCAGGATTACTCAACAGCTCTTCTGCAATGGTCGAGGTAAAGTGCTCTAAGGCACAGGTACCGGTCAAACTGATCATCTCTTTGGTAAAACCCAGAGGTTTCAAGATTTTAGAGGTAAGACCAATGGTACGATTGATCAAACGGCCCGTTTGCTGTTCCATCTCACGAACATTGTATCCATAAGCCTGAGCCGCGGCATTAAAAGCCAGATGCTCTTTGGAATGCATCGCTTCCTGACCAATAAAGGCACTGATTTCTTTTTGTAGGCGTGGATCGGCCAGCTTGGGATCGTGACGAACCGCACGGGTACTGTTGACAAAAAACTGCTCACCTTCCGGGAATAATGCTGAAAGCGCAGTCATAAAATGCGTCAAGGCAGCATCACCATTTGCCCAGTAACGTGGCACTTGCCCAAATTCAAAATCCATTCGGCGTACAGGGAAACTGGCGCCAGCGCGGTTTGAAATATTTACTTTAGCATTCATACCCTTCTCTCCTGTGCGTAAATTCTTTTGATAAATTTTGTTGATAGTTCTTTTATACGCCCTTTCTAGTGCCATAAATAAGTGCAGATAAGGTCAGAAAAGCATCATCTTAGGACATGTCATCCGGTAGCAAAAACAAAAGCTTAAAAAAGCAAAAAGGACAATTTAAATTGTCCTTTGCAATACACTCAGGTGCAGATTGAGATATTAAAACCCAAGTTTGGCCTTCCAGTCTTTTAACAACTGTACCGTATCCAGATCATTAGGATGAAAGCCCGGTTTAAAATAAGCCAGCATCTCACCTGCCATACCGGTAATAATCCCTTTTGATGGGCTATAACCATATTTATAAATCATTGCCAGCTCTTTGAAGTTCAGCTTCTTGTCCTGTTGTAACAGGCGTAAAGTAAAATAAGACTGCAAAATAAAGATCAAGGCCATCGCAAATACCAGCGCGGTCGTGCGTAAGCTATAAGCCTTGATCCCCTTACCGAAAACCGCTTCATACACATCATAAGCAACGGCTTTATGCTCGTTTTCTTCCACCGCATGCCAGAACCACATATAGGACATCGTGTCATCGGTCATTAAGTCCTGAATATGCGGGTTACGTAATAATTCCGAAGCGATAGTGGCAGTAAAGTGCTCCAGTGCCGTCGTCGCTGTGAGATTGACCATTTCCCTGCTCATGCCAAACGGCTTGACCACTTTGGAAAAGTTACGCAGTGCAAACTCGATATAGCGTCCTGTAATGCGTTCTAAAGTTCTTACATCATGGCCATATTTCTGTGCAGAGGCATTAAAGTTGACATGCTCTTGAGTATGCATGGCTTCCTGGCCAATAAAGGCACTGATTTCTTTTTGGAGTTCTTGATTGTCCTTGATCGGCGGATAATAACGAACGGCACGTACCGCATCAATAAATAATTTCTCGCCATCAGGAAACAGCGCAGATAAAGCTGTCATAAAATGAGTCAAGCCAGCCGAACCATTCATCCAGTATTCCGGTACCTGATCAAATTCAAAATTCATTCGTCGAACTGGAAAGCTTGCACCCGCACGATTTGAAATATTTACTTTAGCATTCATGCTGACAACTCCTTTTCAGTGAAACATTCCACTGAGCACTTATGTTTGTTTCTTGAGCTTTATATTACGTTTTTATACAAATCAAATAAGTGCAGTTTAGGACAGCAAGCTATCAGTTTAGGACATGAGGAGGAAATTTTAATTCAGTATTAAAATTTTCGACGCAAGAGAAAATCAAATTCAGTATTAAATTTTCGATACAAGAAACAAATACACAAACCACAAGCATAAAAAAACACCCCAAAGGGGTGTTTTTTTATCACTCTAGGCGATTATGCAGTTACTTTAGCAACAACACCAGCACCTACAGTACGACCACCTTCACGGATCGCAAAACGTAGACCTGGGTCCATTGCGATCGGGTGGATCAATTCTACTGACATTTCTACGTTGTCACCA
>NZ_JSUS01000070.1 GCF_000805455.1 Acinetobacter sp. A47
GATCGATCAACCGGTAAAAATCCACACAAGTTGTTCTTCTATTCTCTTAATGATCTTCTCGATGATTCGTCACCATCAAGCTAGGTCGGCTATATTACTCTCAATTTCTTAAAAGTCAACAGGTAATTTAGATATTTATTCAAACTTATCAATCATTCAAGAATCTAACCATTTTAGCCAAATCCTTGTTTCTCAACAAGTTTTTATCTGCATCACCGCCGATGAATGTGCATTCTACAGCATTTCAGATCAGTTGCAACCCTGTTTTTTATTATTTTCTTTTGCATGTTTCTTTTTTCAACAAAACTGATGTTTTCGTTGTTTTTATCATCTATTTATGGATAAAAAGCAGGCTCATGGCCTGCTTTTTATGATTTTTCTTTTGATTTAGTCAGTGAATGTCACTCGTGCAATGGCTTTTTTGCCTGACTGAATGATTAAAGTGACGTTTTCTTTAACAGAGAAGCTCATATCTACCACCTTCCAGTCTACTTTTACTGCACCACGGTTCACCGCATCTTTTGCAGCAGCTGCATTCGGGTTTAACCCCGCCACACGCAGAATGGTGGCAATAAATAACTCGCCCCCGAATTCACCCCGTGAAATCGTGACTTCCGGGGTATCTTCCGGTACTTCACCTTCAGTTACACGGTTACCTGCACTTTTATGGGCATTTTCTGCCGCTTCGGCATCATGGAAACGCTCAACCAGCTCAAGTGCCAAGATTCGCTTGATCTCTTGTGGATTGCGACCCGCAGCCATCTCATCCAGCAATACCTTGATTTCATCCAGTGATTTAAAGCTGAGTAAATCAAAGTAGCGCTCAATCAGGCTGTCCGGCATCGACAGGATTTTTTGGTACATCGCGCCTGGCGTGTCGAACACACCAATATAGTTACCTAAAGATTTAGACATCTTATTGACACCATCTAAACCTTCAAGAATAGGTACGGTGATACACACTTGTGATTCCTGACCATAACGACCTTGCAAGGTACGGCCCATCAACAGGTTAAACGTCTGGTCTGTTCCGCCCAACTCAACGTCTGCTTCCAGCGCAATCGAGTCATAACCTTGTACCAGTGGGTACAAAAACTCATGAATCGCAATCGGCTGATGGTTGTTATAACGCTTGGTGAAATCATCACGTTCCAGCATGCGCGATACCGTTTGCTGGCTTGCCAACTGGATTAAATCAGCAGCTGTTTTCTGGCTAAACCATTCTGAGTTAAAACGCACTTTGGTTTTATTTGGGTCCAGGATTTTGAATACCTGTTCCTGGTAGGTTTTTGCATTGGCAATTACCTGTTCTTGTGACAACGGCGGACGTGTCGCACTTTTCCCTGTCGGGTCACCGATCATGGCTGTATAGTCACCAATCAGGAATGTCACTTCATGACCCAGATCCTGAAAGGTTTTTAATTTATTGATTAGAACCGTATGACCCAAATGTAAATCAGGAGCCGTAGGGTCAAAGCCTGCTTTTACACGGAGTGGACGATTCTCTTTCAGCTTTTTCAGTAAATCTTCTTCAGAGATAATCTCGTGCGTGCCTCGTTGAATGAGAGCAAGCTGTTCTTCGGCTGGCAAGAAATTTGACATCACAAAACCTAAACACATCAGTTATTCAATTTGTGCGATATACTAACATTTTTTCAGCATCTTGCAGGATAAGTTGTATATGAGCGCAATCTATATTGGTGTAATGACAGGCACGAGCATGGATGGTGTTGATATTGTTGCAACTTCATTCGAGCCATTAACGTTACATGCGACGCTTACAGTCCCTTTTGAACCTGAATTACGTGATGAATTGATGGCATTGACACTGCCTGACGATAATGAAATTGACCGTATGGGCAAAGCTGATGTCGCTTTGGCACAAATGATCGGGCATGGTATCAACGCGCTGATTGAGCGGCATAATTTAGACCGTTCCCAAATTAAAGCCATCGGTTCACACGGGCAGACCATTCGCCACCGTCCTGAACATGGTTTTACCCTGCAGATTGGTGATCCCAATATCATCACGGAGATTACGCAGCTACCGGTAGTCTCGGATTTTCGCCGACGCGATATGGCCGCCGGTGGTCAGGGGGCACCTCTGGTTCCTGCTTTTCATCGGGCGTTGTTCCAGCATGACAGTATTCACCGGGTCATTCTGAATCTGGGAGGCATTGCCAATGTCAGCATGTTGCCAGCCAACAATCCGGATGGTGTCTATGGCTTTGATACCGGCCCTGCCAATATCCTGATGGACGGATGGTGCCATCGCCATACCGGGCACCCTTATGATGAAAACGGCGATTGGGCAGCCTATGGCAACCCGATTCGCTCACTATTAGACCGTTTGCAAAGCCATGAGTTTTTTGCCAAAGAGCCACCCAAAAGTACCGGTCGTGAAGACTTTAATCTGGAATGGCTTGATGAGCAGCTGACAGACTGGCGTAATGACTTAGGCTACGATGAGCTGGAAGATACACCTGAAAATGTTCAGGCGACTTTAATGAAACTGACCACACGCGCCATCAAGAAAGCAATTTATCGTAGTAAAGAAAGCATGCCAACCGGTGAAATCTATGTCTGCGGCGGTGGTGCCTATAACTCCCATCTGCTTGAGCAGTTACGCTGGCGCTTGCGTAAACATAACTGGTCGGTACAAACCACAGATGCACTGGGTCTGGCACCGACCTGGGTAGAAGCAACAGCTTTTGCCTGGCTGGCAATGCGTTTTGTTGAACAGCTGAGCGGTAACCTGCCTGCTGTTACAGGTGCAGCTGGTGACCGGATTTTAGGCACGGTCACCATGGTTTAAGCCAATAAAAAAGCTTCTCGACCGAGAAGCTTTTTTTAACAGTATTTATTAAATCGAGAAAGATGAACCACAGCCACAGGTGGTGGTCGCATTCGGGTTTTGTACCACGAAACGTGAACCTTCCAGTCCTTCAAGATAGTCAACCACTGAACCCACCAGATATTGATAGCTGAGTGAATCGACCAGCATTTTTACATCACCGTTGGTAAATTCGGCATCATCTTCATTGATACTTTCAGCAAAGTTAAAGCCATACGAAAAGCCGGAACATCCACCACCCGTCACATAAACACGTAACATAAGGTCGTTATTTCCTTCACTTTCGCGTAGTTGGCGAACTTTGTTGGCAGCATTATCTGACAATTCTAGAGCTTGGGCGTTCATGATGGATATTCCTCAGACTTCAATACGTCTTTCCTAAATAAAAGACCCGTTATTCAGTATAGCATACTCAATATCGGGTCTGTATTTGAAGTTTTAAAGTCAGTTTAAAGACTTTTTACAAGTTTACTTGTAGTTTTCATCCTGCAAGCCGCATTCAAAATTCTTGGCGTCTTCACGGCAACGGAATTGCCATAATAATTTCATCATGCGCTTGTCATAAATGCCCTTTGCAGTCAGGTTAATACGTGCTTCACGCATCAGTTTCTGATAGCCGGGCTTATCTGCGGCTGGCACTTCCATCCAGTATTTTTGTGGAATATCAGCTTTCATTTTGCCCAGAATACCAAACGCACGGGGCAATTGGGCCTTGACCCACTCACGAGATTTCTGCCCAAACCCTGTCGGGAATTTATCAGGATGAATAATCAGGTTACCCGTCACCTGCAAGATCGGATAATTTACAATCGCGCCTTTGGTTCCTAAGCCTTTATAGAGCTCTAGCGGTTTAAAGGCAGCGGCGGGTGCACCAATAATATCGACCTGTCCATTATTAAATTTGGCACCAAAGTTGGTAATGTCGGAGCTGACGGCCTGGGCACCGACCTGTGAAGCCATAATTTTTTGTGCTTCATCATAGTCCAGTACTGCGATTTTCTTGCCTGCTGCCTTGGCCACGGTATTGATATTGCGGTCATTTACCAATAAGTAAGCGTCACCGACCGGAATCACCCCGACCACTTCATATTTGCCATTGACCATGGCTTTGGCAAAGGTAGGACTTGCCAGCCCCTGCATCACTTTCACGGCAAGTTTAAGATCGGTAATTGCCCCGATTGCATCCAGTGAACCGGTAAACGGGTTAAACTGACGGCCTCGCATGCCGGTGATACTGACCCCATCACATTTTCCGGCCTTAAAGTCTTCAGCAATGACGGCCTCATTGGTGCCCACTTTAAGCTCGATATCTGCGCCCCAGTTTTTTGCTGCCAGCTGATAATCTTTCATGAGTGCATAGACATCACCACTTTTACCGACGATATCGAATACACAAATGGTTTGTTTGGCCTGAGCACCCGCCGATACCGCAGCGATCCCGGTTGCAAGTAATAATGTTTTAAACCATTGCATTTTATTGTTCCTTTGCTTCTATGCTGTTTGTTGTTGCACCCTACCCAGAATTAAAAATCACGATCTAGTCTGGTTCAGGTTTCCACATGAATCTATGTTTTTATTGCGTCATGTTTCATCGTCCTGATTAAACATCTGTTCAGTCGTCCAGACTTCCCTCTGGTTTTTTATATATTTCTATCATTACGATCTTTCAATCTAAACACAATGACTCAAATGACAGTGGTAAAAAAACAAAAAGCCTAGATGAATCTAGGCTTTAAGTACGCTTTATGGCAATTAGGGATTATTCACCCGGTAATGCACATTCAAAGTTCGCTTTGTCTACCGAACAACGCGCTTTCTTCAATACAGACATCATGCCCGCATCGTAAATACCGCGTTTAGTCAGATCCATACGGCCGTCACGTAACAGTTTCTGGTATTTCAGATTGTCTTCAGCACTTAAGTTCATTTTGTATTTTGCCGGAATCTCAGACTCGTAGCGTTTGATCATGGCAAAAGCTTTTGGTAATTGTTTCACGAAGTAGTCACGAGATTTTTGACCAAAGCCAGCTGGGAATTTTTCTGGACGAATCACCAGATCCGCAGTCACTTGAAGTACCGGGAAGTTAAACATGGCACCATTTGCACCCAAGCCTTTGCTTAGTTCTAATGGCTTGTAGGCATAAGCCGGTGCACCCACCATATCAACCTGACCATTGTTGAATTTTGCAGCAAAATTTGAAATATCAGAAAGAACCGCTTGCGCGCCTACGCGTTGTACCATGATTTTTTGTGCATCGTCATAACCCAGTACGGCGAATTTTTTACCCGCAGCCTTTTCAATTGAGTTAATGCTTTTGTCACGTACGAAAATGTAGGCAGCGCCAAGTGGAGAGATACCCGCCACTTCGTATTTGTTACCACCTAAATTGGTTGTCATTTTTGCAGCATTACGCGCATCGAGTACATAAGTAATTGCACGTTGTGCTACTGCATTACTTGGTGCGCCACCAAGCGAGTCAACAGAACCCGCAAATTTGTTATATGGACGGGCACGCATTGCTGTCATTGCTACAGCAGCACATTTACCCGCTTTAAAGTTATTATCCGCAACCTGTTCATCCGTGATCGCGAGTAGGTTAACATCCGCTCCCCAGCCTTTCGCTGCAAGCGCCCAGTCCTGCATCATTTTGTATGACTCACCTGACTTGCCCAGCAAGTCAAATACACATACGTCAATTGCTGCCTGAGTAGAAGCAGATACACCAAAGATCGAGGTTGCTGCAAGAGCAAGTGCAATTTTTTTCATAGTTTTCATCCTTTCACAAACTTTATGTTTGTCTCCTTGTTCGAAGCAAATATTAATCATGTTTTTTGAAAAAAAATAGAGCTTCTACTCTATTTTTATACGCATATTGTTTAGTTTTTGTCCTGTTTTATCCTTTTTGCTTATTTTCATAGACAAATTTATTATATCTGCGGCGCATGATTTGTCTATCCATGTTTGCCAGACTGTACAGTTGATTATTCACCACTTAAGCTGCACTCGAAATTGGTCCGTTCCACTGTACAACGGGCGCGCTTGAGTACATTCATCATACTGGCATCATACACACCTTGCTTGGTCAGATTCATACGCCCGTCACGCAGCATTTTCTGATACCTGACTTTATCTTCATTCGACAGGGTAATTTTTTTGGCATTCATCCCTGCCTCCAAACGTTGCACCATGGCAAAGTTACTTGGCAATTTATTGACAAACCATTTACGCGACTGAGCACCGAAGCCGGCCGGGAACTTTTCTGGCCGGACAATCAGGTCCCCCGTAATATTGACTACCGGGAAATTGAACAGTGCGCCGTTGCTCAGGCCCTTACTGATTTCCAGCGGTTTATAGGCATAGGCAGGCGCTGCAATCACATCAACCTGCCCTGTATTAAATTTTTTCACAAAATCTGAAATATCTGATGGCACTGCAACCAGATCAATACTCTCCACAATCGTCTTTTGTGCCTGATCATAGTGTAAATAGGCAAATTTCTTGCCTTTGGCCTTTTCAATGGTATCAATTCTTTTATCGCGCACAAAAATATAGGCCAGCCCCACCTGAATAATACCGGCGACCTCGAATTTTTCGCCATTCATGGTTGCAGTTAAACGATGCTGGTTACGTTTATCCAGTACATAGCTAATCGCTTTCTGGGCAATGGCATTGCTGGTGACCGCACCAACGGCGTCTACCGAACCTGCAAATTTATTGTATTTACGGGCCCGCATCGAGGTCATATACACGCCATCACACTTGCCTGCGTCAAAATCCTTTTCCGCCTTTTCTTCATCTTGATACGGAATCAGCTCAACATCTGCCTGCCAGTTTTTTGCAGCCAGCTTCCATTCTTCAACCAGTTTGTAAGACTCCCCAGCCTTCCCCAATAAATCAAATACGCAAATTTCCTGTTTTGCCTGTGCAGGAGCCGCCATGACAAATAGAGCCGTAGCACTCAATGCCCAAAGTCCTTTTTTCATCGTGTTTTCCCTTTGTTGCCGATATTGCACAATTTTCCATCAGTGCCTGAACAATATAGTCAGCTTTTTTCTAAAAACATAGTGGGTTTATATACATACGTCGGGTTTTTACCACTTTTAACCATACTGATCACAGTTTGACAGTTTCGGTCCCCTGCTTTTTCAGCCACTGGCTTTAGGCTTCTCCTTTTAACCTTAAAGCCAATATATGATTGATTCACTGCCGGAGCTGCCCCGCCTGAGTCTGGACAGATAAAATGGGCAAGCCTGCCAAATCGCAGCGTTCCCTTCTGGCATTTCCCGGTTCTGGGCGGCGTCTGTGATCAGTAGCCCCAGTTTTCTTATATTTAAACGAATAAGCTGATTTTTATCATAAAAACAGAATCTCAATGTGACCTTAAGATCATTGAAAGCCTGGATAAGCTCGCTGCGAGGGGTGAAGATAAAATTTGCATTCATGCATGATCACCTTAAAATGCAGCTATCTATTCGCTATTTTGCATACTCATGATCCAATTAGACCAAGTTTCATTACGCCGTGGTGGGCGCGTCCTGTTCCAAAAAGCCTCAATGCAGCTTCATCCTGGCTGGAAAATTGGTCTTACCGGGGTCAATGGTGCTGGTAAATCTACCCTGTTTGCAGCATTTCTGGGTGAACTGGGGGCTGATGAAGGCAATTTAAGCCGTCCGGCTGTATGGACTGTGGCCCACATGGCGCAGGAAATCAAAGCACTGGAAATGCCAGCAATTGATTTTGTCCTGTCGGGAGATGAAGAGTATTGGGAGATTCAGGAAAAGCTTGCCCATCCTGAACAACTGGATAATGATGAGCTCGCACGACTTCACGGCCGTTTTGATGAAATCCACGGCTATGCAGCACCCGCCAAAGCAGCCCAACTGATGGCAGGTCTGGGCTTTCTGGATCACCAGATCCGCTTAAATGTTGCCAGCTTCTCGGGAGGCTGGCGTATGCGTTTAAATCTGGCCCGCACCTTGATGAGCCGCTCCGACCTGCTATTGCTGGATGAACCGACCAACCACCTGGATTTAGATGCCATCTTGTGGCTGGAAGACTGGCTGAAAGCCTATGAAGGTACACTGGTACTGATTTCGCATGACCGCGATTTCCTTGATGCCATTACTGATCATATTCTGCATATCGAAAATCAGGAACTTACCTTGTATACAGGTAATTATTCGATTTTTGAAACTACCCGTAGCGAACGTCTGGCCCAGCAGCAACAGGCATTTGAGAAACAGCAGGAAACACGGGCACACCTGCAAAAATTCATTGATCGCTTTAAGGCCAAGGCCACCAAGGCCCGTCAGGCACAAAGCCGTATCAAACAGCTGGAACGGATGCAGCAGCTTGCGCCTGCTCATGTCGATACGCCCTTTACCTTCAGTTTCCGTGAACCTACCAAAATGAGTTCACCCTTGCTCAGTTTAGATGCAGCAAGTATTGGTTATAGCGATAAAGTGATTGCTGAAAAGATACGCCTGCAAATCACCCCAAGTTCGCGGATTGGTTTACTGGGCATGAACGGCGCGGGTAAATCGACCCTGATCAAAACCCTGGTCGGAGACTTACCGCTTTTGGCTGGTGAGCGAAAGGCCTCTGAATTGCTGAATATCGGATATTTTGCCCAGCACCAGATGGATGCCTTAGATGCACATGCCAGCCCGATGCTGCAACTGGCCCGTATTGCGGACAAACAGATCAGTGAAGCCGCATTACGCGCCTTTTTAGGGGGCTTTGGCTTTAGTGGTGAGCGTATGGATACCCCGTGTGAAAGCTTCTCGGGAGGCGAACGTGCACGTCTGGCATTGGCCCTGATCGTCTGGCAGCGTCCCAATGTGCTGATTCTGGATGAGCCGACCAACCATTTAGATCTGGACATGCGTCATGCCTTGACCATGGCGCTGCAGGACTTTGAAGGGGCCGTGGTACTGGTTTCACATGAACGTCAGTTGATTGCCAGCGTCTGTGATGACCTGCTCCTTGTACATGCAGGCAAATGCAGCGAATTTGAAGGTGATTTGCAGGACTATGCCAAATGGTTACGTGAAGCCCGTCAGCAACAGATTAATGCACAAACTGCTGCACAACAGCCAGCAGCCACCAATCCATCGCCGAATACCAAGCTTGATAAAGAAGCTCAGCGCAAAGAAGCTGCACGTCGCCGTGAAATGACACGTCCCCTTCGCAAGAATATTGAAAAGGTTGAAGCCCAGATAGAAAAGATACAGCCACGACTGGCAGAAATCGAGCAGGCTTTGGCCGAAAGTGCACTATATGAAGCCCATCGTAAAGATGACCTGATGAAGCTGATGAATGAGCAGACCCAACTCAAGGCTCAACTGGAACAATTTGAGGAACAGTTGCTGGAATTGATGATGGAGCTGGAAGAACTGGAAAGTTCTTTTGCCGATTAGAACAACTACCTGCCCTACATGTCGGCAAGATCGGCATGTAGGGTATTCATGGTTTAGGACAGAAGTATTATCGTTCCTAAACATACCGCTCAGATACTTAAAAACACTATGAATATCATGAAATGTGTCATGAATTTGTCGAGAATTTAAGTTAAGGTAAAAACTGGAATTTTCGTAGAAAATTGAGCTTTAGGTTCAGGCTCGATATACTCAACGCCGATTGTTGTAAAGTTATAACTGACGAATGAATCCTGAGGGTTAAATTCATTTCACATTTTTTGTACTTTGATTTGGTGAGTACTCTATTTTGGATCATACAAACTGAATGAATTCTTTAGATTTTATTTTTAATTTTGAACATATTCTCCCGGTTCTGGTACAAGAATATGGTTTATGGATCTATTTTATCCTCTTCTTGATTATTTTCTCTGAAACCGCCTTTGTGTTCATGTTCTTCTTGCCCGGTGATAGCCTGTTATTGACTGTCGGGGCATTGTGTTCTGTGGTTGAAATCATGCATCTGGGCTATATGATCAGCCTGCTGTTTTTTGCAGCAGCGTTAGGTTATATGGTCAACTATCATATTGGCCGTCATTTTGGCGACCGTATTTTTAATGTGAAATCTCGCTTTATCAAACAGGAATACCTGCAAAAAACCAATGTATTTTTCCTCAAACATGGTGGAAAAACCATTTTACTGGCCCGTTTTATTCCTTTTGCACGTTCATTTGCACCGCTGGCCGCAGGTTCAAGCAACATGAACTACACGCATTTTGTCTTATACAATATTTTGGGCGCCTTACTGTGGATCAGTGTACTTGTCACTGCCGGATATCTGTTTGGTCATGCCTTAATTCAGGTCAGTGATTTTGTAGAAAATTAAGCCGTATCCTAAAGCTGAGAAGATGATTAAGCAGGAAAGTTTAACTTTCCTGTTTTTTTATCTGTCCATTTTCCGGTTTCACGTGGAACATGCCACTCTTGCATTCATATAAAGAAAACATATTGAAAAACAAAGGTTAAATATCTTTTATCATTTTATAGATGATAACCCTCTAGTCCACTATGCAACACTAAGCTAGCAGTAAGCGTGCTATATCAGCCGTTAACGAGCCCTTCCAGCGCGGTATCACTGATAACAGGCATCGAACCGGTTCAATCCAAACTCCTGTAGCAGTGATTATGCTGCAACCAACAATAAGGCGCCTATCCTGTATGACAAGATAGGCGCCCTTTATGTTACTGCTGCCTGATTTAATTAAGCATCAATATCCGCATTTAATGCATTTTCTTCAATAAAGGCACGACGAGGTTCTACATCATCTCCCATGAGACAAGAGAACATACGGTCTGCCTCGATTGCATCATCAATGGTGACCTGCAACATATTACGGTTTTCAGGGTCCATGGTGGTTTCCCACAGCTGTTCAGCGTTCATCTCACCCAGACCTTTATAACGCTGGATCATCATGCCACGACGCGAGTCTTGTAAAATGTGCTGCCACACCTGATGGAAATTACTGACCTGAATACGGCGATCGCCTTTTTGCAGATAAGCACCCTCTTCAACCAGTTTGAACCAGCTCTTGGCATTTTTGAGCAGACGTGCATATTCGGCAGAATTTAACAGGCCGGCATCAAGCAGATAGGCATGCGGCAAGTTATGCACATACACGGTTATACGAGGCCAGTAATGCGCTGATTTCTCACCCTGGGCATTTTCACGTTCAAATGCTTCCAAAGTAATTTCAGGACGCAAGCTTGGCTGTAATTTTTCAATTGCCGCACGTAATTGTTCTGCCCATGTTTCCACATAGTCACGTTCATGGTTATGCTCGGCTTTGAATGCTTCAACTTCAAGCAAACCATCCAGCAAACTGGCAGGATAACGCAAGGTCAAACGCTGCAAGCTCTTTTGCGAAACCTGATAATCCGCAATCACGCTGGCCAGGGCCGAACCGGTAATGGCCGGTGCTTCGGCGCTGACATGTAATGCCAGCTCATCAATGGCATTGGAAATCAGGAAGGTTTCCAGTGCATCATTATCTTTGATGTACTGTTCATGCTTGCCTTTTTTCAATTTGTACAGTGGCGGCTGGGCGATATAGATATATCCACGCTCAACCAGCTCAGGCATTTGACGGAAGAAGAAGGTCAGCAACAAGGTACGAATATGTGAACCATCGACGTCCGCATCGGTCATGATGATGATTTTGTGGTAACGCAACTTGTCCGGATTGTATTCTTCACGCCCGATACCACAGCCCAAAGCGGTAATCAGGGTACCGACTTCCTGACTGGAAATCATCTTGTCAAAGCGCGCGCGCTCAACATTCAGGATCTTACCTTTCAACGGTAAAATGGCCTGCATCTTACGGTTACGCCCTTGCTTGGCACTACCGCCTGCAGAGTCACCCTCGACCAGATACAGTTCAGAAAGTGCCGGGTCCTTTTCCTGGCAGTCTGCCAGTTTGCCCGGTAAGCCGGCAATATCCAGTGCACTCTTGCGACGTGTCATTTCCCGGGCTTTACGTGCTGCATCACGTGCACGTGCGGCATCAATAATTTTACCGGCAATCGCTTTTGCTGCTTGCGGATTTTCCAGCAAATACGCCGAGAACTCTTTGTTCATGGCTTGTTCGACTGCTGGCTTCACTTCGCTCGACACCAGTTTTTCTTTGGTTTGGGAAGAGAATTTCGGATCAGGCACTTTTACAGAAATGATCGCGGTCAAGCCTTCACGTGCATCGTCGCCTGTTACGGCAACTTTTTCCTTTTTCAACAAGCTTTCATTTTCCATGTAGCTGTTTAGGCCACGGGTCAATGCTGCACGGAAACCGGCAAGGTGGGTACCGCCATCTTTCTGCGGAATATTATTGGTAAAGCAGCGCACATTTTCCTGATAGCTGTCGTTCCATTGCAATGCCACTTCTACGCCAATGCCGTTGTCAGCATCTGTAGTGAAATGGAAGATATCATTCAGGTGGGTTTTGCCTTCGTTAATATATTTAACGAACTCGGACAAGCCGCCTTCATAATCGTAGATATGCTCGAGATTTACACGTTCATCGCGCAATACAATACGTACCCCTGCGTTCAGGAACGAAAGCTCACGTAAACGACGCGCCAGAATATCGACGCTAAAGATGGTTTGGCTAAAGGTCAGCTCACTTGGCCAGAAACGGACGGTCGTCCCCGATTTATCGGTCTCGCCAACCACTTTCAATGGATATTGCGGATCGCCATGATGGTATTCCTGCTCATGGATTTTACCGGCACGATGAATGGTTAACTGCAATTTTTTAGAGAGTGCATTTACAACAGAAACGCCGACCCCGTGCAAACCGCCTGACACTTTATAGCTGTTGTCATCGAACTTGCCCCCGGCGTGCAGAATGGTCAGAATCACCTCTGCTGCCGACACGCCTTCTTCAGGGTGAATATCGGTCGGGATACCACGACCGTTATCCGATACACTCACCGACTCATCTTCATGAATGGTGACCAAGATCTCGTCACAGTGGCCAGCCAAAGCTTCATCGATGGCATTATCCACCACCTCGAACACCATATGGTGCAAACCTGTACCATCATCGGTATCACCGATATACATGCCAGGACGTTTACGAACCGCGTCTAATCCACGTAATACTTTAATACTAGAGGAATCATAAGCCTTTTCATTTGTTTGTTCTGTTTGAGAGACTGATTGAGACTCTGAACTCATGGTTACTCCCTAGTAAATATCGAATCTATCCAAAGATGAGGAAATAAAATTATGGTGCAGCAAGACTGACCTGGCCTTGGACAACGTGAAACAATTGAAAGGAAATCGACAAATCATGTAAGTGTTTTAATACCGACGTATGGTCTAGGGTCGTCATAAAAACCTGACTTCCTAACTGACTCAATCGCTCAATCAAACGTTGTTGTGCAGCCAAATCCAACTCTGCTGTCAGATCATCTAATAATACCACAGTTTCCTTGTTACTCGCATGCAGCATTGCAATTTGTGACAGTTTTAATGCCATGATTAGCAACTTTTTTTGGCCACGCGATAACACGTCATCCGCATTGCCATACGGGGTTTTCAGACGTAAATCTGCACGGTGCGGACCATACTCGGTATACCGCCGCTCCTGGTCTCTCTGATGCTGCTGGAGCAGGTCATTTAACAGCCCCTGCTCGGTATGAAATCCGGCATGGTACTCCAGCTCAAGGTCAAGGCCGGGCAATAACTGTTGCACATCTTCCTGAAAAAACTGGTTCCATTGTTCCACGATACTGACACGCTGCGAGTGCAAAATTTCGCCATAATCGCTCAGCATCTTGTTCCACGGTTCCAGATCGGCCAATGTCAGGTTGCGCCGGGTTTTTAACAGGCTATTGCGCTGCTTTAATGCCCGGGAATAGTACTGCCAGGCAAAATAAAACTCGGGTTCCACGTGGAACATCAACCAGTCCAGCAATTGCCGCCGAGGTTTGGCACCATGATCAATAATATCGGTGCTTTGTGGATCGATATGTTGCAATGGCAACAGCTTCGCCAGCTGGCCCTGGGTGGCAATGGTATCGCCATTGACCTTGATCAGCTGCTCACCGGACGCCATTTTTTGCATGCCGATCCGCTCACTGGCAGACTGGGCAAACACAATGGCATCCCCTGCTTCATACTGGATATAATGCTTGGGAATATGGGTACGGAAGGAACGGCCGGTTGCCAACAGGTGAATGGCCTCCAGAATCGAGGTTTTTCCCGACCCATTGGCCCCATAAAAAATATTAAACGGCTGCAACTCCTGGAGTGCAACCGCCTTTAAATTACGTACACGCTCGATATTTAAACGCGTGATCTGCATGAAATTCAGCTCAGAATATCAAGACAGGTTAAACACGCATTGGCATGACCACATAGGTCTGGTCAGGATGTGCCGGGTCTTGCACCAGTACAGACTGGTTCGCTTCGGTCATGCTCATTCTGACGTCATCACCATCCAGAACACTCAATACATCCAGGATATATTGCGCATTAAATGACATTTCCAGCGGTGCATCCTGATACTGGATTGCCAAATCTTCAACCGCCTCGTCCTGTTCCGGGTTATTGGCACGTAGCTGCAATGAATCCTGATTAAAATTCAGGAACACGCCACGAAGTTTTTCATTACTTAAAATCGCAACACGCTGTAAGGACTGCTTGAATACGTCATGGGCAATCAGCACGTGCTTGTCGCCACCTTTGGGGATCACACGGCGATAATCAGGGAATTTACCATCAATCAGTTTAGTGGTGAAACGGACAGTAATGTCGCCCTGCTCTTTATCACGGCTCGGCGTATTGATGGTGACATTCAACAGTTCACGCCCAATGAGCAAGGTTAACTGTTCATCTTCAATGCTGAGCAGGCGCTGTAATTCACCCACAGCTTTACGCGGTACAATGGCCTGAATCGGAGCCGATGCGGTAGAGGAAGCCAGCACTTCACACAAGGCCAGACGGTGACCATCAGTTGTTACTGTACGTAATTGATTTTGATCGATTTCCAGCAATGTACCAGTCAGGTAGAAACGCACATCCTGAACTGCCATGGCAAAGGCGGTTTTCTCAAATAAACGCTTTAATTCACGTTGTGTCACCTGGACTTGCGTGCCCTGACTGTTTTCAGTGGTCAATAACGGATAATCTTCTGCTGGCAAGGTGCCCAGTACAAAACGGCTGTTACCTGACTTTAAGATACAACGCTGATCTTCTGTAATTTGCAAGTCAATCAAGGCTGCTGTTGGAAGCGATTTGCAAATTTCGACCAGTTTACGTGCAGGAACTGTCGTTTCACCCGCTTCCAGACAGGCACCTTCAGCTAACGTGGTGCTTGCTACCAGCTCAACTTCAAGGTCAGAACCGGTAATGGTCAACGCCTGTTGCGTGGTTTGAATTTTGACATTGGAAAGGATATTCAAAGTATGACGACGCTCTACAGCACCGACCACATGCGATAAAACATTGAGTAAACTTTCTTTAGCGATTTTCAAACGCACGATTTTATTCCTCTTACAACAGAAGCCGATATGAATGTTAGCAGTGTACTATGCTGCACTTAAAAGCAGTTTGCAACCATGAAAATGGGGTCTGTTGAGATTCTGCCCAAGCCTAGCTTTGTAACAAACGAAGTAGGTTTTTATAATCTTCATTAAAAATAGGGTCTTCTTCACGCAAGCTGACCACTTTTTCACAGGCATGCATCACGGTACTGTGATCACGACCGCCAAAGGCCATGCCGATTTCCGGAAAACTGTCACCGGTTAACTCTCGTGCCAGTCCCATTGCCAGCTGACGTGGCCGCGCATAAATACGAGTTCGTTTTGGCCCGATCAGCTCTTTTAACGGGATACGGAAATACTCACTGACCACACGCTGGATATTTTCTACACTAATGGTACGCGCCCGGATGGCCAGCACGTCTTTTAAGGACTCTCTCACCACATCCAGATCGATGGCTGTCCCCTTAAAGCGTGAAATTGCCACAACCTTGTTCAATGCACCTTCAAGTTCACGCACATTTGCGACCACTTGTTGCGCAATAAACAAGGCACAGTTACGTGGTAAATCGACGCCACTATTTTCGGCTTTTTTCAGCAAGATTTCGATACGGGTTTCAATATCAGGTGGCTCGACCCCAACTGACAGTCCCCATGAGAAGCGGGAAACCAGACGCGGATCCAGTTCGGTCAATTCTTTCGGATAACGGTCCGAAGTCAAGATAATCTGTTTAGATTCATCCAGTAAAGCATTGAAAGTATAGAAAAACTCAACCAGACTCGCCTCTTTGCCTGCCAACAGGTGAATATCGTCGACCAGCAACAAGTCTAAAGAACGGCAATTTTTCTTGAATTCTTCAACCTTTCCTTTTTGCAAGGAACTGACAAAGTCCTGAACAAAACTTTCCGAAGTCATGTACATGACACGGGCATTCGGCTTTGCCTGTAACAGGGCATTTCCGACCGCTTGCATTAAATGTGTCTTACCCAGCCCCGTCGGGCCATATAAAAATAAAGGATTGTGCTGTGATGCTCCCAGCTGGGTCAAAACCTTGCGGCATGTTTCCGCAGCCATCTGGTTAGAACGGCCTTCTACAAACAGTGAAAAGGTAAATAACGGATTAAGCTGTCTTTTTTTCGGGATTTTGCTGACATTCTGGCTAGGCTGTACCAGATCAGTGTCTTTTTTAACCTTGGCAGGTGCAGGTGTTGGCGTACTCAGGGCTGCAGTTGTCGTCGCCGGCTGTTCATTTGACGACAAAATGGTACCAGGACGGGAATCAACCAGGATCTCGACCTGACGTACCCGGCCTTCAGAAAGCTGTTCGGCAAGAATTGAAATCAATTCCAGATGGTTATCCTGAATATAACGTGTCCAATAAGGGTTTGGTGCGTATAAACGCATCACACCATCAACCTCTTCGGCAACTAAAGGACGAATCCACATCGCAAAGACGTTATCAGATAGCTCTTGTCGCAAGCGAGTTAAGCAGTCTGTCCAGAGCATGTGCATCCCCTATATATCCATTTTTAAATTTAAAAAATAAAAATCACCACCCCATCTTGCGAAGGGGTCGCCATTCTAACCAAGTTATCCACATCTGTCAGGCCAATTTATGGGACTTTTGCTGAAAAAGAAAGCGGTTGTTTATAAATTTAAATTCAAAACCACCTGTGTATAACTTTTTGCACAAGCTGTGGATAATTTTAACCATCAAGTTATCCACAATCTGTAAAACTGATAAAAACATGCTTATCCACAAAATAACTCATTGTTTATTTATGAAAAAAGGATGCTTTCCACAGAATAAATCCACACTAATAAGAATAAATTTAAATTTTAAAATTTGAATTTACTTATAGGGTTTGAGCGAATTGTGGATAACAGAGCATATCGAAATTTAAATTCAAAAACCATGAGTTAAATTTAAATCAGAAATAGGATTGTTGATAACTTTGTTGTTAAGCTGTGAATATATCCGAATGTTGATGTAATATAAAGAGATAGCTTGTGTATATTTTTATGTCCACGATTATGCTGATGTCTTTGCTTAAGTCTGAATGAGTCAAAACAGAACAAACAAAATGTAAAGTTTTGGTTTTTTGATTGACAGCGTAAACATTGCACAATAAAATCGCGGACCTTTATAGAAAGATCATTTTGGGAGTTTCGATATGAAACGTACTTTCCAACCATCTGAATTAAAGCGTAAACGCGTTCATGGTTTCCGTGCTCGTATGGCAACTAAAGCTGGTCGTCAGGTTTTAGCTCGTCGTCGTGCGAAAGGTCGTCATAGCTTAACTGTTTAATACTGTTAAGCTGACCAGACTTGGGTGATGACACTTTACAGTTTCGGCACTGAATCCCGTATTCGTTGTGCCGCAGATTATAAAAGTGTATTTGATGGTGCGCTTTTTAAAGTGCATCAGCCCCATTTCCTTTTTTTAGCAAAATTAACCGAACAGCCGAATAGCCGTTTGGGTATTGTCGTTGCTAAAAAGAAGGTACGTCGTGCTCATGAACGAAATCGAATAAAGCGTCTTGCTCGGGAGAGCTTTCGTTTACATCAAGCACAATTTAATGCTGATATCGATATTGTGGTGATGCCTAAAGTAGGTATAGAAGCAATCGCAAATGAAGAATTACATCAACAATTAGATTTTGCTTGGCAAAAATTACAACGCTTAGCAAAGAAGCATTCCAAAGTCGTTGTGACATCCCTCCAGAATTAGAGATCTCCAATGGTACGTTTACTTCATTGGTTGATAAGATGTTACCAAATTGCAATTAGTCCATTATTGGGTCCTCGTTGTCGCTATATTCCCACTTGCTCGCAATATGCAATTGAAGCCTTGCAGACGCATGGTGCAGTAACAGGTGTATGGCTATCGACTAAGCGGATTTGCCGTTGTCATCCCTGGGGTGGTTCAGGCTATGATCCGGTACCGCGCAAAGCACTTCGTTTTATTTCGTTTCATCAAATAGATTCTCAAATGCATCACGTTGCTGTACCCTTTCGTGATCGTTTATTCAAGCAAAATCTCTCTAACCATTTGGGATAATAGATATGCAACAATGGGCCAGATTTGCAATTCTTGGAGCCATGTTTGTTACCGCATATTTGCTTATTTTGGCTTGGCAAAAAGATTATGGTCATGCTGCACCAGCACCGCAACAACAAGCGGCAGCTGTGACGGCACATGATGTATCTGCAGATTTGCCAAATGCTCAAAATGCAACAGCGGCTTCAGACTTGCCACAAGCAAATGTGACTGCATCACAAACCACAGATACTCCTTCTGTGAGTCAGCAACTGATTTCAGTACAGACTGATCTTTATCATCTTTGGATCAACCCTAAAGGTGGTGATATTGTTCGTATAGAATTGTTAAGCCATGATGAAAGCAAAGACAGCGACAAGCCATTTGTTATGCTGGAAAGTGATGCGAAACGTACTTACGTTGCTCAATCTGGTTTAATTGGTTTAAATGGACCGGATAGCAGCCGTGGCGGCCGTCCAATGTATGATGTCGAGAAAACCGCATATACCTTGGCCGATGCGAAAAGTGTTGCATCTAAAGATGGCAAGACTCATCAGGTATTGACTGTACCATTGGTATTTAAAACACCTGAAGGTGTGGAAGTGATCAAATCGTTCACCTTCACCCAAGGTGATTATCCAATTACGGTGAAACATCAGGTTATTAACCGCAGCCAGCAAAACTGGCAGGGCCAGATGTTTGGCCAGTTAAAGCGTGATAATTCTGATGATCCGGGCAAGTCATCTCAAGGGATCTTCACCCTGGGAACTTACCTGGGCGGTGCGTGGGGTACACCAGATGCGCATTATAACAAGTTAAAGTTCAGCAATTTCAACGATGAAAAATTAAACGTTGAAGCCAAGGGTGGCTGGGTTGCCATGGTTCAGCACTATTTTGTGAGTGCATGGATTCCAGGTAACCTGAAACTGACCCAGGCTGATGGCCAGCCTTATGTGGCGAAACTGGAATCGCGCCAGTCTGCCGATCACATGAATATCATGGGCTTCACCTCTCCGGTGATCAATGTTCCAGCCGGCACTTCAATGGAAGTGGACGCACAGCTGTATTCCGGTCCAAAAATCCAGTCCGAACTTAAGGACCTGGCAGCCGGTTTAAACCAGACAGTTGATTATGGCTGGTTATGGCCGATCGCTAAGCTGCTGTTCATGGGCTTGCAATTCTTCCATAATCTGGTTGGAAACTGGGGCTGGTCAATTATTCTATTGACGATCCTGGTCAAGGCGATTTTATGGCCGCTGTCTTCGAAAAGTTATCGCTCTATGGCGAAAATGCGTGTGATTGCACCAGAAATGCAGCGCATGAAAGAAGAGTTTGGTGAAGACCGGATGCGTTTTTCACAGGAAATGATGGCGTTGTATAAGCGTGAGCAGGTCAATCCGTTGTCTGGTTGCTTGCCGCTATTGTTACAAATGCCGATTTTCCTGGCCCTGTACTGGGTATTGATGGAATCGGTTGAACTGCGCCATGCGCCATGGTTAGGCTGGATTCAGGATTTATCTGCAATGGATCCATGGTTTATCCTGCCATTGCTGATGGGTGTGACCATGTTTGTTCAGCAAATGCTCAACCCGCAACCGACTGATCCAATGCAGGCAAAAGTGTTCCGTATCATGCCAATCATGTTCACGGTCTTCATGTTGTTCTTCCCTGCCGGTCTGGTGCTTTACTGGATCGTCAACAACAGTATTACCATTTTGCAACAATGGTTTATTAACAAAGGTGTCGAAAAGGACCGTCTCAACAAGGTTGAATCGAGTTCTTAAGTTCGAACTTTTACTGAAAAAATCCGCTTAAGATGGTAATCTTGAGCGGATTTTTTTTGACTGTATTTCGGGTTAGCTCTCTTTAACCCTTTTTTGTTTTTAGGTGATTTACGATGCAACATCAAACCACAATTGCTGCGATTGCTACCCCCTTAGGTCGTGGTGGTGTGGGCGTGATTCGTCTTTCCGGGCCGAAAGCTTATGCCATTGCAGAGCAGCTGACCCTGAAAAAATTGCCTGCTGCACGCATGGCAGGTTTCCGCCAGTTCTGTGATGCAGACGGTTCAGTCATGGACGAAGGCATTGTACTGTGCTTTCCCAATCCGCACTCCTTTACCGGTGAGGATGTGGTCGAGCTACAGGGGCATGGCGGCCCGGTGATCCAGAATGCATTATTGGCCCGTTTACTCGATCTGGGAGCGACTGCTGCCAAGGCGGGGGAGTTTTCCATGCGGGCTTTTGAAAATGGCAAGATGGATCTGGTGCAAGCCGAAGCCATTGCCGATCTGATTGATGCCACCTCGCAGGCGGCCGCACGTTCAGCGGTCCGTTCATTACAAGGGGCCTTTTCAACCAAGATTAATACGGTCTTGGAAAAGCTGATTCACTTGCGTCTGCATGTGGAAGCAGCCATTGATTTTCCCGAAGAAGAAATCGACTTTCTGGCCGATGGCAAGATTTTAGCCTTGCTGGACGATGTACAGGACTCGGTCAAGGCCGTACAGCAGTCTGCACGTCAGGGACAACTGTTACGTGAAGGTTTGCAGGTGGTGATTGCGGGTAAGCCCAATGCGGGTAAATCCAGCCTGTTAAACGCACTGGCGGGCCATGAACGGGCCATTGTGACCGATATTGCAGGCACCACCCGCGATGTATTGCATGAAAAGATCAGTTTGAATGGCCTGCCGATGACCTTGACTGATACTGCCGGTTTGCGTGAAACGGGCGATATCGTCGAGCAGGAAGGGATTCGTCGTGCGATTAAAGAAATTGAACAGGCCGATTTATTGCTGCTGGTCTATGATTTAAGCCAGGCGGATGAACCGTTACAGCTGGCGCGAGAATATTTTGCCGATCATCTGGAGCCGAAACGTTTGCTGCTGATCGGCAATAAATGCGATTTAACCGGTCAGGAGGCAAGCTTGAGTGATTATCAGGGCTTCCGTCATATCAGTGTCTCTGCCAAACAGGATATGGGGGTTCAGGCGCTCATAGAAGCGATTACAGCGCATGCAGGCTTCCAGCCTGAGGAAGATACCTTTATTGCCAGAACGCGCCATCTGGATGCAATGAAGCGCACTCAGCGCTATCTTGCAGAGGCACGTGAGCAACTTGTGGTGTTTAATGCAGGTGAACTGGTCGCAGAATCATTGCGTCTGGCACAAAATGCATTGGGTGAAATCACAGGTGATTTTAGTGCTGATGATCTGCTCGGTAAGATTTTCGGTTCGTTCTGTATTGGGAAGTAATCATATAAATCAAATATTTATGGCTTGAATTGTGTTGCAATCCAAGCCATTTTTTTTTATTCCTTCTCTTCAGCCGTCTGTTCTTGCTCTGCTTTTTGTTCTGGTACCACATTTAATGCCGTCATCATGGCAACCGGTGCACCGTCCTGACGTGTAGCTTTAAGTTTGATCTGTAAGCGTAATTCATTGACTGAATCGGCATTGCGCAAGGCCTCATCATAGCTAATCGCACCTTCGTTATAGAGATCGAATAAAGCCTGATCGAAGGTTTGCATCCCCAGCTCACGCGATTTGCTCATAATCTCTTTGAGTGCGTGGAACTGGCCTTTTAAAATATTATCTGAAATCAATGGGGTATTCAGCAAAATTTCAATCGCTGCGCGACGGCCTTTGCCATCTTGGGTACGCACCAGGCGCTGGGAAATAATACCTTTCAGATTGGAGGAAAGATCCATCAGTAACTGGTTACGCCGTTCTTCCGGGAAGAAGTTGATAATCCGGTCGAGTGCCTGATTGGCATTGTTGGCATGTAAGGTGCCGAGGCAAAGATGGCCTGTTTCGGCAAAGGCAATGGCATGTTCCATGGTTTCGGTATCGCGGATTTCACCAATTAAAATCACGTCCGGTGCCTGACGCAAGGTGTTTTTCAGGGCATGTTGCCATGAATGACAATCTACCCCCACTTCACGATGGGTGATCATGGATTTTTTGTGTTTGTGTACATATTCGACCGGGTCTTCAACGGTAATGATATGTCCTGCCGAGTTTTCATTACGATGGTCAATCATGGCGGCCAAAGTGGTTGATTTGCCTGAGCCTGTACCGCCCACCACCAGCACCAGACCACGTTTTTCCATGATCACGTCCTTAAGTGATTCTGGAAGCTTAAGTTTTTGAAAAGTCGGGATTTCTGAGGTAATGGTACGAATCACCATACCGGTGTGCAGTTGCTGTTTGAACACGTTGACACGGAAACGTGAAACCTGTGGAACATTGATCGCAAAATTACACTCCCATTCAGTTTCAAACTCCTGTCGCTGTTTTTCATTCATCAGGCTATAGGCAAACAACCGGGTTTTTTCTGCACTCAGTTCCTGTTGCCCCAGTGGACGCATCAACCCCTGTAATTTGATGCTTGGTGGAAAATCAGCAGTGATAAATAAATCGGAACCGCCGTATTCCACCACCTTGGTGAGCATGTGGAACATAAAGGTTTTGGCTTCTTCGAGTAATTCTGCGCTATACATCAATCGACCTGACTCTGGATAACAAGATGGCATATCGCCAGCTGATTTAAAAATTTAAATTAAAATAAGCAGTTGTATGGCCCTAATCGATCAGGAAAAGAGACCGGAAAGCCTGAAAAACACCCCGAATATCTGTTGATTCAGTTTTACAGCTTCTTGATTGGGGTGGATTATTTCAAACAAGGTTGCATTGATCCAGGCTATTTTTAACATCGGCCTGATATATCTGGCCAAGGTGAAAAAAATTGTCATTTTCTAACTAAAATGGATCAGCAAATGCGCCACCTTAAGCGTGTTGTGCTGAACCGAGATGTTCCACGTGAAACATCGCGTGTATTGGTAGAGATTTGGTTGTGACTGCGTAAGTTCGCATGCCTGTGCAGGCATTCCTTATTACAATAGCCGCTGATGTTTATACCGAGTGGTTGTCATGTTAAAAAAAATTGGGATGTTTACATTGTTCAGTTGCGTCTCTGCGATGAGTTTTGCCAGTGTAGAGACCTTAAAAAGCAATTTAAGTCAGCAATATCCCAATATTCAGGTCACCAATATCCAGCCGACTGCCATGAAAGGATTATATAGTGCCAGCCTGGATAACCAGATCATTTATCTGGATGAAAGTGCCCAGCACATGTTTGTCGGCTCCATGGTGCGCTTAAAAGACCAGAAAAACCTAACCAAGGATCTGGTGATTCAGCAAAACACGGTGGACTGGAAACAGCTCCCTTTCAAAGATGCCATTAAAACGGTTAAAGGGAATGGTAAACGTGAGCTGGCAGTATTCTCCGATCCAAACTGTCCCTACTGCAAAAAGCTGGAAGCAGAGCTGGACAAGCTCAATGATGTGACCCTTTATACCTTTATCTATCCGTTAAAAGCCCAGTCAGTTGCGGTATCTAAATCTGTCTGGTGTGATGCCAATCCGGCCTATGCATGGAAAAACCTGTTACAAAAACATGTCCAGCCTCAAGAAAAATCCTGTGCGAATCCGATTGAACGGAATCTGCAGCTTGGCCGCAAATTGGGTGTAGATGGCACCCCGACCCTGATTTTTGGTAATGGCTTTAAAATGACGGGTGCCAGAACGGCTGAAGAAATCCAGGTGATCTGGAAAGAACTGGGGCTTTAAACAGACATAAAAATGGCCAGTTCATGTGCGAATGGACTGGCCAGGTGTTGTTGACCCTGCTTCTAGCTTTTCTTGGTGACCAGATTGTAGATAAACAGGATAATAATCGCACCAATGACCGAGGCAATAAAGCCCGCTGCCGAATTTTCACCATACAGGCCGAGTAAACGGCCACCATAGGTGGCCAGTAATGAACCGGCGATACCCAACAGTGTGGTAACAATAAAACCGGCCTTATCTTCACCAGGATGGATAGCACGCGCGATTAAACCAGCAAAAAAACCGACTACAATTGCTACAATTAGAGACCACATTGTCTTTCTCCTTGTTTTCACAGTGATATTTATCAATATCCTGCTTGATCAGGGCTTGCTTTGTCTGTAGTGGATTGCTGAGTTATGTCGTATTTTTGTGCGGGCTTTGCTTGGATTTGATTACAGCCGTCCGTTGCCCCTGAGCCAGAATAAAACAGCTGCCTGTTTTATCCTGAAGCTCCGGTGAGACGGTAAAGGTCTGCTAGGCTGTCGCTGCTATGGGCAGATTAAAGACCGATTTCGCCAATAAACGGCAAGTGACGATATTTTTGATCAAAATCGAGACCATAACCGACAATAAAGCGGTCTTCGACTTCAAAGCCCAGAAATTTGACGTCTAAAGGAATCTCACGGCGTGAGGGCTTGCTGACCAGGGTACATAATTCAATCGAGTTTGGATTACGGGTTTTCAGCATCTCAACCACTTTGCTCAGGGTATTTCCAGAATCAATGATGTCTTCTACCACCAGTACATCCTTGCCATGAATCTCGCCATCCAGGTCTTTTAAAATTTTGACATCGCGAGATGAAACGGTGCCACCGCCATAACTCGAAACGGTCATAAAATCGAGCTCGTGGGGCTTGTCGATGGCACGGCATAAATCAGCCATAAAAATAACCGAGCCACGCAATAGGCCAATCAGTACCAGTTCTTTATCACTTTGAGCATAGTGTGCATTGATTTTGTCGCCAAGCTCTTTGACTTTGGCTTGAATCTCTTCGCTTGAAATCATAATGCGCATTGCAATGGTCATCGGTAGATTCCTAAAACTTAAAAACGGGAAAATAAAAAAGGTGTTGACCTGCAACACCTCGAAATCTTGAGCTAATCTGGCAATTTTAAAACAAAATCACTTTTCATGCACCTTTTGATGGAGAAGAATGTGTTTCATTTTGAGCAGACGAGCTGTCGCGTTTCAGCAGAACTGCACATCCGATTGCCATAATCATCAACCCAAGTTTTTGTTTATTAAAAAATTTAGTTTTGGCTATAGGCTTTTTGTCCATAGATATACGTGGCCTCAATATTTCGGTCATCGCCCATGGTGAACAAGGCAAACAGGCTGTCTTCAACCGATTTGGAGCGTGACTGACGCAATTGCTGTAAGGCGGTTGGCTGGAGATTCAATACCACCAGGTCGGCTTCTTTACCGATATTGAAGTTACCGAGCTTATCTTGCAGATCCAGCGCTTTGGCACCGCCCAGGGTGGCATGATACAGCGATTCAAAGGCAGACAGTTTATCGCCCTGTAACTGCTGTACCTTGTAAGCTTCATTTACGGTTTGCAACAGGCTAAAAGAGGTCCCTGCCCCGACATCCGTACCTAAGCCCACTTTTACTTGCTGTTGCCAGGTCTTTTTTAACGGGAATAAACCACTGCCCAAGAACAGGTTAGAGGTTGGACAGAAGGCAATGGCAGAATCGGTTTCATGCATGCATTTCCATTCTGCATCTTGCAGATGGACGCAATGGGCAAAAACAGAACGTTGACCAGTCAAGCCATAATGGTGATACACATCCAGATAACCGTCCTGCTCTGGGAACAGGTCTTTCACCCAGGCGATTTCATCCTTGTTTTCGCTTAGGTGGGTATGTACATAGACATCCGGAAATTCTGCCTTGAGCTGGCCGGCTTTTTCCAGTTGTGCAGGGGTCGAGGTCGGGGCAAAACGTGGTGTGATCGCGTATAAAGCACGGCCCTGTCCATGCCACTTTTCAATGAGGGCCTTGGAATCCTCATAGCCGCGCTCTGCGGTATCGCACAGCGCTTCTGGGGCATGACGGTCCATCATGACCTTACCGGCGATTAAACGCATCTGGTGCTGTGCTGCGGCTTCAAATAATGCATCAACCGATTCAGGGTGTACGGTACAGAACACCAGAGCAGTAGTGGTACCATTTTTAAGCAGTTCATTGACAAAGAAACGGGCAATCTCTTGGGCATAGGCCTTGTCTTTAAACTGGGTTTCGGTCGGAAAGGTATAGGTATTGAGCCAGCTTAACAGCTGTTCGCCGTAGGCACCGACCATTTCGGTTTGTGGAAAATGGATATGGGTGTCAATCATCCCCGGAATGATCAGGTGATCCGGATAATGCTGAATTTCAATGTTTGCAGGAAGATGGGCTTGTGCATCGTGCCATGTGCCAAACCAGCGGATTTTGCCTTGTTCGGTGATCATTACGCCGTCTTCGAGATAACGGACCTGATCGGCAATTTCACTGGCTTGAGAAACGGTGTTTTGAATATCCAAGAAGCGACCACGGATAACCGTGATAGGAGTAGCCAAAGTCATAACAACCTACAATTTTACTTTTTTCGGTTGATTGTACCTGATTTAACCTGATATTCGCCTGATTTAAGCCTTTAAAACGTATGAAAATGTAAGTAATGGATTGAATCAATTCACTTTACTTTTGACTGGAAATGCGTAAATTGACAGCAATAAAGAGATTTCTTGAGAAAAACAGCGATGTATTACTGGAATACCAAAGCCTTGGCTCATGCCCTGGCAGAAGACCGTTTAAGTAAACGCCATTATAAAAACTATTATCTTGCTGCGGCCTTGCTGGTCAGTGCCGTGTACTATTATGGAATGTTTTCACCGTATTATGATGTGCGGGTAATCGGGGTTGAAGCGGCCATCACCCTCCTGATCATGCTGGTGGGGATTCAAAGAACCTATCAGGCCAACGGCGGCGATCAGGGCAGCCATTTTCTGAACCGCATCACTGCACTGTCTTTTCCGATTCTGATGCAGACCACAGTTGCCGGTATTCTATTCGGGGTGGTGTTGCTGGCGATTTATCAATATTTTGGCCTGGCCCATACCGCGTTTGAGCAATGGTATGAATGGTGTGTTTCAGCATTTACGATTTTTCTGCAAGGGCTGTTTTTTACCCGGCTGGTCAGCTACATGAAACGTGTGGCCACACATACGGTCAAATAGCAGCATGGATAAAGGCAGCTGGCACAACAGCTGCCTGCTCAAGCCCATCAGGCTGCTGTGATGCGGATGATCTGTCATGGATCACTGCTCTTGCCGGCCTATACACGCGAACGGTCTATTCGACAAAATAGTGCGCGGCAAAATGTGCATCATTGCCAATGATGTCATAGCAATCTTCTCTGATCGACATTCCGGCACATTGATGGCCGACCATCCATAGCCCGAGTGTCGGAAGCTGGCCTGCAAATAAGGGCGTGTCTACCCATTTTTGTACCACATAACCGGATTTGTCATAGTCTTCAAAATAAAAACTGCCCGAGGCCGCCCCCAGGTCCTGACCGTCCTGTAGTACCCGGATATTGGCCCCTTCCCTTGCCAGAACTGGTTTTTTTACCCATTTGCCGGCAGAGTTGTGGTGAGGTTCAAAAGGATGGGTTTCAAGCAAAAGCGGATGATGAGGATAGTGTTTCCATAGCTCGACCAGCAGGGCCTTGTTGGAAAGTAACATTTTCCAGCAGGGCTCAATCCACTGTGTGCGGGCACCCAGATATTGTGCAAAAGACTCTTCCCATATCCATTCCCAGGGGTAGAGCTTGAATAGGGTCTGGATGGGATGATGATTCAGGTCGACAAAGCCCTGCCCGTCCCAGCCGATATTTTCCATGGACAGCTCGGAAACCTGTAAATGAGCCTGAAAGGCGGTATCCATTAAATATTCCAGATTGCCCCAGTCTTCCCGCCCGGCTTCCTGACAGGCCGCAAAGTGCACATGGCTGCCACGTGGCAGAATGGTTTTCCAGCGTTTAATCAGGTCTTCATGGATGCTGTTAAACTGGTCCCGGTTGGGAATGCCGGAAACCTGTTCGATCCATAACCATTGCGCAACAGAGGCTTCAAGTAAACCGGTCGGGGTATCGGCATTGTATTCCAGCATTTTGATATTGCGACCATCATACGCAAAATCAAAGCGGCCATAGAGCATGGGAGCATTTTGTTGCCAGGACTGTTCGATCTGGGCGATAGCGGCAGGCGGTATCTGGAAATAGTCCGGATAATTTCCCCGCTGGATCAGATCTCCTGCCACCGATAAACACATTTGATGTAATTCATTGGCTGCATCTTCAAGCTGTTCAATCTGCTTCAGGCTAAATTCGTAGGCCACGCCTTCAGACCAGTAAATTGAGCCATCCAGTGAGGGCAAGTTAAAATAATCAAAACCGATCTTCTGGTGTTCAATGTGCCAGTCTGTACGTGGTGCAAAGATTTTTCTTTTCATCTTGGAGATCAGTTACCCGTTAACCGCCAAAGGAAAAACCGCTGCGCCCAAAGCCGCCACGGACAGGAGATGAGGCCGAATAGGTCTTTGCCGTGGTTGAAACGGAAGGTCGCCCGATACTGAGGTTGCTATTTGGCCGCAAGCGATTGCCATGGAACGAGACCTCACGATTGTTTTGATAATATTGCGGCCCGAGGTAACGCCCGGTACTGTAGCCGTAAGCGTGGGTTGAACTACTGGAACCGCCATAGCCTGAATTGTTTTCTTCTTCACAGGTTTCCGTATTCCAGTCTGTTGCACAGTCATATTGATTGTTGTAGACGTCTTGTACCAAAGGGCCGTCATTATGGCTACATGCCGTCAGTAACAAGGGGATGACGACAAGGTTAATTTTTTTGGAACGCATGGAACCCCACTCATTTTAATGGGCATGATCAGCATGATGCACTGAGCAGCCTTGTTTTATTATGATCTGTTAAAGAAAGTCGACATATGATATTGATCTGTGCTTTTAAAGTACAGCGTAATTCGGCCGGATAAAATCTGAATATCATCACAGATGAGACCGATAAGACCTCCATGCCGATATAGCATACCGGCCTCTTGCCTGACCCTCTCCTGCGCTTTGGGTGAGAAGCCAAGGTGGCCGGCATGGTATCGTGCTTGCTGCTTAACGCAGGCAGACTCTCGGCACAGGGCAATGCCAGGGAGGGACTAGGCAGTTTGTCACTTGAGAACAAATTATCGCCCTGCTTCAAAGCAACAGGGCCTTGGTGCAAGCCCCTGTTTGTTAGTCCGGATACAGGATTATGCCTGAGCTTTATTGTGGCGTAACGACAGATAAGCAGTGATGCTCAAGACCAGAACGATAAAGCCTAACGAGATCCAGACAGGCATGTGGAACACATCGAGCAATAACATTTTGGCACCAATGAACAATAAGATGATGCCCAGACCATACGGCAGGTAATGCATTTTCGACGCTGCGCCTGCCAGCAGGAAGAACATCGCACGTAAACCCAAAATCGCCATTAAGTTGGCAGTTAAAACAATGAACGGGTCACTGGTCACGGCGAAAATGGCAGGAATGGAATCTACCGCGAAGATCACATCAGAGGCTTCAACCAAAATCAGAACTAGAAATAAAGGGGTTGCCCATAACACACCGTTTTGGCGAACGAAGAAGTTGTTGCCTTCAAGCTGCGGCGTGATGCGCATGTGTTTGCGTAACCATTTCAGTAACCTGATATCTTCAATATGGGTGTCTTCTTCATCCTGTCCTTTCAGGAATTTAAAGCCGGTATAGACCAGGAAGGCGCCAAAGAGATACAGCACCCATGAAAACTCCTGCACAAACCACGCCCCGATAAAGATAAAAATGGTTCTGAGCACGATGGCGCCAAGTACGCCGTAAAGCAGGATTTTACGCTGATAAGCGGGTGGAATTGCAAAAGCCGCGAAAATCATCAGCCAGACAAACACGTTATCGATTGCCAGCGATTTTTCCAGCAGATAACCTGCGAAATACTCCATGGTTTTCTGGTTGGCAATGCCCACCCCTGCGGTTTGTTGCAGATAAAACCATAATCCGCCACCAAAAATCACCGCAACACTGACCCAGGCAATACTCCAGTAAGCTGCCTGCCTGATCGGCACATCCTGATTTTGTTTTTGCTTAAAGCCTAAAAAATCGACCAGCAGCATGACGGCAACCAGACCGAAAAATGCCACATAAAGCCATAAATTACCGATAGTGTCCATTACAACTCCCGATCTGGCAAATGGACATAAAAAAACCTTGACCAGTTGCCAGATGAATTAATACATCTGATTCAACATGATCAAGGTCTTGCCTACACCACGATGGATCGTGATGCTCAGAGTCCGACTTTTTGCAAAGTGTAATGACGAAGCTCTGACACCCAAGGCATTTTGCACTCAGGTCTGGAGGAGGCTACTCCCCTTGTCAACGTATTCTGTATGGATAATGACATCCAAAGATGGTCATAGAATTACATACTTTTAGGCAATGTGCAAATATGCATCAACATTCCTGAGCTAAAAAATTTTCAGGATTTCGGTGCGTAAGAATTGATGACGTGGATGATGTCTCAGGTTGTCATGCCAGTACATGCCCATATTGATTTTAGGCAGCTCGATTGGCAAGGGATGAATATGCAAGGTTCGGTCGTAGTGTAAATGTTTCAGGATACTTTGCGGAATGGTCAGGATGGCGTCGGGATAATGGTTCAGCACCTGTAAGGCTGTGGCATAATGCTGGCAGCGCAGGAAAATTTGCCGGGACAGCTGTTGCTGGTTGAGGTAAATATCCTCCAGCAGGATTCCGGTACGCCGTGAAGACACCCCGATATGCGGTGAGGACAGATACAGCGGCAAATCCATCTCTGCCTGCTGGCTACATACCACAAAATGGTCTTCAATCAGATTTTCAAACTGTAAGCTGGCCTGATAGGGTTGCACCAGATCAATGACAAAATCGATCTGTTGCGCAGAAAGATCCGCCAGCATGTTTTTACGGTCCAGCTTGGAGCTCAGGAACTGGATATCCAGATTCAGTTGTGCAAAGTGATGCACCAGTTGCGGGAAAATGATCGGTTCAATTTCGTCATGAATGGCAATCTTTAAGCTTTGCAGCATCTCTGGCTTAAATTCCTGCTGGGGGACGGCAATCGCCTGAATCGTCAATAAGGCATGCTGGATGGGCTGATAGATTTGCTCGGCATAAGGAGTGGGACGCATTTTTTGACCGCTGCGCACAAACAGTTCATCGCCAAGCTGGGTGCGTAAACGTTGTAAGGCATGGCTGACGGCAGACTGGCTGATACAGAGCAACTGGGCGGCTTTAGAAATGCTCTTCTGTTCAAAAATCGCAATAAAAAGCGGATATAAATTAATATCGATCCGATGAAAATGTCCCACTTCCAGCGGGGTATGATTATGAATCTGGTTCATAGTTTTGAATAAAATAAAATCATTTCATTCATAATAAATTTTGGCTTATGGTGATGTAAAGCAGCGAAACCACTTTCGCCACATTTAGATTGAGGGAAAAAATGATGTTTGCATTATCTGCACGTGCACAGGACTTTATTGCACGCACGCAAGCGTTTATCCAGCAGGAAATCGAGCCGGTCGAAAAAGCGTTCTGGGATGAGGTACATCGTCTTAATGTCGATGGTGACTGGAGCAAATGGCAATGGCCTGAACAATTACAACACCTCAAAGACAAGGCCAAAGCGGCGGGTTTATGGAACATGTTCTTGCCAGATGCCGAGCTCGGTGCAGGTCTGTCGGTTCAGGAATATGCGCATATTGCCGAGCTGACAGGACGTAGCCTGCTTGCACCGACGGTATTTAACTGTAATGCACCCGATAGTGGCAATATGGAAGTGCTGTGGCGTTATGGCAGCGATGCACAAAAACAGCAATGGTTACAGCCCCTGCTCAATGGCGAGATCCGTTCGGTATTCTGCATGACCGAACCGGCAGTGGCCTCCAGTGATGCCACCAACATGCAGGCAACTGCGGTGGTCGATGGCGATGAGATTGTTCTGAATGGACGTAAATGGTGGTCATCCGGTTTAGGTGATCCCAATGCCAGAATCATTATTTTTATGGCCTATACGCCTGACCCCGATAAAGACCGCCATCACCAGCATTCCATGGTGCTGGTACCGGTCAATACACCGGGGGTGAAAATTGAACGCATGCTGCCGGTGTTTGGCGATTACGATGCACCGCATGGGCATGGTCAGGTCAGCTTCGACAATGTGCGCGTGCCAGTCAGCAACTTTATTGGCGGCGCTGGCCAAGGCTTTGAAATTGCGCAGGGCCGTTTAGGACCGGGGCGGATTCATCATTGTATGCGTTGTATTGGCGCAGCAGAAAAAGCACTGGAGCTGATGATCGACCGGGGCATGTCACGCAAGGCATTTGGTCAGGAACTGCTTAAACTGGGTGGCAATTTGGAGCGCGTTGCAGATGCGCGTGTGCAGATCGATCAGGCGCGCTTATTGACCTTGTATGCCGCTTATAAGATGGATACACAGGGCAATATGGCAGCTTTGACCGAAATTTCAGCCATTAAAGTGGTCGCGCCAACGGTCTTGCAAAATGTGGTGGATATGGCGATCCAGATCCACGGCGGTGAAGGCGTTTCCCGAGATACGCCGCTGACCGCTTTCTTTACTCAGGCGCGAAGTTTACGTTTGGCCGATGGGCCAGATGAAGTCCATAAAGGCATGATTGCCAAACTGGAGCTAAAAAAACGTGGTTATGGTCGTCAAAATAAGGATAAAAGCAAATGACAGTAATTGATGTGGGCGGTCAGGTTCGTCACGGTGAAGAACTGGATATTGCAGCAGTTGAAACATGGTTAAAAAATCAGGGAGTGAGTTTGCAGGGGCAGGCAAAAGTCACCCAGTATTCGGGTGGTGCGTCGAACTGGACTTACCGTTTAGAGTATGACAATGCCGATCTGATCTTACGTCGTCCACCGAAAGGGACCAAGGCCAAATCAGCGCATGATATGGCACGTGAATACCATGTGCAGCAATACCTCGCACCCTTCTATCCGGTGCTGCCTGAAATGATCGCGCTGTGTCAGGATGACAGTGTGATCGGTTGTGATTTCTACGTGATGAAGCGGATTGAAGGTATTATTCCACGTGCCAATTTACCCAAAGAATTATCGCTGGATGAACAGCAAGTCCAGCAACTGTGCCTGAATGTGCTGGATAAATTGATTGAACTGCATCAAGTGCCTTATCAAGGTACAGCGCTGGAAAAACTGGGCAAAGGTGAAGGCTATTGCCGCCGTCAGGTCGAAGGCTGGGATGCGCGTTACAGTAAGGCTTTGACACCGAATGTTCCGGATTTCGCCTTTGTGCGGGAATGGTTGCAACAGCATATTCCGGCCGATTCCAGAACCTGTGTAATTCATAATGACTGGCGGTTTGATAATGTCATTTTAGATCCACAGCAACCGACCCGGGTGATCGGGGTACTGGACTGGGAAATGGCGACCCTGGGTGATCCATTCATGGATTTGGGCAGTGCCCTCGCCTACTGGATTCAGGACGATGACGATGCCTTGATGAAATCCAGTCGCCGTCAGCCGACCAATCTGAAAGGCATGCTGACACGTCAGCAAGTGGTCGAATATTATCTGGAACAAACCGGATTGAAGCCTGACAACTGGGCCTTTTATGAAGTGTTCGGCCTGTTTCGTCTGGCCGTAATCGCGCAGCAAATCTATTACCGTTATTACCATCAGCAAACCGATAATCCGGCCTTTAAAGATTTCTGGATCCTGATTCATGCCCTGCATATTCGCGCGCTAAAACTGATTGCACAGGACAATACACAAGCCCGGCAACTGATTCCCGAATATGGCGCAAAACTGAAGGAAATTTTAACCGCATGAGCACAATCTATCTGGTACGACATGGGCAGGCCTCGTTTGGAGCAGCCAGTTATGACCTGCTCTCTGCCAAAGGTGAGCAACAGGCACAGGCAGCGGGTCAGTTTCTCGGCAAGATGCTGAAAACTGCTCCACTGGTGCTGGCTGGCTCCATGCAGCGCCATCAACAAACCGCACAACTCGCGTTAGCGCAAGGTTTTGCAGAGGTACCGATCCAGACTGAATCTGGCTGGAATGAGTTTGATCATCAGCATGTCTTTGCACAATACGAACCCCGCTTTAATCAGCCCGAATTACTGAAACAGGATGTCGCACAAGTTGCCAACCCTCGCGCCTATCTGGCGAAAATCTTTGATGGCGCGATTGAACGCTGGATCGGGGAGCAATATGACCATGAATATCATGAGACCTGGTTAGGTTTTCAAAGCCGTGTGGAAAGCGCTATGCATGACCTGTGCCGGCAGCTGGATGCGACCCGGCAGCGTCAGGCGGTGGTATTTAGCTCTGGCGGGGTTATTTCAGTGGCGGTGGGTCAGGTACTGGGCCTAGATGCCAAACAGATCTTTGCGCTGAACTGGTCGATTGCCAATGCCAGTATCAGCACGCTGCGTTGGGTGGATGGACGTTTGCAACTACTGAGTTTTAATGAACATCATTACCTCAAGGCACATGATGCAGAACTTCTTACATGGATTTAAACAAGAATAGGTGGAAGAGATGGCAAAGACAATTTTAATTACAGGTGCAAGTTCGGGTTTGGGCGCAGGGATGGCGCGTGAATTTGCCGCCAAAGGCTACAATCTGGCGCTTTGTGCACGACGTTTAGAGCGTCTGGAAGCCCTGCAGCAGGAGTTGCAAAGCCGGTATCATGTTCAGGTCAAGATCAAGACTCTGGATGTGACCCATTACGATGATGTATTTACGGTGTTTAAGGCCTTTCAGCAAGCATTTGGCCGTATTGACCGCATTATTGTCAATGCCGGTGTGGGCGATGGCCGCCGTATTGGCAAAGGGCATTTTGATATAAACCGTGCCACGGCGGAGACCAACTTTATTTCTGCGCTGGCGCAATGCGAAGCGGCAGTAGAAATTTTTCGAGCACAAAACCAAGGTCATCTGGTGGTGATTTCCTCCATGAGTGCCATGCGGGGTTTACCGAAGCATTTATCGACCTATGCGGCCAGCAAAGCAGCGGTGGCGCATCTGGCAGAGGGCATCCGTGCGGAATTGCTGGGTACACCGATTAAAGTGTCAACGATTTTCCCGGGTTATATTCGTACTGAATTGAATGAAGGCGCCAAGAAACTGCCGTTTGAAGTGGATGAGAAGACAGGAAGCCAGGCTTTGGTGAAAGCTATTGAGAAAGAGCCTGTGAAGGCGTATGTGCCGCAGTGGCCATGGTTGCCGATGGGCATAGCAATGAAGATTTTGCCGTTAAAATGGGTGAATAAGCTGAGTTAATGGCGATTTAAAATACATGGACACATATGTTTATTTGGCAATATTTTCACAGCCTCATATAGGCTGAATAGTCGAGTTGTTTGGGAATAGGCGTTTCCTTACTTTTCAGGGATGAAAAGTAACAAAAATCCTTTGTTGAGCAGAGGGTACATCCATGTTACCCCTGCTCAACTGGCGGCATCCATGCCGCCTGTCACGATAGTGAATACTGTGACAAGATTAGATGATGAAAGTGCGCTATGGATTAGGTTACGACAACGCGGCAATCAACTTTTGGTGTAAACCACCAAAACCGCCATTGGACATGATCACCACCGCATCGCCCTCACCTGCTTCATTGACCACACGGGCAATGATGTCATCGAGCGAGCGGCTGACTTCGGCCTTGTTGGGTGACGCTGCAATCACAGGTTGCAAATCCCAGTCCAGACCTTCCGGTTGATACCAGATCACTTCATCGGCCAAACGTGCTGAATGTGCCAGACCATCTTTATGGCTGCCCATACGCATGGTATTTGAACGTGGTTCAATGATCGCCCATAGCTTGCGTTCACCCAAGCGTTTACGTGCGCCGTCCAGCGTGGTTTCAATGGCAGTCGGGTGATGGGCAAAGTCATCATACACTTCAATGCCACGCACTGTACCTAACAGCTCCATACGGCGTTTTACCCCACCGAAGTTAGAGAGTGCTTCACAGGCCTGTTCAAGGCTGACTCCGACATGCTGTGCTGCGGCAATGGTCGCCAAGGCATTGGCAACGCTATGTTGCCCGGTCATGTTCCATTTCACTTCACCGACCACGTTGCCCTGTTCAAGCACTTTAAAGTGGCTGCCATCTGCACTGATCAATTCGGCAGATAACGCGGCCTGTGCATTTGGCTCAAGACTGGTACGTACCACAGGTGTCCAGCAGCCCTGCTCTAAGACTTCATCAATATTGGTCTCGGTAATCGGCGCAATAATACGACCTTCGCTTGGAATGGTACGCACTAAATGATGGAACTGTTTTTGAATCGCAGCCAGGTCATCAAAAATATCGGCATGGTCAAATTCAAGATTGTTTAAAATCGCGGTTTTAGGGTGATAGTGAACAAACTTGGAACGCTTGTCGAAGAAGGCTGAGTCATATTCGTCTGCTTCGACACAGAAATATTGACCGCCCCCTAAACGTGCGCTTTCACTAAAGCCCAGCGGTACGCCGCCGATCAAAAAGCCTGGATTCAAGCCCGCCTGATCCAGTACCCAGGCCAGCATGGTGGTGGTGGTGGTTTTACCGTGAGTACCAGCTACCCCGAGAACATGTTTGCCTTGCAATACGTGGTCTGCCAGAAATTGCGGGCCAGAAATGTAAGGAAGGCCTTCATTCAGCATATATTCAATGGCATCAATGCCACGTTTCATGGCATTGCCGACAATCACCAGATCAGGATGCGGTTGCAGGTGGCTACGGTCATAGCCCTGCATCAGTTCAATACCCGCATTTTCGAGTTGGGTTGACATGGGCGGATAAACATTGGCATCTGAACCTGTGACTTTATGTCCTAGATCTCGTGCTAATAGAGCCAAAGACCCCATAAATGTGCCACAAATACCCAAAATATGCAGATGCATAACTCGCCTTCTCCACTGCTCTTCATACAGCACTGATATCGGATGTATGATTGTCGTTATCAATAAAAATCAAACGCAACGATAGCAAGGCTTGCATGGAAAAGATAGTCAAAATTCGTTGTTGTTGTTTAGTTCTAATTATGCCGATGAATGCTAGAATTTCACGGTCTTACACGCCTGTCTTGCCTGCCCTGCCCTCTTGATCTGGATAAAAGCATATGATGTTAAGCCCGACCCTTTTAGCGTTATGTTTGTTGGTGATCTCCAACTGCTTTATGACTTTGGCTTGGTATGGGCATCTGAAAATCCTGCATGACGCGCCACTATGGCAAGCGATCCTGTTTAGCTGGTGTATTGCATTGCTGGAATACAGTTTCATGATCCCTGCCACCAAGCTGCTCAACCAGTATGGCTGGAGTCTGGGCGAAATGAAGATTACCCAGGAAGTGGTGACCTTACTGGTGTTTGTGCCCTTTATGATTTTTGTCTTTAAACAGCCTTTCAAGCTGGACTATATCTGGGCCATGTTGTGTCTGATGGGCTGTGTCTATTTTGTATTCCGGAATCAGTAAATTTTAAATCCAGCCAAACTTCTGATCGCAGGCCGATAGATTTTTACAGGCAAAAGCATTATCGCAATAGACACGCGATTGGGTTATCCGGTATCGCCTACCGGTCTTTTGGGGATGGACTGAATAGCCCATCATCCTGACCGTTTCGCTTGTATCGGTATGCAGGAACCGGTGACAAAAAACTTGTCCTGACAACTGCCTGTAAACACTTGCCTGCGGATGTTTGTTAATATTTATAACCTGATTATTGTGGAAATCTGCTGTTTTGACAGGCAGCTCTGTATGGATTGCTGCCGATTTTCTTCAAAATACTGGTTCAATCATTCAGTTAAATTTTCGTGAGTTGAAAAATCAGTCTATAATAAACAGGTTCTGAATCCTCTAAAGCTTGGCTCTCGTCGAGATTTATCTCTTTTAATTTTTGTCTCTGGAACATTAGCAATGAATGCGGCCGCAGCACAAGACGCTCAACCACTTGTTGGAATTATCATGGGTTCTCAATCAGATTGGGCAACTCTCGAACATACTGCCAATATGCTTAAACAGCTTGGTGTCCCATTTGAAGCGGAAGTTGTTTCTGCCCATCGTACCCCAGACCGTTTATTTGAATATGCAGAAACTGCACGTGACCGCGGTATTCAGGTCATTATTGCAGGCGCTGGCGGCGCAGCCCATTTACCGGGGATGTGTGCGGCCAAAACCGATTTACCTGTATTGGGTGTGCCGGTAAAATCCTCGATATTAAATGGTGTTGATTCATTGCTTTCGATTGTCCAGATGCCGGCAGGTATTGCGGTCGGTACTTTGGCGATTGGTCCGGCAGGTGCAACCAATGCAGCGATTATGGCGGCACAAATCCTTGGCCTGACCCGTCCGGAGATCGCAAAAAATGTAGCGGATTTCCGTACTGCCCAAACAGAAAAAGTATCAGGCAATAACATTCCTGGTCAGGTATAACGGAGCTGGTCATGCATAAAACCATCGGTATCTTTGGTGGCGGACAGCTTGGACGTATGATGGCGCAAGCGGCATTGCCACTGAATATTCAATGCACCTTCTTTGAGGCAGAAACGGATTGCCCTGCTGCAATTTTAGGTCCTGTCTTTTCTAGCTATACTCCGCAAGGCTTGCAAGATTTCATTGCCAGCGCGGATGTATTTAGCCTTGAATTTGAAAATACCCCTGTTGCAGATGTAGATGTTTTAACCCAGAGCAAAACCCTGCACCCGCCTCGCCTTGCGTTAGCGACGGCACAAAATCGCTTGGCTGAAAAAGGTTTGTTTGATGAGCTCAACATTCCGGTTGCGCCGTATCGCGCTGTGGATAGCCTGGAAAGCCTAAAACAGGCGGTTGCTGATCTGGGCTTACCGATCGTGTTAAAAACCGTGACCGGTGGCTATGATGGTAAAGGTCAGTTCGTATTACGTACTGAAGATCAGATTGACACCGCTTGGGCGGAACTAGGCCCTGCCAAAAGCCTGATCGCTGAAAGCTTTGTTAAATTCAGCCGTGAAGTCTCGATTATCGCAGTGCGTGGACAAAACGGTGATGTGAAAACCTGGGCCTTGGCAGAAAACCATCATCATAACGGCATCTTGTCTCACTCAATTGTGCCTGCGCCAGAGAGTGCAGATTTACAGCCCGTGGCACAAGATTATATTACCCGTCTATTGAACCACTTAAATTATGTGGGTGTGCTGACGCTGGAACTGTTTGTGACGGAACAAGGCCTGTATGCCAATGAAATGGCATGTCGTGTTCATAATTCAGGTCACTGGACGATTGAAGGTGCAATTTGCTCGCAATTTGAGAACCATATCCGTGCAGTTGCCGGTTTACCTTTGGGCTCAACCGAAGTGGTTCGTCCAACGGTGATGATCAATATTATTGGCCAGCATCCAAAATCTGAAGATGTTTTGGCTCTGAACGGCGCACATTTACATCTCTATAATAAGTCTGAACGTGCTGGCCGTAAGCTGGGACATATTACCTTGATGCCGAATCATTCAGATGATTTAACTGCTTTATGCCGTCAACTGGCGCAAATTTTACCGGTGCCATTGGCTTTATCTGCAGATATGACCCTTTAAACTTATCCACAATAGTTCAAAAAAGCGATCTTCGGATCGCTTTTTTCATTTTGCACAGCTTTTAAATTTAAAATAATAAAACCGTAGTGCTGTGGATAACTTATCTTTGCTGGTTTGAATTTAAAATAACTGTGATGATTTGAATTTAAATAATGGTGGATAAGTCTGATTGCGATTTAAATTCAAAAACAACTCCTGTTTTTAAAGTTAAAAATTAGGTGGGGTTGGGTTTTAAATTTAAATAATGCGCCTGTGGATAACTTTTTGACCAGAATAACGATATAAAAAGCAGGGTTTATACACTGCTATGGCATTTCTGCCAGAGGCTGGCTCTGTTTTATTTGCTAAAATGAATTTAAAAGTGGATAAGTTTTTTGAATTTAAAACCGGTTGCGTTTGATATTGTATTTTTGAATTTAAATAAGTCTTGTGGGTAACTTTTAAATTTAAAATAAAGCCTGAATTATGAATTTAAAAGCAAGGTTTTAAATTTAAAACCAAGGAAATGAATTCAAAGTTACGTTTCCAAACTATACATCTTGATAGAGCGTGTTAAGGTGGAGAGGAAATTTAAATTCAAAAGTTTTGGTTCAGTCATGAAACGTCATTTTTCTTTTTTTCTGGGCACTGCCTTATTTACTTTTTTGAGTCAGGCGCATGCCGAACTGGTGATTAATGGTGCAGCCGTATCTTCACCGGCAACTAAAACGCCTGTTGTCAGTAATTATACCCCCAATACCAATTTTCAGGGCTGTATTGCCAATTTGCGTTCTCAGGCAATTGCTTCTGGTGTTTCCGGTTCAACCTATGACCGTTATACCCAAAATTTGACGCCAGATTATTCCGTGATTGATAAATTAAATTATCAGCCTGAATTTTCGACACCAATCTGGGATTATTTGTCTGGCCTTGTGGATAACGAGCGCGTTCAGGCCGGGCAGCAAAAACTTAATCAGCATCGTGCCGTATTGAAACGTGTTGAGCAGGCCTATGGCGTGCCGGCCGAAACGGTGGTCGCTGTATGGGGCGTGGAAAGTAATTATGGCGATATTTCCGGTAAATATCCTTTGTTGCAGGCGCTGGGAACCCTAAGTTGTGAAGGTCGCCGTCAAAGCTATTTCCGTGGAGAGTTCTTTGCCACCATGCGTATTTTACAGCGTGGTGATTTAACTCAAGATCAGCTTTATGGTTCATGGGCGGGTGCTTTTGGTCATACCCAGTTTATGCCTTCGACTTATGAACGTCTGGCGGTCGATTTTGATGGGGATGGCCGCCGTGATCTGGTCTCAAGTACGAGCGATGCCTTGGCCTCAACAGCAAACTTCTTAAAACGGGCAGGGTGGCAGACTGGCATGCCATGGGGATTTGAAGTGAAAATCCCGCAAGGCATGTCGATTGCCGGTGAAAGCCGCCGTAATAAAAAGCCATTAAATAGCTGGATTGCCCTGGGTGTGACCCGGGCCGATGGTACCGCGTTGATTCAGGGCAATTTATCTGGCAGTACCCCGGCAGGACTGATTGCACCGGCGGGTGCCAATGGTCCGGTCTTCCTGGTATTTAAGAACTTTGATGCGATTTATAGCTATAACGCGGCTGAAAGCTATGGTTTAGCGATTGCCCATTTATCGGATCGTTTACGTGGTGGTACGCCATTCCTGACGGCATGGCCAACCGATGATCCGGGCACGTCACGTGCAGAACGTCGTGAAATCCAGCAGTTTTTGGTACAGCGTGGCTATGATATTGGCAGCGTAGATGGGCTGATTGGTGATAAAAGCCGTCAAGCCATTCGTCAGGAACAGACACGTTTAGGTTTAAATCCAACCGGACGTGCGGGCCAGCTGATTTTACGTGCCTTCCGTCAGGAACAAGCCAAACAAATGATGCAATAAATGATTCATTCAAAAAGGTCTGCCTTGTGCAGACCTTTTTTATATTAAGGGGCAGGGTCGAGTTTAACCGCTTCCAGAATATCAAGAATCACTGCAGTAACATCCTGACTTAGGTCACGGTCATTAAATATCTCATAGGCGGTAATGGTGACATCGGTATCACTCGGCAGCTGCTTTTGTTCTTCTTCAATTAAATGTTCGATAGGTAATAAGGTCTGTTTGACTTCCAGATGTAAAATTTCGTCATAAGCGACATTTTCATCTTCAAGCTCAACTTCCTGCTCGTTGAAATACGGAATCAGGATAGAATGGAGAAACGGGCTAATATCTTCAATATTAAAGAATTCAATATCACGAGTCTGCTCAATCGTACTGATGTGGTCGTTCACTTCAATTAAGATATGATAATAACTCATGCCGATCTCCGTTAAGATAAATAGGATGTTTTCACTTCACAATAACATGAATAAATCAAAAGAATCGACCCTTTCTTGTTAATGGGCCGGCCGTTATCCATAAACGCAGCCTGCTTTATCTGGAGGATTATTCACGCGAAAAACCCAACAATTCCAGGTCAGTATCGGTCAACTGAAAATCTCGGGCATCCTGTTCCTTGATGCGTGGATACATTAAGGACTTGGGGTTCTGGGTATGTTTTAAGCCGAGTGCATGACCAAACTCATGTGCCAGTGTAAGGCGCAGGTCGTCTATTGATGAAAACTCGTAAATAAAAATCTGTTGACCATCAAACTGGCCTTTATGCAGGACTTGCGGCTTAAAGGTCTGGTTAAACGTAGCCACAGATTCACTCAATTGCTGGTAGAGCTGTTTCGATTTCTCTGTTTGTGCACTGTATTGTTGAATCAGTTGTTGATGGGCAGTAACTTTGTGCTGTAAATCGCTCGCTTGCTGTTGCAGGGATTGCTGTTGTTGTGCCAGTTGGGCAACTTGCTTTTGATTTTGGGCTGAGGCTTTCAGCTTTTGCAGGGACTGCTGATATTTTTGATTATTATGTTGATATTCAATCTTTTGTAATTCCAGCTGGGTTGCAGAGCGCACGATATTTTCTTTTAGCTGCTGTAATTGCTGGTTTTGTTCTAACCAGTTCTGTTGCTCCTGTTCAAGCTGGTTCAGATGTTCTGAACGTTTCATGCTGCGGACTTGCCGCTGATCGAAGACCAGATGAATTGCAAACTTCGCTTCTGGATCATAGACAAAATAATGTTGTCCGGTATCTTTTGCCCAGATGGCAGCCGCCTGCTGGCTTAATTCAATCATTTGCTGCTGGCTGATCTTGAGCCGCGGGTCCAGATCGGCAATCCGGTAACGTAAAGGATGCTCGTTACTATAGCGAATCTGGGTCTGGGGAGTATGTGAGGAAAGTTGAGCAAAAGCTGACGCAGGGACCAGCATGCCAAGGCATGCAGCCCATAACAGGAAAAAATGACGCATACAGGGAGATAAAGCTTGAAAAAGGTCGCATTTTAATCAATTCGAACACCGAGTCAAATTGATAAACACAAGCAGGCTTTATCGGCACAAAAAAAATTTATAGAAAATGAATAAAAATACAGTTGTAGAAAAAAGTCAGGAAAATCAGGCAAAATAGGACAAATTTGTAATTAAAATTCATAAAAAATAGCATCAGAACAACTGTTTATTTTTTATTCGGTGATAAGGAGATTAAATTTTAGTACGTCAGATCTTGGCTGAAAGGTGAAAATGGTGAGAAGAAAAATATTTTATATTTCACATAAAAAACAAAAATCAACTGTTGAAAAAATAGACTCGGGTTCTGGTCAGGATTAAAATCGGAATATGCAGACCGAGAATTAATACATGGCTTTCACCAGATCTTTGTCAGAATCGGTTAAGGCAAATTTCTGCAGATTCTGCTGTTGAATAATCGGATACATGAGCGAGGTGGGGTCATCGGTATGGGCAAGCCCGAGCGCATGGCCAAACTCGTGGGCCAGGGTTAGGCGTAAGTCATGGGCAGAAGAAAACTCATAAATGGTGATTTGTTTGCCATTAAAATGACCTTTATGAAACAGGCGTGGCTGAAACATCTGATTAAACTGGCTGGCCGAGGTGGAGAGCTGCTGATGGCGCTGATTTAAAGCCTGTATGTCCTGATTTAGCAGTCTGGCTCTTTCATTATGTTGCTGTATTTCCTGCTGTAAGGTCAGAGATTGCTGCTGCAAGGCTACCTGTCGTTGCACCAGTTGATCCGCCAGAACTTTGGAAGAAGAGCGTTGCTGGTTAAAGTGCTGTACCTCCTGATGATATTGCTGGAATTGTAAGTTCAATTGAGCTTGTTTACGCGCAATCAAGGCTGAGCTTTGCTCAATATCAGCCTTGATCTGCTGTAGCTGCTGATTCTGTTCATGCCAGTGTTGCTGGTCTTGTTGCAGTTGTTGCAGGCTCTGCATACGATTGCTACTGCGCTGTTGCCGTTCATCAAATATCAGCTGGATACTAAATTCGGCATCCGGATCATAAATAAAATTTTGCTGGCCTGTTTCATGTTCCCAGATTTTAGCCGCTTGCTGCGTCAGTTCAAGTACCTGTTGCTGCGTGAGGTGAAAGCGTGGATCAATATCCGCAATACGATAATGCAGGGTTTTTTTGACGGTTTGATGCTGATGCGGAGTAACCGGGATGATATGGGTCTGGGCATGGCTGAGGTGAGGGGAGAGCATACAGAAATACACTGCAAGCATGGTTATATTCACAATACGCATAAGCCGGACTCCCCCCTAAATAAGCTTTATTTTTGAGCAGGATTTGATTCAGGTCAAAATGCTATCTATTGAATAAATAAAGTAAAAAAGTGTGATTTTTTTCTAATAAATCAAGAAATGAATCGAATGATTTGCATAATCTTAAAATGCCAAAATCAGCTGTTTTTTCGGCACAACATCAGCTGAATCAAAGAACTAAATTTATTTTGCTCAAAACTACGCGCTAGGCAGCCGGAAAAAGCCTAATTGTTAACTTTTGTAATATTTAGATAAACGGGTAATTTTTTTGAATTTTTTATAAAAAATTGCTGCTTTGTGACATTTAATGTCGGGCAATATTTATACCGCTATGTGAGCGTTTTCTCATTTAATCACGGCCGGTTTCTGATATTAACGGGTTTGTAAAAGGTAGCGATCTGCCTCAGTTAAACGAAAGTGGGCCTTCTTTTGCGCTTTCATAACCGGATACATGAGTGCTTGAGGATCATCGGCATGGGAAAGTCCTAAGGCGTGGCCCAGCTCATGAGCCAATGTGAGTCGTAGGTCATCTTCCGATTCAAACTCATAGATCATGATCTGTTTGCCATTAAATACGCCTTTATGGAATAAATGTGGTTTAAAACGTTGCTTGTACTGGTCGACAGATGTATTCAGCTGCTGGTCAAGTACATTTAGCTCATCCACCTGCTGATTGAGTTGCTGAATCTTTTGGTTGTACTGCTCAATTTCCTGTTTAAATGAGGTGATACGCTGCTGCAAAGCCTGCTGTTGTTGCTGCAAATCAACAGCATTTGCCAATGGTGCAGCGGCTTGCTGGGCCTGTTGCTGTTCTTGCTGATAGTGCTGGATTTGCAGATTCAGTTGTTGCTGTTTTAAGCTTAGCAATTGTCGCTGTTGAAGAATCTGCTGTTCAACCTGTGCCAGCGACTGCTTTTTCTCAAGCCAGCGTTGCTGGTTTGATTCGAGTTGGTTTAAATGTTCCCGACGTTGTTCACTCTCGATCTGGCGTTCATCATATATCAGGTGTATCGCCAGCCGGGCCTGCGGGTCGTAAACAAAATAGTCCTGCCCGGTACCCGCTGTCCAGATTTGCGCGGCCTGTTCAGTGATGGTTTTTACCTGTTCAAGACTAAGCTTGAAACGTGGATCAACCTCAGCAATCCGGTAGCGCAGCCGTGTATCAAAGGGGTGGCTGATACGGTCAGTCAGGGCGTTAAATTTAAGCTGAGGATGCCGGTAGGTCTGATAACCCGACCATAACAGAAATACTGCCAACGTAATGATCAGCGCATTCTTCATTCATTATTCGTTGGAAATAAAGGTTGATACAGGTTAGGAAGTAACAGAATACCCCAGATCAGGGTGGCAAAAGTATTGCCAGTTTCATAAAGAATGGCACCCAGTCCGGACATAAAGGTCCAGGAAAATGTAGGTAACAGATAAAGCAGTAAAAATGCGAAATAGCTATACAGATATAAAGTTCTTGCCCAGGGTTTGAACAGAAATAACCCGGCCAGCATGATCAATGCAATAATTGCTGCCAGGCCAAAAACGAGCATCTCCCAGATCTGTGGTTCGGTTGCCAGTAATTCAGCGACGGCAATAGAGCGTTCATCATAGGCATCCAGGATTGAGCCCAAACAAACACAAAGCAGTGAAGCACTCAATAATAATCTAAATCTGGTTTTACTAAGGACAGGATCATTTTTCATTTTTAGCGATCAAAGACTATTTTAATTGTCTGAATTATACATAAAAACAGTTTGGTTTCTTATTCACTTGTTGCAGGGTGGCAAAAGGCTGCTTTGCATTAACTGGCGCCAGCGGTGATTTAAAACATAAAAAAACCGCGCTTAGGCGCGGTCTTTTTTTAAAGTGACAAATTATTTTTTGTCATCTTTTACTTCTGTGAACTCAGCATCTACAACGCCATCGTCCGCTTTTTGTTGTTGACCTGCATCACCACCTTGGAATGCATTTGGATCAAAACCTTCAGCGCCACCCGCTGCACCTTGTGCCTGTTCATAAGCACGTTGTGTAATTGGCATCAAGATGTTTTGTAAAGCTTCAGTTTTCGCTTTGATGTCTTCAACATCATTTTCTTTGGTTGCTGCTTCAAGCTCAGAAACCGCTGTGTTGATGGCAGTTTTTTCATCTTCGGTCACTTTGTCACCAAGATCTTTCACTGCCTTGTTTGAACTAGAGATTAAAGCGTCTGCTTCGTTACGAGCTTTCGCTAACTCTTCAAACTTACGGTCTTCTTCCGCATTCGCTTCAGCATCTTTGATCATCGCTTCGATTTCAGCATCAGACAGACCTGAGTTTGCTTTAATCTGGATCGATTGCTCTTTACCCGTGCTCTTGTCTTTTGCCGATACTTTCAAGATACCGTCAGCGTTGATGTCGAACGATACTTCAATTTGCGGTACGCCACGTGGAGCAGGTGGGATATCGCCTAACTGGAAGTTACCCAACAATTTGTTTTGTTGAGCCATTTTACGTTCACCTTGGTAAACCGAAATGTCTACTGCAGGCTGGTTATCAGCAGCGGTAGAGAACACTTGTGATTTCTTCGCAGGAATCGTAGTGTTTTTCTCAATGATTGGTGTCAATACACCACCCATGGTTTCGATACCTAATGTTAACGGCGTAACGTCTAATAAAAGTACGTCAGTTTTGTCACCAGACAGTACCGCACCCTGAATCGCTGCACCAATCGCTACGGCTTCATCCGGGTTCACGTCTTTACGTGGCTCTTTACCGAAGAATTCCTGTACTTTTTGTTGTACAAGCGGCATACGAGACTGACCACCTACCAAGATCACGTCAGAGATGTCAGACGTTGAAAGACCGGCATCTTTAAGTGCAATTTTACAAGGCTCAATCGTACGGGCAACCAAATCTGCAACCAGACCTTCAAGTTTTGCACGTGTGACGTTGATCACCAAGTGTTTAGGACCAGACGCATCAGCCGTGATGTATGGAAGGTTGATTTCAGTTGCATTTGATGAAGAAAGCTCGATTTTTGCTTTTTCCGCTGCTTCTTTCAAACGTTGTAATGCAAGTGGGTCATTTTTCAAGTTGACACTTTGTTCTTTCTTGAATTCTTCAACCAGGAATTCAATTAACGCGCTATCGAAGTCTTCACCGCCAAGGAAGGTATCACCATTGGTTGATAACACTTCGATCTGCTGGTCGCCATCAAGGTCTGCAATTTCAATGATAGATACGTCAAAAGTACCACCACCCAAATCGTAAACCGCAACTTTACGGTCGCCTTCTTTTTTGTCCATACCGAACGCAAGAGCAGCAGCTGTTGGTTCGTTGATGATACGTTTAACATCCAGACCAGCAATTTTACCTGCGTCTTTGGTTGCCTGACGTTGTGCATCGTTAAAGTATGCAGGAACAGTAATCACTGCTTCAGTAACGGTTTCACCTAAATAGTCTTCTGCAGTTTTTTTCATCTTTTTCAAGATTTCAGCAGAGATCTGTTGTGGTGCCAGTTTTTTATCGTTTACCTCAACCCAGGCATCGCCATTGTCGGCTTTGATGATTTTGTAAGGTACGAGGCCGATGTCTTTTTGTACAGCCTGATCTTCATAACGACGACCGATTAAACGCTTGATTGCGAATAAGGTATTTTTCGGGTTGGTTACTGCCTGACGTTTTGCGCTTTGACCGACCAGCGTCTCGCCATCTTTATAGGCAATGATCGAAGGAGTGGTACGTGCGCCTTCAGCGTTTTCGATTACTTTTACTTTATCGCCTTCTAGTACAGCAACACATGAGTTGGTAGTACCTAAGTCAATACCAATAATTTTTGCCATTGATTATGTTCCTCTAAAATTTTGTGAATCCCCTAAAAATTTCCCTTTGCTCAAGGGCGGTTAAAAGGGGATTTGCTTGTTATTCGATATGAGAGTTATTCGGTTTTTTTCAAGCATTTTTATGAAAAAAAATCAAAAAATTCTCAATTTTCTGCATTTTTTGAGCAAATAAAGCCTTTGCTCATCGGGATCATTGGCCTACCATCACCATGGCCGGACGGATCAGGCGCCCATTTAAGGTATAACCTTTTTGTAAAACTGTCCCGATTTCATTGGCTTTGGCATTCGGGTCAATACCCACTGCCTGATGTAGATCTGCATTGAAACCATTTTGGGTATCTGCTTCGACCACACCAAATTTTTCAAGCGTGGTCAGGAGTGATTTCAAAGTCAGCTTAACCCCTTCAAGTACAGGAGTTTCTTCTTCGCCAGCTGCCTGAATCGCACGTTCCAGATTGTCGACAGAATCGAGTAATTCCTTGGCGAATTTTTCCAGCACGGTATCTTTATGCTTTTCAGATTCGCGTTGGATACGCTCTACACTTTTCTGCGCTTCATAAACCGCATTGGCAGTACGTGCTTTTTCCAGTTTCAGGCTTTCTTCAAGTTGGGTGATTTGCGCTTGTAAATCTTCAACGCTAAGCTCGTTTGCCTGCTCTACACCTTCAGCTTGAGTTTGTTCAGTCTGTTGCTCATTTTGAATGTCTTGAGCTTGCTCATTGTGCTCATTAGCCATTGATGATCTCCGTTGAAAAAAGTTCTTAAACATGTACAGTCCTTTTGGCGTGAATGCTCATAGGGGTAAACCCGAACTGCCACATCTTGGTCATTCATTGATAGGGATGAAGTATGGGCAAGGCGACAAAATTCAAGCGTTCAGGTCGATTTAAATCTTTTAATTTTGCTGATTTAAGTAAAAATTCAGGTTTTCAACAACAAAAGCGATAAATTCCTGGGTAATTTTGGGCAAATGTTGTCTTGATGCATAGACTAACGACAAGGTCAGGTCGGGTGCAGAAAAATCTGTAAATACCTGTTGCAAGCGCTGCTGTGCAATATCCTGACGTACCAGTAAGGTCGGGAGCATGGCGATCCCTTCTGCTTTTAAGCACATCTGGTAAAGTGCAACGACATCATTGCTTTTAAACGTAACATTTAATGGATAGTTCTGCGGTTGCTGATCTGTATCGAACAAGGTCCAGTACTGGTTATGGGTATGATGGGCAATACAGTCATGCTGGATCAGCTGGCTGGGGTGGAGCAGGGGCGTGTGATCCTGCAAATAATGAGGATGGGCGCAAAACACCGATTCGATCTGGCAGACCGGGCGTGCGATGAGGCCATCCGAGACTTTTTGGGTAATCCTGAGCGCCAGATCAACATGTGCATCGATCAGGTCTACGGTATTCTCGGTTAAATACACATCAAAATGAATTTGCGGATAGCGTTTTTTAAATTGCTTGATACATTCATTGACACCGAGCTGAAACAGAAACAGACCACAGGTAAAACGAATGGTTCCATTATGCTGTTCGGGCGCAGCCAGACCCTCCAGTAACTGTTGTTGCTGTAAAATATTCTCACAATAGACCAGCGCTTTTTCGCCAGCAGGGGTGAGCGACACTTTGCGGGTATTGCGTTGAAACAACCGGGTTGAAAATGTCTGCTCAAGATGTTCCAGATAGCGCGACACCATGGCTTTTGAATAATCCAGATGTTCGGCTGCTTTACTCAGATTGCCTTGCTGTGCAATACAGACAAAGACTTGAATGGCTTTTAAGGTATCCATATTTATTATCATTGTTGCAAGATATGCAACATTTTATCTTAGATTAGTGGGTTTCTTCAGCAAAAATTGCAATTTAAAGTAAGTGTTATCAGTTTGGAGACGATAACATGAAGACCAAAGCCTATATTCTTGCTTTATCTACTTTTGCTGCTACATCGGCAGCAGTAGCACAAGACCTGAAAATCCAGAATTTTCTGGCTCAGCCTGACCATTTCGGTGTGACCTCTACCTTGATCGAAGGGGAGAAAGATGTGTTGCTGGTCAATGCCCAATTCTCTAAGTCGGAAGCATTACGCATTGCAGCGGATATTCTCGACAGTGGCAAAACCTTAAAAACGATTTTTGTCAGCTATGGCGACCCGGATTTCTATTTTGGCCTGGATGTGTTTAAGCAATATTTTCCTAATGTACAAATTATTGCGACCCCTGAAACAGTCAAACATATTCAGGATACACAGGCATTGAAAGTTGCCTACTGGGGGCCAAAAATGGGTGCCAATGCACCGGATAAAATTATTGTACCGCAAGCCTATACTGCCAAAACCTTAAAACTGGAAAATGAAAATATCGAGATTAAGGGTAAAAAAGAGCTGACTTATTTATGGATTCCGAGTGCGAAAGCGGTTGTCGGTGGTATTCCGGTTTCATCGGGCATTCATTTGTGGACAGCAGATACGCCAACAGTCAAAGATCGTGCTGAAGTGGTACAGGCTTTGGAAAGTATTAAGGCACTCAATCCTAAAGTGGTTGTACCCGCCCATATGCAAGCCGGAGCGGCAGAAGGTCTGGATGCGGTGAACTTCTCGATTGATTATTTAAAACAGTATGAGAAAGCAGTGCAAAGCACCAATAATTCGGCTGAACTGGTAAAAATGATGCAAAAGCACTATCCGGCCTTAGGCGAGTCGGGCAGTCTGGAGCTCGGCGCCAAAGTGGTTAAGGGCGAGATGAAATGGCCTTAAATACGAAGCAATAACCAGAAACCGTGATGAAAATTCACGGTTTTTTTATGTAGGCTACATTTATTCTTAATGAAAATTACCCAATTGTAATCTTTTAGCACGGTTGTGCTGTGTTTCTATGAATTATAAAAAAATAAGATAACCGGATTTTTTTAATGGATTACGCCCTGAAAAGTGATGAAACTGTTGTATTGATAAATGCTTAGCATTTCGATCGGGTTTTATGAATATGTGAATAGCGCGAATAGGTGAGTTAAGAAAAATTGCAAAAAAATGCTGCTTCCATAACAAACTGCAACTAATCCTCATCACGTCCCTGGAAAAAATTGTGAATGATAGGCAACGCAAAGACAACTTTGCTTTTCGTCATAATGAAAGGAAATATACAATGAAAAAGTTAGCATTGATCTCTATGGTTGTAGCTGGTGTTGCATTAACAGCTGTAGGTTGCTCGACTCAAGGTGGTCTGGATGCTTCTGGTTCAGCACAAACCAGTGCAAGCCCGGCAGGCGTACAAGGTGGCGTTGGGGTACAGGCCGGTTCATCTGTTGATGTTCAGCCAGGTAGTGCTTCAGCTGACGTTTCAGGTTCTGTATCTGGTTCTGCAGGCGCTGGCGCTCAATAATTTTTTATTATTAGGTTGGCTTCGCACAAGATTAAACAACAGATGCCGCATTTAATCTGACGCATGTACTGCTATACATCACGCGAAGTCGACTTATTCATAAAAATGACATTTTTAAAGTGATATAAAACTAGAGCTAAATAATTGGTTCTAGTTTTATCGTTTTGGGCCCTGTTGCATGTGCATGCTTCAATTGGCACAAAAAGCAGCGATGAATAAGCACTCTGGTTAATGACTTTTTAATAATAGCCCTTTAGCGTACGACTTATTTCAAATCATCAACTTGATCTAAGACTTTATAAAAGCATATAGTCGAAGACAACAACAATGATGGACAGAGCAAGAGAAGGGGACAAAAGTGACAGCATTACCTCCAAAAATTCAAACACTGTTAGATAAAGGACAAGGTCCTGCTGCTCGCGCACTTGATAAACTCCCCAAAATTGTCCAAGAGTCTCTGGCCAAGATTTTGGGCTATCCTCATCAATATCCCGATCTGGATGCATTTACCAAATGTCTGATGGCTGTCCAGATCAAGCAAGGCCGGATTGGTTTTATTGGGGATGACCCGATTGAATCGCGTCGTCAGTTTGATGCACAAATGCTGGCAATTTTAAATAAACCAACCTCGATTGAATCTGTTGAAGATATCCGTCTGCCATTACAAAGCGGAACGGTTTTCGCAAGACATTACCATCCGGCACCCAATAAAAAACTGCCGATGCTGGTGTTTTATCATGGGGGTGGCTTTGTTGTCGGCGGTCTGGATACACATGATGAAGTTTGCCGCCTGATCGCCAAACATGCCAAAGTCCAGATTTTAAGTATCGACTATCCACTGGCGCCTGAAGCTTCACCTCAATTACTGATTAAGTCATGTGAAGATGCCCTGGCCTGGGTTTATCAAAACCGCCGTCAACTCAAAATCTATAAAAACCGTATTGCTGTTGCAGGGGATAGCGCAGGAGGGAATATCAGTACGGTGGTGGCCCAGCATGCTGCGGGTAAGTCTTATGCGCCACAAGCCCAGTTACTGATTTATCCTGTGGTGGACTTTAAAAGTCGACACCCTTCATTCTATGCCTATGGCGAAGGTTTGGTGCTGACCAGTAAAGATGTGGACTATGTCACCGACTACTATGCAACCCGGCATAATGTCGCTTTGGATGATCCGCTCATTTCACCCACCTATGGCAGCCTTAAAAAGCTGGCACCAGCTTATGTAATTACTGCCGGACATGATTTGCTTCACGACGAAGGTGCTATCTATAGCCATAAACTCAGACAAAATGGCGTTAAAGTCCAATATGTCGACTATCCAGACCAGACGCATGGTTTTTTCAACCTGACCCCGGTTTCGGGCAAGGCAAAACGCAATACCATAGAAGTGGCCAAGAACTTCAGGAAATTCTGGGATAAACATAGTTAAATGCACAGAGCCGATGTTTCACGTGAAACATCGGCGCTTGCTTTCAGGTAACAAATAGAAATAGCCAAAACACAATTGCAAAATTAAGATAAAACTCCACAACATGTCTATTTCCAAGCTGAGAAGAGCAATGATGAAAAAGTTGTTGATTACAACAGGTTTAATTTTGGCAAGCAGCCATTTATTTGCAAACACCATGGTTGAGATGAAAACCAGTATGGGCAATATCGAAATCGAGCTGTTTGATGATAAAGCACCTATTTCAGCAAAGAACTTTGAAAGCTATGTAAAAAGCAATTTCTATGCAGGCACCATCTTCCATCGCGTGATTCCTGGTTTCATGGTTCAGGGTGGGGGGCTAGAAGCCAATATGGTTGAGAAGAGTACCCGAGCGCCGATTGTGAACGAAGCCGGCAATGGTCTGAAAAATACACGAGGTACTTTGGCAATGGCGCGTACCAGTGATCCGAACTCTGCAAGCAGCCAGTTCTTCATTAATGTTGCAGATAATAACTTTTTAAATAAATCTGCAATGGATGCGGGTTACGCCGTGTTTGGTAAGGTCACCAAGGGAATGGATGTGGTAGACAAGATTGTCAGCGTACCGACCGGTAACTATGGAATGCATCAAAATGTCCCGAAACAACCGGTTAAAATTGTCAGTGTTCAGATAAAGAACAAGAAGTAAAAAACAAAGCAGAAATATCTATAAAATATTTCTGCTTTAAATTTATAGGGTTATGGAGAAATAGTGGAAATAATACGCATATTTGTGTGTAAAAAAAGAACACTCAATAAAACAAAGGCTTAAAAAAGCTTGCACACTAAAAAAAATCTCCTATAATGCACACATCCCGACGCAATGAAGCAAAAATAACTTAGCTTTAATGGTTAAGTTGTTAAATATTTTTGCGTTTTATTTATCGCTGACGAGGCGATAAAGAGATCATTAAGAGAATAGAAGAACAACTTGTGTGGATTTTTACCGGTTGATCGATCGAATATATTTCATTGATTAATTGGTTTAAATTTCTCGAAGTTTATTTGAGCGAATATAAGTCAGTAATTGA
>NZ_JSUS01000068.1 GCF_000805455.1 Acinetobacter sp. A47
TAGAAATGTAGAAATGTAGAAATGTAGAAATGTAGAAATGTAGAAATGTAGAAATGTAGAAATGTAGAAATGTAGAAATGTAGAAATGTAGAAATTAAAATAATACCATATAATTCAACAACTAATAATTTTATCAAAAAATTATATTCCTTAATACTCCTAAAAATTCTGCGTTTCAAACATCAATCAATAGCCTAAGTAAGAGTAAATATTTATATATTTCACCAAAAGAATAAGAATTTTAAAAAAAATGAAAAATACTACTCAGCACTTATGATATAAAAATTTAGAAGAAAACCTCTTATATACTAAAAAAGAGAAAATAAAACCAACTCAATCAATAAAAACAAAGTAAGTACTTAAGTTTTTCATTGATCTTTTTACAAAAAAACCAACAGAGCCAGCACTAATCATGCCGGCTAAAATAATACTCAGAAAAGACAGGGAATTAGTTAAAAGATAAGAGACATATAAAAACTAAGATAAATTAATGATTAGACTATCGCCGACAGGTAAATTAACAAGAAGAAAGTCTCCATATTCTTCATTATTTCCTTTTATTACATTAGCTTGAACTCCAGTATGCACCACTTCAGAATGCACCTCCAGCATTAGCTCAACAACCTTATCTGGTGAAATTTCTTGCACATTATTCATCATTTCCACTCCTTATTCATTCGATTTAAAGACAAAGCATTCAGAAATCATCGTTTCTATTACAGTTAAAATTCTTAATAAGACATCTGCATCAACATTAGACTAGCTATCCAAATAGCAATTATACATATTAGTATTTGCTAATAAAACTACATAATTTTTAACAATTTAATAAATTAATACTTTACTAACTATTCCTCAAAAATTTGATCGAACCAAAAGTTTTTCAATGATACAACTTGTACAAAATGAAACTTCACACAAACTTGGGTGAATTAGTACTTACTGATATAATTCATTCAATGACTCACCTTTTGGTCTATAAGGACACATAAAGAATATTTCTAGATGTGCGCTCAGACCTTGCTATTAAAAATATCCAAGGAATATGCAAAGATGAAAAACACCTCTACTCAAGCTAAACGTAAACTTAAAGTTGCTGAATTTCTTGAGCTACAGATCACTGCTTCAGGAAAAACTCAAAGTGCTTTAGCAGGTGAAATTGGTATAAATCAAAATATGATTAGTCTCGTCATCAGAGAAAAAACCAAGCTCCCTCTTGAGCGTGTCCAAGCTTTTGCTAAAGCCTTAAAAATAGATCCTATGGATTTATTTTTGCGCTGTATTGAAGAGTATCAACCTTCACTGCTCGAACAAATGGAGAGCATGCTTAACCAACCAGTTCTAACTGATGGGGAATCAAATTTAATTAAATTGATTCGCGAGAAAAGTGGTGCAAATTTTGAATTTTTCCTAAGTTCCACTCAAAAACAAGCTTTTGATGATTTTCTTAAAACCTTAGAAATCAATTAAATAAAGAATCCTCATCATTAAACCCTCTAAATGGCCTGGAAAATCAACCAGGCCTTTTTAATATTAGTAATAAGTGCTTATCACCACACCACAGCCCTTATCTTGAATACGTAACAAATTCAAGATAAGGAAATAATATCAGTTCACAGTGAAAAATCAAATAAAAAAAGTTCGATAGCGTCACATTTCGACGCATATTTAAAATATAATAAAATATATCTTTTATTACATTTTAAATAATTTTTATTTTATAATGGGTTGGTAATCTTTAACTTAATAAAAAGCTAGTTATCCATGGCTCGAACAACAACTGGGAAAGCTCCTTATATTACTGAAGATGATCTCAAACTCACCCTAGAGTCGCAAAATGGTTCGCATGAACTTCGCAATCAATGTGTTTTATATTTTTCTCACTTTCTAGGACTTAGAGCTAAAGAATTAGCATTACTTACAATTGAGGATGTTTATGACAGTAAAAAAAACAGTCTAAAAGAGACTATTCGGTTGCTTGGAAAAATAACCAAAGGAAATCGCTATCGTGAAGTCTTTCTGGTAAACCCTACAATCAAAAATCTCATACAAAGTTATATAAACCAAAAATCACTAGAGCATCGAAGCCCCTCTTCTCCCCTGTTTTTGTCACAAAAGGGTGGGGCTTTTACACCTAACAGCATGGTTACGATGATAAAAAATTGCTATAAGAAAGCAGGGATCCAAGCAACAAGTCATTCTGGTCGGCGTTCATTTGCAACTAGGCTAATCCAGAATGGTGGGGATGTTTATTCAATTCAACAATTAATGGGCCATAGTTCTATTCTTACTACTCAGCAATATTTTGCCACTAATCCTGAACACTTAAGATCTATTATTTTAAAGTTAAATTAAGATACATTTCTACATTTCTACATTTCTACATTTCTACATTTCTACATTTCTACATTTCTACATTTCTACATTTCTACATTTCTACATAATTATATAAACAGATATTGCTCTATTTTTATTTATTTATTACACTAAATTTTCTAACATTTTTTTATCTTGAATACTCTATGAAGCTACTCATTGCCAACTCCAAAGGTGGTGTCGGTAAAACAACAACAGCGACAAATTTAGTAGCATGGATTGCAAGTACCGGTGAAAGTGTTGCACTTGTAGATCTTGACCATAATAAAAACTCTATTAAATGGGGGATTTATCGTGAAGCTTATAAAGACAAGAACCCGGCGATTGGAATAATTAAAACTTTTGACCTATTTGGTAAAAGTGAAATTGAAGAAAAGATTCAAGAAATCGAAAAAGAAATCAAAAATATTGTAATTGATTCTGGCGGCTATGATTCAACGGGTTTCCGAGAAGCTTTACTTTGTTCAGATGCGATTTTAATTCCAACCCGTCCCAACCAAGCAGATGTTGAATCCACGGGAGAGGTTCTAGAATTAATAGAAGAAGCAAATAGTATTCGTGTTAATGATTTAGACCGAGATCCTATTAGTGTCTATATTTATATTACCCAAGTTCCAACAAATACCAAAATTACGGCTTTGAATGATGCTCGTAATGCCTTCAAGGAAATCGATGATTTTGCTCATGTATTAACGTCCGTGAATTATGACAGAATTGCCTACTCAAGAGCTTACGGTATGGGTTTGGGTGTTATCGAATTAAATATTGGTGCAACTAAAGCTGGCGAAGAGGTTAATGCACTTGCGAAGGAGTTATTTCAATGAGTGGACTATCTTTAAGTAAATCAAAAAATCAGTTGAATGAGAAAGCAACAGAGTTTACTCAGAATGCACCTGTACAAACCACCATTACAAAAACAACCGTAGACGATGAAAAAGACTCCAAAAAAAGCGCCCCTAAAAACGCAAATAAAAAAGATGAACAGCTGAAAATTGCACCTTGGCGACAAGGGCTCAATATTAATCCAGAGGATTTAAAGCTGATACAACGTCCATTCAATAATAATATTAGTCATGAAAACTACTTACGTTTGGTTTATCTTAAAAGCTTGGGTTCTATTAAGCTAGGTGCAAACAAAGATACTTTTAGTTCTATGTTAGATGAAGCTTTAACAGAATACACAGCTCGTAGACTAAAAGCATTAGGGGATAACTATGATGTTTGAATATAACTTTATTAAGTGTATTTAGATAAAAAATATTTTTTGAAGGACACACATCAAAGTTGAATATTTCAACTTTGACTTATCCAAAAAGCTCAGCATGTGATCCAATCCTTGAAAGGATTAATTCATTATTTTGGTGATCAACATCCCAAATTAGTAAAAGATCCGGCAAGATATGACACTCCATATGGGGCTTCCAATTTCCAATTAAAGGATGTGGCAAATACTCATCAGGCACAGTTCCTGTCATAATTAGATGCTCATCAATTAGCTTACCTAAAATAATTAAGCCTTTCTTCAACTTAGGATTAGCGCTCACCCGTTTAAAGTCCTTTTTAAATTGTTTCTTATATCTAATCGTCAGTGTCATTTTCTAAATCTGCAAATAAGGCTTGAGAAGAGCTGAATTCTTGAGATTCTATAGCTGAATTCATTGCATCAATAGTTTCACGATTAGGCGTCCTTAACTCTAATGGAAACCCACCTCGATTTACGACTTGTGTCAATAATAGACGAATAGCATCTGTTGTATTTAAACCCACTTCTTTTAAAATTTGTTCAGCTCGAAATTTTAACTCACTAGAAACCCGGGCCCTTACGTACTCATCTTTTTTTACCAATGTATTCATTTTAAAGACCTCTGTAACTTCTATCATCTTAACTAAGATTAACACTATTTATTGTAGCACAAAAGTGCTACATAAAAAGATTTTATCATTTATTCTGTTTTAAAACTCATAAATCTTTTCATTTAAATTAATAATTACAAATACTTAGGCTATTTAAATAAATATATTTCACACCCCAGACAATCATAAAAATCTCTATGACTATTTATTAAAAAACTCTGATAGAGTTGCTTCAGAAGCTTTCTTATTCGGCATTTTTTCATTTGATTCCAATGTTTTTTATCAGCTATTTACTTGAATAATTCAAAATAAAAAAGTAAGCACTTACTATATAAAAAAATATTGATATGAATTTAAAATAGTCGCTCCAGTATAATCCCTTCCTCTTATCTCCATTAGTCATTTTCGTTCTTTTAGGCTATCTGTTTTTTATTAGATGTTGATATTAAACGAAAACCGACAATTTTTCTTCCCTCCTTTTCTGGTTCATAACTAAGATTAATATCTGTTTTTTTACTGATTTCCTCACAACTTTTTTTTAATACCGCTCGTGTAAAGCTTTTAGTATCTTCATACTCATCTTCATGAATATTAAGCATACTTTTAAGCTCCGGAATGGAAAACAACTGTGTTTTCCCCCCTTTTCTCCACATGACAGCTAACTCATATAAACGAATCGAATGGAGAGACCCCAATCGTGACATACTTTTTAAAGCAAAATAGGTATAGTTTTCACTAAGCTCTTGAATATAAGGAAGAACATCTACAGTAAACCTGATTTCAACAGCCTTGATTTCATCATTATAGGCGCATTTTGAAACCCATCTGACCTTTTCTTTCCATACTCCTTTTTTTGACTCAGCATCAATTGTTTGAAAGGATAAATGAGCTTCAAATAATGATAATGCGGCATCTTTAATTACCCGATAACTCCAAGTCATATCATTAGATGTTCCATAGATCTCATGATAGTCGTGCGCATTAATACGAATGAGCGTCTCTGGCGTAATAGGCCCTTCTTTAATAAACTTACTAGATGATGCCAATAGTATAAGTCGGTACTGTATAAGTGTTAATCCTATATAAGCCTTATTTAGATTATTATGCTTCTTTACAAAATAACTCATTAAACACCAAAATTATAAGTAATCACTTGAGAAGATTTTATACACCAATAAAAAGATGATGAGGCTTGAGTTTGCCATGATTAAACAAAGTTGTCAGGTTAAAATTTATATCAAATTTAAGTTACCCACAAAAACTGTGGATAAACCTGTTTATAACCCATGTTTTTTGTGTCGAATTTGTACACTTTTTAACGTCGAAAGTGTTCACCTATACTGTCGAATTCATACACCTTAGCTCAAAAAAAACTGTCGAAAGTGTTCACCTATACTGTCGAATTCATACACCTTAGCCATTAAAAAAACCTATAAAACAAACACATACACAGCTCTAAAGTTATCTAAATAATATATAAATATATTAAAGTGATTAAGTAATATTAAATATCTTTAAAATTAATTATAATAAAAATCCACTTCGCTACGCTTCGTTTCTCTTAACAATAATTTTTTTTTAAATTTTTTTGAGATTTACTTCATATATATAAAAATACCTCTTATTTGCTCTTAAGCTCACGTATAAGCCATATATTCTAGAAATCTATCCTAGGGTAGCTGTAATAAAAATTGAAGCTCTAGCGCGAAAACAGAACGAAATAGAGCTATGTGTAGATTAGGCTTTCTATTCATTAATGAGATCAAAAGATTGATAATTAGGTTAATATAATAAAAATTTATATACTTCAAATTCTTATGTAAGAAATAGTTTTTTTTCAGCCGACCTACGGTTTACGAGACCTTGAATCCGCTTACCATTATCAAAAACCCAACGATCAAACTGATTTGCTGCTTCAATAAATCTCCTCTTATTAAGTAAAGTTAACAATGTACTTTTTCTAAAAGCAGTTTCTCCTATGTTGTAAATAAACGAAGCTAAAGCATCAATTTGATTTTGACTAATTCCTACCTTGACTTGTTGACTAAGACATTTATGTACCCATTGACAATCATATTTTAACCATAACTCTGCTTCCTGACGCGTACAGCTATCTCCTAATCGGACAAGAGCTCCATTCGGATATTTCGTAGTGCCATAACCAATAGTTGCTATTCCCCCTGTATCCTTATATGCAGACGTTTTAAACCCTTCAAAACGTCGTATTAACTCATATCCTTGTTCAGAAATACTTAAATCAATATTATCAGTAAGTTTATATCCAATTACTTTTGCGAATGTACTAAGCCCAATTTTTTGAATGATTTCATCACCAGCTTGAACCTGCATCTGGGTTAGTTTTCCTCCAGACATTTTTCTTAATTGAGAAAAAACTTGTGCAACCTGTTTTTCTTCAGTATTTAAATTAATCATTTTTTTTCAAACCCTTAATGTCGTTTTTAATATCAGTTACAACTTCAAAAATGTCAGAATTTTCCTTTTTTCCAACATAGTTAAAAATCCAGCGGATAAGCGCCCATCCAGGAAGACCACAGATAAAAAATAGCCCGCCTATTGCAAACCATCCCCATGTATTTGTTGTCCATGAATGAAGGTCAAATCTCACAATAATGAAAGATCCTCCTGCTAGACTTGAAACTACTGTTGTAATTAAACCTACTCCCCATTCATTCATTGAACGAGGCATACGCATCATGAATACAACAGCTGCGACTGAAAGAACGCAGATTGTTACGATGATCCATAATCCAAACATTTTTAAGGCGGTAATTCCACCTATCGTTGTTGATACTGGTTCTGTCATTATTTTATTACCTAAGATTAAGCTCTTTAGGATAACATTTTCCAATAATTATATAAATAAGTGCTTACTTATATAATTATTTTGTGTAGAATGGGATTGCCCATTTTTTTAACGATAGGAGTACAAAATGGCTTTAAAAAAAATTACACGTGAAGAAGCAAACTTAACCACTTGGCTATTAGGACAAATTTCTTTACTTGAGCAACAATCTGGTAAAAAAGTTACAGCTTTAGACCTTTCTTATGAAGGTCAAAGTGGTGGTACGGGTATTAATTTACAGTTTGAAGCAACTGAGGCTTAAAGCTATACTAAAAGAGGGACACGGAAGTGTCCCTTTTTTCTTAGGCTTCTTTCAGCTCTTCGATATGTAGAGAAAGGGCTTTTATTAGCAATTTGGCAAACATCTTATAAGTTTTCTCATAATTGTTAAAATTTGAAGATATCATCTTTTGTATATTTTTTGCTATCAAAGCTTTAGAATGAATATGATCTAGAGCATATTTTTATTGAGAAATAATACTCAGACCTCAAACTAAAGATGTTAAATCTACAATGTAGGCTTCAGTTCTTACAAAGGCATCAAAATTACTTGGTGGATAATCAACAAAATAACTTTCAACTGTTTCAGTAAGAGAAAACCTGATGTGATTATTTGAAAATATGGTTCTGATAAATCGCTTTCGTTCCCGAACAAAATATTCATCTTCATTAATTTCACTAATAATTGTAACTACAGAGGCAGAAGATTCGGCACCGAATAAAACACCATATTTCTTATTTTCAGGAATTTTAATAGTTATATCATTGGATGAATCATGCTCAGTAATATATAGAGTATCGACAATATTTAGAGGGACTCTAGAGGTTGTAAAAACAATTTTTTCTGTTTCTGGATGATACAATGTTAATGCTGGAGGTATATGAATAACATCGGGAAGGCTAGTAATTTCCTTAAAGATTATTGTCTTAAAGTTAACATTATCTATGGAATGAATAACATTTAATTCTCTTTGTTCCTCCCAAGCTGTTCCTGCTAATTTTTTTGTATTCTGTTGATATCCGTCAATAATATTTGAAACAACAAGTGTTGGTAACTGGTTGCTCAAAATCAGCTCTCCAGTTTCTGACCAAATTTGAATAAGATTATCTAGCGAACACATATAATTTTCCTCTTACTCCATATACTCCACGGTCGAAGGGACCTTTCCAACCACCAAACATTAAGTTTCCATCATTCTGGATATTCCATTGAATTACTCCATCATGAACCTGACACATATTATTAATGAAGAGTATTCCTCCTCCTACCCAGTTATCCCTGTTTCCGACTTTCTTATTCACTTGACCGAAACCAATCACAATAAATTTTGATGCTCCAGTTTTCTGAATTACAGCTTGCCCTGAATAAGAGGTAAAATTAACTACATCAACTGGACGTAAAAATTTGGGATTTTCATAAATAATATTGCCAGAATCATCCCACATTGTTAAAGAAGCCATTTAATTCAACCTAGTTTAAATTTAATTCTACCATTCGGATACCAACCTGTAAGACCATTACCATCTATGGAAATTCGTCCATCATTACTACTACCGTTGAATTCAAATAAACCTTCGGTACTGCTGATCTTCCATCCTGTTCTACCTGTAACATAGTTGTCAGAAACTACCGTGCCTAGTTTCGCAGAAATAGCACTTAGGCTGCCGATACTTGCAGTATCGATATGAGCTAATTTGATCGTCGATTGGGCGATATAAGCCGCATCAATCCACGTCCCCGCAGGATATAACGTTCCGTTGATCTCACGCGGTTCAGTTAGAACTACAAATGGTTTACGACCGTCATTAGGTGACTCGAAATAGATCTGGTCAGCCTTAAAACCGATCGTAGAATTTACCTTTCCATCCTTTAATTCAGAGACCAGACCCCAACCAGATACCATGCCATTATTATCAACAGTTACTGATTTGACCGCTTTAATACCATCGATAACTTCAGATTGCTCATTAATTTTTACATGCAGCTTGCCAACGTCAGAATTGGGTACCATATCCGCATTATATTGAATGGGCTGAACTGTAATCCCTTCAACGGTATAAGGTCCTGTTCTCACCGTAGGGGTAAGCCTTGGGTCACAAATAAATCTGTAAAGTGCGCCCCCACGTAAGTAAATGACTTCTTCAGAACTCCGCACCATTTGCTCTGGGCCAAGTACCGGCGACCATCCAGTCCATGCGTATTGAGATGATAAAATCTTCCGATCTGTATTATTGGCGCCCCAGCCGTCTGCTGCGACCTCCCATGTCAGCTCAACGGAGAATGTTTTACTTTCATGAGTTGACCAATAAACTGGGTTTACACCTTCAAATTCGGTTAAGTAGCGAATGAGCGTAAATCTATGGCGCTTATTTCCTGCTGGCGGCAGCCAGATGGTTACTGGATAGTATGTTTCATTATCCAGTTTCGTCAGGTCAAGTACGCTTGTTTTGCCTTGTGCCTGCTCAATCTTCTCATCTGTCGTTTTATTAACTTTAGACTCTAAAGTTGTTGACGCTGCTGCAATGGCGGAGTCAGCCTGAGTTTTGGTGTAATAATTAGTTAAAATACTTGCATCTGCTTTGTTGCCCATTTGCGATTGAAGGTTAGTAATCAGGCTTGCTTGTGAAGTTACGCGACCATCAATATTACTCACTTTGGTTTCTAAAGCGCTTTGCGCAGAAGCAGAAGCAAATTTTGATTCATCAATTTCTGGAACATCTAAATAAGACGGGCCCCATACGGTTGCGGTATTGCCTTCTTGAATCATTACCTCTGCAAACTCAAACCAGGTACCAGCTGCTGAACCATTCGCAGCTAATAATAAATACGCATCAGTTTTATCTACAATACTTGCTGATGTCACCATTGCAGTTAGGGTAACAAAAGTATCCTCATTCATAGGTGAACTAAATGTATACGAGCTTGCCGCTGTATTTGTACCCGTTGCTGTAGCATTCATCAAATATACATAGTTGATGTTTGCGTTACCGCGTACTTTAGCTGTAATGATGTATTGATTGCCCGATTTCAATACAACTTTACGATATGCAGGAGCCGTAACAATACCTTGTGGACCTGTAGCTGATTTAATGATACGACCTACTTCGGTTTTAAAGTTACCGCTAATTTTTGTGTACGAACCAGACGTATATAGTGAGTATGAGGAGGTTTTCTGTGTTCTTGGGTGTAAGTTGGTACCACCCACAATTTGTCCATCAAAACGGGATGAAAGAGAAGTTAATGCTGATGCTTGATTAGTTACCTTTCCATCAATATCAGTTACTTTTGTATCCAGCGTGCTTAGCGCCTTAGAGTTTGCATTAATTTTCCCCTCAGCAGTCGTTACACGGCTCTCTAGTGCTGTTGCTTTGCCATTTAAAGCCGTAATATTACCTTCCGCTGTCGTAATGCGTGATGTCAAATTCGTTACGGCTGAGTTGTCTGCCTTACCCGCCACTGTGGTATTTAGGGAAGTGATCTGATTGGCTTGAGTATTTAACTTGCCTTCAGTATTGGTTACCCGGGTTGTCAATGAATTTACAGCTTCTGCGGAGGCTAAATTTGGTGCATCTGCTGTTTCAATTAACTCGGTTACCTTAAATCCTTGTACCCAACACTCCCCGTTAACATTAGTGTTATTGATCGAGAAACCAAGATAAATTCTTGGAAATGTTGCTGCATAACTGGTTGCATCAATTACTTTGTCTACATATGCCCAAGTATTATTAGCTGGTAACTCATTATTTGTAATACTTACATAGGTATAGTTGCCTACATTTGGTTGCTCGCCGGCCTTGGTTCGCATGATGGTTACGAAGCATGCGCCAGTAGCGTCTGCTGTTCGCTTCGCCCAAAACTGAACCCGATAGCGTTTGGCCGTTGGCAAAGGCGTTTTGTTATAAACAAAACGTGCACTGCTGCTTTTGCCCGCATAATATCCTTTGTCACCCATTGGCCCATCAGCAATAGGAATATTAAAGTAAGGCAACAGGTTCGCTGAATCGGCCAAATTGTAGTGGTCATACCAACTATAGGCATCAACGCACAAGAAATCTTGTGCCATGCCAGGGCCGGCATTCGCGTCTACACGGGAACCTAGTCGCGTAATGTTACTGCCTTGGGCTGTAACGGTTCCATTGATATCTTTAACTGTTGAATCTAGTGAAGATAAAGCATTTGAATTAGCCGTAATTTTCCCTTCAGCCGTCATCATACGGGTAGTTAAATTGCTGACATTTGTTACGGTAGTTGTAATTTGACCATCAATTTTAGTGACTTTGGTGTCTAAAGCATTTAATGCGGTCGCATCCGCTTTTATATCACCGCGAGCTAATTCTGCCCAATGAACAGTAAGCTGAGAAGATGTATTGGCTGTCCCATTAGGTAAAAAGAAAAAACTTAAATTTTGAATGGACCTATCAGTTGGTACCACCAAGGTTTCTTCAAATGACTGGTTATCACCCTGTTTGTATAAATTTGAAAATGCAGGGCTGCCATCCAAATAAATACGGATGCCTTGTGATGAGGTTAGTGTGCCGTTATGAGAGAATGACAGCATACCCCGTACAGTCACTCGTTCACCTGCCTTTAGCGTTATCGCTTCTCGTACAGGAATATTGACCAGACGATAAACAGCACCTTTGCCTTCTGTATTCCGGTTTGGCACAAGCAGATTCGTACCATCAACCATATTCAAGGTATTGTCTAGTTGGGTAATTGCACGGGATTGTGTACTGATATCACCTTCCGTTTTTGTAACCCGTTGATCAAGGCTTTGTAGGGCTTTAGCTTCAGCCTTGGTTGCTATTTGTCCCTCGGTTGAAGTAACGCGATTGGATAATTGAGTTATGGCACTTGTGTTTGAGCTTACTTTCCCATCTATAGTTTGAACTTTTGAATCAAGGGCCTGAGTCGCTTTAGAATTGGCATCTAATAGTGGATATTCGTCAGCGTATTCAATAGAAATATAATCAATTTCTACTTCACCGGCTGTTTTGTCGTAATTAGCAATAGCCATCGGGGCAAACCATGCCGCATTTGCTTGGAATGTTCTCGGACTTTCCATAGTCCCAGATCCACTGGCGCCTGGATTACCTCTACCGGTTACAAACCAAGTTGCATCTTGCCATTCACCAAGCGGGGGCCTGTGATTGGTTAAATAATTGGATGAACTTAAATTTGATGTTGTGCCACCCAGTGTATTTACAAAAGATTTTTTATCAGCATTTAGACAGGCCAGGCCAATATAGACGACACCATTACCCGTGACTCGGCGGTAGCGTGCCTTAACTCGATATAGCCGTTTTTCATCAACCGGAATAAATGTTGATCCATGAATCCAGGCGGTATCATTACCGTTATTGTCACCAATCTTGATGACGTGGCCACCAAACCCATTTGCATCTGGAACCTTAGAAATTTCGGCATTACCCAAATTTAAAACAATACTTTCAATAACCGTAGAATTAATTGCGGTTGTGGTTGCGCCGGCATTCAGTGAATTGGTTAATGTCGTAATTGCACTTGATTGTGCCTCAATTTGTCCCTCCGCTTTCGTAACCCGTTGATCAAGCCCTTGCACTGCCTTCGCATCAGCTTTGGTCATAAGAGCGCCTTCTGCCGCAGAGAGGCGGTTTGTCAGTGTGGTAAGGGTATTACTGTTTGATTTAACGCGGCCATCAATATTGGTTACTTGTGTTTGTGTAGTCGTAATAGCCGTAGCATTGGCATCTAAAGATGTTTGGATCTCGTTAGGATTCGGACTCCATGACGATGGCTTGGTTGACTCCTCAAGCATCAATCCACGCACGTTAAACCAATCCTCGGTTTTACCAGACGCCGCAAGTAAAATACCCGCAGTCGAGATAGTTGGCTCTGTCCAGGTAAAGGTCAAGCTTCTTAAATTATTATTGCCCGCACCTAAAGGAATATTTGGCAATCTAAAATTAGCACCGCCCTCCACAATAATGTAGTTATAGTTGAGCGCAGGCATGGTTCCTTGGCCAAGGAATGACAAAGTATAAGTTTTGCCGGTGATCAGTTGAGTTTGGCGTAACTCACGCGGGGTAATAAATCCCATGATTGGCTGTGTTTTAAAGTCTACCCGTGCTAATCGTGTCGGATAGGCATCAAAATAACGAACGAATGAATCTGCGCCAGTGGACACGTATGGAATAAATGCATCAGAATTCGTTCCATACGCCATGTTTGTACCACCAATATTTAATGATGCATCATATTGTTGAATACCCGTGGCAACAGCAGCATTTGTTTCAGTTTTGGTAGAATAGTTTGTTAAAACTGAAGCATCCGCTTTTCTAGATAAGCCTTGTTCAACAGTTGTAACTCGGCCTGTTAATGACGTAATAGCATTCGCACTTTGAGTCACCTTGCCATCAATGCTGGTAACTTTTGAGTCCAGGCTTTGCAGTGCAGTACTGGTGGCACTAACTCGGTCAGCCCATGCTTTTGGAATGGAATCATTTACTGAAGTTACATCCCAGACCTCATAGGAGGTGATAGTGATTTCTAAGGGGTTTTCGGGCGTTGGTGCTGGTGATGTTGCATCTTTGGTCCAGAATACGTGGCCAAAGGTTGAGAAAGTACCATTCTCTCCACACTGTAACCAAAAGTAATAGGTTTCATATTTCCCGGTTCCTGCATTTGACCCTAAAATCTCATAAATAGCACCATCCCCTGTACCGTTCTTGGCCACATTCATCGTGTAACCCACAGGTGCTTTAGCAACATGTTTAACAAGATAGATTTTGTTTGCGGATGAGACCTGTAATGGGTTCAGCGGATAATATCCGATACCACTTGCTGTAATGGATGGTGAAGTTAAAAAATACTCTTTTGTACTACCGCTCGGGTTACCTGGAGTTGCGTCACGACGGAGCAATGAAGCGCCTGCTACACTGCGATAGATGGACAAGCCGTTAGTAGTCAAAAAGGTTGGGTCTAAGACAGTCGGTTTGCCTTGTGATTGTAGCTGAGCCAGCCGTGTACTTGCTGTCACGCCATTTTCAATTTGCGTAATCTGAGAACCCTGGCTTGATAGCTTTCCATCAATTGAAGTGACTTTGCTATCAAGGGTGGTTAAAGCAGATGCCTCTGCTTTCTTGGATACATTTGCATTAGTAACGTTTAAATCATTTTCAAGCTTGGTGATACTGGAAGATTGAGATTCAATTTTACCTTCTGCATTGGTGACCCGTGTCGTGATGGCAGAAATACCAGCTGCATTTGCCTCTTCAATCGCGGTTCGCTTTGTGATGGTAAGATCAGTAAATGCTGTAGTTGAATTTGTACCATCGTGATAAAAGAAGGGTTGAATAAATGCTGTATTTACAGGTGCAGTAACCGTAGCAGTTTTATAGCCAGTCCCATCACTAAACAGGAAGCTGATACCGTTAAATCCTAGTGATGTCATGTCTTTATTCCAGAACCGAAGTCCTACAATACCTACACGTCCAGACGTAACCGTTGTCCCTGTAAAGTCACAGAATGCTTTAAGGTCGTATACATCCCCAGCTTGGGCAGGTTGGATATTTTCACTTTCCCAGTTATAAGTACCAGAGCGACCTGTAATCCCCTTCTTGTATGTTGGATGTGTTGTAATATCGATCACTCGAATTTGGGTGCCTTGCCATGATCTACGCTCTCCATCTTCAAAAAAGGAGGTTTTTACAATGTTATTCGGCTTGTCGGCAATCGAGCCTTGAACTTTAATAATGTTGCTGGCATTCGCATTCGCTTTATCTACAGCTGAATTTGCGGTTGTTTGAGCTGATGCCGAATTTTGAAGTGCCGTTCCAGCTTTGGCATCGACTTCGTTAACTCTACCCTCAACACGTGTAATAGCGGAACTATTTGTAGATACTTTTCCGTCAATTTCGGTGACTTTATTATCAAGTGCCGTCACTGCTGATGCATCGGCTTTGGTGCCGATTAAGGACTCGCCTCGGTACAATTCAACCCAGTGAAGCGTTGTTTTTGTTGATGCTACGGCTATACCGTTTTGCAAGAAGTAAAGCCGGAACGAACTGAATGTTTTATCATTCGGCATTCTTGTGGTGACTTCAAAAGTCTGGTCATTTCCTTGCTTGAATAACAATGGTGTGCCAAGACGTTGTGAAGCGTCCAGATATAAGGCCAGCCCTTGATTGGCGGCCAGCACATTCGGATGCTCAAAAGACAGTTTACCACGAACAGTGATTGAATCACCCTGTTTGAGATTTAACGTCTCTTTGGTTGCAACGATAGCTTGTTGATATACCGCACCAGTTACCACCTGGTCTTTGTTTTCAACAAGAAGGTTGTCACGCTGAAGGGTATTAATTGAATTTTTCAATTCATTAAGCGCAGAGCCTTGACTTGTTAAAGTCTTATCATGTTGATCAATGGTAGATTGAATCGCTGAGACAGCTGAACTATCGGCCTTTTTAGACACATCATTTTTTACTACAGACATGTCATTCTTTAAACCAGTAATAGAACTTGAGTTGGATGTTACCCGGCCATCAATATTATCTACTTTAGATTGTGTGATTTGGATCGCATTTGCATTTGCGTTAATTGCATTATCGGTAATCGCTTGAGGTTTTTCATATGCGGTGGCCTTACTCCCAATCTGGCATTGAACATCTTTAATTTCAAAGACAGTACCAACCAAATTTTCAGAGGGTATCCCAATGGTTGGTCCGTGATAGCGAATGCCCAATAAGCCCCCATAGTTTTCACCAGGGTTTATATCACTTACATAGCGTGATTTGATATTCTCAAGAGTTACCCGTGTCCACTCGTTAGGCGTCACTTTATAAGGAACACTAATTACATTATTGGCTTGGCCCCAAACATATGCATAAACAATAATATCGGCATAAGGACTTAAAATTGAGAATGAAACAGAAGTCGGCTCATTTTTTGGAATTGGTCCACCGTTTGGTACACGTAATCCCTGCCATAGGTTGGAGAAAAAATTGCTGGTAACACCAGTAATGGTAATACGTTGATGTTGTCGATCTTCGGTAATGAACTCAACATTACGTGTTCCGTAGTCGGGTGAACCTGCATTACTAAGCCACCAGAAATTTTTCCCCCCAATAGTCAGACTTGCATTGTATTCAGATACTCGATCTGCAATTGCTTTATCTGTCTCGACAGTCGTTGAGTATTTATCAATTACAGAAGCATCCAGCTTTTTCGCTAATCCATTTTCTGCAGCTGTAACACGTCCATCCAAAGCCATCATCTTTGATGTTTGAGAACTAATATTGGTTGCGTTAGTTGTAATCTGTTGCTGTACTGATGCAAGTGTATTGTTGGTACTTGTTTTATACGTCTCGATATTTTTTAGCAGTGAAGCATCTTCTGTTTTTCGCTGTTGTATTTCAGTGGTTAGCCCATCATTTAGTTTTGCAATTGCTCCATTTCTGGCATCCATTTCTGCTTTAATTGCAATTTTACGTTCATTTATTTCCTGGGTGATAGAATTTGAAACAACATTAATAGAATTGTTGATTTCAGCCGCTTTACTATCGATTGCGACATTCCGTTCGGATATTTCTTTATTGATAGCATTTAAACGATTATTAGCTTCAATAGCAATTGCGGCATTTCGCTCGGATACTTCTTTGCTAATCGCGTTAGTAATTGCATTTGCTCTGTTAGTGGCTTCTGCTGCAATCGCTGAAGCACGATCATTGGCTTCTTTAGTGATAGCCGCATTGCGGGCCTTTGACTCTGCAATATCAGCAGCTGCACGTTCATTTGTCTCTTTAAGAATCGCCTTTGAGTTTTCCTCGATCTTTTCTAATCTTTCTTTGGTTTCTGGATCAAATACACCTGAACCAATTTCTCCTTCGATAATTTTTAAAATTTCTTCAGGATCTGCCGATGTTGTACCTTTAATCAAGTCTGACCAATCGCTTTCATTGCCAGTCTTGTCGACTGTTTTGATTCGATAATATTGATCTAAATTACCATGTAACCCCTGAATGCTATGGGTATTTGCCGGATAAGCGAAACTGCCTACAAGTCTTGGTTTTGAACCGTTTGCATAGTCACTGACTTCAATAATTGCATGAGAGGTATCGGCAGAATTATTTGGATAAACCCAATCAAGTTTCATACCAAATAAAAGCGGCGTAACTGTAAACCCAACTACGTTTTGAGGTTTACCAGTTTTACCTTGCACGTCTACACTATTAGAATATTTAGGGTAGGATTTTGCCCCAAAAATATTAAATGCTGTTACACGAGCGGTATAGATCCCAGCAAAAGCATCTTCAATTTCAATGCTTAAGCTTGAGGTTCGGGGAAGCTTAACCCAGTTACTATCGTTACGCTTCCACTCGATTTCATACTGGGAAGCATTTTTCGCTTCATCCCAACTAATAATTGCACGTGTTTTTGCAATACCTTGGGATGTAATAATCTCTGATTTTACATAAACATTTTTTGGGGCAGCCTGGTTTCTGGAATCTAAAATGGTAGTTTTTGGTACCTCAAGCATGAGGTCATTTTCAATAGACAGATATTTACTTGGATTATGAGGGATCGCAGTAATATCAAAGGTACCCTTTTGATCACCTTGTGCAATATTCACAACGCGAGCAAGAACTGGCTCAAGATTTGGAGACGAGATGATCCAGACGCCCAGTTTTACGGGGAGCTCTTTTAAAGGTTGTGCCCACGTCACAACAGTTACTGTTTTGGTATTATTAATACCAGGGGATGTTGTTGAGTAATGAGAGGTAATTGGTCGACTAACAATACTGCCATCTTCTAGACGAAGATCAATTTCAAGATTTTCCAGTGCTTCAAATTCAATTTGATCATCTAAAATAGCAGAGGTTGCAGTACATGAAAGTAAGCGTCCACCAAGGCGTTTTCCTGCTCGATCTCGGTCTTGAATTTGAATGAGATCACCAGGAAGTAGATAAGAAGAATCTAAACCTAATTTAAATGCGATCATTTCAGATTGTTGATGCTCGCTATAGAGCATCCAGCGCCCCATACGAGCTGCTTGACCGCGTGAAGTACAACCAAAAGCCATGATTTCGGTTTTTCGGATACCGTAACGTGCGATTAAATCATGATCTTCTACTGGTTCGGGAACTTGTTTATAGTCATCTTCAGGATCATTCCAAGTCACCACCGCAATAGAATGTCGGTCTTTGACGCTGGTTCCCGAATAAGAGAAGTCACCGACAATATTAGTATTGTTAACGAGGAGTACAGGATCACTCGGGGCATCAATGGTAAAGCCCACCATATCGCCTGCCCAATAAGCCATGCCATTGAAAGCACTACAAATATCAACAATAAGGTCATAAGCCGCAACGCGGTTATTTAGTACACAATTAATCGTATAACGTGGCTCTTTTTTACCAAAGCCATCATCGACTAATTGATCACAATACTGACCAATTTGATACAGTCGAGCCTCATCAATCATTTCAACTGAAATATGACGCCCCAGACCATAACGTTCATTTAAAAGCAGATCGTATAAAATCCATGCCGGGTTATCAGAAGCGGCTAACTTAAAGGTACCATCCCATACCCCTGAATAAGTTCTTTGCTGATGGTCATAGTTACTTGGAACTTTAATCAATAAGCCATCAACTAAGTATTCGCGTTTAGGGATAGACGAGAAAGCTTCTGCATTGAATCGTGTAGCGATTAGTGCCGAGTTTGGGTAAGTAAATTTAGTGAGCGCAACTTCTGAATAGCTATCAAAGTAGGTTGTATTCTGAATTTCAGATTTCTGAGAATCAGGTGTTAATCGAACCACCTGGAAATCCCAACTGGTCACGGGCGTACCATCTTCCATGGCCTTAGGTAGGTCGAAGACAAAAGAACGTTGATAACGTGAAGTCGTTTTACCAGTAATTTTTTTAGTTGCAATCTCCTTATATCCACGCCCATTAAGCGATATACGGAAGGAAATTGAGACTGAAGTACCTGAAATATCACCATTTTTAGTGTTGGTGTTGGTGAGTGCATTGACAGCAATTAAGATACGAACACGATCTGTATTTGGTGAGGATATTTTAAAACTACTTGGCTCACCAGCTTTAAGCTGCACCCCCTTTGAAAAGGGAGTTTCCACCCCTTCTCCGAAACCTTCGATATAGTCTTGTATTTGTTGACCAGTACGTTCCAGCCAAGCGACATTTTCAAAGTTTTTCTCGCCATTCTTATGGCGCATCGGGGTACCATTCAGAAGAATTGAATTCTCCTTACTACTATTGGCAACTAGCCCCCCGATTTGTCCTTCGCCGATCAAGTCAATGATACTAACATTTGCATTAGATTGTAGGTTATCAGGATCTTCAACTGGGGTACGTGGACTACTCCCTCCACTACTAGCACCAGCAATAAGAGATAAATTTAATTTTTCATCTACTTTGTTATTCATATGACCGTCACGCTTAATTTTTTACCTGAGATTAATTTATTCAGGATAACATTTTATGTGGAAATTATAAATAAGTGCTTACCTATAATTTTATTCTATGTAGAGTGAAAAGTATTTTTTGATGCTGCCACATCAAAAATATAAGCTTCAGTATAATAAAAATATATAATGTCACCTTACTCGGAAGGGGGAGCACCAATTGTTAACCACAATACATGTGTGCCCTTTTCTCGCCACACTTATTCTTGAATTGTTAATAGTTGATCGACATTAGTAGATACTGAAATAGGAGTTCCTTGTACTAAACAGCGTCCATAAATCAGTTGGATAGGTGCTCCTTGGCTTTCTGTTTGTTCGGTTCCATTAAAATAGTGAGAGGTTCTTCGATCATTTCCAGCCTTTTTTTTGGGTTTAGGTGCTAATAGCTCTGAGATACCTCCAAATGCCATGGCAGCACCGTTCATAAATGCTGCTGGGCCACCTCCATAAAATGCATAAACCATCAAAGCAACTCCAACAACTGTTTTTATTAAGCCACTTGCTTTCCCTCCAGCACCAATAGTGACAGGAGTAAAATGGATACTTTTTAAATTACCCTGATTGAGTAAATAGTCCTCATCATTTAAGCTCTTACGAGACCCATCTTTAAACTCACAAACAACTGCATAATGTGTATATTTCGATGCTTTAGAGCGAAGCCAATCAAGTAATCCCTTACTATTAGCTTCAATTAAACGTAAAGCATGGCTAGGGCTACGGGCAGCCAATGTCCATTCTTTACCAAATAATTTCCCCATTTCTCCATGTAAATAGACATTTAACATCGTTTTTCGTGCCTCACTCGTTTAACTGTATGTTTTAACCAATAGCTTCCGTACATATAGGAATCATGTTTAGAAAGACGATTAATACAGTGGTGTAAAATTTTTTCTTCGCCCACATAAATGGCAGAATGACTTGGATTACCGCTATTATCTGTTTGAATAAAAACAATATCTCCATATTGAATCGGTAGATTTGAAACATCTTTCAAACCGCACTCTTCAAACTTATTGATAAAGTAATTGGTCTCAGAATTTATCCAAAAATTTTCAATACGTGGATAATCTTTGAGTTCAATATTAAACTCCCGTTTATAGAAATCTTTACACAAGGTCCAGCAATCAAAGGAACCATAAACATACGGGCGACCTACATAAGGTGCTTCATATCCATGAGGAGTAAATGAAATTATATCTGAACAGTGAAAAGCGTCCTCAGTTTTAGTAATACTCACTAAATACCAAGGGAGGTTTGTTGCTTCACAACCATATAAATCAGATTCACTCGGTTCGATGTTGCCATTGGTATGGGTATGCCAAACACCCATAATTTCACCTAGTTCTGATACTTTTAAATATTCATCAGGGTTAATTAAAAACTGTGTTTCTGGATAAAGTGCATCATTACGGCATTCGATAAGATTATTTTTTCCTGCTTTTGTAATAATGAAACCACATGCCTCGTTGGGAAAACGCTCTATACCAATTTTTTGGATCTTTTTCACTAGATTTTTATTAATCATAGGCGCTGGACTCCAGGGAAAGCTCCATATGGAAGAGGTTTACTCTCTCCAAAACGACACTTACACGATGAAAGCCTTTTACTACATACATCAAGTTCAGGGTTATCAGTTGCTTTATCGTCTTTTGTGTAAAAAGAACCAGTCCAACCACAATCTGCGGAACGATATTGCCATCGACAAAAATTCTTGGTGACTTGCCCATAGGGTAGTTCAACTCCCATCAGATCAAATGCCGATGCTAACTCCCATTCAAGAACCATACGGTCTTCGCGAGTTTTTCGATCGATGTACCAAATTTGATCGGGTAAATGTTGAGTCGGATCCGCTTCAGGATTTCCTTCTGGAAAATTAACTGCATCCAAAAAACGTCCAAAGGTACGTTTTCGAATGACTTTACAGCCAATTAAGTTTTCAAGCTCCATAGCCAATGAAGAAAAAAGACCATGTACATTGGCTACGGCAAGTTTAGGTGTTGGTAGTGTGCCTTGCGATGACATATCAAACCCTGTAGCTTCAATAGGAAGAGGATCATACTGTTCCCCTTGCCAAATAATTGGCTGGTTTAGAGGGTTCATCCCTGAACAGAACCGAATAAGTTCTCCACCAAATTGAGTCATATCAATAATGAATAACTCAATTTCTGCAGTTGGGGTTAATGACTGAATTTCTTTAACTACAATTTTTTCACTCATTAATTTTGTACCTCTTCAAATGTAGCCATCACTTGAAAAACACCAAATTTCACCTGATTCATTTGATGTTTTCGGCAAACAAAAAGACCATTTTTTCCTTGAGGGTCAACCCAAGTAAAGGGAGTAACTCCATTTGCTTGAATCAGAAAACTATCAATTGCATTAGCCGTTTCTAAATTAACTGTAAAAGTGCAATCCCAGTTCCTCATCGCAGTATTGATAGAGTTTGGAATACGGGCTTCATAATCGTCATTAAATTTGACGGTCGATACACTTGGGTCAATTGATTTTTTTGCCCCTAAATCGGGTGTCCAAATAAATTTCATAATCAGCATATATAATAGTAAGTACTCATCCATTATATGTAAGTACTTACTATTAATAAAGGTTATTTTTTATAAAGTAAGCCGCCTGGACGAGATTGTTTGGACAGTTGACTTATAACTACCGCTTCAATCTGTCTAGCCATATCTTTATATTCACCACGCTCATCACCATCTGAGGTAGTTGACGAACTTCCATCATTATTAACGTTGACTTGAATGCTCACTTGATTTTGTTGTGAATTTCCGCCAGCGCTATCGCCATATAAAGAGACACCTAACTTTCCTGAAGAATCTCGTGACAGTGGCATAACAGCTTCGGGTCCGGCTTCTCCCATGACACCTAGCTGGCTAAATGAACCGCCATTGGCAAAAGCAAATGCTGTAGGACGATTGAATAAGTTATTTGTGAAGGTGCCTCCTTTTGCAAAAGTCCCCCCCCAACCTATTGCAGAACCATAACCACCTCCAACCTGGTAGGAAGCCCCGCTACCAATTGCCCCAGCAGCTCCACCACCACCTGAGTATGCCCCCATTACGCTAGAACCGACTTGAAATAAAGTGCCTAAAAAGCTAGATCCGGATTCAGCGGTCTGTGAGGTAAGAAGTCCAAGTGCCCACTGTGCTAAAGCAGAAATAGCTTTAGCAACAGCATCTGTCGCAAAACTAAATAAACTGCTAGATGCGGTTCCGATACTTTCCCATAAAGTACCAAGACTGGTAGTCAGTGGTGTAAGTGCCGTTCTAAACTGATCAAAGAGCGGTAAAACTTCTGATGCACCTGCTGCAACGGTTGACTCTCCTGTGATTGGATCAACTGCTGGTTTAAATGGCCCAAGATTACGGAATTTATTGAGCATTTCCGATACCCAACCTGTCCCATCAGCTGCTTTTCCTTGAAGCAGAGATGTACCTAAGCTGGAAAAGGTCTGATCTCCCATCACATTTTTCAACAGGTTACTTGTTGTATCTTGAGCTTTTATAACGAGCTGACTCATCGCACTTTGCACAAAGACTTTTGAGTAATCTGCAAAAATATCAGAACCAATTTGTCGCCAATCAAGGTTCTTAAACTTCATTCTGCCAGTAATTAAATTACTCACAGAGTCAATCGACTTCTCCGACCACTTTTGATTTAGATTCTCCATACCATCTTGTAAGTTTTGGTATTGACGCAGCATTTGCTGTGTCGCTGATTCTGAATCTTTAACACGCTTTTGATGCTCTAAGGTCAAGCGGTTGGTGAATTCGGCTTCTGTATTTAGCTTCGCTTTGATTAAATCATCATATTCTTTTTGTGCATTAGGGGCTTTTCCTATATTTGCTTGAACAAGCTTGATACGCTCATCGAGTGCTTTCCGCTGAGAGTTTATTTCCCGTTCAACTTCATTATATGCAAAATCAGCGTTTGCTTTTCGTCGCCCTACATTACTATCCATCAAACCAATGGCGAGTTGCTGGCTGGTACTTTTTGATCCAGTTGCTAAGGCCACTGTATCCTGAGCGACCTGATAGTTGATCGTCGAGTTTTTCTTCGCTAGATACGCACTATCTTCTAATGCTTTTGGATTTTCTTTCTCATAGCGAGCAAATTGTTGTTCTAATGCAGCGAGTGGTTCAGGCTTTTTATAATGACCTTCTACGAGCTTATTAAATGCATTTGTAAACCCTTCATATGCTGAGCTACTCTGATCAGTCGCATATTTTTCAAATCTTTTAGGGTCTTCTGCTACAGGTATAGCATTTTTCACCTTATTACCCGAAGATAAAGGTGCCTTCATATGTCCCCTAGAAGAAGGAGTCGATTTTGGAAAGCTATTAGCAATAGATTTAAGCGTAGGGAGACTCCCTGCTCTATTCTTCTCTCTTAGTTTAGCATTTCCTTCATCAGTTATGCCTTGTAATACTTTTTGATATTGTGATTTTAGAATAACATTACCAGCATTTTCTCCATTCAATAAAAACACTAACCCTGCTTTGTCTAATGCTGTTGTTCTATTTCTAATCTTGTTTTCAACTATAGGTAATTGATGCTTGGCTGATTGATATTTCATTGCCTGTACAGCATCAAACTTACCAAAGGTATTATTATTTCCTTTTTTAATTACTTCTCGAAGAGATTCCCTCTCATCATTTAGTTCAATTAATTGTTGCGCAAGCGCTCTAGTTTTTGGTGTAGTAACTGCTGTCTCTTTTGTGTCATTAAAACGTAAACTAATGACCTCTCCCTTTTCTCTTTTTAATCGATCAAGGTTAGCTCTTGCTCTATCAATGTCCCAACCCATTTTTAGGAGAAATTCGTTAAACCAAACTCCCATGTCGTTTAAGCCACTTGCTAAAGTGTCTTTCCACCCCTGCACAAAACGCTGAAATCCTGTTTGTAGAGGTGTTTCATTCTTATTAATACTATCTAGCCATGAGATAAATACTTGTCCAACGAGTAATCCTAGACCAACCCAACCCGTCCAACGTAATAGCCCTCCCATAATTCCTAATACACGAGAGCTCATTGTCGCAACTTGAGGTGCAACTGTTCCTGCAGCAGTGCCAATACTACTAATTGCAGTGCCAGTTTGAGCTGCTGTACTGCTAAATAACCCTAAACTCGACATTACTCCAGACAAGAACGTACGTAGCGTAGAAAACTGACCAAATAGTTGAATAGAGGCAAGAGTAACTCCACCTAAAGCAGCACCTAAGCCAACAATGGTAGCAATGGAAGGGTCTATATTAATAATAGAGGTAACTGCATCAACCACCTGTGTAAAAATGTTCACAAAACCTGTTATAACACCAATCAGTGGCTCAAATGCTTCTGCCAAGCGCCCTAGAGATGCTTTCGAATTCTCGATCGCTGCTTGTAAAGTTTGTTGTGATAATAGGTAGGCCTGTGAGCTATCTACAGCTTGTTTCGCACTTGTCGTAACTTGGTTTGCTTTATCAAGAGAACGCACATCAGTGACCGAGGCAAATGAATCAACCGCACCATTTGACCAGCCAAGCCCCTGTCCATATTGTCTAAAGCCTATTTGTTCCAGTCTAGCCTGTTCATTCCGATCAACAACCTTACCAGATTGGTCAAGCATTTGACCCTGTGTATCATATGACCAGCGCTTGGTATTTTCACCAAAGAAACTCGCAAAATTATCTTTACGCATCATATAAGATAAAATTTGCTCACGCATTGAAGCAAAAAACTTGACTGGATCATCACCCATGGCTTTAGAGTCGGTGAAACCCGCCCCTTTCAGCATCTTGATAAAGTTTTGAGTATTTCTGGCATTTTCTTTAGCCGCTTTAGTGGCATCACCATCTTTAAACTCAGCTAAAACATCTGTACCCATTAATGCACTGGCATTTTCGCTGGTGATCTGTGTGCCAGAGGTATATAAACCCATCATTTTAAGCATCGCACTCATTCGAGCAACACTTTCTCCACCGCTCACCGATTTCATCTGTTCAGCAAGGGCAAATACACCTACCCAACCATCCGCAGAAACATTAGAGCTCATCCCTCCCATACTTCTAGCCGCTGTTTCAACATCAGCTACTTTTACCTTGCCATTAGAAATCGTAGAAATTTTATAAATTGCTTCAAATGCTTTTTTAATTTTTTCAGGATTTTCAAGCGCTTTAGTAGCATCTGCAAAGCCATAAAGTCCCTGCAATAACTCATTATTACTACCTGACTCATAACCAGACGAACGTAAGGTTTGAATAATACGCGTTGCATTTGGCAAGGTTTTATCAACCACATCTTCCTTATTTTTGCCTAGCATTGACACTGCCGCCAATCGAGCATCAATCGCATCTGATTGTGTTAGGTAGCGTTCACTTTTGGTGAGATCTTTGGATTTTCCAATAAAACGTTCACGCTCATCTTTAGGTAAATTCCACAAATTTAAGCGTAACTTAGATTGTTCTAAGTTCATATTTTGATTAATTGCTGCAATCGCAGCAACTTGCATTGTCGTACTGGCAAATGCTAAAGCCATTTCTTTCACAGAATCAATCTGTTGTTTATGCATTTCTTGATGTTGCTGCTGTTCCTGTTGCAAATTTTGCATCTGTTGGCGATGATTTTGCTGCTGCTGTTGGCTTACTTGTTGTAAGTTTGGCAATAACTGAGGGAGGAGATGCAACGATTGTTGTCGACCGGTGACACCGGCTGACGCAGCTCCAAGAATACCCGAAGGAAGATTATATTGTTGGCGCTGAGACGTAATAGATCTTGTTGTATTATTGACAGAATATGTTTGTTGTTCTCTTAATGATCTTACACGAGGCTGTGGTTGATTAGCAGCTCGACTACCTCTCGCTCCAGAAGAACTATAGCTCTGGCTCTGCATGCTTCGAAGAAAAGATTCAGCTTGTTTTTTTGCATTTTTCGCAGCTTCTACTTCTCTTTTCCACATGTCAATATTTTGGCGCATGTCTACAGCTTTATCAGACATCGAATTTTTATTCTTACCGAAAAATTTTCCGTTATAAATATGTTGTTGATTAGCTAAATTAGCTTCTGCATTTTTTTGAAGTTGCGCAAGCCTATTTACCATGGCTTTTTTTTCAGCAATGATCTTATTATTAGTTTGCATCTCTGATTGTAGTGCTCTGCTATTATTGCTAATCGCTCTTTGTGAGAGCTTATCTAGTTCTCCCCCTAAAGATTTTGTTTTTGATTCTAAAGCACTTTGTCCTTTTGAGATCTTATCTAATAACGTTGGGATGGCCTTTAAGTTTTTTTCATAATTTTTTGTAGAGTTAGATAAAACATCTAAGCTTTTTGCTGCCTGAGAAGCACTAGTAGCAACTTTAGAAATTGATTTCTCAACACCATTTAGTGATTTTAAAGCAGCGTCAGATGCTTGTTTAATGCCACTTAAACCCTTAATTGTGTTAATAAAGTTTGTATTTAAGAGCCTGAATTGTGAAGATAATGTTTTAGCATTACCCCCGAGATGCTCAAGCCCCCGTTCTAGACTGCCAATGGATGTATCAGTTTTAGCTAGGTCTTTATTAAACTTTTCAAGTTTCTTTGATACCTTTTGAATCGCTCGATCAAACTGACTTACATCAAGCTTAAGTGTATTATTAATTTCGCCATTGGCAGACATATGATTACCGTCCTTTTTCGCTCATTCTCCTCAGCGTTTCAAGTCCTGTACGATCTAGTCTTTCTTTTATCGGATCGAATTTGAGTTTGATCGTATCACCACGTTCTTCCAGTAACTGTTCACGAACATTGTTAAGTAGTTCAGTAGAACCATTTACTGATAGTTGTGTGGCTGAATAGACATTCAAAGATCGAAGATCATTTCTGGCTTGAATGCGTTGGATGTTGTTGCTTAGAAGCCAAAAGACGCGTATCGGCAACAGCAATACGCGCTCAAAGTCTAAAGAGTAGAAGTGCATGACTTGGGCAAAGAGAAAACCGAAATCAAGCGATTCAATTACTTTCCCTCTTGAGACTCATCTTCATTTTTTTCAATTTCTGTAGTTTGTTCTTGAGTAACACCTTCAACGTCTTCACCTTTTGCAAAAGCTGCAATTGCTTGAAGTTGATTTAAATCCAAACTATCAATTTCAACTTTTGATAGTGTCGGTAGAGCAAACCCAACAATTTTGGTAGTAATTCGCACTTCCTCTGGCATTGTAAATTCACCAGCATCTGCTAACTTCTGAACCTCTTTTGTTTCATCAAGAATTTCTAAAAACTGCTGTACATTTAATGTTTTAATTTGGTGTTCTGCGTTACCCACTTTTACGACACGGTTAACTACGGATTTGGTTAATGCTTCTAAATTTAATAATTTCATAAACGGAAGTCTCAATATGGAATTTCTATAAAGTGATCCAAGGCAAGTTGGATCACTTTTTTATAAACAAGTATTTACTTATATTTCTTAAAAAATTAAGGGCTGACTGGCGCGGTTGCTTTACCAACTTGATAAAGTACTTCCGTTGCATTATCAGCTGTACCTTCCGTAACAGGATAACCTTTAAAAGTACAGTTAAAGATACGCTCTTCATCTAGTTTATAGGCAAAAGTCATTGCGCCAGGAGTCGCTGCTTTTGGAATACGTACAGCATCATTATAATCCAATGTGCCATTCAAACCTTTAGGTACAAGAATAAGTTCCTTAGCAAAGTCTTTTAGTTTAACACCCACCCCTGTTGGTACCAGGACTTTAGTGGCATTTGCAGAAGCATCTGTTTCAAGTTTTGCACCTGGCATAATTGCAACTAAGTTGTCCAATGTTGTTTCTGCTAAAGGAACGGAAACGTTTACTGTTCGACCAGTAATATATTCATCAATTGGAGTATTTCCATATTGATCAATTTGAACTTCGTGAGTTTCTGTTTCTACAGAAACTTCAACACCGCCTTTAGTGAAGCCAAGATCTACACCACCAAAGAATACTTTACATACGCCTAATTTAACATTAGTAGTATCATTATTAGCCATTATATTACTCCTTAAATTTATAATAGTAAGTACTTACTATTATTCTGAGTTAAAGAATAGCATATTACGAAGTAATTTAAATACTTTTTATAAAAAAGTTGAAAAAAATCCTTAAAGTGACTATGAAAATCTTTTAAAAGTAACATTTCATCATCTAGCTATTCCTTTTGGAGAACCTACTAGGCAGCTTTTGAATCATGTTAGGAGAATAATTTAGCTTTTTAAGCTTCAAAAAATTGGACTATATAGACATCAATATTTCTTATCCAAACTATGCCACTTACTAAAATAAAAATTAAAAACAATTAGTTATGTTTAAAAAAACTAAAACCCGCTTCTTTACTCTTATGTAGTGGCCCCTGATATTGTATAGCTATATAAGAGACATTTTTCTCTGAATCCCCCTGTTTTCCATCAGGTTTAAGAGTAAAACTATTTTGCATAGCACTTAATTGTTTAAGTTCCTCCAAAACACTCTCGAGACTTTTTGTTCTATATTTTTTTGTTTTCATTTCGCTATTTCACAAAACATAATTTTAAAATCACGTGTAATCTCAAAAAGACTACTATCAATAGTAGATTGCGAAACTGATTCACTATATGGATAACATTGTTTAATAACAATATCTTCTAATCTTCGTTCTGAAGTTGTGAGTGAAGATGAAATCTGTTGCATTAGTAAATTACCAGCTGCGTAAGCTTCCGCTCTAACAACAACTCGAAACTCGGTATTGTAATAACCTTTAATTTCATAATTAATTTTCATCCCTTCACTGGGATTACTTAAAAGCACACCACTTGAAATTGAGTTAGGCATTAAATGGATAAACAGGTTTTCTTCCTGACTAGCCAGACCTATATCATTGATATATTTATAAATTGAAATAAGATAGGGCATTTTTTTCTCCAATGAAAATACAAATCTTTTACTCTCTATCACCAACTCTCTAAAAATGAATATGAAGCTATAAACTACCGAGAACTTTTAATGAAGACGAAAGATGCAATAAGGTCTTAAAATAATAAGCACTTACTTATTTAAAGTAAAGAGCTTAGAAATGTAGAAATGTAGAAATGTAGAAATGTAGAAATGTAGAAATGTAGAAATGTAGAAATGTAGAAATGTAGAAATGTAGAAATGTAGAAATGTAGAAATTAAAATAATACCATATAATTCAACAACTAATA
>NZ_JSUS01000051.1 GCF_000805455.1 Acinetobacter sp. A47
ATGACAGCTTCTTCATGCTGGGCGGTAACTCGTTACTGGCAGTGCGTCTGGTGAGCCGTTTAAGAAGTGCCGGTTATACGCTTGGCTTACAGGATATCTTTGCCAGCCCATGTCTGGTGGATATGGCTAAAAATGTCAGAGATGATGATATAAATAACCTTTTGATACGTGATGAAGCGCTAATTGTTAAATTAGAAGGGAATGATTCACCAGTATTTTTTGTACCTTCTGGTTTTGGTGATTACTCATATGTTTATGGATTATCAAAAACTATGGATATTGACTCCCCAATTTATGCTCTACCTTGGCCTGAGAGAATGGCTGAAGCAAAATTATCAATGAAGGAACTAGTTCATTATATGGTAAATACTCTACTTAGAGTACAGCCAGAGGGAGTCTATTCTATTATAGGGTATTCTTCAGGTGGTGTATTAGCCTGGCTTATAGCTGACTATCTACTATGTATTGGTAAGCAAGTAAAATTTATCGGTATGATTGATACTTTATCTCCTTTAGCTCCTAAAAATGAGAGTATGAATTTTGATTTAGATAATGCTGATTATTTAATTAATAAGGAGAATGTAAAACATTATGCTCAAATTGTTAGGCAGGCTGAAATAAGACCTATTGATGTAAATATTTATTTATTTAAAGCATTACTTGAAGAGGATAATGATTTGGAGTACATTAAACAGATAAGATGTTTAGGTTACAGTAGAGAACGTAATCAAGCAGCCTTGCTTTGGGATATTATTCCTGGAGTGGATAATATTAATGTATTAAGTGTTAATGGTAATCATAGTTCAATATTAAGTGATGCTCAATTTAGAAAGCAACTTGCCGATAAAATAAGCAGAGTTCTAAAAGGAGATGTTGTAAAATAATAAATTAGGTAAAATTAATAAAAAGCCAGTTAAATTGTTGTTTAACTGGCTTTTTTAATATATTCAAATTAACCTTTTGTGTACAGAATTGTATGTATACAAAAGGTTGTATAAAAATAATATTTTTTTACAGAGTAAAATGGATTAGTATGTAATATTCTTTTTGTTATTTTATTTATGATAAATTAAATTTTAATAACTTTTAATATTTTATATTGTGAGATAGATTATGAAAAAAATTTTATTGACATTAGTTTTTTTTGTTTCACTTTCTACAGGAGCGATGGCTAATAATGAGACATCGAAAATTTCTAGATACAACTCTGTTGAACCTGTGAAATGTATTCCTACATCAACTAGAATTTGTATTCCAGGACAATGGTAAATATTAATAATAAATAAAATAAAAATGCCAATGCTAAATTTTGGCATTTTTATTTTAACGATGTCGGTTAAAGATTAAGTAGATATGTGAATTTTGTATAATATTTTGAAAAGTAATACATGAAAACTGAATAATTTTTATAGTGTTATATATTTTTTTAACTATATTGGTTAATTCCTAAGAGTGATATAGCATGAAGTTGAAAGTAGCTGCTGTGCATGCAGCCCCGATTTTTATGAATGTTAAAGCTTCCCTTGAAAAGGCTATTAGATATATTGAGGAAGCTCATAAAAAAGGTATAAATCTATTAGTTTTCCCAGAAACATTTATTCCTGGCTATCCATACTTTATTGAATGTTATCCTCCTTTAAAACAAACAAATGCATTATCTCAATATACTGATTGTTCTATTGAGTTACAAAGCTCAGAAATAAAACATCTACAAAAAGCGGCCCATCATTTTAATGTAGCAATTGTCATGGGAATTAGTGAAAGGCTTACTGGTACCCGTACCTGCTTTAATAGTCAGGTGTTCATAGATTCCGATGGAACATTGTTGGGAGTACATAGAAAGTTACAGCCAACCTATGTGGAACGTATAGTGTGGGCTCAAGGAGGAGGAAATACTTTAAAGACGTTTAGATCTAGTTTAGGAATACTTGGTGGACTTGCTTGTTGGGAACATACAATGAATCTTGCTCGTCACACATTAATTACTCAGGGGGAAATGATCCATGCGGCATCATGGCCTGCACTATCAACAATGTCAGATTTTGAATTAGCAAATGCTCAAATTGAAGCTATGATGAAAACACATGCTCTTACTGGTCAATGTTTCGTGGTATCTGCTTCTAATTATGTAGATGAAACTTGTCTTTCATGGATGAAAAATAATTTAGGCGAACAGAATTTAGTAAAAGAGGGAGGAGGTTGGTCGGCAGTAATCCATCCCTTTTGTTCATTTCTTGCAGGACCTCACGTCGGGAACAAGGAAAGGTTGGTTGAGGCTGAAATCGATTTGGATGATATTAAGTATGTTAAACAATGGGTAGACTCTGCTGGTCATTATTCTAGACCTGAAATATTAAAACATACTGTTATTCATGCGCCCTTATGGCATGATGAAGCCGATAATGTTATTACAGGTTATAGTGCTTATATTGTAGATGAGTCAAAAAATATAAAAACTGATGAAAAATCTAGTTAGATATTTTTGTATGTTTAATGAAGCTTTTATTTAAAATATTTATATTTTAGTCATAATTTATATCCAAATATAAAGTGTAAATGTGACAGGTTTTTTGACAGACTTTGGTGTAGCTCAGTTCATATCTATCATAATTGGATGTGCAAAGTCTTGTATTTTCAAGATGATGAGTTGATAGAATTTGATAGATTAGTGTTGTTTCGGGTTCAACTCCCGCCATCTCCACCAAAATTCAATTCAGAGATGTTCGACTGAATGTAAAAAAGCCTTTAAGTTCAATACTTAAAGGCTTTTTTATTTGCCTGTTTGTCCAGTGTCATCCGACTTGATTTGACCTTATTTTTGCCTTCTATGGGTACTTATTGGGAAAATTTACCCAATTATTTGAGTCTCGATAAAGGGTAGATACAGATGAAGATTAAATTTCTAAATCATCTATGCGATGAGCAACTGTTTCTTATTACGATAATCACTTTCTTCTTAAATCCAGTTTTTGAAAGAAAATGATTCCATTATTTTCTACTGACGATTGCTGCTAATAAAAGTCCTCCGGTAAGAGCAATATGCTCTAAAACAATTTGCAGGTCGTGGGTTCTTGCCGGTTCAGCCAGTTTCCAGAAGGGATGGCCAACAGGAATACAAAGTAATGTAAAAACTGCAAGCATTCCGGCACCTAACCAGGTTAGGCCTGCAAAATTTGTAATCAGCAAGATGGAACCTGACAGTTGCACAGCGATGGTTGCCAAAGCAAAAAATTGGGGTGCAGGTAAATTTGCTTGATTCATTTCATTGACGACACTATCAAAATTAAATAGCCCAAAAATCCCGGCAATAAGAAAGAACGAAGATAAAACTATTCTTCCTATGAGCAAAGAATAGGGGTGAGATAAGAGTGTCTGGAGTAGTGGAGGCATCACGAAAGTTCCTGTTCTGGGTTGATGGTAATGATTGTTACCATCATACTGCTGCTTATGCCAATGTCAATAAGCAAGACATGGCTCTTTTTAGTGCAGGGTAGAATCGTGATAAGTGAAACTAGTAGTATTAAAGATACCGGCGATAAAACTTCTTTAATTATCCAGACAGTGGGAGATATGTTTCTAGAGCATGGCTACTCAAGAGTTTCCATCAATGCGATTATTGCCCAGATCGGGGGATCGAAAAGAGATCTATATGCGCAATTTGGAGATAAAGAAGGGTTATTTAGATGTGTGATTGCTGATGTCTGTCGTCAGGTTTTAGATCCTTTAAAGGCTTTGCCTGTGGATGGAGAGACGATCGAGCAAGCCTTAAAGTCTTTTGGGACAATATTTTTATCTGTACTTTTATCTGACCGGGTTATTGCCTTACAAAAACTGGTTCTTTCAGAAGCCTCACGTTACCCTGAATTTGCACAAACCTTTGTCGAATTGGGCCCTGTCAGTGCCTATCGACTGGCAGCTGAAATTTTAACCAGAAAATCTGCAGAGGGCGAAATAAAAGTTACCCAACCTCAAGTGATGGGCGCTTTATTCTGCGATATGCTGATCTCAGATTTACAATTTAAAATCATATCGGGGGGGAGTGTTTCTGAACAGCAGATTGAAGAACGGGTCCAGATGGCAGTTTCAGTTTTTTTAAACGGCATCAAAAAATAAGTTTTTAAATATTTTATTTTAAACTGAGCCTAGATTAGTTGACGAACAAAACTTTTGTTCCAGTTTGCTTATTTGCTGAATTTAGGGCTACATAGCAATATCGCAAACAGGATAATACCGATCCCAATAATGCTGAACAGGTCGGGAAGTTCATGCCAGAAAATGAAGCCCCATATTCCTGCAAAAATAATGGCAATGTAGTTCATTGGGCCAATTTGTCCTGCCGGCGCCAGGCTGTAGGCATAAGACATAAATAGCTGGCTGATATTGGCCAGTAGTCCTGCCGCGACCAGTAATAGCAGTTCATGAGTCGTAAAAACCCGCCAATGCCAGAACATGGGAATAGAAGAAATCAAGGTACCGAAGATACAGAAATAAAAAACAATACGTTCTGGTGGTTCGGTACTGGTTAATGCCCTTACCGTGACAAAGGCCATTGCTGATAAAAAGCAGGCACCCAAGCCAATAAAAGATAATGCGTTAAATAGACCTTGATCGGGTTTTGCCACAAATAAAACCCCAATCAGGCCAATCCCAGCGGCAAAAATCATCGATTTGGTAATTTTTTCTTTTAAGAAAAGCCAGGCAATTAGTGGAATAAAGATAGGAGATGAGTAACTGAACACCATGGCATTGGAAAGCTTTAGATTGGCAATGGCATAGAAAAAGCCATACATGGCGGCTAGCCCGACTATACTTCGCCAAGTATGCATCCAGAGCTTATCGGTTTTGACAAAGCTCAGTCCCTGTTTCAGCAACATTGGAATAAAGATGAACAGCCCGACGGCATTTCTAAAAAATACCACTGTCGGATTGTCTACTGTTTGTGAGGCAAAACGGATGCACACTCCCATTATGGAAAATAACAGTGCAGATGTCATTAAACAGAGCAGCGCTTTGCCCAGCTGGGTCGATGGAAGCCTTGAAGTCGTCTGATGTGGCATAGCAATGGTGTTCTCGTTTTTCAGGGATATCTTAGCAGTTATTCAAACAACCGGTAAAATAGGGCGCTATCCGCTAAAACTTAAGCACACGTTCAGCAGGGAATTAAAGACACCTCAATAAAAGAGAGCCGTATTCAGCTCTCTTTTGCCATCGGGGGCAATGTGCTAGCCGGGACAGCGGCAGGTCTTGCTACTGACGGCGGACTAAAGCTTGTCTTTCACCCAGCCATAAGCTGCGGCAAAGGGTAGCGCTGTTCGGGCCAGATAGGGAACATGCCATAAACCGCCGTGATTGGCATTTTCCATTATCAGCTCTAAAGGATGTTCGAGTGGTCTTTCCGGATTGGTCGCACTCTCAGGATTATTTAAATCATGTACCCAGAGCGCAGCCATAATGGCGTTGGTAGTTTCCGGACTAAAGGTTTCGACCTTAAACAGGTCAGCACCTGAAAATGCAGCTTTGAGAATCGGATTTTTCACCACGGAATGTGTGGTGGTGGACGGTGCAATATTGATTACGGTTTTTTGACCGCGGGCACGCGCACAGATCGCAAACCATTGCTGTAAACGTTTTGCCAGTGCGTAGTTGGGTCCCTGTTCAATCACCATACAATCGGAAATACCATAGCGCTGACCGTTGTCAGATACGATCAGCTGTTCGGCACCGGACTGAAAAAAGCGAGATAGCGAAATGTTGTGTATGGAACGGGTCAGTAACTTTTCAATCAAGGGCCGTTGTCTGATCTTGTGCTGAACCGATTGCACTACAGTTTCAGGTATTGCATAAATATCGGTTGGAGTCAACATGAACATGATGCTGCTATCCGGTTTATGCTGGCTGACCTTTTCCATAATGCTGATCATGGCCATTGAAACCCGCACATGCTTTTCACCATCCAGATAGGCAATGCCTGCAAGATCTAAACTGTCATGGAAGGTATTTAGCCAGTTTGCAATTTCAGGTGTCTGGGTGAGCAGGTTTGCCCCTAACTGTACTTCACCATTTTTCAGAGGGATTTGCGGTGCAATCAGCGTGGCATTGCCTTGCTGAACGGTAGCAGTAATTTTCTGCCAGATTTTAGGGTCGGGTAAATCAATCGCCACAATATTGGCACGCCATCGCGCTAACCAGCTTAAAGGTCCGGCTTCGGAGCCTGCCCCAAACAGCACCATGGTACGGCCAGATAAGTCAAACCATTCAGGATGTGCCTGTAATAGTCGCAGTGCTTTGGCATGACTGGGTTCGATAATATTTTGCTGTTCCCAGCGGTCAATTTGCTTCAGTAAGGCTGCACCCTGTAATTTTTCTCCCTTAAAAGGAATAAACCAGGGTTCAACCTCTACTTTACCTGTACCTTTGAGTACATAACGCTCGAAGGGCTGATCCTGACATTGTTGCATGGCCTCTGCCAAAGACAACTGTTGTCCGTCATGCCGATAGGTCAGTAATTTTTTCGCTGTATCTAGTCCTTGCTGGGCAATCAATAACGGGTTGTGTACAGAACGGATGCCTGATTTGACCAGTTCCTGAAAATAAACAGGATATTTTTTACGCCAGTTTTTTTCCGCGATTAATTGTGCTGCAACTGGGGAGTCGACCTGTTGAAGGGCGGCATATAAAATTTTCTTGGCTGTTTCTGTGGTACTGGGTGTGTTCTTGCCGGCTTGAACCGGAAACTGTATGCCATCCTGATTCAGCTGTGATTTTTTACTCAATGTCTTGCTCCGGTCTACTGAATACCAAATTCAAAAAAGTAGAGGACGGTTGTCTCTTCGATTGCTTTGTTTCCAGCATAAGTGCAAATAGGGAAATAAAAAATAGCCTAAATAGGGCAATTCAACACGATTTTGGAGCAGCATAAAACCAGGAAAAAAGACCAGATTATGCACTTAAAAACAGTAATTACAGAGGGTTAGAGTCCGCGTTTGGATTTAATCCCTCTGACCTGGATAGGTAAAATGTTACTTTGGCCGTACGACATACATGTCGAATGGCCTGTTTAGAATAAAACACGCAGCATAAATGAGCTTCAGTCATGTATGGCCAAATCCACTCAGATTTTACACATTAAATGAATATCTTCAGGCTCGAGTTGCCACAACTGCTGATCGGGTTTATCTAATAGTTCTGCGCCATGTTTTAGATAAAAATCAACGGTTCGTTTGCTGGGCGTCGCAGAAATATACAACTCGTTTCCCCCCAGCTCTTTGGCCGATTTTTTTGCTGCCTGCATTAACTGTGCACCAATGCCTTGGCCCTGATGATCAGCATCGACATAAAAATATTGCAGCAATTTGGCCTGAGGATAATCATGAATGAACTGGGCCGATACCACTGAAATACCAACCAGTCGTTGCTGGAAATCAAAGGCGCCAATGAATTTGCCATGTTGCTGGTAGAGCTGTTTTAACTTGGGGGGATCATTTTGTAGATGGTCAGCATCCCACTGTTGAACATCATAAAAACATTCAACCAGCTGTAAGGATTGCTGCACATATTGGCTGGTAATCCGTTCACGGCGGCTGATTTGTTGCCAGATCAGGTCAATTTCAGAATAGCGTAGAGGCCTTAAAATAATATTGATATGCTTTTCCTTGTCGTTGTATTTCATTCTATTTTAACGGCTCTGCTACGGTTTAAACAGTTTATTTACATTAGAGACAATCTGTTAATCAAATCTGCTATATCTCATGTATAGAACAACTTATGCTGTGCTTAGTCATTAAAAAATAATAAGGAATATTCCTCATGTCTTTGCGCCTGCTGGGTTTGCTGACGGGATCTGGGTCGATTTTACTGCTTTTGGGCTGTACCTCGTCTTCTTCGTATCCGCTGAGTGATAGTTACGGTTCACAACCGGTATTGCCCGAACCTCAATCCAGCCTGATACCGACTGTCAATATTGCGCCTGCCAAAGGCTGGCCGAAGGGGAAAATGCCGAGAGCTGCCGAGGGATTAAAGGTACAGCCATTTGCCAGCGGACTGCAACATCCGCGCTGGCTCTATGTCTTGCCGAATGGTGACGTGCTGGTGGCTGAAACCGACGCCCCGGCCAAGCCAGAGGATAGCAAGGGCATTCGTGGCAAGATCATGAAGATGGTGATGAATCGGGCCGGATCATCTTTACCAAGCGCCAACCGGATTCGTTTATTACGTGATCGCGATGGCGATGGTATGGCAGACCAGAGTACCGTCTTTCTCCAGAATTTAAATTCGCCTTTTGGCATGGCTTTGGTCGGAAACATGCTCTATGTGGCCAATACCGATGCACTGATGCGTTATCCCTATCAGGAAAATGCAACCCAAATTACCGCACAGGGTACCAAGGTGCTGGACTTACCGGCAGGTCCGCTCAATCATCACTGGACGAAAAATGTGATTGCCAATCCGGAGGGAACAAAGCTGTATATTTCCATCGGCTCGAATAGTAATGTCGGGGAAAATGGTCTGGAGCAGGAGCAAGGCCGGGCACAGATACTGGAATATGAGATTGCTTCAGGAAAAGTACGGTCTTTTGCTACCGGTCTCCGTAATCCGAACGGTATGGGCTGGCAACCACAGGGCGGCCAGTTGTGGACTGTGGTCAATGAGCGTGATGAACTGGGAAATGATCTGGTACCGGATTATATGACCTCGGTCAAAGATGGGGCATTTTATGGCTGGCCATACAGTTATTATGGTCAGCATGTCGATCAACGGGTCAAACCGCAACGCCCGGAACTGGTGGCACGTGCACTTAAACCGGACTATGCGCTGGGAAATCATACCGCATCTTTAGGGCTGGCATTTTATGCAACCGAGCTGATGCCGCAGTATCGTGGCGGTGCCTTTATTGGCCAGCATGGTTCGTGGAATCGTAAACCCCGCAGTGGCTATAAAGTCATTTTCGTACCCTTTAGAGGCGGACAGCCTGATGGCCAGCCGCAAGACGTACTGACAGGGTTTTTAAGTGAACGCGGCGAGGCCTATGGCCGGCCAGCCGGGGTGGCGATCGACTTTTCCGGTGCACTTCTGGTTGCAGATGATGTTGGAAACATGGTGTGGCGTGTTGCTCCAATAGCCCAGACCCGCTATGAAAGTCCGACCCAAACTCTTGAAGCAGTAAAGCCTAAGTAAGATCAACTCACCAGGGTTCGACGCTGAAAAAAATTGTGATTTTTCGGGCTGACTGTATCAATAATGGCTATTTATTAAAATAAAGTTCATATAAGATACATCTTTATCGTAAATCATTACAATTCTACTTATCTTTTGCTCCCATACTCACTGGGACAAAACAACTCTAAGGATAGCGTCATGCCACAGTATTTGCGTATCGCTGATAATATCTATAAGCATTTTGAAGAGGAAAAAAAATTTAATACCCCGCTTCAGGAATGTTTAAATCTTATTGTTAAACAGTTACGTGAAGAGCTTAAAGATACCGATTTGAAATTGATGTATCACTATATTGATTTTGTGGAAGGCTTTCAGGATAAACCCACCAAGGATCATATCAGTATAGATGTCAGTCTGGTCCCGAGTTATAAAAACAAAGATGAATTTGTATTGTGGCTGGCTGGATTTATTGAACGTATTACCGAAGGTGGTGTCAAGAGACTGCCTCCCATCCATGAAGAAATTCCGGCCGAGTTTACCTTTGAGCGGGACTTAAGCATTATTCTGGACCGGCTTAAAAGCAGTTCAGCTGAACAGATCAAATCCTATTTTGAAAGTGACGAATTTAAAAAAGGTTAAGTGCCAGACATGATTTAAAAAAAGCCCATTGTTGAATGGGCTTTTTAGTATGTGGAATTAAGGGCGGCTCAGTAAAGGGCAGTTAACCACTGGCTCAGCAGAGAGAATGGTGAAGCCTCGGGGCTGATCGGGACTGGCGGATGAGCTAGAAAGAACGTTATGTATTGTTTTTGTGACACATTATGTATTTATAAAATAAAGCGTGATATAAATAACACATTCACGATGAGCTTCTCTGAAAGAATGTTTATATCGTAATCCCATCCTCTTCCCCAAGGGTTTGGGATTTTTTTTGCCTGTAATTTTTATCGACAGGCAAATGGCCGGCACTGCTGAAAAGGGGCCTCAATGATTGAATACGACCTCATGGATGGGCTGTACTTTACAGGTGTCTGAGCCAGGCTCTGTTCCTTCCAGAGCTTTCAGGCCACCAAACAGAAGGGAGCGGGCCGACATCGTGGCTCCGGATGAGTAAAAATGCCGGCTAAAGTTGCCTTATTTCTTCTGTTTAAAACGATATTTACATTTTAGGCAGCGATAGTCCTGAAAGATATTCTTGTCGACCATGATACCTGCTTTTTTGCCAAAGATATTTCCGACAACTCCTCCGGTAATACCGGCACTGATTGCTCCGACAAAGGTGCCGACGGTTCCGCCGACAATCACGCCGAGTGGGCCTGCAACTGTTCCAATGGCTGCACCAACCGAAGCACCGCTTGCAGCGCCACCTACTGTACCTGCAGTTGTACCGGCCGCCATGAGTAAGACACCGCCAGTTGTTTTTAGCAGTTTGTCATGATTGCGTGTTTCAATTTCTTCGGAACCACATTTGGGGCATAGTAGAGGTTTATCCATAAAACTATCCTGTTTTATCTATCGAGGTTCAGTGTATTGAACCAGAAGCGGGAGTAAAAATGACAGGCAAACTGAAAAACGTTTACCCGTTAGGGCCGACATCGACATCACTTGTCAGGCACAATTCTAGCTGAACTGGTAAATAAGTATTTATAGTTCATGTAAATACTTTGACTGTGCTCCGGCATTCCCGAATCAGCCAGGTTACAGGGCCTCGCCGGAGAGCTGCATGACGATCCGGATCAGACCGTCTGGGCTGCAGCGGCCAGATTCATCTTCTCACTCAGTTCGCTTGCCAGTTGTTCTGCCCTGACATAGGCCTGTGCTACGGATTTTTGGTGCCGGTCATCGGCAAATTCCTGATATTCAGCTGCAATTTCATAGATTTTGTTTACGCCTAAATATTGACTAACAGTGCGTAAGTGTGGAAGCAGGTGACCCATATGCTCCCGTATTCCGCCTGCTTCAAAACCAAACTCGCCGCTTGAACTGATGATGAGCAGTGTTTTACCTGACAAGGTGGGCTGTAGAGGAAAGTCACCCCGTGCAAGATCAAAATCAAAGGTCTTGTTCACCCGGGCAATTTGGTCAAACCAGGCTTTAAGCTGGGCTGGCATGCCATAGTTGTACATTGGTGAGGCAATGATGATCAGATCAGCGGCCACGATTTCTGCAATCAGCTGGTCTGAAAGCTTGAGTATGTCGTGTTGTTGCGCCGTTCTTTTTTGTTCTGGGGTAAAGGCGGCAGCCATCCATTGCTGGGTAATAAATGGCGGTGGATTGCTACCAACATCACGATAAATATATTCATCTATGGCATGTTGGGCTTTCCAGCTCTGGATAAAGTGATGGGCAATATTCTTGGAGATCGAATTATGATTCGGGTTGGGATTATGTGCCGCACGAATACTGGCATCGATATGTAAAATGGTACTCATTTGCTCGGTCTCTACTGTGTTCAAGATGATCCCATTCTGGAATGAAGCCGGATACTGGACAAACGAATAAATCACAGCTATAGATAAGTTTAATTCATCTATATAGATCAGGGAGCGTAGGGTATGCAGGTTTCGCTACAGGCGTTAAAAGCCTTTGAGTCAGCCGCGCGTTTAGGCAGCTTTAAACGGGCGGCCGAGGAACTTTCACTCACCCCCACAGCCATCTCGCACCATGTTGCCAGGCTTGAGCAACGGTTAAATGTAGATTTATTTCATCGGCAGGTCCGAAAGGTCGAATTAACCGAGACGGGGGCAAAATTAGCCCGGCAAATTTCAGAAGGGTTTAGAAGCATTGAGGAGGCTGTAGAGCAAGTCAGACTGGCGAGCAATGTGGTGAAAGTGACCACGACTTCATCTCTGGCTGCGTTGATCCTGATTCCAGCCCTGCATGAGTTTTATTTAAATTATCCGGATATTTCTGTTGAGGTTTCTACGGGGGAGATGCTAGACAATCATCTGTATCATTTACCGGTTCGTTTAGGTCAGCTTGCTGCCGTACCCGCATCTGAAGTACTTTGCCACGAAAGCTTTAACCTGTTTGGCAGACTGCCTATTGACCGGGTTAAGACTACTGATGAGCCCATCGTGGTTTTTAATACAATCTGGAAAAACAAAAATCTAGATCTGCCTCCTTTAGAAAAATGGTGTTTGCTCAATCATATAGAGCCGTCAAGGCTCAGGGTACAAAATTTTGATCAGGAACTGCTTGGTATTCAGGAAGCCCTGGCTGGTAATGGCTATGTATTTGCATCTTGTACCCTGATGAGACGTTTGGTGAAGCAGCACCAGATTCAGGCATGCCAGACCCGGCCAGCGCAATCCGGACTCTGCTATTACATCCCGAATAGGGCGGCGCTCTATAACCGTAAAAGCCAGGTTTTTATTGAATGGCTGGAACAGCAGTTCAATCTGTCATGAGGGTCGCGATTCGATACGATCTGGATCTAGGGCAAGAATGTTTCCTGTAAATAACTCCACAACATTTTGCCCTCAATTTCTTCAATCAATGCACAAGAACGACGGATCAGAATACCTGAATCTTTGGTGTGTTTTTCGGTGTAGGTGAGTACGATCGCATCGGGTTTTTGCAGCAAGATCTGCTCATCATAGATTTCAATCTGGAGATCAGGCATTTTGCCCTGATTGTTGGCAAACAGACCTTTGACCTGTTCCAGAGAAATACGCTTGCCTGCTGCGCCCACCATTTCAAAATGTTCAGCAAAATAATCAATCAGTTGGGGAAGGTCTTGTTCGGTATGTTTGCCGCTAAAAATTTTTTCAATCAAGACGTGCATACTATGAATGCTTTCGATTGCCTGTTCTTTGCTAAGCGCCATGTTCAGTTCCATTGAAAATTAATGATTGGATTTATTTTAAAACAAAAATAAATGTAAAATTCAATATTATTTTAAAATAAATTTATTCCTTCATTTTTTTTAAATAGCCATCTTATTGCCGTATTTATAAGAGAATAGCCACTTTATCAGTGACTTATATGCCTTAGAAATGCCTGTTTTTGCTCTTTTCATCTAAATGCGCTCCGGCTTGAGCACTTCAGCGGTAAAAAAAGGTATAACTTTATACCTGAAATATTATGGAAAATTCCATGTAAAAATAATAATTATAGAACAAGAGATTTTACTTTAGCAAACAGGCCAGACAAAGGAGATATGTTCTGGTCACGATGTCTCTTTACAACAATACAGATTAGAAAAATGGCATGGACAAGGAAGCACAATGGATACGCATTCAAATGAGCCAATACGGGCTCAATCCAATCTATACGCATGGTATGTGGTTTTGCTCTGCATGCTGGCCTATATCTTTTCATTTATCGACCGGCAAATACTGGCGCTGATGATCGAGCCGATCAAGGCCGATCTGGGTCTTTCCGATACCCAGTTCAGTCTACTCCATGGTTTGGCCTTTTCATTGTTTTATGCCTTTATGGGCTTGCCGCTGGCCTATCTGGCGGACCGGTTTTCACGTCCAAAAATTATTGCCATTGGGGTGGTGTTCTGGAGTATTGCGACCGCATTTTGTGGTCTGAGCAAGAATTTTATCCAGCTTTTTTTAAGTCGTATGGGCGTCGGTGTCGGTGAGGCTGCTTTGTCACCTGCAGCTTATTCGATGTTTAGCGATATGTTTAGCAAGGACAAGCTGGGCCGTGCGGTAGCGGTATATTCGATCGGTTCCTTTGTCGGTGGCGGTATTGCTTTTCTGGTCGGTGGCTATGTGATTGGCTTGCTAAAAAATATGGATAGCATCATGGTGCCGGTTTTTGGTGCACTGAAGGCTTGGCAAGCGGCATTTATGATTGTCGGTTTTCCAGGGATATTGATTGGATTACTGGTGTTGTTGACGGTGAGAGAGCCGCAGCGTAAAGGCCAGCGTTTAAACGCGCAGGGACAGGTTGAAAAGACCCGCATGAAAGATGCGTTTAAGTTTATCAAAAAGCATGGACGTACTTTCAAATGTCATTATTTAGGTTTTACCTTCTATGCAATGGCTTTGTATTGCCTGATCAGCTGGTCACCGGCATTTTATATGCGCAAGTTTGGATTAACCCCGACTGAAGCGGGTTATATGCTCGGTAGTGTGTTACTGGTGGCCAATATTCTAGGCGTATTTTGCGCCGGATGGCTAAATGACTGGTTTATTCAGAAAGGCCGTAAGGATGCTCCGATGATCACCGGTGTGATTGGGATTGCCGGTTTAGTGATCCCGATCATGGTGTTTACGCAAGTAAATGCGTTATGGCTATCGGTGCTGTTTCTGGTGCCTGCAATGTTCTTTGCATCATTCCCGATGCCGATTTCTACCACAGCCATGCAAATGCTGGCGCCAAACCAGTTACGGGCACAAATTTCGGCAGTCTTCTTGTTGATCAGTAATCTGGTTGCGGTCGGCATCGGGACCACCTTGGTGGCATTGATTACCGATAAAGTGTTTGAAAATCCATTGATGGTTGGTATGTCCTTGTCGATTGTCGGGACGATCTCTTGTGTATTGGCCTTCATTTTATTGAAAAAAGGCTGTCAGGCATTTAGTGACAGTATGCAGCAGGAACATGCTTCTTGATCTGACCCAAGTGCAAGCACAAAGCCCATTCTTTTGTCATGGGCTTTGTGCTTTGCTGGCGAAACCCATCACAAGGGAGTGAAGTGATGCACGCGACATTTAAACTGGATCATTTGCATTATCTGGATGCGTTTTTATTATTTCAGTCCAGTGATTACCAGACCATTAAAGATCAAATCAGTCATTATCTAGGTCCGCATCGTTTTGATGTTGAGACCCAACAGCAGCTAAACACGCGCCTGAATGGTTTTAGCTTTGGCAATGGGGCGCTGTATGATCTGAAATATAGTGCACCCGTGGTGATCTGTATTGATGACAGTTCGAGTTTTTACCTGTTCAGGATCACCCTGGAAGGACAATGTCAGATTGGGGCAGCAAACCAGCAATTGCTACAATCTGCGGGGATTATGTCGGTTACTCATCCGCATACCCGACAGCAGATTGTGACCAATCAGCATTGCCGTAATATTATTTTAAAATTATCCAAACAGGAAATCGAAACCCAGCTGTTTAAAATGCTGGGCCATACTTGTCAGGTGCCGGTCTGCTTCGATAGTGGTCTGTCCTGTACCGCAGAAGGGATGAGTGCCATTGTTGAAACGCTGAACTATCTCTGTCATGCCTATCATAATATCCGGAACTGGAACTTTATCTCAGCCAGTTTTACCCAATACCTGATCGAGCTGATTTTGCTTAAAATCCCCAATAATTATAGTGAGCAGCTGAATGCACAGCGTCAGCAGCTGGTGCCAGGCTATATCAAAAAAGCACAGCAGTATATTCAGGACAATCTGCATCAAGCGATTTCGCTAGCAACATTAAGCCAATATTGTGAGGTATCGATTCGCAGCCTGCAAAAGGGCTTTAGCCAATATCTACAGCAGACGCCGGTTGAATATATCCGTGAGCAACGTCTGGAACGGGTACATTCTGCTTTACAGCAAGCCGTAGAGCATCAGACTGTGACTGATATTTTACTGGATCATGGCATTCAAAGTTTTGGGCATTTCTCTACCTTGTATAAAAAGCGCTTCGGCTGTCTGCCTTCACATACCTTAAAAATGAGTCCTGTACAACTGGGTGAAATACGGTCGTAAATGGAATAATCACTGCGCATTTGGATAAGCCGGTTTAGGCTGACCGTTCTATGCTGAATGACAAATCAATTCAATCAGCAGGAACGCACATGAAAATTACAGTACTCGGTGGCGGGCACGGATGTTATGCCGCAGCAGCAGAGATGGCAGAAAAAGGCCATGAGGTGATGTTATGGCGCCGTGACAGTGAGGCTTTGCAACAGCTGGCAGCAACCGGTGAACTCAAGATTAAAGATTATCAGGGCGATCGTAGTGTCACGGCCGGTTTTGAGCAGAGTCAGATTAAACTGACCGATGATTTACAACACGCCATCCAGCATGCCGAGCTGATTATTATTCCTTTGCCCGCAACCACACATCTGGATTTGGCGCAGCAGGCTGCGCCGTTCTTTCAAGCGGGCCAAGTGGTGTATTTGCCGCCTGCAACCTTTGGTAGTTTTATCTTTGCCAAAGCCATGCGTGAGGCAGGTAACACGGCTCAAGTGGCCTTTGCTGAAACCGGCACCTTACCGTATCTGGTACGTAAGCACGGTGTCAATCAGATCGTGGTGAGTGACTATGCGACCCGTTTACCCACGGGGGTATTCCCAAGCCGCTTGTCCGAGCATGCATTCCAAATTTTGAAACAGGCCTATCCAAGTGTCGAGCCGATTGAGGACAGTTTAAGTGGTGCCTTGATGAATGCCGGGCCGATTATTCATCCACCGTTGATTTTGATGAATGCGGGACCACTGGAACATTTTGAGGCTTGGGATATTCATAATGAAGGGACACAACCGTCGATTCGCCGTGTCACCAATCAGCTCGATGCGGAACGTATGCAAGTTCGGGAAGCACTCGGCTATGCTGCACCGCATTTTCCGCTGGCCGATCACTACAATCAAGCGGGTGAAGGCGATGAATGGATGTATGGCCGTGGTGCGCATGGAAAATTGACGGATAGCGGGGACTGGCGTGAGGATATTGACTTACAGACACATCGTTACATGCTGGAAGATACCCGTCTGGGGCTATCCTTTCTGGTTTCAGTGGGACGTTGGGCGGGTGTCGCGACACCTGTGGCAGAAGGGCTACTGAATATTGCGTCTGCGGTGACAGGCAAGGATTTGTATCAGGACGGGCGGACGTTTGAGAATCTGGGACTCGCCGATAAAAGCAAGGCTGAGTTGCAAGCGACTTTGCAGCAAGGAGTCTGATATGACATCGATTCAACAGGTTGCTGTACTCGGAGCTGGGCGCATGGGCAAAGCCATTGCAATTGCCTTTGCCTATGCGGGATTAAATGTGGCTTTAATCGATGCCCGACAACGTACCGAGGCTGAGTTTGAGCAATATCAGGCTCACATCCGAGCTGACTTAAAACAAGAATTGCAGTTGCTGGAACGTATCCAGTTTATTCACTCTGAACAAAGCGTCTTTATTCTGGATCAGATTCAGATTTTAAGCCGCACCGCTGCTATCCCGGTCTTGGCACACTGTGATCTGGTGATGGAAGGGGTACCCGAGCTCAGGCAAGCCAAACAAGAGATTTTTGCCTGGCTGGATCAATATATTTCCTCTCGTTGTATTGTTGCATCGACCACGTCAACCTTTCTGGTCACGGATATTGCACAGATGATTTCTCATCCAGATCGGGTGGTAAATGCGCATTGGCTCAATCCTGCCTATCTGATTCCGCTGGTTGAGTTAAGTCGTTCCGAGCAAACTTCTGACATGGCCGTTACACAACTGAAAAGCTTTCTACAACTGATCGGCAAAGTGCCTGTGGTGTGTCAGGCCAGAGCCGGTTATATCGTGCCACGGATTCAGGCCTTAGCCATGAATGAAGCAGCGTGGATGGTTGAAGAAGGCGTGGCTTCGGCAGAAGATATTGATATTGCCATTCGCACGGGTTTTGGTTTGCGCTTTTCTGTATTGGGTTTATTAGAGTTCATTGATTGGGGAGGCGGTGATATTTTGTATTACGCTGGCCAGTATTTGGAAAAAGAGTTGGGTGAGCGTTATCGCACACCTGAGATTATTGCGGAAAATATGCGGCAACAACGTAATGGTTTAAGAGAAAAGCAGGGTTTTTACGATTATCGGCAAATTGATATTGCTGCCTATAAACAACAGGTTTTACATACTTTTGTTGGCCGGATTGCTGCAAACCAGCTACAGCCTCCGTTTAATATTTTAAATCAGTCCTCCGCTATTGTTTAGGAATGTGTGCCCATCGCCAGACAGGGATGGGCTTTTCTGATTGTTCTAACTAGATGGCATCAGATCAAACAGTTTTTTGAGCTGTGCATTGAGTTGATGTAATTCCTGATCATCAAAGGCATTTAATATCCCGGACAGGGTGACCTGGCTGATCTGGTTAATTTGCTCGACCATCTCTTTGCCCTTATCGGTCAGTTTTACCATCGAAATCCGTTCATCTGATTCAGATGAAAACACTTGCACGATATCATCTTCAACCAGACGGTAAATGGCTTTGGTTGCCGTGGTCAGCTTGAGGGTGGAAAGGTTGGCGATCTCGGTAATACTGGCTTGTTGCAGCGCATTGGTACTTAAAATGATCTTACGGCGAGTATTGTCGATCCCTAATTTTTTAATTGATTTTTCAATAAGTTGTGTGTATTTGCCATTTACCTGAGAAATCCAGAAAAAAGGATAGCTTTGTAAGCTTCCCGGTTCATTGTTGGGTAGAAATTGTTCTAAATGCGTAAGCATAGCCAAGTCATTACTTTTATAAAAATGGATGTCCAGCATTATACAAAAATTAGAAACATTTACTTGATTCTTGCTGTCGAAAAATACTTGACAATTACATTACTTTTTCCGATATTTGTATTAATTATAAAAATACATGGAAAAGTGAATGAATATTATTGTACAAGAAGTACAAAAGGGCTGCGGTGCGCTGAAAGTCATGGTCAAGGATTCCATCGACATCCAAGGCTTTAAAACCATGGCAGGCAGTAAAGCCTTGATGCAGAACCAGGCTGCCTCTGTCAATGCCGAGGTGGTCGATCGTATTCTGGCTGCTGATTGCCAGATTATTGCAAAGACCAATTTGCACGAACTGGCTTTTGGCATCACAGGAATTAACCACACTTTTGGTACCCCGTTAAATCCGAAATATCCTGAACTGATCCCGGGTGGCTCATCCAGTGGTTCTGCGGCAGCGGTTGCGGCTGGTCTGGCAGATTTCAGCTTAGGTACCGATACCGGTGGTTCCATTCGTATGCCAGCAGCCTGTTGTGGCGTTTATGGTTTAAAACCGACCTTTGGCCGGGTCAGCCGTGCTGGCGTACATCCGGCAAGCAGTTCACTGGATTGTGTTGGCCCTTTTGCAAACTCAGTCGAAATGATTGAGAGCGCCATGCACATCATTGATCCAAGCTTCCATACCCATGCTGAATTGTTACAGGCACCGAAACTGGCGTGGCTCAATGTCACTGCTGATGCCGCCGTGATTGAGACGATCCAGCAATATCTAACCCAAGCCAATTTGACAGTGTCAACTGTAACGGTGGAAGGCTTTGCAGCGGCCTTTGATGCGGGCATGCAGATCATTAATTATGAAAACTGGCAGGCCTACGGTGAGTTGACCCGAACAGGTTTGCTCGGAGCAGACGTCAATGGGCGTTTATTGAAAGCCGCCGACACCACCTTAGCCCAAGTCAAACAGGCGGAGCAGGTGAGAGCAGATTTTACCGCCGAGCTTGATGCCTTACTGACGCAATACGATGCCTTGATTTTACCGACTTTACCGCAGCTGCCGCCCAAGCTGGCTGATGCTGAAAATACCGTGGCTTTGTTAAATCTCACCGCTTTGGTTCGACCATTTAACCTGTCTGGTCACCCTGCGATTTCAGTACCGCTGCAAACCGAACAAGGTCAGCCCGTGGGCTTGCAGATCGTGGCAAAACGCAATACCGATGAATATTTGTGTGCGGTTGCGAAATATATCGTCAGCGCTGCGCAATAAATGACAAGGAATAAGTGAATGAATCATTTAGCGACAAAGGAATGTGGCATGGATCGCAATACAACGCAATTAGATGCCTTATGTCAGGAAATTCGTGAACGTGCCTGTAGCGGAGAGTTTGATCGTCAGGCCTATGTCAGTCAGGATATTATCGAGAAACTCAAACAGATTGGGGTGTATCGTGCTTTGGTGCCGAAACGTTTTGGCGGCAATGAATGGTCTCCAAAACAGTTTTGTGAATTGATCGAACAATTGTCCAAGGCCGATGGCTCAGTCGGTTGGGTCGCCAGTTTTGGTATGAGTCCTGCCTACTTGGGCAGTTTGCCAGAAGCAACGCTTGAGCAGTTGTATAAAGATAGCCCGGATATTGTGTTTGCAGGTGGCATTTTCCCTCCACAACCCGCTGAAATTACCGATGCAGGCGTGGTGGTGAGTGGGCGTTGGAAATTTTCCAGTGGTTGTATGGGCGCGGATATTGTCGGGGTCGGAATTTCCCCGCAAAAGGACAATGAAACCCAAGGCCTACCGCGCATGGCGGTGATGCCAGCCAATAAAGCACAGATTGATATGACGTGGGACACGGTCGGTTTAAAAGGCACAGGCAGCCATGATCTGGTGGTGAAAGATGTGCTGGTGGCCAAAGAATGGACCTTTGTCCGTGGCGAGCCTTCAAAACTGCCTGAACCATTTTTTAAATATCCATCCCTGTCTTTGGCCACTCAGGTCTTAACCGTAGTCGGGATTGGTGTGGCAGCTGCAGCGCTGGAAGAGTTTCAAAAACTGGCACCCGGTAAATCTTCCATTACTGGCGGGGCGGAAATTGCCAGCCGGCCAGTAACCCAATATGAATTTGCCCAGGCCGAAGCTGAGTTTAAGGCGGCACGCGTCTGGTTCTACGACACCATGCAGATTGTCTGGAATGAAGTGCTGGCAGGACGTACCCCAAGCGCAGAACAGATCAGTGATATGCGTTTGTCCTGTACCCATGTGGCCCGTGTTTGTGCCCGTGTCACCCGCAAAATCCAGATGCTGGCAGGTATGACTGCGATTTATACCCACAATCCATTTAGCCGCTTTGTCAACGATACCAATGTGATAACACAGCATGCCTTTATGGGCGATGCCACTTTGCAAAATGCAGGTCTGGTCAGCTTTGGCATGAAGCCAGCACCCGGTTATTTATAAGCCGGGTTGAATTAAAGGGCGTGAGGACAAGGATGAATGATATGAATACGCAAATGGATATAACGGTATTACTGCAACGCCTACAACAGCTTGAAGCTCAAAATGCAATTCGTAACTGCATTAACCGTTATATGGAAATTTGTGATGCCTTGAATGCTGATACCGACCTGAATGAATTGATGGATTTATTTGATCAGGACAGCATCTGGGAAGGCATAGGCGAAAAATATGCGCAGTCTTTTGGTCGTTATGCTTCATGGCAAGCCATTTATGACATGTTCAAAAGCTATACCCAACAGCAGTCGCATTTTGTCATGAATGCGCATTTTGTCAGCTCAGAGCAAATCTATATTGAAGCAGATCAAGCCAAGGCCAGCTGGTTGATGTTGCAAACCTCAACCTTCCGTGATGGGCGTAGCCATTTAAATGCCGCCAAACTCACAGTGCAATTTAAACAGCAGCCCGATGGTCGCTGGAAGATCAGACATTTTCAGACTGAAAACATTTTTAGTCGTCCTGTATCTCACTGGGACAGTACAGCCGCATTGCCAGTACCGTCTCGGCAATAATTAATCACCAATGGATAGACCGAACGAAAAGGATAATGGATATGAACAGTATTATTCCAATGCAGAATATTGAAATGGATTACAGTAGCCTGGTGCAAAGTGACCGTGCACATACCTCGTTATACAAAGATGAACGCATCTTTGAAGATGAGATGAAAAAGATTTATTACAGCACCTGGGTCTGGGTGGCACATGCCAGCGAGATTCCTGATGCTGGCAGCTATAAAACCATCAATATTGGCAAGCAACCTGTGGTGGTGGTCCGTGATCGTAAGAAAAAAGTGCATGTCTTACTAAACCGTTGCCGTCATCGTGCTGCAACCGTGTGCGAGCATAAAAAAGGCAAAACTAACAGTTTTGTGTGTCCATATCATGGCTGGAGCTATGCACTGGATGGTTCATTACGGGGTGTGCCTTCTCCTGAAAGTTATGGCGAATGTCTGGATAAAGCTGAATTTCCATTAATCAGCCTGCGGGTTGAAGAATACAACGACATGATTTTCGCCACCTTTAAACAGGAGATCGAACCTTTAGAAGATTTCCTCGGCGCTGCAAAAAAATGGATCGACCTGTTTATGAAACAAGGGGCTGGTTATCCAATCAAGGTCTTGGGTGAGCATCGTTTCCGCTTCCCGGGGAACTGGAAAATTCAGCTGGAAAATACCACCGATGCTTATCATTTCCCATTGGTGCACAAGTCATTCTTAAGTTCAGTCGATGAAAAAACCGAAGAACTGTTTAACTTTGAAAATCAACCCGGCTATGTCGAAGACCTCGGCAATGGTCACAGTGTCATGGTGATGATTCCTGAACTGGTTGATCTGGATGAAGAATTGATGGAACGTCCGATTCAGGAGCGCTTTGAAGACCTGGCGCAAGCCTTACGTGATGAAGGACATGAAGAACTGGAAGTACGCCGTATTGTGCGTGCAGTGGGTGGTTCCGGATTTAACCTGAACATCTTTCCGAATATTGCCTGTTCGATGGCGTTCTTCCGAGTGATGCAGCCGATTTCGGTTAATGAAACTGAAATTCACCACTCCGTGATTACCATGGAGGGCGGCCCACAAATTGCCAACCAGTACCGTTTACGTCTGCATGAACATTTCCAGGGACCGTTTGGCTTCGGTACACCGGATGATGCGGAAGCATGGGAACGTGTACAGCATGGTGCCAGTGCAGGCAATGATCTATGGATCATGCTTAATCGTGGACTGCCCGGAGAAGTTAAAACTGAAGATGGTTTAAAGAGTGATGTCAGTGCTGAAACAGGGATGCGCGCTGCCTATCAGCAGTGGAAAAAGATGATGACGGCTTAAGGAGAGTGCCATGAAAATCGATCTAAATTTACTCAATGAAGTGACTGCTTTTGTCTGGGCCGAAGCCGATATGCTGGACCATTCTGAACATGACACTTGGTTGGACCTGTGGAATGAAAAAGGCGTGTATATCATCCCGATTGATCCGAAACTGACCGATTATGAAAACAATCTGAACTATGCCTATGACAATCATCACATGCGAAAATTAAGGATAGAACGTTTAAAAAATGGCGAGGCGATTTCAACTGCACCCAAAGCCAGTACCGTGCGTAGTGTGTCACGTATCCGCATCGTCAAAGATGAAGCGGGAGAAATAATTATACGTTGCGCACAAAACCTGCGTGAGTTCCGCAAAGAAAATCTGAAACATTATACCGCTGACGTGACTTTCCATCTGGTTCGTGATGCGGAACAAGGCTTCAAGATCAACCGCAAAATTATCAATTTAGTGAACTCGACCGATAGCCTGGCGGGTATCAGCTACATTCTCTAGGAGCAGAAAATGCAACAGGTTGTTTTAGTCACAGGTGCCGCTTCAGGTCTGGGGAATGTCATTGCCGAATATTTTGCGGCGCAGGGGCATCAGGTGATCCTGTCTGCCAGTACTTTAGAGAAAGCAGAGCAAGCCAAGGCACGCAGTCCGCATGCAGAGAATCTGTTCCCGCTGAAACTGGATATCTCGGTTGAGGCCGATTTTCATGCTGCCGTACAGTGGATTCAGCAAACCTTCTCAAAACTGGATGTGCTAATCAACAATGCCACCATGACCAAGGCAACGCCTGTTTTAGAGATTAGTGCGGCAGATTTTGACATGATCACACAAGTGAATCAGCGCGGTACCTTTCAGGCATGTCAGATCATTGGCAAATATATGGCTGCGCAAGGTTACGGCCGTATCGTCAATATGGCATCTCTGGCTGGCCAAAATGGCGGTACAGCAACCGGTGCGCATTATGCAGCCACCAAAGGCGCCATTATCACCCTGACCAAAATCTTTGCCAAAGAGTTTGCAGCCAAAGGGGTGACGGTAAATGCGATTGCGCCGGGGCCGATGGAATCACCGATTGTGCATAGCGTGGTCTCTGACGAAAAAATGGAACAGTTCATCCAGAATATCCCGGTCAAAGCACTCGGCAGCATGGCGTTTATTGCCGAGACCTGTGCTTTATTGGCCAGTCCAAGTGCAGCCTTTGTCACTGGGGCGACATGGGATATTAACGGTGGATTATTTATGCGTTAAGCCTTGGGCAAGATGCAGATCAGGGAGAGAAATCATGACCAGACTTTATAATGTGGTGGTAAAAAACCGTCATGTCGAAGGTGGGAATGTTGCAGTGATGGAATTTGAATCTGCAAATTCGAGCGTATTACCCAAAATTGAAGCGGGAGCGCATATTGATGTGCACCTCCCCAATGGCATGGTGCGTCAGTACTCATTGTGCCAGAACCCGAATGAGGTAGGTAAGTTCCGGCTCGGGATTTTACGTGATCCGGAATCACGCGGCGGTTCAGTGTCGGCCTTTGATGATTTAAAAGACGGCATGCAGATTCAGATCAGTGAACCGAAAAACCTGTTTCCTTTAGTGAAATCCAGACACACTGTGCTGATCGGTGGCGGTATCGGGATTACACCACTGATCACCATGGCGTATCAGCTGGCGCAGGAAGGCTCGTCTTTTGAACTGCATTACTGCGGCGCAAGCCCGGAACGCTGTGCTTTTGTCGATGAAATTAAACATGGCATCCTGGCACCGTTTACGACCTTTCATTTTAAATCGGAAGGAGCCAGTCACCGTGAATTTTTCCAATCCGCCATTCAGGATATTGCTAAAGACAGCCATATCTATACTTGTGGCCCAAATGGATTTATGGACTGGGTCATCAATTTAGCCCTGACACAGAACTTCCCTGAGCAGCAAATCCATAAGGAATATTTTCAGGTTGAGGTTGAAACCGGGGGCGATGCCTTTGAAGTGGTGGCGCAGCAAAGTGGCAAGATCATTCTGGTCAATGCTGAAGAAACCATTTTGCAGGCCTTGGCGCGTGAAGGTATCGAGATTGAAATGTCATGTGAACAAGGTGTGTGTGGCACCTGTATGTGCGATGTGATCGAAGGTGAACCTGATCATCGCGACGTGTATTTTACCGATGAAGAAAAGGCCAGTAACGAGCAGATATTGGTGTGCTGTTCACGTTCTAAGTCAGCACGGCTGGTACTGGATATTTAACGGATTTAATCAGAATCAACCGGTATCAGGGATAGCCGGAAACAGGATAACAGATTCAGGAGAGAATAATGAATTCACTAAAAACAATGGATGAAATCACGATTGATCCGATGCAGTTTAGACGTGCTTTGGGGAATTTTGCGACCGGGGTGACCATCATGACCGCGCAAAATGCTCAGGGTGAAAAGGTGGGGGTGACGGCCAATAGTTTTAATTCAGTGTCTTTAGATCCGGCGCTGATTTTATGGAGTATTGATAAGAACTCGTCGAGCTTTCCGGTATTTGAACAGGCCTCACATTTTGCAGTGAATATTTTATCGGGCTCGCAGATCGAGTTATCCAACAAGTTTTCACGCCGTAATATTGATAAATACGAAGGTACCCGTTATCAGACCGGGGCGGGGCAGGCGCCGATTCTGGAGCACTGTTCTGCAGTGTTTGAATGTGAGCGCTATCAGATTATCGAAGGCGGTGATCACTGGATTATTATCGGCAAAGTGGTGCGTTTTCGTGATGAAGGGCGTAGTCCATTGGTCTATCACCAAGGCGCTTATTCAGGCGTAATACCGCATCCGTTACTCCAGTTAAAAGACACAATGGAAACTGAAGATATTGGTGCGATGCATCAAGGGCATTTATATAGCAATGTTTGCTATCTGATGAGTCGTGCGTTCAAGTTTTACCAGACTGATTATATTCCCAAGCAGTTGGTGACAGGCTTTCGTACCAGCGAAGCGCGTTTACTGTTGGTGCTGGGTAGCGGGACTGCATCAAACAAGGCAGATTTGCCACGCGATATTGCCATGCCGATGCGTGAAGTGGAGCAGGCTGCATCAATTTTACAAAAGGACGGTTTGCTGATTGAAAGCGACGGATTTTTTAAGCTGACCGAAAAAGGTAAGAAAACTGCACACTATCTATTTGATATTGCAGATAGCCATCAAAATGAGGTATTTGAAAAATATTCTGATGAGCAAAAAGATATTTTTATTACCATGCTCAGGGATTTTGCTGGCGTGTCTTAAACAATAAATTTTTATAAAGATGCCACTTAATGGCATCTTTTTTTATTGTGCTTTTGGGATAAAACACATAATTTTTTCAGCCGCTTTAAAGAAGAACTTGTTTTGATATTTCAGGGTTCAAAGTTAAAAGGGATGGTTATGCCTCCCCCTTGGGATTTAAATGATTATAAAAAAGCATCAAGTGCAGCATTAAATGCATCGGCTTGTTCAATATTGGAAATATGTGAGGCACTGATTTCTACCAGTTGGGCATCTGCAATCTGCTGTTGCATAAATTGTGCATCTGCAACGGTAGTAACGGGGTCCTGGGTTCCGGCAATGATCAAAACAGGGAGATGGATATCTTTGATTTGCTCTCGGACATCCGCTTTAGCCAAAGCCTCACAACAACTGGCATAACCGTCTGCGCTGCCCGCACTTAAGTCGTGACACAGATGATTGACAATGGCTGTTTGACTTTGGATAAAAGGATCTGTAAACCATCGAGATGCGGCAGTTGCTGCGATGGGTTGTAAACCTTGTTCTCTAGCTAATTTTGCACGATCGAGCCAGGCCTGTTCCTGTCCAATTTTTGCTGCCGTATTGGCAATCACCACGTGGCTAAATCGTTCTGGATAATGAGTCGCCAACCATTGGCCAGTGATCCCACCCATGGAAATTCCACAAAAACTGGCTTTTTCTATCTTTAAATGGTCGAGCAGGCGGATGACATCTTCGCCCAGTTGTTGCAAGGTATATGGACCGGGTGGGGTAGAAGAAGATCCATGACCACGGGTGTCATAACAGATCACATAAAAGCGTTGTTTAAAATAATTGAATTGTTGTTGCCACATCCCGTAGTGGGTCCCCAAAGAGTTGGAAAACACCAGTGCAGGGGCGTTGCGATCGCCAAAGGTCTGATAATGAATGTGTGCATCGGCAGATTGAAAAACTGACATGTACTATTCCTTTATTTTAATCAATACGTTGAATAATCAAGGCAATCCCTTGACCGACACCAATACACATCGAACATAAGGCATATTGCCCCTTGATCTGTTCAAGCTGATTCAAGGCGGTGGTGACCAGACGTGCACCAGAGGCACCTAAAGGATGACCCAAAGCAATTGCACCGCCATTCGGATTAACCCGTGCATCATCATCTGCCAAGTCTAAATTACGGGTCACCGCCAAAGCTTGTGCGGCAAAAGCTTCATTCAATTCAATCACATCCATTTGTTCTAATGTAAGATTGGCCTGTTTCAGCAGTTTCTTGATCGCAGGTGCTGGCGCAAAGCCCATAATCCGTGGTTCAACCCCAACTGTCGTAGCCGCAATGATTTTGGCGCGTGGCTTGAGCTGATATTTTTCTACCGCTTCATCCGAAGCAATCAGCAAAGCCGCAGCACCATCATTTAATGCCTGAGGCGTTTCCTGCCGTGACTGTCCCTTCAGCTTTAACTACCCCTTTGAGTTTGGTTAATGCTTCCAAAGTGGTTGATGCACGTGGATGCTCATCATGATCCACCACAATAGCATCGCCCTTACGCTGGGAAATGCTGACGGGTACGATTTCATTGGCAAAGAAACCTTTGGCTTGCGCCGTTGCAGTACGTTGTTGGCTGTTCAGTGCAAACTGGTCCTGATCGGCACGGTTGATGTTGAACTGTTCCGCCACGTTTTCTGCGGTTTGTGGCATGCTGTCGACGCCATACATTTCTTTGAGTTTTGGATTGATAAAACGCCAGCCCATGGTGGTGTCTTCAATCTTTTGACTACGTCCAAAGGCACTGTCTGATTTGCCCATCACATAAGGCGCACGGCTCATGCTTTCCACACCGCCGGCAATAATCAGGTCGGCTTCATTGGCTTTAATGGCACGGGCAGCCATGGCAATGGCATCCAGTGATGAACCACATAAACGGTTTACTGTGGTGGCTGGCACCTGATACGGCAAACCTGCCAATAGCGCTGACATACGACCCACATTACGGTTATCTTCACCGGCTTGGTTGGCACAGCCATAGATCACATCATCGACCTGCTGCCAATCGACACTCGGGTTACGTTGTATCAGGGCCTGAATTGGAACTGCTCCGAGGTCATCAGCGCGTACAGGGGCAAGACCGCCTGCATAGCGACCAAATGGGGTACGGATAGCATCGATGATATAAGCGTTTTTCATTTTAAATCTTGTCCTTTACTTCAGGCCTTTCAGCCATTCTCCGTAGGTATCTCGCGGTGGCGGCATGGATGCCGCCCGTTGGACTGTGGTATATGGATATACCATCAGTCCTACAAAGGTTTTTGTTACTTTTGACCTTTCAAAAGTAAGGCATTGCCTATACAAACTGTTTTCGAACATCACTTTCATTTATCGGCAGTGATGGTATTAGTCGCTTTCATTCATAAGAGTTAGTCACGACGGAGTCTTAAGGTGCTTAATCCAATACCCACAGCTAGTTCTCGTCACTTTTTTAAAAAAGTGACCAAAAACCTTTGTTACTCAGACACAACTTCCTTGTTGTGCTGAGTAACGGGGCGATATCCTTTTCGCCAATCACGATAGCAACTCTCAATTTATATTCGACTATGTGAAAATCTCGATCTGAGGCTTTCCCACAAGCATTTCGCGGCGGCGGCATGGATGCCGCCCGTTAGACTGTGGTATATGGATATACCATCAGTCTAACAAAGGATTTTTGTTACTTTTTATCCTTAAAAAGTAAGGCAATGCCTATATAAAAAGCCTCTGCTTTAACCCGTAATTAGTGGCTGTGTAAACATTATCCTTGCGTCGCATCAATCAGTTTCGCACCCGTCAACGCCTGCAACTCAGCAAAGCTCAAACCTTCGACTTTCTCAATCACTTTTAAACCGTCAGGGGTCACATCAATCACACACAGGTCAGTATAAATACGATCGACACACTTCAAGCCGGTGGCCGGATAAGTCAGTGCTTCAACAATCTTCGGTTCACCTTGCTTGGTGGTGTGATCAGTGGTGATAAATACTTTCTTGGCACCGACCGCAAGATCCATCGCCCCGCCCACCGCAGGAATAGCATCCGCGGCTCCGGTATGCCAGTTGGCCAGATCGCCATTGGCTGCCACCTGAAAGGCACCGAGTACCGCAATATCCAGATGCCCGCCACGCATCATGGCAAAGGAATCACCATGATGAAAAAAGCTGCCACCGGTCAGCATGGTCACATATTCCTTACCTGCATTGATCAGTTCAGGGTCTTCTTCACCTTTGGCAGGCGGTGGCCCGAATGCCAGCAAGCCATTTTCCGAATGCAGGAATACAT
>NZ_JSUS01000004.1 GCF_000805455.1 Acinetobacter sp. A47
AGGGATGATTAACCGTTGTTTTGCTTTTCTTTGATTTCAGCCAGAGTTTTGCAATCGATACATAAAGTCGCGGTTGGACGCGCTTCTAGACGGCGTAAACCGATTTCGATACCACAGGTTTCACAGAAACCGTAATCTTCATTCTGGATGGCTTCAATCGACTGCTCGATCTTACGAATGAGTTTGCGTTCACGGTCACGTGTACGTAGTTCAATCGCAAATTCTTCTTCTTGCGTAGCACGGTCATTGACATCAGGAAGTGCGCTTGATTCATCTTGCATGGTGTTCAAGGTGCGATCAACTTCAGACATGAGTTCCGCTTTCCATGCATTTAAAATTTGGCGGAAATGCTCAAGCTGTCCTTCAGACATATATTCTTCATTTTTCTTAGGCTGATACGGCGCGATACCAAATAAGCTCGCAGTTGTACCACCTTCTGAAGCTTTTGGTTTGGTTTTACGTACACGTTTCGCCGATTTTTGATCGTCGATCACTTCTGTCTGTTCGTCCAGGACTTGATTTTGGTTGTCATTCGCCATATAGGGCATTCCTCATCTTACACGTACTATCTATACGCAAAAAATATGGTGATATGCAAGTGTTTTTATAGAAACCTAAGATGGTTTTTTCCATCAAGGGTCGACATCATATAGAGTTTTTGGACAAGATGGTAGTCATTCCCGTCCAGATTTTGTGTCAAAACGACAATGTAATTTGTAATCAAAAGTTTAATCGTATCCTAAAACTTCAGAACTGTTCATTCGTTGTGAAGTGGGTAACCGATAGACCTGCGTTTCCAGCTGGCCATTGGCTTTCAGGCGGATAAAACGGTAGCCCGGATGTTGTTCATCCAGTGCAAATTTCTCGCTATGCGGCTTGAACTGGATACAGGTCGAGGGGGTGGACAAGAACTCGATGCCTTGCCAGACATTGACTGAATCCTGATGGACGTGTCCACAGAGGATGGCCTTGACATTGGAGAAAGGCTGAATAGTGTCCAGCAGGTCAGAGGAGTTTTTTAACTTATGCTGGTCAATCCAGGCAGATTGCATGGCAAAAGGATGATGGTGGCAGGCAATGATCACATGCCGGTCATGCATCTGGTTAAGCAATGCGGTTAGGCGCTGTAACTGGATATCGCTGATTTTGCCATCAATGCGCTGGGGCTGGGCACTATTGAGCAAAATAATGCTCCACTGTCCCAGCTCGACAACCGTCGGCTGCGTCGGGTCCTGCTCATGAAATGGAAAATGTGTGACATCATCATGATTGCCCGGGGTGTGGAAAAAGGGAATCCCCAGAGTTTGCATATGCTGCACATAGCGTTTATAGGTCAAGGGGGTCGGCGACTGGGCCAGATCACCGGTATGGATAATTAAATCGATATGGGGGTGTTGCTGGCGCATCAGCTCAATGATGGCATGAAAACTTTGCTCGGGATGCATGCCGACAAATTCAAGGTGGGGATACTCTAATAAATGTGTATCGGTAATCTGTATCATCACAAAATCTTGCTGTGATAATGATGAGACCTGGAAAGTCACCGTCGTTAGCCCCTTCAGATTTCTTATCTTTGTTGTATGTGTTGAGCCAGCCACTGTAATGCCATGATCACAGGTGCGTTTCTCAACCGCCCGTTATGAAATAATGCTTCTAGCTGGGAATAATCGAACAGATGAAGCTGAATATTTTCTCCTTCATCCGGCATCCCAAAAATGCCCCCGTCCTCTGGAAGGTTAACCTCTGCCACATATAAATGAAAAAACTCTGAGCAGGCACCAGCGGAAGGGTAGAAGCTAAATAAATGTTGTAATTCAGTGATCTCGCACCCGGATTCTTCCAGACTTTCACGGCGGATACAGCTTTCCGGAGATTCATCTCCGTCCAGCACGCCTGCAATGACTTCGAGTTGCCAGGGGGATACCGGATCATGGATGGCCCCGACACGAAACTGTTCAATCAGGGCAAAACGCTGTTGCCGGTCGCTATACAGCAAGACACCGGCCGCCTCGGGACGATGAACCAGTTCGCGTTGAATAAGAGGCGAGTAATCTTTCCGGTGAAATAACCGGTGTTTTAAGCTCACTTGCTCAACTTGAATGAACCCTCGAAACAAAGGTTTCCGAGATTCTATCGTAACGTCGGTGGCTGAATAGCTGGCGTGGTCAAGAATATTCATCTTCAATCAGGATGAGACTGTACATATCTCATCCTAACCGAGAATGATTCGCAGGAAAATCTTTTTTTAGTCGATTTACACCTTGTGGTACAATTTTTGACCATGTTCCTGATAAGCGGTTTTCATGGCATTGAGACCTGCTTCAACTTCTGTTTGTACATCTCCTGACTGTTTGGCATTGTGTTGATTTTGCGCATAATCTCGCACATTCTGGGTGATTTTCATGGAACAGAATTTGGGTCCGCACATCGAGCAGAAGTGGGCCGATTTATGTGCTTCTTTAGGAAGTGTTTCATCATGCATGCTGCGCGCCGTATCCGGGTCCAGACTTAAATTGAACTGATCATCCCAGCGGAATTCAAAGCGTGCTTTTGAAAGTGCGTTATCACGGACCTGGGCCCCCGGATGGCCTTTGGCCAGATCTGCAGCATGTGCTGCAATCTTATAGGTGATGATGCCATCTTTAACGTCTTTCTTGTTTGGCAAGCCCAGATGTTCTTTTGGCGTCACATAGCACAGCATTGCGGTTCCATACCAGCCAATCATGGCTGCACCAATCGCAGAGGTAATATGGTCATAACCCGGTGCAATATCGGTGGTCAGTGGCCCAAGGGTGTAGAATGGGGCTTCTTTACAGACTTCGAGTTGTAGATCCATATTTTCCTTGATCATGTGCATGGGTACATGGCCCGGCCCTTCAATCATCACCTGTACATCATGCTCCCAGGCGCGATGGGTCAGCTCACCGAGGGTTTTCAGCTCGCTAAATTGCGCTTCATCATTGGCATCCTGCACACAACCCGGGCGCAGGCCATCACCTAAACTGAATGACACGTCATAGGCTTTCATGATTTCACAGATCTCGTCGAAATGTGTGTAGAGGAAGTTTTCTTCATGGTGCGCCAGACACCATTGTGCCATGATGGAACCGCCACGAGACACGATACCGGTCAGACGATTGGCCGTCATGGGAACATAGCGCAGCAATACACCGGCATGAATGGTGAAATAGTCCACGCCCTGTTCAGCCTGTTCAATCAGGGTGTCTTTAAAGATTTCCCAGGTTAAATCCTCAGCTACACCATCGACTTTTTCCAGTGCCTGATAGATCGGCACCGTACCGATCGGAACTGGTGAATTACGGATAATCCATTCACGGGTTTCATGGATATTCTTACCCGTCGATAAGTCCATAATGGTATCGGCGCCCCAGCGGGTGGCCCAGGTCATTTTGGCCACTTCTTCATCAATGGATGAACCGAGCGCGGAGTTGCCAATATTGGCATTGATTTTTACCAGGAAATTACGTCCGATAATCATCGGTTCGCATTCGGGATGATTGATATTGGCCGGGATAATGGCACGACCGGCAGCGACTTCCTGACGTACAAATTCCGGGGTAATTTCTTTTAGGTTTTGTGCACCAAAGTTTTGACCAGCATGCTGTCGCATATCCACACCTTCACGCTGGCGCTGGTTTTCACGAATGGCGATATATTCCATTTCTGGCGTAATGATGCCTTGCTTGGCATAGTGCATTTGCGTGACATTTTTCCCGGCTTTGGCCCGACGTGGGTTCTGGATATGGGCAAAGCGGATGTCGGCAGTACGGATGTCTTTTAGACGGGCCTGACCAAACTCGGAACTGAGACCTGCAAGGAGATCGGTATCCTGACGTTCCTCAATCCAGCTCTGGCGTACCAGTGGCAAACCTTGATTTAAATCAATGTGTACAGCGGGGTCGGTATATACACCGGAAGTGTCATACACCATCACTGGCGGGTTATGTTCACCACCTAAACCTGTGGGTGTTTCAGTCAGGCTGATTTCACGGAACGGGACCCGGATGTCTGGACGCGAACCCTCGACATACACCTTTCTTGAAGCAGGCAGAATACGGGTTAAATCTTTAGCGTCTTGCTCGTGTTGAGCAGAAATATCGGCAGGGGAAAGATTCGTTAACTGGTTCATGGCATGATCCTTATGTATGGCATTAACGAATCAAGCACGACCAAAAACAATGGCGGATTTATCTCTATGATAAATAAAGGCTAAGTTTTTGCTGGGCTTGATTCCTACGCAGGTGTTAACCTGATCAGGTTCAACGGTACTTGTCTTTAAATTTTGTAATTAAGACAATCTCAGCAGTTTGTTAACTGCGCTCCGTCAAGCGAAATTGGGGTCTGTTATCATTTTATATATGATTGCGACCGTGAATCTTTTTGGCGGTACAAGGCATGACTTGTGAAACTTAGTTATTCTAAATAAACAAGGCATAACACAGTAACGTCAAAAAAGCTCCCTGTCCCGCAGGGTTGTGGCGAGAATTCCCTCATACATCGTTATGAAACTTGGTAAGGGTGTGGCCATTACCTGCATTTCATGCCTCGTCTGATGAAATTTTTGCCTACAACACAATTCAGCTATAAAGTGCTAACAGACCCCTAGCGTAACAGATTTAAAAATTTTTGTTGTATCAATTCACACCAATTTACAAAGCGTGAAACCATGCTATTGTCATAAAACTTTCATCATTTCTATGTTCTAATCACCAATCATTTTTTCCATGCGTCGAGTGGAGGCCTGCCGTGAGCCCAAGCAATCCTGTGTTAAGTCATCATATTTCTTCACAATTTAATGAAGACTTGCAAGATGTGCATACCAAGTTTATGACCATGGGGGGATTGGTAGAGCAACAGGTGGCCAATTCAATACATGCTTTATTGGACACAGATGCAAATCTAGCGATTGACGTTCAGTTTAAGGACAATGCCGTCAACCAGTTTGAGCGTGATATTGATGAGGGGCTAACCCTGATTCTGGCTCGCCGTCATCCGGCTGCAATCGACTTGCGTATGGTGATTGCGATGAGCAAGGCCAATACCGATCTGGAGCGGATTGGGGATGAAGCCGCAAAAATTGCCCGTATCGCACAAAACCTGTGTGAAGAGGGCGAGTCACCACGCGGTTATATGGAAACACGGCATATTGGCAACCAGGTCCGTGTCATGATTCATGATGCCCTGGATGCATTTGCCCGTTTAGATGTGGAGCAGGCATTAAAAGTGGTAATGGCCGATGTCGATATTGACCGTGAATATCAGTCTGCAACCCGTACCTTGATGACCTATATGATTGAAGATCCGCGACATATTTCACGTGTTATTAATGTGATGTGGGTATTGCGCTCACTGGAACGTATTGGCGACCATGCGCGTAATATTTCAGAACAGGTTATTTATATGGCAAAGGGAATGGATGTACGTCATACCAGCATTGAAGAAATCGAACAGAAAGTTCATCAAAAATAAGTGTAAAAAGATAATAATTTTCAGCCGCCTGTTTGGGGCGGTTTTTTGTTTCAGGACTTAAAGACAAAAAAATCCCAGACTTCGGGGGAAAAGTCTGGGAGAGAAATATCATGCATTACGTGAGATATCAGCGTATCTCTTTGTCCTTCTGAATATAACTATAAGGGAGGGCACTGGAAGTGTCATGTAGACAACTGTGTATAGTCTGTAAGGCTTTATTACTTATGTAAATATCACGTAAAAAGAGAGCTGGAAACAGCTCTCTTTTTACGTGGACCATACTGTAACTTTGTGCGCTATCTAACAGAAAATAAAGTATTTTCATGACCCTGTTTAAGCTGTTTCTGCTAATCCAGATAGGGGGGAGCACAGTTTAACCTTGTTCTGGTTTCCAGCCTTCAGCTTTTTCTACACTTTCATCATTATTGAAAAACTTTTCACGTTGTTCTTCCAGAAACTTCTTGGCATCGGGTTCAAACACATTGAGTCGTTTTTCATTAATCAGCGTGGTCTGGTGTTTTAACCATTCCTGCCATGCCTGCTTGGACACGGTTTCAAAGAACTCCTGACCTTTTGCACCCGGAAACGGGGCAAAGTCCAGGCCTTCAAGCTCCTGTTTATATTTACGGCAAAATACTTGTCGAGTCATTATGGCATCCAGTGAAAGACCCTCTTTGTAACAGAGGGATATAGGGAGATTAATATAACTGTTCTAGGCGAGTGTGCGCACGCGCAATCGCAGCTTCAACCTGTTTTGGTGAGGTGCCACCAATATGGTCTCGGGCATTTACAGAAGCTTCTAAGGTCAATGCCTTATCAAAGACATCTGCGCTGATCAAATCAGAGAACTGCTGTAACTGTTCGAGCGTCAATTCTGATAGGTCCTTTTCTTCTGCAACGCCCAAGGCCACCGCTTTACCAACAATTTCATGGGCATCACGAAAAGCCACACCTTTTTTCACCAGATAGTCGGCAAGATCGGTTGCAGTAGAGAAGCCACGAAGAGCCGCTTCACGCATGATTTCAACATTCGGCACTAACGCTGGGATCATGTCAGCAAATGCCATCAGTGAACCGCGCACGGTATCAATCGCATCAAATAATGGCTCTTTGTCTTCCTGATTGTCTTTATTGTATGCCAATGGCTGGCCTTTCATCAGGGTCAACAGACTGATCAGATCACCAAATACACGGCCTGATTTACCACGTACCAGTTCCGGTACATCCGGGTTTTTCTTCTGCGGCATAATCGAAGAGCCTGTGCAGAAGCGGTCAGGAATATTGACAAACTTGAATTGAGCGGACGTCCATAAAATCAGTTCTTCTGACATGCGTGACAAGTGCATCATGATTAAGGATGCCGCCGCATTAAATTCAATGGCAAAGTCACGGTCAGACACTGCATCTAAAGAGTTTTCCGAAACCGCTTCAAAACCTAAAAGTTCTGCGGTATAGGCACGGTCAATCGGATAGGTGGTACCTGCCAGAGCCGCAGAGCCCAGTGGCATACGGTTAACACGTTTACGGCAGTCTTGCAGGCGTTCGGTGTCGCGAACCAGCATTTCAAACCATGCCAGTAAATGGTGACCAAAGGTCACTGGCTGTGCGGTTTGCAGATGGGTAAAGCCCGGCATGATGGTCTGGGTATTTTTGCTTGCCAGACTGAGCAGGCCTTTTTGTAAACGATGTAACAGACCCAAGATGTCATCAATTTCATCACGCAAATACAGGCGGATGTCGGTTGCCACCTGGTCATTACGGCTACGGCCGGTATGAAGTTTTTTACCGGTAATACCAATACGCTGAGTCAAACGAGACTCGATATTCATGTGCACATCTTCTAAATCAATACGCCATTCAAAGTTGCCCGCTTCGATTTCAGCTTTAATGGTATTTAAACCTTGAATGATGTCGTCACGTTCGGCTTCAGTCAGGACACCTACTTTGGCCAGCATGGTGGCATGTGCAATTGAACCGGCAATATCCTGTTTATAAAAACGTTGGTCAAATTGCACAGATGCGGTAAATTCTGCAACAAAAGCATCTGTTGCTTCAGAGAAGCGACCGCCCCACATTCCAGAGGTTTGATTCGGGCTGGCTGAAGAAGAGGATTGAGAAGATGTGGTCATGGCGGCTCAGTAAAATAAAAAAGAGTATAGCAAATCCAAACGTAGTTGCCGAAACTCGACGTAAGAAGTTATCGCAAACCCGTCAGGGGGGAAATCCATCAGGCTCCTATTTTTTTACGAAAATTGGACAATGGCAACACTTATTAGAATTAATTGTTGCCAGTAATGTGCTGGCGATGGTGCTGGCCTTGGCTGAAGCTCGGTCATGGCAGGCGTTGGAAGGCATCCGGGTCCTGCAATATATGTTTTTTATTAACTGGGTGATTTTATCTTTTTCGGCACTGGTCGACTATTTTCAGGATTTTTTTGCCAGATTTAGCCAGAAGCTTGCACTGGTGCTGGGTTTTATTCTGCTACAGCTGATCGTGTTGCTCACCACCTGCGTGGTCAATGTGCTGCAGTACGGGGTATCACATACTGCTGCTTTTTCTGAGGCTATCCTTTTTCATGGCGCCAGCTTGCATCTGGGCTACGGGGTGCTGCTGGGTGCCTTCTGCATGCGCTATCTGTATATGCGTGAACAATGGATGAACCAGCAGTATAGTGAACTGAATGCCCGTATTCAGGCCATGCAGGCGCGGATTCACCCACATTTTTTATTTAACAGTCTGAATAGTGTGGTGAGCCTGATTGCGATTGATCCGGACAAGGCCGAGAGTATGCTGATCAATCTGTCGCGCTTATTCAGGGCAAGCTTTCAGGAACTGAAGCTGGTGAGTCTGGCAGAAGAAATTGACCTGTGCCAGCAATATTTAAGTATCGAAAAAATACGTTTAGGGGCGCGTTTGAAGGTAGAATGGAATATACAGGCAACGCCAGCAGAATTAAAACGGGTGACCATTCCGTTATTAACGTTGCAACCTTTGCTCGAGAATAGTATTTTTCATGGGGTGGAAAAAGTTTTGCAGCCATCAACCATTACGGTATTGGTTGAAATATTGCAAAATCAAGTCAGTATAGTCATTACTAACCCTTATTCTCACGATACAATAAAATCGAGAAAGGGAAATGGCATTGCGATTGAGAATGTGAAGCAGCGCCTGAAGGCCTATTATGGGCAAACGGTCAAGTTTCAGATTTATGGGGGCACGTCGTTGTATACGACGGTGGTGAACTACCACGATCAAGTAAAATAATAAGTCAAGTTAACGATAAAAATGATGGATGAAGTTAACGATGACAAGGAGAAGAGAATGAGAGTTCTGATTGCTGATGATGAGCCTCTTGCAGTAGAGCGTTTGTCACGTCTGGTGACACAGATGGGGCATGAAGTCATTGCCACAGCACATCATGGACAGGATGTGTTGAACCATATCGAAAATGATTCACCCGATGTGGTTTTGCTGGATATTCAAATGCCGGGGATGAATGGTCTGGAGTGTGCCGAACAGCTCAGCCAGCTCAATCCGCGTCCTGCCATCATTTTCTGTACCGCCTACGACCAGCACGCACTGGAAGCATTTAAATTTCAAGCGCAAGGCTATTTACTTAAACCTGTTGCACAACAAGATCTCCAGCAGGTGTTTAATCATTTAACCCAACTTACACAAGCGCAAATGACTGGCTTACAACAACAAGATGATATGTACGATACCAAGACCCAACGTCAACAGATTGCTGCGAAAACCTATCGCGGGGTAGAACTGATTCCCCTGGAAAATGTGTATTACTTTCTGGCAGATCAGAAATATGTCACGGTACGCCACAAAAATGGCAGTGTACTGATTGATGAAACACTCAAAGATCTGGAACTTGAATTTGCCGACCGCTTTATCCGTATCCATCGTAATGCACTGGTCTCGCTCGACTATCTGGAAGGACTGGAACTGGTTGCAGCCGGACAATATCAGGTGCGCTTGCGTGAGCTGGATGAGCGCCTGTCTGTGAGCCGACGCCATTTGCCAAGTTTAAGAGAGTGCATGCATCAATTATAAACGTCGCTTTTCAGCTGCATGAGTGCACAGTTTATGATTTTTTACTTGCAATTTCGGGTGAGCAAGTTAAGTTGGGAACAATTGCTTTGATTTACACTCCACTTGAATTTATGAAAACCTTAAAAATTGCGACCCGACAAAGCCCGCTTGCACTTTGGCAGGCCGAGCATATCCGTTCTCGTTTAACGGCACTTTATCCTGATTTAACGGTTGAGCTGGTGAAGTTTGTAACGCAGGGCGACAAGATTCTGGATACTCCATTGGCAAAGATCGGGGGGAAGGGGCTGTTTGTGAAAGAGCTGGAAGCTGCCTTGCTGGATGGCCGTGCAGACCTTGCCGTACATTCCATGAAAGATGTCCCGATGCATTTGCCTGAAGGCTTGACGCTGGCAGTGATTTGCGAGCGTGAAGATCCGCTGGATGCCTTTGTTTCCAACCATTATTCACATTTCGATGATCTGCCGCAGGGTGCAAAAGTCGGGACCTCCAGCCTGCGCCGTAAATGCCAGATTCTGCAACAACGTCCGGATCTGGAAATTATTGATTTGCGCGGAAATGTCGGCACACGTTTATCCAAGTTGGATGAGGGTCTGTATGATGCAATCATCTTGGCCAGTGCCGGCCTGAAACGTCTTGGCTTATCGGATCGCATTCGGCATTGTCTGGCGCCCGTACTGAGTTTGCCCGCAGTCGGGCAAGGTGCGCTGGGACTGGAATGCCGTGTCAATGATGAGGCATTATTACAATTGATCCAGCCCTTACAGCATGAAGAAACCTCGATCTGTGTGCGGGCCGAACGTGCCTTCAATGCCTATCTTGAGGGAGGCTGTCAGGTTCCCATTGCAGGATATGCAACCTTGGTCAATGACCAGCTGCAGATCGAGGGCCGTGTCGGTAGTGTCGATGGACAGACCTTGCTCAAAGAACAACTGGTTGGCGCACCGGCAGCAGCTGAACAACTGGGTGAGCAACTGGCACAACGCTTACTGGCGCAAGGTGCAGGTGAGTTGCTAAAAGCGTTGTATTAATGCTGTTTATCAATACCCGGCCGACAGACCGTGCTGCTGGTTTAACCCGGGCCTTGCTTGAGGCGGGTTATGAGGTTGCAGAACTGCCTTTGCTGGAACTGGTGGCAGAGCCTTTTTCGGAAGGCTTGCAGCAGCTCTATCGGCAGCTGGTTCAGGTTCAGGTCATTGTTGTGGTCAGTCCGACAGCGGTTGAGCTGGGAATGCAATATTTGCAGCAAGCTGGCATAAAGCCTGAGCAGCTACACCATATCCGCTGGATTGCGGTTGGTCAGAGCACTGCGCAGGTACTGGCTCGATTCAATATCCAGAGTGATGTGCCGCAGGTTGAAAACTCGGAAGGCATGCTGGATTTACCCCTGTTAAAACAGCAGAAAAATTTAAACAAGATTGCGTTCTGGCGGGGGCTGGGCGGGCGGCAATTCATGATGCAGCAATTACAGCAGCAGGGGGTTGAGGTGCTCAACTTTGTGCTTTATCGCCGGCAATGTCCGCAACAGAGCAGTGCTGTCTTTGCAGAGCTTTTAACTAAAGCCGACCTGCATCAGCCTGTGGCCGTATTGATCAGTAGCGAAGCAAGCTGGAATTACTGGCAACAATTGTGTACTCAGATGCAACAGTCCCGGCCATGGCTTTTTCTGGTGTTGGGGGCGCGACTGGCACAACTGTTAGAAACGGCGGCCGCACAGACAGGTAAAGTGTTTAACATTATTCAGCTTGAAAATTTATCTGCTTCAGAGATCATTCAAGGCATGAGAGACTGGCAAGGACATGTATGAGAAAAATTGGTTATTTAATACTAGGGCTGAGTTTATTGTGGTTGGCTAAACTCAGTTACGATGTTGCACAATATTCTCAAACAGTTCCCCAGCTTCAACAGCAGCTTAGCCAGACTGAACAGCGTTATGCCTTATTAAACGATCAATTTGTTGCGGTACAGCGCCAGTTACAAAATACCCGTGTGGCTGAGCCGGCTGACAATAGCACCCTGCCCGTCACTGTGGAAGGGCTTTCTCCGGTGATCCTGATTAAGCAGCAGATGCAACTGGTGCAGTTTGCCCTGAACCAGCAGCAGTTTATTTATGCCCTGGATCAACTGAATCAGGCCCAGCAGCATGTGCTGCAGTATGCTGTCGCTCCGGCCTTGCAAGACAGCCTGATCAAATCGATCGAGCAGGATAAACAGGCCATCCAGCAGTTTGTATTAAATCGAACCCAGCAACAACAACAGCTTGATCATTTATTACAGCAACTGGACCAGAAAATTCAGCAAGATTTACACAACCCGAAAATGTCCCTTGAAAAAGGTGAACGCAATACAGGGTGGCACTGGTTCAGACTGGAAAAAGTCCAGCGCGCTACACCGGATTTAATTAACCGCAACATTACCTTAAAAGAAGCTCAATTACGGTTATTGCTTGCCTCTCAGGCATTACATGAAGGGCAGTTTGCCGAATATCAGAAGTCGGTGCAGGAAGTTATCCGGTTACTGGCCGAACTGCCTGATCAAAATAGCCAGAAAATGAAACAGCGACTGGAAAAAATATTAAACCAGCAAGCGGTCCCTACACCGAAACTATCAAGCCTGGGTTTGTTGGGATAATCTGTCATGAAGCAATTAATGTTGATTTATTTTCTCACTGCGCTGGTACTGTTTGCATTATTGTCAGTGTTCAGTTATGGCTATGGAAATGGTTATGTTTATATTTACTGGCGCGAATGGCAGTTTCAGAGCAGTGTTTGGGGGCTGATTGCCCTGTTTATCGGCATTAGCCTGTTAATGCAGTTGTGCTGGTTAATGTTGAAGCGATATTTAACCCGCGAGCAAAGAAAAAAAGAAACCATTTTACAGCTCAAGCAATTACATCCCTATGAACAGCTCGGCATTGTCTGGTTATTGGATGCTTCAAAAGACCAGCAGGTTTTTATCGAGCGGATTTTTGCCCAGTCCGGTTTACTCAGTCATATTATTGATGCGCAGTTTGATTATCAGAATGGTGATTATGCAGCTGCCTTGCAAAGTCTGGATAAATCTGCCCCAATGGCATTTGAACTGGCTGAACTGCAACGCATTGCGATTTTTCTTGAGCAGAAAGAAACAGAAAAAGCACTGACCCATCTGGAGTTTCTGGCGCAGCATCAGCTGTCTCCCTGGCTGACTGAAATCGAAACGGCTTACCAGCAACGGATTACAGCCTTATGGGGCAAACTGGCCTTGCAGGAACCCTGGTTATTTCTGCAAACCACCCAGTATGGACTACTGGATGCGGAACATCGTGATTTATGGTTACAACAGTTATTGATCCATTTTGATCAGGCCTCTGTGGACGATCTGGCGGCATTACAGCAACGTTATCTGGTGTTGCAGGACGAGATTCAAACTCGCCCTTATAGCAGTAAGGTGCTCTGGCTCAAATTACTGGCCCGAATGCCGGAAATGAGTGTGCAGCATGAAGAGCTGGCTTTACATTTATTACAAGACCAGTTTGATCCGGAAGTATTTTATCTCTGGTTCCAGCAACAACTGTTAAAGCAGATCCCGGATTATGCCTATGTTGAACAGCGCATTACCCAGCTTGAGCAACGTTATACCAGTGTGCCGATGCTGGCTTTTGCAAAATGGCATATTTATATGGCAACACAACGTCAGATCGAGGCAGAACAGTTATTAACTTTATATCCTGATAATATATTAATGAGTTATTTAAGGATTAAGTCAACCCTGGGGGATAATCAGGATTTAATCAAACAGTTAAATTTAATATTTGAAAATGATGTGAATTTTCTTAATTTTAAGATATGAGTGTAAATATGAAAGAACTGTCTGTCTATCCGATAATACATCGTCAAACTGTAGCATGGGGAGATATGGATGCTTTTGGGCATCTGAATAACACACAGTATTATCGCTATATGGAAAGTGCCCGTATTGCTTATTTAATGTCGATCGATATCTTTGATCAGGCGTTATTGCCGGTGGTGGCATCAAACCAGTGTAAATACTTAAGCCCGGTATTTTATCCTGATGTGTTACATATTGGTGCGCGTGTGGAAGAGTTAAGAAACAGTGCTTTTCGTATGCATTATGTTTTATGGAGTGAAATGCAAAATCAGGTGGTTGCCACAGGTGAGGCCGTGATTGTTTGTGTAGATAAAGTAACATCGCATAAAGTAAATATTCCCGATCTGATTAGACAGAAGATTATCGAGCTGGAACAAAAGGCAGGGCATGACTTAATAGCAAATAAATAATTATAAAGACAATTATGTCTATTTGATTTGAGCTTATAATAAATTTGCATAATACGGTTCTTTTTGGTCTTTGGCAGAAAAGCCAGCTTAAAAGAACCGGCTTATAAATAAAAATTTTTTAGTGAACTTTAAGAATACATTAATATAAAAGTGCTGTTAGACACGTTTTTTTATTTAATCAGGCCAGCACTGTTTTTATTCAAAAGGCACTTTTTTTGTTTTATTGTAAATAAAAAAGCCATTTTATTGTTGATATATGATTAAGTGGGCTATTCTGATATTGATTATTTAATCGCTTATAAATTAATATTGAATGGAATTCTAAATTCATTTTTTATTTTGAGTGATATATTTTTTTATTAAGTTGGAGTGGTTCGAATGAAACCAGATATTAGCGATTTATCAGTAGAAGATTTAAAACGTTTACAGGCAGAAGCAGAAGCTTTAATTGCAAGCAAAAAAGATCAGGCAATTGAAGACGCATATAATCAGATTGTTGCCATTGCTGAAGCGGTTGGTTTTAGCGTTGAAGAGTTATTGGAAGTGGGTGAGCAAAAGCGTAAGAAAACCACGCGTAAAGCTGTAGAACCTCGCTACCGTAACAAAAACAATGCTGAAGAAACCTGGACCGGTCGTGGTAAACAACCGCGTTGGTTGGTTGCTGAACTGGAAAAAGGTGCAAAACTTGAAGATTTCTTAATCTAAACAAGTTTTAAAGTCATCGTTTTGTCATACGATGGCTTTATTCTCAAAAAAAAGCCAGGCTTAAAAAGCTTGGTTTTTTTATATGAGAGAATTGGCGATGTTGAAAAAGTATGCATAATGTCATTCAGGGGGCGAAGGTCTCGAAAAGGATGATATTTTGCATGTTGGTAAGGGTGGAATGAAGAAAAAAAGCAGGCAATGGAGATGGTGGCTTTTCGCCATTTTTGCATTTTTAATTTTTATTATTTTACAGATTCCAGCCACCTGGCTCATTGCAAAATTTTCAAAAGATAATCAAATATTACATAACGTCAGCGGAAATATCTGGCAGGGGCAGGCCGACTGGCAACGTGGTCAATTACGCGGTTCTGTACACTGGAAAACCCGCCCTCTAGATTTATTATTGTTACGCCTCGGTGCAAATCTTGATATTCATAGTGGAAATACCCAGTTGAGCGGGATATTTGGTTATGGTTTAGGCCAGAAAATCATGATCAAGGATCTTCAGGGGGCAATCTCGCCCGAAACATTAAAATATTTTGCGAACTGGCAGTGGCCTGAAAATGCCATTCAATTAAAAGACGTACAGTTTAATTACCAGAAAGAAAAAGGTTTTAGTACAGCCGTAGGCCAGCTGAACTGGGGGGGCGGTACATTGGGATATACCTTCGGCCAACGTCAGGAACGCATGAATATGCCTTCACTGGTTGCCGAGATGAAAGATGAAAACGGGCAGTTGCAGATTGATGTCCGGGACCAGCGTCGCCAGAAAATGGCCAACCTGAGTCTAGATGCCAATTTAATGCTAGATGTTCAACTGACGCAACGCATGTTGCTCAATATCCCATCCTATCAGGGCAAAGCTGGACTCGACACCTATGTGATCAGTTCACGTCAGCCTTTGTTGCAGGGTGGTTTCTGATGAAAATGCTCACTGAAAAAATGCAGCAATTGCGCTGGCACAAGCTTGATAAGTTAAGTGGTCTGGTGCTGGCTTTGCTGATTCTCTGCTTGTGCTGGAAATTGGCCTCCTTGTTCTGGTGGGTGGTCGCTCCACCACAACCGATGCAGTTTGATCGGGTTGAACTGGGTTCGCAGCAGGCCCAGGTGCCCAATATCAGCTCATTTGCCCTCTTTAATGAACCTGCAGCAGCTTCGGCAGATGATAGTGTCAGTCTGGAGTTGCAAGGTGTATTGCTCGGTCACCCAAATCACTTGTCTTCTGCCGTGATTAAAATGAATGATACGGCTGAGCGTTATCGTGTCGGTGAAACAGTAGGTTCAACCTCCTATCAGCTTGCCGAGGTGTATTGGGATCATGTGATCTTGCGTCAAGGCAATGGCGCAACCCGTGAAGTCAAATTCAAGGGACTGGACAATGGCTTATATCAGCCGGCTGCACCTGTTTTAAATCATGAAAGCAGTGTCCCTCCAGCCGCAGCTGCGCCTGCTCAGAACTCTCCCCAGTCTGCTTTAGGACAGGCTATCCAGCAAATGCAGGATAACCGGGAGCAATATCTGAAAAATATGGGGGTCAGCAGTGGAAGTGATGGTTATGAAATCTCGGACAAGACGCCTTCGAATTTAAAAAATACCTTGGGTTTACGTTCGGGTGACCGGATTTTATCGGTCAATGGTCAAGCCATCGGGCAAGGACTGAACGAAGTGCAATTATTAGAGCAAGTACGTCGTGAAGGGCATGCCAAAATAGAAATAAAACGTGGTGATCAGGTGATGACCATACAACAAAGTTTTTAGTGATCACACGTCACATATCAGTTAGGAATAAGTGCAGGTTATGGCTTTTTTAAATCATCAACGTCCACTTTGGGCATTACTTGCCGCCGCACCTTTGGTCGCGACAATCAGTACCCATGTGCAAGCACAGACATGGAAGATCAATCTACGTGATGCGGACTTAACTGCATTTATTAATGAAGTTGCAGATATTACCGGTAAGAACTTTGCTGTTGATCCCCGGGTACGTGGCAATGTTACGGTTATTTCCAACAAGCCATTAAATAAAGATGAAGTTTATGACCTGTTCTTGGGGGTACTCAACGTCAATGGTGTGGTAGCACTGCCTTCTGGTAATACGGTGAAACTGGTACCGGACAGTAATGCCAAGAACTCGGGCATTCCTTATGATGCCCGTAATCGCGCTGGCGGTGACCAGATTGTTACCCGGGTGATCTGGTTGCAAAATACCAACCCCAATGACCTGATTCCGGCCTTACGTCCATTGATGCCCCAGTTTGCCCATCTTGCAGCTGTGGCAGGAACCAATGCCTTAATCGTGTCGGACCGTGCCACCAATATTTACCAGCTCGAAAATATTGTCCGCAATCTGGATGGCACCGGACAAAATGACATTGAAGCGATTAGCCTGCAGTCGAGTCAGGCCGAAGAAATTATCGGATTGCTCGAGACCATGAGTGCCACCGGTGCATCGAAAGACTTTATCGGATCGCGGGTTCGTGTGGTGGCCGATAACCGTACCAACCGTATTTTAATCAAGGGTGATCCGGACTCGCGCAAGCGTTTACGGCAAATGATTGAAATGCTGGATGTGCCGTCGGCGGATCGTCTGGGCGGGCTAAAAGTTTTTCGACTCAAGTATGCAAGTGCAAAAAATCTGGCTGAAATTTTACAGGGGCTGGTGACAGGCCAATCGGTTTCTTCCTCTTCGTCATCATCGAATAGCAACAGTAGTTCCAGCTCAATCAATAACCTGATTTCAAATAATCAGGGCTCGGGTTCGGCTACAGGTTCATCCTCCTCGGTTTCGACACCTTCGATTAACTTAAATAGCAATTCAGGCAATAGTCAAAATGCCGGAATTACCAGCTTTAATCAGGGTGGCGTCAGCATTATTGCCGATCCTGCGCAAAACGCGCTGGTGGTCAAGGCCGACCCTCAATTAATGCGGGAAATTGATGCTGCTGTACAGCAACTCGATACCCGCCGCCAGCAAGTCATGATCGAAGCTGCAATCATAGAGGTAACCGGAACAGATGCCGATCAACTCGGGGTGCAATGGGCACTCGGTGATTTAAACAGTGGTATCGGGCTGATTAACTTTTCCAACCTGGGGTCCGGCCTGTCAAAAATTGCAGCTGGTTACCTGACCGGTGGGGCTGCGGGTGCAGCAGGTGCTTTGGGGGATGGTGCATCGATTGGTCTGGGCAAATATAAAGAAGGCCGCAATGGTTCCCGCCAGCTGTATGGTGCATTGATTCAGGCATTAAAAGAAAATACCAAGTCCAATCTTTTGTCCACTCCATCAATTGTGACCATGGACAATGAAGAGGCGTATATTGTTGTGGGGCAGAATGTCCCGTTTGTAACCGGTTCGGTTGCGACAACAGGGAACAGTACCGTGAATCCTTATACCACGGTGGAGCGTAAGGATGTTGGTGTGACCCTGAAAGTGGTGCCACATATTGGAGAGGGAGGTTCGATTCGGCTTGAGGTCGAACAGGAAGTTTCCAATGTACAAAACAGTAAGGGTCAGGCTGCCGATCTGGTTACCAGTAAACGTGCCATCAAGACCTCCGTATTGGCAGACCATGGGCAAACCGTTGTTCTGGGAGGTCTGGTCTCGGACAATACCACTCTGGGGCGCCAAGGGTTGCCGGTATTGAGTGAAATCCCTTATCTGGGACGACTGTTCCGTTCCGATAACCGCAGTAATGAAAAGCGGAATCTGCTGGTCTTTATTCATCCAACCATTGTCGGGGATGCTGACGACGTCCGGCGTATTTCCCAACAGCGCTATAATCAGTTGTATAGCTTGCAGCTGGCAATGGACAAGAATGGCAATTTTGCCAAATTACCTGAAAACCTCGCAGATATTTATAGCCAGCAGCCTGCGGCAAGTTCACCTTATCAAAAGGTTCCGACTGCGACACAAGCTAGAAAAACAGTGGTGGTAACCACGCCTGTTGCTGTTGAGACACCTCAAATCCAGCAAAAAACGGTTCAGTTACCAGTCAAGGAGACAGAACGTAGCAAAAATACTGTCACCACGACCACGATTCGCCCGGCAGCTTCACAGTAGCCGCACAGAAATGCTTATGCCACAATGCTATGATTACCGGAAATTATAAAAGGATATGCATCTATGACTTGGAAATTGCAAGCCATTACAGGTGAATTTACGGGGCAGGAACTGAATATTGAGCGCGATATGCTGGTGGGCCGTCATCAGGATGCCGATATTCTGTTGCAATCCGCTGATATTTCACGCCGTCATGCCGCTTTGTTGCTCAAAGACCAGCAACTTTGGGTACAAGATTTAAACTCGTCCAATGGCACATTTGTCAATGATGTCCGTATTGAACAGGAAACCCGATTGCATGATGGTGATATTCTGCAGTTTGCCAGTTTTGTGTTCTCGGTACTTGCACCAGCTGCAACAGCAACCGGACTACCTGAAATTGAAGTAGAGCCAGTGCCTGCAACTACGCATGACCAAGGCATGCCAAGTATTGCCGAGCGTGCTGCTGAAACGCCAATCAGTCGTGATGGCATGCCGCAGCAGATGGCAATTCCAAAACCGGCACCCATTCCTGAAGGTGTGAAGGTGCAGGCTGTGGCTGAACCTGAGCCGGTTGCCCTGGAACAACCTGTTTCACGCGTGGCGGCAGAGAAGGAACAACAGAAAAATGCTTCGGTTGGACTCATTTCAATTATTGTATTGATCATTCTGGCTGTGATTGCCTGGCTGTTCTTTAAATAAACGGGCGAAGCTTTTACAATCAAGGCATGCCCCCAGTGGCATGCCTTTTTATTTATGGGGAAGAAACATGTCTGTAGCACGGTTGCAAACGCGTAGCCTGATTTTATTTGATCTGGATGGAACACTGGTAGATTCGGCTGCTGATCTATATCGTGCCATGAATCTGAGTCTGGCCAAACTCGGGTTGCCTTTGGTGACCGAAGCCCAGGTGAGGGTATGGGTGGGCAAGGGTGCAGCAAAATTATGCGAAGCCGTACTAAACCACCTGTTTGGACAGGTCGATGCTCAACAGCAAGCACAGCTATTAAGCACATTTATGCAGGTGTATGCACAAGAGCTATGTGTAGATACACAAGTCTATGAGGGTGTTCTGCCATTTCTGGATTATTGTCAGGCTCAGCATATTGCCATGGCCTGCGTCACCAACAAGCCTGAACATCTGGCTAGAGGCATTCTGGACGTTTTACAGCTTGCCACCTATTTTAAAATGGTGGTTGGCGGAGATAGTCTGGCTGAGCGTAAACCACATCCATTGCCGCTGTTGCATTGTGTAGAGCAGGAAGGTGTCTCTGTTGCTGAAACCCTGATGATCGGGGATTCCAGTAATGATGTGGAAGCTGCAAGACGTGCAGGTATTGATTGTATTGTAGTCAGCTATGGCTATAATCATGGGGAAAGCATTTATGACTGCCAGCCACAGCAAGTGGTGGACCGTCTGGCAGAGCTGGTTTAGAACAACAGATAGGAAAAGAGGTATGAGGATGATGATGGTTTTTCGATGGCGGGATTAAAACAGCATTAAAACAGGGAAACGCAGATAAATCGAAACCATAAGAGATGACTCATGACAACATCAATCCAGTTTGAACAATTAAAAACAGCAGGCTACAACACCATTCCAGTTTATCGTCAACGTTTGGCAGATACTGAAACTCCTTTATCGGTTTTTGCCCGCTTCAAGGAGCAAAAACAGGCTTACCTGTTTGAGTCGGTAGAGGGGGGCGAGAACTGGGCGCGTTACTCCATGATTGGGCTGGGCGAATCTACCGTTTTTTCATGTAATGCCGGTGTGTTAACCATTCAAAAGCCAGATGGAACAGTCACACAGCAAGATTGTGCAGATCCGTTTCAATATATTCGTGATTTTCAGAGCCAGTTTAAAGTGCCAAGCAAAGCCGAGTTACCGGATTTGCCAAGCTTTACCGGTGGACTGGTGGGATACCTGGGCTATGACGCCGTGCGTTATATTGAGCCAAAACTCAAGAATGTCCCAGCTGCTGATCCGGTGACCCTGCCTGATTTATGGTTGATGCTGTCTCAGACAGTCATTGTCTTTGATAATTTAAAAGATACGTTATTCTTGATACATCATGCCGACGCCAGCCAGCCTGACGCCTATAGTAAGGCACAGGACAAGCTGGACCAGCTTGAGCAATTACTGGCAACTCCCGTTAGCCTGCAGGCAAAACCACACTCTGCACCGCATTTTGAATCGATTACCGGCAAGGAAAAGTTTCTGGAAACGGTGGATAAGGTTAAAGAATACATCCGCGCGGGTGATGTGATGCAGGTGGTACCCGGACAGCGCATGGTGTCTGATTTTGATGGTGAGGCCTTGCAGGTTTACCGTGCATTACGTCATTTAAATCCATCGCCTTATCTGTTTCTGGTGCAAGGCCAGACGCTGACCGATCAAAAACCTTTTCACATTGTCGGTTCATCACCGGAAATTTTATCCCGTCTTGAAAATGGAATTGCAACCGTACGCCCTCTGGCGGGGACACGGCCTCGTGGCAAAACCAAAGAGGAAGATCTGGCTTTGGAACAGGACTTGCTGGCAGATGAAAAGGAGATTGCCGAACATCTGATGCTGATTGACCTTGGCCGTAATGATGTCGGGCGTGTTTCCAAGATCGGAAAAGTGCAGGTTACAGACCGGATGGTGATCGAGCGCTATTCACACGTCATGCATATTGTATCCAATGTACAGGGTGAGGTCCGTGATGATATTGATGCACTGGATGTATTTAAGGCGACGTTCCCGGCCGGAACACTTTCAGGAGCGCCCAAAATACGTGCCATGGAAATTATTGACGAAGTCGAGCCGGTAAAACGTGGTGTTTTTGGTGGAGCTGTTGGTTATTTAGGCTGGCATGGGGAAATGGACATGTCGATTGCCATTCGTACCTGTGTAATTCGTGAAAATAAGGTCTATGTTCAGGCCGGAGCAGGGCTGGTGGCGGACTCAAATCCCGAATCTGAGTGGAATGAAACCCAAATAAAAGCTCGCGCAGTGATCAAAGCGGTTGAATTATCGTCAAACGGATTGATTTTATGAGTTTTTAGCAGTTTTTTTTAAAAAAGCACTTGCATCGATTCTAAGTTTTGCTAAACTGCACACCGTTCCGATACGAAACGTACGAAACACTAAGAAGCGCCGGCATAGCTCAGTTGGTAGAGCAACTGACTTGTAATCAGTAGGTCCACAGTTCGAATCCGTGTGCCGGCACCATTTAAAGTGTGATAGTATAGCGTAAAGAACGGCACTGTGTAAGTGTGATATGGTGAGATTCCCGAGCGGTCAAAGGGGGCAGACTGTAACTCTGCTACGAAAGTTTCGAAGGTTCGAATCCTTCTCTCACCACCATATAGCTTCGATAGAAGTAGTACCAACATGCGGGAGTAACTCAGTTGGTAGAGTGGCAGCCTTCCAAGCTGCATGTCGCGAGTTCGATCCTCGTCTCCCGCTCCATCGAAGATGATGTCGCTCTTATAGCTCAGTGGTAGAGCACTCCCTTGGTAAGGGAGAGGTCTCGAGTTCAAATCTCGATAAGAGCTCCAGAAATACAGTTTAGTGGAATATCCACAAGATTTTAAAGAAGCAGGCTATTATAGTCTGCTTTTCAAGTATTAGGTGTCTAGTTTTTTAGGCGAATGTCGATAAAGAAAGTTTTTCAGGGTTGTTTTTCTCTAAACTGATGTCGACGTAAACGAGGAAAATCAAAATGGCTAAGGCTAAGTTTGAACGTAACAAACCACACGTAAACGTGGGTACAATTGGTCACGTTGACCATGGTAAAACAACTTTAACTGCTGCGATTGCAACAATCTGTGCAAAAACTTACGGCGGTGAAGCGAAAGATTACTCACAAATCGACT
>NZ_JSUS01000007.1 GCF_000805455.1 Acinetobacter sp. A47
AAAAACATACATATGTTGATTTGTGCTTACAAATCAACATATGTATGTTTTTCGGTGTAGAATTTCTTAGAAATCATCGATTAAAGAATTTTTTCAGGATACCGTGGATGGCAAAATTATCACTTACAGAGGTCTCAAAACGCTTTAAAGTGAGCCGTTCAACTGTTTACAGAGCGATCAAAGAAGGAAAACTATCACGAAGTGCTGATAATCAGTTTGATCTGGCTGAAGTGATCCGGTGCTTTGGTGAGCCGGTAATTAAGGCATCTCCTGAAGAACAGTCTAAAGCTCCAGTAAAAGACGATGCTGATTTACGTCAGTTAGTCGATTTTATGAAAAGAGAGATTGAATCTTATAAAGAACGTGAACAGCGTTATTTGGATCAAATTGACCGGTTCCAGCTTTTATTAGGGCATAAAGAATCATCTGAAAAAGTGTCTCATGACACACCTGTGACACGTTCCAACGATACACCATGCGACACTTTTAATGACACACCTGAAACTATTGATACACAAGCAATGAAACAAAATGAAACGTCTCATGATACATCTTTGACACGTTTCAATGGTGCACCACGAGACACTTTTGAGACGTCTCATGACACATTAAAAAAACAGTCTAAAAAGCGTGGTTTATTTGGCCGTGTTATTAATGCAGTATTTAACGATGATTAATCTAAAAATAGTTATTAAGAGGAAATAATTTTGAACAACGGCCATTACATTAAAAAAGCCCTAGAAGTTTTTAAGCAAGATCCACATGTACAAGCAGCTCTCACTTCCAGAGTAAGTCCAGAGATTGCAAAAGTCCTGGGTGAATCTATGGAAGAGCTAGAACAGCGGACTCTATTGGAATTATTCATACAACATGCGGACTTGAGAAAGACAGATACATTAAGGCTTGCTCTTGATATGGCTGCAACACCAGAGCAAAAAAAACAGGCTTTAACACATTATCATGAGAATACAGCCAATGCACTTGGCATAAGTTTTGATGAATATTTAAAAATTAATCCTCAACTTAAAGCTGAGATCGAGTAAGACCTAATGTGTCATGAAACAAACATTGATACACTTGTAACCATTGCTATATAAGCAATGAGACAAAATGAAACGTCTCATGACACACTGAAATAACCTCATTAAAAACACATTACTCTCCAAAAGTAATCCGTCCTTTAAGCTTACCTTTCCATATCAAAATGATCACACCAACGATAATGATGAGAGTGATCAAAATATCGGGACGATCATGTAAATATTTAGTAAGTTCAACAACCATTGTAAAAAAGTCTTTCATCTTCATTCAATCCAGAAAACTTTGAAGAACTTAATTACACTCGTATACGTATATCGGTTCGTTGTGTGTTTTCGACACCTAATAAACAATACGAGAGTATTAAGGCTATAAATAACCCTTAAATTTTCGGATAAAATGAAAAAAAGTATCAGGCGGAAGGACTTCCGTTTATTTTTCATATCGACCAAAATTTAAAGCCGATAGTGATTATAAAGATTAAAAAAACGTTTTTTGGGCAAGATTCCACGTGCTGTCAACAGGAAAAATCTGGGGCTGATTATGCAAAATATCTAATTAAAATCGTGGAGCAATGCTCAAAAAACAGGCGTGGAACGTAAAAAATTAAGAAAAAGCCTTTCTAGAGCGTTGAATCCTAGAACTGCTTAGGCTAATACATTAATGCTAAAGGGAAAAATTCAAGCATTTTGTATAAGGCGTATTATATTAATTTTAAGAAAACTTCATAAATTCCCACCTATATTAGAGTCCTTTTAATTTATGTATTTCCTTTTCATACATCCTTATTTTCTTATCTTTAGGGTAGAAGTATTCAAAAACAATCCCAAGTATTACTAAACCAACTATTAAGATGATAAATACATAGGCTAATGCCTGATATACTTTTAATAATGCATCATCTTTCTTAATTACTTTCGCAACACTATGTTTAGATACTATTCTCAATTGTTCTAACGAATATTCAGAATTAATTGATGTTAAATTTCCTAAACTTAAAACGGAAAAAGTAATGTTTTCTGATGGTCTTAAAGATTTGAATTTTAAAAGTTTATAATTCTTATCCATTATTTCTTCAAACTTAATTTGAGGATTTCTGATTTCAATAAATGAAGAATCTTTAATCTTATGGACTGTAGAATCAATCTTTAGCTCAATCTCTCGGGCATTCAAAGTAAGTAAACTTGTAGGTATCCATACCTCTATATCTTCCTGAATTTGTTTACCAGTATTAGTAATAGTTAGTGAGTAAGAAGTACCTAATGCAGTTGTAATCGGCCCTTGATAAGTGTATTCCAACTCATACTTAAGTTCTCTTTGATTTAAATACCATGTAAGAATCACACCAATAACAGGAATAAGCACACCTGCTAATAGCCATTTAATATTATTAAGCATATGAAGAAACAGAATTTTTGAATGGTTAGAAGATATAGAATTCTATTATTTAAATATATATTACCTAAAACTTTTCATTGAAAATCGAATTATTTAACAGTTTGTAAAAAAGCTTTAACCTCTTCATGGGAAGCAGGTGTCTCATCTATAGAGGAAAAATACTTTTCAGAAGCATCAGCTAAAGCTAATAACTCCAAAGTTCCCTTTCTAATTCGCGCATGCCCATTATTAGGATAGAACGCTAAGAACAAAGCTGTACCCTCTCTACTAACAGAGTAAATAACCATGGAATTACAATTCATTCTACTTGCTCTAAGAATTGGAGGAACATAGGGTTTATTGTCTCTATCCCATGCTTTAAAGTCTGCTTCTGTGAATACCTCATCATTATAAAGTACATGGACATGACATAATCCAGTTGGCTTTATTGCTGATGGATCATCTAATGGTGCATCTAATCCAAATTCATATAGATAACCCGATAACCAGTACTCTTCAAAAGCGGCAAACATCTCTTCAATCATAAGAAGTTGATCACCCGAATAGGCGTTTCTTAAAGAAGGATGCAATACAGCTCTAGTTCTGGAAATCATATACCTATCCATAGATATTTTTAATGAATATATCTATGTAGGGTATAAAAAAGAAAACTAAAGGGCAACTAAAACAATTATTTAGTTTTAGGTTTATTTTGAGCCAAATTCACATAGTGATCCATCATTGAATCACCTAAATCTCTAGCTTGTTTTGAGGAAAAAGAGAAACGAGATTTTCTAACATTCGCTTCTTTTGGTGGAGTAATAGTACCAACAGGTCTATTCATACGAACCTCCTGAACGAATACTGCTGTATTGGTTTCAACGAAACGAAAAGCGTCACCAGAAACGTCATACATCTTACTTATCCTTTTATAATATTTAAAATTCGTTCGGTTTCCCGAACTACAACAATTATATTTTTAGTAAAAACTTTATGCATAAACTAATAAAGTTCCAAAAACCATCAAATATTCAACAAAGTTAAGCTATTGTTTTTTATATATAAATTTTTAAAAAATTAACTTCCATTAAAAAAAAACATTGACAAATCCCTATTAATAAAATATAAGTCCTTAGGACTTATATTTTATTAATTTTTTAAAAATGAAAATTGATTTGGCATTTGAAACTATAATTACTGAAAACCAAACCCAAATTGCATTTTGCAGGCAAGAGTTATTTCAAATTTTTCTAATGCTTTGGATAAATAAAGAATATAATAATCAAAAACTTACTGGCATAAGTGGATATCAAAATGTTGAATCTAGGTTTTATCATATTTGTAAAAATCTAGTGTCTAGGAAAGTATTTTTTGGTTTTAATAAAACGACTAAGGGCTATAGCTTTTTCATAAGAAATATTGAAAAATCCTTTACTTTAGAACAAATTACCTGTGCTATTTATCCCTATGGATACCTATCGTTCTTATCAGCGATGAATATCTATAAGTTGAGTGAGGTAAAATCATCTGCTATTTACTATGTAACTTATAACCGTCCAAAATGGAAAAATATAGCTACTAAAGATTTTATCAATAAATTTAGAAAGATAGGTATAACCTTTAGAGATAGTTCTGAAAAATTTGAATATTTAAAAGATGAAAATCCAGATATATATAAGGAACTTTTTTTTGCACAACAAATGCGATTTTCTGATGAGGATTTCTCTTTAAATTATTCATATCAAAGTACGATTCCAGCTTATCCTATCGAAGATCCATTTAACGAACTGTTCAAAAGTAGTGATTTTTCAAAAAGTATAATTATTCATACTAAGAAAGAGTTAGATGATCATGAGTGGTGGGCAAATGTTCGACTACAAAATATTCATGACTTATTTATTGATATGCTTAGATATCCTCAATACTGTGGGGGATTAACTCACGTACTCGAAGTCTATAAAAATCATTTACACAAATATCTAGATACCGTAATGGATAAAGTAGACCTAAATGGAACTACGATAGATAAGGCTCGATTAGGTTTTATTTTAGAAAAATGTCTTAATTACACCTCAGAACCTTTGATAGATTGGAAAATAGAACAGCAAGGTAAACGTGGTGGTTCTAGAAAATTAGTTGCCAATTTAGATTTCGATAGCATTTTTGATCCAGAATGGAATATTTCCATTAATCATGATGAATTTAAAAAATTTATTTAACATAAAATCTCTTATGCGAATCTGGAAGGATTAAGCTATTTCGTAATATTTTATCCAATAAGCATTGTCAAAAATATCTGTGTAATAGCTTGGTCTCTTACAATGTGAAAAATAGTCACAGCATAAATCTCTAATAGTTTCAATTTCTTCTAAGCTATTGGCAGCATTGACTAAAAATATAAACTTGTCCAGATTAACAAGTAATTTATTAGTATTTTTCAAAGACTTATTATTAGACATTGAATCCTATGTGTTTTCCTGTTGGAAGTTCTACATCAATACGAAGTTTTCCGCCCATTGCTTCAACATACTTCTTCATCGTTGAAATTTTAAGATCATGACCACGATTTTCGATTGCTGACAATGAAGGCTGTTTGATTCCAAGGGTTGCAGCCAGTTCTTTTTGAGAAATCTCTAACTCTTCACGAATAAGGTGAAGCTGAGTTTCTAACAATAATTCATCCGCCATTTGTTGAATACGAGCTTGACTCTCTGGAGAGCGACTAGCCAATAATTCTTGTAGGGTCTTAGCCATTAGATTGATCTCCTAAAGTTGAGAGATGAAGTTCATATTGCTGATCTGCAATATCTAACATCTCTTTATAAAAACGCTTTTTACCGCCTTTATCGCCGATACACAACACAATGGCTTGTCGTAAAGGATCAAATGCGAAAAAGGCTCTCAGTGGTTTACCTCTATGCTGAACACGTAGCTCTTTCATGTTGGTAAATTTGGAGTCATAGACGGTATCTACTAAAGGACGACCTAAACTTGGTCCCTGTTGCTGTAGAACGACCAACGCTGCGAGTACTTTCTCTTGTGTAGATTCATCTTGCTGTACAAGCCATTCGTTAAACAGATCCGTTGTAATGACTGTCCACATATTATAACCCAAATATAGACTACAATCTATATTGTATTATTGTATTCAAAAAAACACAACTGCTCATTAATTGAACGACATGGTATGTCGCATTATTTTGATTTATAGGCATAAAATAATAATTATGTGATAAGTTTGATTTTATTTTGAGCGGTTTTTATGAACTATTTATACTCTTCTTTTGGGCTGGATTACCAAAATCCAGAATGTGACTTTTTAAATATAAATTTAGATGAAGATACACGTTTATTTGTAGATGCTTATGCAATGTCACGATCATCTAATAAACACATGCAATCAGGTCATGAAACTTTAAGAATTTTTATGTCAGAAACCTTAGCTGGTTTAAAAAACTATATTAAAGATCCAGCAGCTATCAATAGCTTATGGGTGCCAAAATGCTTTGCAGAACCCAAAGGGACAGGCATTGGCTTAGCTAAAAATGGACATAAAGGTCGGGGAAGCCATGATGTTAAATGTCAGCAAATTATTACTGCTTTAAGACATTCTAAAGCTGTAGAAACAGGTGATTTAGAAGACCTTGAAGAACTACTGTTAGTTATTGAAGGGATTGGCTCAGATACAATTTCTGATATTACTCTTAATATTGCTAAGAAGCATTTCATTGAATATACACAGGAAAAATGTAAAAAACTTAATATTCCAGTAAGTCAGACTAAGGAAAAAATTAGATATTTTTGCAGTGTAGATAAAAAATGGAAAAGTGATAACTTTGACCTTCCACATTTGGAGGTTGGTTTAGAGAAAACACTAAGTTATTTAATCTTTATTCCTAATGAAACTTTAGAAAAAAATATGGCATATGGCTGTAACTACTTTTACACGAATGTCGCTACGCCTATTTATGTAGATCAGATTCTTGTCGCAGGGTCATCTTTTATTTATTCACTTAAAAATGGAGCTAAAAAAGTGAATAAAAAAGAAATGCGTAAAGATGATAAGTATAAGGGTGGCAAAAAACGGATGGATAATTTTATTTCTGATAATCCTAAGTCCCTTAAGGAATACAGAAAAACCGTAGCTGATAAGCGATACAAAAAGAATCAGGATAAGAAAAAGCCTAAAAATAATGATTCAGAATGATCTTTAAATAAAAAACCCCGATATCCTGTCGGGGTTTTTCGTATTTGGTAGTTAAGTATGACTCCTGTCTTACTTCACGATCCTGGTGTGTCACTTATCATTCTTGTTTTATGTGTTGGAGCATCCTGCTCTCTACGTGTCCATGATATGCAATCTGGCTGAATCAAACTATTGGCAATTTTCCTGAATAGATGTACGCCAAAGCGTACATAATTTTATCAGGGATTTATCCCAAGATTTGTCCGCAGGAAATGGGGATAAAATAGCTTCAGAGAAGCCTTAAGAAATCAGGAAAAATGAAATTTTTGAGTATTTTTTAACCAATTTTATTGGCTAAAAGTGACAAAAGTGCTTAAAAAGCATCCGACTTGTTTCGGAGTCGGCTTTTTACCTATTTTTTAGTCATGACTAATTTTTTAAATATTTGAAAAAAAATAATTTTTTATAAATGACTTCGCATAACGCCCATTATGTTAAATTGATCAAGAAAAGAACAAATTACTTTGATATTATTTATAAAAAACATCACCTTCTCAGGAATATATACACATGGAACTACTAACTCATTTTCATGAATATTTAGAACTAAGCTCACCAGTTTTGAAGGAAATATTTGTAAATTTAATAGTGACTTACTCTATCTTTTTTGTCTTTTTCAAATTAAATAACTTAATTAAGGCGAATACTCAAAAAAGTATATTGTCATGGCTAAAAGTATGCCTGAACGAGTTCAGAGCTACATTAGTTTTACCTAATGATATTAAAGAAATAAATTTTCCTACATGGGCAAATAGATGGATTAACTATTTTTTTGGAACGACTTGGTTTATTGGCTCATTCCTTTTCACACTTTTCGGCCTATTGATGACAATTTTAATGATGTACAGCAAAAATACGCTATCTATACCTAACTCCTTATTAGCTATAGGTATTTGGTTTATCTTCATATGTGGGGCTAGATTTTTCTATGTAGAAGGCAGAAAAGCTTTTGCGTTAGCAAAACGAAATCGTCTAATGTCTTAATGTTGACAAAAATTCAGTTGCCCAAAAGTGAGGTATAGCATACTTAAATGAGGTATCGAATTTTAAGTAGCAACTTTTGGGCTAGATCCTAAGGATAACAAGCTTGGTAAAAAATAGGCAATGATAAAAATTTGATAGCATTTTTTGCGGCATCTGCCTATCCTGCGTTAGAAATTGGCTAAATAAAAACACTTTTTCTAAGCTAAGAATTTCTATTCTCATAGATTTAAACTTTTAAACCGTATCAAACGTTATCAAGGCGTATCAAGTACAACAATCTTACTTTTAAACCGTATCAAACATTATCAAAGCGTATCAAAAGTAATCGTAATAAATCTAAATGTAGACAAAAATTCAGTAAAACTTCGAGGATTGCACTCTAAATGCACCTTATTTGCGTTCTTTTTACCCCTCAATTGCATTCCTTTTAAACTCCTTTTGCACTTTAACCATCAAAATTAAGGATTAACGCCCTTTGATATCAAAAAATGGGGGGAAAACAAGCCAATTATGCATACTAATTCACTAGTAAAATTCTATTTTCAGGATATACACCATACGCACCTTGCAGGATCATTGAAATCAATCACTTATACGATTCAATTTTAATTTAAAATTGAATTACTTATACTTAATCAACCATAAATATATGATTTTTATACATATGCTATGTATTTATCTCTTAACTTTAAATAGGATAAATACTTTATAGTATTCCCCCGAAAAAACAGATTCATATTTTAAAATTTGAGGAACTTATGTCTCTAACATCATTATTTTATGAAAATCCAATTATTTTTTACTGTTCTTTAGTCATCTTGGGGTTTGGTGCAGGGATCGCAACTGATCAATTCTTTGTAGAACGATTTAAAGAGCTTACAGGTGTAGAGAAAGATAGTTTAATCTCGGAAAACTCAAAATTGAATGAAACAGTAAAACTGCAAAAACAGAAAATTGATGAACTTTATTCTTCACTTTCTTCCACACAAGTGGAATTGTCAAACAGACAAAGTAAAATAGGCTCAGATAACTATTCAATTCAAACACTTAATCAAAAATATAATGATTTATACCAACAATATCAAAAGCTTAATCAACTATATAGTAATTCCCAGAATCAGTATCAGATTGCTCAATTCAATTGTAACATTATGACAAGACTAAATTCTCTCGAATCAGAGAAACGATCTTTAGTTAATCAACTAAATTCAGTTAGCGTCTTTGATCGTGATATAGAGGGGACTAAGCAAGATATAAGATTACAAATTCAACAAAACCATGATAAGACTATTAATTTACAAAGCAATTTAAAGTGCATATAAATTAAACAGATAAAAGTATATAAACTACATTTCCAAACTCCATACCTAGACCTTATTTTAATAATAACAAATACAGTACTCTCTCCTAAAAGTTTCGTTAAATGAAGATTCCTATTTTTCGAGTACAGCCAATGCAAAGCATAGCTACGCAGAAAAATAGGAATCAGTAAAAAGCTATATAAGCTCTAAAAAGCACTGTTTTACGTTTTTAGACACTTTTAAAGTGTGAAGATAGGGAACATAGGAAAGTTTAAAAAAACTCGAAATACGGCAAAATAGAGCGTTTTAGATAGGTAATTTTGAATTATCTGAAGTAGTTTTGTTTGAAATTTTATTAATTTAAAATTAAGAAACTATCTAAAAAAGCCTAAGCAAATAAAATTTTTTATAATTTAAATGATATAAATCAAATATTTAGTATATATATTAAAAAAGGGAGAGGAGAAAGGCACTCAACTCATCCTCACCGTACCCCACACCCCCTCGCTTTGCTCGGGCTGATGGTGAACGTTGAGTGAGTTTCGGCAATACTCACCCTAAGGGCGGCCATCTAAAAAGATGACACATCCCTTAAGTATTGCCGATTTAACCTAATGGGCTGACGGAGCCACGCATCGGTCGTATCCGCACCATGCTTCGCACACATGGCAGACAAGGACTAAAGGTCTTGCGCCTCTCCCCACGCGCTCCTTGTCGAAGTATGGCGATATCTCTGCGAGGGTTTCCCCAACATGCAATTTAACCAACCTATACAACTACTCTCAACGCTCCGCTTATGTGGGGTTCCCCTGTAACGGTTTAGCTCGAATCTTTTGATTTTCACTATCGCTACGTTGCACCAGTGACACTTGTTCCCTCCACATGCAACGCATGCCAACCGAATATCGGGCACGCAGAAGCAGGCAAAACTTGCTGAAAGAAGCTTATTTGATGAAAAAAAACACTTAACTAACGAAGACTTATCATTTAGGGTCTTGATCTCAACTTATTTTGCTGTGAAAATAGAGGTCAGGTACAAGCCTTTGGTGAAATCATAACGGACGCCAATCCTTATGATCTTCGTTACTTGATGGTGGTACATCAAATAACTGCGTACCGACGAATTTAAAGCCCTCCTTGATTTATGTCAAGGAGGGCTTTTCGTTTTGCACGAAAAAATGTCATAAAAAACATACATATGTTGATTTGTGCTTACAAATCAACATATGTATGTTTTTCGGTGTAGAATTTCTTAGAAATCATCGATTAAAGAATTTTTTCAGGATACCGTGGATGGCAAAATTATCACTTAC
>NZ_JSUS01000057.1 GCF_000805455.1 Acinetobacter sp. A47
CTTCTGCTGCTGGTTGTTCTCTGTAACCGACAAGTCAGCACGTGCAGAGAAAGAGCGTAAAGCCTTTGATGCACAGTTTGTCCGTTCAATGACAGGGATCGGTGCTTCAGGTGCATCTGACCACTAATAGCCGCAAGTTAAAACAAGCCCTCATTGACTGAGGGCTTTTTTATGGACATTGAAAAAATCAGGTACGCTGGCGCAGTCCGGAATTTGAACCCTTAAAACCTAAGTTTCTTGGTGATGATTAACCGTACCTTATTTACCCTGATGCGTGATGCCGGTAACAATACTTTTCTGATCGAAACACATCGCCTGCAACAAGAACGTTTCAAAATGATCGTTTCTTTTTTAGATGCAGTATGATGCACTCAACAAAAATGAAAAACATAACAAGATTCAGGAAAGCCCTATGCAAAGCTTAAAACAATTCTGGCGTACTTTTCGTTTGTTGCCCTCTGCGTGGTTATTGCTGGTTCAACTGGCTTTATTAATCCTGTATATGTTGACTTACGGAGATAATGAATATCGGGCCCTGACCTGGTCACTGGGCGTGCTGGCCCTGTTAATTATTGCCAAGGTCATCCGGCAGACTCCGGTCTTTACCTTCTGGGGGCTGGTTATTGTGCTGGGTGCCTTTGTGTTTTCAATCATGCTTTTTATTGGCTATAGCACAGCAACCGTCCAGATCATGGCCTATACTTTTGAAGCAATGGCCTATTTCTATGCCGCTTATGGTTTATTGCGCTATATGTTTGCCGACCGTTATCTGACCAAAGACGAACTGTTCGCTGCGGGTGCAGTATTTACTCTGATCGCCTGGGCCTTTGCCTTTTTATACAGTATTTGTCAGCTGCTTTTGCCAAACAGCTTTCAAAACCCCAATCAGCCGCAAGCGCTGCAAAGCTGGCTGGATTTGCTGTTCCTGAGTTTTAGCCTGCAATCGGCGACCGGTTTATCCGACCTGATGCCGCTCAGTCCGGCAGCCCGGGTACTGGCGATGTTACAGATGTTTGGCGGTGTGATGTATCTGGCCGTGGTGGTCTCGCGTCTGATTGCACTGCAATATATTGCCCATTTACCCAAAAATCAGTAATTCGTGGTGGTATGGGGAGGGGTTGTGGTTTCCTGTTGTAGCCATTCGATGAATTTCAGCATAATCGGGTTATGCGGTTGTTCGGCATAGACAAAATAATAACAACGTGAACCACTGAGTTTGTGTGATGACACGATCATCAATTCTCCTCGATTCAGCTCTTTTTCAATCAGCATTTGTGGAATCAGGGCCACACCAAGATGGTGAGTTGCCGCCACGGCCAGCATGGAAAACAGCTCATGGCGTTGGCCTTCCATCGCATAGGGCGCGTTATAGGCTAGGCTGTCGAACCATTCTTTCCAGATCGCCGGGCGGGTGGTCTGTTGCAATAACGGCAGTTGTGACAGTTGTGCTGCGCACAAATCCAGTGCCGAGGGCGGCTTATCTTGAACCAGATCCGGAAAGAACTTTTGAATCAGTGCGGGTGAGCAAACGGCAACAACGTCTTCCTGCATCAAAAAATGTGCGGTCGTTCCGGGCCAGTTTTCTACCTGAGCGGGAGTGCCTGCATAGATGGCCGCATCAAAAATCTGCTCACTGAACAGAAAGGGCTTGGTACTGGTTTCCAGATGAATGGTAATTTCGGGATATTTTTCATTAAAACGATGCAGGCGTGGCAGCAGCCAGCGTGTTGCAAAGGTGGGGACTACGCCCAGTTTGAGCGTGCCACCCAGACCTTGATGCGACATCAGGTCGAGGGTGCTGTGTTCCAGTCCCAATAAATGGGTCTTGATATTTTTCAGGTACTGTTCGCCCGCAACGGTCAGTTCAACGCCATGTCGCACCCGATGAAACAGTGGCAGATTCAGAAATTCTTCCAGTTGCTGAATCTGCCGGGAAACGGCACTTTGGGTCATGCTCAGTTCCTGTGCTGCATGGGTATAGGTTTTATGTTTGGCAGCGGCTTCAAAACAGATCAATGATTGCAGGGAGGGAATCATACGTCGCATAACCGCATCCTTGTGTTGTGCACGAAAACGAACCATAAGGTTCGGATCAGTTCAGTGTTATAGATTATTCTCAGCTTTATTTTTACCAGAAGCATGCCACGGGTTTCAATTGAGCTATGCATAAAACGCATGGCTGTATGAAAAAACATCGTTTGCCTGAGGGCACAATCTGGCCTAGCATCAAGTGCATAACATAGATCAAAATTAATCAACAGGAAGATCACAAGTCATGGCAAATCAAGGAAAGCGTGTCTCTTTTAACTGGCAAGATCCCTTTTTACTCGAACAGCAACTCAGCTCGGAAGAACGCATGATTCGGGATAGCGCTCAGGCCTATTGTCAAGACAAACTCATGCCACGCGTACTGGAACAATTCCGTCATGAAAAAACCGATCCAAGTATTTTCCGGGAAATGGGTGAGCTGGGACTGCTGGGGCCGACCATTTCGGCGCAGTATGGTGGTGCGGGGCTAAACTATGTCAGTTATGGTCTGATCGCACGCGAGATTGAACGCGTAGATTCGGGTTATCGTTCGATGGCCAGTGTACAAAGTTCACTGGTGATGGTACCGATTGCCGAATTTGGTACTGAAGCACAAAAACAGAAATACCTGCCTAAACTGGCAACCGGTGAATACATTGGCTGTTTCGGCCTGACCGAGCCGGATCATGGCTCTGATCCGGGCAGTATGCTGTGTCGTGCCAAAAAGGTTGCCGGCGGTTATCGCCTGAGTGGCAATAAAATGTGGATTACCAACAGTCCGATTGCAGATGTGTTTGTGGTGTGGGCCAAAGAAGTCTCGGAAACTGGCAATGTTGGAGAGATTCGCGGTTTTATTCTGGAAAAAGGCTGGGAAGGGCTGTCTGCACCTGCGATTCATGGCAAGGTCGGGCTGCGAGCATCGATTACTGGTGAAATCGTGATGGATCAGGTCTTTGTGCCGGAAGAAAATGCTTTTCCTGAAGTGCGCGGCCTAAAAGGACCCTTTACCTGCCTGAACAGTGCCCGTTATGGCATTGCCTGGGGCGCCATGGGGGCGGCGGAGTTCTGCTGGCATACCGCACATCAATACACCATGGACCGCAAACAGTTTGGCCGACCGCTGGCTGCCAATCAGCTGATCCAGAAAAAGCTGGCGGATATGCAAACCGAAATTGCCTTGGGGTTACAGGCGGCTTTACGCTTTGGGCAGATGAAAGATGCCGGCATTGCTTCAGTAGAAGGCACATCACTGATCAAACGCAATAACTGCGGTAAGGCACTGGAAATTGCCCGATTAGCGCGTGACATGATGGGTGGCAATGGCATCAGTGATGAGTTTGGTGTGGCCCGTCATCTGGTCAATCTGGAAGTGGTGAATACCTATGAAGGCACCCATGATGTACATGCCTTGATTCTGGGGCGTGCGCAAACTGGCATCGCGGCATTTTCTAACTAAAAATTCTTGACTTGTTGATCACCCAGATACGCTTACGGGCGTGTCTTCGGGCAAATTCATGCCTAAAAAATTGATTTATACCCATTAAAATCGTCAAGGATTCATCAAGCACATTTCCGGTGGAAAAATGACACTTTGCCAAAAACAATAAATAGCACTGTCGCAAAGGATTCATCACTTGAATGGTTGATGAAAGACCAGACCCATTTGAGAAAATGAGGTGTCAAATGAACAATGATGTTCAAACGGTAGCAAGCTCAGCGATGAGCAAATGGCCTTCTAATCTGGGAACCTATGCGCGGATTAAGCCACACACATGGAAATTTGCCTTGCTGTTTGCCTACTTCGCCATGGTGGTAGATGGCATCGATATCATGCTGCTGTCATACAGTCTCACCAGTTTAAGGGCAGAATTTGGATTATCAACCTTTCAGGCGGGTGCGCTGGGGAGTGCCTCTCTCGCCGGGATGGGAATTGGCGGTATTCTGGGTGGCTGGGCCTGTGATAAATATGGGCGGGTCAGAACCATTGCCCATTCTGTGACTTTCTTTTCAATTGCCACCTGTCTATTGGGTTTTACCCAAAGCTTTGAACAGTTTATGTCGTTACGTTTTATCGGAGCTTTAGGGATTGGCGCCCTTTATATGGCCTGCAATACCTTAATGGCGGAGTATGTTCCGACCTCGTATCGCACCACAGTACTGGGCACCTTGCAAACCGGACAAACGGTTGGCTATATCGTGGCAACCTTACTGGCAGGTGCCATCATTCCGGAACATGGCTGGCGTATTTTATTCTTCATTACCGTGATTCCAGCAGCGATCAATATCGTCTTGCAGCGCTTTGTGCCTGAGCCTAAATCCTGGCAGCTGACGAAAATGAAGAGTTTGACTCCGCAAACGCAGCAAGTTATTGCGACGCAACCGCAACCGCAACCGCAACCGAAAAGCCAAAGTATTTATCAACAGATTTTTGCCAATTTCAAACATCGCAAAATGTTCCTGCTCTGGATGACGACAGCTTTCTTTTTACAGTTCGGTTATTACGGCATTAACAACTGGATGCCAAGTTATCTGGAAACCGAAGTGAATATGAACTTCAAGTCGCTGACCAGTTATATGGTGGGTTCGTATACGGCAATGATTCTAGGCAAGATTCTGGCGGGTTATCTGGCAGATAAATTTAACCGCCGTGCCATTTTCGTGTTTGGAACGCTGGCCAGCGCAATCTTTCTGCCGATCATTATCTTCTTTAATACCCCTGACAATATTCTGTATTTACTCATTACCTTTGGATTCCTTTATGGGATTCCATATGGGGTCAATGCCACCTATATGGCGGAATCTTTTTCAACGGATGTTCGCGGTACTGCCATTGGCGGTGCCTATAACATTGGTCGGGTTGGGGCGGCGATTGCACCGGCCACCATCGGTTTTTTAGCCTCTGGCGGAACATTCGCCATGGCCTTTATTGTCATGGGTGCCGCTTATTTTATTGCGGGTGTGTTACCGGGACTATTTATACGGGATCGCCAATACGATCCACAACAATCATCATAAAGGAGGAGAGAGCATGGGCGCATTAACCGGTTTACGTGTCCTGGATCTGAGCAGGGTGCTGGCAGGGCCGTGGTGCAGTCAGATTCTGGCCGATCTGGGGGCGGAAGTAATTAAAATTGAGCGTCCTGTCACCGGTGATGACACCCGGATGTGGGGCCCGCCGTGGATGAAGGATAATGCAGGACAGCCCACGCGCGAGTCCGGCTATTATCAGTCTGCTAACCGCAATAAATACTCGGTTGCGATTGATATTGCATCAGAAGCAGGACAGGCCTTGCTCAGGGAAATGGTCAGGGACAGTGACGTACTGATTGAAAATTATAAAGTCGGATCACTATCCAAATATGGTCTGGACTATACCAGCCTGAGTGAGATCAATCCGGGGCTGGTTTATTGCTCGATTACCGGTTTTGGGCAAACCGGACCACGTGCGTCTGAGCCGGGTTATGATTTTATCATTCAGGGCATGGCCGGATTGATGAGTATTACCGGGGAGAAGGATGATCTGCCGGGTGGTGGCCCACAAAAGGTAGGGGTTGCAGTCGCCGATTTACAGACCGGGCTATATGCCACCATTGCAATTCAGGCCGCACTCTGGTCACGCCAGACTACCGGAAAAGGACAGCATATTGATGTGTCTCTGCTGGATGTTCAGGTCGCCGGGCTAGCCAATCATGGCATGAATTATCTGATCACCGGTCAGGCTCCGCAACGCTGGGGCAATGCCCACGCTAATATTGTGCCTTATCAAACCTTTAAGGCAAAAGATAAGGAGTTTATTATTGCCTGTGGCAATGATGCCCAGTTTAAAGCCTTGTGTCAGGCCATTGGCCGGGCTGAATGGGCAGAGCAGCCCGAGTTTAGATTCAATCGGGACCGGATTGCGCATCGGGGTGAATTGACCACATTAATGGAACAGCATTTTCTCACGCAATCTGCCCAATACTGGGTAGAACGGATTCATGCGGTCAAAGTGCCTGTTGGCATGATCAATACGGTGGCGGAAGCCTTGCAGGAACCGCAAGTACAAGCAAGGGAAATGGTGGTGTCACTTCCGCATCCGCAATATCGCCAGTTTAAAATGATTGCCTCGCCATTAAAGCTGTCGGCAACGCCTGTGCAATATCGTCTCGCCCCTCCACGCTTAGGAGAGCATACCCGGCAGGTTTTAGCGCAATACTGTTCCACAGAGCGCCTGGCGGAGTTATCCGGGCAAGGTGTGATTGGGCAGTGATGAACACATCCCGAGGTTGTCCGGATGGCGGATGAGCTTGGGTTTATTTTTTAAAAACAATGGATTGTATTTTTATTTTATATTCTGTTACAGCATTACAACTGCGTAATTTGTGACATTTTTTATACTAGAGCCTGAGCTTTACCTGACATGAGCTCGCTTTTATTCACACGGTGAATGTCTATTTTTGGCTGTCGTGGCCTGTCATTATCATTAAAATAACGTGAGGGAATTATGCCTTCCAAGCCATCTTCGCAGTTTGCGAATGTGAATCCAAACGTGTTTTTAAGCACGGTTATCATTATTGCGATTTTTCTCGCAATCGTCATTATCGCACCCAGTTCCTTTGAACTTTTGACCCAGCAGTTAAAACAGTGGATTACCGATTCATTTAGCTGGTTTTATGTGTTATCCGTCGCGGTCTTTTTGATTCTACTGATTTATATTGCCTGTTCCGCCAGCGGTAAAATCAAATTAGGCCCTGATCACAGCCAGCCTGAATACAGTAATGGCTCATGGTTTGCCATGCTGTTTACGGCCGGTATGGGGATTGGTCTGATGTTCTTTGGCGTGGCAGAACCGGTCATGCATTATGTCAGTCCGCCGAGTGGTGATCCTGAAAGTGTAGAGTCGGCACAGCAAGCCTTACGTATTACCTTCTTCCACTGGGGGCTGCATGCCTGGGCGATTTATGCCGTTGTGGGGCTGGCGCTTGCTTACTTTGCCTATCGCCATAATCTCCCTTTAAAGACCCGTTCAGCCCTGTATCCGATTATAGGCAAGAAAATTTATGGGCCTTTAGGCGATGGTATCGATACATTTGCCACCATTGGTACGGTTTTTGGGGTCGCTACCTCTTTAGGTTTTGGGGTAACCCAGATCAACTCCGGTCTCCATTATCTCTTTGGCATTGAACAAAGTAGCCAGATTCAGGTGGGGCTGATTATCTTTGTCAGTATCCTGGCGTCATTGTCCGTATTTTTAGGATTAGATAAAGGGGTAAAACGCCTTTCTGAGCTGAACCTGATCCTGGCACTGGTATTGCTGGCCTTTATCTTTATTGCCGGACCGAGTATCTATTTGCTTCAAACCACAATCCAGAATGCAGGCTCCTATTTCTCCAATCTGTTCAGCATGACGTTTAATCTGTATGCCTACCAGCCCAATGGCTGGATTGGCGGTTGGACGATCATGTACTGGGCGTGGTGGATTTCATGGTCACCATTTGTCGGGATGTTTATTGCACGTGTATCCCGTGGACGTACCATCCGTGAATTTATCGTCGGTGTGTTACTGATTCCGACCGGCTTTACCATTGTCTGGATGGGCTTTTTAGGCAATGCTGCCTTATTCAGTATCATGCAAGAACATAATGTGACCTTGCTGCAGGCTGTACAAAATGATTCATCTGTCGCGCTGTTTGAATTCCTGAATCACTTGCCGCTGGCTGGGGTCATGAGTTTGCTGGCAACCGTACTGGTCATGCTGTTCTTCGTGACTTCAGCTGATTCCGGTGCTTTGGTAACAGATTATCTGACGGCCAAAACCGAAAACTCGCCAACCTGGCAAAGACTATTCTGGACGGTACTGATGGCTGTACTGGCGATTATCCTGCTTCTGGTGGGTGGTCTGGCGGCTTTGCAGGCCTCCATCATTATGAGTGCCTTGCCATTTACCTTTGTGATGTTACTGATGAGTTGGGGGCTGTTAAAAGCCCTGAAGATCGATGTAACAAAAATGCAAGCCATTCAGGAAGCACGTACTACACCTAGGGCAATCAATAATCCAAGAAGCTGGCAGCAGCGTCTGGGATTAATCATGCATTATCCGCATACTGAAGCCGAGGTCAGACACTATATTGATACCCAGGTGAGAAAGGCATTCGAGAGTATCCAGAAAGAGTTTAAACGCCGTCATCTTGAAGTCGATATTCAAAATACTGAACAAGGCTTGCAACTGCGTGTCGATCACCATCATGAGATCAACTTCATCTATACGGTGTATGCCCATGAGACTGTTCCACCAAGTTTTATGCTGGGACAGGGAGATGCTGACGAAGCCCAGTATTTCCAGGCCGAAGTATTTTTGAGGGAAGGTGGTCAAAACTACGATGTCATGGACTGGACCCAGGAGGATCTGATTCAGGATATTATTGACCAGTATGAACGTCATCTTTACTTCCTGAATGTGGTACGAGGCACAACGTCTTAACCACAATTGTGTACCGCAATAATTAAAATAACGGTTTTGAGTACTTCAAAACCGTTATTTTGTTTTTGGAGATATTTTTTTCAATATAATTTTTAGTTGGAACCCTGTTTATTGATAAAAAAAGTGTGTCTGTGAGAAAGAAATGATCAAAATTAAAAAGAGTTTCGCTGATAATTAAAACAAATATAGATGAAAATTTATAAATAACAGTGGTTTATGTGGCTTAATTTTCGGAGAAATTAATTTTTAAGATAATCGATAAATTTTAAATTATATAAATCAGTAGATTAGATAAGTTAAAGTTTAAAAATAAAACAACCGGATAATTTAATTTTTAAAAGTGCTTGCGTCTGGTCTGAAATGCTGTAGAATGCACATCCATCGGCGGTGATGCAGATAAAAACTTGTTGAGAAACAAGGATTTGGCTAAAATGGTTAGATTTTTGAGTGGTTGATAAGTTTGAATAAATATCTAGATTAC
>NZ_JSUS01000032.1 GCF_000805455.1 Acinetobacter sp. A47
ACCGCACAAAAACGTGCCATTCATATTCAATTTTCAAATCAACATTTAAATTCTCAGGTTTTCCTGCAACGTATAGATGGCCAGCATGAGCTGAATGGCGGCTTTAAGGCCGAGCTGATCTGCCTGTCGACCAATGCCACCATTCCACTCAAACAATTTATTGGCAGTCAGGCCGCAATCGATAGCGTGACCGATCAGGGCCAGCTTACCCGTGTCACGGGCATTATCACGCAAGCCCTGCAAGGTCAGTCTGACGGCAGCCTGACCTTATATAAACTCACACTCGAAGACCCAACTGCACTGTGGAAACAACGCCGTAACAGCCGCGTGTTTATGAACAAGAGTGCGCGCGATGTGGTGGAAGTTGTCTTTAAAGAATGGCAGCAGAAAAGCCCGTTATTTGCCTCGAGCTTAACGCTAGATTTAAGCGGCCTTAGTCAGGACTATGATGTCCGACCATTCATGATGCAGTCCAATGAGAGCGACTATGACTTTCTGACCCGATTGCTGCGTAGCGAAGGCATCAACTGGCTGGTAGATGAAGCAGAACGAACCGTTCCGCAAAGTAGTGCTGCAATTCAGCCGCAGAAACTGCGTCTGATTGATGACAATAGCCAGTATCAGGCCTTGGAACGTCGCCAGATCCGTTATCACCGCAGCAGTGCCACCGAACAATACGACAGCATGACCAGTCTGGTCGGACAACGCTCATTACAACCGAGTGCGGTGCATGTACAGCGCTGGCAGGCCGATGCCCTGGAACAGGAAGAAGGTGCAGGCAGTGTACAAAGCACCCACCAGCACAGTGAACAACATGACAATGCCAGTCTGGGACTGGAACAGGCCTGGCATTTCTCACCGGCATGGATGCAAGACCTGAATGGTGAAGATGGTGCAACCGCATCGGGTAATGGCCAGATAGAAAAACTCAACCGCAATCTTGGACAATACCACGACCTGCAATCGAAGCAGTTCGTGGCGAATACTACGGTGCGTGACACCCATGTCGGTCACTGGTTTGAACTGGCAGAACACCCTGAAATTGACCAGCACAGCGGTGCAGACAAAGAATTCCTGATCACGGGTAAGCAGTTTTATAACCAGAACAACTTGCCAAAAGACCTGAACCAGCAAATCAAACAGTTACTGGCCCAAAGCAACTGGCATATAAAAGAAAATGACGAACGACAGGCCAACCAGCTGATACTGCAACGTCGCAATATCAAAACGGTTCCTGAATACAACCCGTTACAACACCGTCCAGCCGCTTCACCACAACGTGCCAGAGTGGTTGGCCCAAGCGGCGAAGAAATCCATGTGGATGAATGGGGCCGTATCAAAGTCCGTTTCCTGTTTACCCGTAGTGAAGACCATAGCCACGATGGGGGTGCAGGGGCCAATGACAACGACACCGATTCTGCCTGGGTGGATGTACTGACACCTTGGGCAGGCGAAGGTTATGGGGCACGCTTCCTGCCACGAATCGGTGAGATTGTGGTGATTGACTTCTTTGATGGCAATATTGACCGTCCATTTGTGGTCGGACGCATCCATGAAGCACAGCGCAGTCCAACCAGATTTGACAATGCAGGCAAGCTACCAGACACCAAGAAACTGGCCGGCATTAAAACGAAAGAATATCAGGGTGAAGGCTTTAACCAGTTACGCTTTGATGACACCACCGGACAGATCAGCGCCCAACTGCAAAGCAGTCATGCTGCCAGCCAACTCAACTTGGGTAAACTGAGTCATCCAAAAGATAAAGCTGAAAGCGAAGACCGGGGCGAAGGTTTTGAACTGCGTACCGATCAATGGGGTGCGGTACGAGCCGGAGAAGGCTTACTGCTTTCCACGCATAAACAGGATCAGGCCCAAGGCGAACATCTGGATGCACAGCCTGCTAAACAGCAGCTGGAAGGCAACCAAAGCAATGCCAAAGCTTTAAGTGAAGTGGCTAAGAACCAGCAGACTGATGAAATAGAATCATTGGATCAATTAAAAGCGTTTGCTGATGAAATTGAAGCGGATATTGCCAAGTTTAATAGAGCCATGCTGCTATTGAGTTCACCAGCGGGTATTGGCCTGAGCACTAATGAAGATATTCATTTATCTGCAGATGGTCAGATCAACCAGTTTGCAGGTGAGAGTATCAACTTAAGCACCCAAAAAAATCTGGTGGCACATGTCAGTGGAAAAGCTAGCCTGTTTGCCGCGCAGAATGGGATTAAGCAGGTGGCGGCCAAAGGCAAGTTTGAGGCACTGGCTCAATCGGATGGCATGGACTTACTGGCCAAGCAAGGTATTCAGATCATTTCAACTGAAGATCGAATCGAGATTACCAGCCCTAAAGAAATCGTGATTACTGCGGGCGGTACCCAGATCAAGTTGGATGGTTCAGGGATCTTTCCCGTAACGAGTGGCAAGTTTGAGGTGAAAGCGGGGCAGCATTTATTTATGGGTGGGGCATCGGTGAATGTCCCTGCAATTGATTTACCAGATTGTTCTGCTAAACAGACACAAGCTGCCCAGAATGGTTCTGCTAAGGTTGACTTGTCATGAGTTTATCTATCTTTACAGCAATTCAATATGATATTGAACAAGATCATAATGCTGAGTTAGAACAGCAGTGCTTAAAACTTTTAGGTCAATATGGGCATCTTATCTTTTTATTGGATCGCACCTTAAATCCTTCAATTTTTGATGATCTGGTAAATACTTTAGCAAAAAAAAATATTGCTTATATTCCCTTAGCCATTAAAAAGGATATGGAAACATCTGATCTTTTTTTGATACGTATTGATGATCAAAAGGTATTTGAACAAGTAAAAGATGATTTATTGCTAAATTTATTACGTAATAAAGATATTACCAACGACTACTATTTTGTACATGGTTTTGGTACAACAAAAGTAGCATCGCTTGAAGAGTTAAGAGATCAGATAAGAAATAAGCTCGTGGTGTCTGATCAGGAGCGAAAAATTTTATTCCGTTGGTATGATCCTCGGGTACTGATTTATTTAAATGACATTTTGGAAGAAAAAAATTTATTGAGCTTATTGGAAAGCTTTGAGGCTTGGTCTTTTTTGCATCCCACAGGATTTTATAGTATCGAATCTAGTGAAGAAAGGACTCAGATTCAAAAAATACCTCTGCGTTCTTTAAATAAAGAACAATCCATCGCATTAGATCTGGTTGAAATAGCAAATAGTGTTTTTCAGCAATTGAATGATTTTAAAGAAGTCGATATTTCAAAATTACATCCCGTAGAAATTCATAAAACTTTATTACATGCATATCAATTCTATGGACTAGAAAATAATTTAGATCTCGTCTCTTATGGTTTGTATGGACAAATTATTCATAAAGACTTTATGGCTCATCCTGTGGTTACGGATATTCTTTATACACATTGTGTGCAGGATGAGCTTTCGTTTACAGATGCAATGGATTATCTGGATGCTGAGTTGTACTCCGTTATTCAGCAAGATCTAAATGTATAAGGTGTGATATGACAACAAATCAACAGGCTAAATTCAAGATTTCAGATAATGCTAACTCGAAATATATTGAAGTTCTAGAACAGCAAAGGCAACGGCAAGCTCAAATTTTTAAGCTTGGAAAAACCAAGACTGTGGGGGATATGAGAGATCCTGAGGTTGCAAACGCAGTCATTAAAAAAATGGAACAAAGTAAAATTGCCAAGTCTGCCAAGCAGTCCACTGCTGCAAATGTACAAAATAATAGCGCAGGGCAAGCACAAAAAGAGTGTTCTAACTTCTGTCGTAAAACAGGATTTAATATTTTACCTTTACGTTATACGGTAGTTGGTAGCGCAGCACCGGCTTTGCCTGCAACATTAGGAAAAAATGTAAAAGAGATTCAGTTAAGTCATTTTAAATATGCGGTAGAAATGATTGATACTGGGTATATCTATCGTTTAGTAAAACGGGCATCAGGAGCTTTAGAGTGGGCTGGTTATTTAGTTACACCGAAAGGACATTTATCATATTTTCCTGTGGGTAAAGAAGCACCGAAAAGCGTGCCTGAATTTGCCTGCAAAGGGGCCGGGCATAGTGCTAATTCATCTCTGATTACTCTGGAAAGCAATCCTAAAGATGAAGCTAAAATTGCTTATCTCATCCATACCCATGATCCGATGAGTAAATTAAAACTAAAAGAATATGAAAAAAATGCCGAAAAGTTTGTAACCGAAGGCAAATGGCAAAAGTTTATTGTAGGAGGGGGAGCTGCTCAAGCACATTGTTTGGCCACAGCTAATCTGAAAAATTCAATTTATAATGTCAAAAGTTTTGGTACAGGACGCATTGATCAAATTTTGAAAAAATTTGCTCAAGAACCTAATAATGTTGCTTGTATGGTGTTATATGATCCAATTGGGATAACGCTTAAACTCAATGAAAGCCGAAATGCGAGATTTGAAAAACTTACAAAATATATCGCAGAGAAAGATAATAAAACGACCAATGAGCATAAGTTACATTCTTCTCAATTGGTTGATAGTATTAAAATTATTATTGAAAATAAACTGATTAATCAAGGTTTAAGCACGAATACCCTACAGGCAGATTTGAGTGCTAAATTAATATTTGCGCAAGGTAAAATCCCTCTCTTTGGATCGATGGATCAAAGAGACTACCAAAGCAAAGTTAATGAAATTTGGGATCGAGCTTCGCCGCAAGAAAAAGAAAAGTTTTTACAGCAGTACAATAAAAAATATGCTGCGGGACAAAAGCAGGTCAGAGATAAGATTATTAGTCAATCTAAAGCACAAGCGAAATTGGATTGGGAAACCAAATATTCGACAAAAATTGATTGGACCGCAAAAAATGCTTTTGACGACAAAGTAAAAGCATTAACGAATGAGGCACGTAAGTCGGCACAAGCCTATGCAAGCGATCATCTAAAATGGTTGCAATCAAAACAGTTGCTAAAAGCATTTTATACTTATGATCAAACGGTTCTAAAGGGGGATGGTGCTTTATTTCATATAAAAGCACTATCAGTCATGGATGGCATGACAGGTTGTGATGAAGGGCAGGCATTGATGGAAAAATGGTTAGGGGTGGATAAAATCTCTGACGATAATCTATATATGCGGGCAGTCACCTATAATCAAAAAAGTCTGATTGATCAATATAATGCAAAAAGTCCTGAAATTACTTCTTTAACTTGGGATCAGACTCAATCCAGTTTAAAGGGTTTAATTGCTGCGTTTGTCAGTGCCGACCAGCTTTGGGAGCAATGGTTAGCCGACCCAAACAATAAAGTTAATGACCTGAAATGGTATAATCCTGCCAGAGCTTTACCCTGGATCTCCGAGATTACACGCAGTGTAGCCAAATGGAGCCTACAATATAATGCAAGTCCTTTAATTGCAAAGAAACTTTCAAGGGTTTCTTTTATTGCCTATGCTCATAGTTCTTTATTAACCGACAAAGTGCCGAAATGGTCATTACTTTATAATATTGACTTGAAAATGACGAATGCTGCAAGTCAGTTGAATGCGACAGAAATCCAAAAACGTTGGAAAAATGCAGGGCAGAATACGGCTACACAAAAGATTAAAGAAATTCTAAGTAAGTCTTCTGTGAGTGTAGCGCTCAGAATTTCTGGAGTTGTTGCTCTATTTGAGTTAATAAATTTGGGAACGCAAGCCAGTCTTTTCGCTGGGGATAGAAATTGGGAAAACGGTTTTAAGGTAACAGCAGGCTTATTAGCGACTACAGCGGTTGTTTTAGATATTGCTGGTGGTGGTATGGATGCTTTAAGTTTTCAAGAAAAAGCGAATAAAATTAGACTATATGGTGCAAGACTTGCAATTGGTGGAGCCACCTTTAGTATGATTGCCGACATTACAGCATTTGTAAAAGAGTTTGGCGGAAAAGATAATATTTTCTTACTGATTGTATTAGGTGCAAAAGCTACTATTTCTTTATTAATGGTTGGTGTCGGTATTGGGATGTTATTAAGACTTCCTGCATTAGCTGGCAGAGATATTGTAATAAGATTGCAAAAGTCTATAGCTATTAAAAGCTTTTTGACTATAGGTATTATGCGTGCTGCTGTATGGCTAAACTGGATTGGTATTGGTCTTAGCATTATTGAAATTATTTTAAGAAATTATTATTACACGGAAGATGAGCTGCAAAAATGGTGTAAAAAGTCAGTATTTGGGACGGAAGCTGGGAAATATGAATCTCTTGAAAATGAAGAAGAAGCTTTTAGTAAAGCTGTAGTGAGTGTCTAAGATGAATGAAATGTTATTGATCAAGGGATTTGTAAAGAACTTAGATGTTGAGGACTCCAAAATTTATCCTTTGAAGAATATTAAATCACAAGCTGCTGGTAGTGTAATACTTGGAACCTTAACTGCAAGTAGTAGCGCAGCAACTAATGCACCAATTTTGCTAATGGCAGCAAGTGGAGAAGATGCTAAATCCTTTACTTGTGAAGTCGGTGATTATCGTTTGATTGGTCAATTTACAACAGTACAATTTAAGAACGGCGATGAACTGGTTTGGGTGATTAGTAGGGAAAAAGAGCAAGGAAGACATTTAACTTATGCTGTACTTGATCCTAAAACTGGGTTACTTTATATGATGTATGAATTGGGACGGTCGTTGAAAAAAGCTTATAACTATAACAATAAGGTAGCATTATTTTTAGGACTAGTATGTTTTTCATTTATATCTATTTTAATATTAGGTTCAAAACTTTATTATGGAGATAGTGTAGATATTTCTTTTAATGATATTATTAAATATTTATTTTTCAGCTTTATTATAAGTTTTTTATTTTCCCTCTCTTTTTCTTATCTTGTTTTCGGCCGAGTATCAAAGAAAATGGGAGTATTATCTGAGAAAATTTTTAAAGTCTTAGGTTTTAAAATAATTGAACAGGATTTTTACAATGATTGTATCGTCAAAGATGGCATTCATATTAGTGTCATGGAATATAGAAAAAACTTAAAAGGCCCAGACCCATATCCAGAAGATTATTTTGATAAGAAAAAAGTTAATGAATCATGACTGGTCTACAATTAAATCTAAAACTGGTAGAAGGCCCAATCCATTCTTTAGAAAAAGCCAAATCCAAAATACCCGTAAATCAAAATGTGGGAGGAATTGCAACTGGTACCGCTTTTGCTGGTGTACTGGCTGAAAGTAGTTCGTTACTTACCAGTGCTCCTATACTAGTGATGGCAGGTAAAGCTAAAGATGGCATCACGTTTACGGGGGAAATAGAAGGATATTCTTTACTGGGGCAATTTACAACGGCTCGTTTTAACGAAAATGATGAACTGATCGCTATAATTAATGACAAGCCTGTAGATGGACGTTATCAGGTCTATGCCATTCTTGATCCTAAATCTGGTTTGCTTTATATGATCTATGAAATGGGTCGTTCAGTAAAGAAGGGCTATAAAGCGATTATTATGCAAACCTATTATTTCACTTTAATTTGTTGGGGTGGGATGTCAATAATGCTTTTACTTTTTTACATTTTTGATTTTAATTATTCTTGGGACTCTTTTCTATATTTAATAATGTGGATACTTATAAGTATTTTTATCTGTATTCCATTGATGGCTTTTGTAAATTATTTTGGTTATAGAAAATCCTATGAGAATTTTGGAACATTATCAGAGCAAATATTTGAAAAACTAGGCTTTGATGATCCTAAAGAGCAGGATTTTTACAATGATTATTTAATTAATGATGGAATCAACATCAGTGTTATGGATTATAGAAAAAATTTAAAAGGTCAAGATCCTTATCCAGAAGATTATTTTGATAAGAAAAAAGTTAATGAATCATGACTGGTCTACAATTAAATCTAAAACTGGTAGAAGGCCCAATCCATTCTTTAGAAAAAGCCAAATCCAAAATACCCGTAAACCAAAATGTAGGTGGAATTGCTGCTGGAACTGCTTTTGTAGGTGTACTGGCTGAAAGTAGTTCGTTGCTTACCAGTGCTCCTATTTTGGTGCTGGCAGGTAAAGCTAAAGATGGCATCACGTTTACAGGGGAAATAGAAGGACATTCTTTACTGGGGCAATTTACGACCGCACGTTTCAAAGAAAATGATGAACTGATCGCTGTAATTAATGACAAGCCTGTAGATGGGCGTTATCAGGTCTATGCCATTCTTGATCCTAAATCTGGTTTACTTTATATGATCTATGAAATGGGCCGTTCAATAAAAATGGGCTATAAAGCCATTATTATGCAGACTTACTATTTTACATTGTTGTCATGGGGTTTTCTCTTTATTTTTATTTTATTCTATTTTGTTTTTAATTTTTCCTACTCTATGAACACCATTTTATACTTACTAGAGATAGTGGGAATTTCTTTATTTGTTTCTATAGCAATTTCTGGTTTTGTTAATTACTTTGGTTATAGAAAATCCTATGAGAATTTTGGAACATTGTCAGAGCAGATATTTGAAAAACTAGGTTTTGATGATCCTAAAGAGCAGGATTTTTACAATGATTATTTAATTAATGATGGAATCAACATTAGTGTTATGGATTATAGAAAAAATTTAAAAGGTCAAGATCCTTATCCAGAAGATTATTTTGATAAGAAAAAAGTTAATGAGTGATGTAAGGTATACCATGTTTAAGGCACTAAGGTACACCTTAGAAAGTATACAAATTAAGGGTGAGCTGCGCAACGTACTGAATTGTTTTGGTTTAGATCAATATTATATTTTTTAATTCTTGGGTCTTTTGCACGTATTGGATCTTCCACAGGATGTATCGAATGACGTTGCATGGTTAAGCCTTTCCCTCCCATATACATATTCTGGCCATCATCAGGCGCAGAACTCCGTACAACTTTTAATGTACCTGTTGCAGGGCCTTGTGGATTTTTCTCAGGGGACTTGCTGTAATATTCCGGATCATACCAGTCCAGCATCCATTCATAATTATCGGTGATCATGTCATAAAAACCTAACGGGCTAGCAGGATATTGTTGTAAAACAGGAATATCTTTCAGTGATTTAAATTTTTTATTAATTGCTTTTCTTTGTTCAAAACTCCAGATATTACGGCCGATATCCATTTTGCCGTTATCAGTTGCATATAAAACATACTGGCCACGATTACGGGCAGCATATTCCCACTGTGCTTCTGTAGGCAAATCCATTTTTAAATTAAGTTGTTGACCAAGCCATTGGCAGTAATCGCGTGCCTGTTGCCAATTAATTCCTGCAGCGGCTGTAGGAACACGTTCTTGAATTGAAAATTCATCGAACGTTCCAACCTTCTTTTGACCTGTGACATCAGTATAGATATCAAAATCAGCATAAGTGGCTTTGGTAGCACTTAATTGAAAGTCATCTAAAGTGACTTTATGCAAGGGCTTGCTGTCACCTTTACCATCGTAAGGAAGTTGGTCAATACTATGTTCAGGGCCAAAGTCACCCATCATAAAAGTTCCACCCTTGACGAAAATGAGATTCTTTTTAGTTTTTTCCAATAGTTGCTGTAATTGCTTTTGTTGTTCGGCAGACAGGTTTTTCTAGTCAATTGGTACTTGTGTCTTTAGGCTAGAATCTGAGGCGGGTTTTGCACATGCAGTTAAGGCTATACTAGAAAATATAATAGCTATAAGGGTGGGTTTAATCATTTTTTAAAACCTAAAATTGAATGCTGACTTAAAAAGAATGTGGAAGATTGGCGACGCAACGTACCCCATATAAATGATAAGTCATTTTATTTTCTTCATTTGATTTTGGTCGGGCATGGGCTCTTTCTATATTAAGACCACCTGCCATCATCAAATCATCCGCACTCATTGCTGGGGAGCTACGCAATACCTTTTCAGTTCCAGTTTTGGGCCCTTTGGGATTAACAACGGGGGAGTGTTTGTAATAATCTTTATCGTACCAGTCATTCATCCATTCATAATTATTGGTGACTAGATCATAAAAGCCTAATGGATTCGGGGGAGTTTGTCCTAAGACGGGGATATTTCCAATAGTATCCATGCTATTAGTCTTATTTTTATATGCGACATACTGTTTTTTTGACCAAAGATTTTTTTCTGGCTCTACTTTGCCTGTATCGGTTGCAAAGACAGTATATTGGCCTTTATTTCGTGCAACATATTCCCATTGCGCTTCAGTCGGTAGGTCCATAGGCGTTCCTACTTGTTGTCCCAGCCACTGGCAATAATCTTTAGCCTGTTGCCAATCCATTCCTGTTGCAATTTCATGGGCGATTTCTGGAGTAAAGAGTTCATTGTAATAGCTCTTGGGTTGTCCGGTTGCCTCGGTAAAAATATTAAAGTCTTCTAATGTAGTTTTATAGGCACTCATATTAAAGCTGCTCAGTGTCACTTTATGCAGAGTCTTATTGTCATTTCCCGGTGAGAAAGGCAGGTGATCAGGTTTTTCTGTATTGCCTTTTGGATTCTTGATCGCCATGCTGTCAGGTACGGTTTTTTCGAGTTCAGGAGTGACTAGTCCGAAATCACCCATCAGGTAGCTACCACCTTCAACAAAGATCATATTCTTTTTGGTTTTTTCCACCAGTTTTTGAATTTTTTGTTGCAGTTCTGGTGAGGCCTTTACAACCTTTTGATTCGTTTCAGGTGCTTTGGCACAAGCATTTAAAGTAATGCTTGCGCATAAGATAAAGAATAACTTCTGCTTTTTCATTATAAAAAATCAATTGCTTAAATTTAATTAGATGAAATGCTAATCAATTCAATTAAAATAGGGAAGCTAATTTGTGTTAGTCATTATTGAAAATCAATTCAATACTTTTAAATAATCACAATTTTATTTGACAGAAATATATAACATTGCTCATTTTTGATTATGCTGTGGTAGAAGTTAAATTTGCAGTCTAATGTTTAATGCTAAAATTGTCTTTTTATAGATATAAAAATCTGGTTTTTACTCATCAGCTTTACGCAAGGTATTAATATTGAAATGAAAGAAAAGTTGATTGTTATTTTGCTTGTTTTGACTATTTTTCAATTCAGTGCCTGTTCAGAAGCAACCCGCGATAAAAGGGATCAGAAGGCGGCAGAGTTACTCTATCAGCAAGGAGGAAGATACTTCTTGGGCAAGGGCGTTGCTCAAGATTATGTCAAAGCAAAGAACTTGTTTGAAAAATCTGCCCAATTAGGCTCTGCGATTGCTCAAAATGATTTGGCTGGTATGTATTTTAAGGGAATCGGAACCGAGAAAAATGAAGAAAAAGCCTTTTACTGGTATGAGCAAGCGGCACAGAAAAATTTCCCGGAAGCGCAATATAATTTGGGCATTATGTATGACCTGGGCCATTATGTGCAAAAAGACCGGAACAAAGCTTTAGCTTTTTATCGGTTATCTGCAGATCAAGGCTATGCTAAGGCTCAATATAATCTGGCAAATGCTTATTCTTCAGGAAGAGGCGTGAAAAAAGATATTGGTCTAGCCATGGATTTATATGAAAAGGCTGCACAACAAAATCTGCCTGAAGCACAATATAATCTGGCAAATATGTATTCTGATGGTTTACTGGTGCCCAAGAATGAAGAGAGGGCTTTAAAACTATATGAAAGTGCAGCCGAGCAGAATTTCCCTTTGGCTCAGCATAATCTAGGTTATATCTATGCAAATGAATATCATGACCTTGAAAAAGCCAGATACTGGTTTAAAAAAGCCTATGAAAATGGCGTTGAAGCGTCTGGTGAGGTGTTAAAACAGTTAGAGCATGACTCGCCATAGCCAAGCCATATCAATACTTATGCAATAAAAAAGCCACTTAACACATTGTTAGTGGCTTTTTAAGCTAATTGGGCTTACTTAATTTTCTTAAAGATAAAGTCATTAATCTTATGACCAGATTCAAGTCCGCGACGCTCGAATTTGGTGACTGGACGCCAGTCTGGGCGAGGGTAGCTATTGCCTTTACCGGCAAGGTTTTCAAGGTCAGGGCGGTTATCCAGAATATCAAGCATCCATTCGGCATACGGCTCCCAGTCGGTTGCTGCATGGAAGGTACCACCCAGCTCAAGCTTCTGTTCCACCAGTTGCATACGCTCATGAATCACGAAACGGCGTTTAAAGTGGCGTTTCTTCTGCCATGGATCAGGGAAATAAAGCTGTACACAGTTAATGCTGTTGTCTGGCATTTCACGTAGTACCTGAATGGCATCGGCATCCAGTACAAACAGGTTCTTTAAGCCTGCCATACCTGCTTCATAGACACATTGTGCAATGCCGGGTACATGCACTTCGATACCGACAAAGTTACGTTCAGGGTTGGCCTTTGCCATTAACACCAGAGAGCGCCCCATACCAAAACCGATTTCAACGGTTAATGGGCGTTCAGGATGTTCAAAATGCTGGCGTAAGTCACCAACCGGATATTCCAAAATTAAATCACGATAATCTTCTAAAGCAGTACGTTGTGAAGTATTGAGCGGAGCTGAACGACGCATAAACGTCACAATTTCACGGTGCTCAGGCAAATTGTCGAGTTCCGTAATTTGCGTTTCTAACTGATCGTTTGACATGATTCTGGAGATATAAAGATAGAAATGCCGTATTTTAAGTGCTCAGGTGGACAAGTCAAACTTTTAAGTGATTTTATTTAGGCATTTATTTTTATAAATGATGAAAACTTGTCAAAAAATCTTCATGGTGCTGTCACAGAACTTGCATAGCCTAATGGCAATTTAAACGCACAGTAAAAAACATGAATCATTTTAAATACCATTCGATCGCCATTTGTTTAAGCCTTTTGGGTGCATCTTCAATCTTTTCTGTTGCACATGCACAACTGATGTTTAGCCAGTATGTCGATGGCAGCAGCAATAAAAAGGGACTGGAAATTTATAACCCCGATGCCACAACGGTCAATCTGGCAGACTATGAAATCCAGCAGTTTAATAATGGTGGCACCGTTAAAACCGCAGCATTTCCCTTAAAAGGCAGTTTAGCCAGCAAACAGAAATTTTTGATCGGCCGTTCAGAATTACAAGCCCAATTAGGCAATAAGGTCAATCAGGTTGCTGGTCTGTCCTTTAATGGCGATGATGCGGTGGTGTTATTGCATCGTGGGACACCTGTAGATCGTTTTGGTCGTATTGGTGAACGTCCAGCTGCGGGTTGGGGTACAACTGTTTTCAGTATGGGCAATAGCTTTAAACGCATTCAGACAGATAACCCTGTGGTGAGTGTTGACCCAACCAGTCCGTTCGATCTGGATCAATCCTGGCAAGCCTGGACGGACCGGAATGACTTTTCGAACTTAACCGGTTCAAGCACAATACCGCCTGTTAATGAACAGATCAGCTGTAGCAGCCATGATACCCCAATCGCGGCTTTGGCCGACTCGACCCAGAATCAGGACTATACCATTCGTGGGGTGATCACCGCGGACTATCGCTATAACAATGGTTTTTCGGGTTTCTATGTACAAACGCCCGATAGCAAAGCTACGCCAAATGTCAGCAATGCCATCTTTGTGTATATTCCTGCAAGCAGTGCAGTCAAGGGCGGTGAAGTTGGTGATGAAGTGATCCTGCGTGGTCGTTTAACCAGTTATCAAAACCAGCTGCAAATGGATCAGTTGCAGCAGGATATCAAGACCTGTAACCAGAACATGGCATCGCTGATTCAACCACTGGATTTGAATTTACCCTTTAGCAGTTTGACTGATACAGGGGGGAACTCACCGAAACGTTATCAGGGTATGCTGGTCAAATTGCCGCAAACACTGACGGTCAGCGAAAACTATAACTATGGTCGTTATGGGGAGCTGTCCTTGAGCCTTGGTCGCCTGTTTATTCCGACTAACCTGTATCCGGCACGGTCAATCGAAGCTAAAGCCTTGGCACAGCAAAACCTGCTTTCCAGGATTATCTTTGATGATGGTTATAACAATCAAAACCGTGCGCCGTGGTTACCTCAAAATTTTAGTGCCCTAAATACACTGCGCTCTGGTAACCAGATCAAAAATGCACAAGGCATTTTAGAATACCGTTTTAATGCCTGGCGTGTACAACCGGTTGCCGGGGCAAACTTACCGGAAGTGGTAACCACCACCAATCCACGGTCAACTGTTGCGGTTAAGCAAAGCAAACATGTTCGTGTTGCCGCATTTAATGTCCTTAACTATGACAATGGCAAGACTGGTTTCCCAACCGAACGTGGCGCTAACAGCCAGACCGAGTTTGACAAACAGCATGCCAAAATCGTAAGTGCATTAAAATCAATCGATGCTGATGTATATGGCCTGATGGAGATTGCCAATAATGGCTATGGCAGTGACAGTGCGATTGCCAATTTGACCAAGGCGCTAGGCCCAGACTGGAAATATGTCATTCCAGAAGGCCTGAACCAGTTAGGTACCGATGTGATTGCAGTGGCGATTATCTATAACAGCAAACGTGTGCAACCGGTCAATAAAGCTGCGGTATTGGATCTGGGCGATAAAAACCGTACAACGATTGCACAATCCTTCAAGCCTGTACAAGGTGGACAGATCTTTACGGTCATTCCTAATCACCTTAAATCGAAAGGGTGTAAAGGTGTCGATGAAAATTCGCTTGATGCTGATCAGAAAGATGGACAAGGTTGCTGGAACCCAACTCGCGTGAAAGCGGTTGAACAACTCACGCAATGGATTGCCAAGAATCCAACTCAGGTCAAAACTCCGAATATCTTGTTATTGGGTGATATGAACAGCTATGCCAAAGAAGATCCGATCCTGAGCTTTGAAAAAGCCAGCTACAAAATTCTGCTAAATGACAGCAAGATTGGTGAGGGCACCAAGGCCTATAGCTATGTCTTTGGCGTATCGAGTAATGCAGAGGGCTACGGCGGAGCAGGTAACCTTGATCATGCCATCGCCGATGCCGGCCTGTATAAGCGTGTGGTGAAAGCCTTTGCCTGGCATATCAATGCCGATGAGCCAACCGTGCTGGACTATAACGAAGAATATAAAACCGATGAGCAAAAGGCCTTGTTTTTCGCAGCCGATGCCTACCGTTCTTCAGATCATGATCCGGTGATTGTTGATCTGGATATGAAAACCGCCGATTCTCAACTCGAAGCGGGTCATCCGAAAAGCATCGTTACGGAATTATTAAATTCGTTATTTGAGTGGTTGGCTAAACTTTTTGGCAGAGCGTAATGATCTTTCCGTGACGTGGACTGATAAGTTTTTTCATAAATTAATCAATCGTCACGGAATATAACTTGCAAGGCAGAAAAAAATTCATTAATAGTAGTGGTGTAGATGTTCTTAGCATGAAAGCGATTATAAATTTCAGGTATTGCTGTTCTCGAGTTTCGTAGGAATGTTCTAGGGCATAAGTTGTTAGATAACAAGGATCAATTATGAAGTTGTATTATTCACCGGGTGCATGCTCATTGGCCGCCCATATTATTTTAAATGAAATAAACGTAGATTTTGATTTAGAACGAGTTGATCTAAAAACACATAAAACCTCAAAAGGTGCAGATTATTACGAGATTAATCCGAAGGGGTATGTACCGGCTCTGGAAATTAATCCGGGATTGATTTTAACCGAGAATGTTGCGATTTTACCGTTTCTGGCACAACATGATCCAAAACAGGATTTGATTCCACCATCAGGGATGGGGAGAGCAAAAGTACTGGAGTGGTTAGGATATTTAAACTCCGAATTACATGATGCCTATGCCGTTTTCTTTACCGGTACACTCAGCGATGCTGAAAAAACCAAGGCCTATGCCGAGGTTGACCGCTTACTGAAATATATTGATAACTATCTGGCAGAATCGGACTGTGATTATCTGGTCGATGACAACTTTGGCCCGGCCGATGCCTATTTATTTGTGCTGACCAACTGGTCGAACCATATTGAGCATGATTTAACACCTTATACAAATATTGTTGCGCTGCGTAATAAAATTGCAGAGCGTCAATCGGTACAAATTGCAATGCGTGATGAAGGCTTGTTGAGCTAAGATCACACCCAATAAAAAGCCTCTGCGAACAGAGGCTTTTTTATTTGAGCTCGATTATTGTTGAGCTTTTTGTTTCACGTCAGCAGCGCCAGATTCTACTGCACCCGCAACTTTAGCTGTCGCATCACGTGCAGCAGCTTCTGTTTTTGCAGCAGCTTCAGCAGTTGCCGTTGCAGTGTGATCAGCCGCAGCATCAATCTGATCGCCTGCTGTATCTACCGCAGTTGCAACATCGCTAGTTGCCGCTTCAGTTGCGTTTTTGATATCTGCACCAGCCTGATCAGCTGCGTGTTCTAAATGTTCACCCGTGGTCGCGCCTGTTTCAGGTGCTTTATCTTTATTACAGCCTACAAGCGCAACAGTAGCAGCAAGACCTAATGCAACAAGTAATTTATTCATTGTCTATTTCCTTTTCTTTGTGGCATCCAATAGGAATGGATAGCAAAAATATAAACATAAACTGTAGTAAGAATAAAGTTGAAAATTTGTAAAAACACGCACTTACATTGCTCAATATAAGTGCGTGTCCTGTATCTAGCTCAGTTTAGCTGCCTGAACGGATCATATAATCAAAGGCAGACAGGGATGCTTTGGCACCTTCACCTGTGGCAATGATGATCTGCTTGTATGGTACGGTCGTACAGTCACCGGCAGCAAAGACACCTTTAACACTGGTTTCGTTACGGTCGTTGATCACGATCTCGCCACGGTTGCTTAACTCAACTGCACTGTTTTTCAGGAATTCGGTATTTGGCAATAACCCGATCTGGACAAAGATCCCTGCAAGCTCTACCGTATGTTCAACATCAGTGGCACGGTCTTTGTACTTCAATGCCGTTACTTGTGAACCATCACCAACCACTTCAGTACTCAAGGCATTCATGATCACCGTGGTATTTGGCAAGCTGTTTAACTTGTCTTGCAACACCTGGTCAGCACGAAGTTTGGTGTCAAATTCAACCAGTGTGACATGCTCAACAATACCTGCAAGGTCAATCGCCGCTTCTACACCCGAGTTACCACCACCAATTACCGCAACACGTTTGCCTTTGAACAACGGGCCATCACAGTGCGGGCAGTAAGCCACACCACGGGTACGGTATTCGGCTTCACCCGGTACATTCATCTCTCTCCAGCGTGCACCGGTAGAAAGAATGATGGTTTTCGATTCAAGCTTGGCGCCATTTTCCAGTTCAACCTCAACCAGACCGTTGGCGGTCTGATCTGCGCCTGTGATCTTGCTGACACGTTGCAGATTCATGATATCCACACCGTATTCACGGACATGCGCTTCCATATCCTGCGCAAACTTCGGACCTACGGTTTTTTGTACAGTAGTAAAGTTTTCAATGTCCATGGTATCCATCACCTGACCACCGAAGCGTTCAGCCACGATACCGGTCTTGATGCCTTTACGCGCAGCATAGATTGCCGCAGTACCACCGGCAGGCCCACCACCAATCACCAACACATCAAATGCATCTTTGGCATTGATAGCCGCTGCATCTTTCTCGGCAGAGTTGGTATCGAGCTTGGCCACGATTTCTTCCAGTGTCATACGACCCTGACCAATATGCTGGTTGTCCTGAAATACCATCGGTACTGCCAGAATCTTGCGCTCTTCCACTTCATCCTGGAAGAAAGCACCATCAATCATGGTCGCCGTAGTATTTGGGTTGTTGATCGCAATCAGGTTAAGTGCCTGCACTACATCTGGACAGTTGTGGCAGCTCAGTGATACAAACACATCAAAGTTGGCAGTCAAGTTAAGGCCTTTGATCTGGGCCAAGACTTCATCAGAGACTTTTGGTGCGTAACCCGATACTTGCAGCAATGCCAGAATCAAGGAAGTAAACTCATGGCCCATGGGCAAGCCGGCAAAGAACACACGCGGTTGTTCGCCTGCTTTAGCCACACCAAAGCTAGGGCGGCGAGCGTTTGAACCGTCAAAACGCGCCGTAACCTGATCAGAAAGTTCCGCGATTTCAGTCACCAGTTCTTTGATTTTCTCTGCTTTGTCTGAGTCATCTAAAGCAGCAACCAGTTCGATCGGGCTTTCTAAACGTTCTAAATAAGCTTTTAATTGAGTTTTAATATTTTGATCTAACATGTATTTCTCCAAACCCTAAGACTTTTAAATCGGTCAATTCATTCAATAAGGCTATACTACGCAAAAATCATAAATAGGTAAAACAGTATGTTTTTATGAGTTTGATCGGTTTTTTGAATTTTTAATCGATTAGTTGAATTTTGAAATATATCTTTCGATAAAAAAATCAGTACAATCATAGTTGTTATATAACTGCAATCATTGCATGGCATAAAGAAAAGGTAAGCAATATGGCATTACAGCGCGGCATCTATCAGCATTATAAAGGACAACTGTATCAGGTCTTTCATGTTGCCCGACACAGTGAGACCGAAGAAGAGCTGGTCGTATATCAGTGTCTATATGGTGATTATTCGATGTGGGTGCGGCCATTGAGCATGTTTACTGAAACGGTTGAACTGCCTGATGGTCAAATCCAGCCCCGTTTTAAATTGATTCAGGCGATCACATAACATCAATCCTTTGCTGACTTGGCCTTTGGAGGACGGAATATATGACCAGTAATGTGTTTTTACAGCGTATTTCTGATTTATATGACCAGTTTAAACAGCATGATGCGCAACAGTCTGATCGTCTGAGCCGCTATCGTAATATTGAGGTCGAGTCGGCCAAGTTATTGGCGATGCTGATTCGCTCCCAGCAAGCAAAACGTATTCTGGAAATAGGAACCTCGACTGGTTATTCAACTTTGTGGCTGGCTGAGGCTGCCCAGTCGGTAGGCGGAAAAGTTCAAACGCTAGAAATTGATCGCTTACGTAGTGCCCAGGCACACAAATATGCGCAAGAGTTTGGACTTGAGCAGCAGGTTGACTTCTGGGTGGGGGATGCAGTAGATTTTCTGGCCCAAACCACTCAAGTGTTTGATTTTATTTTACTGGATGCAGAGCGTGTTGATTATGTGAGTTACTGGGACGATTTAAAGCGTTTATTACAAAATGCTGGCAGCACCTTGATGATTGATAATGTGATTTCTCATGCTGCCGAAGTGAAATCCTTTTTAGAATTGATAAAGAATGATGATGATTACATGAGTACGATTTTGCCAGTTGGCGCGGGCTTATGTATGGTCGTTTTGAAATGAATTGATTTGATTCTGATGTTTTAAGCGATATGCTTGCGGACTACAACCCATCATCTTGTTAAAGGCCCGGGTAAAATTGGCCGGGTTAGAATAACCCAGCTCATAAGCAATTGCTGTAATGGTCAGGGTAGAATGCTCTAATAAATCAATGGCACGTTCTGTGCTGATCTGCTGTTTTAATCCCTGAAACTCTACACCGTGTTGCTGCAAATAACGTTGCAGGGTTTTTGTAGAAAGGTTCAGGACTTTGGCACATTCAGTTAAGGTGGGTACCTGATTGGCTTGTCTGAGCATCATACTGATCCATTCCACTATTTCGCCTTGATGGTAGATTTTCTGAATTTGTTCCTGACAACGTTGCTCAACCACTTTTAAGCTATGTGCGTCTGCCAAAGGTAAGGGCAGTGCCAGCTGTTGCTGGTCAATCACGACCCGTATACCCGAAAGCCAGTGATAATTAAACTGGAAACTGGCTTTGACTAAGGAGAGATAACGTTCCTGATAAGCCGGTTCGGGAATACTTAAATAGATCTGATAACGTTGTAACTGCTGGCCTGCCAGTTCGAGCAAACTGTAGTAAAAGGCCACGGCAATGGCTTCGATATGAAAGGCCAGACATGATTTATTCATTTGCAAGACCGGTTCAAATAACAGCTCAACCTTTTGCTGGTGAGCTGGTAACTGAATACTGAGCTTAAAACTTGGCATAATCAGTCTAAAGTACTGCGCAATAAGTCTGAGCGCGTGTTCCAGATTCGGGCTGGTCATCAGGGCATAACCCACCAGACTATGCGAGCTAAGTTTAAGGTTTTTTCCTAGTACAAAGGCCAGATCCCGGGTATTGGGCAGGCTTAAAGCCATATCAATAAATTGCTCAATCTGTTGAATGGACAGCAGTTCTGTGCTTTCCAGTTGCTGCTGCAAGGCGATCAACACATGATTATCGTATTGATGCGTAGCGATTAAAATTTCGATCAGCCGTAAATAATAACGTGATGGAATCACCGGAATCTGCTGCTTCTGCACAAGAAAAACTCAGTAAAGTCTTAAAATGATATTAGCAAGTCTTAAAATGATAATATATGGCTGCTGTAAAATTACACAATCACTTCAAGCGAAACAGGATGGATTTGATTGAGGAGATTGTAATGAATATGCATACTCAACTGCATGTCGAGCAGGCTACAACAACATTTAAAGATAAAAAACGTCATTTATGGCTATTGGGACTGGCTGTTCCTGTAATTGCCATGAGTGGTTTGGCTGGTTACCAGTTTGGCCCGAAGAAAACCCGGAAACTTTTTGCTTCATTTGGCCCCATATTTTTACATGGTGTGATTCCAGCACTGGATAAATTTGTTGGGGAGGATAGCGAAAATCCTCCAGTAGAGGCTATTGCTGCGCTTGAAGCCGATCCATACTATGCGCGAATCGTAAAACTGTATATTCCATTGCAGTATGCAGCAAATCTGTATGGGGCTTATCTTGCCAGCCGTAACGATACATCAGTTACTGATCAGGTGTTATTGGGTACCCTGGTTGGCATGGTCAATGGTATTGCGATTAATACCGCACATGAACTGTGTCACAAAACCGGCCGACTGGAACATTATCTGTCGCATCTGGCTCTGGCACCATCGGGTTATAATCATTTTCGTATTGAGCATCCTTACGGTCATCACCGTCGTGTTGCTACACCAGAAGATCCTGCATCATCACAGTTTGGTGAAAGCTTCTGGAGGTTTTTACCGCGGACGGTGATAGGCAGTTTTAAATCGGCGATTGAAATTGAAAATAAACGTTTGCAACGAAAACAATTATCGTTCTGGTGTAAGGAAAATGAGTTGATTCATGGTTGGGCCATGTCAGCTCTGTATCATGCGGCGATGTTAAGCACTTTTGGCAGGCGTTCGGTACCATTTCAGGTCACGCAGGCAGCCTATGCGGTGACCTTGTTTGAATCGGTCAATTATATTGAGCATTATGGCTTGCAGCGTGAGAAAAAGCCCAATGGCCAATATGAACGGACTTTGCCTGAGCATAGCTGGAACAATAATAATGTGGTGACCAACTTGTTCCTGTACCAGTTACAACGTCACTCCGATCATCATGCCAATCCGACCCGAAGCTTTCAGACCTTACGCCACTTTGAAAATGCGCCGCAGTTACCTGCAGGGTATGGTGCCATGATTTTACCAGCCTTTGTTCCGGCATGGTGGTCAAAGATTATGGATGATCGGGTCGTAAGCCATTATCAAGGTAAGCTGGATAAAATTAATATTTATCCTGCGGCCAGAAAAAAGATGTTAGAAAAATATGGTGATCACGATGCTGTGGCCTGAACCGGCCGGCGAAATCACAAAATCAGCCTGAGCAGGCTGATTTTTTTATGGGTTATGCCGAAATGCAGAGTCGTTTAAAATGTAAGTCAAACTCAAGATACTTGTGAACAAAGGCCGTTTTATCATGGGTGCGCAGTAAATTATTATAGATAAATTCTGGAACAGGATGATAAAGCTCGCCTGAGCCGTTGCTATAGAAAATCTTTAAATAGCGTGAAGAAACATCATATTTCCACGAAGTTACAACAACAGGTTTTTGCATAGTTTTTTGTCCCCATCTTGATTTGATCTTTTAGTACATATTGAACAACTCTTATCCTTGTTTCTTTGACACTACTCCAACTTGGACAGGCTGACAATTGATAAATGAAGCTGGCTATAAATTTATAAGTATAAGAATTGTAAAAAATTAGCTATAGCTATTTAGGCGGGGAAGGACGGATTGCACCTGTGCCTGCAGGCAAAAAGAAACCACCCTGAAAAGGGTGGTTCCGGATGACTTGATCTAATCTGGATAATTAGATTTTACCAACTAGGTCGATAGATGGAGCAAGTGTTGCTTCACCTTCTTTCCATTTAGCTGGGCAAACTTCGCCTGGGTGAGCATGTACGTATTGAGCAGCTTTTACTTTACGAAGAAGTTCAGATGCGTCACGGCCGATGCCACCAGCGTTGATTTCAACGATCTGGATTTTGCCTTCTGGATCGATTACGAAAGTACCACGGTCAGCAAGACCAGCAGCTTCGATTAATACGTCGAAGTTTTTAGAAAGTGTCCAGGTTGGATCGCCGATCAATGGGTACTGGATTTTACCAATTACGTCTGAAGTGTCGTGCCAAGCTTTGTGCGTGAAGTGAGTGTCAGTAGACACGCCGTAGATTTCAACGCCTAATTTTTGGAATTCAGCATAGTTGTCAGCAAGATCGCCTAACTCAGTTGGACATACGAAAGTAAAGTCAGCTGGGTAGAAGAATACAACAGACCATTTACCTTTAAGATCTGCTTCTGATACGTCAATAAATTGACCGTTGTGGTACGCAGTTGCTTTAAATGGTTTAACTTCAGTATTAATTAAGCTCATCATTGTCTCCATGATTGAGGTTTTATTGAGAGGCTAACGCCTTACTTGTTTACGAGGTCTAGAATAAATAATTTTTAGTTATTGGGGAAATAGTATTTTTACATGACTAAAATCGGAAAATTGAATAACTCAATTAAAAACGACTTTCACCCAAAGATATCTGCTCTATTTGACGACATAAAAATGAAGTAAACATGACAAATATCTGAAAACTAACGTGCATAACAACATGAAGTCTAAGCCGTAAAAATTCAAGGGTAAAATTGAAAAATTCTAAAAATATATAAAAAACCAAGATATACGATTAAATTTTCTTCAAGTCTGGGGCAGATTTTAAAATTGCCATGCGAAGCTTCATCACTGGCACAGACTTGCCGTTTGCTTGTGATTGACAGGACGCATGCTGTAGCTAAACAGTTTCATGAGATGCCATTTCAATATGTAGATAGCAAATCATCAGCAGGCGCTTTGAGAAACAAATGCAGATAACAACCGGACTGATTGGGTGCAATCGTTGATCAGGCTCTTTAAAAAGAGATCAGGTATTTGCTAAAAAACGCGTTGAACAGCCCCCCAAATCTTGAGTTGTATGAGAGGGACTGTGTCAATATTGGCAGGAGTTTGATGCAGTTTCTTTGCATAGCAAGGCTTTAAGGCGTAAAATAACCGATTAGTTTATTTTTCAGGAAAGCTGTTCAGTGCAGAGTCATTTAAATGTAGATCAATTGGTTATGGCACGTGACCGTCACCGTTTAAATCGACTGCGCAAAGATAAAAAAACACAGCCGGCAGACATCGAAAAACTGTTTGAACAGTCCAACCATAAAGTCAGGCAGCGTCTTGCTCGTATTCCAAAGATTAAACTTAATCAGGATTTACCGGTCACCCAGTACGCAGATCGTTTGATTGAAGCGATTCAAAAGCATCAGGTGATTATTGTGGCGGGTGAAACCGGTTCTGGTAAAACCACCCAGTTACCCCAGATTGCCATGCTGGCCGGTCGCGGCTTGACCGGCATGATTGGTCATACCCAGCCACGTCGTCTGGCTGCACGGAGTGTTTCGCAGCGTATTGCCGAAGAAGTAGGTGAGAAGCTGGGTGAATCGATTGGTTTTAAAGTCCGTTTCAATGAGCAGGGCTCACAAGATTCAATTGTTCGTTTGATGACCGATGGTATCTTGCTGGCTGAACTGACCAATGACCGGTTTCTGTCAAAATACGACACCATTATTATTGATGAGGCGCACGAACGTTCACTCAATATTGACTTTATCATGGGCTACCTCAAGCAGCTATTGCCTAAGCGTCCCGATTTAAAGGTCATCGTGACTTCGGCAACCCTCGATGTAAACCGTTTTAGCCAGTATTTTAATAATGCGCCGATTTTTGAAGTGGAAGGGCGTAGTTATCCTGTCGAAGTGCGTTATCGGCCTATTTCCGAGCTCAGCATTGTCGGCAGTGATGATGATGAATTTGACGATTTTGAAGAAAACCTGCCGCGTGCAGTGGTACAGGCTGTCGAAGAATGTTTTGCCGATGCAGAAAGCAAAGGTCATCCTGAACATGCCGATATCCTTATTTTTGCCAGTACGGAACAGGAAATCCGTGAATTGCAGGAGACCTTGCAGAAGTATGGTCCCCGTCATACCGAAGTGTTGCCTTTATATGCACGTTTGGCGCTAGCAGAACAGCAAAAGATTTTTAATCCGGGCGGTAAAGGCCGGCGTATCATTATTGCCACCAACGTGGCTGAAACTGCCCTGACAGTACCCAATATTCGCTATGTGATTGATAGTGGTTTTGCCCGTATTTCACGTTATAACTATCGTTCACGGGTACAACGCCTTCCAATTGAAGCCATTTCACAGGCAGCAGCCAATCAACGTAAAGGCCGTTGTGGTCGTATTGCGGCGGGTATTTGTATTCGCCTATATAGCGAAGAAGATTTTCTAAGCCGTCCAGAGTTCACCGAACCGGAAATTAAACGAACCAACTTGGCCTCTGTTATTTTGCAAATGCAAAGCCTAGGTCTAGGTCGTCTGGAAGATTTTGATTTTATCGAACCACCCGATTTTCGTCTGGTCAATGATGGTCGGAAGCTACTCATTGAGTTAGGTGCACTGAGTGAGAAAAAAGCTCCTCTTTTGCAAAGAGAGGTTGGGGGAGATTTATCTAAACAGAATCCCCCTCAATCCCCCTTTAATAAAGGGGGAAGTCAAGATAGCCTAACCAAAGTCGGTCAGATGATGGCTCGTATGCCGATTGACCCGCGACTGGCACGTATGATCATTGGCGGGGCACATTTTGGTGTGCTCAAAGAAACCCTGATTATTGTCAGTGCCCTGGCAATTCAAGATCCGCGTGAAAGACCTGCCGACAAGCAAATGCAGGCCGATCAGAAGCATGCGTTATTTAAAGAAGCAGATTCAGACTTCTTATTCTACTTAAAGCTCTGGAATACCCTGCAAACCAGTCCGGATACACAGACGGAAAACAAGCGCCGTCAATTTGCACGTCAGCATTTTTTAAGCTGGTTGCGTTTGCGTGAATGGAAGCAGACCCACCAGCAACTGGTCGAGCTGGCCGAAAGCTTAAAACTGAGTTTTAATGAGAAAGGTGCCAATTATGAAAACCTGCACCGTGCTTTATTAACTGGGCTGCTTTCATTTATTGCCAATAAAACCGATGAACGTAATACCTTTATGGCAGTACGTCAGCAGAAAGCCAAAGTGTTTCCGGCCAGTAGCTTGCACAAGACCAATACCGCCTGGGTGATGGCCTTCGAGATGGTGGAAACCTCTCAGGTGTATTTACGGACTTTGGCCAAAATTGATCCGGAATGGATTTTGCTGGCAGCACGCGATTTATTGAAATACCACTATTTTGAACCGCACTGGTCCAAGAAAGCCGGTATTGTAAATGCCTATGCCCAGATTTCTCTGTTTGGTTTAATCATTGAACCGAAACGTTTGATCAACTTTGAAAAGGTGGATCAGCCTGCGGCCCATGAGATCTTTTTACGCGATGCGCTAACCACTGGCAATTTGGGCATTACACCACCGTTCTTGAAGCATAACCTGTTAAAACTCGAAGAAGTGGAGCGGGTTGAGGATAAATTACGTCGCCGTGATCTGGTGGTCGATGAAGAAACCATTTATCAGTTCTATGCTGAAAAAGTGCCTGCTGAAATTGCCAGCCGTCGCAGTTTTGAGGACTGGCGTGCTACGGTAGAACCCGATCATCCCCGCTATCTGTTTGTCGATGATGATGCATTGTGGATGAATGATCGTCCGACCACACAACAATTCCCTGACTATTTGCACAATGGTCAATTGCGTTTGGCGGCCAGCTATCGATTTGATCCAAGCCATGATGAAGATGGGGCAACCGTCAAGATTCCAGTGCAGGCTTTACCGCAAGTGGATGAAAAACAATGGTCATGGGGTATCCCTGGCTGGCGTCAAGACTTGATCGAGGCGTTACTCAAGGCTTTGCCAAAAGACAAGCGCCGTAATCTGGTACCGATTCCGGATACTGCGAAAAAACTGATGCAAGGCGTTGATGCAACGCATTTACGTGAACATCTGTTTAGTTATCTGGCTTTTGCTTTGCGTGGTGAGCAGATTACGGAAAAAGATTTTTCTTTTGAGCGGATTGAGCAATATCTGGTGCCTTTTATTAAGGTTATTGATGAAAAAGGCAAGCTGATTGCACAAGGCCGCGATCTGGATGAGTTAAAGGCCCGTTGTCGTGTGGAGACCCACCGTCCGGTGAAGCAGCAAAAAGGTGAATTTAAAACCTTCCCTGAAAACTTTATTTTTGAGGCATCTCAGAAAGTTACAGGTGTAGTGGTCAAGCAGTATCAGGCCTTGGTTCCAACCAGACTTTTTGCCGAGCTTGAGGCGAAGGATGAATCTGGTGTGGTGATTCAAACCTTTAACGATCAGGCCGAGGCAATCAGGCAACATCGAGAAGGGGTAATCCGCCTTGTGCATATGCAGCTGGGGGATTTAATCCGTCAGCTCAAAAAGCAGATTTCCAAACCGCTGGCGCTGGCCTATTCGCCTTTAGGTGAACGTGCCAAGCTGGAACAGATGCTGGTCTATGCAACCTTGCAGGTTTCGATTCAGGAGCTACCAAAAAATGCCGATGAATTTCAGCAGTTATTGACTGAAATCAAAAAGCGGTTTTTAGCAAATGGTCAACAGACATTAACTGATTTAACTGAAATATTTACCCAATGGCAGCAAGTACGCCGCGAGTTGCTGGTACTGGATCAGGATATTTTTGGCCGGAGTGTAGATGATATTGAAGATCAGCTTGATTTAATGTCATTAGCAGACTTTGTATATAGCCGGCCAGCCGAGATTTGGCAGGAATATCCACGTTATTTGAAAGCGTTGCTATTGCGTTTGGAGCGATTGCCAAATAATCTACAACGTGATCTGGCTGCCATTGATGAAGTCGATCCATGGATGGACAAAGTATTTAAATTTAAAAATGATCCTAAAATCAAAGAATTGTATTTGATGTTGGAAGAATTGCGAATTTCCTTGTTTTCTCAACCGATGAAGACAAAGCTGCCTATTTCGCCAACTAGATTACAAAAACTATGGGATCGATTGGCAATCGGTTAAACTGAGAAATATGAATTTTAGAAGCATTCTTTACAGGAGTTTTACATGGGCATCCGTATAACAGGTACAGGGTTATTTCACCCGACCGAATCTATTTCCAATGAAGAGTTGGTTGAAAGTTTAAATGCTTATGTAGAACAATATAACCAAGACAACGCGGCTCGAATCGAAGCAGGTGAAATCGAGGCTTTACGTGGTTCAAGTCCTGAATTTATCGAAAAAGCATCGGGAATTAAACGTCGTTACGTAGTTGAAAAATCTGGTATTTTAGACCCTGAGCGCTTGCGTCCACGTTTACAGGAACGTAGCAATGATGAACTTTCACTTCAAGCGGAGTGGGGGGTAATTGCTGCCAAGCAGGCGATGGAAAATGCAGGGATAACTGCAGATGACATCGACGTGGTGATTTTAGCCTGTTCAAACATGCAACGTGCTTATCCTGCGGTGGCTATCGAGATCCAGTCTGCACTTGGAATTAAAGGTTATGCTTACGATATGAATGTAGCGTGTTCTGCTGCAACATTCGGTTTGAAGCAGGCCTATGATGCTGTGAAATGTGGTGCTCGCCGTGTGCTATTGCTGAATGTTGAAATCACCTCAGGTCATTTGGACTACCGGTCTCGTGATGCACATTTCATTTTTGGTGATGTGGCAACCGCTTCTATTATTGAAGATACTGAAACCAAATCAGGTTTTGAAATTTTAGATATTCATCTGTTTACCCAGTTCTCAAATAATATCCGTAATAACTTTGGTTTCTTGAACCGTAGTGAAGATGCGGTAGTCGATGACAAGTTATTCCGTCAAGACGGTCGTAAAGTATTTAAAGAAGTATGTCCGCTTGTTGCAAAAATCATTACCGCACAACTGGAAAAACTTGAATTAACCCCTGAACAGATCAAACGTTTCTGGTTGCATCAAGCCAATGCCAACATGAATGAACTGATTTTAAAACTGGTTGTCGGTAAAGATGCTGATCTTGAGCGTGCGCCGATCATTCTGGATGAGTTTGCCAATACCTCATCTGCAGGTGTGATCATCGCGATGCATCGTACTGGTGAACAGGTCAATGATGGTGAATACGCCGTGATTTCTTCATTCGGTGCTGGCTATTCAGTCGGTTCGATTGTGGTACAAAAGCATATTGCCTAAGTCTTTGGTACAAATAAAAAAACACCACGATTGTGGTGTTTTTTTATGTCTTATGAAACTTTAAGCTTCAATCGCCTGAACGGCAATTTTCTTGGCAGGATCTGCCTTGCGGCGTACAGCTGGTACTGGCTCACCATGATATTGGCGATCAGCAAAGTAGCTTGAACGAACCATTGGCGCAGACCAGATATTTCTGAAACCGAGTTTACGGCCATGTTCAGCATAACGCTCGAATTCTTCTGGCGTAACAAAACGGTCAATTGGGGCATGTTGCTTCGACGGTTGCAGATATTGACCAATGGTCACGTAATCTACATCGTGTGCACGCAGATCATCCAGTAACGAAATTACTTCTTCTTCAGTTTCACCGATACCGACCATCAAACCACATTTGGTTGGTACATCCGGGCAGTATTCCTTAAACATTTTTAACAGGTTTAAAGAATGCTGATAGTCAGAACCTGGACGCATGGCTTTGTAGAGACGTGGTACAGTTTCAATGTTGTGGTTAAACACATCTGGCGGACATTCAGTCATGATACGTAAGGCAATATCCATACGACCACGGAAGTCAGGCACCAGAATTTCCAGTAAGGTTGTTGGACTTAATGCACGTGCTTCCTTAATACAGTCAACAAAATGCTGGGCACCACCATCAAGCAGGTCATCACGGTCAACCGACGTAATCACGGCATACTTTAAGCCAAGATTGGAAATGGTTTCGGCCATGTGGCGTGGTTCATCCGGGTCCAGTGCATTTGGACGGCCATGTGCAACATCACAGAACGGACAGCGACGGGTACAGATATCGCCCATGATCATGAAGGTTGCTGTACCCCCACCGAAGCATTCAGGCAGGTTAGGGCAGGCCGCTTCTTCACATACGGTATGCAGTTTTTGTGAACGCAAGGTTGTTTTGATACGCTGAACTTCTTCTGGAGCGGTCATCTTGACTCGAATCCAGTCAGGTTTGCGAGGTACTTCAACCGTAGGGATAACTTTTACAGGAATTCTTGCGACTTTTTCCGCGCCACGAAGTTTTATACCCTGTTCTGGTTTACGGTGTTCAGACATATACTTCCTACAGCCTTTGATTTGAGATATGTGAATATTATAGTCAAATTTGCCGCATTAGAGCAGGAAAAGTGGTATTCATTTTGAAAATGTAAATATATAAAAATATATAGTTGTGAAATACATCATCACGCGGCATATTGGTTATCATATGCATAGCAAAAACGGTTAAGAGACAAAGGAGCTTTGAATGCCACGTAAGAAAGAGGTCGTTGGTGGGAATATTGTCAAATATGATGCAGTAATTCTCGGTTCTGGCCCGGCTGGCGAAGGCGCGGCAATGAAGCTTGCAAAAGCAGGTAAAAAAGTTGCAATCGTGGATGTTCGTGATCAACTCGGCGGTAACTGCGCACATGTAGGCACAATTCCAAGTAAAGCTTTACGTCAAACAGTTTCAAGTATTATTCGTTATCAACGTGATCCAATGTTTCAAAAAGTCGGTGAGTGGAAACAGTTCACCATGAAACAGGTACTTCGTAACGCACATAAAGTCATTCAGCAACAGGTAGATACGCATACACGTTTCTATGATCGCAACAAAATCGAAGTTTTTCATGGCCGTGCCTATATTCAGGATAAAAACACGGTACTGATTTTTGGTCAGGAAGGCATTAAAGACACTATTATTTGCAAGCAGATCGTGATTGCAACAGGTAGCCGGCCTTATCAGCCACAAGGTCTGGATTTTAATCATCCTCGTGTATTTGATTCAGACAAGATTCTCGATCTTGATTTTGCCATCCAGAAAATCATCATTTATGGTGCAGGCGTGATCGGCTGTGAATATGCCTCAATTTTCATTGGTCTGGACCATAAGGTTGACCTGATCAATACCCAGCAAAAGCTTTTAAGCTATCTCGATGATGAAATTGCCGATGCATTATCATATCACTTGCGTGAGCAAGGTGTGCTGATCCGTCACAATGAACAGATCGACCGTCTAGAGACTTTTGATGATCATGTTGTCTTGCACTTGCTGAGCGGCAAGAAGATCAAGGCCGATGCTATTTTGTGGTGTAACGGCCGTTCAGGGAATACCGATGGGTTAGGCCTTGAAAATGTCGGTTTGGTACCGAATGGTCGTGGTCAGTTGATGGTGAATGATCAATATCAGACCGAAGTGGAAAATATTTATGCAGCAGGTGATGTGATTGGCTGGCCATCACTGGCATCGGCAGCGTATGACCAGGGTCGTTGTGCAGGTGCGAATATGGTCGGCGAGAAAAATGTAAAACCGATCCGTGATGTTCCGACCGGTATTTATACCATTCCAGAGATTTCGTCGATCGGTAAGACCGAGCAGGAGTTAACGGAAGAAAAAGTGCCATATGAAGTGGGGCAGGCTTCTTTCCGTCATCTGGCGCGTGCGCAGATTACCGGTGATACGGTAGGTGAATTAAAGATTCTGTTCCACCGTGATACTTTAGAAGTATTGGGTATTCACTGCTTTGGTAACAATGCCGCAGAGATTATCCATATTGGACAGGTGGTGATGCATAGTCCAAACAATACCTTGAAGTATTTTGTTGAAACCACATTCAACTATCCGACTATGGCAGAAGCCTATCGTGTGGCTGCTTTGAATGGAATGAACCGTTTGTTCTAAGCCAGCCAGACCTTGTATGATGCAAATGCCAATCATCTTGATTGGCATTTTGCTATCTTGAGTTGCATAAAAGGAAAATATGAAAAATCAAAAAAATAATCTGATCATTGTTGCCATTGTCTTGTTGGTCGCGGCTTATTTTGGTCTGGATTTTAAGCAGAAACAAAACACCGGATCTGATGCTCATACCACCAATATCGGAAATACTGCTTCTGTCGATGATCAGCAGAAGATCATGCAGGCTTATCAGCAACAACGCAGTAATGTTCAGGTACAAGCTCAGGGAGTGGTGAAAGCGATTTTGCCTGATGATAATGAAGGCTCAAGACACCAAAAAATGATTCTCAAGCTGGACAATGGCTTAACCGTTCTCATTGCGCACAATATTGATCTGGCACCAAGAATTGAGGGGCTTAAAAAGGGCGATACAGTCGAGTTTTATGGTGAATATGAATATAGCCAGAAAGGTGGCGTGATTCACTGGACGCATCATGACCCGCGTGGAAAACATATTGATGGCTGGTTAAAACATCAAGGAAGAACCTATCAATGAAGTTCCTCCTTGGTGAGTTACTTGTAAGATAGGCGCTAAATTAGCGTGTAAGCGCCAATTTTTGACGAAGTTTCCATTTAGGTAGGACTTTAGCTAAATACGCGTCCATGCACCATACAGGGCCAATCAGAAGGAATTGTAAGTCTTTAAAGAACGAAGGCTTCTTGCCTTCAACTTTATGACCATAAAATTGACCGATCCAGGCAATTACAAATACCCCGATATAAAATCCGACACCGACGGGCAAGATCAAAATCAGCCAGGCCATCACGGCCAATAAGGCTGCCATCGCAATCGCCAGCATAATATCCAGACGCGCATAAAAAACTAAAGTTAAAACCAGTAATAACGCGGTGAGCAAGGTACTAAAGTGTGCAAGGATACCAATAATCGAAAATAAGATGGCAGGCACACAGACCCAGTGAATTTTCTTGTTGGTTGAGTTCTGGTGGCTATCGCTATATTCATCAAACCATTCCTCGATCGATTTCACAATGCGCTCCTTGCTGTATTCATTTTTATGGCTTCAATATACCGAACAAAAGAAGAGGGCGTAAAGTACTAAAAAATATAATCGATAAAAATAAAAAAGCCGCATGAAGCGGCTTTTTGGAATGCTGTGGTTTAACGCTTAAGAGTTAGGACCATCAACACGTTCAATGCTGACATTACCTGTACCAGCGCTTGACATGCCTAGCTGTTTAGCAGCAGCATAAGATAAGTCCAGTACGCGGTTACCATGGAACGGGCCACGATCATTGACTTTCACAACCACACTCTTACCATTGTCTTTGTTAGTTACACGGATGTAACAGTTCAAAGGCAGGCTGCGATGTGCAGCAGTCATGGCATTCATATCGAATGTTTCGCCGCTTGCGGTTTTACGGCCATGAAATTGACGACCATACCAAGAGGCTACACCGCTTTGGCTGAATTTACGAACTGTGTTCGAAGCAACGGTATTCAGTTTTTCAATCACTGAAGGCTCTTCTTCAGGGATATCGATCTTTGCAGCAATCGTCTGGCGACGTACTTTGTCACCTGAACTCTCAGTGATTGAAAGACTATTAACGTTAGAAAAACGAGAATTAAAATTTTGAGAATCTTTGCTTAGAACGCGGGCAGCCAAATTAGAACCATCCACATCATTAGATAATGATGAAGACTGTACCATTTCAGCATGTAACGGGCTTAAACTTAAGCCTGCCGTCAGCGCTAGAATATATTTTAGCGAAAACTGCATTGTATAAACTCCTAGAGAACATGCTTTTCTATCTCAATAAAACTGCTTGAAATATAGTGCACATGTCTAATTATTCACTTTTTGCAATTACTTTAACTTGGGGGATAATATTCATCGCTTACGAAGTGTGTCTAGTCTTTAACGATAAATAGTTACAAAAAGGGCAAAAACTTACAGTTTGTGGTTAAAAAATAATCAATATTGTAACAAGAAATGAAATTTGCTGATTCTGTGTTCGTTTTTTATTAAAAAATTATTGACTTTCCATAATCTTGTAAAAAAGCTAGCCTATCGGCTAGCTACTTCTGTACCTAATAACCATACTGCTGTCGCATACATACGGCTCTTGTTGTAAGTGGTAATGACCTGAAAATTCGGGTAGGTAATATAGTAAATTGGGCCAAACTGATCTTGTAATTGGATCACATTGACCAGATCAAGATCATCAATTTTTACCAATGGATTAACGGGAGTAATACCGAGTCTTTTCAGCTCGCCATAAGGCGTTGGCTGGGTTAGGTCCTTGGCAATGACGCTGTCAGGATTGTTGCCTGTATAGCGAGCAGGGAAGCCAATCGGTTGATCACGCTGCCAGCCATATTGAGCAAGATAGTTTGCAATGGAACCGATCGCATCCGCAGCAGAATTTCTTAGATCAATGTGTCCATTTCCATCATAGTCCACGCCCAGTTTCTGGATATTGCTTGGCATGAATTGTGGATATCCAATTGCACCCGCATAAGAACCCACAATACTATTGGTCGGGTAGCCTTCTTTATAAGTCCAGGAGATCAAGGCTGCGAGCTCGTCACTAAAATAGTCTGCACGACGCGGATAACCAAAAGCGAGTGTTGCCAGTGCATCACGGGTAATGAAAGAGCCCTTGTTGGCGCCATAGCCAGTCTCTACACCCAAGATACCTAAAATAACTGCTTTAGGGACGCCATACTGCTGTTCTGCGCGGTTAAGTACATCTTCGTACTGGTTTTTAAAGCGAACACCCCGTTGAATGGTTCCTTCAACCAGAAACATGGAGCGGTATTGGTACCAGGGCTTGCTTTCACCCGGACGGGTCATGATATTTAAAATATTTGGTAAATTACGGGCACCGCTCATCGCAGCATCAATTTGTTCGCTGCTTAAGCCATAAGTGGTCATTGCTTTTTGTTTAAATGCAAAGTAATTCGGGTGATTGTAAAATTCATTTGCCTGTGCCCAATTGCTGCTCAAGAACAAACCTGTACTTAAAGTTAAAAATTTAAAAGTTTTATTTAAAGTAGGAAGAAACATAAGATTATAAAATTCCTCATTATCGATGTGTATGAATAGACATAACCAGTCCAAAAGTTGACATAAGGGTAATAATTGCAGTTCCGCCATAACTCATGAACGGCAAAGGCACACCTACTACCGGTAAAATACCACTGACCATGCCAGCGTTTACAAATACATAAACAAAAAATGACAAACCAAAGGCGCCAGCCACCAGACGACCATAGTTATGAAAGCTTTGCAGACCGATCTGGAAGGTCCGGAAAATAATGGCACAATAAAGAAGAATCAGTAGTGTAACGCCAATCAGGCCAAATTCTTCTGAATAGGCTGCAATAATAAAGTCGGTATGACCTTCTGGTAAAAAATGTAAGTGTGATTGGGTGCCTTCAAGAAAGCCTTTACCTGAAAAACCTCCGGAACCAATCGCAGTTTTTGACTGAATGATATTCCAGCCGGTTCCTAACGCATCTGCTTCGGGGTTGAAAAGCGTCAATACCCGCTGACGCTGGTAGTCATGCAATAAAAACTCCCAGGCAATCGGAATGACAACACCTGCAGCAGCGACAGCGGCAGCAATCAGCTTCCAGGAAAGTCCGCTGAGGAAAAGGACGAAAATCCCGCTGGCAAGTACCAGTAACGATGTACCTAAGTCCGGCTGTTCGGCAATGAGCAGAAAAGGTACTACAATCAGCATCAGAGACAGAATAACCTGTGAGAAGCTTGGTGGCAGGGCTTTACGTGACAAGAACCAGGCCACCATCATCGGCATGCCGATTTTCATAAATTCGCTGGGTTGCACACTGCCAAAACCCGGAATATCAATCCAGCGCTGTGCACCCATCCGCACTTCACCAAACACCATAACAGCAAGCAGGCACAATACGCCAAAGACATAAAAATAGGGTGAAAATGCCTGATAGACTTTGGGCGGGATCTGCGCTAAACCGAACATGACTCCAAAGCCGATTCCGAAACTCATGGCCTGCTTGGTTACCAGTCCGACATCCTGTGCAGATGCACTATATAAAACAGTCAGTCCGAGTGCAGCATTGAGAATTAAAAACAGGCATAGCCAGGGGTCAAGATGAAGTTGTTGCCAACGCGAAGGTTGATTGGCCGTGCTCAAGCCATCACGTGGTGCTTGACGCAAAAATTTGTATTGTGAGCTTGGAGACATGCGATTCTAAATCTAGTAAATCAACGCTTCGCGAATGCTAACATAATCGCTGATTTAGACAATGCAAATTTAGAAAATGTGACACTTATAAGCATTTAATTTGGCATAAAAAAAAGCGACACTTTTGCAAGTATCGCTTTTTTTTGCCCTGAAACTTATTTTTGTACCAGCAACTGGTCAAAGTGCTTGGTAAATACTTCCAGTTCCGCCTGGCTCAAGCTTGGAATCAGTTTCTTAATGACGAGATGAACAGCTGTTTCAACTCCGCTGGTTGCGACACTGGCGACACCACGTTTGACCATGCCAAGACCAAGCGTCTTGTTATATTCAGTCATAAAATGGTGAATCAGGGCATCAGCAAAAGTTTTGAACTGCTGGGTTAATGCCTCACGTTGTTCTTTACCGTTTCCGGCAGCGACTTCTGCAAAGCTTTTTTTCATATCGTTGACAAGGCTATCTGGCAAGGCGGTGCCTATGCGTTGTTTACCTTCATTGTCAGTAAACAGGCTCTTTTCCATAAATGCCAGAGATTCGCGAACCTGTTCGTTGGACGCTTTGCCAAGCAGCTGTTTCATCAGGGTTTCTACAATGCCACGAATTTTAATTGCCAGACCTTCTGTGGTATCCCGTTTGTCACTTGGTGGAAACTGTTGAACCAAATGAAGCAGCATGGTGTCAATTAATTCATCCGTAAGCTGTAGGGAGATTTTGTCACGTAAAGGGTATTGAGGCTCTTTACTATCACGATTGGCTTGTGCAAGCTGAATATCCTGACTCAAACTTGCTGACGGAAGAATCCCGAAATAACTGGTCATTGAAGAACGTCCTCTATATCAAATTTATTCGTTTTATTGTCGTGCCAAGCGAACTGGCTCGGGCATCCATGACAGATCCGATACGCGACATGGGTTAATATCCAGGCCCCCACGGCGGGTATACGTTGCATAGACCATCAGTTTTTCCGGTTTCAAGAGTTGCCAGATATCCGAGTAGATCTGTTCAACACATTGTTCATGAAAACCGTTATGCTGACGGTACGAGATAATATAAGCTAAAATGCTGCGATAACAAGGCTTTTTACCTTGTAAACGAATAAAAACTGTACCCCAGTCAGGCTGGCCGGTAACCGGACAATTGCTTCTCAATAAATGAGAGTACAGCTCGATTTCGACCTCATCTTGTACTGTTGCATCGAGTTGCAATAGCGTTGAATCAGGATGTTCTGAAAGTCGCTCAGGCGTCAAATCATCAATGCAAATACCTTGAGGTTTTGCAATTTCCAGATCATCGACTTGAAACAGTTGCAATGAAACCGGCGCACCTGCTGCTTTTGACAGGTCCTGTTCTACCGTCGCGATAAAGGCTTGTTTTGAATCAAATCTGGTAAAATTCATACTGTTGAAGTAAAGCTTTAGCGACTTTGATTCGATCAGGTTAGGCGAGCTGGCTGGCAGGGTAAGGCGGCCAATTGCAACTTGAGGCAAACCTAACGGGTTTAACCATGAAATTTCAAAAACATGCCACCAGTCTTTACCTTGTTTAATACCTTCAATATGTGCATATTGTTGACGAGACTCGGCACGTGCAATCGGAAATAAAACATCTGGCTGATATTGAGTAGGGTATTGGGTATCTTTTCCCAACAAAGAATGTTCAACACTCATTCACGCATTCCTGAACCACGAGCTAATAAATGATATGCAATTGCATAGAGGACAATACAGCACAGCGTTACAATGCCTAAAGAGAAAGAGACATTAACATCACTGTGGCCTAAAATACCGTAACGGAAGGCATTGACCATATATACAATCGGGTTAACTAAAGATAGGTTTTGCCAAAATGGACTTAATGCACTGATGGCATAAAATACACCACCCAGATAGGTCAGCGGCGTCAAGACAAAGGTCGGGATAATGGAAATATCATCAAATGACTTTGCATAGACTGCATTAATAAATCCACCTAGTGAAAATAATAAAGACGTAATGATGACGGTATATATCGTCACAAACAAATTATAAATTTCTAAATGGGTAAAGAACAGGCTCATTAAGGTCACAATCAGGCCAACTAGTACGCCACGGCTCACACCACCAATCACGTAACCCCACAGGATAAGATGTAAGGGCACAGGACTCATGATCAGTTCTTCAATGCTTTTCTGGAACTTTGCGCTAAAAAAGCTTGAAGAAACGTTGGCATAACTATTGGTGATAACGGCCATCATGATCAAGCCTGGCACAATGAATTGCATATAGCTAAAGCCACCCATTTCACCGATGCGTGAGCCCACCAGATTGCCGAAAATCACAAAGTACAGGCTCATGGTGATCGCAGGTGGAAGCAGGGTTTGTGGCCAGATGCGCATAAAGCGACGTATCTCTTTAACAACTAAAGTCCACAGTGCAGTTTTTAATTGATTAAAGTTCATGGGTTCGCTCCAGCAAGATTCTTCTCAACCATTTTTACGAATAACTCTTCAAGACGATTGGATTTATTGCGCATACTGTTGACCTGAATATTCTGTGACTGTAATAACAGGAACAGATCATTCATGCTATGTGCCTTATCCATGGTGACTTCGAGAGTGACCGGATCAATCAGGTTGAACTGGAAGCCAATAATGTTCAGGTCAAAACTGCTGATCGGTTCGGCCAGATCACAAATAAATGACTCTTCATTGAGCTGGTTAAGGAAGCCTTTCATGGTGGTATCTTCTTTAATTACCCCACGATCGATAATTGCAATGCGTCGGCACAACATTTCTGCTTCTTCTAAATAATGGGTCGTCAGAATGATTGAGGTGCCTTTTTCATTCATTTCAATCAGGAAGTCCCACATTGAACGGCGTAATTCAATATCAACACCTGCGGTAGGTTCATCCAGAATCAGCAGCTTCGGCTCGTGCATCATGGCACGGGCGATCATTAAGCGGCGTTTCATCCCGCCTGACAACATACGTGACTGAATATTACGTTTTTCCCACAAGCCCAGCTTTTCCAGATAATGCTCGGCACGTTGCTCGGCTATTTTTTTGGGAATGCCGTAATAACCTGCCTGAGTCACTAAAATATCAAAGGTTTTTTCAAATTGACCAAAGTTAAATTCTTGAGGAACAACACCAAGACATTGTTTCGCCTGAGAAGGATGGGTATCCAGGTTATGTCCAAAAATCTCAACTGAACCAGATGTTTTTTTGGCTAAAGAGCTAATGATACTGATCGTTGTCGATTTTCCTGCACCATTAGGACCTAATAATGCATAAAATTCGCCTTCAGGTACGGTTAAGTTAATACCTTTTAACGCCTGAAAACCATTACGATAAGTTTTGGACAAATCGCTCAACACCAAAGCATCAGTCATAAACGTCTCACGTTGTTAAATAGAACGGGTATTTTGAGCGATATAAATAAATAAACCAAGTAGAAAAACAGGTTTATGCTGTGTTAAAAACGGAACGTTATGTATCGTGCCGGTTCTCCAGGCAAAATGGCTGTTTTTTCTGAAAGAAACCTGTTTAAAAGTAACCAGATAATTTTAAATAGGGCAAAATCGTTGTTTTAATAGACAAGAAGCAAGTTTGTTTGAGGATATGTATTTACCAATGCGTTTTTTTTGCCTATGATGTGGCTCGCACGCGCTCATAGCTCAACTGGATAGAGTACAGGTCTCCGAAGCCTGTGGCGTGGGTTCGAGTCCCGCTGAGCGCACCATGATTCCTGTTGGATTAACAAAATTATTAAAAATTATAAGAAGGTATATGTTCAGGTTTTGATCTGTTTATCCTGCTGCAATATTTCCTTTCTCATGACAATACAGCCCTCCGCTTGATTATGGCTACAACAGCCAAAATGTCCTTTATCAATTAAACCTGTATAAAACTATGAAGATTCGGTTAGTTGTATGGCTTAGGCTGTACCGGATCTTATAAAACAGCGCAGAGGACGAAAGGACTGTTTTACTCGTCATGGATATGTTCAGTCATTTAAAGCCCACAAACCCTGATAGGCCCTGATTCAATCACGAGGATAAATGCTGTACCGAATAATTGATCAGTTTCAGCGTCTGGTTGAGCTGCTCTGGTGGCATGCGTGATTCTTGCAATGAGGTAATCCATTGCATCTGGCAAGCTTTCAACTGTTGTAACGAATCAATGGTCTGGATGTTCTGGATCAGCGGGCGGGCCATCAGGCCACAATAGCTGGTCAATGTCTCAATCATGACTTGCTGGATTTCAGCAAAAGGAAGTTGCTCTAATGTTGGCTCTGCCAATGGCGATAGGGCCATTTGTTTTTCCGGCATGTGTGCAGATTGAGTGAGTGTGACCTGTTCATTGTCTTGTAAGGTTAATGTTGTGCTGATTTGTGGGGTATTTACGGCAGTGTGTTGTGCCAATAATCCCATATCAATCAGTTGCTGCAGCAGTTCGGTCGGCGCAATTCGCGCCTTATAATCCTGATCAAGCCCTTTAAAATCTTCATGATCAATTAAGAGTAATAAACGACGCTGGCGGGCAGTTAAAGCAATACTACGTTGTTGTAAGGCAGTCTGCCCAAGTTCGGTTTTAAAAAAATGTGACATCTCTTAATTTCCCCCTAATCAAGATAAGACGGAAGTTAAGATAGAATGAAAAAATGACAGTAATATTAACAATTTATGAAATATTACTGCCTTTATAAATTAAACCGGAATGAGATTAGAGGCTGGTTTTTAGCGTTTAATTCACTAATTTTGCTTCAAGGGCCTTGCGTAAATAAGGATCGAGATCATCCTGACGCATCAGCCACTGGATATAGTCGGCAGGCAGGTCTTGTATGGCCGTACCTTTATGCTTGCCAAAAGTGATGCTTTTTGGAATGCGTGCTTCTTCGGAAGCTAGATACAGTTGCTCAATATCTTGAATGTTCAGTTGATGAATAATATGCATCAGGATATTGGCGGTTAAGATAATGTCGGCATCGGCTCGATGCGCACCTTTAAGCATTTCTCTGGCCTTATCACTTCCTTTGGAAATAAGATAGATCAGGGCCGAGATATTATGTGCTTCAGCATTTTCCCAGACACGTCGTGCCAAGGCCAAGGTGCAAATCGGTTTTAATTTTGATGTGTCAACACCGCAACGGGCAATTGCAGCAATATCATAGTCAACATTATGACCAATAATATAAGTTGTTTGGTCAGGCAGCTTGAACTCGTTATAAAACGGCTGTCCGGTCAGGTCGGACTCTAAAATATGATGAACTGCCATCGCAGCGAAGGAAATAGGCTGGCCAACCTGATAAAGCTGGTCAAAAATCTGTTTTTTGTCCAGACTGAGTTTTCCGCTATGGATTTCAATTGGCGCATAGGCGATTTCAATGGGCAAACCATTCAAAGTATGTGTTTCTGTATCCAGGATGATTGCTTGCATTCAAGTCGGCCTGATCTGAGTTGAGAATGCCAGTATTTTACAAGAAATTCATGTCTTACTGTGCTGAAGTAGGGTGGTAGACTCAATTTTTTTAAGACTTTGAGTAAATAAGCAACAAAAAGAAAAAATACTTGAACAATTTTAGATTAGGTGCATGCTTATGGAAGGAAATGCCTTAGTAAAACAGAGGCTAAGCACTAAAATGAAAAATGATAATAATCAGGGAAATATGATATGAATATGAAGTTGTTAACGGTTGCGCTGCTGAGTTCAAGTGTATTACTGACAGCCTGTCATGATGACAATGATGATATTTCATTTATACCTAAGCCAGAGATTCCGGAGAATAATTTCAAAAATCCGGTGGTGGGTATTCCAGTGCCCTATACTAAAACTGATTTTAGTCCGGTGGCGGCAGAAAGCGCTGTGCTGACCTATAAAATGTTGGGGCAGAATGGCAAGGAAACTCTGGCAACCAGTCTGCTATTTGTGCCAGGTGGGCCAACACCTCAAGGGGGATGGAAAATTGTTGCATGGGCACACGGTACGACAGGAGTCGCAGATCAATGTGCGCCAAGCCGTAATGCAACCAATCTGTATGTTCAAAATATGATTAGGCCGTTACTGGCAGCAGGTTATGTGGTGGTTGCTCCTGATTATGAAGGCTTGGGAGAGCCGAGTGGTAGGGAACTGCATCCGTTCTTGAATGTTAAAAGTGAAGCTTTCTCCATTACCGATGCTGTAGTTGCGGCGCGCTATTATTTGGCTGGGCAAGGTAAAGTAGTTTCCCGTCAATGGATGACTGTGGGCCATTCACAAGGTGGTCAGGCGGCGTTGGGTGCAGCGCAATATCAGAGTCGCGCCAAGCTGGACTACAAGGGAACGGTTGCGGTTGCTCCGGCTTCCCATCTGGCGACTATCCTGGACAATGGAAATGCCTCGGTTGAGAATGCACCATTAGCGCAGAAAGTTGCCATGTATGCGCAACTGGATACCTTTACTGCCTTGATCACGGCGGGGTTAAGAAATCTTGAACCAGGTTTTAACTATTCTACTGTGTTTAAGTCGCCAACGGATAAAATCGCCAGCAATGCAGAAACGGATTGCTATGATGTGTTAGGCCAGAAGTTTGGAGCCGCCATGCTGGATTATGCGGGTAAAAGTAATAATGGTTTAGCCAATTATCCAAGGACACAAAGCAATTTTATGACCGTGCCATTGGTTAAAACATTTTTGGAAACCGATTCACAACCCGCGCAAGTGAGGTTGAATCAGCCCGTAATAATCTATCAAGGGGTCAGGGATACAACTGTACCTAAGCAGGCAACCGATGCACTTGTCGCACAGGCACAAAACAAAGGTTCAAAAATCCAGTACATAACCAATGCAGAATGGGATCATGGCACAGCCTATGTCTTGAATATCGGGAACATTGTCAACGATGTAAAAACAGCAATGCCGGCTAATAGTGAATAGAAGCCAGCCAAGCCCGATGCCCTGTAGAGTATAGGCATCGGGCTTGGAATCAGTTTTTCATCATTTACGTTTCCCGGCCATCATCTTTCTGTATTAAATGGCTGGGCCAATTTCCAGAGTTGTAGAGTGCATATATCTATAGTGTAGGTCGACATGATCCATTCTAGAAATCTGTAACGGGTAGAAATGATGTTCCTGCTCCGCAAGGCAGGTTTGTTTACTACTGCAAAGCCTGAAACTTTAACTGCATTCAGACAATATGTACGATGCTTCTCATTGTGAAAATAGATCCGGTGAGCGACCCGATCTGGCACCTATAAAAATTCCATTTTTCTGGAACGTCTAAACTCTGGCACTCCGCTGGTGGTTGGGGTGAATGATTTTTCTCCGGAAAAAAATTGTCCATACCTCTCATTTATATTTCCTTTTTTATTTGCTTATGAGAATAGCAGGCAAAATGCGTAAAATTCACGAATAATTTAATAAATATCAACCTGTGAAAAGGCAAACTTCGTGCTACAATACGCACCAATCTTTAGCACGGCTTAAAAGCCCTAATTTATAGGACCCTCCGCTAATGTTTGCCAATATCTCTATTGCTGAATTTGATCCAGAATTAGCTCAAGCAATTGCTTCTGAAGGCGAGCGCCAAGAAGCACATATCGAGTTAATTGCATCTGAAAACTATTGCTCACCAGCTGTGATGGAAGCACAAGGATCAAAACTTACCAACAAATATGCAGAAGGCTATCCTGGCAAACGCTATTATGGCGGTTGTGAATATGTTGATGTGATCGAGCAACTTGCGATTGATCGCGCAAAAGAATTGTTCGGTGCTGACTACGCAAACGTCCAGCCACATGCGGGTTCACAGGCGAACTCTGCAGTTTATCTTGCATTGCTTAACCCGGGTGATACCGTATTGGGGATGAGTCTGGCTCACGGTGGTCACTTGACTCACGGTGCTAAAGTAAGTTTCTCTGGTAAAACATATAATGCCGTTCAGTATGGTTTAAACCCTGAAACTGGCGAAATCGATTATGAAGAAGTTGAGCGTTTGGCTTTAGAACATAAGCCACGCATGATTGTTGCAGGTTTCTCTGCGTATAGTCAGGTTGTAGACTGGCAGCGTTTCCGTGACATCGCGGACAAAGTTGGTGCGTATCTGTTTGTTGATATGGCTCACGTTGCAGGTCTTGTTGCTGCTGGCGTATATCCAAACCCGGTACAAATCGCAGACGTAACCACTACAACAACGCATAAAACACTTCGTGGCCCGCGTTCTGGTTTGATCCTTGCGAAAGCAAACGAAGAAATCGAGAAAAAACTTCAATCTGCGGTATTCCCGGGCAACCAGGGTGGTCCGTTGATGCATGCGATTGCTGCAAAAGCAATCTGCTTCAAGGAAGCGATGTCTGCTGAATTCAAAACTTACCAGCAGCAAGTTGTGAAAAATGCGCAGGCGATGGCTGAAGTATTAATCGCACGTGGTTATGATGTTGTGTCAGGCGGTACAGAAAACCATTTATTCTTATTGTCTCTGATCAAACAAGACGTAACCGGTAAAGATGCGGATGCATGGTTAGGTGCAGCGCATATCACGGTAAACAAAAACGCGGTTCCAAATGACCCACGTTCTCCATTTGTGACTTCTGGTATCCGTATTGGTACACCAGCAGTGACCACACGTGGTTTTGGTGAAGCTGAAGTGCGTGAACTTGCTGGCTGGATCGCAGACGTGATCGATAGCAAAGGTGACGAAAAAGTGATTGCTGACGTGAAAGCGAAAGTTGAAGCTGTTTGTGCCAAATTCCCGGTATATGCAAACTAATTTGCCTATCTAAAAAAAGCGCCGTCAGGCGCTTTTTTTATGACTGTCTTTCATAAAATTTGCAGGCTTTTAAACTTCTGTAACAGTTCGGTTTGGGTTTCACTGTAGTGTGGATCGGGCCTGATACAATCAATCGGGCATACAGCCAGACACGTTGGTGCTTCATAAAAGCCGATACACTCGGTACAGCGTAACGGATCAATTTCATAGACTTTTGCACCCTCAGTAATCGCCCGATTGGGGCATTCGGGCAAGCACATATCACAATTGATACATGCACCAGTAATTAACAGTGCCATCTTAATCTGCCGAATAGCTCAGCGCCGCAGAATGTAATTCGGTTGAGGCATGTGGCAAATTACGAATCAAAAGTGCATATTCAATATCAATCTCGGGGGAGAAAGGAATTTCGACGATATGACCTGAACCCTTGGCGTTTTCAATGGTGTTGCCTTTAAGATCACGCATCTGTTCTAATTTGAAGTTGATATTGCCTTTGGGTGTCATTAACTCAAGTGAATCACCAATCATAAAGCGGTTTTTGACTTCGATGCGCAGGTAGTCTCCATTACGCCCGATCACTTCACCACAGAACTGCTGATAGTCAAAGTGAGATGAACCATCTATATAATTTTGATAATCACTATGCACATGGCGTCGCAAGAAGCCTTCGGTATAGCCTCGATTAGCCAGACCTTCCAGTTGGGTCATCAGACTTGGATCAAATGCCTTGCCTGCCAGTGCATCATCAATGGCTTTGCGATAAATTTGTGCAGTACGGGCACAATAAAAATAAGATTTGGTTCGACCTTCAATTTTTAAAGACGCAACACCCATTTGAGTCAGGCGATCAACATGCTGTACTGCACGTAGGTCTTTGGAGTTCATGAAATAGGTGCCATGCTCATCTTCTTCAGCAGCAAACATGTTTTCATCATTACGCTGCACCAGAACAGTTTGCGCCGTATTAGTGCTGTTTGATGTCTGTGAGCAACATTGCTGTTGAGTTGCAACCTGCTGAACAGGTATCACATCACCATTGGCATCTTCCTGTGTCTCGTGGATTTTATACTCCCAGCGACAGGCATTGGTACAGGCACCTTGATTGGCATCTCGCTTGTTCATATAACCCGATAACAGGCAACGTCCTGAATAGGCCATGCAGAGGGCGCCATGTATGAACACTTCCAGTTCAATGTCGGGAACCTGATGATGGATTTCCTCAATTTCTTCAAGTGATAATTCTCGTGACAGGATAATGCGGCTGAGACCGTAGTCTTTCCAGAATTTTACCGTAGCCCAGTTAATTGCATTGGCTTGTACCGAAAGATGAATCTGCATCTGCGGGAAATGCTCGCGTATCATCATGATCAGGCCGGGATCAGACATAATCAGGGCATCTGGTTGCATGGCAATAACCGGTTCGATGTCCCGGATAAAATTTTTAAGCTTGCTGTTATGCGGCTGGATATTGACCACGACATAAAATTTTTTACCCAAGGCATGCGCTTCATCAATCCCGATTTTTAGATTGGCATGGTCAAACTCATTATTACGGACACGTAAGCTATAGCGAGGTTGGCCTGCGTAGACGGCATCTGCACCATAGGCAAAGGCATAGCGCATATTTTTAAGCGAACCGGCAGGAGAGAGTAATTCGGTATTCATCATGCAATAAAAGGCATATAAAAAATAGGGAATTATTCTAAAAAGTTCGTAAAAAGGATTCAACCTAGCATTTTGCTCAGGTTTTTAGCAGATGGAGCAGGAAAGCCCAGACCATAAAAAAGCACCCGAAGGTGCTGTTTTAATGCATTAGTGATGACGATGCTTTCTTTTTTTCTTGTATTTTTTAGACTGGTGATTGTCATAATAACGATCTTGGCCCACTTTACGACCTAAGGCAGAACCACCCGCAGCACCAGCAGCCGCACCGATATAACCGCCAGTTGTACCGCCCATATGTTTACCTACAGTATAACCACCGACACCGCCTAAACCGCCACCAATAGCAGCTTCGGTACGTGTACGCTTGCTACTTGCAGCAGCTGCGCCACCTGCACCACCAAGCGCAGAGCCAATCATTGCGCCGTTATTGCCACCGATTTCTTTACCGATTGCAGTACCTACAACACTGCCGAGCGCAGAGGTTGCTGCAACACGAGTTGCGTTATCAGCATGAGCGACAGTAACAAGTGATGAAGTTGCAAAAATTGCACCACATAACCAAGCGTTTAATTTCATGTTTGACTCCGTGTCCGCAATCAATCGGACCTCTTTCTAATGGCAGCAAATGTAACAAAATTTGAGAATGAAAGTGTGGAGAAGCTGGCCTAAATTATTACTCTTTGGTGTCTGGATTGTAATCTTTTGTTTTAGATTAGGTTTTATGAAACTATATAAATTTTAAAAAACAATTGGTTAATTAAATTGTGGGACGGGGAGGCTTAAATGTTTTTAAGCCTTGACTGAAAACGGACATTTAGTCCTTTGGTTCTTGTTTTACAGAATTCTCTTCTAACTTGAGTTGACGCGGGTTAAATTCGGTTTGTAAACGCAGATAATTGAGATCACGGATATTCTTTTGGGTGGCTACGACACCGAACAAACTCAAAAGGAAGGACATAATATAAAAGCCTTTTTCACTCATGCTCAGTTCGGCATTCCATAAGCTGATCAGTAAAAGCACAATACAAACTGCCATAGATGCCCAGCAAAGACCAAAATAAATGGCGGTAACCGGGATCTCCTCAAGCCGGTCACGTACTGTCTTTTGCAAGGATGCTGCCGAAAAAAGTCCATAAAGTAAAATCACCAGATAATAGCCTTTTTCATGTAAGGGCATGTGGGCATTCCACAATCCAATCATAAAACCCACGGCACCTGCGAGTAAGGCTACCCAGCTTGCTGCAATAAAGGCCGAGGTTGGGCGGTTAATAAAATTATTCATGGTTTATCCTGTTGTTTTATCATTCTATTTGTCCTTCATTATTTATAGCCAAGCGTACTGGAGAGAACAAGTGCTAACAACTGAAATTGAACAATTTGTGATGAAATGAGGCGGGAAGACCAAGTTGCACAGTTTCACTATGTCTTTTAAGCGGCAGAGTCTGTAAACTATGCGCAATTTTTTGATTTTACTCGTGCTTCATCAGCACTGAGTCTTTAGATTTTGAGATATTCCGCCCATGAAAGCATCACTCCGTTTAAGACTTGATCAACTTTGTGATCGTCACGAAGAGCTGACTGCATTACTCGCTGATGTAGAAGTGATTTCGGACAATAAACGTTTTCGTAAACTGTCTCGTGAACATAATGATTTAACTGAAATCACCGAAGTTTGGGGCAAATATCGTCAAGCGGAAGAAGACATTGAAACTGCTGAAATGATGAAGTCAGATCCTGATTTCAAAGATATGGCAGAAGAAGAAATTAAAGAAAATAAAGCTTTGCTGCTTGAGCTGGAAGATCAGTTAAATGTATTGATGATTCCAAAAGATCCAAACGATGCCAATGCAGCCTATCTTGAAGTACGTGCCGGAACCGGTGGTGATGAAGCAGCAATCTTCTCGGGTGACTTGTTCCGCATGTACAGTAAATATGCCGAGAGCCAAGGCTGGCGTATTGAAGTGCTTTCTGAAAATGAAGGCGAACATGGTGGTTATAAAGAAATCATTTGCCGCATTGATGGTGAAGGTGTTTATGGTCGCTTGAAATTTGAAAGCGGCGCGCATCGTGTGCAACGTGTCCCGGCAACCGAATCGCAGGGCCGTGTTCATACCTCGGCTTGTACGGTTGCGATTCTTCCAGAAGTGGATGTCGATACCACCGTCGAAATCAATCCTGCCGATTTACGTATTGATACCTACCGTGCATCAGGTGCGGGTGGTCAGCACATTAACAAGACCGATTCTGCGGTACGTATTACCCATATCCCGTCAGGTGTAGTGGTGGAATGTCAGGAAGAGCGTTCACAGCATAAGAACAAAGCCAAAGCGATGGCCCTGCTGGTGTCGCGTCTGGAAAATGCCAAACGTGCAGCAGCTGATGCCGCGACCTCTGAAATGCGCCGTGACCTGGTCGGTTCTGGTGACCGTTCGGAGCGTATCCGGACTTATAACTACCCGCAAGGTCGTATGACCGACCATCGTATCAACCTGACTTTATATAAGCTGGATGCGATTATGGAAGGGGATTTAACCGAACTGCTGGATAGCCTGCACCGTGAATATCAGGCCGATCAGCTGGCGTTGCTTGCACAGGAAAATGGCGGCTAATGAATATTGCCCAAGCGTTGGAACTGAAAGGTGAAATGGATAGCTATGAGCGTCAGGAGGCGGCATGGCTGCTTGAGCATCTTTTAGGGATTAACGCTTTAGAATTGAAACTGCGACTTGAGCAGGAATTGACTGAAATACAGGAACAGGCCTATCTGGACGGGCTGGCCCGTATCGAGCAGGGTGAACCGCTGGCCTATGTCACCGGTTCACAGCCGTTCTGGACCTTGGACCTGAAAGTGACGCATGACACATTGGTACCGCGCCCAGATACCGAAATTGTTGTAGAAACGGTATTAAAGCTGCCGCTGGACCAACACGCCAATATTGTTGATTTAGGTACGGGGACGGGGGCAATTGCGTTAGCACTGGCGAGTGAACGTCCGCAGTGGCAAGTCATGGCAACTGATATTTATGAACCTACCTTGGCAGTTGCGCAGGAAAATGCAGTCCGGCATGGTCTGGCTCAGGTAAAATTTGCCTGTGGTGTCTGGTTTGATGCGCTGGATCAGCAACAGTTCGATTTGATTGTTTCCAATCCACCGTATATTGATCCAGAAGATGTGCATATGCAGAAGCTCAAGTCAGAACCTGAGCGTGCGCTGATTGCAGATCGTCAGGGCATGGCTGATCTTGAGACCATTATCCGGCAAGGTAAAAACTGGCTCAAAGCAGAAGGCTGGATTGTGCTGGAACATGGTTATGACCAAGGTGAAGCGGTTTGCCAAATCTTTGAACAGCAAGGTTTTGAGCAAATCCAGACCATCAAGGACTATGGTGGCAATGATCGGGTCAGTTTAGCCCAAAAGCCTGCTTAATCTTCTATATAGCGCTGTACGGCCTTTGCCAGAGTGTGATTGCCGTATTTTTCCAGCCCATCCACTACGCCTAAGGCATCGACTTTTTCCCGGTTCTGGCTGAGTTTAAATTTGCCCGTGATCCCGGTGATCTGGATTTCAATGCCCACAATATCTTGCAATAGCCGAGCAATGTATTCATCCGGTGCATCTGACATTTTCCAGGCAACGGGCTGATTGGCTTCATGTGTCCGTGTCAGTTTTGCCAAAATGCCGCGTAATGCTTTTTCATCAGACAAGAAATTAATTTTGCCTTTGACATGTACCACCTGATAGTTCCATGTCGGCACATGCTGATGGTGCTGCTGTTTGCTCGGATACCAGTTCGGTGAAATATACCCTTGTTCACCTTGAAAGATAATCAGCACTTCAGTGCCGTTTGAGATTTGCAGATGCAATGGATTATTTCTGGCAATGTGCGCAATCAGTATCGCCGTTTGATTTTGTTCATCCTGTACCAGTTTAAAAGGCAAATGATTGGCATCCAGACCTTCGCTACTCTGGCTGATAAGCGTCGCAAACGGATAATCCTGAATCAGCTGATAAAGTTTTTGAGGATCTTTTTCTTCAAATATTTCAGGAAGGTACATGGCTTAATTCCTTTTATTCATCGACGCGGTTACGTCTGTTTTTCTGCAAGGGTGAGCTTTTCCGGTAACTGCCCGGACTCACACCGCTCCACTTTTTAAAGGCACGATGAAAAGCGCTGGGATCATGAAAGTTCAGATCGTCGCTAATAGTCTGAATCGAGTCGTCTGTCTTGCTCAGTCGTTCAATGGCGATATCACAGCGTATGTCATTTTTAAGCTGCTGATAGCTGACACCTTCCTGTTTTAAACGACGTTGAATGGTTGCAGTCGACATGTTGAGCTGTTGGGCTATATCTTTCAGTTCTGCCCATTCTGAAGGTGCTTGTAGTAGTAATTGCCGGCGTATTTGCAGGCTCAGCGAGTTTTCATTCTTGAAACGCACGATCAGGTTGTAAGGCGTATGTCTCAGAAAATCATTGAGCGCCTGTTTGTCTTTTTTGATTTTATGTTTCAGATAATGCGCATCAAATTCGATGCAGTTCTGCCCGGCATGAAACTGGATATTTTCACAGAAACGGATACGATAATCCTGTATTTCAATCGGTGAATGACATCTAAAAGTCATTTTGTGAAAATGGATACGCTGATCGCTGAGCCAGCACATTAAACTATGAACCAGCATCAGGAAGGTTGCATAGGTAAACATCCGCTTTGGTTGTTCACGATCATGCAAGATCAGGTAGGCTTTATCATCTTTTTGAACCAGTTCACCCCGGATATCGTCCAGAATCAATGCTAAAAACTTTAAAATCTCTCTAATGGCCTGTTCCAGCGTCTGGGCATTAAAAGCAAGTTTTGCCAATAATTGATAACTTCCCCGACGCATGGGGTGGGTATCCATACCGAGAAACTCATCATTCATGCTCTCAGCAAGTTCGACCCATAATTGGGCGCACTGGGTAACTGGAACGCGCGCTTTGCTTGAGCTGAGCAACTCTGCCGAAATGCCAGCCCGGCTGGCAATATTGACAATATTAAAACCGCGACTGGCAGCAACACTTAATGCTTCCCGGATTAAAGCATTTGAAATCGTATCCTTGGTCGCATTAACATCGAAATTATCTTTTTTGATCATATTGGCATGAAATACAGGAGAATAAATAGATCGACTGCTCAAAAGTCGCATTCAATTTGCTACTTTTTGAAATTGTATCGGAAAAAAGTTGCCTTTAGGCTTGGTTATAAAAATTTATATCTTTAATTTGATAGGAAACGTAAATGAAAATTCAGGGAAAACATTTTGTTATTACTGGCGGTGGCTCTGGTCTAGGTGCAGCAACAGCTGAACATCTGGTTGCAAAAGGTGCATCAGTCACCTTGGTAGATATGAATGTTGAAGCAGGAGAACAACAGGCACAGGCATTGGGAGCACAGGCACAATTTGTAAAACTGGATGTAACCGATGAAGCTGCTGCGGAACAGTTTTTTAAAGATGTGCTTGCCAGACATGGTAGTGTTTATGGCTTGGTTAACTGCGCCGGTATTGGGCCATCTGCAAAGGTTGTGGGTAAAGATGGGGTACATGATCTGGCGATGTTCTCGAAAACCTTACAGATTAATGTCACAGGGACATTTAATATGCTGCGCTTTGCAGCAGATGCCATGAGCAAGAATATTGTTGCGGAAGGTGATGAAGATCGCGGAGTGATCGTCAATACAGCTTCGGTGGCTGCTTTTGACGGGCAAATCGGGCAAGCGGCATATTCTGCATCAAAGGGGGCTGTTGTTGCCATGACCTTACCAATCGCACGTGAACTGGCCCGCCATGACATTCGTGTGATGACCATTGCACCTGGAATCATGGAAACGCCTATGCTGAAGGGTCTACCACAGAACGTACAGGATGCTTTAGGTCAAATGGTGCCGTATCCTTCACGTTTGGGTCGTCCGGAAGAGTTTGCACGTTTGGTGGCCCATATCGCCGAAAATTCATATCTGAACGGTGAAGTGATTCGTCTGGATGGTGCAATCCGTATGGCGCCAAAATAAGCCTGGCTAAAAATATCCAGTCACGCCGTAGAACAGTTGTGGACATAGCTTTCGCAACTGTTTTTTTATTTTCTTGCCAGAGTTTATATTGTTTGTTGACGGATTTGCTTTTAAGGTAATAAACAGCGTCTTGATAAAAATAATGATACTTAAAGGATTGATATGCAATATAGACTGATTCTCTCCACATGCTTGGGCCTGTGTCTGAGCGGTTGTATCGGCAACATGAACCCGACCGGTGGAAACTCAACGCCGGATTATCCCTATTACAAAACCCGTGAAGCCCGCGTCGTGAAAAAGATTCTGGTCCCTGCAGGTACTATCTTGGTCTATGACACCCAGTTTTTAAAGGAAGGTGAACAAGATAAGATCATGCCTGAGAACAAACTCACCGATATTCGTTTTCCCAAAGATCAACCTCTAAGCTGGGGCGGAGTGCCGGTTAGCATGATTTCGAAATTTTTTAATTCAGAGATGCACGGTTTTTCTGTATATGCCGACTTTCAACAACTTGATACTGGTCAGCGCAGCCGATTTGCCCAATTGTGGCAGAGTTGTGATGATGATCTTGGTATCACAGTCAAAGACACAAGCGACTGGTCTTTTAACAAGGCCAATATTGCAGATATACAAAGTTGTAGTGTCAACTACCAACGTTATTTTAAGGACAATCCGAAGCAGCAGCAGTTCCTGGATAGCTTGTATCGTGAAATGATGAAAGTTGAATAAACAGCACAGGCAATACTGAAAATATTGCCCGAGGCCCAAACGGTTATTTTGCCTTGACTTCATCACCAATCAGATAAAAGGTGCCGCCAGCAATATAGTGCAGACTACGTAATTCTTTTGCAGCGTCCTGAAAATACCAGTGGCCATCACGGAACACACGAGAATCGGCCCATGCGGCAACCACAGCGCCAATAAATAGATCGTGTGCCTGCTGGTTATGCGGCTCTGGAATAACTTTACATATCAACCACGCCAGACTGCCGGTAACTAACGGTACAGGAAAGGCGTCTTGATAAAACAGTTCGGTTTTGCAATCTGCCAGTTTTGTGGGCCGGTCAAACTTGCTGATCGTGCCCAGTTGATGCACCATGTCAATCTGGGCATAGCAGGGCACCTGTAGCGCAAAATAACCGCTTTGCTCAACCAGTTGACGGGTTTTGGTACTTTTATCAAGTACAACCGTGACTTTGGCCGGGGTAAGCTCCAGTGCACATGCCCAGGCAGCTGCCATGACATCCGTATCTTGCTCATGTTGAGCCGAAACCAGTACGGTCGGGCCATGATTCAGTAGACGATAGGCTTTGGAAAGCTCAACAGCAGTAATATTTTGGTCAGGCATAATGATCTAGCACAGTAATAATAGACTATAAACTTTAGAACAATATGAAGTGCTTTTTCCAGAGCAGAAAAGCGAGCCAGGTCCAAAATTTATCGCTTATCCTGATTGTAACGTTAGGCCTGTTTTTGAGTCTTATCGGGTGGGATGCTCATATTGTTGCTTATCATTTTTAACGGCTTTGGATAAACCCAGTCAAGAATGTCTTTTCTGGATGAAATATGTACATTCATCGGAATTTTTTTCAATCAATCGCTATTTTGGCCTGAATTGTTGTGATTTTGGCATGGTTTGTTTTAGTCTAAAAATTAATTCAACATTCAAGGGAGGAATGTGTGTTAGGCCTTTTTGTAGGTCAGGAATGATTCCACATACAAAGTATAGGGTTCAATCTTTGTAATAAAAATGAAAAATGCTCGGAGCAAAAACGTGAAAAAGAAATATTTAAATGCCATGGTGTTAATGGCAGGTATGTTTATAAGTAGTGGAACGGTGGTTCATGCCGGTTTGTTCGATTTTCTATCCCCTAAAGCCTCATGGCAAAACTGTAATGTCAACGGCTGTTCAACGGGTGGTAGTGCCAATGTAACCTCCAGTTATGCAAAAACCAGATATCCGATTTTGTTGGCTCATGGCATGGCCGGGTTCTCGGCAGTAGGGCCATTGCAATACTGGAACGGGATAACTGAAGATCTGGTTGCAAACGGGGCCAATGTATTTGTGGCACAGCAAGCTTCTTTTAATTCATCAGAAGTACGTGGTGAACAGTTGCTGCTACAGGCAAAACAGGTGCTGGCCATTACCGGGGCGGAAAAAATCAACTTGATCGGTCACAGTCACGGTTCACAGTCGGTTCGTTATGTGGCGAGCTTATTGCCAGGCAAAATCGCTTCAGTAACAGCAGTTGGTGGGCCAACCAAGGGTTCAGATGTGGCAGATGTGGTCGATTCAGTAGTGAAATCACCTGCGGGTCCGGCGCTGGCACCGGTTGTGGCGGCAGGCGTTAATGCCTTTTTCTCACTGGTCGGTATTGGTTCTGGTCATTATTATGATCAGGATGCCCTTGCCGGATTAAACTCGCTTACCACTCAGGGTTCGGCCGACTTTAACCTGCGCTTCCCGGCTGGTGTACCCACCACAGCCTGTGGTTCTGGTGCTGAACTGGTAAATGGGGTGCGTTACTATTCGTGGAGTGGCACCAGTCCGTTTACCAATGCGGCAGATCCAATGGACTATGCCTTAACGGCAACTTCATTGCTGATTTCAGGAGAAAATGACGGTCTGGTACCGCGTTGCTCAAGCCATTTGGGCACAGTCATCCGTGATAACTATGCTTTTAACCATCTGGATGAGGTCAATCAGATCCTGGGGCTGGCAGGATTCTTGCAAAATCCGGTAACACCGTACCGTATGCAAGCCAATCGCTTAAAAAATCAGGGGCTTTAAACAAAAGGCTAAAGGGGCAATATGGATGCCCCTTTAGCAGCACTCGATTTAAAAATAAAGGATAGATAGAGCAAGGACGATGAACGGTAAATTTGTAAATAATAAAACCATCAGTTTATGTATCATTCTAGGTTTATTGCTGTTGCTGACTTTGATTTACTGGATAATCAAGCCCGAAACACCAGCAACTATGCATCCAGCCAACCCGCAAGCTCAACAGTATTCCCTAAAGAGCAATTTAACCAATACACAAGACGGTCAAAAAGAAAAGTTGCCGGTTCTGGCAGCCTCGCTACAAGGCACAGAGATTGATTGCCCGATTCAGGTAGATGCAAACGGCAAACTGATACTGACGGCTGGTATACGTAGCTGTTTTGATTATTTCTTTTCAAGTCTGGGCGAAAAAACCGAAACTGAACTGATTGCCGATATTCGTCAATATCTGACAGCTACCTTGCCTGAAGCCGCTGCCGGCTATGCCATTCATTTATTAGATCAGTATGTTGCCTATACGCATGCGTTAAAAAATATGAAGCCGGCTGCCAATCTCAAAACAGGCGATATTGACGGTTTTCAGAAAGTGATTGATCAGATGTATCTGGTACAACAACAGTTTTTTAATACAGCCGAGATAAGTGCCTTATTTGGCAATGAACGTAAGTTGAACCAGTTTAATCTTGAGCAGATGCGGATACATGCCAATAAGACCTTATCGGCACAACAAAAGGCGGCTGAACTGGCGAAACTGATTGACCAACTTCCTGCCACGATGGCGGATGGCGTCCGGGTGTCCATGCAATTTGCTGAATTACAGCAATTGACACAGGAAATTCGTGACAAAGGTGGTTCTGCTCAAGAGCTGCGGAATATGAGGGAAAGCTTACTGGGGCGGGAAGCGGCTGACCGTTTAGAGAAAGTTGATCAGGAAGAGGCTGGATGGCAAACTCAGGTCAATGGTTATCTGGCTGAACGCGACCAGATCTTAAAAGGTGAGGCCAGCCCTGAGAGCAAGCAACAGGCAATTAACCAGCTACGGACCCAGACTTTTACTACAAAGGAAGATTTATTAAGAGCGCAGTCTTACGAGATGATGCATGATCGGAAGTAGAGCAAAAGTAATAGATGGCAATATAATTAGTCATGATTTTATTAGACAAGCTTGAATATGTATGTAGCTGATTATATTAGTTTAGCATTGACCACAGAGATGACAGATAGGTGTGTGTCTCAGTCTGAAGTCATGCTTAAAGGAAAAAAGACAGGGGTTATGGTTGAGGGAAAAGTATTAGAGGGTGTGGTATGTGTATATTCTCACTGCTATCTTCTTTTCCTTACCCATGATTGTATTTTTGAGGAAACTTTAACTTTGGCGTTAGTCGATCTGGATAAAAATAGATTGTTGGAGTCATTATGGATAGGCCAGGTTTATCAGACTGATATCTTTACTGGTCTTAGAATATGTGATGATAAGATCTTATTTGAGTTTTTAGCCAAAAAAACATGGGTTCTTCAAGTATTACAAACTGCCAGAATTAGATTTCCTCTTTCTCTAAACGCTTTGATACATCGTGGTTTTCAGTTTAAATCTTATTTTCAGTTAAAACATTAATTTATAGAACATATACCCTCATGAAGGATGTAGGGTCGGCTGCATTTAATGGCTATGATTTCTAAATGACGTATGCCGTCATGAACTACAAGATTTTGGCAATTCAATTAGCTTATGATTTCTAAATGACGTATGCCGTCATGAACTCCAGATACCAATGTGTTATTTTTGATCAGTATTTCTAAATGACGTATGCCGTCATGAACTAGGTGATAAAGCCAATCCGCTTTATTCGTTTTTTCTAAATGACGTATGCCGTCATGAACCTTTGTCCAGTGAAACAACTGAATTATTTGAATTTCTAAATGACGTATGCCGTCATGAACGCTTAACTGCTGTTCCGAGTTCAGGAACAACTTTTCTAAATGACGTATGCCGTCATGAACAAGCATAGCCGTAATACTGATCTTCCGATAACTTTCTAAATGACGTATGCCGTCATGAACTGAAAAACAAGGACTGGAAAGCTTTTGCGCGGTTTCTAAATGACGTATGCCGTCATGAACATGCCCATCAGGCTTTTGCTGCCCTTCAAAAATTTCTAAATGACGTATGCCGTCATGAACTCTCGCTGAGCATATAACTCACCCAATTTCATTTTCTAAATGACGTATGCCGTCATGAACGCTTTATTTTATAAAGGGTATGACAATGCGAGTTTCTAAATGACGTATGCCGTCATGAACTTGGTCGATCATTAACACTGCATCGGCATTTTTTTCTAAATGACGTATGCCGTCATGAACATAAAGGCAATTGGCGTAGACCGAACGGGAAATTTCTAAATGACGTATGCCGTCATGAACGGAAATGTGGAGGGCTTGGCATGAGACCGGAATTTCTAAATGACGTATGCCGTCATGAACTCCTATTTGCTGGTTTTAAGAATGGGTTTACTTTTCTAAATGACGTATGCCGTCATGAACTTACGATTGTTGAGCAGCTGCCAGAGGATACTTTTCTAAATGACGTATGCCGTCATGAACGTTTATTGCGGCAGACTCTAGCCAGTTATCAATTTCTAAATGACGTATGCCGTCATGAACGAGAATGATTCTCATTTACATGTGTTTTTATTTTTCTAAATGACGTATGCCGTCATGAACAAATCTTAAATCAAGACGTGTCGGAAATCGCTTTTCTAAATGACGTATGCCGTCATGAACTCCTATTTGCTGGTTTTAAGAATGGGTTTACTTTTCTAAATGACGTATGCCGTCATGAACTTACGATTGTTGAGCAGCTGCCAGAGGATACTTTTCTAAATGACGTATGCCGTCATGAACGTTTATTGCGGCAGACTCTAGCCAGTTATCAATTTCTAAATGACGTATGCCGTCATGAACCAGGGCAATCCGTACAGGAATACGTTGTACAATTTCTAAATGACGTATGCCGTCATGAACGATGCGATTAAGAGCTCTGTTGATTCAGCTAATTTCTAAATGACGTATGCCGTCATGAACATAAAATGATCATACTTCTTACTGGTGCCATTTTTCTAAATGACGTATGCCGTCATGAACTGTCTGAATGATCTTTGATTGTGAATGTCGCGTTTCTAAATGACGTATGCCGTCATGAACGACTAACAATTTGGTTTTGATAGACAGTGGCTTTTCTAAATGACGTATGCCGTCATGAACACTTTAACGATTTTATCACAGAAGGGATTATTTTTCTAAATGACGTATGCCGTCATGAACTCTTCACCAAAACAAATTTATAGGGATGCTTATTTCTAAATGACGTATGCCGTCATGAACAAGAACTTTTTTACCAGCAGGTGGTTTCTGTATTTCTAAATGACGTATGCCGTCATGAACCTCCCATTCTCGATTAACCCATTCTTTTTAAGTTTCTAAATGACGTATGCCGTCATGAACTGAATAAAAACGACGATCTTCTAAGCACTGTTTTTCTAAATGACGTATGCCGTCATGAACTACGAGAACTGTTAAACCCATTTGTTAATGCTTTTCTAAATGACGTATGCCGTCATGAACTGTTGATGATGTTTTAGAAAGTCCTGACGACTTTTCTAAATGACGTATGCCGTCATGAACTATAAAATAATGAAAATAATATAAGTTAAAACATCAAGTTATATCTAAATAGGCAGAAATACCCAAAGTTTTTAACCGATATAGTAACTTATTGATTTTATTAAGCTGTTAAAGAGTCATAAAAATATTGGGGTAAAAATAGAGCTTTGTCAAAATAAAATCCTTTGAAATAAAATTTATTACTTTCCTCCGATCTTCCCTCGACTTAGAATCAGCACTACCTTAAATATAAAGAAGTAACCACGTGTCAGACCATTTAGAAAACGAATTTGAGCTAAGCAATGAGGAAATGCATCTCTATGGCCGCCAGATTTTACTGGATGGTTGGGATATCGAAGCACAAGAACGGCTGAAACTTGCCAATGTACTGATCGTCGGTGCAGGTGGAATCGGCTGTACCAGTGCCGAACTGCTGGCACGTGCGGGCGTAGGGAAAATTACCATTATTGATGCTGACACCATTGAGATCAGTAATCTACAACGACAAATTGCATTTACAGCCAATGACTTAGGCCGATACAAAGCTGAGATTCTGGCAAAACATCTCCAAGACATTAATCCACATATACAGGTCCGCTATCAAAATATACGTTTTGATGAAACAAATGCGGATGAACTCGTACAGCATCAGGATGTAGTGTTAGATGGCTGCGATAATTTTACTACGCGCTATCTGGTCAATCGGGTGTGTAAAACATATCAGATCCCTTTAATAAGTGCCTCAGCGATTGGTTTTGAAGGGCAAATGTTCATGGTGGAATCAGATTCAGCCTGTTATGAATGCCTGTTTCCAAAGGAAGAACATGCCAATGAAGGGTTGCGTTGTGCTGAATCTGGTGTATTGGCAACCACACCTGTAATGATAGCGTCATTACAAGCGCATCACACTTTGCTGTTTTTAGGATTAGGTTTAACCCCACTGAAGCAAAAACTGTTGCTCTGGAATGGCTTAAACCTGTCGCAACGTATTCTTAAATTTGAAAAAGATGTAAATTGTCCGGTTTGTCAGGCAACTTGATCGGTAAAATGAGCAAAATTTGCTAAACTAATGCCATCTGTGAGGCAAGAAAGATTATGAAAAGAAATATTTTATTCGATGGATTACGCTCTGTTGCACGTATTGGTGAGACAGTAGTGGTTGCAGCACAAGCAGGTGTGAAATATGCAACCGAAAAACCAAGCAATGCCAAACTCATGCGCGAGACCTTTGAATCGCTTGGTTCGACTTATATCAAGCTGGGTCAGTTTATCGCGAGTACGCCGTCTTTATTTCCGCGTGAATATGTGCAGGAGTTTCAGGGCTGTCTGGATCAAACCCCGACGTTACCATTTAGCTATATTCAAAAAGTTCTGGCAGAAGAGTTTGAAGGCCGTAATCTCAACGAAATTTTCAGTTTTATTGATGAAAAGCCACTGGCTTCGGCGTCAATTGCACAGGTACATCCGGCCAGACTGGTCACCGGTGAAGATGTGGTATTAAAAGTGCAGAAGCCCGGTGTTGAAACGATTCTTTATACCGACCTGAATGTGGTGCATTGGGCGACCAAATTGCTTGAAAAAGCTGTTCCAAAAATCAAGTTTGCTTCGCTTTCTGAAATCGTGGACGAGATCAAGACACGGATGGTGCGTGAGGTTGATTTTATTGAAGAAGCGCAAAATCTGGATGATTTTATTCAGTACCTGAATATTTCAGGCAATCAGGCTGCGACTGCTCCCAAGGTGTACCATCAGTTTTCGACCCGCCGTGTGTTGACCATGCAGCGTTTATATGGTGTGCCATTAACTGATTTTGATGTGGTTAAACAATATGCCAAAGACCCGACACAGGTGCTGATTACAGCGATGAATACCTGGTTTGGTAGTCTGATGCTCTGCAAGAGTTTCCATGCAGACTTGCATGCAGGGAACCTGATGCTGCTGGAAGATGGCCGTATTGGCTTTATCGATTTTGGTATTGTGGGGCAGTTAAAACCGGAAGTCTGGACCGCATGTATGGCCTTTATGGATGCATTGCAGCATACCAATTATGTGGCAATGGCTGAAAACATGCTGAAGATGGGCATGACGCATCAGAAAATTGACACCCAGGTACTGGCCGATGATCTGGAACGTTTGTTCAGTGGCGTGTTATTGACTGATCCACAAGAAATTCTCAGTTCAAATCCGTCTGACCTGAATGACATCATGATGGACATGGTGGCAGTGGGTGAGCGTCATGGCATCAAATTCCCGCGTGACTTCGCGTTATTATTCAAGCAAATGTTATATTTTGACCGTTTCATGCGTGTTCTTGCACCTTATACCGATATTTATGCTGACCAGCGTTTGAAAATGGTTCACAATATTGAGCCTGCTTCTTTGTTAAAGCATTAATTTATTTATCGGTTCAACAGGTCATTATGGATGCCATTATTATTGAAGGGTTAAAGGTTGATACAGTGATTGGCTGTTTCAACTGGGAACGTCAGATTATTCAACCTTTAATGCTAGATCTCACCATTCATAATGATCTGACCTTAGCTGCAAACTCGGATGCGCTGGAAGATACCCTCAACTATGCACAAATCTGCGAGCTTGCAGCTCAAGTCATTCAGCAAGCAAAGCCCAAACTGATTGAGCATGCCGCCCAACTGGTGCTTGAATGTCTATTTACGACTTTTCCTTCGATCGAATCGATCAGTATCACCATTCGTAAACCCGCCATTATTGCTCAAGCTAATGCAGTAGGAATTCGCCTTGAACGCAACAGAAACAATTTTTGCGCTCGCTCTGGCGAGTAATGACCAGCAGCAACACAATTTCACTTTTGCTTATGAGCAGCTTGCCGGGCTGGGTGAGGTGGAGTTTTCTTCCATTTATAAGATTCCTTGCCGTGACGGGATCGGGGCGGATTACTGGAATTCGGCCTGCCTGTTAAAAAGCCGTTTGAACTTTGATGAAGTCAATGCAACCTTAAAACAACTAGAACAACAATCGGGACGTATTCGTCCATCGCATCAGATCACGCTGGATATTGATGTGATTGCCTGGGGCAAAACCCTGCAGACCATGCAGTTCAATCCCAAAAAGTTACCTTTAGCATTGGATGTGAAAATTCCCTTATTCGATTTATGGCAGCATCCTGATTTAGACCATGATCAAAAGATGAAATATCCTGTCATTACAATGTAATGTTTTTGAATGTAATAAGATCATAATTCGGACTATTTTTCATGAAAACGATCGTATTCTTATCGACTTTGGCCATGTTACTTTCCGGTTGCGCAGCCATGAGTGTTGAGCAGTGTAAAACGGCCAACTGGTTAAGTGTGGGGGAAAAAGACGGTTCTGCCGGTTATGAGTCACGTTTAGATAAATATTATTCTGCTTGTCAAAAGGCCAATATTATTCCCAATCAGGCTCTTTATGAAAAAGGTTATCAAACAGGTCTAGGCTATTATTGCCAGCCTGAGAATATTTTTAGTGAGGCGTTGGAAGGACGTGGCGATTTTAGAGTCTGTCCGGCGGAAAAACGCCAACTTTTACGCCCTTATTATCAGGTTGCGTATGAGTATTATCAGGCTGACTCGGAGTTTAACCGCTCACAAAACGAGATTAGCCGTTATTTAAAAGAGCTGGAACGGACTGACCTTTCTTCTAAAGTTCGGGATGATTATAAGAAACGTTTATATGACTTACGGATCAATAGCAGCAGCGTACAGTCGCGTTACCACAATGCAGTACGCAATATGGAACGTTTCAAGGCTGAGCATGGCCTAAATTAAGTTACAAGCATACTGATCGAAAAAGCCTGTGATGCCGCTCACGGGCTTTTTGCTTTTTGGGTTAAACATTTAAATTACATACTAAAAAGGGGTTCAGTGTTTAAATACTGGCTTGTTCAATCGCAAGGAAGACATCATGCAAATCAAGATGGTTCTGCTTGGGTTGATGGCCTGCACTGCCATGAATGCTGCTTATGCCATTGACGCCAAATATAGACAGCAGCTCGAGCGTTCAGGTTGTACGCAAACCAGTGAAGCGCAAGGCTGTGATACCAGTAAGACCGCAGAAGAAAATAGCAAGGCTGGCTTTGGCATACCCGATACAGCTGCCACCCCCGAACCTGCGGTCAATCAGCCGCAATGGATTGCTGAACGGTCAGATGGTACAACCTTGGCCACCATTCGGATTGATCAGCAGCAGCGTGTCTGGGTAAATGAGACGAGGGTGGCAGCCACTCAAAAAAATGGACAGTTTGAGTTTAGACAAGGCAAGATTGACTATACGATTTTTACTGATCTGGAAAAGCAGCCACAAAGTTTCTGGTCGGATCGTTATTCGACAGATAAGGGGAAAATTGTATTGCGCTGATATTTTGAGCGGATAGAAAAAGGGAATTACGGATTCATAATTCCCTTGGCTGTTTTATAAATAATAACTGGTTTTTGTCATTAATTTTGAAATTGCGGTCATGGTAATACGCACAGGCACAGGTAAGTCCACACCACCAGCATTTAATGCTGTATCACGATGATGCAACTCATCTTCATTCATCTGTTCAAGGATTTTGCGGGAACGGTCATCATGTGCTGGCAATTGCTGGATATGTTCCTGTAAATGCTGGCTAACCTGACGTTCTGTTTCTGCCACAAAACCTAAGCTGTATTTGTCACCAGCAATACCGGCAATGGCTCCCATACCATAAGACAGGCCGTACCAGATCGGGTTCAAGACACTGGTATGGCTATCCAGTTCTTTGAGGCGGTCTTCACACCAGGCCAGATGATCCTGCTCTTCAATTGCGGCCTGCTGCATTTCTTCACGGACGTGTGGCAGTTTTGCAGTCAGTGCCTGGCCGTGGTAAAGCGCCTGTGCACATACTTCGCCGCTGTGGTTCACACGCATTAAACCGGCTACATGGCGTGCATCACTGACACACAACTGTGAAGGTTCATCACTGGCCGGATTGCTACGTTGGGCAGTGGTTGCTCCAGGTACGAGACTACGTAAAGCCTGGTCAAAGGAATTAATAAGTTTATCGAGACCTGTGTAATGGCGCATATATTAATCCTCTAAAGTATTGGGTGCATTTTCCAGTAATGGTGTTAATCGTTTTAATAACCAGAATGAAAAAATTGCACTTAAAACAGCAGTAATGGTGAATAAGATTTTAATATCAATTTTTAAAATGCTTAAGATTAAAATTGAAAAAATTGCTGATGAGACCATAAATACAGCATTCAGGATGTTATTTGCAGCAACAACACGGGCCCGGTGTGAGCGCGGTGAATAGGCCTGCATCATGGCATAAAGCGGTACAATATAAAAACCGCCGCTAATCCCGAGCAAGGTCACAGCAAGCATGACATGATAATACACAGCTCCTTGCGTGAAGATGTCCTTCAGGGTGAGCAGTTCACCTGAGCGTTCCGGCACAAACGCCAGACTTGCTGCCAGGTAAAGCGCAAAAACAGTCAAGCCGATTGCACCATAAGGTACCATCTTGATATTGATTTCCGTACCGCCAATGCGTCGGCATAATAACGAACCGACGCCAATCCCCACCGAGAAGAAAGTGAGCAACAGGCTGACCACGTTTTCAGAAGCATGCAGGTTTTGCTGGGTGAGCTGGGGAATCTGGGTCAGGTAAGTGGCGCCATAAAACCAGTACCATGAGTTGCCGAGCAAAATCACAAAAACAATCGGGATGCTTTTTGCGTAACGAATAGTCTGAAAGCTGGTGCGGAAAAAATTCCAGTCAATTTTCAGGTCGGGGGCTGCAACCTGCTGGGGCAGGATAAAACGGCTACATAAATAGCCTAAGCAAGCAATGGTAACAACAGTCAAGCTAATCCAGAGCAGATTGCCTGCAGAAGATGCAATCACGGCACCCCCTAAGATCATGCCCAGCAAAATGGCAATCGACGTACCTGACTGGAATAGGGCATTTCCTGACATCAGCTCTTGGGGTTTCAGGATTTCGGGCAATATGGCATATTTGATCGGCCCAAAGCAGGTAGAATGCGTTCCCATTAAAAACAGGGCAAATAGCAACAGCCAGAGATTGCCTAGCAAGAATCCTGCGGTACCAATCAGCATGATGATGATTTCTAGTATTTTAATGAAGCGAATCAGCTGCGAGCGCTCATATTTGTCGGCAATCTGACCGGCTGTCGCCGAGAAAAAGAAATAGGGTAAAATAAACAATAAAGCCGCCAGATTGTTTAAAGTACTGACAGGAGCACTTTGTTGCTGAATCCAGCCATAGGTGATGACTAACAGAAGCGCTTGTTTATAAACATTATCATTCAGTGCTCCAAAAAATTGCGTGAAAAACATCGGGGCAAACCGACGTGATGTCATTAAGCGCTCATCTTGTTTCATCATGTGTTCACTTCATTGTGATTTATAAAAAAATGTGACGAACTGTAAAAATGTGATGAAATGCATGTATGATACATCAGTCTGATTGGATGAAAATCAAAGATTTGAAGATGTTTCAGCCATCAAAAAAGATAAATTAAAAAATAAGTTTAGAGTTCTACATGCCATCTAAAACGAAGTTTAAACAGTCAACACTGGTTCATTCTATGCATTTAATTTTTAAAATGCAGGGATTTCCTAAACTTATTTGTAGTAGTTTTTTAATTAGTTCTTGTATATCAGTGGCTTGTGCGCAAGAGCAAAATTTGAATCCGACTGAAAATCAGACAGCAGAACAAGCCGGACAACAGGCTGATGTGGCAGTGGCTGCGCTTGACCATCAGCAGGCACAGCATACGCCACCTGAAAATTCATTGCCTGAACAGGATAGTTTGTCTGCTTTAAAACAGCAGGAACAGTCAGCCAGCCAGATTGATGACCTGAAACCGATACAGTTAGATGGCGATTTGGAAAATCTGCCCGTTATCCCTGTTGACCAGACGATGGCGAATGAAATCTTCCGGGTAGCGGAGGAAGCCAAGAATGAAGCGAAGACATACCGGGAAAATACCTCCAGAACACCTGAAGTCACTGTGAATGATGTATCACAGACGGAACTGAGTGAAATTAAAAGCGCTCCGGTCAATATTGATCAGTTGATGCATGATATCCAGACTGACAGCAAGATTGTGGTCGAAGCAAACGAGGCCGGACGTACCTTACCTGAATTTCAGACCCAATCGGAGCAGGATGCCGAGAAAGAAGGGTTCTTTAAAAGAATCTGGCATAGACTGCGTCCGGAAAACCTGCTCAATCCGGACAAGATTCCCCGTATTACCGCAGATGTTACCGGCGCGCCTCCAATTCTGGCTGCCAATATTAAAGCCAAATTGTCGAGTTTTACCCAAGAGTCTTTTGAAGAGTTCAATGTCGCCTTACCGCAGTTACGCGCTTTAACCAATCAGGCTGCTCAGGCTGTCGGCTATTATAACGCTACCTATACCTTTGTTAAGGAAAGCGAGAGTAAGGTCAAGGTTATTGTAGAGCCGAATGAACCGGTCAAGATTAAAGAACAGAACATTGAGTTTACCGGAGCCGGTGCAAATATTCCGCAATTCCAGGTGATCCGTTTAATTCCGGAGCAGGATGAAGGCGACATTTTTAACCATGGAAAATACGAAGAAACCAAGAACAAGATCACCACAGTTGCTTCTGATAACGGATACTTTGATGCGTTCTGGCGTTTGCATGACGTTAAGATCAGCCAGCCGGAGAAAACGGCAGAAATCAACCTGAAGTATGAAACGGGTGACCGTTATAAACTCAGGAAAGTTGAATACCGGATGAGTGATCCGAGTAAGCCATTGCCGTTAACCCAGAAAGTGCTGGATAGTCTGGCACCGTGGAAGGAAGATGATGACTATGCTTTCTGGCGGGTAAATGTTCTGGCCAATAACTTGACCAATACCCGTTATTTTAACTATACCTTGGTTGATACCATCAAGCCGGATGCGATCCAGCCTCCGTTAGAGCTTCCGCCTGACTTGCAGGCACTGGTCGACCAGCAACGTATTCAGGAATCGCAGCTGTTAAATAGCCAGCAAAAAGCAGAGCTTGCACGGGCAAAAATTACCTCGGCAGAAGAAGTAACCCAGGATGTCGTGGATGAGTCCCAATTCTCAGGAGGCGAACAGGCACAGTCTTATTCATTGGCCCGCTCAATGCCGATGCCAGCACATGAAGAAGATGACGAGGCGCGTCAACAGCAAGAGCAACAGGCACGAATTGACCAGAAAATCCCGGTTATCGTGACCCTGAATGCTGATCGCCTGAACAGCCTGGAGACCGGTATCGGTTATGGAACCGACACTGGTGCCCGTATCCGTACCCAGTATCGTCGTGCCTTTGTCAATAAATATGGTCATGCCTTTGATGCCAACGTTGAACTGTCTCAAATACGCCAGTCGATTGATGGCCGTTACAGCATTCCGTATAAGCATCCGTTAAATGACTATTTTAACCTTGTCGGGGGATATGAGCGCGAAACCCGTGACGATATTGGCCCTGATGTCAACTTGCTGGTCGAGTCTGCGGTATTGGGTGGAGAGCGTGTCATCAAGAATCCGCTGGGTGACTGGCAACATACGTTTGGCCTGCGTTACCGTCTGGATCGCTTAACTAAAAAGGGCGATGTAGATATTAATGACTTACCTGATGCATTCAAGGTATCCGGTATTGATTCGGAACAAGAATCCTTGCTGCTCGGTTATGAGGCCTCTAAAACCAATACCAACACCCGCCTGAATCCTACCCGGGGCTTTAAGCAGACCTATAAGGTTGAACTGGGCACAGAATCGTTATTGTCTGATGCCAATATGGCGATTGTGAGTGCAGGCTGGCGTTTTATCTATTCACTGGGTGAAAATGAAAATCATCAGTTTGTCGGTCGTGGTGATGCCAGCTATATTTTTACCGATGACTTTAATAAGGTTCCTTATAACTTGCGTTTCTTTACCGGTGGGGATCAGTCACTACGTGGCTTTGACTATAAGAGCCTGTCTCCGCAAGAAAATGGGTATAAACTGGGTGGTCAGGCTTTAGGCGTAGGTTCACTTGAATATAATTACCAGTTTAAAGATGGCTGGCGTGCGGCTGTTTTTTCTGATTTTGGTAATGCCTATGATAAACAGTTTAGCAATCCGACCGAATATAGTGTGGGTGTGGGGATTCGCTGGAAATCGCCAATCGGGCCAATCCGTTTGGACCTAGCTTCTGGTATTTCCAATGAGAACCATCCGATCCGGTTGCACTTCTTTATTGGTCCACAACTTTAAAAACATATTTATCGCTTTATAGCCCGCGAAAAGGCAAAACAATTTCAGGTTGATTATGACGGAAGTAGAACAGCAACTGACACCTCCAGCCGGACCAAAAAAAGATCGGCACATTGCCCGGAACATTGTGCTGATTGTGCTGATCATCCTTTTATTATTGGTCAGTTCCCTCATTGTGATGATGTCTACCGATAAAGGGAGCCGTTTTCTTTTAGACCGGGTATTACAAAGCCAGAAAATTATTAAATATGAATATGAAGGCGGTAACCTGCTCTCGGGAATTGTCCTGAAAAATATTCTGGTTCAATTGCAGGCGGTTGATGTTTCGCTGGACCGGGCAGACGTGTCTTTGGGATGGCGCGCGATTCTGAGCAAAGAAGTGCATCTGAGCCATGCCGATGTCCGTAATCTGAAAATTATCAATAAAAAACCACCTTCAGATGAGCCTTTCGGATTTGAACCGATCAAGCTTCCTTTTGTGTTGCGCGTGAACGAAGCCAGTCTGGACCATCTGGAAATCCAGACAGCAACCTCAAAGGTTGATTTTAATGATGTTTACCTAAAAGACGCTTTATGGTCGGAGACCAAGCTGGAGTTTGAAGAATCCCGTATGGATATGGGTTATCTTGCCGTCCGCAATGCTTCTGGTCATATGGACTTTAGTGGTAAATATCCTTTAAATGCCAATGCTGACCTGATTATCCCGTCATTAAAAAGTCTGGATATTGAAACCATTAAAGTTGCGGCACGTGGTTCTCTGGATAGTCTGAAAGTCGGTGTTGCCACCACCACACCTGATTTGCTGACAGGCTGGGCAATGCTTCATCCGGTACGTGACCATGTGCCAATGAGGGGTGAGTTGTTTTTAAAGAACTATCACTTGCCGATACTCAAGGATCAAAAACTGTTTGCTAAAAATGGTGTTGTCAGTTTTAACGGCGATATTCAAAAACTGGTGTTAAACCTCACGACCGATCTCAAGGGCGAGCAGATTCCTGAAGGGCAATATACAGCCATGATGGATACCGATTTAACTCACCAGTTAAACATCCGTGATTTTAATGGCCAGTTGATGAAAGGTGCCGTGAGCCTGAACGGCATGGTGAACTGGCATGAGCATGTTTCTTGGGATGTCAAAGGGCGTCTGGATCATTTGCAACCTGACAACACGACCGTAGCACAGATTGCACAAGACTTTTTACCACCAAAACTCGATGCCAACATCAGCTCTTCCGGTTCATTGCAAAAAGGACTGGCCGTTGCTGCCCAGGTGGCCTTTGATAAATATGAAACCTGGGCGCTTCAACTTGATCAGGCCGAAGAAAAAAATAATAAACCTCAACCTATGTTGCTGGATATTTCCTGGAAAGGTATTGATCGCGCCATGCCTTACATTGGCTGGCTGAGTAGTGAGGAAGGCCATACCAAACTAGCATTAAAAGAGGGACAACAGGACATTTATGTGGCGACCACGGTACGGCCACATGAACAGGGCTTGTTACCAACAGGTAAATATGAAGCACGTCTGGATTTAAAAGATAACCTGCTGAATGTAGAAAATTTCCGTTATGAGGCGGCAAAAGGAAGTTTGACCGGTCTGGCAAAAGTTAAACTGCCGACCGAAAAACAGCAGTTATCATGGCAAGCGCAACTGAAAGCGCAAGATTTTAATCCGCAGACGGTTGCGGCAGCCGCACCTGTCAATCTGTTAAATGGCGAGATTAAGGCCAACGGCTTTGCCAAGCCAAACCAGCAGATCATCAAGTTTGAACAGATTGACCTCACCGGGCAATTGGCTCAGGCCAATCAGAAAGAAACCGTTGCCTTGAAGGGTAAAAGTACGGCAGCCCTGATTTTTCATGATGAAAAAGCTGGTGGCGGCTTCAAGAGCTTTGCAGTCGACTATGACGGCTCTTTAAATGCCCTGAATCAGGGAAATGGTCTGTTAAAAATTAATGTAGCGGGCACGCCAGACTACATCAAGATTAATGATCTTAAACATGATGGTGTGGCTGGTAAAATCTTTGCAACAGGTGCGGTGAACTTAAAAGACAAGCTGGGCTGGGATATTGACGCATCACTGGTTCGCTTTAAACCGCAATACTTTGTTTCCAGTGTCAAAGGCGAAATTTCTGGTCGTGTAAAAACCCAGGGCGTCTGGTCAGACAAGCTGAAACGGATCGATATCCGTCAGCTGAATGCGGCCGGTTTCTTAAACAATAAGCCGGTTCGTGGGCGTGGTAATCTGAGCTTATTACTCGATTCAAACCAGCAAGGTTTCCTGCCGCAACAGTTTGAAGCCAATGACCTGTTCCTTGCCTATGCGCAAAACCAGTTGCAGGCCACAGGCAATGCACAGAACTTGCGAATCAAGCTGAATGCACCTGCATTATATGAATTGTATCCGGGTTTGCGTGGCCGGGCTTATGGCAGTCTGAATGTCCAGTCGCAACTACGTTTGAGAGCAACTGCAAACATGGTGGTCGATAACTTTGCCTATAATGACCTGGTGAGTATCCGGTCTTTACGTGTACAAGGTGAACTGCCAACATCAGAAACCACACCAACCCAGTTAACCGCGACTTTAAACCAGTTGCGTAGTGGAAACCGTGAAATTCAGAATGCGACGGTCAACCTTGCAGGTACGCGTAAAGCACATGTATTGAAAGTGGAGAGTAAAAACCGTCAATCTACTTTCTATGTACAGCTGGCAGGTGGTTTTAACCCGAATAACGACTGGTTGGGACTGGTGCAGAAAGGTAACTTTAGCTCACGTAACATTAGTCTGGTACAAAACCAGAATGCCCCGATTATCTATACTGCGGCGCAACAGGAACTCTATGTGGGACAGCATTGCTGGCAGAGTGTAAATAGCCAGTTATGTCTGGACCAGCCGGCACGCATGAGCAAGGCAAAAGGTAACTTCTCGCTGGTTACCAAAAATCTGGATTTAAAAGATTTTACTGCATTTATGCCGGAAGGACTGGCGGTTACTGGGCAGCTTAACGGTTATGCCAAAGCGTCTTGGGCCAATGGCGGACATCCTAAACTTGATGCACGTTTAGTGACGCGCAAGGGGGAGATCGGGCTGGCGGCAGATGATCCGCAAGATCCGGCAACTACGGTGACTTACGATGAGTTAAGCCTGATTGCCAAAAGCATCAGTGAAGGGCTGTTATTCCGTGTAGACATGAAAACGCCCGAGATTGGAACCGGCTATGCCAATGTCATTATTGATCCGTTCCAGAACAATATGCCGATGCGTGGCGAAGTGGCTTTTGATGATGTCCAGTTAAAAATCTTGAAGCCATTTATTAAGGATGTGCGCTCAATGGCGGGTACCTTGTCACTGGCGGGTAAGGTCAATGGAACCTTGACCCAACCGCAGGTCACCGGCGAAATGCGCCTGAAAAATGGGGCGATCAGCATGATTTCCCTGCCGGTCAATCTGAGCAATATCCAGCTTTATTCTTCAATTCGGCAAGACTTTGCCACCATTGACGGTGCATTTAACAGTGGACAAGGGGTTGGACGTTTAAAAGGGAATTTTGACTGGAAAAATGAACCTCATCTGACCTTGAACCTGAAAGGTGACAACCTGCTGGTTCGGCAGGCGCCTATGATCACCGCGATTGTAGAACCCGATTTAAATCTGGACGTTTATCCGTTTGATCAGCGTCTGAGCCTGAAAGGCAAGATAGATGTGCCGCGTGCACGTATTTCAATGCCGGAAAGCTCTGCAACAGTGGTCAACCTGTCGCCGGATGTCCGTGTGGTACAACAGGGGCAAGATTTGCTGGCGACCCTCAGAGCAGCCAAACCGTGGGATATCCGTGCAGACATGACGGTGACACTTGGAAATCAGGTGATCTTCCAGGGCTTTGAAAGTACCATTCCACTGGTGGGACGTTTGCACTTATCTCAGCGTGGTCTGGAAACTTCGATGCGTGCCAATGGTGCAATCGGGGTCAGCCAGAAAGTCAAGATTGAAGCCTATGGCCAGAGTCTTGACCTGAACCGGGCGATTGCACGTTTCAATGGTCCATTGGCAAACCCGACCCTGGACATTGATGCCAACAAGCCGGTTCAGGGCAGTATGGTAGGTGTACGTGTGACGGGTACTGCTACCGTGCCGAATATCCAGATTTATAACGATGCCGGTCTGTCTGAGCAAGAGGCACTCAATGCCTTGCTGACCGGACGAATCAACGAAGGTAACAGTGGTCTGAGTAATACCGAGGGCTTTAAGTCTGATGTCAACAATACCATTGCCGCTGCAGGCATCAGTATGGGCTTGGGCGGGACACGTGCCCTCACAAACCAGATCGGACGAACTTTTGGCTTAAGTGGTTTGGCCCTGGACGCACAAGGTACTGGTGACGATACACAGGTGAGCCTGACCGGATATATCACGCCAGATCTGTTTATCCGCTATGGTATTGGTGTATTTACGCCAGTCAACAAGTTGACCTTGCGTTATCAGATGAACCGCCGTTTATATCTGGAAGCCAGCCAGTCTCTGGAACGTGCCATCGATATTTTCTACAACTGGCGCTTCTAGCTGTTTGAAGCTGAACCTGCTTTACCCGTGTAAAGCAGGTTTTTTTATTTGGAATCATGGTGGCATGCCAGCGAAATGAAATGATGGCGTTTGTCATATCATCATGTCTATAAAACATGCACCTTCCTCGTACTAAGCAGGCAAATGAAAGCCTGCCTGTGGTGGGGATTGAATGAATTGTATGTTTTTATTACGTCAGGTCGGGTTTTCTTGACTTACTTTTTGCAAAATACACAACTTTCAGTATGATGGTGGGCATCAAATTAGCCGCAGTATGATGATGAAAAAAGTTTTGTTGATTGCAATAGGTTTGGTTTTGGTTGGTTGTGGTCAGAAAAAGCAGTTAACCCCTGAAGAACAATGGCATGGTTATTGTGTAAGTGTAGGGAATGCGGCGCGTTCAATCACGCTAGATCGTCAAAACGGAATTGATCAAAAGCAGGCAACGGAACATGCAGGCAAGATTGAAGATGAAATGACACGTAAGTTTATTTTCAATATTCTGGATAAAGTATATGCAATTCCTGCAGATGAGCTAAAAAAAGATCCGGAAGCATTACGTGAAAATTTAAAGAAAAAATTTATGGAAGAATGCTTGGCAACGCCACACGACAAGCTGCCGAACTATAAACTTTTTTAATGTGTTCATAAAAAAGACAACATCGTTTGTCTTTTTTTATGGGTGTAATTTATTGTTTTATTAGACATTAACCTAAGACCAAAGCGGTATTTAAAACAGGGGATCATTTCGCTATAAAATAATGGGCATCACGTAGAAATACGGTAGTTGCATTAACATTTAACGCGAAGTCTAGTAAAATTTTGCTGTCCACATTACTTGTAAAGCTTGTACAAAGCTGGAACTTACAAGTAATTTTTTAAAAAAGAGGAATAACACTGTGCTAGAAGCTTACCGCCAACACGTTGAAGAACGTGCCGCACTCGGAGTCCCACCGAAGCCGCTTGATGATGCTCAAACTGCTGAACTCGTAGCCTTATTAAAAAATCCACCGGCAGGTGAAGAAGCATATTTAGTCGATTTGCTAGAAAACCGTGTTCCAGCAGGTGTTGACCAAGCTGCATATGTAAAAGCTGCTTTCTTGGCTGCGGTTGCAAAAGGCGAGGCAACTTCTCCACTCGTGACCAAAGAGCGTGCAGTATACTTACTCGGTACGATGCTGGGTGGTTACAACGTAGCGCCACTTGTTGAACTTCTAGACAATGCTGAACTGGCGGAGCTGGCAGCAGAAGCGTTGAAGAAAACCCTTCTTGTATTTGATGCATTCCATGACGTTGCAGACAAGGCAAAAGCAGGTAATGCAGCAGCGAAAGCCGTTTTACAATCTTGGGCTGAAGCAGAATGGTTCACAAGCCGTCCAGACGTTCCTGAAGAAATCAAGATCACTGTGTTCAAGGTTACAGGTGAGACCAATACCGATGACCTGTCTCCAGCTCAAGATGCTTGGAGCCGTCCGGACATCCCGTTACATGCAAACGCCATGTTGAAAAACGAGCGTGATGGTATCAACCCTGAAAAACCAGGTGAAGTTGGTCCATTAAGCCAAATTAAAGAACTTATCGCGAAAGGCAATCAAGTTGCTTACGTCGGTGACGTTGTGGGTACAGGTTCAAGCCGTAAGTCTGCAACCAACTCGGTTCTTTGGTTCTTCGGTGATGAACTTCCACACATTCCAAACAAAAAAGATGGTGGTGTGTGCTTAGGTTCTAAAATTGCGCCAATTTTCTTCAACACCATGGAAGATGCAGGTGCGTTACCTGTAGAAATCGACGTTGCCAACATGAACATGGGCGACGAAGTTGTACTGAAAATTGATCACGCTGCTGCAAAAGTAACTGCATTCAAAGACGGCGCTCAAATTGCAGAAGCTGACCTTAAAACACCTGTACTTTTAGACGAAGTACGCGCAGGTGGCCGTATTAACCTGATCATTGGTCGTGGTTTAACTGCCAAAGCACGTGAAGAATTAGGTCTTGCACCTTCTACATTGTTCCGTACGCCAGTACAACCTGCTGACACTGGCAAAGGTTTCACCCAGGCTCAGAAGATGGTTGGCCGTGCATGTGGTTTACCAGAAGGTCAAGGTATCCGTCCAGGAACTTACTGTGAACCTAAGATGACAACTGTTGGTTCTCAAGATACAACAGGTCCAATGACTCGTGACGAGTTAAAAGACTTGGCGTGCTTGGGCTTCTCGTCTGACTTGGTGATGCAGTCTTTCTGTCACACTGCTGCATATCCAAAACCGGTTGACGTAACAACGCACCATACATTACCTGACTTCATCATGAACCGTGGTGGTGTATCTTTACGTCCAGGTGACGGTATTATCCACTCTTGGTTAAACCGTATGCTACTTCCAGATACCGTTGGTACTGGTGGTGACTCACATACTCGTTTCCCAATCGGTATTTCGTTCCCGGCGGGTTCAGGTCTTGTTGCGTTCGCTGCTGCAACTGGTGTTATGCCACTGGATATGCCTGAATCCGTACTTGTTAAGTTCAAGGGTAAAATGCAACCTGGTATCACTTTACGTGACCTTGTACATGCGATTCCTTACTACGCAATCCAGGCGGGTGACTTGACTGTAGAGAAGAAAGGTAAGAAAAACATCTTCTCTGGTCGTATCCTTGAGATCGATTTAACAGAAATGGAAAATGACTTGACGGTTGAGCAAGCATTCGAACTTTCTGATGCGTCTGCTGAACGTTCTGCTGCTGGCTGTTCAATCACGCTTTCTGAAGAGAAAGTTGCTGAATACCTGCGTTCTAACATCACCATGTTGAAGTGGATGATCGCTGAAGGTTATGGCGATGCGCGTACACTTGCACGCCGTGCTGAAAACATGCAGAAGTGGTTAGATAACCCAAGTCTGTTAAAAGCTGATGCTGATGCAGAATACTTAAAAGTTTACGAAATCGATCTTGCTGATATCAAAGAACCAATTCTTTGCTGCCCGAACGATCCAGATGACGCGAAACTTCTTTCTGACGTTCAAGGCGACAAGATTGATGAAGTATTCATCGGTTCTTGTATGACCAACATCGGTCACTTCCGTGCAGCGGGTCAGTTACTTGACAAAGTACCTGGTGGTTCATTGTCTACTCGTTTATGGTTGGCTCCACCAACACGTATGGACGAGCATCAATTGATGGAAGAAGGCATGTACAACATCTACGGTCGTGCTGGTGCGCGTACCGAGATGCCAGGCTGTTCATTGTGTATGGGTAACCAGGCACGTGTAGCACCGAACACAACATGTGTATCGACTTCTACACGTAACTTCCCGAACCGTCTAGGTCAAGGTGCAAACGTTTACCTGGCTTCTGCTGAGCTTGCATCTGTCGCTGCGGTTCTTGGTAAATTACCAAGCCCTGAAGAATATCAACAGTACGCGTCGCAAATCGACAGCGCTTCTGCTGACATCTACAAATACTTGAACTTCGACAAGATGAGCGAATATACCAAAGAAGCTGATCAAGTTGACACCAAGAAAATTCAAGCTGCTCAATTGACCTAATCGATTGTTTTTGCTAAAAATAAGGGCTGAGTAATCAGCCCTTATTTTTGAGTACAAATATGCTTGATACAACATTTCTAACTACATTAATATCGAAGTCTGAAAGTCCGATTTTAGAGTTTAAAAGTCAGTGGTATTGGGACGAGAATATTGAAAATTTTGATAAATTGAATTGCTGGGGGGAATTTTTAAAAGATTTTGCATCTTTAGTAAATGCAAATCATGCATATCATAATCAGAATAGATATTTGATTTTTGGAATTAAAGATGATGGTAGTATTTGTGGCATAGATTTTTTAGAATTAGAAACAGAAAAATTTATAAATCAATTAAAAAATAAAATTGAGAATTTCTTTAATTTTTATCCTGACTTTAAAATTTATAAAAATGTTATTAATAACAAAAAAATTATTATATTCGAAATAGAACAACCAAAACAATTGTTGAAAGTAGCTAAAGAATTTCATGATAAGAAAAATATTTGTCGCGAAAATTCTATATTTGTAAGAGGGTTAAGTGAGAAAAAAGATCAAATAGATATAGCAGATGAAAATGAAATATTCTTAATTCAAAAAAATATGGGTATTTTATTACAAGATAGTGAAAAAATATCAGAGGCTAAAATTTCATGCAGAAATATTAAAACAGCACTAGAATATTTAGCTTTAACAAAGAGTTTAAAAATAGTTGAAGGATTTCCATTTGAATTAGAAAGTAATGGAAAATTTAAATACAAATGTAGTGTTTATAGTTATAAAGATGACTTTGATCATCAGTTCGATTTTCTATATGTACACTCAAGCTCAAATTTTAAGCAATTGGCGGTAGAGCTTAGTCAAAAAATTAACACAAAATCACATGATTTTATTGTGGTTACAGATAGACCAATTACTGATAGTTCTAGAAGATTGCAATCTATTGATAAAGCTCTATGCGATCAAAATATAAAAATAAAAAATACAGTTTTTTTAGAAGATTTTGGATTAAATTACATTTATAAAAATGCATTAGATAATGTTGTTTTTAAAAAGTTTAAAAAAAGAGATTCATATGTTCAAAGTAATGCTTTATTGAATGGTAGAGTTAAAGGTGCTCATGATATATTAAATGAGTGGATGAAAAAAGTTTACAATCCAATTCTAGTAATACAAGGTGAAGGTGGTATAGGAAAAACAACATTATTAGAAAATTATTTGAATAAACTAATTGAATTTAACAAAAACACAAAAATTCTCTATATGACCTCTTCAAATATTGTAAAAAAAATACATAATGAAGAATACTATAGGAATATTGATTTATTTGATTTATATAAAGTTGCAAGTGATTCAGGAACATCATTTTCTAGAGAATTACTACGTTTAACATTAGATGATGGACATATTTTACTAGTTTTAGATGGTATTGATGAAGTAATATCTAATTTGGCAAATAAGTTTGATTTTAGGGATTTTATTAATACTATTATTGATGAATATTGCTTTAATAATGGTAATTGTAAAATTGTTTTTACATGTAGAAATCAATTTTGGGAAGAGTTAAACCTAAATCAAGATAATAGTGTGTCAATTCTAACCTTACAACCTTTTGCTTTAAATCAAGCTGAAAAATTTTTCGCTTTAGCTTTTAATGATTCAAAAAAAGAAAAACGGGCAATTAAGATTTTAAATAAATTTAATAAAGAAAAAAATTACTATATTCCTTTTATGTTGGATACAGTAAAGTATTTAATAGAGAAGAAAGAGGAGGAAGCACGAGAGATTGCAGAAGAAGCTGATATTGATGATATTCAGGAGGAGTTGTTCCTATCAATTAATTTTCCATTATTGAAATCTGATAGTTATGATTACTTAATATATAAATTGTGTGGGCATGAGTATAAGAAATATAAATTTTTTGATATAGATAAACAGCTCGATATTTTAACAAAGTTAGCTAGTTATCATGATGGTTCATTACAAATTAATAAGTTATCACTTCTAGATAGTTCGATTGATAATTTGAAAGTGGTTTCATTAAAAGAACATCTTTTATTAGAGGTTAAAGCTGATAAATTTGGTGAATCATTAGTATTTAAATACGATTTTTTAAATAAATATTTTATGCAAGTCTTAATGTCTAAATTTATTATCGGTCTCGATGAATCTAAATTAGATAATGATATACTGAATTTATTTAGTTTTGTTGGTTATGCCAATGCATTCTCAAAAGAAATTCTAGATAGAGTGGCATCTTCTCTAAAATGTAAAGAAGAAAATTATATAGAATTTACCATTCTGCTTTTAGAGACAATTAAAGAATTAATTGAAGATGAGAGTAAAGATATACATTTGTCTAATGTTTTTATTTTATTGTTATATATATATATTAATGTCTACTCTAGAAGCCCAGATGATTTTAATAAAAATATATTCGTGAGTAATAATGAATTGAGTGGTATGTGTTTGAAAAATATATCGCCAATATTTAATTCAAGTAAAAGGATAACATTTAATTTTGAAGGTCTTACGATTGTTGATTCTAAATTTATTAATTATGATTATTTTTGGGATTGTAGTTTTAATGAGAAAACTATTTTCTTAAATTGTGATTTAAATAATATAAAAAATAGACCGACCAAGAAGAATAATATTTCCCCAACATTGTTTGATGGTAGTAAGGTTGATAACAATTTAAAAGAGGCTGTTTTAGATTTGTTTGATAGTTCAGGTAATAAATCTGATAAGATACGTAAGAAAATTGAAAGAATTCTAAAAATTTTTGAATTTAATGGTGTATTTAAGCCACAAAAAGTGAAAAGAGTTAATGCTGAAGTAAGTGGGTTTAGTGGGAATGTGGTTTTAAATAATCTTTTGAAATTAAAAGTAATTGAGAAATATAATGACAGTGTTATGTTGGAGGATGAGTATATAATTTCTAGTGATTATGATGACTTGATTGATGTTGCAGTACAGGATAATAGCTCTATTAAGATGGATCGTTTAGTTAAGAAATGTTTATAATAATTTAATTGAATATTTTTGGTTGATCATAAATTATATTATTTATGATCATTCAGATTTTAATATATTTTATATGCAATCCCGCCTCTTATGTATTGGTGGATTTCTTAACGGTTCCGCTGTGAAAGATCAAGGTGACAGTTTTATCTGTATTGAAAATGGCAAACAAGTAAGCTACTACAAAAAGGAAATTTTCCATCAAGATTCGTGGGATCAAGATTACTACGTCTGTGAAACTACAACAGACCAACAAGCGCGAAACTGGGTTTATGACATCAAGCCTGACTAATGAAACTGATATAATTTTAGTATTTCTTTCAAATACGTATATGAAAGAAGCCCCTTTGAAAGGGGCTTCTTTTTAACCTAAATAATCCTACCAATAACCCAATACTTTCCACCACAGTCCGCCAATCACCACAAAGATGATGATATTGACCACACTCATGACAAAGCCAGCTTTCCACCATTCACCCAGCGTAGTGTAACCTGAACCGAATACCACAGGCGATGTACCTGTTGCATAATGGGTTAAGGTCATCATGATACTTGATGCTGCTGCCATCATTAAGGCAAATAACATCGGTGGTGCACCTAACGCCAGTCCAGCCGTATAGAAGGCTGCAAACATCGCGGTGATATGTGCTGTGGTACTGGCAAACATATAATGTGCATATAGATAGGCCAGCATTAGCAATAAACAGGCAGGCATCCAGCTGAGGCCCAAATGGCCAATCCCTGTTTCGAGTACGCCAGAGAACCATGTGATTAAACCGAGCTTGTTTAAATAAGTCGCCATCATTACCAAAGCTGCGAACCAGGTAATGGTATCCCAAGCACTTTTTTGCGTCAGGATGTCTTCCCAAGTCAGTACGCCAGTGATGAGTAGTAAACCTAAGCCAATAAAGGCAGTGGTCGTCGGATCAACCGCCCAGGCCGAACCGAAAATCATGGCCGGGATACCTGCCCATAACAGCAGTAAAATCCCAAATACACCCAGCATAATGATTTCATTTTTTCTGACAGGCCCCATTTCTTTTAACTTGGTTTTGGCAAACTGCGCTGCGTTTGGGGTTTCCTTAACTTCAGGTGGATACATCCAGTACATGATTAACGGCATGATGATCAAGGCAATTAGGCCCGGTAATAACATCGCCAGTGCCCAGGTACTCCAGCTTAAGGAAATCTGGCTGTTGGTTGCTTTTGCCACCAGATCGACCACCAGCGGGTTAGGAGCGGTTGCGGTAATAAACATGGCCGAGGTAATCGGATTGGCTTGATAGTTGACCAAGGCCAAGTATTTCCCCATACGACCTTCGGTGCCTTTGGCTGGGTCAGAGTCATAACTGGTCGAAATTGCACGGACAATCGGGTGGATAATCCCGCCACCACGTGCTGTATTACTTGGGGTCACCGGTGCAAGAATCAGTTCAGACAACACCATGCTATAACCGATACCAATGGTTTTTTTGCCCCATACCGCGATAAATAAATAGCCTAAGCGTGCGCCCAGACCGGTTTTTTGCAATCCTTTAGAGATCATGATCGAAATACCGATCAACCAGATCAGTGGATTGGCAAAGCTGCTGAGCGCATCCTGAATGGCACCACTTGGGCTATCGTTGGTGACACCGGTCACGGCGACCAGGGTAATGGCGATAATGGCGATGGCACCAATCGGCATGGCTTTACCAATAATGGCGGCAATTACACCGACAAACATTGCCAGTAAATGCCATGCATCAGGATCGACGCCAGCAGGTACAGGAATCACGAACCAGATGATTAATGTAATAAATAGAGAGATCAGCGTCGGGAGAGCTTTAAATCCCATGTAAATTCCCCTTGTTGTCACGGGTTTAATAAAATTTATAGTTCTTTATGAATAAATCGTTAAAGAAATAACCACGAAGATTTTATTATCGGTGAAGGGGAGGCATAAACACAAAGGCAGTTTTGTTGAAAAGCGTTATATCGTGCAATGCCTTTATAAATGCTTCTGTTTTAAACGGCTAACCGGGCTTGCGGACAAAATCGCTTATCAAATTTATGGCCAGCATGCTACATTTTTAGCTTGCTGGATAGAACCCTCATACCATATGACCCGATTTTCCTGGATGCAGTTAAGACGCTTTGTTTATGACAACCTGCATAATGATGATTATAAAAGCAAGGTGAGCACCTGCGTAAACTACCTGCTCATCGCCTTAATTATTGGTAACGTTGCTGCGGTACTGCTTGAGTCCGTGAACGAGTTTTATCAACTCTATAAGCCTTATTTTGATATCTTTGAAAATCTCTCGATCATGATTTTTAGTGGTGAGTATTTATTGAGATTGTGGAGTATTGTTGAAAAAAATCCACAAGAAGCAGCATGGAAACAACGCATTCGCTGGATGAAAAGTGGTGGGGCAATCATTGACCTCATGGCAATTTTACCGGCTTACCTGAACTTCTTTGTGCATCTGGATCTGCGTTTCCTCAGGGTATTAAGGCTGTTCCGTTTATTGAAACTCACGCGTTACTTTGTGTCGTTACAGATTCTGTTGCGTGTTATTCAACGTGAAAAAGGCTCATTTCAGGCGGTCATCTTTATCCTGGTGATCATGATTGTGATGACGGCCTCTGCAATTTATGTGGTTGAAAATAAGGCCCAGCCAGAAGCCTTTAGCTCCATTCCTCAAGCGATGTGGTGGGCGGTGGTGACCCTGACCACAGTGGGTTATGGGGATGTAACGCCTGTAACCAACCTCGGCCGGATACTTGGGGCATTTATAACCATTCTCGGGGTCGGACTTGCGGCTTTACCGGCCGGTATTCTGGCTTCCGGACTGGCCAATGAACTGAATCAGCGTAATCAAAGACTAGAGCAAGAGTTTAGGGAGGTTTTGCAAGCCAAAGGACTGGACTTGCTGCATGATCAGGTGGAGATCGAACGGATCCGCAAGAAAGTCGGTTTACCCAAAGAACAGACCCATGAAATTATCATGCAGCTGGTGCGGGAAAAGCTGATTGAAGATCAGGAACAACAAAAAAAGCATTATCGCTTTTGCCCACACTGTGGTGAAAAGCTGCCTGAATAATTTAAAGATTTATTATAAAAATGTAGAGCAGGGTTAAGTTCAGGTTCTTAATCATTTCCCGATCTGAATAGTTCTAGAGCGCTATAACTTCAGTGTGTGAGCGCTTAGCACTGTTTATGCCTGAAGATAAATTCCGATCAGTATTAAGCTGTACTTCATTGAGATTAAAATTCATTTAAAAAAGTTAACAATAATATTTATCATTTGTGATAGTTTCTTATTTACTATTTTGTAATTTTTAAGCTGGTTTTAAGCTTAAATGACCGGTGAAGTTCTCCCAACATGATAAAGCGGCGTTACCTGATTGTATTATTAGTTCCTCTGGCAATGATTTCCCTGTTTGTCGGGGTAGGCGAAATGAGCCTTGCGGGTTTGTGGGCGGGTAACCCTCAAGACTGGCAACTGTTCTGGACCAGCCGTTTACCGCGTCTGATGGCCATTATTGTGGCCGGCGCCGGGCTGAGTGTCTGCGGTCTGATCATGCAGTCGTTGAGCCGTAACCGTTTTGTATCTCCCACCACCGCAGGCCTGTATGACTGTGCCCGTTTAGGTGTTCTGGTTTCGATCATTTTACTGCCCAGTGCTTCAATTTTTATCAAAACCGGTTTTGCCATTGCGGTAACGCTCATTGGCGCGCTGGCATTTATGAGTGTTCTGGCCACGCTCAAGCATCGGGATACTGTCTTTGTGCCACTGGTCGGCATGATTTTCGGCAGTATTATTTCCGCCTTTACCACCTTTGTTGCCTTGCAACTGGATTTATTACAGAACCTGGCAGGCTGGTTACAAGGTGATTTTTCCACCATTTTAAATGGTCAATACGAGCTGATCTACCTCAGTGTACCGGTACTGATCCTGATTTATATCTTTGCCAATCGTTTTGTTCTGGCTGGCTTGGGGCAAGATTTTTCCACCAATCTGGGGCTCAATTATAAACAGACACTTTTTATTGGGCTGTTACTGGTGTCTGTGATTACCGGTGTGGTGATTGTGACAGTTGGTGCAATTCCATTTCTTGGCTTGATTGTACCGAATCTGGTGAGCCTGTATCTGGGTGACCATATCCGGAAAACCCTTTCACATACGGTCTTACTGGGGGCTTTGCTGGTTCTGCTCTGTGATGTATTTGGCCGGGTGGTGATTTTTCCTTATGAGGTCTCTGTCAGCTTGATTATGGGAGTGTTGGGCAGTGTCATATTTTTGTGGCTGCTCCTCAGGAGGTATCGTCATGTCTCATAAAGCCCAATTAATTATTTTAACCTTGGCGGTGCTTGCAAGCATCGGACTGTATCTGGGCTGGAATCTGGGCGTAGCATGGCAATACGCCTTGAATCTGCGTTTAAAAACGGTTGCAGCTATTGTGGTAGCAGCGACCGCAGTTGGTGTTTCGACTCTGGTTTTCCATACTATTGTCAATAACCGGGTGGTGACCCCGCAGGCATTGGGGCTGGATAAATTATATGAACTGTCCAAGACGGCGATTATCTATTTCTTTGGTGCCAGTACCTTATTGTCACTGAATTTTGTGACGGATTATCTGGTCAGTTTGCTGTTCATGCTGTGCTTTGCCTTGCTGCTGTATCGTTTTATTTTCCAGAAAGTGGCGCAGCAAAATATTTACTTTCTGCTGCTGGTAGGGCTGATCTGTTCAACCTTGTTCGACAACATGACTACTTTCTTTCAGGTCTTGCTCGATCCGGATGAATTTCAGATTGCTGCCTATGCCGGTTTTGCCAGTTTTAATGTGGTGAAGATGGAAACGGTCGGGCTGTCCTTGCTCACCATTGTGCCAGTACTGCTATATAGCTTAAAGCACACTCACCAGCTCGACGTGATGGCATTGGGACGCGATCATGCGCTGAATCTGGGGCTGGATTATGACAAGACCAGTCGCTTGCTGTTGATTCTGGTGGTATTGGCACTGGCTTCTGCAACAGCTTTGGCTGGCCCAATGATGTTCCTCGGTCTGCTGGTACTCAACATTACGCTGGAGCTGTTCAAGACCCATCAGCATTACATCTTGCTGCCCGGCATTATTCTGGTCAGTATTCTGTGCCTGATGCTGGGGCAGTTCATGGTGCTGCATGTATTGAATTTCAAAACCACGCTCAGTGTGATTATTAACTTTGTCGGTGGAATTTATTTCTTCTGGATCTTATTGAAGGAAAATAAAAAATGGCAATAGAGCTCAGGCATTTAAGCAAAAGTTATCAGCAACAGCAGGTTGTAGATGATGTATCGCTACACATTGCCAAAGGGCAATTTACCGCATTTATCGGGCCGAATGGTGCAGGCAAAAGTACTGTGCTTTCGATCATGAGCCGTTTAATCGAGGCCGATCAGGGACAGGTTTTGCTAGATGGTCAAGACTTACAACAGATGAAAAGTGCCGATATTGCCAAAAAGCTGGCAATTTTAAAGCAGTCCAATCATACCGAGCTGCGTCTCAGCATTGAGGAACTGGTCGCTTTTGGCCGGTTCCCGTATTCACAAGGACGGCTGACTGAACAAGACCGTCAGGTAATTGACCGTTCGATTGCCTATATGGATTTAGATGCCTTACGTCAGCGTCAAATCAGCGAGTTGTCTGGTGGGCAACGACAACGCGCTTATATCGCCATGATTCTGGCGCAGGACACCGACTATATCTTGCTGGATGAACCCTTGAACAATCTGGATATGAAGCATTCTTCCCAGATTATGCGGGTTTTGAAAGATCTGGCCGAGAATCATGGCAAATCAATCATTGTGGTGATTCATGACATTAATTTTGCCTCAGTCTATGCCGATCACATCATTGCCATGAAACAGGGGCAACTGGTTTATCAGGGAACGCCTCAAGAGTTGATGGATGAACAGGTTCTCAAGGATATTTTCGATTTCCATATTCCGATCCAGCAGGTTCAGCAACATAAATTAGGTTTGTATTTTATGAGTTAGGAGGCTGTTATGCTTTTCAAAAAAACATTGCCGGTCATGATGTTAAGTGTGGCCCTGACTGCATGTGGCAATTCCAGCACACCTTCGGCAAATCAGGACAGTCATACGGCCGCTCCACATGACACTTTGAGTTTTAACAGTAAGGCCGGTCAGATTAGTATTCCTGCGAGTGTGTCGCGTATTGCAGTGCTGGATACCAGTGCTTTAAATACCATTCATGCCTTGGGAGCCGATGATAAGGTGGTGGCCTTGCCGAAAGGAACGCCGTTACCCAAAGCATTGCAAAATTTCAGTAATGGTCAATATCTGGATGTAGGGACAGTGAAGGAACCAAATCTGGAAAAAATTGCAGCCAGCCAACCTGAACTGATTTTGATGAGTGGACGCATGGAAAATCTGGTCGGACAGATCAGGCAGATTGCGCCGACCTACTTTGTCGATGTGGATTACAACGATCAGTTCAATTCCTTTAAGCAGCAAACTTTGAATATCGCTGAAATGGTAGGCAAGAAGCCAGAAGCCGAGCAGCAATTACAAACGCTGGAAAAAGATATTACAGCCTTAAAAGCCAAGACCAAAGGCAAAACCGCATTGGTGATCCTGGTCAATAACAGCAAGATCGCAGCCTATGGGCCGGGTTCACGCTTTGGCAATATTCATGACCTCTATGGTTTTACTCCAGCCGATCCTTCGATCAAGGTGGGATTGCATGGTATGGCGGTGTCGCATGAGTTTATTGCCCAGAAAAATCCGGACTACCTGTTTGTGATTGACCGTGGTGCAGCCATTACCGACAATCAGCAAGGTGCCAAGCAGGTATTAAATAACCAGATCATTCAACAGACCAAAGCAGCTAAAAACGGCAATATCGTTTATCTGGATTCGAGTAACTGGTATTTGATGAATAATGGTCTGGATGGGATGAAAGCCATGCTCAAGGAAGTAGCGGATGCCGTAAAGTAAAATCCAGTCTATCGATATGATAACAACAACCCGAAGCACTGGCTTCGGGTTTTTTATATGATAATGGGAAGCAAACACGACCTTATAAGATAATGCATATTTCTTTACTGTATATTGTTATCAAAATGGCATGATCGACAGATTATGAAATTAATGCATTAAAATCAGTGGGTGAAACTGCTGTTAAGAGGCAGCAGTTTCAGTTTTCCGTGAATATCTGGCGTAAGCCAGGGCAATCAATAAAATGGCCAAGCCACCTAAGCTTAAAACAAAGCCAACCCAGATTGGCGCCAGCCAGCCCATATCATGACTAAGCACCCATCCACCCAAAAAAGCACCCAGAGCATTGGCTAAGTTAAATGCCGAATGGTTGAGGGAAGCTGCCAGCGTTTGTGCATCTCCCGCAATGTCCATGAGATGCGTTTGCAATGCACCACCGAGACCAATCACGGTAAAACCGATCAGGAACAGGGCTGCAATTGCGGTATACAGATTGGCCATCATAAAGCTGGCTGCAACAAAGGCAAGAGCAGAGCTGATCAGGATGCCAATAATGGTTTTAAACAGGTTTTTATCGGCCAGCCAACCCGCAACCAGACCACCAATCACCATTCCAATCCCCCAGATTGCCAAGGCAATAGGCACCACACTGATATTGGCATGGGTATATTCGGTCAAAATCGGTGAAACATAGCTATATACCGAGAACATGCCACCAAAGCCGATTGCGCCAACTGCAAGGGTTAGCCACATATTGATATTCTTGAGGCCAGCCAGTTCTGCTTTAATACTGGCGGTTTTTTGTAGCGGAATATTGGGAACAAACAGGCTGACCCCAATCAGGGTAATAAAGGCAATCACGGCAGAAAATTCAAATCCTGCTTTCCAGCCAAATTGCTGTCCCAGCCAGGTCGCAATAGGAACACCAATCACATTGGCAATGGTTAAACCCATCATCACTTGTGCAATCGCCGTAGCGCGGCGCTGTTTGCCTGCCAGTTCTGCAGCAACCAGTGCTGCTACACCAAAGTAGGCGCCATGTGGAAAACCGGCAATAAAACGGGACACCAGCATGGCTTCCGGGGTGGTTGCAAAGGCGGTCGCCGCATTGGCCAGGCCATAAAAAAGCATCAAGCCCAGCAATAGGGTCTTGCGCGGAACTTTTGCCCCTAGAATGGCAATAATTGGCGCTCCAACCATTACGCCAAGTGCATAAGCACTAATGAAATAACCTGCATGGGGCACACTGACATTGAGGTCAGTGGCGATTTCCTGAATCAGGCCCATTGCTACAAACTCGGTCGTTCCAATACAGAAACTACCAACGGCAAGTGAAAAAATAACCAGAAATAAAGAATAATTGTGTGGGGGAGTTGAAGGCAGGGAAGAGCTTGGCGAAGACATAATATCTCAAGTATAAAAAGTCCACCGTATTATATTCGACTGGCTTTTAAAAAAAGTGAAATGGAACATATTTTTTTATCGTTAAGCAGGGTCATAAAAAGACAGGTCAATTGTAATGATAATTATTTTCATCTATGATGCAGCAAAATATATATTTTTTACATGAAGATTTTAAAGGCGGGAAAGATGAAAAAATTATTGGTCAGCTCATTGCTGCTTGTTTCGGGCTATAGTGTTGCACATGAACCATATGTGGCTCCTGTTGCCTATACCACTCAACAAACCCAGGTTGCAATTATTTCCGGTTATGCCGAGGAAGCCTTAAATAGTGAATATGCATTAAAAGATGCAAAGTTTGAGATCACGGCACCGAATCAGGAAAAATCGACGGTAGTAGCAGATACCAGACTTGGTTCGGCGAGTGTATTTGATCTGAAGCTACCTGAGGCAGGCACTTATCAGGTACAGACTAAAGCAAGCTATCCGCTGAAATATGTGCAGGATCAGAAGCAGTGGAAAATGTTTTTTGACATGCCTGCAGATCAGGCACCTGCAAAAGCGGAGCGTGATTTTGTGATTCCTGCCGACCTAAACAGCAAGAATATCAAACCGGTTGAAATCACGCGTGAATGGACTTTATTGACGTATGTCAGTAAAGATAAACATAGCCCTGTTCAAGTAAGTACCGCACCCGTACAGGTCGAGTTCTTCACCCATCCAAATGAGTTAAAAGCCAATCAGCGAGCAAAAATTAAAGTAACGAAAGCACAAAAAGCTTTAGCCAATGCTGAGGTGGTCATTCGTGCGAAAGGGGCTACAGACAAGCAAGGAATTCGCCTGAAAACGGCGGCTGATGGTAGTGCTGAGCTGTTATTTCCAAAAACTGGTGAATATCTGATTGAAGTCAGTGAAGCTGTTGATCTAAGGCAAAAGCCGGGTAATCAGTTTTATAGCATGATCAGTGTTGCCGTAAACTGATCTGTTCATGGAGATTAATCCAAAAAATTATGCTATTTCAGGTTTTTTTAAACAAAAATTAATTTATGGATTAATCTTCGGTTTTGCCTGGTTTAAGAAATGATGTTTTTCATTTCTGGAAAATTAGGCAAAACCTGAGCTGTGATTGAAGCAGCATTAGATCTGCAAAATGCGTTCGCTACCTATATTGAATACTTGATATTACAAAAATATTCTCTGGCAAAAGTCATCCTGCCTCAAACAGCTGCAAATGACCTTGCTGTGTACCTAAATCAATTACATAATCAAATATTTATGTGTTTACATCGATTATTCATTTGATTGACCGGACTGATCATCCATGGCGTTACTATAAAACTTTACACCCAGTTGAATCCGGTCACGGCCATTGCTCATACGCCAGCGATTGGTATCTCTCAGTGAATAAACACAGCCGCAATACTCTTGTTGATAAAACTCTTCTCGTTTGCTGATTTCCAGCATACGTACTGCGCCGCCGTGTTTGCGCCAGTTATAGTCCCAATATTGAAGACCCGGATAGTGCGCGGCAGCACGCAGACCACAGTCATTGATCTGCTGCATGTTTTTCCAGCGTGAAATGCCAAGTGAACTGCTGATCAGGCTAAAACCATGTTCATGGGCATAGAGTGCAGTACGTTCAAAACGCATGTCAAAGCACATGGTGCAGCGAATACCTTTTTCAGGTTCATTTTCCATACCTTTGGCACGGGCAAACCAGTTGTCGGTATCGTAATCACAGTCGATAAACGGAATATTGTGTTTGTTGGCAAAGCGGATATTTTCTTCCTTGCGGATCAGGTATTCCTTGACTGGATGAATATTCGGATTATAAAAAAAGATTGAAAAATCAATGCCAGATTCAATCAGGGTCTCCATGACTTCACCAGAACATGGTGCACAGCATGAATGGAGCAGCAGTTTATTATGTCCTTCTGGCAAGCTTAATTTTTGGCGTTCAAGGGTCTTGTGACTTTGTCGGGTCATCGGCGGCATAGTCTATAAAAAAATAATTTGTCATTGTAAAAGTTTTAAGTCGGCAAAAGGCTTGAATTGAATGAAATATTCTCAGCTCAAGCTGAAATTTTTTAAAGCGTGAAAATATATTTTCTGGTTTTATGCTGCATAGTTGAATAGTGCGCCTTCAAAATCAAAAATGCTTAAATTGACGAGAAACAGAGTTTGAGTGACTTTCTCCCTTCGGATGAGCTTGTAAGTCCAACCGGGAAGGTAGAGGTTTCATATAAATTTTCTTCCCCGTTCATGTCTTTAAAAGGTGAGACAACTTGTCTTGTACAGACCAGACAGCTCTAAGTTGAGACAAACTAAGTAAAATTATGCTAAGATGAAATAAATTCAATTATGGTGTGTGTTGTGTTAGAACTCCGTCATTTAAAAACATTACTTGCGCTTAGAGAGCATGGTTCATTGGTGGCTGCAGCAACAGATTTATGCCTGACACCTTCTGCAATTTCTCATCAGTTAAAAGAACTGGATCACTGGTATGGGGTAGAGGTGGTGAACCGTCGTAGCCGCCCGGTCAGTTTCTCCAATGTTGGCGAGCGTTTGCTTAAACTGGCCGATGATGTGCTGCCACAGGTACAGATTGCACAAACGGATATTACCCGTATCGTACACGGCCAGACGGGGCGGATTATCTTCTCTTCGGAGTGCCATAGCTGTTTCGACTGGCTGATGCCGTTATTAAATCAATACCGGCATCAATATCCGGATGTCGACCTGGACTTTGCTGCGGGTTTTGAATCCAATCCCCATGAGCTGTTGCAAAATGCCGAGTTTGATTTACTGATTACCGCCGATCCGATTGCCTTGAAAGGCATCGAGTACTTCCCGATCTTTAAATATGAATCACGTCTGGTTCTTTCCAGTACCCATCCTTTAGCACGTGCCGAGCAGGTGACGGTACAGGATCTGGCGGAAGAAACCCTGATTACCTATCCGGTTGACAAGCACCGGCTGGATATCATGGCGCATCTGTTTATTCCGGCCAATGTATATCCCAAACACATCCGCACCACAGACCTGACCCAGATGCTGATCCAGCTGGTGGCAAGCGGCCGTGGCATTGCGGCATTGCCGGATTGGGTTGTGAATGAATATGAGCAAAAAGGCTGGGTGGTCAGCCGGTGTCTGGATTGTGTAGCACCAGAAGGGCTGAGACGTACCCTGTATGCAGGTTATCGGATTGAAGATAAAGAAAAGAACTATTTTGAAGGCTTTATCAAGCAACTGGAAAAGTTTTCCAAGATGCGTGCCGTGTATTACGAAAATTAATCCAGTGTGATCTCATTGATAAAGGTAGCCATTCGCTACCTTTATTTTGGTGAGATGATCAGGCAGATGATAGAAGCTTTAAGATTTCCCAATCAGTAACGACAAGATCCCGGCTGCAATTAGCGGGCCGACAGGTACTCCTCTTAATAGGGCCACACCTGCCACCGTGCCGATCAGTAGTCCGGCCACGACATCTGGCTGGTTGCTCATCAGTTTCACACCACGGCCTCCAAGCCATGCCACCAATAAGCCAACGGCAATCGCTGCCAGAGACTTGAGGCTAATAAATGATTTCAGGATTGATTCGCCACTGATCTTGCCACTGGCAATCGGTGCAAGTACACCAATGGTGAGAATGATGATGCCGATATTCAGACCATGATTCTGGATATAAGGAAAAAACTGGTTTAAAGGGGTGAGCTTCACCAAAATCAGGCAGCCTGCTGCCACTGTCACTGCTGTATTCTGACTAAAAATACCGCAACCAAGTAAAACCAGAAGAACCAGTAGATTGACATCAAATTGTGAAAGCATTGTATGGGCGTAGCAAGAAGAACAAAGTTGAATTATACCGCAAATTGCCGGGTATGATTTGAAAAAGACAGCGCCTTAGATGGGGGATAATGGAAAATGAAGGCTTTAGCGGTATATGGAAAGAGAAAAGCCATCTCTAAAATTAGACATGGCATTTCCTGAGAAAATTAGGCAAGTTTTTTGAAGGTTCCGTAATAGGCGATTTGTTCATCCCAGAACTGTTCCCATAAATCACAATATTCAAGACAGATTTGACGGATCGAATCATATTCCGATTCAACACAGGCCTGCGCAAGTACAAACCATAAATCATCTTCATGGTCATCATCAGCAGCTTCTGCGGTTGCATCATGAGAGACACCATGGACATAGTAATAGCCACTATCGACATCAAAACCAACGGCATGGGTGGCCTGACGTAAAGCCGGGCTAAACAGGATCACTTCTTCTTCTGCAACGGCCAGTAATGCAGTCACCGCCTGATAGCTGTTAAACGAGTTTTCCAGATAGTTACGCACACGCTGTGCAATCAGCGATGGCTGATAGTCGTTGCGTTCTGACTGGCTCAATTCAAAGTCATTCAGGACATCTTCAAATAATGGATAATGGGCATATTCAGGATTACCAGAATAATAACCTTCTTCGTCCAGGCCTGGCCGGAAACCAAACTCATCCAGAATATTCAGGTTTAACAAGAAGCGTGGGAACATCTTGGCCCCAGACAACAGGCGTGGTTCTAACTGTCTGGTCTGGAATTGAGCCATGAGCAGGGCATCTGTGAAGATCTGCACGATCGCATGTCGATATTCCAGATGAATATGCTTTAACGTTTCTTTATCAATTACACCGTCATTTAAAAGCTGGATTGCAGGGTGCTTGGAAACAGGATGGTTTGAAATTTCTGCTCTTAACTGATTCAGAAAGTTCAGGTTCTTGTTCCAGGTCTCTGCAGAAATACTATTTTTCATTCCTTCAATAGCTTTCTGTCTCGGGTTGTTAAAGTTTTCAAATTTTTTTGGCATGGTCTTGTACTCGATGAATTAATAATATTATTGCTTTTTCCAATGATTTAATTAGATTTTCTTTGGCTGATTATGAATATATCTATTGGTGCAGCCAAACATCTTTTTATTGGATGATTTAAATATAAAATGATTTTTTTGTGAAATCAATTTATTAAGACGGCTAAAAAATCGCAAGAAAGTTTATTATTTAACTTAACTGTAAGCAAAAGGTGATGTAATTCACGGTATATTTTTTTGTTTAAAAAATAGAAAGATTTTTTTTAAGATCATCTTGTATATAGGCTGATTTTTTCATACCCTATAGGAGGAACAATAAAGAAAGTCCTACTTTTCTATAATGCTCTTAAAATAAGATAAACCTACATAGTGGCCAGAAATTTCCAGCATGTAAACTATGTCTTAATAATACATTAAGTTTTTTGATAGAATTCTACAAGGATAATAAAATGTCAAAAAAAGAAGATATTATTGCAACGGCTCTAGACCTTTTTAACCGTTATAACTACAGTTCTGTCGGTGTAGATCGTATTATCAACGAGTCAGGCGTTGCCAAAATGACGTTTTACAAATATTTTCCATCCAAGGAAAACCTGATAGAAGAATGCCTGTCCCGCAGGAATCAAAGCATTCGCGAGGCGATAGAGAAAGAAATCAGTGCAAAGCCGGAAGAGGATTATTTAGGTAAAATTAAAGCAGTCTATTTTTGGCATCTGAGCTGGTTTAATTCAGATGATTTTCATGGCTGTATGTTCCAGAAAGCGACTCTGGAAATTCTGCAACAGTATCCTTCGATTATCCGGCCAATTATGCAATACCGTGAATGGTTAATGACTTTGATTACGGGATTATTTGAAAAGGCACAAGTTTATCAACCTCATGTATTAACCTCAATGTATATTAATATACTCGATGGAATGACCTCTTATGCGAAAGTAAATAAGGATCATGGTCAAATTGAGGAGTGCTGGTATTATATTGAGCGCCTGATTCATTTAGAAGCTGCATAAATATAGGGTTATCTTTAGCCAGATTAAACAGACCTTTTAATCTTGTTTATATTACAGTCTTTAAGCATTATTATAAAAAAACCGGAGCTTTGGCTCCGGTTTTTTATGCAATAAAATTATTTTTCAACAAATGCACGTTCAATCACATAATCACCCATCACACCCATACGTGGTGATTCAACCAGACCATGCTGGTCAAGCAGGGCAGCAACATCTTTCAGGAATGCCGGGCTACCACAGAGCATGGCACGGTCAGTTTCACGGTTAAAGCGTGGCAAACCGATTTTTTCAAATAGTTCACCTGTCTCGATTGCCGTGGTTACACGACCCTGAGTGTGGAACGGTTCACGTGTCACGGTTGGGTAGTAGATCAATTTTTCCTTGATACCTAGCTCTTCAAAGAACTCGTGATTTGGAAGTTCATTCAGGATCAGGTCTTGATAAGCAAGTTCAGACACATAGCGTGTACCATGCACCATAATTACTTTCTCAAATTTTTCGTAAGTTTCAGGGTCACGAAGCAGAGAAAGGAATGGCGCAAGGCCTGTACCAGAAGAGAGCAAGTATAAGTTTTTACCTGGTAGTAAATCGTCGTGTACCAAAGTGCCTGTAGGCTTTTTAGAAATAAGGATTTCGTCGCCCACTTGTACTTTTTGTAAAATAGAAGTTAATGGACCGTCTTGTACTTTAATAGAGAAGAATTCAAGCTCTTCTTCATAATTCGCACTGGCGATCGAATAAGCACGCATCAAAGGCTTACCATTCACTTCAAGGCCGATCATTACAAACTGACCATTTTTAAAACGTAAGCTGACGTCGCGTGTTGTTTTAAAACTGAAAAGAGTGTCATTCCAGTGGTGAACATGAGTAATGCGTTCAACGTTAAAAGCAGCCATTAAAGGTCTCGATCACAGTTAAAAGAAACAGATGGCTATTCTAATCTAAAATCATTCTCGATAAACTGAATATATTTAATTGTGTTTATAAGAAAAAGTGATGAACAATTCTGTAGTGATGCCAATCATTGGCCATATGCGTTCACCTTACCGTGAAAAATTTGGTATTCCGCGCCAGCCAAATCTGGTACAGGTCGAGTCTTTTATAGAGATGACGGACACTTATAGTGATTTGCTGGCATTTGAGGGAATCGAAGATTTTAGTCATCTATGGTTGCTTTGGCAGTTTCATGACAATAAAAAGCCGGATAACTCCTTGAATCAAATGCCTAAATTTCGTGCACAAGTGCGCCCGCCGAGACTGGGTGGGAACCAGAAAATCGGGGTTTTCGCGACCCGGAGCATGTATCGACCCTCTCCAATCGGGTTATCTGTGGTGCGTTTTTTGCGCGTTGAAAAACATGGAAAAACAGTCCGTTTATATGTCACGGGCAGTGATTTGCTGGATGGCACCCCGATTTTGGATATCAAGCCTTATATCCAATATTCAGATGCAGTAACCGAAGCGGTAAGTGGCTATGCACAAGAACAGCCGCAACGTAAAACCGTGGTTTGGACGCAAAGTGCGCAACAGTATCAGCAACAGTTATTAAAGCAGGGAATTTTGCATAAAAAGATACTCGATGAACTGGAACAAGTGTTATCTTTAGATCCACGGCCTGCCTATCAAAACGATGCTGAACGCCTGTATGGAATGCGCTTTGCCATGTTGAATGTACGTTTTACGGTGGGTGAACAGGAAGTCACGGTCGTCGCTATTGAACAAGGTTAAAACTTTAAAAATATAAATTGTGTTAAAAATTGGAGTAGATGGTTATGCAAGCTCAGGTAAAATTCGCCAACTTTTCTTTTACGATTGATGTGACGTGGTGTCTGGAGCAACTGCTAATAGATGGGCGTATTACCGAACGGGATAAGTTGCTGGTTCAGACCACCCATCGGCAGAAAGATCAGCTGAAATGGCATCCCTTACAGTGGATTGCCAATTTCAGCCTGAAAGACCAGCTCAATGCAGGCACAACTTTATCGTTGAACCGTTTGTGTCAATGGCTGGCTGAAAAGGCCGGCATTCCCTTGTTTATTATTGATCCGCTCAAAGCCGACGTGGCTGCCCTGACTGGTGTCATGTCGCAAGAGTTTGCAGTACGCAATCATATTCTGGCCGTAGAAGTACACGCCGACCGGATTCTGATCGGAACCGATCAGCCCTTTACCACAGAATGGCTGAACAATCTGGAGCGGAGTCTGGCACCGAAAAAGCTTGAAAAAGTGTTACTCAATCCTGAACAGTTACAACGTTATATTGTTGAATATTATCAGGTCAGCCGTGCCGTCAGTTCTTCACAAAATGCCAGCATTCATGACCGGGAAAATAAAGGCGTTGAGGCTTTGTTGCAGTTAGGCGATTCACAAAATCCGGACGCCAATGACCAGCATATCGTCAAGCTGGTGGACTGGGTACTACAGTTTGCGTTTGAGCAAGGTGCCAGCGACATTCACCTGGAGCCGCGCAAAGACAAGGGCAAGGTACGTTTCCGTATCGATGGCGTACTCCATACCATCTATAACATGCCTGCCAATACGCTGACCGCGGTGATTTCGCGGATCAAGATTCTCGGGCGCATGAATGTCGCTGAAAAACGTAAACCTCAGGATGGTCGCTTAAAGACACGTACTCCCAAAGGACAGGAGACCGAATTACGTCTTTCAACTTTACCGACCGCCTTTGGTGAAAAGCTGGTAATGCGTATTTTCGATCCGGAAGTGTTGGTAAGAAGTTTCCAGCAGTTGGGTTTTGAAGGTCATTTATTGCAGAGCTGGCAGCAACTGACCCAGCATAGTCACGGTATTATTCTGGTCACAGGGCCAACCGGTTCAGGCAAAACCACCACGCTATATTCATCTTTGAAGCAACTGGCAACCGAACAGGTCAATGTCTGTACTATTGAAGACCCGATTGAAATGCTGGAACCGAGTTTTAACCAGATGCAAGTCAATCCAAATATCGAGTTAGGCTTTGCAGATGGGGTACGTGCCTTGATGCGTCAAGACCCTGACATTATCATGGTCGGCGAGATTCGTGACCATGACACGGCCAATATGGCGATACAGGCTGCATTGACCGGGCATCTGGTATTATCCACCCTGCACACCAACGATGCGCCATCGAGCCTGACGCGGTTACATGATCTGGGAGTACAACCTTTCCTGACCGCCGCCACAATACTCGGGGTTCTGGCACAACGTCTGGTTCGCCGGCTTTGCCCGCAGTGTAAACAGCAGACGCCAATCAATGAGCAGGAGTGGGAACATCTGACCTTTGATTATATGATGGATATGCCGGCCAGCATGTATAAGGCAGTGGGGTGTGAAGCCTGTCGGCATACCGGTTATAAAGGCCGTGTGGGGATTTATGAGTTCATGCCGGTCAGTCTGGAGTTAAAGACACTGATCAGTGCACATGGCACATTGAATGATCTGAAGGGACAAGCCAAAAAAGAAGGCATTGAGCCATTACGGATCGCAGGCGCGCGTAAGGTGATTGAAGGCGTGACCACATTAGAAGAAGTGCTCCGTGTAGTGCCATTAAGTTAATCGGTTCCGACTGAAGCTTCGTCAGAGCAAAGCTTCTTGTGCTGCTATTAACGCAGCTCACCGCAAAACCTGTTGACTGTCATCAATTCATTCAATGAGTCGCAGAAACAGGACCTTATTAATAAAGTCCTGTCTCAGGCAGTGGCGGATGATGTTTCCGTATATTGTATTTTATCAAGAATTTTATATTGAACTCAGGTTAACCTATTTTGCATTCTTCAGATTCACCTCATTTTGGTTTGTTTTAATGACAGCATCGAAATGATGAAACCAGCATGAGGGACATAATATGAACGTATTTTCTAAATGTGCAGTCGTTGCCGGCTTGGTCGGCGCAACCACGTTTGCAGTAGCCAATACGCCTGCCGTGAACCAGCAGGCACTGGCTCCTACTCAAATTACCACAGTCAAACAGGCATTGACTTTAAAAGATGATACCCCGGTGAAACTGAAAGGTTATGTGGTCAAGGCGACTGGTGATGAGAAATACCAGTTCAGTGACCAGACGGGCTCAATTACTGTCGATATTGATGATGATTTATGGCAAGGCAAGCCTGTATCGGCAAAAACGCCAGTGACCTTGCTAGGTGAAATCGACATTGATTATAAACCGGCAAAGCGTGTTGAGGTCGATGTCGATCAGGTTCAGTTCTAAAATGGATAAAGAAAAAACCACATGATGAGCATGTGGTTTTTTCTTCAGGTTTTGCTTTAAGATCAAGTAAAAGACCATCAGGTACAGGCGATTTTATGCGAATTTTACTGGCCGAAGACGATGCTTCACAGGCGGAAAGTATTAAAGCCTGGCTGGAAATGGACGGCTACAGTGTTGACTGGGTAGAGCGTGGTGACCATGCGATCCTGGCCGCCGCACAGCATCAATATGACTGTATTTTGCTCGATCGGGGCTTACCACAAGCGTCAGGAGATGAGATCCTGAAAAACATTCGCCGTCACAATGCCAAAACACCAGTTATTTTTATTACTGCCAAAGACCATGTGCATGACCGGGTAGAAGGACTGGATCTGGGCGCCAATGATTATCTGGTCAAGCCCTTTGATCTGGAAGAGTTATCTGCCCGGGTGCGTACCCAGTTACGGCAACATCAGGCGCAAGTGGGGCAATATCTTCATTTTGCCAATCTACAGCTTGATCCGCAGGCCAAAACCCTGTTTCAGGCGGGTAAGGCGGTCAATCTCACGGCCAAAGAGTTTCAGATTCTATATAAGCTGATGCAAAAGCCTGAACATATTGTGACACGGGAACAACTGGAAGAATCCCTGTATGCCTGGGGGGATGAGATCGAGAGCAATGCCATTGAGGTTTTTATCTATCAGATTCGTAAAAAGATTGGCGGACAATATATCAAGACCATTCGTGGTCTAGGTTACCGCATGCAACCGGGTGAATAGTATGCAAGTCGTGTCACTACAAACCAGACTGGTTAAAACTTCATTAATCAGTTCAATGATTGCAGGTGGCATGGCCTTACTTTTGTTCGCAGTGATTTCGGTGTATCAAACCATGCAGTTGCAAGATGAAATCATGGACGAGATTGCAGATATGTTGCTGAGGACTGATGTGACCCAGACGTCCGGACAACAAATTGATGAACTGAGTGACGAATTTGATATCCAGTACCGGTTGGGCAATACGCAGCAGGTGTTAACCCAGTCTACAGATTTTCATCTTGAACCACAGCACTACACCTTGCTGGCTGCGACCAAGGATGACTATGGCCTTATCTGGCAGCAAGGGCAATTATGGCGAAGTTATGCAGGAGAAGATGAACAGGCGCAGATGCAGGTGCTGATTTTGCAGCCTTTAGGTGAGCGCTTTAAAGACGTGCTGCAACATTTCACGGGTTATGCGTGTATCCTGATTCTGGTCTGGCTCATACAATGGCTGATCTTGCATGTCCTGATTAAACACCAGTTCAGGGTGATCCGTCAGTTATCTGCTGAAATATCGGAAAAAAATGCCGATGATCTGAGTCCGATACAAGCCGGCGCGGTTGAGCTAAAAGAGTTACAGCCAATGCTGAGGCAACTCAACCGGTTATTACAGCGTCTGGAGCAATCTTTGCAGGCAGAGCAGCGCTTTACCGCTGATGCATCACACGAGTTACGTTCACCTTTATCGGCCATTCAGTTGCGATTACAGTTATTACAGCGCAAATATCCGGAACGGGCCAGTGAGTTTGTCCCGATGCAACAGGATGTAAGCCGGGGAATCCAGATACTGGAAAACCTGCTGCTATTGGCACGGCTAGACCCCGAACATGCGGAAAACCTGCCAAAGACGCATCTTGATTTACAGGAGATATTGCAGGAAGTCATACAAGCTTTAGGATTATTTGCCAGAGAAAAACAGATCGGTTTTCAGCTGGATACTTTAGAGCATCCTTGCATGATCTTGGCCAACCGGCAGCTGGTTTTTACCTGTATTCGCAATCTCATGGATAATGCGATCCGCTACAGTGCCGTGCAGGGACAGATTTATATTGGACTGAAACAGCAACAAGCTGAGGTGGAGCTTGTCATCGAAAACGAAGGGCAAGGGCTGGATGCTGATATCTTGCAACGTTTAGGCGAGCGTTTTTATCGTGCCTTAGGCACCCGTACACAAGGCTCGGGCCTAGGTCTGTCAATTTGTAAAAAAATTGTGGAGTTACATCAGGGAAAAATCATCTTTGCCCAGTCTGAATATGGTGGGCTTAAAGTGAAGCTCCAGCTACCGGTCTAGCTGTTTATACCATGGCATAAAAAAAGCAGCATGCGCTGACATACTGCTATTCCCACGTTTATTATTATGCGGTTGTTATTCTATTACTTCGTTAAAATCAGGCGGTTATTACGGGTGAGACGTAAGCGGTATTCTTCACCTGCATGCATGATGCGGATTTCTCGGCCCAAGGCAAAAAGATTGTTTGAATGCAACATTGGCAATGATTGGGCTGCATCTGTACTACGAGTAAATAGGTTGAATGGTGCGTTCATTTGTTATGCTCCGTGGTGTGTCTTTTAACGTTTTAAATGATAATCATTATCGAATAGACCTGTCAACGGAAATTTTACTAATTTACAAAATCTGTGATTAATTTTGTCCTGAACCCATGCATTAACGTTTAAACTGTTTGGGATGTGCATGAAAAGATAAGAGATTTTAACCTGTTATGACCAAAGCCACAGTTGATGTTGCAATCGCAATTTTATTACACAAGACCAAAGTGCTGGTCGGGTGGAGACAAGCCAGCCAGCATCAGGGAAATAAGCATGAGTTTCCCGGAGGAAAAGTTGAAGCGGGTGAAACACCCGAACAGGCTTGCCGCCGTGAAATTTATGAAGAAGTTGGCATTGGCTTAAAAGACTGGCATGCTTTTGATGTGATTCACCACGAGTATGATGACCTTATTGTCAACTTGCATTTATTCCATGCCTATGTGCCTGACGAATTGCTTGATCTTATCCACCAGCCGTGGAGCTGGTATAGCCGTGAGCAACTGGCTGGACTAAATTTCCCCAAGGCCAATGCAGCGATTCTGCAACGTTTGATCTGGCCTTATTTGATTAAAATCAGTGACCAAATTGATGCATTGCCGCAACAGGAAGCATTATTGTACTGGCGGTTTGTGCCTGCTGATATCGAACTGGTTCGACAGCAGCTTTTAGGCTTGAGCGATGCGCAATTGCATAGATTGATGATCAATGTCGATCTGTGGCAACAACTGGATGCGCCATTGCAGGCGAAAATAACCACCATTCATTTGCAACAGTCACAGCTGATGGCTCTCAGTAAAGGCGATCTGATGGTCGGGAAGCGTGTTATTGCAGCCTGTCATGATGCCGTTTCTTTACAACATGCGCATCATATTGGCTGTGATGCTGTGTTGTTAAGCCCTGTACTGGCGACAGAAACGCATCCTGAAGCGAGTCAATTGGGATGGGATGGCTTTGAAGAATTGGCCCGTACCAGCGATATTCCGGTTTTTGCACTGGGAGGCGTGGCACCGTCCGATTTAAAACAAGCCCAGAAGCATCATGCTTATGGGCTTGCCGGAATACGTCAGTTTAGTTCGCTTGCTTAGGCTTATAAGGCCTGAAGCGCTCTGCGTGCTTCCTGTGCCTTGATCGAATGATTGCGTGCTTCACTGGCTCTTAGAATAATTGACCATAACTGTTTTTTCATGGCATTGCTTTGCGCATAACTTAAACCACGGCGTGCCAATGCTTCTGCATTGGCATATTCCTTGCGCTTCTCGGCGATCAAGGCCAGATAGAGGTAGGTTTCTGTCGCCTGTGGAGCTATACGCTGTGCCTGAAGGGCATAACGTTCTGCTTCGGCAAGCTGTTGTTGCTTATAGGCCACCTGGGTTTTTTGCATCAAGTTTTTAAATGCCGGCAACTGGCTGCCATCATCATTAAATTTTTGCTGAACCTTTTGTTGTGGCACGACCACGGGCACACTTTGACGCTTGATTTCCTTTTGGTCATAAGGCGTGATTTTGACTCCGGAGGAGGGCTGGGTCACTTTCTTTGGTGGCGGCTTTGGTGTGGTCTTGGTCGGTACTTTTTCTGGCGTAGCCGTACAACCTGCCAGTACCAGCATTCCAATCAAAGCTGCAGTTTTCTTGATCATGTCCAATTATCCTTTTGAGGCTTAGTTCTCACCGTTATAACTGCCACTGGAAATCACGCGTGCAGGGCTACGGTTGGATAAATCTGTATCCATCTGGTTTTCGCTCTCACGAATATAGTTGCCAATACTATCTTCATGCTCGTCGCTCTGGGTTTCATCTACCTGCGGAATATAGGTTGGCTCGACTTCATAATGTGACTGACCACACAATGTTGCACGGCGTGGTACAGTCTGACGCAGTAATGGAATATACATCGCACCATCACAGCCTTGCGCAGACAAATCACCGCTTGCGCTATCAATCCATTGCCATTGTACATTATCAGTCTGGCGCAGATTAACAGGCTCTTGACGAAGCTGTTTCATCACATTGGTCCAGACAGGAAGGGCACCCGATGAACCGGTTAACCCCGTGACTTTGTTATCATCCAGACCTAACCACACTACGGCCACATGATTCCCCGAATAGCCTGCAAACCATGAGTCACGGGTGTCATTGGTGGTACCTGACTTACCCGCCAGATTTAAAGATTCAGGCAGGCTGTTATAGGCAGAGCGGCCTGTACCCGAACGCATCACCTGTTGTAAGCCAAAGTTCAGGATATAGGCTGCAGCAGGGTCAATGGTCTGTTGTACATTCAGGCCATAACGCTCAAGCAAATGTCCTTTGGCATCCACCACGGTACGGATCGAGCGTGGTGGATATTTAAAGCCACCTGTCGCAAAGTTACTATAAATGCTCAGGACTTCCATTGGTGACATATTCACTGCACCCAGATAGATCGAAGGGTAGGCCGGAATATCTGAAGTTACGCCAAACTGTCTTAATTTATTGCTGAATGCTGATAAACCGAATTCATTGCCTAAACGGACTGTCGACAAGTTATAAGAGTTGGCTAAGGCTTGTTGCATTGGCACAATCCCATGTTCACCACCACTATAGTTTTTCGGAGTCCAGCTCTTATCACCATCAATCGGAATATTGACAGCACTGTCCTCAATCGGGCTGGCCCAGGTATAGCGGCCAGATTCGATGGCATTGAGGTAAATAATTGGCTTAAGCAAAGAACCGACCTGGCGTTTGGCATCAAGCGCACGGTTAAAACCGGTAAAGTCCTGGGTTGAACCCACGGCTGCGACCAGTTCGCCATTTTCAGGGTGGGCAACCAGTACGGCACCTTGCAGATTCTTCAAGCGTGCCGGGTTTGCCTTGGCTAAACGGTCAACCGTGCTCTTGAATGCATTTTGTACCTGAGTCTGTGCGATTGGATCAAGCGTGGTAAAAATTCTTAGTCCCTGATTGGTAATATCACTTTCCTGATATTCGGTACGTAGCTGGCGACGGACAATATCCAGAAAATCCGGGAATTTGGCCGGACCTAAGGTTGGCTTGCTGACCACATTTAAAGGACGTGCAATTTCATCTTCATATTCAGCATCTGTCAGATAGCCCATCACTTTCATGTTGCTTAAAACAACATCACGGCGTTTTTTGGCAGCTTCCGGGTTGCGCCAAGGATTGTATAAAGACGGGCCCTGAACCAGTCCCACCAGAAAGGCCTGTTGTGAGATATTCAGCTCGCGTAGTGGCAGGCCAAAGTAAAACTGTGAAGCCAGACCGTAACCGTTGATAGAATAGTTACCATTTTGGCCCAGATTGACTTCATTCAGGTAAGCTTCCAGAATTTCATCTTTGCTGTAATGTAATTCGATCAATAGCGCCATAAGGGCTTCATTGACCTTACGTTTCAATGTTTTTTCCGGTGATAGATAGAAGTTTTTGACTAACTGCTGGGTGAGGGTTGACCCACCTTGACGACGGCCACCGGTTGCATTGCTGACCAGCGCACGCGCTGTGCCACGAATGGAAATACCGTGATGATGGTAAAAATTACGGTCTTCAGTCGAAATCAGTGCCTCGATCAGGGTTTTGGGTACTTTATTCAGCTTGATCAGAACACGGTCTTCATTATGTTGCGGATAGATACCGCCGATCAATAAAGGCTCTAAACGCGCAATCCCGGTATTGGACGGTTTGGTTGAGCGTACTTCGCTGACCTGTCCATTGTTAAAGGCCAGTTCCAGTACCTGTTCAGGTTCGGTACTGTCACCATAGTCAAAACCACGGGTATGAACATACATCTGGTTGCCCTGAACCACATAGCTACCAGACTTGTCATAATTTGCCGTATTCTTATAGCCCAGCAATTTTAGTTCCTGGGTAAAATTATCCTGAGTAATCGGTGCATTGGCATAGATTTCCAATGGACGGGCAAACACTTTGGCAGGGATGTCCCAGCGCTGACCTTCAAATTTGTCACGAATAATATTATCCAGTCGGATCAGATAGATACTAAAGGCAACAAAGACACCTATCACTAGCATTGAGAAAATGAGTGCTAGAAAACCAATACCACGTTCAAACTTCATAGATTTGCGTTAAAACCAAAACAATGTCGGTAATGATGCGATAGCTTATTGTTATTTTGCAATCATAAAACTGTGAATAAATAGCAACATGCAAATAAAAGTCCGGGAATATGTTGGCATTACCAGCATAAAAAAACAACAGATAGACATTTTTATACTTTTTAATCAATCATCAACGCAACATTGTCTGTTAATGATATGATAGTCGGTAATCGCGACGGAGCTAAATTATTCGTGCAAATTTCACATAAATCCTTTCGAAATATTGGTCTCATTGGACGGCCAGACAAGTATTCTGTAGTAGAAACGTTATGTTTAATTCATGACCATCTGATCAATTTAGGTTTAAACCCGGTTTTTGATCAGGAAACAGCAAAACTTGTCCCCTATAGTCATGGGCAGACCGTGAGCCGTAACTTGCTGGGGGAAGTCGTAGATTTGGTGATTGTGGTGGGTGGAGACGGCTCACTGCTACATGCTGCACGGGCTCTGGTCAGGCATAATACCCCCGTGATCGGGATTAACCGGGGACGACTTGGCTTTTTAACCGATATCAAGCCTGCCGAGGCTATTTTTAAGCTAGATCAGGTCTTGCAAGGTCAGTTCCAGCTGGATCGCCGTTTCTTGCTGGAAATGGAAGTACGGACCAATGGTGAAACGATTTATGACGCGATTGCGTTGAATGATGTGGTGCTGCATTCGGGGAAATCGGTTCACATGATCGATTTTGAACTGAATATTGATGGCCAATATGTCTATCGACAGCACAGCGATGGTTTGATTGTTTCAACTCCTACAGGTTCAACAGCTTACGCACTTTCCGGTGGCGGCCCGATTTTGCACCCGAGCATGGATGCAATTGCACTGGTACCGATGCATCCGCATACCTTGTCATCACGTCCGATCGTGGTGGGTGGACAAAGTGAAATCAAGATAACCATCCGTGAAAATCGTGTTTTGCCGATGGTCAGTGCCGATGGACAACATAGTGTTGCATTAAATGTGGGTGACACCGTGCATATCCGCAAACATCCGTTTAAACTAAGCTTATTACATCCACCAGGTTATGACTTTTATATGGCATGTCGTACCAAGTTAGGGTGGAATCAAGATTTTGAATCTTTTCAACAGGATGACTCATGAATATTGAACAAATGCTCGCTATTTTAAATCCTGAAATTGTTGAGCGTCTTCGTACAGCTGTTGAAATTGGCAAATGGCCAAATGGCGTGGCATTGACTAAAGAGCAGCGTGAAATCTGTATGCAGGCGGTATATGCCTGGGAAATGGAAAATTTACCTAAAGAACAGCGTAGTGGTTATATCGACCGTGGCACCAAAAAAGATGGTGAAGAGTGTGATGATGACCATCATAAAAACGAACCGGAATTTAAGCCGATTCGTTTTGTCTAATTTTAGAAAAGCTCAGTGATTACTGGGCTTTTTTATTATTATCAAAATATAATAAAGCATTCTATGAAACGTTTGAAACCGGTTTACATCCTATTATTTGTTATATTGTTTAGTGGCACGGTATTGGCCAAACAGCCAGTTGAATGCCGGCTCAAAGTAAATGTTGTCGCCAGTCAAAAATATAGTTCGCCTCAAACCACCTATACAACCATCAAGAACGATGGCTATCCGATGTTGTTAATTGGAATTGTGATTACAGATGCCCAAGCGATAGCAAATTCAAAGAAAGTTAAAGCACAGCAATCATATTGTAAAAGTCTTATTGGTCAACAACGAGATGCTTATCTTTCAGGGCCTTACGATCCTAACACGATTACAATCCATATCGGCGACCGGTTAAATTTAAGAAATCTTCATTACTCTGGGCAGGAATATCCGTTCTGGCCAGATTTTTATTATGTTGAAGACTGAGCGTTTTCAGGTGATATTGTCAGGAGCAAGAGTGAAACGGAATCTTGATCGATGTCTGGTTAAGAGCATGGTATTTTTAAGTTTTTTTCTGGCGGGATGCACTGCTTCAACGCCTGAAGAGCATAAACCGATTCAAGATACCCGCCTGGAAGGTCTGAGTTATTCTCATCTGGAAGGGATGAGTGGTGATATTTTCAGCTTTCAGTTGATGACAAAGAGTAGCTTAGCTGATGTTTATGACAGGGGGAAATATAAGTATTCACACTTCAAATGTGAACCAGTCCAAAATTATGTGGTAGCAGGTTCTATTTCAATCGATCAGGAGCGGATTGAACATGGTCTATACCGTTCGGCAGGATATTTTAAAATCTGTGCAGACGAGGCAATGAATACCTGTCTTACAAAAAAACAAATTGAAGGCTTATTAAGCCGGGATCTGAATTGCCAACTGCTAATGGGCGGACTTTTGCAGAAAACCCGGGTTATTGCCGATACGATCGTGATAAGCAAAGCATCTCTGCTCGAAGCGCCAGCACTATAGAACAATATAATAGAGGCGATTTTTATATAGCTTCTGGTGATACGCTTTGCTTGCAATCGGTATTTGCTTAGTTCAGGCGGCTTTTCCAAAGCTCTTTCGCTTTTTCCATTGCTTCATCATAATTGCGGACTGCCCCCATGGTATATAACGCAATTCCCATGGTTTCAACGACTGCCAATTCACCATATTCATGCGTCTGCTGACCCAGCCAGACGGCTTTAAACACCGCAAGATCAAGCTCTTCTTCAATCGGGCTACGCTCTGGCGTCAATTTTGGAAGTTCGTATTCGTACAATTCACCGTTTTTAATCCCGCAAATGAGGGTTTTGGCATCAGGATTCCGTTCAAACTCACCACCTTCACCTTTAATCACGGCACTGTTTTGATAGCCTAGACGGAACGCTGTTTGCTGGTGTGAACTACGATAAGCCGGGTGAAAAATTGCCTGTAAGGTGGCTTTGGCATTAAACGGATTAATCAGACGGGCCAGGGTATGAATTGGGGAGCGGAGCCCCATCACATTTCGTAGTGAAATCAGGTCACTTAAAATTGGTGAAATTGCTTCCAGTGGCAGGTAGGCAAAGTTGTGCTGTTCAAGTTGCTCGTGTACATCCTGTTCACTCTGGCAAATAGCATAGCCTAAGTATTGTAAAACCTGCTCAGTATAAACCCGGTTAATGGTATGACCCGATGCGCCATGCATCACAATTTTATAACCATGATGTGCCAGTGTCAGGGCTGCCAGCAAGAACCATGGATAATGCTTGCGCTTGCCAGCATAAGATGACCAGTCCAGATCGACCTCAATTGGCTGAAAATTCAGTTGGTCGCGAGTAGCCTGAACAAAACCCGCCAGTTCATCAACAGATTCTTCTTTTACCCGCAACAACATCAGGAAGGCACCCAGTTGTACATCCAGCACTTCATCTTTCAAGATCATGCTAAAAGCATGATAGGCCTCTTCATAACTTAGCGAACGTGAACCGGTTTTGCCTTTACCCAAAATACGGACATATTGGGCAAATGGATGTTCTGCGGTTTTATAGATATTTCGTTTGGTATTCATGGCCGTATTGAAGCTTGTCACTGAGAATGAAATCAATATGACATAAAAATCGGGTCATGTAGCATAAAAAAACCGGCAAGCTGTTTAATCCATAAGCAAATGTGGCCTGCAGAATGAAGATGCAAACAAAATTATTGACCGAATCAGTCTAGTGATTTGATGTAAACGGGACATGACAAGATATCTAAAAGTTATTAGCATGACTGCGAATGATTTTTTAAGAACAAAGAAAGCGAAAGGAAATAATGATGTTAGCTTACGATGCAGATTTGGAACTCTTCCGTGATAATTTTAAACGCTTCATGAATGAACATATTGCTCCACATTATGAGCAATGGGAACGCGAAGGCATTATGCCACGTTCGGTCTGGAACCTGTTGGGTGATAATGGATTCTTGTGTGTCGATGTTCCTGAAGAATACGGTGGTTATGGGGTGCCAACCCATTATTCATTGATGCTGGTTGAAGAGTCTGCACGCGCGGGTTATTGTGCACTATCCACTGCAATTTCATGTCATTCTGAAATCGCTGCGCCCTATATCCAGCACATCGCGTCGGAAGAACAAAAGCAATACTGGTTACCCAAAATGGTATCAGGTGAAGTGGTCGGTGCAATTGGCATGACTGAGCCGGGAGCAGGTTCGGACTTGCAGGCAATGCGTACCAGTGCCATTTTGCAAGATGATCACTATGTGTTAAATGGCTCAAAAACTTTTATTTCCAATGGTCAGCATGCAGATCTTGTGGTGCTTGCAGTGAAAACTGATCCACAGGCTCGTGCCAAAGGTGTATCGTTGATGCTGGTCGATACGCATCTGGAAGGTTTTAAAAAGGGCACTAACCTCGACAAAATTGGCCTGCATTCGCAAGATACCTCAGAGTTGTTCTTTGATAATGTCAAAGTGCCAAAAGATCAGTTACTGGGGCAGGCAGGGCAAGGGTTTGCTTACCTGATGCAGGAGTTACCTCGTGAACGTACTGCGATTGCAGCCACCGCTTTAGGCGCAATTCGTGGCGCAATTGACCTGGCAACAGCGTATGTCAAAGAACGTCAGGCCTTTGGTCAGGCAATTGCACAATTCCAGAATACCCGTTTCGTTTTGGCACAAGCCAAGATTGATGAGCTGGCAACTGCTGCCTTCTACAATCAAAATGTGGCTTTATATAATGAAGGTAAACTGGATGTCGAAACGGCAGCTGCATTGAAGAGCTTCAGTACTGATATGCAAATGAAGGTGGCAGATAACCTGCTGCAACTGTTTGGCGGCTACGGTTATATGACTGAATACCCGATTTCACGTTTCTTCGTCGATGCACGGATCCAGCGTATTTATGGCGGCACTAACGAAATCATGAAAGAAATCGTGGCGCGTGGCATTATCGGTAAAGCTTGATACCTACGCCTCAAACAGTAGCCTGCTTTATAGCAGGCTGTTTTGTTTTTTTATAAGCAAGATTAAGGTTGTGGCTCATCAAATAAGGCAGCGCAACGTTGCATTTGACATCCTGCAAGAAGAATGGCTTTAGGTAGGCTGGCATACATATTGGTCAGGTGTTGTTCAGCGGGATGCTGGAAATGCCAGTAAGAAAGTTGTTCTGCGTGTTGCTCTTTAAAGTTTTGATAAAACTCTTTTTGCTTTTTTAAAGCATCTGGAGCTGCTGCTGGGCCTTTGCCGAGCTCCTGTGTACCCACAGTGGTCATCAGCATCACATTTTGAGTTGTATTGGCGTTATTTTTTAGCCATGCATTCTGTTTATCTAATAAGACGTAGTGATCAAACCAGAGTGAAGGGCTCGCTGCGATATAGCGTTGAAATGTATGTGGCTTTGAAAACAGGGTATGCAATACAAATAGTCCGCCAAAGGAATGCCCAAATAAACTCTGTTGCTGTGAATTGACTTTAATTTTGGTTTGAATCGTAGGCTTGAGCTCTTTTTCTATAAATTGAATAAATTGGTCTGCACCACCATAAGTGTACTTGGCTTGCTTTTGGAACTCAGCCGATGTCTGAGGTGTATAGTCTAAAGCACGCTTTTCTACATCAAAAGTGCTTTGTTCAGGATAACCAATCGCAACAATGGCGACCGGACTCAAACCTAAACGATTGGCTCCACCACCCACAGATTTAGTGATATTGGCGGCACTATCAAATGCGGCATTACCATCCAATACATACAATACAGGAAAACCCTCTGCAGGTATTGCAGCATTGGGAATGGCTATCTGGATCAGATAGTCCTGAGAGGTATATTTTGATTTGAGAATAAAACTTTGTCTGGTCTGTGTGCTGGCTTGAGGGGGCACTGGTTTGGCAGGCGCGGAGGGTTGGGCAAGGACGGCTTGTGTACTGATCGCCAAAGAAAAAGTCAGAATCCCAAGATGTTTACACATCACTTTATTTACACCCATCAAAATTTTGATAAGAAATATATAATGAAAATCATTATCAATAAAGTTTAATGGGAAAAAGAGTTAAAACTCAGCGTGTTTAATGCATAAAAGTATTGTTATACTCTAGCTCGGATAATCGATTCATAAATAGATTGTCATCCATTCTTATAGATGATTTTGCTGAGGCTGCATTCAATGGTAAACGATGGACAAAACACATCGAATTCACTTAATTTAGAACAAATTCGTAACGATATTGATAGTGTTGATCAACAAATCCAAGAGTTACTCAACCGCCGTGCGACACTGGCAGAAGCGGTAGCTAAAGCGAAATTTGCATCCGAAGAAAATCCGCTGTTTTATCGTCCGGAACGTGAAGCACAAGTGTTGCGTAAGGTCATGGAGCGTAATCAGGGACCTTTGTCTGATGCAACCATGGCACGTTTATTCCGTGAAATCATGTCTGCATGTCTGGCGCTTGAAGCACCGCAAAGCATTGCATTCTTAGGGCCGGAAGGGACGTATACCCATTCTGCGGTGTTAAAGCATTTTGGTAAAGATGCAGTTGTACGTCCATTGCCGACCATTGATGAAGTGTTCCGTGAAGTTGAAGCAGGCAGCGCGCACTATGGTGTTGTTCCTGTTGAAAACTCCTCAGAAGGGATTGTGAACCATACCCTGGATTGCTTCAAATCATCGACCGTGAATGTGATTGGTGAAGTTGAGCTACGGATTCATCACCAGTTCCTGGTATCGGAAAATACCCGTAAAGACAGTATCAAACAGATTTATGCGCATCAGCAAACCCTGGCGCAGTGCCGTAAATGGCTAGATGCTCATTATCCGGGCGTTGAGCGTGTTGCACTCAACTCAAATGCAGAAGCGGCGCGCCGTATTCGTAACGAATGGCATTCTGCCGCGATTGCATCAGATATTGCAGCAAGCATGTACAATCTTGAGATTTTACATAGCAATATTGAAGATAATCCTGAAAATACCACACGTTTCCTTGTGATTGGTCGTGAGAAGATTCCTCAAAGTGGTAATGACAAGACATCTTTATTGATCTCTGCACATGATCGTGCGGGCGCTTTACTGGAAATTCTTGCACCATTTGCCAAGCATCAGATCAGCTTGACCAGTATTGAAACACGTCCGGCATTGCCTGAAAAATGGGCTTATGTATTCTTTATCGATTTAGAAGGACATATCGGTCAGGAGAATGTTGCGGCGGCATTGGAAGAAATCCGTCCAATGGTGAAAGAGTTACGTGTACTCGGTTCCTATCCAATCGCTGTTTTGTAGGTCTATTTATTGTAATAATTTTTAAAATCCCTCCTGAGCAGTGTAACTGTGCAAGTCCCTTTATAAAGGGACGTGTTTCCCCTTTTTTAAAAGAGGGGTTAGGGGAGATTTTTACATAGGCAAATACGTTTTATGTCTCAACCATTATTTAAAAAAGTTGCATTTATTGGGCTTGGACTGATTGGATCGAGTCTTGCCCGTGTAATTGTGGCAGAACAACTTGCATCTCAAATTGTGGCTTCGACACGCTCAAAAAAAACATTAGAAGATGCCAAGGCACTCGGCCTTATTCAACACGGTTATGCAACGCCTGAAGAAGCGGTTCAGGATGCAGACTTAATTGTTTTGGCTTTGCCTGTACGTGCAACACAAAAAGTACTTGAACAAATCAAGCCTTATCTTGCAGACAAGGCCATTATTACCGATGTCGGCAGTACCAAAGGCAATGTGGTTGACGCCGCTAAAGCAGTTTTTGGAGAAAATTTACCAGTCGGTTTTGTACCAGGGCATCCGATTGCGGGTGCAGAACATACTGGGGTACATGCCGGTAAAGTTGATTTATTCGTCAACCATAAAGTGATTTTGACGCCACTGCCGACCAGTGCAGCGTGGGCAGTTGAAAAACTGATTCAACTCTGGTCGGCAGCTAAAGCCGAAGTGATCTGCATGGATGTTGCTAAACACGATGAAGTGTTGGCACATACCAGTCATTTACCGCATTTGATGGCATTCAATCTGGTGGAGCAACTGGCAAATCGTGAAGATAATCTGGATATTTTCCGTTATGCAGCGGGTGGTTTTAGAGACTTCTCAAGGATTGCAGCCAGTGATCCGCAGATGTGGCATGATATTTTCTTTGCCAACAAAACCGCAATTTTGAATGCGGTTGATGGCTTTGAACAGCAATTATCCGTTTTAAAGAAACTGATTGAACAGGAAGATTCGCAAGCGTTGATGGGACTACTGGGCCATGCGCAGGCAGCACGTCAACACTTTAACCACATGTTGGCCAAAAAACCTTTAATGGAGAAAAACAAGGTGACACAGCAATTTAGCATTTTACCGGGAAAGAAAACATTTACAGGTAAATTCACCGTGCCGGGTGATAAATCTGTGTCACATCGCTCGATTATGTTTGGTGCGATTGCAGAAGGTACCACTCATGTGACCGGTTTTCTGGAGGGTGAAGATGCACTCGCAACTTTGCAGGCATTCCGTGATATGGGGGTGAGCATCGAAGGACCGAAGAATGGTGAAGTCACTATTCATGGTGTGGGCATGCAAGGCTTAAAAGCGCCAGCAAGCGCTTTGTATATGGGTAACTCAGGCACCAGTATGCGTTTGCTGTCTGGCATGCTGTCTGCACAAAAATTTGATTCAGTGATGACGGGTGATGCTTCATTGTCTAAACGTCCTATGGAGCGTATTGCCAAACCGCTTCGTGCAATGGGCGCACAGATTCAGACTACAGGTGAAAAAGGTACACCACCTGTCAGTATCACAGGTAGCCAGCCGCTTAAAGGCATTCAATACGATTTACCGATGGCATCAGCTCAGGTGAAATCAGGTATTTTACTGGCCGGTTTATGGGCTGAGGGTGAAACGTCGGTCACTGAGCCAGAACCAACCCGCGATCATACCGAGCGTATGTTGCGTGCCTTTGGTTATGATGTGAAAACTGAAGGCAATAAAATTTCGCTTGTCGGAGGGGGCAAGTTAGTGGGTACCAATATACAGGTGCCTTCTGATATTTCCTCTGCTGCATTCTTTATGGTTGGTGCTGCCATCACTGAAGGTGCCGATGTCGTGCTGGAAGCGGTGGGGATTAATCCGACACGTACAGGGGTGATTGAAATCCTGAAACAAATGGGTGCTGACTTGACGGTTGAGAATGAACGTATCGCAGGCGGTGAACCGATTGCAGATATTCATATCAAAGGTTCAAGAACACTAAAAGGCATTCATATGCCAGAAGATCAGGTCCCTTTAGCGATCGATGAGTTCCCTGCATTGTTTATTGCGGCTGCCTGTGCAGAAGGTCAAACCGTGTTGACAGGCGCTGCCGAGCTGCGTGTCAAAGAATCTGACCGTATTCAGGTCATGGCCGATGGCTTGAAAATCATGGGCATCGACTGTACCCCGACCGAAGATGGCATTATTATCGAAGGTAAAGGCAAATCTGGTGACTGGTCTGCAATCTTTAGCGGTGGTGAAATTGAGTCGCATCATGACCACCGTATTGCCATGAGTTTCAGTATTGCCGGTTTACGGACTTCAGGCAAAATCACTATTCATGGCACAGAGACTGTAGCGACAAGTTTCCCGACTTTTACCGAGCTGGCCAATACTGCAGGTCTGGACTTACAGGTGATCAACCTCTAAACAGATCTTAAAAAAGCAGTGTTTGACTTTAAAAAAGTTAAATGCTGCTTTTTTTATGTGCTTATCTGTAAAAAGAACTTGTTCAACCTGTTAATTGATGGCTTAAATAATAAAAATAAACTGTTTGTCGTTGTACATATCTCAACGGGTCTAAATTTGTCAATTTAGCCTGAGAACTAAGACAATCAGCTAATCGTTTATAGACAATTGTATATATAATAATTCTGAGTATAGACGTTGGATTTCGGTAGGGTTCCAGCGCTAAAAACATAAAAAAAGAGGGAATAGCATGAAAACGTTGCAATTTATAGCAGATTGCCCAAAACATGGAGTGGTCGATCATCCACCCAATGAATGCTATATCACGCAAGAATATGTGGCAGCGCTTTTATATAAACAACTCGAACAATATGGCTTTGATGCGCAGCATATCCGTCATGAACATGAAAAAATTGAAGTATGTATCGACAATCATCAATTACCACTTTCGATCCTCTGTTCACAGCAAGATACTGAAGGCCACATCCTCTGTGAAATCTCAGCCAACCCTCAACGCGAACAGGCGTGGTTTGAAAAGATTGAAACACAAAGTATTATTCGCCAACTGGCTCAGGCGGTGGAAAACAGCTTGAAGGCCGAACACCGTTTTTCCCAGTTTGTCTGGAAAAGTTAAGCTGGCTTTGTGCATAGAATCTTGAATGAAGTGATTTAACATCCTGCCCATTTAGGTGTATGGTGTGCATATTGGTTTAAACACTTTATTAGAGAGTATAGGTGCATGATACAGGTGGATTTTTCTAAATTATCACCCCAAGTGGTTTGGCAACATTTTGAGACCTTATGCACGATTCCCAGACCTTCCAAGCACGAACAACAATTAAGGCAATATCTAAAAGGCTGGGCAGAACAGCGTCATCTTGAAACCTATGTTGATGATATCGGTAATTTAATTATCCGCAAAGCAGCGAGTGCCGGTAAGGAGCACGTGGCAGGTGTGATTTTGCAGGGGCATCTGGATATGGTGACTCAGGCAAATCGTGGTACCCAGCATGACTTTTTTAAAGATCCGATTCGACCAGTCTTAAAAGATGGCTGGCTAGTTGCTGAAAATACCACCTTGGGTGCTGATAATGGCATTGGCGTTGCACTGGCGCTGGCCGTATTGGAATCAAACGACATTGCCCATGGGCCAATCGAAGTTCTGCTTACCATTGATGAAGAGGCAGGAATGAGTGGCGCCCGTTTGCTCGAGGCAGGCGTTTTAAGAGGACAATGGTTATTTAATATTGATACAGAGGAATGGGGTGAACTCTATCTTGGCTGTGCTGGGAGTATTGACCTAGAAGTAGGACAGCCTCTTCAATATGAAGCAGCACCTCGTGATTTAATCTATCTCGATGTGCTGGTATCCGGTCTAAAAGGCGGTCACTCTGGAGTAGATATTCATCTGGGGCGTGGTAATGCCAACGTGATCTTAGCCAGATTTCTGAATGATTATTTAACCTCGGTAAATGGCCATCTGGTTGAGTTTGTTGGTGGAACAGCACGCAATGCCATTCCGCGTGAAGCCGTGGCAACCATTGCAATTCAGGCAGAACAATTCGCTGGTCTGGAAGCAGCAATTGCGGCAACACAAGCTGAATGGCAACAAAAATTACACGGCATTGATGAACAATTGCAAATCACAGCACAACAAAATACCCATCAGATCAATGAAGTGATTACTTTGCAGCAGCAACAGGACTGGTTGCAGGCCTTGGCAACGTGCCCATATGGCATTGCGCAGTGGAGTCGTGCTTTGGCTGATGTGGTTGAAACCTCAAATAATATTGGTGTGGTCAAACTGGCCAAAGATGAAGCCAAGACTCTGATTATGGTTCGTTCGATGGTGAACCAGGAGGCCTTATCTTTTGCACAGAAGGTTCAGCAGCATTTTGCCAGTTTCCAGATTCAGTCTGAATTGACGCCGTTAGTTTCAGGCTGGACACCAAACCCTGATTCGGCTGCATTGAAATGTCTACAACAGGCTTATCAGAGCGCATTTGACATTGAACCAAACTTGAAAGTGATTCATGCTGGTTTGGAATGCGGAATTATTGCGGAACATTATCCTGATTTACAGATGGTATCGTTTGGTCCGGATATTCAGGGGGCACATGCGCCGGGTGAACGGGTTAAAGTAGATACCGTAGAAAAATGCTGGAAGTTGCTGGTGACGGCGTTAGAGTCTGTTAAATAAATTTTCATAAAAAGAAGCTCATGAATGGGCTTCTTTTTTATATATTTGTATTATCAATTATTTGTTGATTCGTTTTTCTCTTTTATTATGGATTTAGGAACCCAAGATAATATATTTTCAGAGGAAATTGGGAATTTCTTGTGATTAAATTCTAGGTAAGTTTCTGTACCTACTTTAGAAATAATTTTTCCTTCGCCTGCAAGGCATTTATCATTTATGGGAGTTGTATTAATTTTATAAGCCTTGAAAATGTCGCAGCCCTCCTTTGTTAGCACTATACTACTTACTTCAAAGTTACCTATTTTATATACTTCTAAAGCTTTTTTGAAAATAATATCTAGCTTCTGAAAACTAATCAAAGTATAAAGTAATACGATAGCACCAAATAGCATGGATAAGAGAAGTCTTTTAAATGGATCTTTTTTATTTGAGATGGTAATATTTATAATGTTAGTCAATAATAAAAGTAGAATGAGAAGAATAAATATTATAACTCCTACCACAGTATTGGAATCTTTACTTTGAGAGCCTGTCAGAAGAAGGAAGTAAATAGGGAAAATTATACAAAATGAAGAGGTTATGTTGGCAGCTGTCCATTGAGTTAAAATAAGAAAGCTATTTGCTTTTATATCTTCTCTTTTTATGGTTTTATTTAAAAAATATAACATTAATAAATATATTGAAAAAGGAATTATTAAGTAGAATAAACTGAATTTATCTTTATAAATTATATTTGTGATAGAAACTATTGATAAAATAATTGGAACTCCAAATAACAGTGTGATTTTTTTTAGACTAATATCTTCTTTGTCTTCTTTGTCTTCTTTGTCTTCTTTGTCTTCTTTTAAAAATTTTAATGTATTCTTATTATTCATGAATATTTCATACCATGTTAAAGATGGAAGAATGTTCATAAATGTTAGAATTATAATAGTGGAAATACTAAATAAAGTAACCGTGATAAATACACTGAAAGTAGATTGTAGGTCAAATTTTGGTAAAAATTCAATTCTCGTAAAGAAGAATATAAGAATAATAAAGCCAAAAGATAAAGTGAAAATCCACAATGTTTTAAATGGATCTTTAAAAAAGAACTCATTTAATTTTGTATTCATGTTATGTCTCATTAAACGAAAATTAAATATTCTAGTAGAAGTTAAATTTAATAAAAGAGGTTTTTACTGCTTCACGCCAGCAACGTAACACCACCAATGACAGCGACCGGGTCAAAAAGTATTTGGCCCGGTTTTGTTTGAGTTGGGGCGATTTTCAATAATTATTCAACTGGATGGTCTTTCTTGATTCTGGATTGGCTGGCTAGAAACTCCAAGTTCCAGAGTTTTTCAGCATGACGGCCAATCCACCAGAAAGATGCAGCGAGCAAGATAAAGAAAATGGCTTTGTGCATGCCATTCCAGAAAAACTCAAAGTACTTGGTGTAGAGGTTAATAAATAGGAAAGTGATCCCAAAACCGCGTGAGGTGGCATCATCATGTTTTAAACCATAAACAATCGCGATGATGGCAATAAAGCCAAATAGCACTCCCCAATGCAACAGCTCATATTGTTTAACGCTATACCAGCTATCCAAGTCACCATAATTGCCAAAGATCGAGAGAATCCATAAGGCAATAAACAAATAAAGCAGTCCCATGACATAAGTTGGATGGGCGAAGTCTCTAAAATATGCATAGCGTTTAAACAGCAGGCTTAAGCCAATCAAGGCACCGCCAAAAAAGACAAAGCGTAACGGGAAGTTCATACCGAGGTAATAGGCACCCCAACCTGACATATAGCCAGTTTCTGTCCCAAACCATGAGCCGAGTGCAAGCAGCGAGAACACCCAGATCAGTTTTGAGGGGAACCAGAACGCAAGTGCTGCATAAATAAGAGTGGAGAGCAGAAATAACAAAGAAAAATGACCACTGCCTGTATCAATTGCTTGTCCGAAATAGGCGACGGAGGCTGCGGTAGACAGCACGCCTGCGAAAATAATCGCTTCATTGCTAAATTGATGCTGGGGTTTGGTTCTACGTCGACGATAGGCAAAGCCATAAAAGCCGGCCGCCACCACAGCAAAAATCAGACATGGGATAATCTTGGAATCGATAAAGATTTTTTCAATTAGCGCCATCAAGAACTGATCGGCAGTCATTGCAGCGATGGCAATCACGGCACAAATCATTGCAATCCAGAATGAGTATTTTGCCATTCGTTCCCAGTCAAACGGACGAATCGAAAAACTCTGCTTTAACTTGTTGGCCTCATCGGGGGTAATCGTGCCTTGTTGTTGCCATTGTTCAATGGTTTGCTTTAAAAAAAGCCCCTGTTTTTTATTGAATTTCATTATTAAAGAACCCCCAAATGTCTGCACATCTCTACTGATATAACAGACATTGGAGTCAACAGGCGTATATTTTTCTTAGTAATTTGTTGTTAAGTCTACAGTTTTAAAAAGCGGGTAATAACCTGACGCAATTGTTTTAGATACCCGGTAAAGAAATGATTGGCGCCCGGCAAGATCGTAATCGGATGCTTTTGTGGTTTTGCCCACGCAATCATATCTGAAAGCAGGGTAATATCATCTTGCTCGCCATGAACAAACAGGATATCGCCATCAATTGCTGGAGTCTTGTAATGACGTAAATCGACGACCGAACCTGTAGGCAAGCCGCACAGTACCAGTTGCTTCGGACGTAATTCTTCGCTGAGTCGGGCCTGGCATTTTGCCAGTACATGCGAACCAAAGCTGAAACCACCTGCATAGAAGGTTAACCCGGCATGTTTTGCACGTGCATATTCAATTACAGCCATAATGTCATCTGTTTCGCCGTGTCCCTGATCATGGGTGCCTTCACTGCCAGCCAGACCTCGGAAGCTCGGGCGATACACGACACAGCCCATTTCATTAAAAATCTGAGCCAGCAGTACAGGGACTTTATGATTTGGTGTTCCACCTTGCAAGGGATGTGGATGGCAGACCACAGCAAAACCTGTGACTTCACCTTGAGGTTGATCGACAAACATTTCAATTTGACCAACAGGACCCTGGATGAATAATTGCTCAGACATAAGATACGCAATAGATAATGGAAGAATCCACTATTTTACCGATAATGAAGAATGAAAGCATCGTGTTTATCCGAACTTCAGACACAAATTGGATATTTATTCTGATCAGATCTGGATGCCATACAATAGATGCCGTTACTCATATAATGAAAATGATGTAGAGTAGTTTGATCGCTGAAATCAAACTTCCCGATTCTGACGTTGCTTATGATGATTATATTTACAATGCTCTAGATTTTTCCCCGGGTCATCTCACCATTCACCAGTCTTAAAATCTGTAAAGGATTACTGTCTTTTAATGCTTCCGGTAATAAGCTTTGCGGATAGTTCTGGTAACACACTGGACGTAAGTAACGGTCAATGGCCAAGCTTCCAACTGAAGTACCTCGTGCATCTGAAGTGGCTGGGTATGGCCCGCCGTGTACCATCGCATCACATACTTCAACACCTGTTGGGTAGCCATTTATGAGTAATCGACCGGCCTTTTCCTCTAGCACGGGTACTACATCTGCAAACTCGGATAAATCTGCTTCATCGGCAATTAAAGTCGTAGTCAGTTGTCCATTCATGCTTTGTAGCGCCTGAATAAGTTGGGCTTTATCTTCAACTTCAATAATGACGGTGGTTGGCCCAAAGATTTCTTCTTGTAAAAGCTGGTCACCTGCCAGCAATAATTTAACATCAGCTTTAAACAGTTGCGGCTGAGCCTGATTGCCTTGTTGAGTTTGACCTGCCAAGTGTTCAATGCCTTGATGCTGGGTTAAGTGCTCAAGACCAGCGGTATAACTTTTTAGGGTGCCAGCATTCAGCATAGTCTGTGCAGGCTTAGCCCCCATAATTTCAGTCAGATTGCTAATGAGCTGACTAAATTCAGCTGATTTGATACCTAAAATTAAACCCGGATTGGTACAGAACTGACCACAGCCCAAAACCACTGAATCAGCCAAGTCCTGTGCAATTTTTTCACCACGGTTTTTTAAGGCTTCAGGCAACATCAACATCGGGTTAATACTGCTCATCTCAGCAAATACTGGAATCGGTTGTGGACGGGCTGCCGCCATATCACATAAGGCTCGTCCACCACGCAATGAACCAGTAAAACCCACAGCCTGAATGAAAGGATGCTTCACTAAAGGCTCGCCCACGCCATTACCATAGATCATGTTAAATACACCTTTAGGCATATTTGATTTTTCTACGGCACGCTCAATTGCCTGAGCTACAAAATCTGCTGTCGCCATATGCCCGCTATGGGCTTTCACCACTACAGAGCAACCTGCTGCCAGTGCCGAAGCTGTGTCACCACCCGCAGTTGAAAAGGCGAGTGGAAAGTTACTTGCCCCAAAGACTGCCACAGGGCCAACGCCGATTTTAATCTGACGCAGGTCTGGGCGAGGTAAAGGCTGGCGCTCAGGTAAAGCAGTATCAATACGGGCACCTAAAAAGTCACCACGGCGCAATACTTTAGCAAACAAACGCATTTGTCCACTGGTACGAGCACGTTCACCTTGTAAGCGTGCAAGTGGCAAAGCGGTTTCCTGTGAGATAATCTCAAGAAAATCTGTACCCAAAGCATCGAGTTCATCAGCAATATTTTCTAAAAAAACGGCACGCTGTTCAGGAGATGTATGGCGGTAAGTCTTAAAGGCCTGACTGGCTGCCTCACAGGCCTGATTGATCTCTTGCTCGGTTGCATGGTGAAACTCATAAGGCAAAGTTTCGCCAGTGGTCGCATGAATGCTCTTTAATAAGGTTGTACCTTGGGCGCTGCGTGAACCGCCAATAAAGTTGTGTCCGATAATGGTCATAACAAATATCCTGAAATTAATGAGAGTGTCTTGGAAGGTTGTCTTGGTTTACGACTCGCATATATAAAGTTGCGGGTTCCAAACAACCACCAGTCGATAATTGACCTACCATGTTGCGATACATTTCTTGCCAAGGTGTTTGAGATGGAGATACCGTCGGTTTCCATTCACGGCGGCGTTGTTCTAACTCTTCGTCAGAAATGAGCACATTGACAGAACGTTGATTTAAATCAATACGTAAACGGTCATTGGTTTTAAGTAAGGCTATTCCGCCGCCTACCGCCGCTTCGGGTGACATATTGAGAATAGACGGGCTGGCAGAAGTTCCGCTTTGGCGACCATCTCCTAAGCAAGGCAGTGAATCAATCCCTTTTTTAATCAATTTCGCTGGAGGAGCCATATTGACGACTTCAGCACTACCCGGATAACCCACCGTACCTGCGCCACGAATAACCAAAATACAATGTTCATCAATATTTAAGGCAGGGTCATTGATACGTGCATGATAGTCTTCGGGGCCTTCAAAAACGATTGCGCGTGCTTCGAAGCTATTTTCATTGTTTGGATCTGATAAATAGGTTTTTTTAAATGCTTCGCCCACGACAGACATTTTCATAATGGCGCTGTCAAAGAAGTTGCCACTGAGCACAATGAAACCGGCACCGTGTTTAAGAGGTTGTTCATAAGGGAAAATGACATCTGCATTTGAGGTTTTTGCATTTTTGGCAATTTCCCCAATGGTTTTACCACTAACCGATGCACAATCTTCGTGTAATACACCAGCTTTTTGTAATTCGTGTAAAACGGCAGGAACACCACCCGCACGGTGGAAACCTTCACCCAGATATTTACCCGCCGGCATACAGTTCACAATCAGCGGAATGTTTTCTCCCACACGTTGCCAGTCTTCTAAACTCAGCTCAATCCCCATATGACGGGCAATTGCAATGAGGTGAGGAGGACAGTTACTCGATGCACCTAAAGCTGAAGCTACTGCAATTGCATTTTCAAAAGATTGTCTGGTCATAATTTTAGAAGGGCGTAAATCTTCTAAAACCATTTCACATATTCTTTTGCCGGTCATATAGGCCATTTGCCCACGTTCGCGATACGGTGCCGGAATACTGGCACATGTTGGTAAAGACATACCCAACGCTTCTGCCAAAGCATTCATGGAAAGTGCAGTGCCCATGGTGTTGCAATGCCCGACCGAAGGTGAAGCAGAAGTGGTCATTTCCATAAAACCTTCATAGTCAATTTCACCAGTGGCAAGTAAGTTTCTTGCATGCCAAAGCACAGTGCCGGAACCAATTAACTCACCTTTAAAATGACCATCTAGCATTGGCCCACCAGACAACACAATTGCCGGTATATCTGTTGTGGCTGCTGCCATTAAACAGGCAGGGGTAGTTTTGTCACAGCCAGTGGTCAGTACCACTCCATCAAGCGGATACCCATGCAAGATTTCAACCAAACCTAAATAGGCCAGATTACGATCCAGTGCAGCAGTTGGACGACGGGTTTGTTCTGCAATCGGGTGGACGGGGAATTCCATCGGAATACCGCCTGCGTCCCGAATTCCTGCTTTAACGCGTTCAGCAAGTTCTTTATGGTGACGGTTACATGGGGTCAGATCACTACCGGTTTGTGCAATTCCAATAATCGGGCGACCTGACTGTAATTCGGTGCGGGTCAGACCATAATTCATGTAGCGCTCGACATATAAAGCGGTCATGTCGGCATGTTCAGGATCATCAAACCATTCTTGGCTACGTAAAAAAATCCGTTTATTTTGATCATTCATATTTGATCCTTTCCCTTATATTTTTTGAAATCTTGTTGCTTCATGAGAGATGAGCTTTTCCATTCAACTGAATGATAATACGTGAAAATTAGAGTAATTCACGTTGCTTTAAATTACACATCAAAGCATGTATGCCAAAATTCCAAGGCATTGCTTTGTCACTGGTCATGACCGTGTTATATAAAGTGCCAAGCTTTGGGGAATAAATACGGACAACATCTCCGACTTTATGGGTAAAGCCAGCCCCAGCCTGTTCTCGGTCTTGTGTGGGAGCAAATAAAGTACCCAGGAACAAAACAAAACCGTCTGGATATTGATGGTTTTCGTTGAGGGTTTGCTGGATTAAATCTTCAGGATCTCGGCTAATTTGCGACATTGAACTCACCCCATTTAACACAAAGTTATCGGTGCCTTGAATTTGCAGCTCAACATCGCAAGCACGAATATCATTTAATGTAAAAGTATGGTCAAAAAGACGAATAAACGGGCCAATGGCACAAGATGCGTTGTTATCTTTCGCTTTGCTCAACAGCAGGGCGCTACGACCTTCAAAGTCCCGTAAATTCACATCGTTACCTAAAGTCGCACCTAAAATCTTACCTTGGCTATTGGCAACTAATACGACTTCCGGTTCTGGGTTATTCCACTCAGACTTTGGATGAATACCAATATTTTGTCCCGTACCTACGGCTGCTAGCACAGGGGCTTTGGTAAAAATCTCGGCGTCTGTACCAATACCGACCTCAAGATATTGAGACCACATTTTTTGTTCAATTAAATATTCTTTGAGTTGTAGTGCCTTTTCAGAACCGGGTTCGATTGTTTTTAAATTATCACCGATTACGCCTTGTACAACTTCACGAATCGATTGAGCTTTTTGGGCATCTCCACCGGCTTGTTCTTCAATCACACGTTCTAGCATGCTGGCGGCAAAGGTGACACCAGCTGCTTTGATCACCTGTAAATCAATGGGAGCCAAAAAATAGGCCTTGTTTGTATCTGGCTCGTTGACAGTATTGGCAAATAGTTCATCAATTGAGCCGATCAGTCTTCCCTCAATTTCTGATAGGGCTTGAAAAGGATCTGAACTCTCCAGTAACGCAGAAACCGTGTTGAATTTATGTGAAATATCAAAAACCTGATGGCCTCTTAAAACAATGGGTGAAGGTCCCGAAATCTGTCCCGGAACCCATGCACGGCCAATGAGACATCCCTGAGTTGCATCTTCTGGTAATGAGTTTTGGGAATTTAAGATCAGATTCATTTAAAGCTTCCTTCTTTTATTTGAAATCATGATATGTTTCTAATTTAATAAACTCCAATCGTAATAATTTAATTATTGATAACTACTAGTTATCGGAAAAGGATTTAAAAAAATGGCAGATTTAACTTATACAAGCTTAAATAATTGGCTCAAATTCAAGCATTTGGTGTTATTAGAGACGTTAGCTCGAACCAATAACATGCATGTCGCTGCCGAGCAAATGAATTTAAGTCAGCCAGCAGTGAGTAAAATGCTAAAGGAAATCGAGGAGTTACTTGGCTTTCAGGTCTTTGAGCGGTTGCCACGCAATATGCCTGTAACGACTTTGGGACAACATGTCATCCGTTATGCGCAACGTGTTTTGAATGATGCTAAACATTTTGTTGAAGATATTGAAATTTTGCGTTTAGGCGGGCATGGGTTCTTAAAAGTGGGCGGGATATTTGCTGCGACGGCTGTCGTCATTCCTCATTCAATTATTGAAATTAAGCAAAGATGGCCCTTATTGTCGATTGATGTTGTGGAGCAGACCAGTGATCATTTAATGGAAATGTTAAGTGAGCATACTTTAGATCTGGCCGTTGGGCGTTTTACCGATATTGCGCAAAGCCAGTTCTTTGATTTTCAGCCTCTAGGTCCAGAACCTTTTTGTATCGTGGTAAATAAACACCATCCATGTGCCGGGAAAAAATTTTGTACTCTGGCTGAGCTATTAAACTGGCCCTGGTTGCTTTATCCCAAAGGCACCCCGATCCGGGAGCGTATGGAAAGTGCATTTGCCCGTGCACAAGTCAAAATACCTTTAAATACAGTAAACACCATGTCGATGCAGACCTTTTTACAGATTTTAAAAGGTGCACCAATGGTGGGGATGTTACCTGAAGCGATGGTAATGGATCAGGTGAAAGAGGGACATTTGAAAATTTTAGAAACAGACCTGATTCTGGATGCTCAGGACTATGGGGTGCTGACACGCAAGAATGAGCAGGTATCGGATATGGCAGCGGCATTTATTGAAATATTATTGAAAAATGCAAGAGCCCGATAGGAAATATTCCTCAAGAGCTGGATGACATGATGCTTTCGGAAAACAAGAAAATACATTGACTTGCGTCATTCTGTGAACTTGTTACTGATATTAAAAAGTTATCGATATTTAGAAATTATTCATTGGAAATTATTGAAAGGACTCCTTATCGTTTTATTCATGATGATTAAAAATTTTTTAAGTGAATAAAAACAGGAAAGGATCCCGATATGAATGTGCTCATCACTGGTGGAACAGGTTTTATTGGAAAACAGATTGCCAAAGAAATTTTTAAAACAGGAGAGTTGAGTTTAGATGATAAGCAGCCTGAGCCTATCACTAAGATTATTTTGTTCGATGCATTTGCTGGTGATGATTTACCGCAAGACCCAAGAATTGAAGTGGTAATTGGTGATATTACTGACAAGGCGACTGTAGCCAAAATTACAGAAAAGATAGATATTGTCTGGCACTTAGCCGCCGTGGTGAGTTCGGCAGCAGAGGCCGATTTTGATTTGGGAATGGATGTAAACCTTTATGGTCTTTTAAATTTATTAGAAGAATTAAGAAAAAAACAAACCGTGCCTCGTGTCATTTTTGCCAGTGGCTGCGCCGTATTTGGAGGACAATTACCGGAAGTTGTGACGGATGATACTGTGGTTACGCCAAAATCGTCTTATGGCATGCAAAAAGCCGTAGGAGAATTACTTGTTTCGGATTATTCACGTAAAGGCTTTATTGATGGCCGTATTTTAAGACTACCAACGATTGTAATCCGTCCGGGTAAGCCCAATAAAGCCGCATCTACATTTTTTAGTTCGATCATCCGCGAGCCGTTAAAAGGTGAAACGGCTGTCTGTCCGGTACCGCCAGATACTCCTGTTTTTATTACTTCACCGCGACGCTGCGTTGAGTCAATGATCAAGGCCGCGACCATTTCTTCAAATGCACTTCAGGATAAGCGGATTATTCCTCTACCAGGATTGACCGTCACGGTTAAACACATGCTTGAGGCGCTTGAAAATGTTGCAGGCAAACAGGCAACTGATTTAGTGCAATGGCAAGAAGATAAAACGATTCAAAGAATTGTTCAAAGCTGGCCAGTTCAAGTGAAAGCCGAATATGCCGAATCTTTAGGCTTTCAGGCTGATGAGAGTTTTGAAAGCATCATTCAGGCACACATAGAAGACACACAAAATTAATGGCAGTGATCGCCAGTTGATGTGAGAATTATTATGGAAGATATCAAGAAGATAACTGCTCTTGAAGAGCAGACGATTAAGCGCGTTTCAAACCGGATTATCCCGTTTCTGATTATTTTATTCATTATTGCCTTTTTAGATAGAACCAATATCGGTTTTGCTGCATTACACATGAATGATGCGATAGGAATTACACAGACTGTTTTTGGATTTGGAGCCGGTGTTTTTTTTCTAGGTTATTTCATGGCCGAGGTGCCGAGTAATATCCTGCTGCATCGGTTTGGAGCCCGAATCTGGATTGCCCGTATCATGATTACGTGGGGCATCATTGCTGCGCTTATGGGGTTTATCCATAATGGTACCCAATTTATTATTTTACGATTTTTGTTGGGAATTGCAGAAGCAGGTTTTTTCCCCGGAGTGATCTTTTACTTAACTTTATGGTTTCCTGCAAAATATCGTGCCCGTGTTTTCGCGACCTTCTATTTAGGATTACCCATTGCGCAAATCATTGGAGCACCAATTTCGGTCGGTCTTATGCAATGGGGCAATACTATTGGCTATGAAGGCTGGCGTTTGATGTATGTTTTAGAAGGGATTCCTTCCGTAATTTTAGGTTTAATCTGCCTAAAATATTTAACCAATCGTCCAGAAGAAGCGCATTGGCTAACGGCTGGGCAGCGTCAATGGCTGATCAATACGTTAGAGCGTGAAGAAAAAGACAAAGAACAATCTGCCGATGCTGCTTTAACAAAAGGTACTCTGATTAAACAGGTGTTTAAAAATCCTTTAGTGTGGATTATGGCAATTGTCTATTTTGGAATTACGTCTGGTTCAAATGCGATGTTCTTCTTCTTACCAAGTGTTTTAGAGTCATTCCGTAACACCTTTGGTATGCAAATTAGCTTGATTCAAAATGGCTTACTCACCGCTATTCCATATGCATTTGCGGCGGTTGGTATGGTTTTATGGAGCCGCCGTTCTGACCGTAAACAAGAGCGTTATAAACACGGTGCTTGTGCTGCACTTATGGCGGCGTTAGCCATTGCGGTTGCACTGCTTGTAAATCAACCGTGGGCAATTATTGTGGGCTTTATCCTTCTCGCAATTGGTGTATTTAGCGCGATTAACATTTTCTGGACTATTCCTGGGCAAACTTTAACAGGGGTGGGAGCCGCAGCCGGTATTGGCTTGATTAACTCGGTCGGTAATTTAAGCGGTTTTACCGGTCCGTATTTAACTGGCTATTTATATACAACTACCGGAACCTATACGGTAGCGTTCCTTGCCATTGCCGGGTTTATCGCCATGGGAGGCCTGGGATTGCTTTTCCTGGCAAAGTTAAAGTCAGATAGCCTAAAAGTAGAACAACAGCGACTTAAAGTGCGAACTGCTACGGAGATGAAATAATGGCCCGGATTGGTTTTGTTGGAACTGGCATTATGGGAATGCCAATGGCTATGAATTTATTAAAAGCTGGCCATCAAGTTAAGGTCTGGAACAGGACTTTATCTAAAGTAGAGGGTTTAAAGCAGGCTGGTGCGCATGTTTGTAGTGAACTTGAACAAGTCGGAAAAGATATAGAGTTTCTGATTTGTATGCTCAGTGATGGAAAAACCTGTGATGAAATCCTGTTTAAGCAACATGGTGCAATCTCGCAGTTAAAACCGGGATGTACTGTCATTGTGATGAGCTCAATACCGGTTGAAGTTGCAAAAATACAAAGTGAAAAGTGTCAAGAAAGAGGCTTCAGATATTTGGATGCACCTGTTTCCGGGGGAGAGAAAGGTGCTCAAAATGCGAGTCTTGCTATTATGGTAGGTGGCGATACTGAAACTTTTGTTCAGGCTGAACATATTCTATCTGCCATAGGTAGACCGGTTCTGATCGGAGAGGCCGGATGTGGAATGCTGGCAAAATTGGTCAATCAAATGATAGTTGCCTCCACTATTGCAACCATAAGTGAGGGCTTATTGCTTGCTAGCAAAGCAGGAGCAGACCCGGTAAAACTCAAACAGGCATTAACAGGCGGTTTTGCAGATTCTCCGATTTTGCAGCAGCATGGCGAGCGTATGTTAACTCGGAATTTTACCCCGGGAGGGACTGCACATAACCAGCATAAAGATATTGATACCGCTGTTCGCTATGCCAAATCACTTGCATTAAACTTACCTGTTGCCGAGCAGGTTTGTCTTTTATTTAAAAACATGATTGCTGCAGGAGACAGTGAACTTGATCATTCTGGTCTAATTCGTGAACTGGAAAGGATCAACGATCTATAAATAATGCAGACAAATTGGCGTATTGGATAACCGTATAGACAATAATATGAATCAATACGCCAATTTAAGCTCTAAGCTTCTAGATGAATAATTGCTCAGACATAAGATACGCAATGGATAATGGAAGAATCCACTATTTTACCGATCATGAAAAATGAAAACACGAATTGGCATTAAAAATTATCAACTGTTATAGTTTCACCAAGTTAAATTTATTTTTTGATTGAATATGCTTGCTTTAATTTCTCCAGCGAAAACACTTGATTACACAACGGCTTTACCTACAGATGCACATACTCAGCCACGTTTATTAGAACAATCCCAACAGTTGATTGAGGTATGTCGCAAGCTTTCTGCGAGTGAAATCGCATCGTTAATGACCGTGAGCGAGAAAATCGCCAACTTGAATGTAGAACGTTTCCGCGACTGGAATGCAGATTTTGATTTTTCCAATGCACGTCAAGCCTTGTTTGCATTTAAAGGTGATGTATATACCGGTTTAGATGCTTATCACTTAAACGATCAGGATATTGATTTTGCTCAACAACATCTGCGTATGTTGTCTGGTCTTTATGGATTATTGCGTCCATTGGATTTGATGATGCCGTACCGTTTGGAAATGGGAACTAAACTAAAAAATAGCCGTGGTCATAATCTATATGAATTTTGGGGCAATATTATCACCGATCAAATTAACCGGGATTTAGCTGAAATTGACGCGAAAGTATTGGTCAATCTGGCTTCAGACGAATATTATAAATCTGTAAATGAAAAGAAAATTCAGGCAGAAATCATCAAGCCTGTATTCTTGGATCAGAAAAATGGTAAATATAAAGTCATTAGTTTCTATGCGAAAAAAGCGCGTGGTCTGATGGCAAGATACTTGATTGAAAATAAATTAAGCCAAGTAGAACAATTAAAAGCATTTGATAGTGAAGGTTATTACTTTGATGCTGAAAGTTCATCAGATAAAGAACTGGTCTTTAAACGAGATGAACAGCACGCAGCGTAAGTTTGCCTTGGGCAGGGTGGGATGTTAACCAAACAACATTTATTAAAACATGCAATATCGTCTGATCAGGTCTGTATCAAAGGGCAATTGACCGAACCTCGGAGTTATGGGGTGTATGCATTGCCTTTAGATACGGATGGTACTTGAAGATTCAGGTTTGGCAATCATCCTGTCCGTCAACAGGAACTGAAACATGAGTTTGGTTCCTGTACCTTGTATCAGCTCTTTCTGGATCGTAAAGATGCGGAATGTCTGGCAAAGTGGCTCAATAAAGAAATCCGGTGAAGATGAGCAATGCAGCAGTATTTAACGCGACTAGAAAAATTATGGTGTGAACTGCATCAGCACTATCATTTTTCTGAACCGCAGAAAATCTTTAACAAGTTGATTGCTGCCTATAGTGAAAAGCAGCGGGCTTATCATACGCTTCAGCACGTGTATGAATGTCTGGTTTTACTTGATTCGATCCGATCTGATTTAAAAGATGCCTATGCGGTTGAGTTAGCAATGTGGTTTCATGATGTGGTTTATGATCCGCAAGCAAAAGACAATGAGCTTAAAAGTGCTGAATTATTTGAGTTGTCTCTGGCTCAGGACTTACCCTTAGAAGTGGTTGAAAAGATCAAGCGCTGGATTATTGCGACGCAAAAGCATAAAGCAACTGATGAGCCGGATTTGCAGTTTTTACTGGATATCGATTTGGCGATTCTAGCGGCTTCACCAGCGCGTTTTGCGGAATATGAACAGCAGATTCAACAAGAATATGCTTGGGTAGATCCAGATGTTTATGCGATTAAGAGAAAAGAAATTCTCGCGCATTTTTATCAGACAGAATCACTGTATCAAACCGAATATTTTCAACAGAATTTTGAGCAATGCGCCAAAAGCAATTTAAAGCGAATACTAGATATTAAGCATTGAGTGAATCATGGACCAGCTAATTCAAACATTGAAAGAGCTAGCGAAACAGCATCCGTTAGAAAAATATTTTATATGGGAATTGCCAGAAAGTAATCCATTACCAATCCCTGTGCATCTTGCCTCCATATTTGAGCAAAATATTTATTTAAAACATAATTTCAATTCTTTATTGAATTCAGATGATTTAGCTGGTCGGTACTGGTTGATTCAAGAGTGGGGCGGTATTCGCTCTTTTAAGCAAAATCCTAAAAATGACCTGTTATTGCTTAAATTTGAAAGTGAGCTTACAAAAGGTAGCTTAACAAGAGCTACTTTTTCAGTGATTTCTTCTTTATCGAAAGTCGCATCATTTATGGATCATCAGGCTTATGCTGTTTATGATTCCAGAGTCATTTATTCTTTAAACTGGTTGTTATTTAAATATTCAACATTAAAGGAATTTTATCCTCAGCCGATCGGAAGGAATGCTGATATAACTCAATATGAACTTAATACGATTTTTAATCTGTTTGATGGTCCTGTGAACTATAAAAATCATCGCATTGCTTATCATGATTATTGCCAGTTAATGAAAAAATTATCGATGGAAGTGTATGCCAAGAGTGAGCCGTATTGGGCTGAAATGCTGTTGTTTATACTTGCACCAAAATATATTGTGAATGATATAAAAAGTTCATTACAGATAGCATTAAAATACTAGAAAGAAATGAGTGTGTTGCAGATTAAAAAAGGGAGCTTGTAGCTCCCTTTTATCTTTCTTTTCTTACTTAAAGAAATAGCCCGTTTCAGGCGAGCTGGCATTGGCCATACGCTTACGCGGCATACGACCCGCTAAAAACGCTTCACGACCTGCTTCAACGGCTTTTTTCATGGCAGAAGCCATCAAAATTGGATTTTGAGCCGCAGCAATCGCCGTGTTCATCAGTACGCCGTCACAGCCGAGTTCCATTGCAATCGCAGCATCACTGGCAGTACCCACACCAGCATCCACCAGCACAGGAACTTTAGCGTTTTCTTTGATGATGGAAATGGTATGTGGATTCAAAATACCAAGGCCAGAACCAATCAAACTGCCCAAAGGCATGATTGCAACACAACCCATACTTTCAAGTTCTTGCGCAACAATCGGGTCATCCGAGGTATAGACCATGATTTCAAAACCATCATCAATCAAGGTTTGCGCAGCTTTAAGCGTTGCAGTTACATTCGGGTACAAGGTTTTTTCATCACCGAGTACTTCCAGCTTTACCAGATTGTGACCATCAAGCAGCTCGCGAGCCAACATACAGGTACGAACTGCACTATCTGCATCAAAGCAACCTGCCGTATTTGGTAGAATGGTGTATTTCTCTGGAGGAATCACTGAAAGCAGATTTGGTTGATCGGCATGTTGGCCGATATTTACACGACGAATCGCAACAGTAACAATCTCGGCACCACTTGCTTGAATGGCTAAATCGGTTTCATTTAAATCTTTGTATTTACCTGTCCCGACCAGAAGGCGCGACTGAAAAGTACGGGAACCGATAATTAAAGGGGAATCTTGCATGGGCTTACTCCATTTTTAGCCAATTAGCCGCCACCAACAGCTTGAATAATTTCAATACGATCTTCAGGAGCAATTAAGGTCTGCTCAAGTCTGCTTTTCGGAATAATCTGTTGGTTCTTCTCCACAGCAAAGCGTTTGCCTTCAAGCGCCAGACTTTGAATCAATTGCTGCAGATTTTCACAAGACGTGTCTGTTGACTCGCCGTTTAGATAGATATGCATGATAAATCCTTATTTCGCATGCTTGATTGCCTGCCATGCAAGCCATAGCCAGCCAGCAATCATGAACGCACCACCAATCGGGGTGATTGCACCTAAAATTCTAGGTAGACCAAGCGCCATAATATACAACGAAGCACAGAAAAAGATGATGCCGGTTTGAATCAGGATAAAAGGAATTTTTATAGGAAAGGTCGGTGTGGTTTTATGCAGTACAGCTAAAACCAATAACCCGATTGCATGATAGAAAAAATACTGGGTTGCGGTGCCCCACCAGGCCAGTTGCTCAGGCGTTGCAAAAGATTTGAGTCCATGGGCACCAAAGGCACCTAACATGACGGCAAGCGCAAGATTAAGCGCCGAGATTGCTATCCACATAATGACAATGGAACTAAAAATTTGATAAACAAAGTTAACATATTCGAGGGCTTAAACAAAGCCAGATAAAACAAAAGGGCATGAAAGCCCTTGTGTTTGGTGTGATTTTAACTCGCAGACATGGCGGTCTTGATCTTTTCCATTGCATTTTTTTCAAGCTGGCGAATACGTTCAGCAGAAACGTTATATTCGGCTGCTAACTCATGCAAGGTAGATTTGTCATCATCTAACCAGCGACGTTGCAGAATATTACGTGAACGGTCATCGAGCTGATCCATTGCCTCATGTAAGGCAGAGGTGCTTTGTTCTTCGTAATCTTCTTCTTCAATCAAACGGGCAGGATCGTAACGGTTATCTTCCAGATAAAGTGCTGGTGCAGTATGGGGAGTATCGTCATCGTCGTCACCTTGTGCTTCGAAGGCAGCATCATAGGCAGTGAGACGACCTTCCATTTCCAGTACTTGCTCTGGTGTTACATTCAGGTCATTGGCAATAGATTGTGCTTCTTCCAGCGTCAAACGTTTGCTAGATTTTTTAAGACTGCGTAAATTGAAGAATAATTTACGTTGTGCCTTGGTGGTCGCAATTTTGACAATCCGCCAGTTACGAATCACATATTCATGAATTTCAGCTTTAATCCAGTGCACGGCAAAGGAAACCAGGCGAACCCCCATATTCGGATCGAAGCGTTTAACCGCTTTCATCAACCCCAGGTTGCCTTCCTGAATCAGGTCGCCTTGTGGCAACCCATAGCCGGCATAGCTACGTGCAATATGTACGACAAAGCGTAAATGCGACATGACCAATAGTTTGGCCGCATCAAGATCTTGATCATAATAATAACGCTCAGCAAGTTCTTTTTCCTGCTCGGCCGTTAAAATTGGAATTTGATTGACAGTACTGATATATGCACCAAGGTTTACACCTGGCGCAGACAATGACAGGGGCATCAATTGATTGCTGCTGTCAGTAGTCATGGAGTCTCCTTATAGGATGGTATTTGAGTCAACAATTTCATCTTAATGCGAATGTTCTTCATCACTAAGGAAATTTGAGTATAGAAATGTAAAGTAAACTATTTTATCTTTACCAAGAGTTTAGCAAAGAATTACATAGATTCAATTAAATAGTGAAATTCATGCTCTGAAATTTTTTGTGGCTGGCATTGAAGTTGCTGGATTTGGCAATATCGTGTTACATCAATTTCACTGTGCGGGTCTGATGATTTCAGTAAATACTGTTTTGAACCTGAGTTTTTTTTCAGGGCTCGTTTCAGCATCAGCAAGGGCATCGGACAGGGCTGACCTAATGCATCAATGATCTCAGGGGGATTCACTTTATCTGTCATATTCATCTAAATCACATCATTCAGAATTATCTTAACAAATTTTTGCGTAATTTTTATGATAAAAATTTCATTAAAAAAACAGCTAAATTATTGAAAAAAACAGATAGAACAGATGGAAATAACTAAAAATAATCCTATTAATTGTCATAAACCCGTGATAAGCTCGATGCGTTTTAGGAAGAGTTTAATACAATATTAATGTAATAAACCCTATAACAAATGGATGTAACCGGAAATTGTTGATAGTTTTACAGAATGATTACAAGCTTTAAAATTATAAAAAATTTTAAAACCTTGTTGGCTCTGCTGTTTGCAACACCGGAAGGTCCTTATCTTTCAAAATCTGAGGATTGACTTATGACAGCTCGTGAACAAGGCGTAGTAAAGTGGTTTAACGACACTAAAGGCTTTGGTTTTATTCAACGTAATGGTGGTGATGACGTATTTGTTCATTTCCGCGCTATTGTTGGTGAAGGCCACCGTTCTTTACGTGACGGCCAACGTGTAGAATTCAGTGTCGTTCAAGGACAAAAAGGTTTCCAGGCTGAAAACGTTCAGCCTTTAGACTAATTTGTTGCCTTAACGCAATATAGAAACGCTCCAATGTAATTTGGGGCGTTTTTGTTTATAATAACCACTTTCCTTTGGTCATTGATGGTTCGAGAGCATATATGACGTCCGGTTTTGAAACCTTAAATTTACATCCGCAGTTGAAGAAAGCGATTGATGCTTTGGGTTTTACAAAAATGACCCCGATTCAGCAAAAGGTTTTAAAATATACATTGGCAGGGCATGATGCCATTGGTCGAGCACAAACAGGTACCGGTAAGACCGCTGCCTTTCTGATTAGCGTGATCAATGATCTACTCAATAATCCGATTCAAGAGCAGCGTTTCCGTGGTGAGCCACGTGCATTGATACTTGCGCCGACACGTGAGCTGGCGTTACAGATCGAAAGCGATGCGCAGGCATTAACCAAATTTTCAAATCTGCATCTTGTCACTTTATTGGGTGGGGTTGATTTTGAAAAGCAAAAGAAGATGCTGGATCGCAATTTTGTCGATATTATTGTGGCAACACCAGGCCGTTTGATTGATTTTGTCGAGCAAAAAGAAGTCTGGTTAGACCGGATTGAATTTCTGGTGATCGATGAAGCTGACCGTTTGCTGGATATGGGCTTTATTCCTTCGGTAAAACGTATTGTTCGTTATTCTCCGTTTAAGGAGCAACGTCAGACCTTAATGTTCTCTGCAACATTCAGCTATGATGTCCTTAACCTTGCACGTCAATGGTTATTTGAGCCTGTTACGGTTGAGATCGAACCGGAACAAAAAACCAATAATGATGTCGAGCAGCGGGTCTATGTCGTTGCCAAACAGGATAAATACAAGTTATTGCAAGAGATCTTGCGTGAAGAGCCGATCGATAAGGTGATGATCTTTGCCAATCGTCGGGATCAGGTGCGTCGCTTATATGATCACTTAAAACGTGATGGGTATAAGGTAGGTATGTTATCGGGTGAAATTGCGCAGGATAAGCGTCTGAAAATGCTTGAGCAGTTCAAGCAGGGCAAACATAATATTATGATTGCCACGGATGTGGCGGGGCGCGGGATCCATGTTGATGGTGTCTCTCATGTAATCAACTTTACCTTGCCTGAACAGTCTGATGATTATGTACACCGTATTGGTCGTACTGGCCGTGCCGGTGCGCAGGGGGTAAGTATTAGCTTCCTGTCGGAAGATGATGCTTTTTATTTACCTGAAATTGAAAAAGCGATCGGTAAAAAATTACCGCTCACACGCCTTGAGGGTTATTGCTAAGTTTTATGCTGGGTTTTAACTGATAGTGTGAAGGGGTTCTCCTTTAAAAAAAGCCAAATCTTCCGATGATTTGGCTTTTTTGTTTATTTGCTAAGATTTGCTACGCAAATTACACAAAAGATTAAAGATTTTTTTAGAATTCCGGTGATTAGTTGCTGAATTGAAATAAATCAACATGTAGAATATGGCGCATTACCTGGGAGGATATTATGGCTCTAATCTCAATGCGCCAGCTCTTGGATCACGCTGCAGAATATAACTACGGCGTACCAGCGTTTAACGTAAACAACTTAGAACAAATGCGTGCAATCATGCTCGCTGCGGATGCAACAAATTCACCTGTAATCGTGCAAGCTTCTGCTGGTGCGCGTAAATATGCAGGTGCACCTTTCTTACGTCATCTTATTTTAGCTGCGATTGAAGAGTGGCCACATATTCCAGTGGTTATGCACCAAGATCATGGTACTAGTCCGGATGTTTGCCAACGCTCTATCCAGTTGGGCTTTAGCTCGGTGATGATGGATGGTTCATTGGGTGCAGATGGCAAAACACCAACAACTTATGATTATAACGTTGATGTTACTCGTCGCGTAGTAGCGATGGCGCATGCTTGCGGCGTTTCAGTTGAAGGTGAGATCGGTTGCCTGGGTAGCCTTGAAACCGGTATGGCTGGTGAAGAAGACGGTGTCGGCGCTGAAGGCGTACTTGATCATTCTCAACTGTTAACTTCTGTTGAAGAAGCAACTCAATTTGTTGCAGATACCAATGTCGATGCTCTGGCAATTGCTGTGGGTACTTCGCATGGCGCATACAAGTTTACCCGTCCACCAACAGGCGATATCCTGGCGATTGACCGCATCAAGGAAATCCATGCAGCTTTACCAAATACGCATCTTGTAATGCATGGCTCAAGCTCTGTACCACAAGAATGGTTGGCTGTGATTAACCAGTATGGCGGTGACATTAAAGAAACCTATGGTGTGCCTGTAGATCAACTGGTTGAAGCAATCAAGCATGGTGTGCGTAAAATTAATATTGATACCGACTTACGTTTGGCTTCAACAGGTGCAATGCGTCGTATGATGGCTGAAAAACCAAGTGAATTTGACCCACGTAAATTCTTTGGTGAAACGATTGAAGCAATGAAAGAAATCTGTGTTGCGCGTTACGAAGCATTTGGTACCGCAGGCCATGCAGACAAGATTCGTCCAATTTCTTTAGAGAAAATGGTAGATCGTTATAAGTAATCCACTTGTAATGATAAAAAAATAGCGGCAATTGCCGCTATTTTTTATTCTACCGCGTTGGTGGAATAAAAAATGCCAGTATATAACTGGCATTTTGATTGAAGCCTAACTTATTTCTTTTGCTGGGCCTTCGAATCCAGGTTGGCATCTTTGATTTCAACATAGGCGTTGGCACGAAGCTCACGCATCCAGCTGTCTACTTCTGTATCAAACTGACGTTCGCCCAAAATTTGACGTGCCATACGTTCCTGAACTTCTTTGGTCATATCTTGCTGACGTGTATCGGTTACTTGCAGGATATGCCAGCCAAACTGACTCTGGAACGGTTTGCTAATTTGGCCGACTGGTGTTTCTTTCATTACTTTTTCAAATTCAGGCACCATGACACCCGGGCTAACCCAGCCTAGGCTACCGCCATCACGGGCAGATCCCGTATCATTTGAATAAGTGGCCGCCAAAGTAGCAAAATCATCTCCCGCTTTAGCACGATTGTAAAGGCTATCAATCATTTGCTTGGCACGATCCAGACTCACAACTTCAGAGGGTTGAATCAGGATATGTCGGGTCAGATACTGTGGAACCAGTGCCTTTTGATCATTTTGCTTGCGTTCAAGCAGTTTTAATACATGTATGCCATCGCGAACACTAATGAGTTCTGTCGTCTGGCCGACCTGTAAAGGGGTAATGCGTGCTGCAAGTTCGGTTGGGATTTCAGACAGTGAACGGAAGCCCATATCCAGTCCATCTACCTTTACAGCACTATTTGAAAACTTGGTGCTAATGGCTTTCGGGTCATCACTAGTCGAAAGTGATTGTTTAACCTGCTGGGCAACTTTTTGTACGTCGCTGGTGTTGTCGCCAGAAATACGCATATGAATGACATGAACTTGTGTGCCGAGAGCGGCTTGTCCTTCTGGAGACTTCAGGAAATTTTCAACATCATGGTCACTGATTTTAATCCGTGACATCACTTGTTGTTGACGTAAGCGGCCAATCGCCAGGTCTTCTGCAACACGGTTACGCAGGTTTTCATAAGTGCCGGGTGCAATTGCATCTAGCTTTTGTTGAAATGCTTCCAGTGAGTTGGCGCCGGATTGATTGGCAACCTTTAGTACAGCAGCATTTAAGGTTTTTTCATCGGCTTTAATGCCATAACGCTTCACTTGTTCAAGCTGGGCCTGACGCACAATCAGCTGGTCTAGCACCTGCATCTGTAAATACTGTTGAGGTGGAACAGGTTTGTTTTGCGCTTTTAACTGATGTTCTGTTTCAGCAATCCCTTGTTCTAAATCACTTTTAAGAATGACACTATTATCCACAATTGCTACAACCTCATCCGTAGGTTGGGCAAAGCTTTGCATTGATGAAGAAATTAGGGCAGCGAGAACAGTGGCTCTAAAGATATGTTGAAAAGGTTTTATCTTCATTAACGTTGTGTCCAAGATTGATTAATTTTGTTGAAACCCAAAACTCTGCTTTCAAGAAGGGAAGCAAGCTTGTTGTTTAAAGCACCAAGACCTTTGAGCGTAAACTCAGCCATGACTGCATTCTTTTTACGGGCATCTGGTGTGTTTGGATCATCCAGATCGTTGTAGTAAGAACGGCCATATACTGATACAGCCCAACAACAAGATTCATAGTTCACGCCAAGTAAATATTCACGCATGACCTTGTTGTCGATGTCATATTGAGCATGCCCCATAATACGCCAATTGTCTTTTACAGGTTGTATAAAGGATGCAACAACTTGGTCATAAGCGTTTTGACGGTCAGGAATATCTTTACGGTAAAAATAGCCTAAGTTGTAAAGATTGCCCTTGTCACCTGTGTAATAAGCCTGAAAATCCCGCTGGGCATTATCCCCATTCGACATCCAGGCTGCATTAGAGCTAATGGTAAAGTTCTGATTTAGCTGGCTAGATAAACTAACAATCGGACCTGTACGGTTTTGGGTATCAAATTCGTCTGGCTTTTCATTCAGGCTGACACGGCGATCACTAAAATAATAGCTTTGACCGACACTGGCTTTAATGCGTTCCAGACCTTCCGAATCTAAAAGGCTATAGGTTACGCCAAGAGACAGGAAATTGTTGTCATCTAAGCGGTCATGACCATAGAAACGGTAGGGGTTAAACAGCTGATCATAATTGATTGACGCAGAAGTCGAATCAAAGTTTGGGTGATCATCCTGTTTTTTATAAGGAGAATAAGCATAGAAAGCACGAGGTGAGATGCTTTGCAGATATTTGCCATCTTTTTCAAAGGTCAGTCCAGTGGCAAGTGTGAACTGAGGTACCACTACAGATTTTTCCAGATCATCAGAGGCAGAGAGTCCACGACCTTCTTTTGAATCCTGATCGAAGAATGTGTTAATACTACGGACAGAGACTTCCGGAACTACATAGAACCATGATGGCGTCAGATAGTTGTATCGGACTGCAAACTGGTTGTAGATACGGGTACCACTTGACTCTAGTGCAGAACCATCTTTAATGGATTTTTTAAAATAAGCCGTATCATTGTTAAATTCGTATTGCAGGCCTTGTGGATCGCCAGTGACATAATTTAATAAAAATTGTGGCAGTCGAGCATATGGCTTGTCTGCATCGTCAAGACTTTTATCCAGTGTCTGGAAGTCTTCGACTTTTAACTGGGCTTTAAGGCCGGGAATACCATTGGCATAGTTAAGTTCCCAGGCACGACGTAAATTTAGATCGGTTCTGGTGTTGGGATTGTGGTTAAAATCTGAAAAATAATCTTTGTCAGATGCGTAATTATATTCCAGATTGGTTGACCATTGATTATTGATCTTCCAGTTATGAATAAAGTGCAGGTCATCACGAGTTTCATTGTCGTATTGATTATCCTGAGCGATATAACCACCCCAAATACGGCCAGAACCGAAGTTCTCCGTCATATAGCGGAAATCGGCATCAAGCTTGGGACCACGTTTACTCATATAGCTTGGCGTAAGCGTAAGATCGTAATTTGGTGCAAGGTTAAGATAGATTGGAGCCGCGAGCTGGGCACCACCATCATTACTATAACCAAAGTTCGGACTCAATAAACCGGTTGTACGACGGTCATCAATCGGAAAGTTAAAATACGGAACCGCAAGGACGGGTACATCTTTTACATAAAGTTTGGTGTTACGTGTTACGCCACGACCGGTATCCTGATTTAACTCAATCTGTTTTGCCTGGATTTTCCATGCCGGTTTCTGTTCTGGCGGGCAGGCTGTATAACTGGCATCTTTCAAGATGACCAGGTTTTGATCGGCACGTTGAATCTGGCTGGCATGGCCATGCGCATGCTGTTGTTCGGAAATGTAAAAACTATTGTTTAAATCGCCGGTTTGGGTTTTTAAATTATAGTCAATCGCATCACTTTGTGTGAGCAGCCCTGACTGGGCAAGCTGTACCCGACCTTTGGCGTTGGCATGGGTCTGGGTCGAGTCAATGGTGACCTGATCTGCACGGATGGTACGACCTTCCTGATCGATAACCACATTGCCCTGTAATACTGAATCGCCAGCAGGATTGTAATGTCCATAGTCCGCAGTAATCACGGAAGTGGTCGTACTTGCATCGCCAGCTTTGGTTTCAGGGTTAATCGGAGTGACCCAGGTCCCTTGGCAAAAAGAAGAGCTTAAATAACGATTATCACGTAATTGTGCTTCTGGTGCAGACTTGTCTACATAATATTGCTGGAAAAAGCTTTCCCCAGGATAACTTTCTTGGTCTTGCTGTCCCTGATTTCGAATGGCAGCCTTAAGCTGTTTATTGTCAAGCGTAGAGACAGCATCAGCTGGTGCCGCGAAACCGGATTGAATCGAGCCGCCACACAAGAGTGTCAAAATAGCTGTTGCTAAAGGATTAAATTTAAACTGATGTTTCATTGTCTCATTAACCAGTACGCTAATTCACAATTAATTATTGTCGCATCATAGAGAAAAAGTTGATAAGTGGCTACACTTAAGCTTTCAAAATCTCAGCTAGTTTTAGATTTTATTGCAAATGAATACACAACGTGAACAATTGATACAAACTTGGCTTCAAGCCACTCTCCAATCTGATCAATTCGAGATCAACTTTTTAGCAGGAGATGCGAGCTTCCGGCGTTATGCGCGAATCAAGTTACAAAACAAAACATATATGCTCATGGATGCGCCCCCTGAAAAAGAAGATTGTGCGCCATTTGTCCTTATTGACGAGTTTTTTGATCGCCACGGCGTACGGGTTCCCCATATCGTGGCAAAAGATCTGACTTTGGGGTTATTGTTGCTGGAAGATTTTGGGGATGTGGTGCTGTCTACATTGCTGAATGATGAAACAGTCGATCAATACTATGCACAAAGTTTTAAACAGCTGATTGAACTTCAACAGATTCAGGGACAGGATCATTTGCCTGAATATTCCTATGAAAAGCTCATGTCTGAAATGCGCCTGCTGACCGAGTGGATGCTACCTTCACTGCAAATTCAGCCGACAGAACAGCAACTGGAAACCATTGAGCAGGCATTTGACTTTCTTGCTGTTGAAGCCACTCAACAACCCCAGGTGATTGTACACCGTGACTTCCATAGCCGGAATCTGATGAAAATCGGGGATGAACCAGAGTTAGGGGTAATCGATTTTCAGGATGCCGTCATCGGTGCGGATACCTACGATCTGATCTCGATTACCCGTGATGCCTATGTGCAGTGGAATGCTGAACGTGTGTATCAGTGGTTTGAAGTGTTCTATAACTTATTACCGGCTTCTGCAAAGCAAAACCGTAGCTTTGAGCAATTCAAGCGTGATGCCGATCTGATGGCCATTCAGCGCCATATCAAGATTTTAGGCATTTTTGTCCGTCTGTTTGAGCGTGATGGAAAATCTGGCTATTTGAAAGATCTGCCTCGGGTCATGTGGTACTTGCTTGAAGAAAGCCAAGGTTATGAAGAGCTGAATGATTTTATGCAGTTCATGCGTGATGTGGTCATGCCTAAGTTTGTTGCCAAATACGGCGATTACGAGGTGGCAGCATAATGAAAGCGATGATTCTTGCTGCAGGGCTGGGAAACCGCATGCGCCCCCTGACTTTGCATACGCCAAAGCCGTTGCTTGAGGTGGGCGGAAAGCCCCTGATTGTCTGGCATATTGAAAAGTTGCAAAAAATAGGGGTCACTGAAATCGTGATCAATACTGCATGGCTAGGCGATAAACTGGTTGCGGCCTTGGGAGATGGTTCCCGGTTGGGTGTGAAGATCTTGTGGTCACACGAAGGTGAGGGTCTGGAAACAGCAGGCGGCATTATAAATGCCTTGCCGCTACTGGGTGCGGAGCCTTTCATTCTGGTTAATGGTGATGTTTGGACAACGATGGACTTTGCCTCGCTGCTCGATGTTCAGCTGGAAGATAAGCTGGCACATCTGGTCTTGGTCGAAAACCCGCCTCAACATGTGAAAGGAGACTTCATCCTGGTAAATGATTTGGCTTATACTTTCGAGCAGGGGCAATCAGGTGAAGCTTTAACTTATAGCGGTATTGCGGTTTTAGCGCCACATATGTTCGCTGGGCTAGAACATGGCAAGCGACCTTTGGCACCGTTATTAAAGCAGGCCATGCAACAGCAACAGGTTTCAGCAGAAAAGATGCAGGCGGTCTGGGTTGATGTCGGAACCCCGGAGCGTTTGGAACAGCTTGATCTGCAAATCAGGCAGGGTGCATTTGCTTAAGAAAACACAAAAAACTTAATGGATTGTGCAGTTTATCATGCTTGTAAATGTTTAACTGCATAATCGTTCAACAAGTCCTACTGTGCCTTGTATCAGAAATCGGTATACTGCACAGCAAATTTATCGAGATGTTGCACTGTTATGCATCCTTTTTTTCAAGAATTAAAGCAAGGTAGTCAAGCGCTGGGTCTTAACCTGAGTGAGGACGCCCTAACACTCTTATTGAAATATCAAGATGCTCTGGTGCTGTGGAACAAGGCATATAACTTAACGGCGATTCGTGATCCCAAAGAAATGCTGGTTAAACATTTACTGGATAGCTTAAGTATCTTGAATGATTTGCCAGAAGGCCGTTTACTGGATGTGGGGACTGGCGGCGGAATGCCAGGCATGATCATTGCATTGTGTCAGCCGGAGCGTTCTTGTGTACTGCTGGACTCAAATGGAAAGAAGATCCGCTTCCTGAAGCAGTTTATTGCTGATTTGAAACTGAAAAATGTAATTGCAGTTCAGACACGTGTTGAAAATGAAGAGAGTATTGATGAGCTTGGTCATTTCGATGTCATTACAAGCCGGGCATTTGCCTCTTTGACGGACTTCGTGGATGCAGCTCAACCATATATGCATGAGCAAAGTATTATTGCTGCGATGAAAGGTCTGGTTCCAGAAGATGAAATCGAGCAGATGAAAGATGAGTATTCATGCCAGATCATTGAGCTTCGTGTTCCGAGACTGGATGAACAGCGTCATTTGCTTTTACTTCAACGTATTCAATAAAAATATTAAGGGTAGTCATGGCTCAAATTATTGCGATTGCAAACCAAAAAGGTGGTGTAGGGAAAACCACGACAGCAGTCAATCTTGCTGCTTCTTTGGCGATCTTGAAAAAACGTGTCTTGCTGGTAGATATGGACTCACAAGGCAATGCCACCATGGGGTCTGGTATTCAGAAAAATGATTTGCTGTACTCGGTCACCGATGTCTTGCTGGGGGAAGTCCCGATTGAGACAGCGATTCAAAAGGCGGAAGTCGGTTATAAGGTTTTAGGTGCGAACCGTGAACTTGCCGGGGTAGAGCTTGCCATTGCAGAACAGGAAGGACGTGAGTTCATTCTGAAAAATGCCTTGCAAGAGGTCGATGCTGCTTTTGATTATATTATTGTAGACTGTGCGCCCAGCTTAAGTCTCATTACTGTCAATGCACTGGCTGCCGTAAACGGCGTGATCATTCCAATGCAATGTGAATATTATGCACTGGAAGGTCTGGCCGATCTAACGCAGACAATTGACCGTATCCAGAAAGCCCTGAACCCAGGCCTGGAAATTATCGGGGTGTTGCGGACCATGTATGATGCGCGTAATGCATTGACACGTGATGTATCTGCAGAGCTGGAACAATATTTTGGCAAAAAACTCTATGAGACGGTGATTCCCCGAAATGTGCGTCTGGCAGAAGCGCCTGCGCATGGTTTACCGGTGATCTATTTTGAAAAAAGTTCTAAAGGTGCAGTTTCATATCTGAATCTGGCTGCAGAGTTGTTGAAGAAAAGTAAAGTGAAAAAAGGAAGTGCTGTATGAGCATCAAAAAACGCGGATTGGCTAAAGGTCGTGGTTTAGATGCGCTATTAGGTTCAATTCAGAAAGAAAAATTGCAACTGGAAGCACAGGCCCTGGATCATGGTCAACTCAAGCAGATTGATGTCAATTTGTTGAAGCGTGGCGAGTATCAGCCGCGTCGTTTTATTCAGGAACAGGATTTACAAGAGCTTGCAGCATCGATTGAAAAACATGGTGTCATGCAACCGATTGTAATTCGTCCTGTAGATGACGAGCAGCATCCATACGAAATTATTGCCGGTGAACGTCGTTGGCGTGCAGCACGTCTGGCAGGCTTGACCGAGGTTCCTGCAATTGTACGTGACCTGAATGATCAGGTAGCGATTGCCTTGGCCCTGATTGAAAATATTCAGCGTCAGGACCTGAACCCGATTGATCAGGCCATGGCTTTACAGCGTTTTCATGATGAGTTTGGCCTAAGCCATCAGGAAATTGCCGATACAGTAGGCAAGGCCCGCACGACAGTAAGTAATTTGCTGCGTCTTCTGAGCCTGGCCGAACCGATCAAGGAATTGATGCAGCAGGGTCAGATTGATATGGGGCATGCACGTGCCATTCTGGCTTTGAAAAGCAAAGATCAGATTTCTGTCGCTAAAATCGTGATTGAAAAAGGATTATCAGTACGTCAAACTGAGCAGTTAGTACGTGAGTGGAGTGAACCAAAACCTGAGAAGGAAAAGGCACAGATTTCTCCTGACATCGAACAGTTGACTCAAAGACTTTCCGAACGTTTTGGTGCAAATGTGAAAATAGACCATAACCAGAAAGGAAAGGGGAAAATGGTTATTCATTACCACTCATTGGATGAGCTGGATGGTATCCTCAATATTTGTTTACCTAACTAATATTTAGGATGCGTCCTTTTATATTTTAAATATTATTGGGGAATAATATGTGGGAACTTGTGAAAGCAGGTGGCTGGTTAATGCTGCCTCTTATTCTGTCATCAATTTTAACGGTTGCGATTACGATAGAACGATATATCCGTTTAAAGCGATCACAAGTTTTACCTCAGGCTTTACGGGTCAGTGCTACTGATGCAGACACCGTGATTGCACAGCTCGCGCAAGAAGAGACAGCTAACAGTCCATTGGGCCGGATTCTAAAAGCAGGTTATGATCATCAGCATCAGGGTGAGCAGTTTGCCCGTGCACAAATGGAAGCAACGGCGTCGCAAGAAATCAGCGCCCTAGAGCAAAATATAAACTTTCTTGGTACATTGAGTGCCATAGCGCCTTTATTGGGACTGCTTGGTACGGTGCTGGGGATTATTGAGTCATTTCTGGTGATTGATGTCGGTTCTGCCGGGAATGCCAGCATGATGATGCCCGGAATTTCAAAAGCTTTGATCACAACTGCAGTCGGCATGCTAATCGCAATTCCTGCAATGGTTGCTTACCGTTATTTTCAGCGGGTCGTGCATGAATATGTAGCAGAACTAGAGCAGCAATCAACCTTGTTTCATGCTGCGCTTTTTTATAAAAAAGCAGCTTCTTTACAAGAACACCGTCGTGCAAGCTAAGCCGGGGTGGCATTATGAAGTTCAAGCGCTCTCAAGTTGAAGATATTCATATTAACTTAACACCCATGATTGACTGTCTGTTATTCATCCTGGTGTTTCTCTTGTTATCTACGACATTTAGCCAGCAAAGCCGTATCAATCTGACCTTGCCAGATGCGCAGGGAGTTCCACCTAAACAGTTCGATCATAAAATTGAAATCATGGTAGACTCCACAGGGCATTATTCTGTCAATGGTCAGGCATTATCAAGCAAACAGATTGCCGATTTAAGTACTGCCATCAAGCAGGTTGCACAAGACCGTCGTGACCTGATGTTTATCATTGCAGCAGATGCAAAGGCATCGCATCAGGATGTCATTCGCGTCATGGATGTGGCAGGCCAGCTTGGTTTTGTGAATGTCAACATCAGCACTAAAGTTCCAACTAGAGGTTTTACTGAGTGAGTCAAGATTTTAAGGTTTATTTACGCCTTTTAGCCTATCTAAAATCTTATTGGGGCGTAGCCTTATTGGTATTGGTCGGTTTTGGGATCAACGCTGCCACAGAGGTATCTGTTGCCAAATTGCTTAAGTTTATTATTGATGCAATTCAACATGGTAGCCGAACCAATCTGGACTGGTTCCCGGCCCTGATTGTGTTATTGATGTTCTTCCGTGGTGTTGGCCTGTTCCTTGGCGGATACTTTACCGCTGTGATTTCAAGACGGTTGGTGTTTAGTATCCGTCAGGAAGTCTATGCCAAACTGCTTCGTCTTCCGGCTCAATACTATCTTGATAATACTTCGGGACATATTAGTGCCAAGCTGATGTATAACGTACAGCAATTAACAGCGGCATCTTCTGATTCTTTACAGACTTTGGTAAAGGATGGATTAATTGTCATTGGATTGCTCAGTTATCTGTTCTATACCAACTGGCGTTTAACCATCTGTATCATTGTCTTTATGCCTGTGATCGGGATTCTGGTTCGTGTTGCTGCCAAGCGCATGCGTAAGCTATCCATTCAGGTACAAAATACCATGGGCGATGTAAACCATGTTGTACAAGAAACCATTAATGGTAACTCGGTCGTTAAAAGCTTTACTGGCGAGGCCTTCGAGCAGCAACGTTTTTATAAGTCTTCTGAAGAAAACTTGCGTCGTGGCTTGAAAATGGTCGTGGTTCAGAATATTAATAGCCCGATTGTGCAATTAATTCTATCTTGTGCAATGGCAGTTATTCTCTGGTTAGCTTTACGACCACAGGTGTTTGGCGACACATCGGCTGGTGAATTCGTCTCTTATATTACGGCTGCAGGTTTGATATCCAAGCCTGTTAAAAACCTGACCGACATTAATGAAAAGTTACAACGTGGTTTGGCAGCAGCCCATTCAGTATTTGAATTGCTCGACCTTCCTGAAGAAGTGAACCAGGGGCAGCTTAAGCCGACCTTGCAGGGCAATATCCGTTTTGATCGAGCCAATTTGCAATATGCAGATGGAACCCATGCCATTACAGATTTTTCTCTAGATATTCAAGCCGGTCAAACCGTTGCACTGGTAGGCCGTTCGGGTGCTGGTAAAACCTCTTTGGTCAATATGCTACCGCGTTTTCAAGAACTCAGTAGTGGCCAGATTTATTTTGATGACATTGCAATTCAGGACATTGAGCTTTTATGTTTGCGTTCACAGATCTCGATGGTGAACCAGCAGGTAGTGTTATTCAACCGTTCAGTGCGTGACAATATTGCTTATGGTCAATTACAAGATGCAAGTGATGAGCAGGTAATTGCGGCAGCCAAGGCGGCTTATGCCCATGATTTTATCATGAATTTGCCACAAGGTTATGACACCATTCTTGGTGCACAAGGCTTAAACCTTTCAGGTGGGCAACGTCAACGTCTTGCGATTGCCCGTGCGATTCTGAAAGACTCGCCAATCCTGATTCTGGATGAGGCCACCAGTGCGCTGGATAATGAGTCAGAATACTTCATTCAACAAGCTTTTGATGAAGCAATGCAAGGCCGTACGACTATCGTGATTGCACACCGTTTATCGACAGTTGAAAATGCCGACCTGATTGTGGTGATGGATAAAGGACAGATTATTGAGCAGGGTACACATGCGGAGCTGTTAGCCAAGCAGGGTATGTATTATCAATTGCATCAGCGTAATTTTGAGGAACACTAATTATGTCAATGGCGCAACGGATTCAGGATGCTTGGAATGAACAAGCTTCATGGCTGGTGGTGTTGCGTCCCTTGTCATGGCTGTACCGGCTGGGGTTTTGTACCAATCAGGCGCTTTATAAAAGTGGCATCAAGAAGGTATATCAGGCTCCGGTTCCTGTCATGGTGATTGGAAATATCACGGTGGGAGGTAGTGGCAAGACCCCTTTGCTGATTCAGCTGGTCAAATATTTGCAGCAGCAAGGTGTCCGGGTTGGTGTGATTAGCCGTGGTTATGGCGCTCAGGGACCATTTCCGCTTCTGGTTCAGCAAGGTATTGATCCGGGTATTGCTGGTGATGAGCCCTGTCTGATTGTGCAGTCGACCCAAGTGCCTATGGCTGTAGGCCCCAATCGTCAAGCTGCGATTGAGCTGTTACTGGAAAAAGAGTCACTCGACCTGATCATTAGTGATGACGGCCTGCAACACTGGGCTTTGGCACGTGACATCGAATGGATTGTACTGGATCGGAATCGTGGTTTAGGCAATGAAAAACTATTGCCGGAAGGTTATTTAAGAGAACCAAAGTCACGTCTAAACGGTAGTACTGTCATTGAGCATACCAAAGTAGCCGAATCGGAACGCAATATGCATTTGGAGGTGGGGCAGCCTTATCTGCTGAATAATGATACAGATAAGCTGTGGTTTGAGCCAGGTCAGTACTTTAATGCGGTGGTCGGGATCGGTTTTCCGCAACGTTTCTACCAGACTCTGAACAAGCTGAAAGTAAATCGCTATCAGGCACATGAATTTCCCGATCATCATGATTATGAAATCAGTGACCTAAGTTTCGATAATTCAGATGCAATCATTACAACTGAAAAAGATGCGGTAAAATTTAAGGCATTATTAAAGCAACATCCTGAGTTTAATATCCCGATCTGGGTAGTACCGGTTGAAGCGGTTTTATCTCCTGATTGTTATGTACTGTTACGCCAGCAGTTACAGCAGGTTGGAATTCAATTTTCTTAGAGAACTATCATGAAGCACATCGTTATTCCTGCTCGCTTTTCGAGCTCTCGGTTACCGGGAAAACCCTTACTTCTTATTCATGGTCGTCCGATGATCTTGCGGGTGGTAGATCAGGCAAAAAAAGTGTCCGGTTTTGATGATCTGTGTGTCGCAACAGATGATCCGCGTATTGCAGAGATCTGCCGTGCAGAAGGTGTCGATGTAGTGTTAACTGATCCTGAGCATCCATCAGGTACAGACCGCTTAAGTGAGGTTGCCCGTATTAAAGGCTGGGCAGCGGACGATATTATTGTCAATGTACAAGGGGATGAACCTTTATTGCCCGCTCAACTGGTTCAGCAAGTGACCCAGCTTTTGGTTGATCATCCGCAATGCTCCATGTCGACATTATGTGAACCGATTCATCAAATGGAAGAGTTCCAGCGTGACAGCATTGTAAAAGTGGTTATGAATAAGCGTAATGAAGCACTTTATTTCAGTCGTGCAACGATTCCGTATGATCGTGATGGTGCCAAGCAGGTGGAGCAGAAGCTTCATCAGCAGGCGTTCCGGCATTTGGGGCTATATGCCTATCGTGTGGCGTTGTTGCAAGAGTATGTGACCTGGGAGCAAGGACAGCTGGAAAAGCTGGAAAGTCTTGAACAGTTGCGTGTACTGGAAAATGGCCATCGTATTGCCATAGATGTGGCAGAAGCGAACTTGCCTCCTGGTGTCGATACGCAAGCTGATCTGGATCGCCTGAATGCCATGCCTGTGAGTGCATTCGAATAAGATGATGGTCGAGATACAAGCAACAACACTCTATCCCTGGCATGCCCAGACCTGGGAGCTGCTCAGCACACGGTTTCCGGATATCGGACATGGCTTACTGTTTTATGGCAAAAAAGGGTGTGCCAAGAAAGCATTTGCTGAACGTTTTGTCGCCTGGGTCTTGTGCTTGAACAAGCAGGCCCAAGGTGCTTGTGGTGAATGCAGCAGTTGTCAGTGGCTTAAATCGGATACACATCCGAATTATGTACACATCACTACAGACGAAGAAAATAAAAAGCAAAATGCAAAAATCAGGATTGAAAAAATACGTGACCTGCTTCCTTTTGTGCAGCAAACCGGAGAAGGATGGCGGGTTGTTGTCATTGAACCGGCGGAAGCATTAAACACAGCTTCGGCAAATGCATTGCTGAAAACTCTGGAAGAACCCGGTGAACGTGTGGTCCTGATTTTACTGGCAGATCATTATTTGAAGTTGCCGGCCACCATTCGTAGTCGTTTACAGCACTTTGCTCTGGACCGTTTACATCCTGAGGATGCACAGGCCTTTGTAAAACAGCAAATTCCGGAAATTTCATCGACACAGGTTTCTTTGCTGCTAAATCTGGCAAATGATATGCCCTTGACTGCAGTGGAAATTGAAAGAAGTGAATGGCTGCAGAAGCGCGCTGTTTTTCTGTCTGACTGGTTAAAGCTGGTTGTAGAAAAGAACATGCCGCTAAATTATGCCAATAAATGGGCTAAAGAGCTGAGTTCTTCAGAATTTATAACCATGTTTGAATATCTTCTTGGTGACCTGGTCAGCCTGAAGTTAAACCAGTCGCTGCGTAACACGGACCTAGATTTTAGTCCGCTTGCGGAGTGTTATAGTCTGGAAAGCCTGTTTGCGATTTATTCTGATTTACAGCAAAAAAAACGAATGCTCGAGCAAAATGTTCAGACTCAGCTGGCTATGGATGAGCTCTTTATTCAGCTCATGAATGTATCTTGAGATATCCCTGACCAAATAAATGTTTCAGCAAGAGAATGCCTGAATTATATGGCATTCTCTTATTTTGTTTTTTTTATGTAAAAATTGTAATTAAAGTGTACCAAGCTCTTTAAACCTTGATTAAAAAAGAATATAAAATGTGAATAACTTCACAATAATATTAAAAAACAAGGAATATAGAGATGAAAATAAAATCGATCATGATTCTGTTGGCACTTTTAACTTTGCCTGGCATTACCTTCGCTGAACCGAAGTTCGTGTCAAATATTAATGGGTCATCTTTTGTGATTAATGCTTCCAATGCAGGTTCTCAAGCCTACGAATGTGTATATAGCTATTCTTTCAACCATGTGAGAGGATCAGGAGCCAATCAGTTTAGTGGCACACTTTATATTGAAGCCGGGGCAAGTAATATTTCAGTGATTCGCAGAAACACAGATCAAGTCATTAGCAAGCTGGATTTTGATTACAAATGTACTGAAAAGTAAACTCATTCATCATCGTGAAAGTTAAAACCGCCCATCAGGGCGGTTTTTTTTATGGAATAGCATGTCGCAGTTTAGGGGATATTTTAAATGTGAAAAATTCACATTTTGAGTTGATTGTGCTATTTTTTAGCCGTATGCAGTGACATACGTACTTTAGGAATGATGGATATGCAAATAAAAACATTTTGTGTGGGTATGAGTTTGATATGGTTAAGCGGCTGTCAGGCTTTGGATAGCGCGATGTCAACAACGGACGGGATCTTGAATAAAACTGGGGATATATTAAGTGGAGACTTTCGCGGTTTAGGGCCTGCCAAGAAGGCGACCTTGTCTGAAATATGGAGAGACTGGCAACAAAATGAAATTACAGCAAAACGTAAGTGGGATACACAACGTCTGGAAGTACCCGGAATTATTACCCGGATCACCAAAACGGGAGAGGTGATATCCCAAAATCAGATTGCGATTATTTTTAAGGACCCTACCAATTCTAGCTGTAAGGGCCAAGCATTAACACGTGATGAATTAAAAGTGAATATGGATAAGATCAGTCACTTAAAAGTAGGAGATCGTGTTACGGTGACAGGGGTATTGGGAACGACCGAATCGAAATGGTCAGCGCAAAATGAGTGCTGGTTTTCATTTGACAAGGCGGAAATTATAAAAATAGCGAAATAAGTTGTGGTATGAACATGGCAGGGCTTGCTTGCCATGTCTATAAAAATGAAATTCAGGTATTTAAAGTTAATAGTATAGAACTGTTCCTATAAGCATCATCAGCCCATATTTTATCCAGCCTTAAAAGTTGTCTGTAGTGTTGTTGCACTGGCTGATCTAACCCTGTGGGATCTCTTCAACCTGAACGGACTGATCTTTTTATTGCCTAAAGCCGTGATACTGGTCTTTTGCATTGTCATCTTTTGTAAAACAATGATATATATCATTCCAGACAAGAAAGTCATACAACTGCTTTTGAGTACTTGCCTAACCTCACTTATCTCGACATGATTTGTTGTTTACTGGATTGTTTTCTATAATTCAGACAAAAGATGGATGTTATTAAAAAATAGTGATGCGTATACAACCGCTCAGCACCGGCTGTGGCCAGGAGTTACGGGGAAAGCGAAACTAGATGGTTTATATTTTAAAGATTGAGCGTTCAACAGGGGAAAAACGATGCAACCACAAATGATGGGTGGAATTATACAGGTTAATATTCCGGACAAAGCGACTTTACAGGCAAGTTATATGCCTTTTGTACAGGGCGGCGGTTTATTTGTACCGACCAAACAGGCCGTAAAAATGGGACAAGAAGTTTTTGTACTGGCCACCTTGCCCGAACAGTCCCAGAAAATTCCATTAACCGGAAAAGTGATCTGGATTTCACACAAACAGACACATTTTAAGCCACAAGGGTTTGCAATCCAGCTCGCGGGTGAAAAAGGCGTGTATTATAAAAACGAAGCTGAAAAATTGCTGGCTGGTTCTAAAGGTCTGGACCGGCCAAGCTATACCATGTAGTTATGACGTAAATAGGAAAGAAGAGTGTTTGTTGATACGCATTGCCATTTAACCATGTTAGATCTGACGCCTTATCAGGGAGATCTGGATCAGGCACTTGAGCAAGCACGGCTTGCCGGTGTCTCAAAATTCATGGGGATTTCGGTTGATCTTGAAGATCACGTAAAACTGGCTGAAATTGCCTCCCGACATCAGGATGTTGGCTATTCTGTTGGGGTTCATCCCTGTGAAGATGAGCAGGTGATGGCGCGTGCAACAACAGAATATCTTGTCCGTCTTGCCCGGTCAGAAAAAGTCTGGGCACTGGGTGAGACAGGGCTGGATTATTATCACAGTACAGATTTTGTTGCAGAACAGAAGCGTTGTTTTGCCCGGCACATTGAAGCATCTAAAATCGTGAAAAAACCTGTGGTAGTACATACGCGCGCAGCCAAGCATGATACGGTAGATATTATCCGTGCAGAGCAGTCGACACATGGCATTTTGCATTGCTTTACCGAAGACTGGGAAACGGCAAAAGCAGTCCTGGATTGTGGGTATTACATTTCCTTTTCTGGGATCGTCTCTTTTAAAAATGCACAGGACTTGCGCGATGTAGCCAAACAAGTTCCGCTGGACCGGCTTCTTATTGAAACGGATAGTCCTTATCTGGCTCCTGTCCCGTATCGGGGTAAAAGCAATGAACCGAAATATGTTCCTTTTGTAGCAAAAGCACTGAGTGATGTATATGATAAATCGGTTGAAGAGATTGGCATGATTACAACGCAAAATTTTGAAAATCTCTTAAATTTGAAATAAACGGTTTGTGGTATTAGGAAAGAGAGTTATTACGTGAAAATGGATCGTCAAGCTCAGTTCAGGGCACGAGAAGTATTAATTTTTCAGATCGCGGAGCAACTCCTACTCGAAAATGGCGAAGCTGGCATGACCCTCGATGCTCTGGCTGCCGAGCTGGATCTCGCCAAAGGGACTTTATATAAGCATTTTCAAAGCAAAGATGAGCTGTATATGCTGCTGATTATCCGTAATGAGCGCATGTTGCTTGAAATGATTCAGGATACCGAAAAAACATTTCCGGAACATCTGGCTTTCTTTATGTTGCATCATTTACATCATCCTGAACGCACAGCGCTGTTTCACCAGATTGAAGAGCGTCTTTCGACTACGGGACAGGGTATTCAGTTATTGTTCAGTGAGCTGTACAAGGTGCGCAGGCAACGTCTGCGTATCATTATCCGGATGACTGAAAGTTATTTGCTGGATATTAACAGTACGATGACCACGCGTGACTATCTGGCTTCAATCTGGTCATTGACTTATGGTGCAGCAGTTATCTTGAACTCAAGTTTTTATCAACGTTATCTGGGGTCCAGAGATACCTTGCGGGTGGCTTATATCGAGCAGGCCTTGGCCTTACCCAAATTGCTTGAACCCACTGTTGCTTAGTTGAAATATTAATGAGATCGCCCAAGTATTCGCAAAAAGCCTTTACCTTGATCGAGGTCATGGTGGTGATTGTTATTATGGCGGTTATGGCATCTCTTGTGGTCTTGAATATTGGTGGTGTCGACCAGCGGCGAGCCATGCAAGCCCGAGAGATGTTTATTCTCGATCTGAAAAAAATTAATAAAGAAGCGACAGACCAGGCTAAGGTTTTTGCCTTGAATACCCAGAACGCAACCGATATCGCGCCTTTTAGTTATAACCTGTATGAATATCATGATCAGAGTCTTGAGCTGATACAGCAGGCAGACCGGACTTGGCAACCATATAAGGAATTTAAGACCCGCCAGTTGCCAAAGAATGTGTCTTTCAGTATTCAAAGTCTGGATACCACAAGCTATGGCAAAGCTAAAAATGAAGACCTGCTTGGCGGCAAGGCACCACAACTTATCTGGTTTGGGAATGGTGAAGCAAAACCGGTTCGCATCCAGTTTTATTATGAGCAGCAGCCGATCGGGCATGAGTTAGAGCTAGATCACTTGGGTAAGGTCAATGAAAATTAATGCTTTAACAGGTCTTACAGAAAATGCCTGTTGTCTTGTGAAAGAACAAAAGACTCGCATCTCAAGCACAGCTTCTTATCTTTCAACAGAACAGAAATCTCATACCTCAAGCATAGCTTTCGGTCTTGCAGCAGGGCCGAGCGTTGCTCGATTTAATCGTGCCCACATCGAGCATAGCTCTCCGTCTTGCGCTCGTGTGAAACGTTGTTTCATTCATCCTGTAACTCGAAGCCCAGGTTCTCATCTTTTAACAGAACAGAAATCTCACACCTCAAGCATAGCTTTCGGTCTTGCAGCAGGGCCGAGCGTTGCTCGGCAGAGACCTGCTTCAGGATTTACCTTGCTGGAGGTAATGGCGGCACTGGCGATCTTTGCGGTTGCAGCAATTGCGTTAACCAAAGTGGCCATGCAATATACACAATCGACCTCAAATGCCATTTTAAGAACCAAGGCTCAATTTGTGGCAATGAATGAAGTGGCCATGATGGAAATAAATCAGGAATGGCTCGATGGCACACAATCCAAACAGGTGACTTCACAGGGAGAAACATGGCAAATAGATAAAAAAGCACAATCGACAATCAGTCCTAAAATACAACGTATCGAATTACAGGTCAGTCTATTCAATAAAGAGCAAGCTAAGGTAGAGGCGGGCGTTACTCAACTTGTATTTTTCAACTATCCTGCCAAAGCCAGAACATAATGAAATATAGACGCGCATTTACTTTAGTCGAGCTGCTGGTTGCCATTGCCATTTTTGCGGTACTTTCCATGCTCGGCTGGAAGGTTTTTGATCATTTATTAAAAGTAAAAGATCGAAATGCGCAACATGAAGAGCATTTATTTGCCTTGCAGGATGCTTATCAGCAGGTGCTTCGTGACAGTTTGCAGATTATTCCGCTTACTGCCAATGATGGGCGACAGTTGCAGGCTGCCATGGTATTGAATGACCGGGGACTGACGTTCAGCAAGGCAGGTGTCTCAGACCCTTTAAAACAGGGATTATCACCGTATGAGCGTATTGAATATCGCTATGATGCTGTGCAAAAGAAAGTTTACCGCCTGAAGTATTCAAATTTAAATATTCCCAATCGTGTACAGCCCGTTTCAAGCACTTTGCTGGAAAATGTCGACCAGTTTAAGGTGATGGTCATGAACCCGCAAGAACTGAGCCAATGGCCTGAAAATAGTGATCCGGGTAATATTGCTGAACTGAAAAAATTACCGCTTGGGATAAAAATACAATTGACGGTTGCCGGTACGGACTATGAGTGGATTTATAGTTTGCTAAACAATAAACCGGATGCAGGCAGTTAGTCATAACATGAAAAGACATTCATCACAGCAAGGTATTGCGCTTTTAACTATTCTGGTTATGGTGGCACTGGCCACGGTTCTGGCGGCAACGATTGCCAAGCGGCAAACCAATACAACCGAGAATACAGGCTATTTGATGCGTCAGAACCAGTCTTTGCTGTATGCAAAAAGTGCAGAAGCATTTTTCTCCGAGTTACTGATTCAGGATAGTGAAAGTGCCAATAACATTGATCACTTGCAGGAAAACTGGGCCAAACCGATGCCTGCATTTCCTGTAGAAGATGGATATGTTTCTGGGCGCCTGCTTGATGAGTCCGGAAAGTTTAATCTGAACAATCTGGTCAAACCGGATGGAACTCAGGTTGATGAGTCTGCGCGACGCTGGTTTGAAAAACTGTTGCAGCGTGTAGGTTTACCGGCAGAGCTGAGCCAGGCGGTGATTGACTGGCAAGATGTTGATGATGAAACGACAGGCGCAATGGGAGCTGAAAGTAATTATTATCAAGGGCTGGATCCTGCATATCTCACACCAAATACCAAATTTCATAGTGTAGAGGAGTTGAAGCTGGTAAGAGGTTTTGAGGGTAAAAATTATGATTTGATCAGACCTTATGTTACAGCCTTGCCAGAGCAGACCAAGATCAATATCAATACTGCGCCTGCTTTGCTTCTGGCGAGTATTGATCCAAAACTTGATGTCAAGGCAGTAGAGCAGGAACTAAAAAAGAAACAGGTCAACCTGAGCTATTTCAATAATGCTGAAGAACTGTGGCAGTTAAATGCATTTTCGGGAATTGATGGTCAGAACAAAACAGATGCTGCCGCTTTAGTCGATGTTAGATCGAACTATTTTACAGCCCAGATTGAAGTCGGATTAAGCGAACGGAAACGCCAGTTTGTTTCTTCTTTCGTACGTAAGGATAAACAGGTTACTGTTTATTCAAGAAGTCTTGCTTCATTCCAGTAAGTTTTAAAATTGGTTTCTTAAATGGTGACAAGGTTTAAAATCAATCCCAATGCAGGTTTTTTTGCTTTATAATAAAATCCGTTTGCAGATAAAGATTAGCTTGGTGCATGTTAATTCGTAAATTGTTTAAGTTTGAAAATGCTCATATTGTACGTAACTGTACATCGGACCGTTGTAAGCGTTCGATTCATGGGCATAGTTATAAAGTTGAATTATTATTAAAAGCGTCAAAGCTTGATCATGGACAAATGGTCTATGATTTCGGGTTATTAAAAGGTGTCATCAAGGAGCTGTATGACAGCTTCGATCATGCCATCTGTTTCTGGCAAAAAGATGATCCTGCCTATATTGATGCATGTAAAACATTTAGTGCACGCTGGATTTCATTACCGGTTTCGCCATCGGCAGAGCAGTTTTCGCGTCTCTTTTTTTACCTTGCCCAGCAAGTATTGAACTCAACCGTGACTCAAAACGGCGAAGGTGATGTTGAGGTTTATTCTGTTATCGTTCATGAAACAGATACCGGCTATGCGCAAAGTTTTCAGGAAGATATTGAAAATGAGCAAATGGGCAGGTTAAGTCTGGAAGATATTGTCTTTTCAGAACAGGTACAGGCGGAGTGGAGTGATGCCCAAATGTATGAAAATTTGAAAAAGGGCGTGAAATTCCAGAATCCTAATGTAGAATTACAAGTCAATATTTAAGTGCTTTTTCACTTAAATCAAGTGAATCTATTTCAAGGAATGTTGATGCAATTTACTGAACAGCAGCAGGACAAACTTAATAAAGTTCAGTTGGATGAATCTTGGAAAGTCTCATTATCAGAGTTTCTTCTAAGTCCTAAAATGGATAATTTACGCGAGTTTTTACAACAAGAAAAGCTTGCAGAAAAAACAATCTATCCACCGAGCAAGCAGATTTTCAATGCTTTGAATACCACGCCATTAAATGCTGTTAAGGTGGTGATTCTGGGGCAAGATCCTTATCATGGCCCTAATCAGGCGAATGGTCTGAGTTTTTCTGTACAAAGAGGGGTTGCATTACCTCCGTCTTTGCGTAATATTTTTCACGAATTACATACTGATCTGGGTGTGCCGGTTTCTCGTCATGGTGACTTGAGCAAATGGGCAGCGCAAGGTGTATTGTTGCTTAACAGTGTACTGACGGTGGCGGCAGGACAGCCGACTTCACATCAAAAACAGGGATGGGAAGAGTTTACCGATGCAGTGATAGATGTATTGAATGAGCAGCGTGAACATATCGTGTTCATTTTATGGGGGGCTTATGCACAACGTAAAGGACAGCGTATCGATCGTCATAAGCATCTTGTACTCAGTGCAGCTCATCCTTCACCGCTGGCTGCAAACCGGGGTGGTTTCTTTGGCTGTAAAGTATTTTCTAAAACCAATCAATATTTGAAACAACATGGCATTGAGCCTATAGACTGGCAATTGGACGCATAATGACTTCTCCCGATTTAAATAGCTATCATCCTGATTTAGTTATTGAGCACGCAAAAAATGGCTGGCGAATTATTCGCCTTAACCGCCCAAAATCATTACATGCTTTAGATGAGCCGATCGTAAGTGCTTTACTCAAGGTTTTTGAGCATTTTCATGAAGATGAAAGTGTAAAGGCAATCTGGTTTGATTCAACGACACCTAAAGCATTCTGTGCCGGTGGAGATGTCCGTAAATTACGCCAACTGGTTATTAATAAAGAAGTCGACGCCGCAAATTTATTCTTCCAGCAAGAATACGCACTTGATCTGCTTTTACATAATTATGCCAAGCCGATTGTTGTTTGGGGTGAAGGTTATGTGATGGGCGGTGGACTTGGTCTGTTCATGGCAGCGCCATTCCGTTTGGTAACACCGTATTCACGTCTGGCAATGCCTGAAATCAATATCGGTTTATATCCGGATGTTGGTGCAAGCCGTTTCTTGGCTGACCGTGGGCAGATTGGTCTGTTTACAGGATTAACCGGTTCAATCATGACAGCAGCGGGCGCATTCAGTGTCGGCTGGGCGACGCATATTTGTGAAGCACAACGTGATAATGTTCTGCAAAAGGTTTTAAATGTCGACTGGAGCCATTACCCGGCGGGTGCATTCCGTGCCATTGACGACACCTTAAACAGTTTACATCGTCCGGTTGCTGCTGGTCCGTTGCAAAACTCGATTGATGTCATCCATAGCGTATGTCGTGGTCAAAGTTTCGAATATGATTATCAATCGATCATCGGGTTAAGCGATGCAAGTAGTGACTGGTTACGTCAAGCCAGTGAAAACCTGCAAAAAGGTTCACCAAGCACAGCTGCGATTACCTGGCTATTATGGCAATGGGGTAAACAGGGTCATGCCTGGGATGAGGTATTTGCCTTGGAAGCACAAATCTCTGAATGGAAAATCGGACATCCTGACTTTGTAGAAGGTGTGCGTGCCCGTCTGGTCGATAAAGATTTATCTCCAGAATGGAAGGCAACCGAGCAGTTAACCCTCAAAGGCATTCTGGGTGACTGTGCACCTGTCACGACGATTGAAAGCTGGAATGCGTTGTTGAAGCACTATGGCGTGATTGCTTAAGCAGTTATGACGGGCACAAATCATAATGATGAATACTGGATGCAGCTTGCCTATGAGCAGGCTGCATTAGCAGCTTCGCAGGGTGAAATTCCTGTAGGGGCTGTTCTGGTGAGTGAAAATCAGGTTATTGGTGCAGGCTATAATGCACCGATCAAACTTTCAGACCCTACTGCACATGCAGAAATACAGGCCTTACGTGAGGCTTGTCAGGCACTGAATAACTATCGGTTACCTGACGATACAACACTGTATGTCACGCTTGAACCGTGCACAATGTGCGTGGGAGCTTTAGTGCATGCACGGGTAAAGCGGGTCGTTTTTGCGACAACCGAGCCCAAAGCAGGGTCTCTGGTCAGTGCTCGTCAACTGCTGGAAAGTGGTTATTACAATCATAAATTTGTTTTTGAGCAAGGATGTCTGCAAGCGCAATGTTCTATGCAGCTGAGTGATTTTTTCAAACAAAGAAGAAATGAAAAGAAGAAAATCCGTTCGTCAAAAACGTCCCTAAATGATTAAAAATGTCTCATGAGTTGTGGCACACTAAGCCTCCAATGTGTTTGGGTAAAAATCAAAAGGCAAAGTTATGCGTAATGCAATCACGATAAAAAAAGAATTCAATGCACCAATCTCTGAAGTATTTGACCTGTTGTCAAAACATGCGACTTATAACAAGGCATTTGCGCCGTTACAGGTGGTACGTGTAAAAGATTCGGCAGATCCACAACGTCCAGATGGCATCGGGTCAGTGCGCCGTATGGGCTTTGGGCCGATCAAGCCGCTTCAGGAAGAAATTACCTTGCTGGAAGAAAACAAGCGGATTGAATACAAGCTGATCAATAACCCGTTGGTAAAGCATCATTTGGGACAAATTGATTTTAAAGAGATCACACCTTTTGTGACTTTGGTCACTTATAAGATTGAATTTACGGCAAAAGCTCCTTTTGTAAGTAAATTAATCCTTGCACAACTCAAAGCAGCGATTACACTAGGTTTTTCAAAACTAGCCAAATCAGTTGCTTCATAAGAGATGGGAATGACAGTTCATATAATTACGATTGATGGTCCAAGTGGTTCAGGTAAAGGAACATTGGCAGCAAAAATTGCCGCACATTATGGTTTTAATTTATTAGATTCCGGTGCGTTATATCGTTTACTTGGACTGTCCCTGTTTCAACGCGGATTGCTGGATCAGCTGGAGAGCCAGCTAGAACAGTGTGTCGACTGTGCGGTACATCTGGACATCGAGTTTAAATCGACAGAAACAACGACGCAGGTTTTTCTTGAAGGTGTGGATGTAACAAGCACCATCCGTACCGAACAGGTGGGTGAATATGCGTCTAAAGTTGCCACTGTACCGGCATTGAGAAAAGCGTTGTTTGAGCGCCAGCGTGCATTTATACAGGCACCGGGTCTGGTTGCCGATGGGCGTGATATGGCGACATCGATTTTTCCTGAAGCCCAGGCCAAGATTTATTTGACCGCATCAGCAGAGTCCCGTGCAGAGCGCCGTGTAAAACAGTTGCAGGGCATGGGGCTAGATGCTAAAATAAGCGACATTTTATCTAACATACAGGCTAGAGATAAAAGAGACATGGAGCGGGCGGTTGCGCCACTCAAGCCGGCTGATGATGCGTATATCATTGATAGTTCTACAATAGGTATCAATGACGTATTTCAGTTAATGGTCGATTACATCGATAGCCGTATTGCATAGATACCCAATTAACTTTTCAGTTGAAGCATTGCTTGATCAGATTTTTTGGACAATGTAACAACTTAACTAAACCGGCCTTGTCTGATCCAAGACCGCTGACTTTATCAGGTATATCATGACCGAATCTTTTGCAGCCCTCTTTGAAGAAAGTGAATTAAACCTCAACGTTGAAAAGGGTGCAGTCATCCAAGGTACTGTTGTTAGTATCGATTCTGACTGGGTTACTGTTGACACTGGCCTTAAATCTGAAGGCGTTGTTGACCGTGCTGAATTTTTAAATGAACAACGTGAACTTGAAGTTCAAGTTGGCGATACTGTTGACGTAGTTGTTGAAGCGCTTGACAACGGTATGGGTCAAACCGTTTTATCACGTGAAAAAGCGAAACGTGCTGAAACCTGGACTAAACTTGAGAAAATCTTTGAAGACGGCGAAATCGTTACTGGTGTTATCTCTGGTAAGGTTAAAGGCGGTTTCACTGTTGACATCGGTCCTGTACGTGCATTCTTACCGGGTTCTTTAGTTGACACTCGTCCTATCCGTGACACAACTCACCTTGAAGGTAAAGAGTTAGAGTTCAAAGTAATCAAACTTGATGCTAAACGTAACAACGTTGTTGTATCTCGTCGTGCAGTTATGGAAGCTGAATCTTCAGCTGACCGTGAAGCATTACTTGCTCAACTTGAAGAAGGTCAAACAGTTACAGGTACGATCAAGAACCTTACTGATTACGGCGCGTTCGTTGATCTTGGTGGTATTGACGGTCTTCTACATATCACAGATATGGCTTGGAAGCGTATCAAACATCCTTCAGAAGTTGTTGAAGTTGGTCAGGAAGTTACAGTTAAAGTACTTAAGTTTGACCGCGAGCGTAACCGCGTATCTTTAGGCCTTAAGCAATTAGGCGAAGATCCATGGTTAGCGATCATGAGCCGTTACCCTAAAGGTTCTATCGTTAAAGCACGTGTAACTAACTTAACTGACTACGGTTGCTTCGCTGAAATCGCTGAAGGCGTTGAAGGCTTAGTACACGTTTCAGAAATGGACCACACGAACAAAAACATCCACCCATCTAAAGTTGTTCAGATTGGTGACGAAGTTGATGTTATGGTTCTTGAAGTTGACGAAGAACGTCGTCGTATTTCATTGGGTATCAAACAAACTCGTGCTAACCCATGGGAAGAGTTTGCTAAAGCACATGAAAAAGGCGAAAAAGTTTCTGGTACAATCAAGTCAATCACTGACTTCGGTATCTTCATCGGCTTAAACGGTGGTATCGACGGTTTAGTTCACTTGTCTGACATTTCTTGGAACGAACAAGGCGAAGAAGCGATTCGTCGTTACAAGAAAGGCGATACAGTTGAAGCAGTTATCTTGTCTGTAGACGCTGAAGGTAACCGTATCAGCCTTGGTATCAAACAGTTAAACAGCGATCCATTCAATGACTTCTTGGCTGCGAATGAGCGTGGTGCTTTGGTTAAAGGTACTGTAACTGCTGTTGATGCTAAAGGTGCTACAGTTAAATTGGCTGATGACATCGAAGCTACGCTTAAAGCTTCTGAAATCAACCGTGACCGCGTTGAAGATGCAACTAAATTCTTAGAAGTTGGTCAAGAAGTTGAAGCGAAGATCATCAACGTTGATCGCAAATCTCGCTCTATCAACTTGTCTATCAAAGCGAAAGACGAAGCTGAAGAGAAAGAAGCTGTGAACAATGCTCGCCAAGCTGCTGCAACTCAAGCTGCAGAAAGCAATGGTCCTAAGACTATTGGTGACTTAATTAAAGCTCAAATGAAGTAATTTGTTAAAAAGTACGTTTCTTGTAACAGAGACGTACTTTTTTATACAAAAATACTGTAAACGGTAGCGTAGTAAACATGTACTGCGCTACCGTTTTGTATTTAAACAGGTTATTATTAAAAACATTGGAAGTAGCGATAATTAAAGAGGTCATCAATGACTACTGAAGCACTTAATAAATCTGATTTAATTGAACGGATTGCGCTTAAAAACCCACACTTGGCTGAACCTTTAGTTGAAGATGCAGTTAAGATTATGATCGACCAAATGATTGAAGCACTTTCTGGCGGAGATCGTATTGAAATTCGTGGTTTTGGTAGTTTTGCCTTGCATCATCGTGAGCCGCGTTTAGGCCGTAACCCTAAAACAGGTAAGTCAGTTGATGTAGCAGCAAAAGCGGTTCCACATTTTAAACCTGGTAAGGCACTTCGTGATGCAGTAAACGAATCTGCTGAATAAGTATTGAGGTCTTTATGCGTTATGTTTTAATTGCATTACTCGTTGCCATTTTTGGTTATTCACTTGCTTTGGTGCTTCAAAACCCGGCTGAGCTACAGGTAGACTTATTATTTACTCAAGTTCCAGCAATGCGTTTGGGGTTATTACTTTTATTGACATTGGTTTTGGGTGTTGTTGTTGGTTTACTTCTTGGCGTACAGGTTTTCCGCGTTTTTCAGACCAGCTGGGAAATCAAGAGATTACGCAAGGATATTGACCATCTTCGTAAAGAGCAAATTCAGATTGCACAGCAAGCTGCCGCAGAAGCTGCTGCAAATGTAAGACATGAAAAAACGGTTCTGGATATCAATCCGGAAAGCCAAACCCGTACACCGTTGTAATTTTTATACCTTAGCCTTATAAAATCTTGTTGATTGTATAAGGCATTTAAAAGCTCTTTACTGGATTAAAGAGCTTTTTTTGTATCTATGACAAGCCAAAATACCTTAATAGGGCGGTAATGCCCAACGCAACCAGAATAACAACAATCAGTGAATACTTTTTCCATGCAAAAATGACTGCGACAGAGACGCCAATAATTTTACTGATGCCACTAAAATGGGTTTCGGTAAATAAGGTATTTAATACTGCCAGTGTAAACAGCAGTACACAGGCAGAGTCAGCCAGTAGCTGCTTATGATGTTCCTTAAATTCCATTCGGTTTGCCAGATAAAAGCCTGAATAACGAATCAGGTATGTGCCTAGAGCCAGTATGACAATACCGGCGAATATATAGCTTTCAGTGTATTTCATTTGATTTTTCTTCCTGTCAGCAGGCCGAGCATCGAGACTAAAACTGGTAAGCCTGCTGGAAGTAAGGGAATGGATGCTAAAGAAAGAGTAGTACCTAAAAATACCCGGTTTCTTGTGGTTTTGTTCTTGAGCATTGGCAGGATCAAGGCAAAAAGAATAGCCGGGAATGCTGCGTCAATGCCAAATACATCAATATCTGGAATATTTTTGCTGAGCAGATAACCTGTGCACACACCGACAGGCCAAAGTATGCTGATACCTAAGCCGCATAGCCAATAGGCCCGTTTTTTTAAATGGGGGTCCTGTTGACTGAGGCCAAACATCACACTTTCATCATTCATGATATGGCAGGCAATAAAGTGATAGATATTCTTTTCAATGAAAGTCGCGACCGATAAGCCAAAAGGTAAATGCCGCAAATTGATGAGTATACCTGTCAATGCCGCAAACACCGGATTGCTGCCGGTTGCGATCATGCCAATAAAGGTAAATTCGGCTGCGCCTGCCAATACGGTTAAGGAAAGCAGTAAAGGAATCCAGATGGGGAGTTCAAAACTGGCTGCTACCGAACCAAGAGAAATTCCGACAATGCCTGTTGCTACCGAGATGAGAATAATGGCTTTGATTAAGTTATACCGTTCTTGATCTTGCATCTTTATTTTCTATATCAAACGACCGTACGATATAATAGATTAATTTTATACCGTTCGTCAAAACGAACATTCGTTTTTTATGGTGATTTATGGCGTTGCCAATTGAAATAGTTGCAAAGGGTTTGCAAAGAGAGAGACAAAAAGCCGGGCTATCATTGGCGGAGGTTGCGCGTCGCGCAGGTATTGCCAAGTCAACTTTATCTCAACTGGAGGCTGCACAGGGCAATCCTAGCCTGGAGACCCTATGGGCCTTATGTGTGGCGCTGGATATTCCATTTGCAAAGTTAATGGAAAGTCATATTGCACAGACCCAAGTCATTCGTTTTGGTGAAGGGCCATCCGTTTCATCTGAAATTGCCCATTATCAGGCCATTCTGCTGGCCAATTGCCCAACGGGTGCAAGACGCGATGTCTATATACTCAGTACACAGCCGGGAGAACCCCGCTGTAGCCAGCCGCATCCCTTGGGTAGCATTGAACATATTATTATTATGCAAGGTAAAGCCAGAGTCGGACTCAGTTCTGAGCCAATAGTATTAAATGCCGGTGACTACATTTGTTATCCTGCCGATCAGCCGCATATTTTTGAAGCTTTGGAAGCAGACACCAGAGCCATTTTGATCTCTGAACAAAGGTAATGTGTATTTGCGCATTCTCCAAAAAAAGCTTTTTTGCATTATGCATACATTCTTGCTTTGTTGATTGTGTGAATCACTTTATAATTAACTGATTTTTATGTGATGGAACTAGATTTGTGAGTATTATTGTTGCCCTAGACGCAAAAAGCCAATATGACGCCTTAACAATTGTTGATCAGCTTGATCCGTCACTTTGTCGTGTGAAGGTTGGCAAAGAGCTTTTTACTCATGAAGGCCCATCAGTGGTCAAGAATTTACAAGATAAAGGCTTTGAGGTTTTTCTTGATTTAAAATTCCATGATATTCCTAATACCACAGCTCAGGCGGTATGTGCTGCTGCTGATCTGGGAGTATGGATGGTAAATGTGCATGCATCTGGCGGCCGCAAGATGATGGAAACTTGCGTTGAACGACTAAAGGCGGGTAACTACCAGACTCAATTGATCGCAGTAACGGTGTTGACCTCAATGGGGCGTGAAGACTTGCGCGATATCGGCCTGGATATCGAGCCTGTCGAACAGGTGAAGCGTCTGGCTAAACTTACTCAGGAAAGTGGACTCGATGGTGTAGTCTGCTCTGCACAAGAAGCCAAGATTCTTCGTGAAATGCTAGGACAGGAATTTGCACTGGTCACGCCGGGTATTCGTCCTGAAGGTTCAAATGCAGATGACCAGAAACGTATCGTTACCCCGAAACAGGCGATGCTTGATGGTTCAACGCATTTGGTCATTGGCCGCCCAATCACCAAAGCAGAGAATCCGACCGAGATGTTGAAATCAATCTTGTCGTCAATTTGATGCAGTCGCAGTCTAAAACTTCATATTAAGAAATAAGCTGATCAAGAGTGGTGCGAGAAGTGAAAGGATCAAGCCACTCATCATGGCATGTGGGACATAATGTGTGCCACATGACTGTTTCACCATGGCAAGGGTAACGTCCATAGAGGTAGCACCGGCACTGGAAATCGCCGAGCGTGGAAAGCGCCAACCTAGACAATACATCAATAAAATTGCAAAAATTTCCCTAAATAAATCGGTTAACAGGGCAATACCCCCCAGTTTGGCTGAATGTAATTCGGTAAATAAAATCCCAGACATCGAGTACCAGCCATAGCCTTGCGCCAAAGCCATCACTTCATTCAGGCTGTATTGATTCGATAAAATAAGATAGTTGATAATTGCTGCAAGACACGAACCTACAAATGCAGCGACCGGGACTAATAAAATTTTCCAGCTTAACCAGCTACGGTCAAATTGAGTGAAGGCCAGTTCTACCCCAATCAGGAAAATAAAGATCAGTAACAGATACCAGCTATTAAACACGATATGCAGGTTTAAGCTTTGAATGAGTATGCCCAAGCCAATGCCGACTGCCAAGGCCAGAAAGGCTTTGCCAATATTTTTCAGTGCATTGAGAAAAAGATGCAATGAAATTTTCCCTTGCACACTTTGTCGATCAATCAGCTTATAAGTCATTAAACAAATGAAAAAAGAGCCAATCGAAGTGGTCAAGGCAATGAGTATGGCGGGTGGCAAGATTGCTGCTGGATTTTGAATATGGTTGAGTGCCTGTGTGAGTTCAAATGCAACACTGACCAGCAAAATATAAGAAAAATAAGGAAGAATTCTAAATACAAATTTCTTTAAAGCTGGAGATAAGTGCGGGGCTAAAAAATAGCCTAAGCTAATACAGATAAAAATCTGGAAAATGAGAACAAAAGAAGTCATACAATCAAAGCGTTTAAAGTGCTGATTTATTATGCAGGGAAATCTTGTATCTGGATAGATTTATATATCGTTTGATAAATAAAATAATGCGATTATTCATTTAAAAATAAGAAATTACTTAAAAACAATCTTGGTACACCCGCTATAAGTTAAGGCATCTATATATTTGTCCTAATCTGTATATGAATGTGTGCTGAAGTGAAATATACTTTTATAGATAATAGAGGTAAGTAATTTGTGACAGCAGCCAAGATTCAGAAATATGCGTTAGAGCGTTTTGCAAAACAGGGCTTTGCAGCCACATCACTGAATGAAATTGCAACCGATGTCGGCATCAAAAAACCTTCAATTTATGCACATTTTAAGAATAAGGATGAGCTTTATCTTAGCCTGATTCCGATCATGATTGACGAGGAATTAGGCTATGCCAAAACGGTCTTGCAAGGCGGACAACAGTTACGGCAGCAATTAAGTGACTACCTTGTCAGCATTGAACAGCGCTTTAATAATTCTTATGCAGTTCAGTTCTGGATGAATGCCTTGATTAGTCCGCCGGTACATTTATATGATCAGGTGATTGAACCGATGCATGTTTTTATGGCCGAACTGGAGCAGTTATTTACTCAGGTGATCCGGGATTCCGGCATAAACCCAACTCCACATACGCTGGAGCCACAGATATTTGCACGTGTATGCATGAGTTTTGTAGATGCGCTGCAAAGCGAGTTGATCTATGGTGGTAAAGAAAAGTTTCGACTACGTCTGGATGCCATCTTACAGGCATTGGATGTACTCATCAGCACCACGGGTTAAATGGCATTGATGAGTATCAATGCTTAGTTCGCTTTAGAGATTGAAAGCTTGCTATTTTGAGTAGAGGCAGCATAAACAGATAAGCCGAGTGCAATACCTCCACAAATAAATAAACTGGCAGGCAGCAAGCTGATGTTGACTTGTATGAAGCTAACGATAAAGCCAATCAGTGAAGCAAAGGCATATTGTAGCAAGCCCATCAATGATGAGGCTGCACCAGTCAGATGCTGCGGGCTTTGTTGCATGGTTAATGCGGTGACATTTCCAAAGATAAATCCGGTTGACCAGATGCTGAGTCCTAAAAGCAAGATGTATTGCCATAGGCTTAATGTGTAAAAAGATACACTCCATAGCAAAATAAAGCTGGCTCCGGTAAAAATGCTCATGCCAATGAGGAGCAAGCGTTGCGCCGACCAGTGTTTTAGTAGCAGGATTGAAACTTGACCAAGTATAATCAGGCCAACCGCATTGGCTGCAAATAAACCACTAAACGTTTCATTATGAAGTTGATAATGCTGGATAAAAATAAAAGGTGACTGGCTTAGGTAAACAAAAAAAGCACCTAGAATAAAACCGGCGGCAAGGGTATAAGCCATAAAGCACTTATTCAAGCTCAGTGTCTGATAGCTGGTTCTGATTGTGTTGAGCTGGAGCGGTTGACGATATTCAGGCTTTAAGGTTTCTGGTAGCGCATGGTTGCCCCAGAGCCATAAAATGATACCTAATGCCGCCAGTATATAGAAAATAAGTGTCCATGAACCGAAGCGAAGAATGAAACTGCCAAATAATGGCGCAATGATGGGAACAATCATCATCACTTGCATCAGGATTGAAAAGTTTTTGGCACTGCTTTGGGCATCACATATATCTGAAATAATCGCTCGGGGTACAACCAGCCCTGCTGATGCTCCTATGGCTTGTAACAATCGGGCAGCCAGTAGCCATTCAATGGACGGGGCAATTGCGGCCAGTAATGAACCTGCAATAAAGATTGCAATACCGATCAGCAAAGGCTTACGTCGACCAAAACGGTCGAGTAAAGGGCCATAAATACCTTGTCCGACTGCAAGGCCGATCAGAAATACCGAAAGGGTTAACTGGATATGTCCAGGCGTGGTAGAAAAGCTTTCAGCAAGTAAGGGAAATGCCGGTAAATAAATATCGATTGCCACTGCATCCAGTGCGGTAAACAGGGAGAGCAGCAGTAGTAAAGACCAGCTGATCTGGTTGATGGGAGGCGCTGTTTTCATATTTTTAAAAACTCTTGCAAGAGAAAATGTAAACTATAAAAAGCGACCTAACGGTCGGTAGGTTGAATGCTAACATGAATTTTGTTTTTTACTTATTATAAATTCTGGTTTGAAAATCGGTGTTAAACAGGAAAGAGAAGTACGTGACGTTTATATGGGGATAAGACAGTCAGGGCTTTAGACATGAAAACGCCCCGGAGAGAATCAAGGGCGTTGGAGTCGCTTTGATGACTTATGCGGCGTTGGTCTGCGCCGTGGTTGAGGTCGAGATAAAGTTGTAATCTGCTACGTTGACCTTGCGCGTTTCTAGCCAGTATTTCCAGGTATAAGTTGGCCATAGCGAGAAGTTTTTGCCGTCAGCTGCCTGATACCAGCTACTACAGCCACCTGCTTGCCAGACTGTACCTTTTAATTGCTCCTGTACCCGTTCATTGAACTGATCTTGAACCTCATGCTTGATTTCCACCGCTTGAGTCTTGGTTTTGTCTACGGTCTGGATCAGTTGCAGAATATAATTGACCTGTGATTCAATCATGAAAATCACAGAGTTATGGCCTAAAATCGTATTTGGCCCAAGTAGCTGGAACAAATTCGGGAAGTTTTTGGTGCTAATGCCATAATAACTTTCAGCCCCATCTTTCCAAGCCTGTTTCAGTTCAATGCCATTACGGCCAATGCAGTTAAAATGCTTTAGGTAGATACGTGGATCGGTAATAAAACCGGTACCATAGATCAGGCAGTCAATTTGACGCTCCTTACCATCTTTGGTGATGATGCCATTGGCAGTAATTTCCTGAATGCCTTCTGTCACCAGCTCCACATTGTCCCGGTTAAAGGTTGGGAAATACTTGTTTGAAATCAGGATACGTTTGCATCCCATAACAAAATCTGGCGTCAGTTTTTTGGCCAGTTCTTTATCTTTGACCTGATAACGGATAAAGGCTTCAGCCAGTTTTTGGCCATATTTCATGATCTGAGGTTGTACGATCGGTACGACACGTGATTCATTGGTCCAGTACAGGCGGGTACGGTGAATCTGGCGGTAAAGGTTGGATGCTTTAAACAGCGTCTTGCTCAGTGCTGAATATTTTCGTTCATCGCGTGGAATTACCCAGGCTGCGGTACGTTGTAAGACATAAAGCTGTTTGACTTGAGGAGCAATTTCAGGAATGTATTGAATGGCACTGCCTCCTGTACCAATGGATGCAACCGACTTTCCTGTCAAGTCATAGTCATGATCCCATTGTGAAGAATGAAAGACTTTGCCTTTAAAGTTTTCAATTCCTTTTAGATGGGGAATTTGCGGTACATGCAATGGGCCGGAAGCAAAAATCACAAATTGCGCTTCAAGGGCAGGTTGATCTTTAAATTCAAGAGACCAGATATTACGGTTTTCATCAAATTCGGCTTTGGTTACTTCATGGTTGAATCTGCAATAATCTTTTAATTGATATTGTGCTGTGATGTCCTGAATATAAGAGAAAATCTCATCTGCTTCAGCGTAGCGTTTTGACCAGTCGGTTTTAGGGGCAAATGAGAGAGAATACATATGTGATTGCACATCACATGCTGCACCCGGATATTGGTTTTCACGCCAGGTGCCTCCAACATCATTGGTTTTTTCTAAAATTACAAAATCATCGATGTGGCTTTGTAACAAGCGAATAGCCATTGCTAAACCACCAAAACCTGCACCAATAATGGCAACTTTTGTTTTTTGAATTGCATTTTTGGTTATATCACGCATAGCTTATATCCTGCACTTTTAAATTTTATGCAAGTTTAACGCTTTTATCGCGATTAAACATGATTGTATCGACGTAAAACTTGATCACTTCGGCAATTCATTTGCTCTGGCTTTTATAGTAAAACGTTAAAGTTTCGAGAACTGTACTGGGAATTATGAAGAGATCTATCCTCGGATTGATGTATTTGATTCAAGGCATGCGACATGTCGGCATTGATGTGGATGCGCGTTTGGCAAATATGGGCATACAAGCCGATGCTTTGGATCCTGCTTCTATTATTCCAGATGAAATCGAATGGGATATCCTGCAGCATATCAGTCAGGACATTTCACCTGAGCAAGGGCTATATATCGGACAGCATTATGCGCTTGCCGGTTATGGGCCTTTCCTGATGTTATTGGTGACCAGTGAAACTATTCATAAAGCATTGTTAAATGGAGTGAAATTCCAGCAATTAACGCATTTGTTTGGCACTTTGCACCTCAATATCGAACAAGACCGGATTTATTTACATTATCAGCCTGTTGATCTGAATACCGCATTGGGGCAACTGCGGGCGCAGTGCGAGATTTCCGGTACTTATAAGTTTTTACAAGACATTTTCATGATGATGGGACTGGATGTTCCAGATATACATATTGAACTTCCATTTAGCTGTCCCGAAGATCTGGTCTTGCTTGCCGCTTATCAGGATTATTATGGGCAAGATGTCAGATTCGGATGCAGGGAAGCTGCTTTTATATTGGAAAATAGCCAGATACTTAATACCAAAATCCCGTCTGCCGATGTGCTGACCTATCGAATTTATGAAGAAAAATGCCTACAGGATCTGAAGCATCTGAAAAAGAGCGCCGGCCTTAAACTGACAGTGGTGGAATATGTCCAGGACTATCTGGAAATGCAAAATGGCATCATCCCGAGCATGGCTGAAACAGCCTGCGCCTTGCACATTCCCGAGCGTACCTTAAGGCACCAATTGCAGCAAATGCAGACCAGCTATAAAGAAATTCGCGAAAAGCTGATTAAGCAAAAGGCGCTCAAGTTCATCGAAAACAGTTCATATTCGATTGAACAGGTGGCAGAAATGTTAGGTTATTCTGAGCCTGCAGCATTCAATCATGCGTTTAAAAGATGGTTTGGATTGAGTCCAAGACAATATTACCGCAATCATTAAATGATTAAAAATGGTACATTATGATGTTTAAACTCTATGATAATTAAGCCTAAAATCTAATGTCATTGAACGGAATGTTCGATATAATTTTCACCAATTAAAATTGCAATAACACCTTATGTCAAATTCTAAACCAGACTCACATAGCACTGCATTTATTCCAACATCACCTGCTGAGCGTTATGCGCAAGCACTTGAGTCAGGACAATTCATGCCAGATGAAGCACAAGCTCAGGCTGTGCGAGAGTTAGACCGAGTATGGAAAGAGTTACTCACCCGCTATAAGGCTTCAAAGAAAGCGTTTCGACGTTTTCGTCGCCAGACCTATCCGAAAGGGGTTTATATGTGGGGTGGTGTAGGCCGTGGCAAAACCTGGTTGATGGATCAGTTCTATGAATCTGTTCCATTCCGCCGTAAAACACGCATGCATTTCCATCATTTTATGCAACATGTTCATAAAGAATTGAACAAGCTTTCTGGTCAACGGAACCCTCTGGATTTGGTTGCAGATCAGATTTATAAAGATGCTGTTGTAATTTGTTTTGACGAATTTTTCGTATCGAACGTTACAGACGCGATGATTCTGAGTGATTTGTTCCAGAAGCTGTTTGAACGTGGCATTACACTGGTCGCAACTTCCAATATTGCACCAGATGGGCTATACAAGAACGGCATTCACCGTGACCGGTTCTTGCCAACGATCGAGTTGGTGAAAAAGAACTGTATTGTCCTGAATGTAGACGCTGGTGTGGACTACCGTTTACGGGTATTAAAGCAGGCACAACTGTTCAAATATCCATTGTCAGATGATGCACAGGCCTGGTTAGCAGGGCGTTTTAAGGCATTGACCCAGACACAGGCACAATCTGATGCGCCAATCATGATTAATAATCGAGTCGTCGAGACCCTGGGGCATACCGAAGATGTGTTGTGGTGCGAATTTTCAGAATTGTGTTTTAAACCGCGCAGTCCTGCTGACTTTATTGAAATTGCCAACATTTACAATACCGTGTTGGTGAGTAACGTTCCGCATTTGACCGATTTCCTGTCTGAAGGGACACGCCGTTTCATTTATCTGGTCGATGAATTTTACGATCGCGGGGTAAAACTGATTCTTACCTCTGAAGATTCCATCATTGATCTGTATGAAGGTGAAAAACTGGCATTTGAAATTGAACGGACGCGTTCACGTTTACTGGAAATGCAATCGGATGATTATCTGCATTCGGAACACCGGCAGATTCAGGTCGCCCAGACTTCATAAATAAAAAAAAAAGCATTCTTCGGAATGCTTTTTTTATGGCCATGTACAGATAAGGCTTTATTCCTGGTTGAATTTTGTTATAACTAGATGAGTTTGAAAAGGGAGTAAGTTGCCTGACTAAACAGCAAAGCAGTCACATTTGATATTTTGATGAATATAAATATTCTGATTTGTCAATACATCTAATGGGGAAAATGCTTACTATTTAGGAATGTGATATTACTATTCAGGCTAGTATAAATCAGTATACTAGAATTCTTGTTATAAAAAGTTAGCACCATCAGGAAAGACAATGACTGTACGTATTCAAAAAGGCAAGCTAGCGATTGCTAAAGAACTTTATGATTTTATCGAAAATGAAGCTTTACCAGGGACTGGTTTAGAGAGTGAAACTTACTGGAAAAACTTCGAGCAAGTCGTTGTCGACCTTAGCCCAAAGAACAAGGCATTATTGGCTAAGCGTGATGATCTTCAGGCGAAGATTGATGAATGGCACCGTAATAATAAATTTGAACTCAATGCTTACAAGGCATTTTTAACCGAAATTGGTTACCTGGTACCAGAAGTGGCAGACTTCAAGGTAACCACTGAAAATGTTGATGAAGAAATTGCGTTACTTGCAGGCCCACAGTTGGTTGTACCTGTGCGTAATGCACGTTACAGCCTGAATGCGGCCAATGCACGTTGGGGTTCTCTCTATGATGCACTGTATGGCACAGATGTGATTTCTGAAGAAGGCGGTGCAGAGAAAGGCAAGGGTTATAACCCGGTACGTGGTGACAAGGTCATTGCATTTGCGAAGGATTTCTTGAATCAGACTTTCCCATTGGCACAAGGTTCACATGCTGATGCCACCAAATATGCCGTTGTCAACAATGCCTTGGCAGTGACATTGAAAGATGGTTCTACTACCACATTGGCTCATCCATCTCAATTTGTGGGTTTTAACGGTGATGCAGCAGCACCTGCAGAAATTGTTTTATTAAACAATGGTCTGCATGTCATTATCGAGATTGATGCAAATAGTCCGGTGGGCAAAACCGATGCAGCAGGCGTGAAAGACTTAACACTTGAAGCGGCTGTAACCACGATCCAGGATCTGGAAGATTCGGTTGCTGCTGTTGATGCAGAAGAGAAAGTTGAAGGCTACCGTAACTGGTTAGGCCTGATGAAAGGTGATCTGCAAGAGTCAATCGAGAAAAATGGTAAAACCATTACCCGTACATTGAATAAAGACCGTACCGTACAGAACCTGATTGGTGGCACTACAACCTTACATGGCCGTTCATTAATGTTGCTTCGTAATGTTGGGCATTTAATGACTAACCCTGCAATCCTTGTAGATGGCGAAGAAGTGTTTGAAGGCATCATGGACGCATTAATCACACCATTGCTTTCGATTGCAGATATCCGTGGCCAAAACGAGAATAAAAACTCTCGTAAAGGTTCAATGTATATCGTTAAGCCAAAAATGCATGGCCCGGAAGAAGTTGCCTTTGCAGTAGAGTTGTTTGAGCGTGCTGAACAGGCCATTGGCTTGCCAGCAAAAACACTCAAAATCGGGATTATGGATGAAGAACGCCGTACTTCAGTCAACCTGAAGAACTGTATTGCTGCTGCAAAAGACCGTACCATCTTTATCAACACCGGCTTCATGGACCGTACTGGTGATGAAATCCATACATCTATGGAAGCAGGGCCTGTTGTTCGTAAAGAAGCAGTTAAGACACAAAAGTGGATTGCTGCTTATGAAAACCGTAACGTTGCCATTGGCTTGGCATGTGGCTTACAGGGCAAAGCGCAAATTGGTAAGGGCATGTGGCCAAAACCGGACAGCATGAAAGATATGTTGGCGACCAAGACTGCACATCCAAATGCAGGTGCATCTTGCGCGTGGGTTCCATCTCCAACAGGTGCCGTACTTCATGCCTTGCATTACCATCAGATCAATGTAAAAGCACGTCAGGATGAATTGGCTGCTGAAAACATGTTGTCACTGGATGACTTGTTAACACCGCCTTTTGCAGCCGAAACCAACTGGACTGCGGAAGAGTTAAACAATGAACTTGAAAATAACTGCCAAGGTATCTTGGGTTATGTGGTTCGCTGGGTAGATTTAGGTGTGGGCTGTTCTAAAGTGCCAGACATCAATAACGTAGGCTTGATGGAAGACCGTGCGACATTACGTATTTCATCGCAACACGTTGCAAACTGGTTACGTCATGGCATCGTAACCCGTGAACAGGTTGAAGAAGTGCTTAAGCGTATGGCGGTGATTGTAGATCAGCAAAATGCCAATGATCCACTGTATACACCAATGGCACCTAACTTTGACGGAATTGCATTCCAGGCCGCTTCTGACCTGATCTTCAAAGGTGCCGAGCAGCCATCTGGTTATACAGAGCCATTACTACATGCTGCTCGCTTAAAATTAAAAGGTTATACAGGTGATTAATTTCATCTGAATAAAGAAGCCTCTTCGGAGGCTTTTTTTATAGCTGCGATTCAGAAAAACGAGGTATCTGCTTGCTTTGTTTGGGTGAGGATCAAATATTGTTAAAAACAGGATTAAACAGATTAGCACTGAAATATTTGTTATAATTAGCGTAGTTTGATCATTTAGCCGAATCATAACGATGTCACAAATTTTAAAATTAGATGCTTTAAAACAGGCGCAAGTCTCTACCACGCCATATCCTTACTTTGTTGTAGAAAACGCCATTGTAGACAATGAAGTGAATGCTGTTATTCAGGATTTTCCAAAGATCGAACAGGGGGGAAGCTATAACATTGAAGATGTCGAGATTAAACCTAATTTTGATCGTTTCCTGAAATCGCTGGATACCAAAGAGTTTCGTCAGATCCTGACCGAGAAATTTGATGTCGATGTGATGGAACATCCAATGATGATCACCTTGCGTGGGTATTCACGTCAAAAAGATGGCCGGATTCATTCTGACTCAAAAACCAAATTGCTCACCATCCTGATTTATCTCAATGAATCGTGGGATGCACCGACAGGCCGTCTACGCATCTTGAATGATGAAAAAAACATGGATGATTATGCTGCAGAAATTAATGCAGGTCCGGGTACCTTGGTCGCATTTAAGGTTACTGATAATGGCTGGCATGGTTATGTACCTTATGAAGGACAACGCCAGTCAATCCAGATCAACTTTTTGACCAGTGATAAGGCCAATGCCAAGCACCGCTTTATTCATGGCCTAAGTGCAAAAATGAAGAAGTTATTCGGATAGGTTTTTCTGAAACCAAAGAGGAGGTATATATGCCTCCTTTTTTAAGCTTTAAATTTTGAAAAATAGACCCATATAACTTCTATGTGTGCGAATTTTAAACCGTTAACGCTTGAGCAAATCAAGCAGCTGGGCTTGCCTTCGATTCCATTTGAATATGTGGAAGAGGTTTATCCGGGCTATAAAACACCTTTACTGTTTAAATCGGAAAAGGGTTTCGAGTGGCGTGAGGTATTATTTGGTCTGGTACCGAAATGGTCAGAAGACATTCATATTTCCAAGCATACCTATAATGCCCGGCATGAAACCCTTTTTCAAAAGCCGAGTTTTCTGGAGGCTGCATCCAGATGCAAGTTCGGGGTGATTCCGGTTACCGAGTTTTATGAAAGCAAGTATATTGATAATAAGCCACAGCGTTGGGCCGTGCGGCGTAAAGACGGTAAAGCCTTTTTTATTGCTGCCCTATATGAGATCCGCAAGCTAAATGATCAGGTGATCCGTTCGGCCACCATGCTCACCATGAATGCCATAGATCATCCGATGATGAAAGATTTTCATGAGCCGGGTGATGTCAAACGTTCGGTTGTGGTCATTCCTCATGAACATCTGGATCAGTGGTTAAGCCTGAAACAGCCTCATTTGCTATATGAGTTTATGCAAGGTTTTCCAGTGGAAGAGTTTGAGTGTTTGCATGTGCCAAAAGCCAAGAAAGAAAAAGTCACACCTCAACTGAACATGTTTGATTTTTAGGCATGCACAAAAAAGGCTTCATTATAGAAGCCTTTTTGATTTGCTCGGGTTTAACGCGCAAGGTTTTTAAACATGTGGCGAAGGATTTCCATTGTTTTTTCAATTTGTAATGGGGTTAGGCCGTCAAAGGACTGTTCCAGGATGACTGCAGTCAGATCGTTGATTTTTGAAATCATTTCCTGTCCTTTTTCAGTCAAGTGAACGCGAGTAATACGTCCATCTTCCTTACATGAGTAAGTATCGATATAGCCTTCATCTTTTAGTCGATAAACGATCTTGGTGGTAGTCGACATTTTTGAGATCACCATATCAGAAAGTTCTGATACGCTGGCATGAGGCTTGACGTGCAATGCGATCAAAATACGACGGCGTGAATTGTCCAGGCCATACTTTTTAAGCACATTATCGATGTTTTGGACATACTGAGCATTTACTTGAGAAATCCAGTAAAAAGGGAAGTCTTCTAGGTTAAATGAATCGGCTGTAGGTAAAAAACGCGCATATTTTTTTGGCATTACTTATTTCCTATGCTTGCACAAGGAGCTAATCCTGTTTAGCTCTTAGATTCCATGAAATATCTACAATTTACCTGTTAAGAAAATCCCTTTCCTGATTTTTTTAACATTCCATTTCTAATATCTGTGTCCAAAGATAATATTTGAATTATCTTTATTCTGAATAGGGAAGTCACCATAAAATTCACATAAATCAGCTATTAAAGGTGAACTATCCCGTCGTCCAACTTAGATCAGGGCGCAGGAGCTACACGGCTCTGTTCTGCTCTAGAATAACCATATTGTAGAAAAAAAATACGAATTTTGTCGTGACATTTTTATAAAATTTTCTGTCTAAAATGTCATAAATATACGAAATCAATATATTTATAAAGTAAATAAAGCTTAAATAAATAGCGAATACATGCGTTTGTTTTGATCAGCTGGTTAAAATATCGTATCTGGATTTTTTATAAAAAGATTGAATAAATACATTCTTTGTCACACTTTTCTTTTAAATTTAATCGAAACCGGAGCAGCCAGCAAAGTAAATGGCAGGAAGGGCTGAACATTGCCATAAAAAAGCACCTAAACAGGATTACAGTTTTAGGTGCCAAAACTAAAAGATGTAGCATATATCTTTAATCGGTTTAAATGCGTAGCTCTTTTTCAAATAGTGGCCAGATTTTCTGATGTGATTTTTTAAACATCAGCATATGACCGATCTGTTTATAGCCTAGCTGTTGAGGGTTTAATTCAATGAGCCGGGTATCTGCATTAGGATATAAGCGGAGGAGGTCTTTGACATTTGTATAGGTCGCAATTTCATCATCAGTCGCCCAGAATGAGGTAATTGGGCATTGAATCTGTTGGTGATAATCTACAAAAATACTTTTACCAATCGCATTCATCACATAACCCGGTTTACTGCAGAACTCGGCCCACTGTTTGGCCACCTTTTTAGGCAGGTTTTCTCCCATACCGATAAACTCGGTTGCACCATAGCCTTTAATAAAGCTTGAAAGTGGAAAAATAACATTGAACATAACCGGGGCCAGAAATCTAGTTTTACCTTTAAGCCCTTTAACATGTCCGGTTGAACCTGCAATGGTCAATGCCTTGGCCACCTTGTGATAATTTGATGCAATACCAAGAAGCTGGCCTCCGGCACTATGCCCGATGATGATGACTTTTTGTGACCGGGTTCGGCTTAGCAAGGCTTCTATGGCTGCTGGAATATCATATATTCCCCAATCATTAATGCTGGCATTTGAATGCTTCAGTTTGCCATGAAGAGATTCGCCAATACCCCGAAAATCAAAAACAAGGACCTGATAACCTTGCTGGTTGAGCCACTCGGCAAATGCATGATAAAAGTTCTTGGTGATTCCTGTCGCCGGGCAGATCAAAACAGGATAAGGTTTATCCGGATTTTGTGATGGATAGAACCGGGCCGCAAGCTGATAGCCGTCCTTGCAGCTGATCCAGAAAGATTCGACGCTATTCATGGAGGTGGGTACTCATCTGTATTTTATATAGATACTTTATATAAGTTCTAAAAAGAAACCTGATTAAAAAATGACTCAAAAGTCAAACTTTATGGTATATAAAAGGGCAAAAGAAAGTGCTAGAAAAGCAGGAAAAAACATGTATGTTTTAAATATGGCGACTCAATATGCCATTGTATTTAGTGGGTTATTTCTCTGGGTAGGGATGCTGACCGGTGTCTGGAAATACTATCAAATCAGACGGTCAGAGCTGGCTAGAGCGCATTATTATGTGGATATTGCTCATCGCAGCAGTCTGCTTTATGCATCAGCAAGTTTGATTCTGGCAGTATTAAGTCATTTTACTGTCTTATCGGATGCGGTTGTCTTGTTTTGCGTTGTTGCCAACTTATTCTTTTTTGCGATGTCGATTCTGATTTATATCTTGCATGGTTTTTTGAAAGATACGACCAACCAGTTCAAGCAACCGCATAAAGTGGGACGATTAAATTTACCAGCATGGTGCATGACGTTGATGATGTTAAGTTTAATTATTGTCGAGTTAGGCGCCACAACAGTTTTATTATTAGGGACGATGGCTTATTTTTTTAATTAAAAAAATGGATGATTAATCATCCATTCTTCCTAAAGAATTTTTTTGGCGTGCTACGCTTAACTGTCGAAACTTTCGATCAATGATGGCCCACATACAAAAGGCAACAGAGACAATCAATGCATATGCAAAATATTCGGGTTTTAAATTCCCTTTAATAGTGCCTTGGAACAACAGTGTGACCATAAGGGCAAGTGTGGTGGTTGCATATACTACTGTATCATTTGCCTTCAGAGCGTTAATGAAGACTTGCTTGTTGAAATGTATTGATAACATCTCCATCCCTCCTTGTTGTGACACAAAACCTTGTGTTTTTGTCTGAATTGTTTTTTAAGTTGTACTGCTATTTTCTGAGCATTTCAATAGCAAAAGAGGGTATTTTGAAAATAAATTTTTGAATGTATTGATTTATATAACTTTAAAGTATTTTTTATATTGATTTATAGTATTTTTTAGTTAAATGTTGCCCGGTATTTTTACGTTTTGAAATATTTAAATGTTATCTATAAAGCAGCTTATAACACTATTTAGTGCAATATCCGGTATCACGGAATGAGTATAAGTCAGATTATTCCACATTGTTATAGCCAGTAAAAAAGAAAGATTTGTCGTAAACAAAAAATGAACGTTGGATAAAAGAACATTTTTTGTATAGCTAAAACAATGTTTGGGTAAAACATTATCTTAACGACAAATCATTTTACTTTTTCTGAGCCCGTGCTCGATCAATCACGATTGCAATCACCAAAACAGCCAATGATGGAAGTAGCCATGCAAGATTCTGTTCATTTAAAGGTAAATGCTGGATAAATGCTGGAAGTTGAGCTGTAAATCCGGCAGCTTTAATTGCTTCAACGACGCCGAAAAGAAAAGCAACAGCGGTTACTGATCCAACCACAAGAGATGGATTATTCCAGCGCTTCCAGAAAAAGCTAAGCATGATTACGACAATGGCTGGCGGATAAATTGCACTAAGTACCGGTACCGAGAAGGCGATCAGCTTGGTTAGGCCCAGATTGGAAATCAAGAGTGAAAAGCCGGTCAGAATGAAAACCAGCAATTTATAAGATAAACCGGTTAATTCATTGAAATACTCGGCACAGGCACAGGTCAGACCAATGGCTGTAACCATACAGGCAAGGAAAATCAGGCAGGTCAGGAAGTATGAACCATAATCACCAAAAGCATGTTGAACGTAGGCATGCAAAATGATGGCACCGTTGTCGGCATTTGCTGCGACTTCATGGCTACCTAGGCCAAGCTTAAACAGGCTGATATAGACCAAGGTGAGGCCTACGCCGGCGATTAAACTGGCAATAATGGCATATTTGGTAATCAGCTTGGTATCGGTAACACCACGTGATTGGATAGCCTGAATGATGACAATCCCAAATACCAATGCACCCAAGGTGTCCATGGTAAGGTAACCGCTGACAAAACCTTCAGATACAGGACTGCTCACATAATTGTTAACCGCTGGTGAAATCAGGCCGGTCGGGATGGCAAATGCGGCAATACCTAAAATTGCGAGTGCAATAATTTTCAAAGGTGCGAGTACATGGCCGACAGTATCGAGCAGTTTATTCGGATATAACGAAACCGCAGTTACGAAGGCAAAATAAACAATACTGTAGAGAAAGAGACTGCTATCTGAGGTACCAAAATAAGGAGCAAAGCCAATTTCATAAGAAACGGTTGCTGTCCGCGGTGTTGCAAATAGTGGCCCTACAGTCAAGTAGCAGGCAATGGTGAGCAGTAAGCTAAAAAAACGGCCGAGTGGAGAACTGATGATTTCGATCGAACCCTTCATGCGAGATAGGGCCATGATCGTAATCACAGGTAAACCAACTGCTGTAATCAAGAAACCGAAAGCAGCAAGCCAGACATGTTCACCAGCCTGCTGAGCAACGATTGGAGGAAAGATAATATTGCCGGCGCCAATAAATAACGCAAAGGTCATAAAACCTAAAGCAATGATATCTCCTGTACGAAGTTGATTCATAAAAAGGGAGGCATAAAATAAAAGTGCAAATTTTAGAATAAAAAAGCGTTCTTTTGAAACTAATTTATGTGAAAACTGTCTGTTTTTTGGCTAAAAAGAAATTATTAAAATCATATAATTAGCTTTGGTAAAGCTAATACATTGAAAAGGTTTTCAAAACTTGGAAATTAAAAGTAATCATGCTTTTTTCCTATAAGCCTCATCGAAATTAAATGTAAAATAAAACACCACTTTTAGTCTTAAAAAGATTGAAGAATTGCAGACAAGGGCGTACAACTAAAGGCATCCCTTTATGCAGCCTTAACTTCTTTGCTTGCATGTGAACTTAATCTGATAGATGAATAAGGAAAATCTCGAATGAGAGCTTCTACTGTGACCATTAAAACCGAACAGGATCTTGAGAAATTAAGAATCTCAGGTCGTTTGGCGGCACAAGTGTTGGAAATGATTGGTGCTTATATCAAGCCCGGTGTTTCTACCGAATATTTAGATGATATCTGCAATGATTATATCGTGAATACCTTGCAGGTGATTCCGGCCAATGTTGGCTATCACGGTTTTACCAAAACGACATGTATTTCTGTCAATGAAGAAGTGTGTCATGCAATACCTTCTGCGAAAAAGATTTTACAGGAAGGTGATATCCTGAATATCGACGTTGCCGTGATTAAAGACGGTTATTTCGGTGATACCAGCCGCATGTATTTTGTTGGTGAGCCCAGCCCTGAAGCCAAGAAACTGGTCGAAACGACCTATGCAGCCATGCTGGCAGGTATCCATACCGTAAAACCGGGCGCAACTTTGGGGGATATTGGTCATGCGATCCAGACAGTCGCCCAAAATGCAGGCTATAGCATTGTCCGTGAATATTGCGGACATGGGATTGGGCGTATCTATCATGAGCAGCCAAATGTCTTGCACTATGGCCAAAAAGGTCAGGGCATGGTTTTGAAGAAAGGCATGGTCTTCACCATCGAGCCGATGGTCAATGCTGGCAAGCCACATGTAAAAGAGCTAAATGATGGCTGGACAGTAGTGACCAAGGACAAATCACTTTCAGCGCAATGGGAACACATGGTTGCCGTGACAGATGATGGTTTTGAATTACTTACGCCGTGGCCAAATGGTACGGGACATTATCCGGCGGTTTAAAATTTGTTCCAGATGATTAAAAGGCTCGGTTGTTAATCGGGCCTTTTTTTGGTCGGGCATAAAGTCAGCTGTTCAACCAGATAATCAATAAAGACACGTACAGCAGGCAACAGCCCTCTACGTGATGGATAGACGGCATGGAATATGCCATGAGGTGCTGCCCATTCTGGTAAAACAGTGACCAGCTTTCCTGATTTTACAAAGCTTTGAGCGATGCTGTCTGGCAATAAGGCGATTCCGCAGTTTTGCGTGGCCAACTCTGCCAGCATTAAAAGATTTGATCCCATAACCACAGGATTGACTTTAATCTTTTTCTGCTGCTGATCGGGGCCGGTTAACAAAAATTGCTGGTCGAGATGATCTTCTGCCATGCTGATAATACGATGATCGGTCAATTGCTCGGGTGTGGTCAGATGACCAAATTCATTTAAATAAGCCTGACTTGCAAATAGACGTTGTTCTGTCGCCTCAAACTGTCGTAGTACCAGGTTTGGATCATCATCCAGTTTTGAGCGTACCCGCAAGGCCAGGTCTATACCTTCATTAATCACATCTACACGGCGATTGCTGACCAGCATCTGGACACGTACTTCAGGATATTTTTTTAAAAAAGCCGGCAGGATTTTTGCCATCTGGTTTTGGGCAATATCGACAGGTACGCTGACCTTAATGACACCACGCGGCTGGCTGCTGAGATGATTTACGACATCATGCGCTGCTTGTGCTGCATTCATCATGACTTGAGCATGACGGTATACATCCATACCAATATCGGTCACCGCAAAATGACGTGAACTACGCTGGATGAGACGAACACCAAGCTGTTCTTCAAGATTATATACCCGACGGCTTAATTTTGATTTAGGAATATCTGTTGCACGTTCGGCTGCACTGAATCCGCCATGTTCAACAACAAGCGCAAAGCAATAAAAATCATCTAAATCCGTTAGCATTACGCTATAAACTCCCGCTTATTGTGTTCAGGTTAATTGCTATCAAGGTAATTATTCAACATTTTTAGCGAATAAGATATCCCGAACCTGTTGATATTCTTGCAAGCGCTCAAAATCTTTTGCAGTTGGAGACTCAATCCGCGACAGGTCCATGTTGTCAGCCAGATTGGCCAGTTTAACGACACGAGCAATCGGATTGAGTACGGTGCTCTGGGCGGCCTGCACGCGACTTGCTCCTTTTTGTTTGGTAAGTGCCACAATTGCTTTAACGATATCTGGCTGAAAATCTGCTGCATAGAGTTCATCAATTGTCGTTGCAGTATCTTCAAGAATGTCGTGTAAAACCGCCACAATTTTGTGATCGCTCTCCTGAACCTGAAGCATGATCCTTAACAGGTGCAGAATATAAGGGATATTGGCTTTATCAACCTGACCTGTATGCCGTTCTGCTGCAAGGGCAATCGCCTGTTCAAGTGTGGCCATGTTTTACAAACCCCCTCCATTTACCAGTACAGAAGATAGATTCGGGCTACATATTCTTTTAAACTGGTTCAAATTTTTGATGCGTTGTGATTATGTCCTATCAACTTGTTAATATTGCCGATGCCACCCAGAATATCACCTGTCCATATTGCCAGCATGCAGCTTTAGACTGGCAACAGGAACAGTATATTCAACCTTGTGAGCATACTTTGTTCATGGCAATGGATTTGGGTTTTGAATTTATTGCAGACCGTTTTGAAGAGGTTTTGCCACAGTCTGTTGATGAAATTCATGAAGACCCGAATATGAATATTTTTTCAACGATTAGTCAGGCTAACTATCCTGAGATGCAGATTTTTAAAGCCGATTTAGGGGTGGAAGGCATGTTCCGCTACGTTGGTTTTAGTCAGGTCTAGAAACTCTTCCAATAAAAAAGCCAATCATAGGATTGGCTTTTCGCTTCACAGCTTATGCTTCTGGAGCTGGGCTGTACTGTTCAACCAATGGCTTTAATTCACCATTCTGGAACATTTCAAGCATAATATCGCTACCGCCAATTAACTCGCCGTTGATCCATAACTGTGGGAAAGTAGGCCAGTTTGCAATTTGAGGTAAAGTTGCACGAATATCTTGATTTTCCAGAATATTTACATAGGCAAATGGACGACCAATTTGGCTAAGTGCTTCTACTGCACGTGCAGAGAAACCGCATTGCGGAAATTGTGGAGTGCCTTTCATGTAAAGTAAAACAGGGTGTTTCGCAATTTGATCACGAATTAACGCTACTGTATCACGCGCTTGTTCCGTCATAGATAGATCCTCAACTAATCTTTCTGCATTATATACCTAAAAAAAAGCTTGGCGGGGATTCCAAAAGATTTTTTCTTATATAAATGTGACTTTACGCTTTCAATCTAGGCAAGTTTTTGCTTATATAACTTTTTTCACCACAACTACTGATAGATTGAGTTTGTTATGACTAATATCACTCTTGCTCCTGTGCAACCTGATCAACCTACCCACCTTATGGCTACCTATGGTCGCCAGGCGATCAGCTTTGTACGAGGGCGAGGGGCGCATTTATATACCGCAGATGGAACCGAGTATTTAGATGCATTAACCGGTATTGCAGTGTGCGGACTTGGGCATGCACATCCTGCCATTGCAGAAGCCATTGCCGAACAGGCAGCAACTTTAGTCCATACCAGTAATTTATTTGAAATACCTTGGCAAACGGCAGCTGCGCAAAAACTGGCTGCAGTATCTGGCATGGAAGAAATTTTCTTCTCTAACAGCGGTGCCGAATCAAATGAAGGTGCAATCAAGATCGCCCGTAAGTTTGGGGCGCAGCAAGGTATTGCTCATCCCAAAATTTTAGTGGCCGAACAATCTTTTCATGGCCGTACTTTGGCAACCTTGTCAGCAACAGGCAACAAGAAGGTGCAGGAAGGTTTTGCGCCCTTGGTCGACGGTTTTGTGCGTGTACCTTTTGGAGATGTAGAAGCTATTCAAGAGGCTGCAATTCATCATCCTGATATCGTTGCAATTCTGATTGAGCCTATTCAGGGGGAAGGCGGGGTAAATACTGCACCTCAGGGTTTTAGTTATCTGGAAGAGGTACGTGCGTTATGTAATCAACATAACTGGCTCATGATGCTGGATGAAATCCAGACCGGAAATGGCCGTACCGGTAAATATTTTGCCTATCAGCATACCAGTATTATTCCTGATGTCATGACGACAGCAAAAGGTCTGGGTAATGGTTTTCCGGTTGGTGCCGTGATGACACAAGGCAAAGCTGTAGGCCTGCTCGGCGCTGGCAGTCATGGTTCAACCTATGGGGGCACCGTCCTTGGATCACGTGTGGTATGCACTGTTATTGATACCATGGAAAAAGAAAATGCAGTGGCAAATGCGGCAACGGTCGGGGCTTATATTGTCGAGCAGTTAAGAGCGCAACTGGCAGGGCACAATGTGCAGGTGCGTGGTTTTGGCATGATGATCGGTATTCAATTACCTAAGGATTGTGCTGAACTGGTTGCTATTGCCCGTGATCAATATAAGTTGATTATTAACGTGACTGCGGGTTCTGTGGTGCGTTTGCTGCCACCTTTGAATATGTCGCAGGCACAAGCAGATGAGTTATTACAGCGACTGGTTCCGGCAATTGAAAACTTTTTAAAAGCCTGATCTTCAGACAAGCAACAAAAAAGGGCAATGTATTTGCCCTTTTTTATTTTGGCTCAAATTAGCCAGAGATGTATTGTTGCAGCTGTTCAATCAGGATACGTTGATCATCCATGGCTGCTTTAACCAGATCGCCAATCGAAATAAAGCCAACCAGTTTGTCTTGCTCAAGGACGGGTAAGTGACGTAAATGCCGATCTGTCATCAGCTGTAAGCATTCTTCAACAGTATGGTTCAGACTGACAGAGATCACCTTTGAAGTCATGATATCTGCAACAGGTGTATTGTTTGAAGAGCGTTCCATCAAGGCAATTTTACGTGTGTAGTCACGTTCAGAGAAAATACCAACCACTTTCTCGTCTTCGGCCACCACCAGTGCACCGACACCTTTATCTGCCATGATCTTAATTGCTTCAAGTACAGTCGCATTTGGTGAAATTGTAAAAATTGATTGTACTGCTTTATTCTTGATGACTTGAGCAACGATTGTCATTATTGATCCACCTGTGTTGTATTGTCATTTTCATTTAACTTAACGGTATTTTTTTTAATTGCAAAGCGCTAATTTCATTCCGGTGAGTACTTTTATGCATAAATGCTCAAAAAGCCATCACCGGAATTGTAGGGTTTTTTAAGCAGGAACCGCCATGTGATGTGACCTAAAAAAGAAATGCTGCATTTGCTGGGTTGAAAGTTTGAATTTACGATGTGATGAATTAAACAACGCCGGCTCAACCTGTAAGCGTGTCAAGGTTGGGAGCAGTGATTCGTGGAAGTCTTTAGGTGTGATTTTCCGTGGAGTGTAGTGTTTCCAGTTGGCTTTGGCATAACGGTGAGCTTGCACGCCATTGAGCCAGAACGGGAAAACATGGCCATCCTGATCTGATTTGATGGCCCAGCCCTGATGGTATAAGCCCCAGAGTACACCACAATACATCATTGTTTTCAGAATTGAAATTTTGATCATCAACTCTTTTGAGACAGGCTGGAAATGGTTAAAGCGATACATGTTATTGAACTAATATTCTTAAACTTATGCTTTATTATAAGAAATCCAGATGTCGTTTATGTTTAACAATTGACTAAAATCGTAAGCAAATATTGTAGCCTTTTAAAAAAGTAGATTGCCCGGTAAAAAGCTTCCCCAAGGCGGGGCAGGGTTTTCTAAAGCATGCTTCTCACCTATAGATAATTTGGTATGACTTGAGCCAGACAAAGCGTTTGAAGCTTTGGCGCAGCGCAAGAATGGAATAGGAATACGTGAGATCTATTGTTTATAACAGGTATTAAAAAACGCCACCTGAGCCAGACAAAGCGTTTGAAGCTTTGGCGCAGCGCAAGAATGGAATAGGAATACGTGAGATCTATTGGTTTATAGCAGGTATTAAAAAACGCCACCTAAGTGACGTTTCTTCATGCTTGTAATGTTGCCATCTTCTGCCAGTACTGGGCTTTCAAGGAATCACGTTCAACCCGGAAGCCTTGATAATACAGTTCTGCTAAAAATAATGCCGCTTTACCATGTCCTGCTTTTGCAACTTCTTCCAGCTCTTTTACTGCATCCTGGAAGTTCTTTTGCGATTGAATGGTATTCACCGCATTTGCATATACATGCTCGAGATCATGCTGTGTAAAATGTTGAATCATATAATAACTCCTTATTTTAATTATGATTACCGCAAATTCTATCCAAAGTTACACTACTTTGAATTTAAGCTACTTTAACTTAGAATTGTTAAAGTAATATGACAAATTGATGGAATTGTCAAATATATTCGGTATCTTTGCGTAAATAAATTCTTACACGATTAAACATTTACCACAAATAATTTTAAGTAGAATCAAAGTGAGAATAAGAGAAAAGGAGAATAACATGTCAAATGTCATTGATGGTGTGAATGTTGATGTTCCTCCATTAGAGAGCCAGATCATAGCATTAGCCCATCACCACCGTAAATTGCTTGACGAGGCCATATTTCATCAGGAAATTCATCTTGGTGATTATTGTCTGGCCCAGCGTAAGCGTGTCTATGATTTTGCCCGTCATTTAAGCCCTGAACAAAAAGACCGTTTTTATAAAATTTATGATGGTGAACTGAGAAATATTGCCGATGATGATGACTTGCATCCTGCTGATGCAGAAAGTGGGGTCGGGATGTTTGCAATTTTCATTGTCCTGGTCATGATTGCATTTATTCTTTATTTCGCCTTTGTCCGTTCACTGGTTAGTTAAACCTTGATAAAGCGGTTTTAACGTTCAATAAGTTGTGGAATTGTGACTTATTGAACGTTGGACTTGTCCTAATTGAATCAGAGACATACACTACCTCTAATTCGAGGTAGGTTATGTTTTCTATACTTTCTAAACATAAAGTAATGCAATCCAGATTGGGATTAAAACTTGATCAATTTTATAATATATTGGTCGCTCTTATTATTTTGTCTATTTTTATACTTGCGTATAACGCCTTACAGCGTCCCATTAATTTAGTAGAATATCAACATGTGACCCAGTTGGCTCATCAGGCGAGTCATCCCAGAACCCAGCATATGGCTAAAGAAGTGCTTGAACACCGACCAATTCGGCGTACAGATTATTTAAAACTCTTAAATGCCTATCAATTTGAATTGAACCGGATTAAACAGTATCCGGCGATGGCAAAAGAAGATGAGTGAGTTTTAAGCGTCTTATTTTCATTATAAATGAATGAATTGCCTCACTGGGGAAAACCCGTTTAATTTATGCTAGACTGGCTGAATTTTTAAAAGCTGCTTTACTTTCAAGGAATCGACATGCAACAGCAATCGAATATGCAAAATAAATTCTTGATAAATGCGGACATCGGTGATGATGATGTCACATTACCAAGTCTGCCTGCTGTCGATGTTCCCATTATAGAGCCGGCAGCGCCAAAGGCTGTTGAAACTCCGGCGGCTGCTACGGTAGCACCTGCTGCTACTGCAAATGAAGAAGAAAGCAAATCGACCGGTTTCTTTAGCCGTATGAAAGATGGCTTGACCAAAACCCGCCGTAGTTTTACTGATGGTATGGTCAACATTTTGATCGGCGGCAAAGAAATTGATGATGAGTTGCTTGAAGAGGTTGAAGAGCAGCTTCTGGTGGCAGATATTGGTGTAGATGCGACCAAAACCATTATTGCCAATTTGACCGAACGTACGGCGCGTGGTGACCTGATCTACTCACATGCCTTGTATAAGGCATTACAGGAAGAACTGGTGGCCTTACTTGCCCCACGTGTTAAACCCCTGCATATTGATCCAAATAAATCGCCGTATGTGATCTTGATGGTGGGTGTAAATGGTGTCGGCAAGACCACCACCATTGGTAAATTGGCCAAGCGTTTGCAAGGTGAAGGCAAGAAAGTGATGCTGGCTGCCGGTGATACCTTCCGTGCAGCAGCGACCGAGCAACTGCAAATCTGGGGAGAGCGAAATGATATTCCTGTCGTGGCTCAGGGACATGGTGCTGACAGTGCTTCGGTGATCTTCGATGCATTTGAAAGTGCACGTGCCAGAGGGATTGATGTACTGATTGCAGACACAGCCGGACGTTTGCAAAACAAAGCCAACCTGATGGAAGAGCTGAAAAAAGTAAAACGTGTCATGCAGAAGATTGATGCCACTGCACCTCATGAGATCATGCTGATTGTTGATGCGGGTACAGGGCAAAATGCCATTAATCAGGTTCAACTGTTCGATGAAGCCGTGGGGTTAACCGGTATTACCATTACCAAACTGGATGGCACTGCAAAAGGTGGTGTACTGTTTAACATTGCAAGCCGTACCCATGTACCGATCCGTTATATTGGTGTTGGTGAAAAGATTGATGATTTACGTCCTTTCTCGGCTAAATCGTTTGTTGCTGCATTGTTTGAAACTGAAAAATAGTTCAATGAAAAGTTGTTATAAAAGCCGATTCGTCGGCTTTTATTTTGTGTAGAAAAAGACATTTTTAAAAATAATTCTTCTAAAAAAGGTATTTGCGTGAAAATATTATTAAAACCTGTCGTTTTTATCCTCCTAACAGCCAGTTTGGGTATCACCCCGGTCTTTGCGGTTACTGATACTGCCGTGATAAAGGCGCTTACAGAAGATGCTGAACAGGGCGATGTTGAAGCACAATATAATTTAGGTGCGATGTATGCAGTCGGTGACGGGATTGAACAAGATGATGCAAAGGCCGTTGTCTGGTTTCAGAAAGCTGCAGATCAGGGAGATGCCTCTGCCCAATATAATCTGGGTATTATGTATGATCATGGACGAGGTGTTGAAAAGGATGACCGACAGGCCGCAAAGTGGTATCGCAAAGCAGCTGAACAAGGTGTTGCTTATGCGCAATATAATCTGGCCAATATGTATGCAAATGGGCGTGGCGTTATACAAGATGATGTAAAAGCTGTGGAGTGGTATCAGAAGGCTGCCGATAAAGGAGAGGTCAAAGCCCAGAATAATTTGGCCTGGATGTATGAAAATGGCAAAGGTGTTGCACAGGATTATCAAAAAGCTTTCAGTTTATATGCGCTTGCAGCAAATGAGGGAAATAGCAATGCCCAATACAATCTGGGTGTAATGTATGAAAATGGGCGCGGCATTGAAAAGAATAAAAACAAGGCGCATGAGTGGTATTTTAAGGCCGCAGAACAAGGTGATCAGGATGCCCGTTATCATTTAACCCTTGCTTATGCTGTTGGAGAGTTAAACAGGGCAGAGCGTAAAAAATACAAGAATATTTCTACAGATTGGGAGCTTCAAACCATTGAAGTAGAGGCAAGCGCGTCAGAGCAGGCAGAAGCGGAACAACATGTCGATTAAGATTGTTTCAAAAAAAGAACGATCTGTCATATTTTTTAGTCTATTCCCAAAAAATACATCGTTATACACTACATTCAATCCAAGATAACGCCTCCGGGCACAAGGTAGGAATAACAAAATGAGCAACTTCTTAAATAGTATTAAATCACGCCGTACAATTTATGCGATTGGGAAAAACCTGTCAGTAGATCAGGCAACAATCGAAGAAACGATCCGTGAAGCTGTAAAACAAAGCCCTTCATCATTCAATTCACAAACTTCGCGTGTTGTGACTCTGTATGGTGAGTCGCATACAAAATTCTGGGAAATTGTACGTGAAACTTTACGTAAAATGGTTCCAGCAGAAGCTTTTGCAAATACAAGCGCAAAAATTGATAGCTTTGTTGCAGGTTTTGGTACCGCACTATTCTATGAAGATCAAGATGTTGTAAAAGGTTTACAAGAACAGTTTGCTTTATATGCAGACAATTTCCCGATCTGGTCTGAACATTCAAGTGCGATTGCCCAGTTTGCAACCTGGACGGCTTTATCTGAAATTGGTGTTGGTGCTTCCTTACAACATTACAACCCGATTGTTGATGCAGAAGTGGCAGAAACCTTTGATATTCCGGCAAACTGGAAATTACGTGCCCAGCTTGTATTTGGCTCGATTGAAGCTGCGGCTGGCGAAAAAACGTATATGGATGATGCAGCACGTTTTAAAACTTTTAACTAAGCTTAAGACGGCACTCAAAAAGAGCACATTATGTGCTCTTTTTATTTCTTCAGGGTTCACCAATATTTCTTATCTAAAATATTTGGCACATGTCTTCCAAGGCGAACCTGTGCGCGCCTTGGAATGATTGAAACTAGAGGGAAATATTTTTTGTAGTGCCGAGTTCTTCGGTTTCACCTGTAACAGAGGCCTTGGCCAGTTTAAAAAGAGTGGCTATCTTACCTGAACCTTTCCAGTATTGTGCGCCGTTACATATCACACGGATAAGCTGAATATCTGGATCAGTCTTGCCATGCTCAAAGAATGCTTCATAAGCAGGTGACCATATTTCATCAAGGATAGCAGGGTCTACAACACATTCTGCCACGCCGTTAATAGAAACATAGTCATTATTTGAGATGTTGCTATAACCTAAATTAACCTGATTATGTAAAGCAAGGCTTTTTACCAGCTCAGAACTTTTAGAGCCTAAAAACCATAAAACGCCGTTAAAATCAGAATCTTGCGTGGTCATCGGCGCAGAATGTAAATGACCTTTTTCAGAAATAAAAGTGATCATGGCAAATTTTATGCCTTTAAGTAGCTGATTTAATTCTTGATATTCACTATTCAGGTTATTCATGTTGAAGGTCTCCTACAGTTTGATTTATCACTATCCATGAAAAGCAAAAGCAGCAAAGTTTCGTTTTGTGCACAATTTGTTTTATCTGTCTAGAATTAATACATTCATGTTATTAAATATTAAAAAATATTTAATTAAATAATTTCAATTGTTTATCGGTATGTGGTTTGCTGGAATGAGAGCTGGGAATGTATTAAGCACCATTTGTCGCCCAAGATGGGAATTGTAAATATTTTGAAAATTTTTTAGATAAAAGGCACTATTATTAATTTTTAACGAGTATTTATTGTGGTCTTAATACTTTTAAAGCGCGCTCTTTGAAAATGTTAAGGTAAGTCTTTTTTCTTTTATTGTTTTTTGCTGTATATATCTAAAAAAAGCTAAATTGTTGCAATAGACAGTTTTAATTTTTGTCATAAAATCGTCATAATCGCATTGCATAGTGCATACGGTTTCATAAATTGTTTATAACGAGAAGAGTCTAATGTCTTTAAGAGTTGGTGTTGCTGCGTTCGGGTTATTATTAAGTAGTTCAGTTTTTTCAGCAGTCACTATCACTGCACCTGAAGAAATCGTGATTCTTGCTGTAAATGGTCAAGAAGTAAATAACGGATTAATTCCTTCCAAGAAAAACACTTATCAGGTTGATCCTGGTAATTTGACGGTCAATGTACGTTATCGTGAATATTTTGAGCATCTGAATGGTGAACATGACATCGTCAAATCCGGTGTTGTTACTATTCAGGCACCAAATCTGCAAGACAATCAGTCTTATAGCCTTGGTTTGATCAATGCACCTAAAGATTTTGATGCTGCGAAAAAATATGCAGATCAGCCTACAGTTGCGTTATATGACCAAAATAAGAAACTTGTGGTGCAACAGACTGGCGCGAATAATGAAGCTCAACCCTGGTTTTCTGGCAATAATTTTTTAAGCCGGACTCTGGATTTAACCCAAAAGAATAAAAACAATGCTGCTAATCAACCTGCACCGGTCTATGCCGGAACAGCGGCACAAGCTGTTGTTGCAACAGCGCCTGTTGCCGTAACAGCATCAGCACCAGTCGGTGCGGTTAAAACCACAGATCAGCAACTGGCAGAATTATGGCAAAAAGCTTCTAAAGCTGAACGTCAGAAGTTTATGGCCTGGTTAGCAGGTCAAACCAACTAAATCTTGTCTTGATCAAAAGCCGATATCAATATCGGCTTTTTTTATATTCATACAGTATTCAGTGGCTATCCCGCTTTGATAATTAGGCCTGATGTTCGGACAATATTGAGCATTTTTGTTGCTGTGTCGACCAGAGTGATCCCGCCGGGGCAGTTTGTGCCCGGTCTTTGGCTTGCTGGTAGAAGCGTAGAAAAACAAAAGCAAAGCTTAGGGCCGTGATATCGATCCAGATCAAATTTCCTGTGGAATACCAGAGACCCGGGACTGGTAGCAGATAAGCGATCAGGGAGGTGACCGGAATCATGCATAAAAGCAGGGTAATCGCTAACAAAAGTTGAGGTAAAGCTCTGGCAGCACCCACGATAAAACTATATAAAATACTGGCAATAAATCCAATATAGTAGCTATACATCAATACATGGTTATGACTTTGTAATTGCAATGGTATGACATAAGCCCAGCGTCCAGCCAGCATGCTTGCTATGATGGCCAATATACAGCCCAGACAAGCGCCAATGGTCAGGTGAGCGATAAACAGTACGTCTTTACGTTGTTGTGGGGCTGGCGAGTGAGGATTTTTCTGTTTACGTAAACGGGTTTCAATCCACAGGATATTTCCTGAATAGAATAGATAAGCGCCCCCAAGACCAAAAAGCAGATAAATCCAGCGAACAGGTTCTCCACCATAATTGCCAAAATGCAAGGCGAACATGGCACGTATGATTGTTGCAGCCGTGCTTTCTTCGGTTGAAAGTGTCTTGGTAGAATATGGTGGGTCTTGATAAGGATTGAAGTTCATATAGTCAAAGGTATCACCTCGTAACATGCGATCCGGATGGTAGAGTGCAACAAAGGCTGATGCCTGTTCAGGGTGCTCCAGTTGACTAAAACGGATACTGTCAATGCGATATTCTGGTGCTACTGCCTGAATGTTTTTAAAGATTTTTTCTACATCGAGTGCTGGTGCAGGGTCAATTATTTTTACAGCAGGCGGTCGTTCAAATAGCGGCTTGTCTTTTGATACAAGTTGGCTGAGTACACCATAGAAAATATCATGAAAGGCAAAAACAACGACTGTAACACTGATAATGATATGAAAGGGCAAGCTGCTAATGCCAATCACATTATGGGTATCAAGCCAGAAACGTTTTTTGTTCTTGCCTTTACGGATGGCAAAATAATCTTTGATCAGGGTGGGAAGCAAGACAATCAGGCCGGACATAATTGCAAGAAAATATAAAACGGCAACTGCCCCCATAACCATGACACCAGCAGTATGGTGACCCATCATGCCTGGAATACCTGCCGTTTCATGAAGTTGTTCAATCAGCCAGCCGAGCCTGGATACATTTTCCTGGATGGCAATTAACTGGCCGTTATGATCCAGTGTCGCCATCATGCCTGACTGGGCAATATCAATACCGTGATGATCTTCTGCTACGTCATGCGCTGCCTCCCACTGCATAGGGGCATTATGTCCTTCCGGTGAGCTGAAATTGAGTGTAAATGCTTTTTTGGTATCGGGATATTGTGCCTGGGCTTGTTGTACCAGCCGGTTATATTGTTGCGGCTGGATCGCTGCCAATTTTTGTTGAGGTGGAGCTGCCCATTGGCTAAGCTGATGTTGAAACATGGTGAGACCACCAGCAAAAAAGCAGATAAACAAGAGGATACCTGCGCTTATACCTACCCAGGTATGGAGATTTTTAGCTGTTTTAATGATATCTGCACGAACTTTCATTTTTAATCTCTCAACCAGAATAACAGGGCATAAGCAAGCACATTTGCAATGCTGAAAATCACCACACTTTGCCAACCTTTCGGAATGAAATAGGCGATAAAGAAAGCAGATAACCAGAACCACGGGATCGACCACATCCCCAATTGGGGAGCGATCGAAGCATCTGTTTGGGAAGTATGAAGTAATACAATCATTGCGCCCATTGCCATTGCAAAGCTCATACCCAGAAATGCACCGGCAAAAGTTTTTGTCCACCAATCCGGTTGTAGTTTTTGTTTTAGTATCTTCATTTTAGGTTTGACCTTTTCATCAGCATAAGCAGGGGTACAAAAGACCAGACCAGTATTGCGATTGCAAGCCAGATCAGGATAGCTACAAGTAACGGAAGTGCATAAACCAGCAGGCTTAAACCGCACAGTAAACCCATGATGCCTGCATAATAAAAAAACTGTCCCAGTGAGGTTTGCAAGGAAATCTGGTTGGGATGGCTAAGATAAATACTCATGCATGAGAGGACGGAAACAATAATTCCAAATAGTTTTAAAGTCATTTATATATCCATGTGTAAATCTTAATGATAATTATTATTATTTAAATTTGGGTGAAATTAAAGCCTAGTGTTATAAACTTCATGAAATTTCAAAAATAAAGCAGATCGTGATAGGTGGTGGTCATGCAACGGATTAAAGCCGTCATTAAAAAAAGGTGATCTGATCAGATCACCTTTTTAAGTATTAGGGTTGTGAAAATGACTTATTGACCTAACCAGATAAAGTAGCCTAGAAGCATCAAAGGCCAGGCGATCAGTGGGCTAAACAGCCATTTCCATAACCAGAATCTGGGTATAAATCCGACTCCGTATATGAAGCCTCCGGAAATCCCGATCATGACCAGCATCAGCAGACTATGATTGTAATGTCCGTTTGCATCCAGCATTAGTGAAGGATGTACCAGTAAAATAGCAGCAAGGGGCAATGCCAACATAAACGAAATGGTCATTGCAAGTACTTGAGCCTTACGATTCTTCGGTGTTGTCATTGCTTCAGCCATTTTGTTATTCCTCATCTAAATTTTGATGGTGCTCGATATATAGTGCACTGAGTACACCTGCAAAACATGCCATCAAAATGCCTAGAATCCATGCAAAATACCACATGTCACATCTCCTGATTAATACAAACTATGTGAATTTTCTTCAATGTGCTTGTTGGTGATGACACCCCACATTTTGTAATACGACCAAGAGGTGTAGATCAAAATGATAGGAACGAAGATACATGCTGCAACTGTCATTACTCCCAGGGTTTTATGGCTGGAAACAGCGTCCCACATGGTCAGGCTTGATACTGGATCAATGCTTGAGGGTAGCAAGAACGGGAACAATGCAAAACCGGCAGTCAAGATTGCACCGACAATCATTAAGCTGGTACCTGCAAAACTTGCAGCTGCCTTTTGTTTGGCGGCACTGACAATTACCAGTAAGGCACCAAGAATTGCAACGACAGGTGCAGCCATGGTAACCGGATAGGTGGCATAGTTGTTTAACCAGCCATGATTGGCATTGGTCACGACCTCTTTTGCAAGCGGGTTCAATGTAGCATTGGTATCTACAGCGGCAGCATAACTATATCCGGAAATATTCCCGAACCATAACCACGCACCTGCAGCCAAGAAGCATACAAGGAATACGATTGCCATGATCTGTGTTGCCTTGGCAGAGCGGTTATGCAAATTGCCATCGGTACGTAACATCAGCCAGGCACCTCCGTGGGCAGCTAACATGGACAAGCTGACAATACCGCAGATCAGTGCAAATGGATTAAGCAGTGCAAAGAAGCTGCCGGTATATTGTGAACGTAAGGTTTCATCCAGACTAAAAGGGACGCCAAGGAACAAGTTGCCGAATGCCACGCCAAATACCAGTGCCGGAACAGCACCGCCGATACATAAGCCCCAGTCCCATGAATTACGCCATTGGGTGTTTTCTAATTTGGAACGATAGTCAAAGCCGACGGGACGCAGGAACAAGGCGAACAGAACCAGCAGCAAGGCCCAGTACATGCCTGAGAAGGCAACGGCATAGACCATTGGCCAGGCTGCAAACAAGGCGCCACCAGCGGTAATGAACCAGACCTGGTTACCATCCCAGTGCGGAGCAATGGTATTGATGGCAGCACGGCGTTCAGAATCGGTTTTACCTACAAATGGCATAATTGCCATTGAGCCCATATCAAAACCATCGGTGAGGGCAAAGCCGATCAGTAAAACACCGACCAGGACCCACCAGATTATTTTCAGCAGTTCATATTCGATCATGACTGAGCCTCCCCGGCTTTTGCTTCAAGTTTTTCGAAGTGATATTTACCGGTATGCAAAGAACTTGGACCTAAACGGGCAAACTTGATCATCAAGTACATTTCAATAATCAGCAGTACGGTATAGAACGCTGCAAGTGCAATAATCGAACCCCATACATCGCCTGTACTGATGCTTGATGCAGACAGGTGTGTTGGCAGGATTTCACCAATTGACCACGGTTGACGGCCGCCTTCAGCAACATACCAGCCTGTTTGTGCTGCAATCCATGGGAGTGGGAGAGCAAACAACGCAAATTTGAGTAACCACGGCTTATCTTCGGCATTACGTTTTGCCACTGACCAGGTTGCAAGAAGGAACAGTAATAGCATCAGGAAGCCGGCAGCTACCATGGCACGGAATGAGAAGAACAGGGCTGCGACATTTGGAATGGTGTCTTTGGTCGCGGCTTGGATATGTTCTTCAGTTGCATCAACTACATTTGGAGAATATTTTTTCAATAACAGACCATAACCCAAGTCTTTCTGATTTTTCTCAAATGAAGCCAATAAGTCTGGAGAACGGTCACCCGCACGGAGTTTTTCAAGTTCGCTATAAGCCACCATACCATTACGGATACGTAGTTCATGCTGTTTCATCAGGTCACGCAGACCAGTGACTTCCTTGTCGGTAGAGCGAGTGGCAATAATGCCCATCACATAAGGAATCTTGATCGCATAATCGGTACGCATTTCCTGCTGGTTTGGGAGACCAAATAAGGTAAATGCAGCAGGTGCAGGTTCGGTATGCCATTCTGCTTCAATTGCGGCAAGTTTGGTTTTTTGAACATCACCGAGTTCATAACCAGACTCGTCACCCAGTAAAATCACAGATAACGTTGATGCCAAACCGAAGATTGCAGCGATGGCGAATGAGCGACGTGCAAACGGTAAGTCACGTTTTTTCAACAGGTAATAGCTGGAAATGGCAAGAACAAAGATGGCTCCAGTGACATAGCCGGCAGAGACGGTGTGTACAAACTTGACCTGAGCTACCGGGTTAAAAATCAGTGCACCAAAGTCAACCAGTTCCATTCGCATGGTTTCGTAGTTAAATGCAGCCCCGACCGGGTTTTGCATCCAGCCATTGGCAATCAGAATCCATAAGGCTGACATATTCGAGCCAATCGCTACCAGCCAGGTTACCCCCAAATGCTGAACTTTGGATAGCCGGTCCCAGCCAAAGAAGAATAGACCGATAAAAGTAGATTCCAGGAAGAAAGCCATCAAACCTTCAATTGCCAGCGGAGCACCAAAGATGTCACCTACGTAATGGGAGTAATAGGCCCAGTTGGTTCCAAACTGGAACTCCATGGTTAAACCTGTGGTTACACCTAAGGCAAAGTTAATCCCGAAGAGTTTTCCCCAAAATTTGGTCATGTCCTTATAGATTTCCTTACCGGAAATCACATACGTGGTTTCCATGATGGCAAGAATAAAAGCCAGACCTAGAGTGAGGGGGACGAAAAGAAAGTGATACATTGCGGTCATTGCAAATTGGAACCGCGAAAGATCGACCACGCTTTCAGAAATCATCAACGTGTCTCCTGAGTTTTAGACATGTCACCAGCAATGCGCTCGGCAACTTCATTGTTAAAATCTTTGGGAATCGTTGGCGCATCAAACCAGATGTGTTTAATCACCATGAGAAGTGCAACTTTAATAATAAGAATAATCGTGATTTCTCGGATGAGCCGCCGATTTGGATCGTGAGAACTTGTGTTCATAGAACTTAGCCTCATACACATTTTTTAAAGATGTAAAACATTATTAAATAAAAACCATTAAAAATAAACCTTTAGGGTTTTTAAAATAATTAATAATAAATAATGTTTTAAAAACAATATCTTATTTTTATTTTGTGAAAATTTTAAAAATAATTTTTTAATCCTACTAAAATAATATGATTTTATTTTAAAACCTGATTAAAACAGTTGTATATATAATTTAAAATCTGATTAAAAAGCTTGGTTTTAAAATAATTTAAATAAAAGTTAAACCCACTAAAATAGTATGAATATAAAATCTATAATATATACAGTGGCTTATCATTTTGGTTACATATTTAAAATATTTTTACAATGTAACATCTGCAAAACCTAGTGTATAGGTAGAGTTTATTTGAAAAAATGTGATCAACTTCACTTTTATGTTTTTTAGAATTTCTAGATCACGAATGAATTAAAAAAGAAAGGTATAAATTTAAACTTTTTATTGTGTACTTTTGTAACATTGTGTTTGGTTTGAGCTTAAAGATCGGGTTAACCGTAATTTCAAGACTTTTAGTCGGGGGTAAACAGGTTGTTTGAAAGGGAAATCTTTTTTGCAAGATAGTGTGAATTTGATTTCTGGCTAATCAGTAACACTTGTGACTGCAACTCGAGTTCGCCATACTCGGGTTCAACCTGCACATAATACAGCTGCCCAAATTCATCCCGGACCCGTGCCTGTGCCGAGAAACCGGGACGGGCATTGCCTGTGGAGATTGTCGCCAGACGGCCCACCAGATTGGTATGGGTATGTGTTACTTTGGGTTTAATCACCTGATCCAGACAGTGGATCATAAAGACCGTAAAGAAGATATCGATGATCAGGGCTGGGACAAACAGATAATAAGGTGAAATAAAGTAGTGTTGCAGGGCAAAGAAGGACAGTTCCAGAAAGTAGCCTGCAAAACTAAAGTTAATAAGCAAGAAAACAAAAATCAGGTATTTGGAAAATTTTACATCAAGCAAAGGTGAGTTCAGTAACCATTCTGGTGCCAGTTTCTTGACCAGCTGGCTTGGACGCAAACCAATAAAAATACCAATGGTTTCTGCAATGCTGAGTACAATTAAAGCCACTACGCTCATATGAAATGGCATAAGGTAATAATTCAGGAAAAACTCGGTCATTGCAGAATTCATGATTTAAGCATCAATCTATATAGATACCGCCATCGGAATGGACTTCCAGATTGACTTTCTCAAGAAATTCACCCAGACATGGCCCGGAAATACATTCGCCAGTTTCAACGGAAAATAGCGCGCCATGGGTAGAGCATTGGATGTACTCACGGTCCTGATCGAGAAACTGGTTTTCCAAAAACTCGAGCTCTGTTTGCAAATGCGGGCAAACATTCTGGTAGGCATAAAAGCTGCCATCTTTTTGTGTAATAAAGATGGTTGTCCCTTTCATCGTGTCATAGGCACGAGACTCACGTTCAGGGACTTCTTCAGTCATGCAAATCTTTTCCATGTTAAGCACATTCCTGTTGAGCTTTTTTAAATTGTTGCAAAAGCTCTGCATAATTTTCCACGCTTAAACGCGGGCCAAATTGTGCAACAACTTCGCTAGAGATTAAAATAGCAAGTTGAGCTGCTGCTTCCAAGCTTAAACCTGCATTAATTGCATATAAAAATGCACCAGCAAATGCATCACCAGCACCATTGGTATCTACCGCTTCAACTGCACGTCCATTGACATGGAACTGATGAGCTGCATCTACAATGACTGCGCCTTTGGCGCCCTGGGTAATCACAATGTGCTGGTTTTTTAATTTCAGCATTTCAATGGCTGCATCAAGATTGTCTGTATTGGTGAACATCAGGGCTTCCTGTTCGTTACAGAACAGCAAGTCGACACCATTATCAAGAAGTTCTTCCAGACCTTGACGTGCATATTGCACCATTGCCGGGTCAGACAAGGAAAGTGCGACTTTAACACCATGTGCTTTAGCCAGCTCACGTGCCTGTTTAACTGCGACACGGGCAGTATCGCTTGTTGACAAATAACCTTCAATATATAGCCATTTCGCTGTCTTTAACGGCTCGAAGTCGATCTGCTCGGCAGTCAGTTCTGCCGTGATACCGAGATACGTTTGCATGGTACGTTCAGAGTCCGGACTAATCAGAACCATACAGGTGCCTGTTACGCCTTCACTGATTGACCGGGTCGCCGTGTTGATACCAGCTTCATTTAAGCCAGATAGGTAGATGGAGCCCAGATCGTCATTTCCTACACGGCAACCATAAAATGCACTGCCACCCAATGCGCTAAATGCAACGCTGGTATTCGCTGCTGAACCGCCACTGGCTTGACCTTTATAGCTTTGGGTGGCCTGTAGTTTTTGGTATAAGCTTGCCTGTGTCTCGCCGTCTGCCAACTGCATGGTTCCTTTTTGCAAAGCTTGTTCTATTAAAAACTCATTAGAAACTTTAAATTCCTGGTCAATGAGTGCATTACCAATTGCAAAAAGATCAACAGTTGCCATGTTTGTCATCACAGTAAAAATCAAAAAGCAAAGTTTACACCAATGCTCAGGATTACAATAGTTTGTTGAAAGAAATTCATTTTATTTATTTTAAAAACCAGAGTTATACAGCAACTGGAGAGTACTACCTGAATGCGAGAGAAATTACAGACTCTGCCCGAAATGATTATGGCTTGTTGCTGTAAAGCAGGTTCATTGTCATTTATGGAAAAATTTTTAAACGACTGTACCAAGTCTGGCCGCTGCATTTTTCTACAAAAATTGAGTAATTTGCATGGATATCGATACGTATTCTTCGGTAGACTCTCTATAATCAATCGTAATGATTTAATAGAGATAAACTGGAGATCACATGACTGTAGATGTTACTGAAAGCATTACTCAAACTATTCATCCCGCGTTTCAGCTAGTACGTCAACACCATGTAGAAGCACTCGATATTCAAGTTTCAGAATATAAGCATAAAGTGACAGGTGCAGTTCACTATCATCTGGCGACCAATCATGATGAAAATGTTTTTCTGGTGGCATTTAGAACCCAGCCAATGGATTCAAAAGGAACGGCACATATTCTGGAACATACCGCCTTGTGCGGTTCTGAGAAATTTCCGGTACGGGACCCGTTTTTCCTGATGATCCGTCGTTCACTGAATACTTTCATGAATGCTTTTACCGCAGCTGACTGGACTGCCTATCCATTTGCGACCCAAAACAAAAAAGATTTTCAGAACTTGTTGTCGGTATATCTGGACGCCGCTTTTGCAGCGAATCTCAATCCTTTAGATTTTGCTCAGGAAGGGATTCGTATTGAGCTGGAAAATGATCAGGCTGTTTATAAAGGTGTGGTTTTCAATGAAATGAAAGGTGCGATGAGCTCGCCAACAGATCAGCTTTATCATCAGCTGGCGCATCATTTATTCCCTGAAACAACCTATCACTATAACTCTGGCGGTGACCCAAAAGACATTCCAGATTTAAGCTATGAGCAACTGGTCGATTTCTATAAAACCCATTATCACCCAAGTAATGCGGTGTTTATGACCTTTGGTAACCAAAGTGCCTATGACCTGCAAGAACAGTTTGAGACGCTGGCATTACACAAGTTTTCTCAAGGCACCACTTTATACTCAAAACCTGAGAAACGCCTGACAGCTCCGGTTGAGGTGACTGAGAGCTATGCGGTTGATAGTGAAGACCTTAAAGACAAAACCTATCATGTCATGTCATGGCTATTACCAGAAACCAGCGATATTAAATTACGTCTGGGCATGCGTCTGGTGGAAGGAATCTTGCTGGAAAACTCGGCTTCACCATTGCGTCATTATCTGGAAACCTGTGGCTATGCGCAATCAACAGGCCCATTAATGGGAGTGGATGACAGCAACTTCGAGATGACGTTCTACTGTGGCGTGCAAGGCTCTAATGCAGAACATGCAGAAAGCTTTAAAACAGGGGTGTTGAACATCCTCAAAGACGTTGCGTCCAAGCCGGTTGATCGTGAGTTGGTTGACGCAATTCTTCATCAGATCGAGCTTCATCAGCGTGAAATTAATGGCGATGGCACACCGTATGGCCTGAGCCTGATTTTAAATGGCCTGAGTAGTGCAATTCATCATAACGATCCTGTGCATGTCTGGGATGTCGATTCGGCAATTGAACAGGTCAAGGATGAACTCAAAGACCCGATGTGGTTATCTGGTCTGATCCAGACCTATTTGCTGGACAATCCGCATCGTGTACAGATGACTTTAGTGCCTGATGCAACCAAATCGGCTAAAGAGCAACAGGCCGAACAGGCACGTCTGGCCGAGATTACTGCCAGTTTAACCGAAGCACAAAAAGTCGAGATTCAGGAAAAAACGGCCGCCTTGAAGCAGCGTCAGGATACCCCGGATAATCTTGAGTTATTGCCAAAAGTCGGACTGGAAGATATACCTGCCGAGTTACAGATCGTTCAGGGCCAGCTGCGTGAAATTATCTGTAATGGTCTGGATACGCCGTTAAACCTGTATCATGCGGGAACCAACGGGATTTACTACCAGCAAGTATTGATTCAGATTCCTGATGAAATCGTGCAGTCACCTTATTTTAATCTGCTTTCAATCCTGATGGGTGAAGTCGGTGCCGGTGAATATGACTATCTTGAATTCCAGCAAATCCAGACAGCAGTCAGTGGCGGGCTGGGAATGGGAGCGTCTTTGCGTAGCAAGGTCGATGACAAAGACCGGATCAGTGCATGGCTGACGTTAACCACCAAGTCACTGACTCAAAAGCTGGATGCAATCCAGTTGCTAAAACTTGCTTTTGAGCAGCTGCGTTTCGATGAGAAAGATCGCATTATTGAATTACTGCAACAACGTAAAACCCGCTGGCAGTCACGTTTGTCCGGTTCTGGTCATAGCTATGCGATGCAGGCTGCCTCTCGCCAAATGAGTGCCCTTGCACGCCGTGATTATCACAATACAGGCTTGGGTGCATTAAACTGGCTCAGCGATCTGGTTGCCAAAATTGATCAGGATGATACTGCTTATCAGGCATTGATCACTGAATTACAGGCGATTCACCGCAAGTTGCTACAAGCGCCTAAACAATTCTTGCTGGTATGTGAAGAACATCAGTCTGACCGTCTGATTGAAGAAATCCAGCAGGTCTGGGACAAGCTAGCGGTAGATCAGACACCTGTTCAGTTAACCCGGGTTGAACAGGTCAATACGTCAGATGATGAAGCCTGGTTGATTCAGGCCAATGTACAATTCTGTGCGTCTGCTTATCAGGCTGTGGATGTGGCACATCCAGATGCAGCACCTCTGATGGTCTTGGCCGCCTATTTGCGCAATGGTTTCCTGCATAGTGCCATTCGCGAAAAAGGTGGTGCGTATGGCGGGGGCGCAAGCTATGATGGTAATGCATGTTCGTTCCGTTTCTATAGCTATCGTGATCCGCGTCTGGCAGAAACCTTCAATGATTTTGAGGCGAGTGTGCAATGGTTATTACATACCGAGCAGCAGCCTCATCAGCTTGAAGAAGCCATTCTTGGCCTGGTGGCAAGTATGGACAAACCGGGCTCACCGGCTGGCGAAGCAATTACAGCCTGTTATGCATTGCTGCATGCACGTACACCAAAATTCCGTAAGGTTTTACGTGAACGTCTGTTAAACGTGAAGCTGGACGATTTACAACGGGTTGCCAAACAGTATTTACTGGCCCAAAAGCCGGTAAAAGCAGTGGTAGCACCATTTGCAAAACGTGAAGAATTGCAGAAACTTGGATTCAGCATCAAGCAGGTTAATTAAAAGAACAATGGAGTATTCTATGGCGTTCAAATCTTTTGAACGTAGTTATCTGGAGCTGAGTATCTTGTCGATACTCGGTTTCACTACGTCGTTGGCACATGCACAAGTGACCGCCCCGGCTAGCCCGGCCACCGTAGATGCATGTGTGGCTCTGGCCTCAAATGCAGAACGTCTGGCTTGCTACGATAGTCTGTTTAATAAGGCAACGACGGTAATGCCGTCACCAGTACAGGCACCTGAACCGGCAATGGCTGCGGCTGCACCGCTACGATCCAATGCGGAAAAACCTCAACCGGAATCGTTAAAAGAAAAAGTGGTTCAAAAGGTGAGTGATCTGCATCTTCTAGGGGCTGCACCAAAATTTGACCCGAATGTCTCTTTGCTTGATCGCCGCTGGGAATTATCGGAAGATAGCAAGTTAGGGGTGTGGAATATCCGTGCCTACCAACCTGTGTATTTACTGCCAGTCTTCTGGACCAGTGATAAAAACGAGTTTCCGAGTAGCCCGAATCCTGAAAATACAGTGAAAGAAAAGCAGGACCTGACTTCAAGTGAAGCCAAATTCCAGATTTCTTTCAAGACCAAGGCTTGGGAAAACATTTTTGGCAATAACGGAGACCTGTGGTTAGGCTATACCCAGTCTTCACGCTGGCAGGTGTATAACTCGGCCGAGTCACGACCTTTCCGTGAAACCAACTATGAGCCTGAGGCAAGCCTCATGTTCAGGACCAATTATGAAATTCTGGGTTTGAACGCCCGTTTGCTCGGGGTAACGCTCAATCATCAGTCCAATGGACGTTCTGACCCGTTATCACGTAGCTGGAACCGTGTAATTTTTAATTTGGGGTTTGAAAAAGATAACTTCGCATTAATGCTTCGTCCATGGTACCGGGTAGAGGAAGATGCCAAAGATGACAATAACCCGGATATTAAGGATTATGTCGGCCGTGGTGATTTAACTGCATTTTACCGCAAGGGTGATAATGACTTTTCACTCATGCTGCGTCATTCATTAAAAGGTGGCGACCGTTCACATGGTGCAGTACAGTTTGACTGGGCATTCCCGATCACAGGCAAGTTACGTGGTCATTTGCAACTATTTGATGGCTATGGTGAAAGCCTGATTGATTATAATCATCGTGCGACCTATGCAGGTTTGGGCGTCTCATTGATGAACTGGTATTAAATGAGTTTGCATATTCCAGAACCATTATTGCAGCTTGAAGCCAATTGTGGCGTGTTTGCGCTGTGGCTGATCTTGAAGCAATATCAGACCCACATTGATATTGCTGACCTGATCCGGTTATGCCGTCATGATCGCAACGAAGGAACTTTTACCATTGCGCTGGCTGTCGCAATGAAAAAACTGGGTTATGAGGTCTCGTTCCATACCGCACCTGATCCGGATATGGATTACAAGGAAAAGCACATTTTTCTGGAGGCTGAACGTCTCCAGCTTCCTGTTCTGGCTGCTTTAACTTATGCCGAGATACAACAGGCTTTTGAGAGCGGCAAATTTGTGATCGTGTTTTATGACACTTTGCAAGGTATGGGAAACCAATCCCTGATCTATTCAATTGATGATCAGGAGATTAGTTTCTGTGATCATTTTGAGGTTATGCCGAAAGCCGTATTCGAGCGACAGCGTCAGGCAGATGGTATCTGCCAGCAAGTGATTGTGATTGATCAGCCAGCGCAGACTTATCCAATCTGAATATTGGCATTAGCATGTTTGAGGCGGCTCTTTTTCGGGGTCGCAATCAGGTAGGCAAGGGTTAACGGTCCGAGCCGGCCAGTAAACATCAACACACTCAGGACAAACAAACTGCCGTCATGCAATTGTCCGGTTGCGCCACGTGAGAGGCCAACCGTACAGGCGGCAGACACCACCTCAAACATTAAGTCCATCACATCAAGTTTGGGTTCCAGCAGTAAAATAATAAAGCAGCCTACAAACACCAGCATACCGGTAATTGCGGTGACAGCCAGAGCCTTATAGGTGGTTTCTGCAGAAACAGAATGGTTAAAGATCCGGATTTCTTCATTACGCCGTAAAAAAGAGAGTACACAGAGCAGCAGGATCACAAAGGTACCAACCTTAATGCCGCCTGCGGTACTGAGTGAACCACCGCCGATAAACATCAATAACATGGTCAGTAATGCTGTGCTATGTTCCATTGCCCCTGTATTGATGGTGTTAAAGCCGGAAGAACGCGGAACGGTGGCTTGAAACCATGCATTCATGGCTTGTTCGCCCAGACTCATTGAACCCAGGGTTAAGGGGTTGTTCGATTCCAGCAGCCAGATCAGTACAAATGCAACCAGATTTAAGATGGCAATTGTACTCAGGATCAGTTTGCTGTTGGGTGTCAGTTTGCTCCAGCGTTTATTCTGTTTAACATCGATCAGAACCAGAAACCCGATTCCACCTAAGGTATAGAGCAGGCTAATGGTTAAGCAGATCAGATAATGTCCCTGAAAATTGATCAGGCTGTTGTCGAATAATGAAAATCCGGCATTGTTAAAGGCCGAGATACTGTAGAAGATCGCGTAGTAAAGCCCCCGGGCAAATCCATAAATTGGTGCAAATGAAGTGGTTAAGATCACAACACCAATCAGTTCAAAGAACAGGGTGTAGAGCACTACACCTTTTGCCACAAAGGTCACTTTAGACAGGCTGGTTTGACCGAGGCTATCTTGTGCCATCATTTGCTGTTTAAGACCTAACTTGGGTGCCAGGCTTAACGCTGCCAGTATGGCAAAGGTCATAAAACCCAGACCACCGGACTGGATCAATAACAGGATAATAAACTGCCCAAAATGATTGAATGACTCATTTAGATTGACTACGGACAAGCCGGTAATGGTTACCGCTGATGTTGCGGTAAATAAGGCATCCATCCAGCTCAAGTTGCCTTTATTGGCAATCGGGAGTTTGAGTAATAATGTGCCAATGGCAATAAAACTTAAAAAACCGATTGCCAGTAAAGATGGCGGACTCAGGTTAAAAATTTTCTGGGAGTTTATTTTTAAAGCCATATTATGCAAAACATCCTGAAAGTTTTCTGAGGTGGCCAAGCGAACCTTCCAGAATCAGCACATCATCTGTTTGCAAGGTAAAATGACTATCCGTTTCATAGAAAATCTGTTGCTGGCGTTTTAGCAATAACAGCTTGATATTGGGTTCCTGCTTTAAAATCCCGGACAGATTGACATTGTTCAGCTTTTCATTGACTGGAACCTTGACGATGTAATGATCATCATCCAGCGACATATAGCGGCTTACCATTGGGTAGTTTAGTGCCTGTGCAACACGCACACCCATGTCTTCTTCAGGGTGAATAATCTTGCTGACATTTAAATGGGAAAGGATGGTGTGATGTGCCTTGGTTTTGGCCTTGACCAGAATTTTTTCGACACCTAGATTTTTCAGGTTGAGTACACACAGGATGCTGGCTTCAATATCTTCCCCGATTGCCACGACCACAGCATCGCAATTTTGTATATTCAGTTCTTCCAGCACATGTTCATCTGTTGCGTCGGCAATAACAGCATGTGTAATGCGATCAGCCAGATTTTCTACATTGCGTTTAATGGTATCAATTCCGATGACATCATGATTGAGTTTGGTCAGCTCTAGCGCAACAGTTGCCCCGAAACTACCTAAACCAATGACTGCAAACTGTGCCATAACTGTCCTTAACTAAATGATAAAAATGTCTTTTTATGCATTTTAAGATGGAATAATTTTTCTGTTTGTAATGATTTTGTGTTGTCGCTTCTAAAAGTAACTGCCGGGACTGATAAAAATCAAGACACCATAGTTTGCTTTAAATGTTTCTTAAACCTTTTGAAAAATAATTATCCTGGTCGGATTTTGCCAGGTTCTGCTTCAATTTAAGGATGAGCTTTCAACTAGACGGGCTTTTGTGGTGACACTTGCCGGAACAACCTTTAGTACACTGATCAGAGTTTCCTGAGACACGTGTTGAATAAATCGCAGAAATGAATTTATTGTACATGGTTGTTTGTACAGGTTGCCCTCACAGTGGAGGGAAACCTGAAAAGAGAGGGTGAACAGCTTATTTTAAAAAGCGCTTATAACCAATATTGTTGCTGATTTCAGCATATGGATAAGTAATCTGCTCTAATGTTTCAATCAGACCATCCGGGTTCTGTTTGGCATCCGTGGCTTCCAGTCCGACCAGTACACGGCCTTCTGCTGCACCGTGGTTACGGTAATGGAACAGGGTAATGTTATGGGTTGGGCCTAGGCGCTCAAGGAAGGTCAGTAGAGCACCAGGGCGTTCTGGAAACTCAACCCGGAACAGACGCTCATTTTCAATATTGGCATGACCGCCAATCAGATAACGGATATGCAGTTTTGCAACTTCATCATCAGACAGATCATCGACTTCATATTGCTGTTTCAACATATTATGAATTTCATGGCGTTCAGTTTCGCCACCTTTGAGGCTAATGCCGACAAAGACCTGAGCCAGATTGCTTGAGCTGGCACGATAGTTAAATTCAGTAATATTACGGCCTTGAAGTGCCCGGCAGAAATTGAGAAACGCACCTTTTTGTTCTGGAATGGTCACGGCATAAATGGCTTCACGGCGTTCACCCAGCTCGGTACGTTCAGCAATATAGCGTAAACGGTCAAAGTTCATGTTGGCGCCACATACAATCGAGACCATGTTTTTACCGGTCAGATGATGGGTTGCAACATATTTCTTGATTCCGGCCAGAGCCATGGCACCTGATGGCTCAACAATGCTGCGGTTTTCATCAAAGGTGTCTTTAATTGCAGCGCAGATTTCATCGGTATTTACCGTAACAATATCAGGGTCTACAATCGGGCCCGAGTTATCTGATTTGCGTAAACGGATAATATCAAAAGGTAACTCGCCAATCTGAGCAACCGCTGTACCATCGGCAAAGAGGCCGACATGTGGTAATACAACACGTTCATTGCTCTCAAGTGCTGCTTTTAGACAGGCAGATTCTTCATATTCAACCCCAATGACCTTGACGTGTGGTGCCACTTCACCCAGATAGGCGGCCACACCGGCAATCAGCCCGCCGCCGCCAACTGCGACAAATACATATTCTACATCGCGCCATTGGCGTAATAATTCGTTGGCAATGGTCCCTTGACCAGCAATAACCAGTTCATCGTCATAAGGTGGAATAAAGACCAGACCCTCGGTTTCCGCACGTTGTTTGGCGTATTTATTGGCAACGTCAAAGCTGTCACCATGCAAAACGACCTGACCACCCAAGCTTTTAACCGCCTGTACCTTGATATCCGGTGTCGTGCTTGGCATGACAATAATGGCCGGGATGCCTAATTTTTTTCCAGACAGGGCAACCCCTTGCGCATGGTTGCCTGCTGATGCACAGATGACCCCACGGTCAAGCTGGTCTTTAGGTAGCTGGCTAATGCGGTTATAGGCACCGCGGAGCTTGAAAGAGAAGACCGGTTGCAAGTCTTCACGCTTAAATCGAATGTTATTATTAATTTTTTGACTAATTCGTGGAGCTGCTTCAAGCGGTGTTTCAATTGCAACATCATAAACCGTTGCCTGTAAAATTTGTCGTACCACACGAGACAGCATGTTCATCTTCCCTATAACAGTTTAAAATAGACGATCATTGTAGCAAACCCCTGTGCATTTGCGCTGTTTTCTTGCAGCAAATGTCAAAATAGTTGAGTGAAGTCATGAGTCTATATGCAACCCAAGATGAAAAAAAACAAGCTGCGGCAAAAGCAGCTTTGAAACATTTGCCTAAAGGCGGCATTTTGGGCGTAGGAACAGGAAGTACCGTTAATTTCTTGATTGATTTATTGCCTGAATTGCAATTAGAAGCTGCCGTTGCCAGTTCCAATGCAACCGCTGAACGCTTGCAGAAGCTTGGTATTGAAGTGGTCGATATGAACTCGGTGGGCGGTCTGGATGCCTACGTAGATGGTGCAGATGAAATTGACCGTCACATGCATATGATCAAAGGTGGTGGTGCTGCATTAACCCGTGAAAAAATTGTCGCATCGATTGCAAAGAAATTTGTATGTATTGTTGACGATTCAAAATGGGTCGATCAGTTAGGCCGTGATTTTCCGTTGCCTGTTGAAGTGATTCCAATGGCACGTTCTGCTGTAGCACGTAAAATCGTGGCTTTAGGCGGTGATCCGGTTTACCGTGAAGGTGTGGTGACAGATAATGGAAACGTAATTCTGGATGTATTTAACTTAAACATTCTTAATGCAATCGAACTGGAAAAAACCATTAACGATATTCCGGGTGTGGTGACGAACGGTATCTTTGCACTCAATGCTGCCAGTATTGCGATTGTTGCAACCAATAATGGGATCGAAGAGCGTACTGCACAATAATGCAGGCCGTTTCTTTAGAAACCTTATTACCCCGCATTAAAGTGGTTCGGCATGCAAGGGCAAGAAATTTGCGCTTGCGTGTCGAGCCGGCAGGTATTCGCCTGACTGTTCCGTTATTTTGTAGCAAAAAGCAGATTCAGCAATTCTTGCAGCAGTCTGAGCAATGGTTGCTTGAAACATGGAATAGGCAACAGCAACAGTTTAGCCAGTCTGCAAGTTTCCCTGAGCAGCTCGTACTATTTTTTCATTCTCAACCCTTTCAAATCATACGACAGCAACAGCGTTATATTTTTCGGTTTGATTGGCAACAACAGATGATCCTGATACGCGATAGTGAGCCGGAAAAAGCATTGCAGGCAGCCGTCATGGCCTATGCCAAGCAGTTTTTACCAGATTATCTGGATCAGGTGAGTCAGGAAACAGGACTTCCTTATCAATCCTGTAGCATCAGAAATCCGAAAACCCGTTGGGGGAGTTGTAGTTCCAAGCATGACATTATGCTCAGTGCTGCATTGGTGCTCATGCCTGAACATAATGTCCGGGCGGTATGCGTGCACGAATTGGCGCATACCAGACATTTTGATCATAGTGCAGCATTCTGGAATGAAGTGGCCAAACACGATCCTGATTATCAGGTGCATCGTCAGCAACTGAAGCAAATTCAATTACCTGCCTGGTATTACAAGAAGAGCTAACCATTAAAAAAGCGGTTATGCCGAACCTTTAGTCCTTTGCGGATTCGTAAGGCCTGTTTAAGGCTTGGTACATCATTCTGCCAGTGCCTGAGTACAAGGATAATGGCTATGATTTCTGCACGCGTTATCATACCCAGCCAGAAAACAATCCAGAACAGGACGTGAGATTGTCCTGTTAAAGTAATTTGTACCAGCAGTGCAAACAAGAATAAAGTCCAGATTTTTGCGCCCAGACTATGGGTGGCAACTTCTTTGCGAAATTTAATGAAACTGACCACATAAATCGCAATTTCAGATGCAATCACCACAAGGATGGGGAGGAGATGCTGCTGAAAGAAAACTGGCTGTTGCAAGTAAATTGAAACAATGGCGCAAATAAAAAAAAGCTGATCAATATTTGAATCGAGACGCCGTAACCGTTCATTGGAAACCCCGAGCCGTCTGGCAAGCATGCCATCAAAGATATCAGTCAGCAGGCCAAGGGTGAGAAAAATAACGGTATAGATCGGATAAAATTCAGGTTGAAATAAAGTCACTGCGACGATGAGAAAACCGAGTATGGCTCTGGAATAAACCAGCAAGGTCGGAATCTGATATTTTAAAGACATGAATAAAGTGAAATAGCATTATTATTTTGAGTATAGCATCTGGATAAATGAAAGAATTTTAACATGATCGCTTTCATGTAAATGACAGCAGCCTTCAACGACTGCTGTCCTTAAAACTATTTTATTTAATACCTAAAGCATCTTTCATGATGAAGAATAAATCAGTCTGGTCAAGCAGCCCGGAAACATTGGCAGCACGCGGGCCGTATGCTGCTGTACGAACCTGTGCACCTGTATGATGCTGACTCTGGCCAGCAGGGGCAGTACCATAATTGATTGCCATAGTGACACCATCTTTGGTTTTAAGGGCTGCTGTCTGACCCGGGCTATCACCCTTGACAGGAATAATCTGGCTGGTATGAGCATGATCACCAGTGACGATAATCAGCGTATCACCTTGTTCTTTGGCAAATTTTAATGCGACCTGAATGGCCTCATCGAGTTGTACGGTTTCACCAATCTGCCCACATGGGTCAGCAGCATGATTTTTCTTGTCAATTGAGCCACTTTCCACCTGTAAAAAGAAGCCTTTGGCATTTGGTTTTAGTAATTCAATTGCTTTTTCTGTCATTTGTGCCAGACGTGGTGTCGATGCATTAAATTCAGGGTTGTCCCGGCAGCTTTCTGCTTCTTTTTTATGCCCGTTGAGCTGTGTGGCTGGCCCACTCCAGATGACAGGAAGGTTGCCCTCTGCAAACAAGCCAAGCAAAGGCTGGTTCTGGTCAGCGCGATCAACAGCTTTTAGAGCATTGAGATCTTCAACAATACGGTAGTTTTCTGACTTTGCTCGTTCAAGCAATGTCTTGCCCTGATAAGGGCCGGCTTTTATGGTTTGATAGAAGGTCTTTTTGCCGCCCCCGAGGGTAACGTCAGCACGTGTTGTTAATAGCTGTTCAGTAATTGAACCTAAGCCACCATTTTCCAGTGCGCTTTCCGGACACTGGGTAGTGGTTTCATTCGGGCCATAACATTTACGGGTACTGATATGAGCGACCTGCGCTGCAGGAGTGGCGTCTTGCAGCTCGGTTGTGGTGACATTTCCTGTTGCAAAACCTGCTTTCTTGGCAAGCTCGAGAAGTGTTGCATGATGCTTCTGATAAATATCTAATCCCAAGGCATTATTATAGGTTTTAATGCCTGAAGACCATGCCGTGGCTGAAGCTGCCGAATCTGTGACATAGTCAATTCCACCATTTTTATCCAGTGCATAAGTTGTATAGCTACCAGTAAAAGGGAGGACATCCAGACCTTTAAAGTATCCGGCAGCGCCTTCTGCATAATTACGGGCAGCCGTGATCTCCGAATCACTGGTACCATCCCCGATAAACAGAATAATATTTTTTACGTTCTTATCATTCAAAGAATCTTTCAGGGCCTGTGTACGTTCTTGCTTTAATCGTGTTGCACCACCGAACTCACGAATGTCACCTTTAGCTCCGGGTTCCAGTAACCCGCCGGGTTGTGGATTTGGTGAGGTTACCGGAGGGGTTGTTGTAGGTGGTTGCGGTTTTGGTTGTACAGATGTGCCTGAACTGTCATTGTCGTTTCCACAGGCAGCAAGCAAAGAAATGAGAGCCGGTAAAAGTAATGGTTTGAGTTTCATATAATTTCAACCAGAATATTAGTTGAAATTGATAGTAATTACCAAATGTGAAGCTTTGGTTAAAATGCTGTTCTGATTTTCTTTATTTTATTCTGGTAAGGCATTGAAACCTGAATTTCAATGCCGGAATACATGATAAGGGGTTCAGAAATTACATTGTAATTGTGTGCTTTGCAGTTGATCTGGAGCCTTACGATGGTCAAGGCCGGCACTGGCGCTGATGACCTGATTGGCCTTAATCCTGATCTGGATAAAATGATACTGGAGAGTAGGATTGGTGGGTTGTGATGAGCTGCTATTTAACAGGTATTCGTGTGTTGCCTGATCTAGTTGCAATAAATTATCGGTACTGTCTGCATCAAGCGTTGAACGATAACTTTGTGAACCTTTGATCAGTTCCAGCACGCCATTGGCCCGGATATTGAGCTGACAATCATTACTGTCCTGATAATGGCCCACCAGATAGTCGATTGACGGCAAATTAACATTGACCAGATTAATGCCGGTGATACCTTGTTTGCATGGATAAGCTGAGCCGTTGCAGGTTGCTGCTGTATCTACAAAGCCTACTGCACGACGGTAATCTCCTGCACCGGAAACACGGAAAGAATCATTCGACTCAACCGTCGGATCAAAGGCATAGATTTTTTGTTGTAATAAGGCATAGCCTTGCGGGTTGATGGAATCCTGCTGATAGGTTTTGGCCAGCTGCAAAGTTGCTGCTTTTAGGGAGGTGCCATATTGGTCACGAATGGTTTTCTGATTTGCCGCTATTTTTAAAAGGGTATTTTGAGCGGGATCGACATTTTCAGGAGCCGGAGGAATAAGCGCCTCAAGAGCAGTCTGGTCTCCACGTATTTTTTTTGCATCCAGTTGTCCGTCCCTTAAATCAACGGCCAGATTTTGTGTAAATCTGGCAAATGTATCCAGAGGAAAGCTGGTGGCCCATTGCTGGATATAACCAAAGCTGAAAAAAGCACTGGTATAAAGTACTGGCTGAGTGGCAATATTCTGAGCCGTGAAACTGCTTAATGTGTAAGCCGGACTAAGGTTGGGTAAATCAATACGATTAAAAGCGCTTAATAAGGCTGTGTTTATATCATTGCTGGCCAGTTTCAGGTGTAAGCTGCTAATCCCGGTTGGGTCAACCTTGGTATCGCTTGGAAGATAGCCGGAGCGAACCAGTGCTCTTTGATACACTGCTTCAGACTGGGGATTGATAAAGGCAGTCTTGGTGCTATTGGAGTTCAGGTCAATTTCGACTAGCGCATTTAACGTTGTTGCTATGTTTTCGTATTGGCCAGTCAAGGGATTATAAATGAGCGCATTGGGCTGGGTTGATAATTCAACACGATAGATACGGTTCTGGATGTTCGGTGGCAGGGTCAGCTGAAGATTTGTTGTGGTATTGGCTGCCTGCTCTAATACCAAACTGTTGTCGGTGTTGTCATAGATCTTGATAATGATATTGCGCATCTCGGCCGGAACTTTGACATGCAGGCTGCGTGGAGCTGGTGTTGGAGTCGTCGGTTCTTCAGTCGGGGTACGTGCTTCGCTTTCCCCACTGCCACAGCCGACCAGGGTCGCACTCATCAGCAGGGTACCCAGACCCAGGCAAACATAATGATTTAATCTTTGTTTTTGTTTCAAAGAAGGCATTCCAGCTCTCCAAAATTTTGCATCCATGAAATTTATTATTACCGCAATATTTTTTTATTCTATGCGAATATTGAGTGGAAACAATAGTGTTTATTGACCAATGGTGAAATCATTTTTGCAACAGCAAACCGGAGCGGCTCGCAAGGTGCAGACTGCCACAAAATATGGCCAGATGAACCGGATACCACCTCTACAACGCCTGCTTTTTCTTTAAAGTGAGTGACTTGAAGATTGTGTAAAGATGGGCAAACTGCCATACTAGCGGCCTAAATGAAAGCGAGAGGTGTCACACGTGATTTCTGTTGGTATTGTTGGTGGAACTGGATACACAGGGGTTGAACTATTACGTCTGTTGCTGAGACATTCAAAAGTTCAGGTTCGTATTCTCACGTCTCGTACAGAAGCAGGAAAGCGTGTTGCCGATATGTTCCCGAGTTTACGTGGACATACTACACTCGAGTTTTCAGATCTTGATTTAGACCAGCTTAAACAATGTGATGTGGTGTTTTTCGCAACTCCGCATGGCGTTGCCATGCAGCATGCAGAAGTTTTGACTGCAGCTGGCACAAAGGTGATCGATCTGGCTGCTGACTTTCGTTTACAGAATTTGCAGCAATTTGAAAAATGGTATGGCATGCAACATAGCTGTCCTGCGATTTTAAAAGAAGCTGTCTATGGCTTAACAGAGCTAAATCGTGAAAAAATCAAACAGGCCAAAGTGATCGGTAACCCGGGCTGTTATCCAACCACGGTACAGCTTGGTCTGGCACCATTGTTAAAAGCCAGTTCACCACTGATTAACCCGCACAGCATTATCATTGATGCCAAGTCCGGCGTATCAGGAGCAGGCCGTAAAGCAAGTCTGGGGATGATTTATAGTGAGAATGCCGATAACTTCAAGGCCTATGGTGTAGCAGGTCATCGTCATCATCCGGAAATTGTAGAAGCCCTTGAAAATATTTCTGGGCAGAAAGGCCAGTTTGACCAACTGATTTTTGTGCCTCATCTTGTACCGATGATTCGTGGTATGTTGAGCACTATCTATGTAGATTTAAATGAGCAAGGCCAGCAAGCTGACGTGCAGGCATTATATGAAGAATTCTATAAAAATGAACGATTTGTAGATGTGATGCCTGCCAATAGCTCACCAGAAACACGCAGCGTACGTGGTGCGAATGAACTGAGAATTGCACTTTACCGTCCACAGCCGAACAAGCTGGTTATATTGGTCGCACAAGATAATCTGGTGAAAGGCGCAGCAGGTCAGGCCATTCAAAACATGAATCTCATGTTCGGCTTCGATGAGGCTGCTGGCTTGGAAGGTATTGGTTTATTACCATAAAAAACGCTTTTTTACTTCACACACATTTAAATTTCGATTTTAATGTGTGCTTTGATGCAAATCATAACGATAGAGATGATGATGGAAAACGTTGAACCGACTACTTCACCAGACAGTTCCGTTGAAAAAAATAAGTTTTTAAAAACGAATTTACCTTTAATTGTTGGTGCTACTGTTCTGATCGGTAGTAGTTTTATGCTTGGTTATACGGTCGGACACCGCCAGGGCTTGACAGTCGTGGGTTACGATGCGGATGCTGAACAACTGGTCGATGTTGTCCAGAAACAGAAAACTGCGCTGGACGCCGTCAGCAAGAGTCTGAATGCGGCCGTTCAGGAACGTGATATGGCTGTGGGCAATGCCGATGACTTGTACAAATCTGTTAATCAGGCCAATGCCGACAAGGCACAGTTTGAAGGGATGAATGCGATTTATCGTGAAATCTTGAGACAACGTGGCGGGGTCAGTTTAACAATTCAGAACATGGCAATTAAGACCTTGCCTGAAAATGCATATGAATATCAGATTGATCTTGTTCAGGTCAGTCCAAACAAGCGTCGTGCTTCAGGTACAGTCGAATTACGTTTAATCAAGGATAGCGAGATTCTTGTTGTACCGCTGGAAGACAAGAACTTCAGTTTTGAAGATTTTGAACGTTTAACTGGTCGCTGGACCATGCCAAAAGGCTTTACGCCTCAGTTTATTGAAGTGCGTTTGACCGGGTCAGGTACACCTGTGATTAAACGTTTTAGCTGGCAACGTGGCAAGCCGGTCGATGTAAGTTCTGCCTTTGTGTCAGAAATTCCTCAAGCTGAAGCGAATGCTCAATAATTTTTTAGATTAAGAACCGGATATGCGAAGATACAAGCGTCAAATGAATTTAAGTGAAGTGAAAAATTCTTTTCATCAATCAGGGTATGTCGATTGGCACTTAAATCCACGTTTAAGTGATTCGCAAGAAGATCATGAGGGTGAAGTGGTTGTACAGACAGCCCCACCTGAATTAAAGCGTCCGCCTTTATATGCGGTGGTTTTAATGAATGATGATTACACACCAATGGACTTTGTGATTGAAGTCTTGCAAAGTTATTTTGGTATGGATTTTGATCAGGCAAGTCAGGTAATGCTCACAGTTCATTACGAAGGTAAGGGAACCGCGGGCATTTATCCTCGGGATATTGCTGAAACCAAGGCCAATCAGGTCAATAACTATGCCCGTTCGCAAGGTCATCCGTTGTTGTGCCAGATTGAACCTGAGCAGCGTTAAGAAAAGCGAAGCTTTTTAGCTGCGCAAGACCTTGCGCCATGTATGGCTCATATGCTGTGAGTGCAGATGTTAAGAAAAGCGAAGCTTTTTAGCTGCGCAAGACGAGCAACTATGTTGCGAGTACAGGCGTTAAGAAAAAGTAACGCTTTGTTCCGAGCGCAAGACCTTGCGCCATGTATGGCTCATATGCTGTGAGTGCAGACGTTAACAAAAGCAACGCCTTGCAGAATATATTGCTCATGCACAACATCTTGCACCATATATGGCCTCATCTGCGATGTTTGGAATGACCAGACATCCCTCGTGTGCTGGCAAAATTGTTAAAAAGTGCAGGGCTTTTGGCGCATCGGGTAATGGCTAAAAAAAGTTGATATCTGTTTTGAAAGTTATTTATATTTCTCAAAGCTTAGTGTTTTCACTTGTTGGCTGTTATTGGATACCGAAAAAATGAAAGAGATTTGTTTAATGAGTATAAAGAATATTTAATATCTGAAATTTTTCTTTGATTATTGAATTTTGTTATTTATTAAACGAACCTCTTTATTTTGATTAATATTTACTCAATCAGGTGGTTTTTAATCACTTTGTAATTGGATTTTTACAACAATACTTTGTTTTGAAACTTGACCAATATACTCAACTAATGCTAACAGTAGAATATGAAGCAAAGAGGCTTGTAGACGTATATTCAATCACGATTACAGAAGCTCGGCGGATCAAGTTAATAATTTGCTTTTTCATTAAAAGATTGCTCTTTTTTTGATAGAGCCCAAGATATAAGGGGGTTACATGCTCAGTCGTCAATTAGAAGTATCGTTACGTTTGGCTGTTAGCATGGCTCGTCAAAAGAGACATGAGTTTCTGACAGTTGAACATTTGTTGCTTGCCTTACTTGATAATGATTCTGCCGTAAATGCATTAAAAGCATGCGGTGCCGATATCGTTACCTTGCGTAAAGAACTAGAGGAATATGTAGAGCAGCATACCCCGAAACTTGGTGATAATAGTGAACAGGCTCCTCATCCGACGGAGAGTTTTGACCGGATCTTGCAACGTGCCATTTTCCATGTGCAGTCGAGCGGTGGTGACCGTACTGTAGAGGGAGCAGATGTTCTGGTTGCCATGTACTCTGAGCGCGATTCCTTCGCCGTATATTTGCTAAAACGTCATCAAATTAACCGTTTGACCCTGACTCAATACTTATCTCATGGTACACGTAAAGATGAGATTCAGGTTGAGGAAGAGGTCGAAGATATTGAAGGTGAAAACGCCGCTTCTGCCAATGCGGGTCCATTGGAACAATATACACTTAACCTCAATGTGGAAGCACAAAAGGGTAAAACCGATCCTTTGATCGGACGTGAAAAAGAAATTGAGCGTGCAGCGCAAATCTTGTGCCGTCGCCGTAAAAATAATCCTCTTTTAGTCGGTGATCCTGGTGTAGGTAAAACCTCGATTGCTGAAGGACTGGCTTGGCTTATTGTAAATGGCAAGGCGCCAAAACCGCTGGCAAATGCCGAAGTCTATAGTCTGGATATTGGTGCACTGGTTGCAGGTACCAAGTATCGCGGTGATTTTGAAAAGCGTTTAAAACAGTTGTTAAATGCCTTGAAAAAGAATCCGAATGCGATCTTGTTCATTGATGAAATTCATATGATCATTGGCGCGGGCTCAAGCATGGGCAGTACCATGGATGCATCGAATTTAATCAAACCTGCATTGGCAAATGGTACCTTGCGCTGTATCGGTTCGACAACATTTCAAGAATACCGTCAAGTTTTTGAAAAAGATCATGCCTTGTCCCGTCGTTTCCAGAAAATTGATGTCAATGAACCAAGCATTAATGAAACGATAGAAATTTTACGTGGCTTGAAAAACAAGTTTGAAGATTTCCATCATGTGGAGTATGACGATAAAGCTTTAGTTGCTGCTGTGGAGTTGTCAGCTAAATTTATCAATGACCGTTTCTTGCCAGACAAGGCGATTGACGTAATTGATGAAGCAGGCGCACAACGCCGTTTGAAAGCTGAAGTCGAGGGAAGCACGATTTCGGTTGAAAATATTGAAGATATCGTATCGAAAATTGCGCGTATTCCACCGAAAACGGTCTCTAAAGATGATAAGTCTGTACTTGAAAATCTTGAACGTGATCTTAAACGTGTGGTGTTTGGACAGGATGAAGCGATTACCGCGCTTGCCTCTGCAATCAAGTTGTCGCGTGCGGGCTTAAAAGCACCGGATAAACCTGTAGGTAGTTTTGTTTTTGCTGGTCCTACCGGTGTTGGTAAAACCGAGGTCACAAAACAGCTTGCAAAACTGCTGGGTGTAGAGCTGGTGCGTTTCGATATGTCCGAGTACATGGAGCGTCATGCGGTTTCCCGCCTGATCGGAGCACCTCCGGGTTATGTGGGCTATGATCAGGGTGGTTTGCTCACTGATGCAATCCATAAAAATCCACATTGCGTACTGTTACTCGATGAGATTGAAAAGGCACATCCGGATGTATTTAACCTGTTATTGCAAGTTATGGATCATGGAGCCTTGACCGATAACAATGGCCGTAAGTCTGATTTCAGAAATGTAATTATTGTGCTGACGACGAATGTTGGAGCTGAAAGTATTGTTCGTGCAAGTATTGGCTTTACCGAGCAAGACCATAGTGCCGACAATCAGGATGCAATGAAACGCGCATTCTCGCCAGAGTTCCGTAACCGTCTAGATGGTGTGATTCAATTCAAGGCACTTCCAACTACCATTATCGATTCGGTGGTAGATAAATTCTTAACCGAGCTGCAAGCACAGCTTGATGAAAAGCAGGTTGTTCTTGAAGTAGATCAAAGTGCCCGTGACTGGTTATCAGCGAATGGTTATGACCGTCTCATGGGTGCGCGCCCAATGCAACGTCTGATACAGGAACATCTGAAAAAGCCGCTTGCCGAAATGATCCTGTTTGGTGAGCTCGCCGAACATGGTGGTAACGTTGCAGTTTCTGTAAAAACAGAAAATGGTGAGGAAGTCGGTTTAAAACTGGAAGTCTTTGAAGATCATATTAACCCGAGTGCTGAACCTGCTTAATGTTTGAAGTTTCTTATTCAATAACCCAAGTACTTAAAGTATTTGGGTTATTTTTCGTTACTGCAATTGCTGAAATTCTAGGTTGTTATTTTCCTTATCTGATTTTGAATCAGGGGAAATCACATTGGTTGTGGGTACCTGCAGCGTTAAGCCTTGCTGTGTTTGTCTGGTTGCTGACCTTGCATCCGGCGGCTTCGGGCCGTATCTATGCGGCTTACGGGGGAGTCTACATTTTTACAGCCTTGATGTGGTTACGCTATGTTGATCAGGTGATGCTGACACGTTGGGATATTTTAGGTGGAGTCGTGGTTCTTTGTGGAGCCTGTCTGATTATTTTACAGCCACAAGGCCTGGTGCGTTAAATAGCTCTCAGCATGGTGTGTATTCACCATGCTGATTTCAATCTCATAAAAATCAGCTTAGTAAATAGCTATCGTTGATTCCACATTCCTTAACAAAAGTTTCATCATGTGACACCAGTATTACTGCACCATTAAAAGAACGTATGGCGTGTGCAAGTAGCTCACGAGATTCAATATCCAGATGATTCTCTGGTTCATCCAGAAGTAACAAATCAACTGCCTGCTGTTTCAAGGCTAGCAATGCCACTTTTAAACGTTCTCCACCGCTCAATTTTATTAAGGGGCTCAGTGCCTTATCTCTACGGATCTGTAGACTACCTAATAGGGTACGGGCCTGTTGCTCGGTCAGATTTGAATCTATACCACATAAATATTCAACGGCAGACAGATTTTGGTTGAATAATGCAAGATTCTGGTCCAGATAAACAGTACCTGCTTTGCAATATATTTTGCCTGCAAACGCAGGAATTAAGCCTTGAATGGTTTTGAGTAAAGTGGATTTACCCGTACCATTTTCGCCACATAAATGCAATTTTTCGTCAGCCATTAACACCAGATTAATAGGCTTTGTCTTTGCGTAAGCCAGCTGCAATTGCTGGCAACGTAAGATTTCACCTGATTTACCCGTGGCTTGAGTAAACTCAAAAGACTGGGATTTAAGGTGTTCCAGTTGCGTTTGTTTTTGCTGCAGCTCATCTTTAGCATCTGCAAGCTGTTTGCTCTGTTGCTTGCGCAGGTGTGAAAGCGATTGCTCAGATTGTTCTTTCTTGGCATCTAATAGGATAGGAGCTTGAGAACCTGAAGCTTTTAACTTTTCACCTGTTTTTTTACGCTTTTGCGCTTTCATCTGGCTGTGATGTTGTTGCTCTTTAAGCTGTTTTAACTCGCGCTTTTCGTGTTGTACTGCATGTGATAATGCCTCGACATGTAACTGATGTTGCTGCTGATAGAGTGCATAATTGCCACCGTAATAGTCCAAGCCTAATTGGCTTAATGCAAAAATGCCATCTACATGAGACAGCAGTTGCCGGTCATGGCTAATGATTAAACCACCTGCCGGATGTTGGGCCATTTGCTCGATTAACCATTGTCGACCTTGAGCGTCCAGATGGTTGCTCGGTTCATCCAGTAACAGATAATGATCTTTGAGTAGAAACAAACGACAAAGTGCAAGTTTGGTTTTTTGACCTTCACTCAAATGTTGCGTCGGTGTCTCAAGTTCGGTGGGCAGTCCTGCACTTGCTAAAAGCTGTTGCCACTCGGTGGGTAAGTGCCAGAGCAGTTCAACCCGGTCATAGTCTGTAAAAGAAGCTGTACCTTGCCAGATTTTCTGAAAACAGACATAGATATCTTCAATATCGAGGGCTTGTGCGATAGTCTTTGCCTGTATTCGCTCCAGCTGGGCAAGATATTGATGAGGACATTGCCAGTTAATTTGACCTGAATAAGCAAGTTCAGTTGATTGTCCCTGAAGTAGGCACATCAAGAGTGATTTACCTTGACCATTACGACCGATTAACCCGCAAAAATGATGCAGGGGTAATTGGAACGAGAGCTGGTCAAAAATTTTATGTTGAGCAAATTCAAGTGATAAGTTTGAAATAATACATGCCTGTTGGGTCATAACAAACCTCATAAACAGGATATGCAAAATAGAGAAATATGAATGATTTTAGAATAGAAATTGCTAAATGACAGATAAGTCTATTTTGCACATCAAAAGAAAAATGGATTTTGATGATGAAAATAGGACTTACTTCATTGGCGTGTTCTCAGGTTGGCTTATTTTTAGACTATTGTATGAACAATACTGCTCAAGGTCAAATTTTAGAATTTGAAGCCTAAGATTAAAAAAACATAAAAAACGCTTGTCAAATGCTGAAATAGTGCGTAATTTAATACTTAGACACAGTTTTTTAGATATTTGAAATAACCATGTTAAAGCATACTGTAAACACAAACGCATACTTTTATTTTTGGCAATATTAATCGTTGCCTGATGCGTTTCGGGCAGCAAAAAGGGTTGCCCAACCAGTTAATACCTGATCGGCAACACCGATCAGGTTTTTTTATGCTTTAACAAATACAAACTTTAGGAGAAATCACATGTATACATTTAACTATTCATATTTTAGCAAGATTACCTGGTTTTACTTTGCAAAAAAATCAACATCGCTTAGATCACACTTGCTCAAATAAATGAAAAGGACTGCGATGAAGACCAGTCCAAAGGAATTGAAAATGAATGCTTTAAATACTGCTTTGACACAAACACATACGCACATAAAAGAATCAATGCTTAGCTTGCCAACACAACTCAAAGCGCAGTATCCCTTGTCTGCCAATTTAGCGCAGCAGATTTCAAGACATCGTCAAACCATTCAAAATATTTTATCAGGTCAGGATCACCGTCTAATGGTGATTACAGGTCCATGTTCCATTCATGACCCTATTGCTGTACTCGAATATGCTGATCGTCTACAACAACTCCAAGAACAAGTGAAAGATCAGATTTTTCTTGTCATGCGTGCATATATTGAAAAACCACGAACCACAGTGGGCTGGAAAGGTTTTTTATATGATCCGAATCTAGATGGATCATCAGATTTACAACTGGGGCTGGAAAAGTCTCGTGCTTTGTATTTGCAACTGATTGAAAAAGGCTTGCCGATTGCCAGTGAAATTTTAAGCCCTATGGCAACGGGCTATTTTGATGACCTGCTCGCCTGGGGCGCGATTGGCGCACGGACCAGTGAATCGCAAATTCACCGTGAAATTGCCAGTCATATGCCATACAGTATTGGCTTCAAAAATGGAACCGATGGCTCAATTCAGATCGCGTTAGATGCTATTCAGTCTGCAATGAGCGGACATCAATTCCTTGGGATGACCCAGCAAGGTTTGCCTGCAATTTTACATAGTAGTGGCAATCCCTTGCCACACCTGATTTTACGTGGCTCAAATCAGGGGTCCAATTATGATCTGGCTTCGATTCAGGCCATGCATTTCAAACATAAGCAGTTGCCTGCATTGGTGATTGATTGTAGTCATGGCAATAGTGCAAAAGATCCATTAAAACAGCCACAAGTTTTGCAGCAAATTATTGCAGAGCGCGCTGAATCGAAAGTCCGTGGTGTCATGCTTGAGAGTCATCTGGTCGATGGTAACCAAAAAATTTCTTGTGATATGACGTATGGCCAGTCGGTTACAGATGGTTGCCTGGGTTGGGATAAGACCGCACAGGTTTTATTGGATGTTGCAGAACAGATGCGTCATACCAGCTAAGTGAAAAAAGCCAGTCTTGAGACTGGCTTTTTAATGCAGGTCGGGTTAAGCCGCCTGGATGGTCTGAGCTGCCAGAAATTGGCCGATTTCTTGGCTGAATTTTCTTGGTTCGGTAATCAGCGGGGTGTGTCCGGAATGTTCAAAATATACGGTTTTTGCATTAGTTAAGCTGTTTGCAATCAGGGTTTGTCCTGTTTCCGGATAAAGGGTAGATTCACGGCCAATAAAGAAGGTGGTAGGACAATTTAGCTGGCGAAGTGCCTCACGGTAATCTTCATCATGGTTGAGATAGTTTTCTACGTACCAAAGCAAATAGTCCAGCCGTTGAATCGGTAGTAAATATTTTTGTAAAAATGGCCGGTTTAAAGCGAGCCTGAAAATCTTGGGACTATAGCTATTGCTGCCTTGCAGTTCAATAAATGCTCCCCATAAGCTGACTAGCCTGTAGCGGACATCACCGGGTAGGTCTTCTAGTTTCTGCGCATGTTTATATTCAAGTAACAGGGTTTGAATATCGAGCAGAAGCCTTTTGAATTGCGTGTGTTTTTGACCGAACAAGCCATATTGCCATGAATCATCGACAGAAATCTTCGGGGTTTGATCAATATGCAGGTAAGCTTTCAGTTTATCGCCCAGATGTCCATGCTTCATACCATGCATGGCGATTGTAGCGCCCATGGAGTAACCCATCAGGATAAATTGATCAAGTTTTAACTGCTTGATCAGAGTGTTTACATCATTCCAGTGACTGGAAATTGCATCCTGATCTGGAATAGCACAATGTTTTGAACCCCCAAAGCCACGCCAGTCAGGAATAATAAATTCATATTGTTTGCGGTTGGCAAATAAAAATGGAAGCCATTGCCAGCTTTGCATACCCAGTCCGGACAGGACAAGTACCGGTTCTCCTTCACCAACACGTCTTACAAATAGTTTTTCCTGATCAGACATGGTATAAAACGGCATTTTTATGCTCCAGTTTATGGGGTTTCCTCAAATGTTTTGAGTTGGGGAATCATCTGTTCCAGCCATTTTATCCATTCACTTTCCGTAATGATACCAAGTTCAAGAATCATTTTATGGATGAACAGTACACGGCTGGTCGGTTTGCTATCTTTAAAATCTTTAGCATGAATTGCTTGATACAGGCTTAATTTTTCCTTATGGATGGATAAGTGACGTTCCAGTTCCGGCAAAATGGTATTGCCGCCAAGTTGGGCTTCGGCTCTTAACCTGACCATCAGGTCATCCCGTAATTGTGCCGGTTCACTTTGCTGCTCGATCCACGCGGCCAGCTCTATTCTTCCAAGCTGTTCGACCTGGTAGGTTTTTTTGCGGCTATTTGCCGCTTGCTCTTCTAATGTCGAAATCCATCCTTTTTTCAGCATTCCATTGAGTTCACGGTAGATTTGCTGATGTGTCGCATTCCAGAAGAAGCCCATTGAGCGGTCAAAGCGACGAGCCAGTTCGAAACCGGTGCTGGGTTTCTCTAATAAGCTGGTCAGTAAAACATGGGCGAGTGACATGACATTCCATAATAAAAAATGACTCATCAGAATTATGCAATATGTTGCATAAAAATCAAATCTTGTTTATAACTTTATGCAACAAGTTGCATTAGCGAGCAGCGTGCGAGCCAAAGGAGAAAATATGTCAGCTTATCCACATTTATTAAAGCCCCTTGATCTGGGTTTTACCACTTTAAAAAACCGTGTGCTTATGGGGTCTATGCATGTTGGACTGGAAGAAGCACCACAAGGTTATGAGCGTATGGCTGCATTCTATGCAGAGCGCGCTAAAGGGGATGTGGGCTTAATCGTTACAGGGGGAATTTCTCCGAATGATGCTGGCCTGACTTTTGCTCACGCTTCTAAACTGGATAGTATTGCTGAAGCAGAAAAACATAAGGTGATTACCCAGGCTGTACATGAGGCTGGTGGTAAGATTGCAATGCAGATCCTACATACTGGCCGCTATTCTTATCAGGCAGATATTGTCGCGCCTTCTGCAATTCAGGCACCTATTAACCCGATCAAGCCAAAAGCCCTGACTTCTGCCGAAGTACAGCAAACGATTGATGACTTTGCCAACTGCGCCAAGCTGGCACAATATGCGGGTTATGACGGTGTTGAAATCATGGGATCAGAAGGTTACCTGATCAATGAGTTTATTGCTGCACGTACCAATCATCGTGATGATGAATGGGGCGGAAGTTATGAAAACCGTATCCGTTTTCCAGTTGAAATTGTAAAGCGGACCCGTGCGTTGGTCGGTGAGAACTTCATCATTATTTATCGCTTGTCGATGCTGGATCTGGTTGAAGGGGGATCAACGCTGGAAGAGGTGATCCACCTTGCCAAACAAATTGAAAAGGCGGGTGCAACCATTATCAATACCGGTATTGGCTGGCATGAAGCACGTATTCCGACCATTGCGACCAAAGTACCTCGCGCTGCATTTACATGGGTGACTGAGAAGTTAAAAGGCGAGGTGGCAATTCCTTTAATTACCTCAAACCGTATTAATACACCAGAAATGGCGGAGTATGTTCTTGCTTCAGGGCATGCGGACATGGTGTCGATGGCTCGTCCTATGCTGGCTGATCCTGAGTTTGTATTAAAAGCCAGCCAGGGCCGTAGTGATGAGATCAATACCTGTATTGGTTGTAATCAGGCATGTCTAGATCATATTTTCTCAATGAAAATTGCCACCTGTCTGGTCAATCCGCGTGCTTGCTACGAAACTGAACTGATTTTCAAGGAAACCCATACTGTTAAAACCATTGCCGTGATTGGTGCAGGGCCTGCAGGGCTCAGCTTTGCGGTTTATGCAGCCAGTCGTGGACATAAAATCAGGGTATTTGATGCCAGTAACCAGATTGGTGGCCAATTCAATATTGCCAAAACCATTCCCGGTAAGGAAGAGTTTTACGAAACCTTGCGCTATTTCAAACGTCAGATTGAATTACAGCCAAATATTGAATTAGTGCTGAATCATACGGCGACTTATGAAGAGCTGAGTCAGGCCAATTATGATGAAATTGTGATTGCAACAGGTGTAACACCACGTCAATTGCAATTTGAAGGCATTGATCATCCAAAAGTACTCAGTTATATCCAGGTGCTGAAAGAACGTATGCCTGTGGGTAAGCGTGTGGCCATTATCGGAGCTGGTGGTATTGGTTTTGATACAGCCGAGTATTTAACGCACGAAGGTGAAAGCGGCAGCCTGAATCCTCAAAAATTCTACGCCGAATGGGGAATTGATACCGCATATGAGCATGTAGGTGGATTAAAACCGGCCGAGCTGGAAAAGTCAGAACGCGAAATTTATTTATTACAACGCAAGACTGCCGCAGTTGGTGCCGGTCTGGGTAAAACCACGGGCTGGATTCATCGTACCGGTTTAAAGCATCGCGATGTGAAAATGATTGCTGGAGCAAGTTACGATAAAGTTGATGATCAGGGCCTGCACATAACAGTCGATGGACAAAGCCGTGTACTTGAGGTTGATAACGTGGTGATTTGTGCCGGACAGGAATCTTATACTGCCATGTATGACCAGCTCAAAGCCGAGGGTAAAAATGTTCATCTGATTGGTGGTGCCAAAGAAGCCGGTGAGCTGGATGCTAAACGGGCAATACGTCAGGGTGCTGAATTGGCAGCTGTTTTATAAACTTGAGACGGGCATTTTCTTCGCTGGGAAAATGCCCGTTAACTTTTAATGAATAGAACGGAAATTGATTTAAGGAAAATAACAATGACCATTGAAACAACAAAACAGGCTTTAGCAAGCTGGCATCAGATGATCAAGACAAATGATTTATCCAATCTCAACGACTTGCTTGCAGATGATGTCGTGTTCCGTTCTCCGGTTGCTTATAAACCTTATCAGGGAAAGCATGTGGTCTTTTTTATTTTGACCAATGTGATTCAGGTATTTGAGAACTTCACTTATCACCGGGAATTTTATACTGAAGATGGTGAGAATGTAGTGCTGGAATTTAGTGCCAATGTCAGCGGGAAGTCATTAAAAGGGATTGATATGATTCGTTTTAATGATCAGGGCCAGATTACGGATTTTGAAGTCATGATTCGGCCAATGAGTGGTTTGGCTGCGTTAGCTGAAAAAATGGGAGCCAGATTTGCTCAATACCAACCAGATGAGCCGTTATAAAATAGCCTAAGTAATATTCAGAGATTTAAAATGTGGTTAAAGCTTTCAACTCTTGCATTATTGCCTGTATTGTTCATACAAGGCAGGAAGGTACGCCAGCATACACCACACCTGCCAGAAGCCAGTGGAGAGCGTGAAGGAACAGTTGGCCAAGGACCGCCGCTTTCCATACTGATTTTAGGTGATTCGGCTGCCGCCGGTGTGGGGGTAAGCACCCAGCAAGAAGCTCTATCGGGTGCCATTATTTCGAAATTGCAAAATCAATATCGTTTGCACTGGAAGTTGCAAGCCAAAACGGGGGATACAACCCGGCAAGTTTACCAAACGGTACAACAGTTAGATCAACAATGCTATGATGTTATCGTCACCTCGATCGGTGTTAATGATGTGACAAAACTGACTTCAGCAAAGTCCTGGCTAAAACAGCAAAAACAACTTATTACCTATATAAAAGAAAAGTTTCAACCCAAGTTGATCATTGTATCTGGTGTACCGCCAATGCAGCATTTTCCGGCTTTACCTCATCCTATGGCCTGGCTATTTGGACGGTATGCAGAACAGATGAATCGGGCATTGCAACACTGGCTGGTTTCTCAAGCGGATACCCGGTTTATTCAATATGATCTTGAAAAATTTCAGGTAATGAATCTGCCTATGGCCAGTGACGGTTTTCATCCTGGTAAAGAGATTTACGCGATCTGGGGGCAGCAGGTTGCAACATTGGTACGACAGACATTTACTCATCATTAGAGGCGGTTAGTGGATATGGGTATATCGGCTTTAGACAAAATTAAAGTGTTAGGTGCAGAACTATTTGATGCGGTTGTGGGTGCGGAACAACCGAAAATGTATTATGACCCGAAAGGGACAATCAAAGATGTTTTGGAGAAACTGCCACAATTGAAGCAGAAGTATCGACCTACGCCATGGTTGAGCAATACCCATATCCACCTTTTATATTTTGACATCATCCGTAAGAAAACAGTCAAACTTGAATATGATCGTATCGAACAGTTACGCATGCAGGATGGAGGTGTAACCGCAATTGCATGGTATGGATATGATTTGCCACCGGAAACGCCAACCGTGGTAATTATGCATACCATTACAGGCACACCTGAAAGCATGTGTGAGCTGGTTAAAGACCTGCATGAGTATACGGGCTGGAGAATTGCACTGTGCCTGCGCCGTGGACATGCCGGTTTACCGATGCCTGTACCCCGCATTTCTCTGTTTGGCTCAACCAGTGATTTGAAAGAGCAACTGCAACACATTCAGACCCTGTTTCCACAGTCAGATTTATATGCAGTCGGTTCTTCAGCCGGTACTGGCTTGTTAGTCCGTTATCTGGGAGAACAGGGGGCCGATACACCATTTAAGGCTGCGTTTGCCATGTGTCCAGGCTATAACACCGAGATCGGCTTTAAAAACGTGCATCCTTTTTATAGCAAAATGATGACTAGGAAGCTGTTTAAGTATTTTATTTATCCTTACCAGAGCACATGGAACCAGATTGCTTCGGTAGAAAAAGTACTCACGGCCACCAGTCTGGAAGAGTTTGAGAAAGAATATTTTGAGATGGCCGGGTTTCAGGATTACCAGAGCTACTGTCAGGCTATAAATCCCATCTATGTGTTTGAAAATGTCAAGATTCCATTAATGATTCTAAATGCCGAAGATGATCCGGTATGCTCGATCAAGAATCTGGAGCCGTATAAAGAGGCTATTCAGCGCATGGAAAATATAGCGGTAGTTACAACGAAGAAGGGGAGTCATTGCGGTTTTTACGAAAGCCTGAGTGTGAAATCCTGGGCTTCACGCTTAATGGCAGATTTTTTTAAGAATTATTAAAGGAAAAAATAAAAAAGCCATGAATCTTAAGATGTGATTCATGGCTTTTGTTCGCTGACAATTAAAATTAGTTGTTCAGCGCAGGAGTCGCGGCTGCAATTGCTGCGGCAACAGCATCATCTTCACTTTGTGCCGGTGTAGATGATTTTGGTGCTTTTGCAGTTTGTTCTGCTTTAGGCTGCTCTGTCTTGGCCGGTTTTGCTTCTGCTTTTGGTTGCTCGACTTTCACAGGTTTTGGCTCAGCCTTAGGTTGTTCTGTCTTGGCTGGTTTGGGTTGCTCGGTACGTGGAGTCTCGCTAGTAGTAGCCGGTGTTTCTTTCTGAACCGGACGGGTTTCACGACGAATTTCTGTTGTGGTATTTGCAGTTTCTTCTCGTGTCGTTTCAACAGCAGGGGCTGGAGCTTCCTGTTTGTCTACACTTTCCAAAGACTCAAACTCCTGAATTTTTTCAGGTTCAGGCTGTGGTTGAGGCTGAGCTTCGGTTGTCGTCTGTTCTGGCTGCTCTTCGTTTTTAGGTTCTTCTTTTTTCACACAAGCAGTTAATAGGAGACCAGTCGCCAATGCTGCACAAATTAAAAGTTTTTTATTTGCCATTGCTAAAACAACATATTAAATAAGGACAGCACGAATTATAACAGTAAAAGTATGTGAAGAAATCCCTATGCTTTGTAGAGTTTGTTTATATTTTATAAAAGCTTGCCAGCCGTTATTGACAGAATGAGCGGTTTACTGAGCCCAAAAAAGGAATTTTCAGGTGAGCAGATGACAAGTAAAACGGTTTAAATGCAATTTAAGTATAAAAAACAATCAAAATCCGTAAATTTTTATCGAAAATGCTGATAGAATAACCAGTTGTTTATAGTTCTTTGAATTGATGCGGTTTGACTTTGCTTTATAGGGGCAGAGTACAGTAAAATTGCCCAACATTGTAGGCCGATTTCGGCTCGATTGTACGAGAAACTCAATGACCCATTTTATTTTTGTCACTGGTGGTGTGGTTTCATCACTAGGTAAAGGTATTTCTGCTGCTTCTGTTGCTGCACTTTTGGAAGCTCGTGGCTTAAAAGTCACTATGGTAAAAATGGATCCATACATTAACGTCGATCCAGGCACCATGAGCCCATTTCAGCATGGTGAAGTTTTCGTCACAGAGGATGGTGCTGAAACTGACTTAGATTTGGGATATTACGAACGTTTCTTACGTCGTGCGAAAATGACCAAACTGAATAACTTCACCAGTGGTCGTGTTTATCAGGACGTTTTAAATAAAGAGCGTCGTGGTGACTATCTGGGGGGAACGGTTCAGGTTATTCCACATATTACAGATAACATTAAGGAACGCGTACTTCGCGCAGGTGAAGGTTACGACGTTGCGATTGTTGAGATTGGCGGGACTGTCGGTGATATCGAATCACTTCCATTCATGGAATCAGTGCGTCAGCTTATGGTCGAGTTGGGCCATAAACGTACCATGCTCATGCATTTAACCTTACTGCCATACATCAAGTCAGCAGCTGAGCTTAAAACCAAGCCAACCCAGCATTCTGTAAAAGAACTTCTTTCCATTGGTATTCAGCCAGATATCCTGATCTGCCGTACTGAATATGATGTTGATGTCGATACCAAACGCAAGATTGCATTGTTTACAAATGTGGAAGCACGTGCGGTTGTTGTATGTAAAGATGCAAAAACCATTTACCAGATTCCACGTACTTTCTACGAACAAAACGTTGATGACCTGATCTGTGAACGTTTTGGTTTCAATGATCTTCCTGAAGCAAACCTTGAAGACTGGGATAATGTTGTTGAAGCATTACTTAACCCGGAATACACGGTTCGTGTTGCGATGGTAGGTAAATACGTAGAACTGCCGGATGCTTACAAGTCTGTCAATGAAGCACTTTTACATGCGGGCATTCAGAACCGTGTCAAAGTTCAGATTGACTATGTCAATGCTGAAGAGCTTGAACAGCAAGACATTAACGTTTTAAGTACGGCTGATGCGATCTTGGTACCGGGCGGTTTTGGTGAGCGCGGTACAGAAGGTAAAATGAAGGCAATCCAGTATGCCCGTGAAAACAATATTCCTTTCTTGGGAATCTGTTTAGGCATGCAATTGGCTGTGATTGAATATGCCCGTAATGTTGCCGGTATGCCAGAAGCAAGCTCAACAGAGTTCAACCGTTCTACCAAATATCCACTCATTGGTCTGATCACTGAATGGCTGGATGAGCGTGGCGAATTACAGCAACGCAGCCTGGAATCTGATCTGGGTGGTACGATGCGTTTAGGCGCACAGAAATCTGAACTGGTTGAAGGCACCAAGACCCGTGAAGTGTATGGTAAAGCTGAAATTACCGAACGTCACCGCCATCGTTATGAAATGAATAACCGTTTCATCGAGGCGATTGAACAGGCGGGTATGAAGATTTCTGGTTACTCTTCAGCACAACATTTGGTTGAAACGGTAGAAATTCCTGAACATTCTTGGTTTATTGCTGTACAATTCCACCCGGAATTTACAAGTTCACCACGTGATGGACATCCATTATTTGCTAGTTTTATTGAGGCTGCTAAAAAACAGCACCAAAAGTAAGTAATGTAAGTTTAAATAAACTGGGAAAGTTTAAATGTCACAATTAAAACCACAAGAAGTTGTACGTTTAGGCGATATACAAATGGCAAATCATTTGCCATTTGTATTATTTGGCGGAATGAACGTACTTGAGTCAAAAGATTTAGCATTTGAAATTGCTGAAACGTATGTTGATATTTGCAAACGCTTAGACATTCCTTACGTATTCAAGGCAAGTTTTGATAAGGCAAATCGTTCAAGCCTGAATTCATTCCGTGGCCCTGGCCTGGAAAAGGGAATTGAATGGTTGGCTGATATTAAAAAGCATTTTAATGTGCCGATCATCACGGATGTCCACGAGCCTTATCAGGCAGCGCCTGTTGCCGAAGTCGCAGACATTATCCAGCTTCCTGCCTTTTTAAGTCGTCAGACTGATCTTGTTGAAGCAATGGCAAAAACCCAAGCCATTATCAATATCAAAAAAGCCCAATTCCTGGCACCCCATGAAATGCGTCATATCTTGCATAAATGTCTGGAAGCCGGAAATGACAAGCTTATTCTTTGTGAACGTGGTTCAGCATTTGGCTATAACAATCTGATTGTCGATATGCTTGGCTTTGATACCATGAAAGACATGAATGTACCTGTATTTTTTGATGTAACTCATGCATTGCAAACGCCGGGTGGCCGTGCAGATTCTGCGGGTGGCCGTCGTGCCCAGATTACGACTCTGGCCCGTTCAGGCATGGCAACAGGGTTAGCAGGTTTATTTCTTGAAGCGCATCCTGAGCCGGAAATTGCAAAATGTGATGGCCCATGTGCATTGCGTTTATCTCAGCTTGAGCCATTCTTGGCGCAATTGAAAGAGTTGGATACTTTAGTTAAAGGATTCAAAAAGTTAGACACCCACTGATGCAATAAACTGCATCTTGTTATTCATTCAACAGAGGAATTGTTCATGAGCCAAATCGTTGACATCCGTGCACGCGAAATTTTGGACTCTCGTGGTAACCCAACCATCGAAGCAGACGTAATTTTAGAATCTGGGGTTGTTGGTCGTGCATGTGCACCATCTGGTGCTTCAACTGGTTCTCGTGAAGCTTTAGAACTTCGTGACGGTGATAAATCACGTTACTTGGGTAAAGGCGTTCGTACAGCAGTTAATAACGTAAATACCTTAATTCGTGATGCTTTGTTGGGTAAATCTGTTTTTGAGCAAAAAGACATTGATAATACAATGATCGCGCTTGATGGCACTGAAAACAAAGAGAAATTAGGTGCGAATGCAACCTTGGCCGTGTCATTGGCTGCTGCGCGTGCTGCTGCTGAAGAAAAGAAACTTCCTCTTTTCCAGTACATCGCAGATCTTCGTGGTCAAACTATCCTGACTATGCCTGTGCCGATGATGAACATTTTGAACGGTGGCGAGCATGCAGACAATACTGTTGATATTCAAGAGTTTATGATTGAACCAGTTGGTTTTACTTCATTTGCTGAAGCATTACGTGCGGGCGCTGAAGTATTCCATTCTTTAAAATCGGTTTTAAAGAAACAGGGTTTGAATACTGCGGTGGGTGATGAAGGTGGTTTTGCACCAAACTTGCGTTCTAATGAAGAAGCAATTCAGGTGATTTTGCAAGCAATTGAGTTGACTGGTTATAAAGCCGGTTCGGACATGATGCTTGCACTGGATTGTGCATCTTCAGAATTCTATAAAAACGGTCAATACGTTCTAGAAGGCGAAGGTAACCGCGCATTTACAAGCCATCAGTTTGCTGACTATCTTGCTGGTCTGGTTAACCAATACCCGATCATTTCGATTGAAGATGGTCTGGATGAGTCTGACTGGGAAGGCTGGAGCTATCTGACCTCAATCCTTGGTGATAAAATCCAGTTGGTTGGCGACGATTTATTCGTAACCAATCCTAAGATTTTACAACGTGGTATTGATGAGAAAGTCGGTAACTCGATTTTGATCAAATACAACCAGATCGGTACATTAACTGAAACTTTAGATGCAATTTACCTTGCAAAAGCAAATGGTTATAGCACTGTAATTTCACATCGTTCTGGTGAAACAGAAGACTCAACCATTGCTGACCTGGCTGTTGGTACGGCTGCAGGCCAGATCAAGACCGGTTCTCTTTGCCGTTCTGACCGTGTAGCGAAATATAACCAGTTACTTCGTATTGAAGAATTAACGAAAGCAGCTTACCGCGGTAAGGCTGAGTTCAAAGGTCTAAAATAAGGTCGAATTATTTATGTTGAAAAGTTCTGGTCATCTTTCTTTACAAAAGAGAGAAACTCTGCAAATTCATAATCCTATAGAATTCGCAGATGATCTTCCTTTTAAAAGGATGTAGGGGCTTTTTCATGTTAGAGATGTTTCGGTCGACCTCGAGTAAATTGATTCTGTTGCTTGTTGTCGTTTTGGTTGCAAGCTTACAGTATCAATTCTGGCTTGGTGAGGGAGGATATTTCCCTCATCAGGCTTTGACCCAGCAAATTGCTCAGCAAGCTGAAATCAATACGGAACTTAAAGAGCGGAACCGTATTCTGGCAGCTGAGGTTTTTGATTTAAAAAATGGCAGCGAAGCAATTGAAGAGCATGCCCGTTTAGACTTGGGTCTGATTAAACCAAATGAAACCTTTGTACAAATGAGTACGATCAGTACGCACTATAAACCGATTTATATCGATCCAAACGCAAAAGAAGATACTGCGACCAATGAAAACCCAGACTAAGCTGTGGGCGGTTGTACCAGCAGCAGGTTCGGGCAGTCGTTTTTCCAAAACCGAATTAAAACAATATCAGTATATTCAAAAACATACGGTTCTTGAGCATACCGTTAATCGTCTTAATACCCTTGATCTGGCAGGTTGTGTACTGGCTATTGGCCAGCAAGATAATTTTGCCCAGACCCTTCCATTTCAACATAAAGATAGATTGCATTTTTGTACAGGTGGAGCTGAACGGGTGCACTCTGTTTTGAATGCTTTAGCCTACTTAACTGAAATTGCAGATGAAAATGATTGGGTTCTGGTGCATGATGCTGCACGTCCATGTGTCACACAGGCGTGTTTGCAACTTCTTGTAAACACGGCAGAGCAGAGTAGCCAAAGTACGATTTTAGCGATTCCGGTACGTGACACCCTGAAAAAAGTTGAATCACAGCATCAGATCGGAGCAACGGTAAGCCGTGAAATGTTATGGCAAGCCCAGACTCCGCAAATGGCGAGGCTGGGTGTGCTAAAAAATGCCATTGAAAAGGCTTTGGCCAATCAGGTTGTGATCACAGATGAGGCGAGTGCTCTGGAGTATGCAAATATACCGGTACGCGTTGTTCAAGGGCGATCTGATAATATTAAAATTACTTACGCTGATGATCTTGAGCTGGCCCGTTTAATCCTTCAATCACAACAAGTCTGATAATTTTAAGATCTTCTGGTTATTTAGATTATTTTTTGGCTCATTAAAAAATAGCCTAAGTAGATTTAAGTGAAATTTACTGTTTTTTTACATTATCACAAATGACAAAAAACTGACGTTTTGTTAAATTTAAACAACAGACTTAACAATGGATCAATAAATGAAAAAATTATTACTTGCGGGCCTTTTTACTTTTTCTTTAGTGGGCTGCGCAACAACTCCTCAACAGCCACAAACGCTTGCACAGGAAACCATTCGTTACTCAACCAGTCCTTGCTTTGGGGCGTGTCCAATTTATTCTGTGGAAATTACACCAGAAGGTGCGGTTCATTTTGATGGCAAACAATATACCAAAGTGACCGGTACTCAGGATTTAAAAGTTGATCCTTCTGTTTATAAAAAACTTCAGCAAGAGTTACAAACATATCGCCCGGCAACAGGTGCAAATGTTAAAACCACTGGCTGTGATGAAACTGCGACAGATCAGCAAAACGCATATTTTGCCTGGAAACAGGAAGATGGTACTGTTACCAAACTGAGCCATTATACAGGCTGTATCTCACCAGCCAATGCAGAGCTGAATAAAGTGATTGAGAAGTTACCAAAGTTAATTGGTATTGAAGACTTAATCCGTTAATCCGGATTTAGCACAAATCTGAAAGGCTTAATGACCCTCATAGGGAATTAAGCCTTTTTTATTGTGGGCATTTTAGTTGAACTATTTATAAAATAATATATTATAAAAATATATATTGAATTAAAGGTGAGCGTCTATGATGGGTACTGTTTTGGCTCTAGCTGGAGGAATCCTTATTGGTATGGCTGCCGTCGGGTATTTATATGTAAACGGACGTATCGCAGGAGTGAGTGGCCTAATCGCACAATTATTACAACCAAAAACCTTTCTGGGCAGCTCTGCGCTATGGTTCTTACTGGGCCTGATGATTACACCTGTCATTTATCAATATTTTATAAAGCCCGAGATAGTGCTGAATACTTCACCAGTCGGCTTAATTGTGGCCGGTTTACTGGTCGGGTTTGGGACGAGACTTGGTTCAGGCTGTACCAGCGGACACGGAATTTGTGGTATTAGCCGTTTATCGTTACGTTCTATGCTTGCCACAATGATATTTATTGGTGCCGGCATGATAACAGTGTATGTGGTTCGCCATATTTTGGGAGTAGCATAATGAAAAAGTTAGCTGCTTTTATCTTTGGTAGCCTGTTTGCGTTAGGGTTACTGGTTTCGGGCATGTCGAATCCTGAAAAAGTATTAGGATTTCTAGATATAACAGGTGACTGGGATAGTAGCTTAATATTTGTCATGGTCGGGGCGATAGCTATTGCTTTTATCCCATTCCAAAAGGCAATTCGCGTTCCTAAAACAGTACTGGGTGAAAACATTAAACTGCCTGATAACCGAAAAATCGATAGAAAATTGATTTTGGGTGCATTGTTGTTTGGAACAGGCTGGGGGATGGCTGGTATTTGCCCGGCGCCAGCCATAACGCTTATTGGCCTGGGTTATTCACAAATCTGGTATTTTGTTATTGCCATGTTAATCGGTATGTTGATTCATCGTCTATGGGCTAAATCGTGAGGAGACCCATCATGCCAAATCCACAAGTCAAAGCATTTTTCGATGAAAATAGCAATACTTTCAGTTATGTGGTGAGCGACCCTGAAACCCGTTGCTGTGCAATTATTGATAGTGTACTGGATTATGATGCAGCTTCTGCAACCTGTTCTACAAGCCATGCTGATGAGATCATTGCCTATATACAGAGTAATGTCTTAAAAGTAGAGTGGATTCTGGAAACTCATGTGCATGCCGATCATTTAACAGCTTCACAGTATTTAAAGTCAAAGCTTGGCGGAAAGGTCGCCATGAGCCAGAACATCGCTGTGGTACAGGAAACCTTTAGTGCAATTTATCATCTTGATATTAAATATTTTAATTCCCGGTTAATTTTTGACTATCTATTTAAGGATAATGAGTATTTCAAAATAGGAAACCTGGATGCTTATAATATTCCAACGCCTGGACATACACCTGCCTGTCTAAGCTATGTGGTGGGGGATGCTGTTTTTGTTGGAGATACCTTATTTATGCCGGACTATGGTACGGCCCGTTGTGATTTCCCTAAGGGGAGTGCAGAACTGCTATTTGACTCCATACAAAGACTCTATCAATTACCAGAACAGACCCGGGTTTTTCTCTGTCACGATTATAAACCTGAAGGTCGGGATCACTATGTCTGTGAGACCAGTATCAAAGCGCAAAAACAGGCCAACATTCACTTAAATGCGGCAACAAAAAAACAGGATTTTGTGCGTATGCGTCAGGCACGTGATGCAAATTTATCTATGCCAAAATTAATATTACCTGCAATTCAGATCAATATGGACGCAGGACGTTTTCCGGAACCCGAATCTAATGGTATTCGCTATTTAAAACTTCCCTTGAATTACTTTAAATCCTGATTTTCTTAAATCCTATTGATATGAGCTTGAAGGTATAAAAATAGCCTAAGTAAATATGAAGTTTAAAAGCAAACACACACATACCAATACCCTCAATAAATTCTTTCTTTCATCAATCAGTTAGGTTAAGAGAGCTGATTTTTTTTAACTTGGCTTAATCAGGATATAGAAATGACCACCATTTATTTAGTCAGACATGGTCAAGCTTCATTTGGTCAAATGAATTATGACGAGCTATCGGCACTTGGAGTAACACAAGCGAAAATTCTGGGGCAACATTTCAAGCATATTTTTACTAAACAACCCTATATCGTCTCCGGAAGCATGAAGCGACATCAACAGACCACCCAGATTTCTTTGAAGGAATGTTTTCCTGAGGCAAGTTATAGAACAGATGAATTATGGAACGAGTTTAATCATCAACAGGTCTTTTCACTGTATGAACCCCGGTTTGCTCAGCCGGAGCTATTAAAGCAGGATATTTTTAAAGAGACTGATCCGCGAACATATCTCGCCCAAGTATTTGATAAAGCAATTATACGATGGGCAGATGAAACATTTCATCATGAGTATGATGAATCCTGGCCGATGTTTAAAACCAGAGTAGAAAAGGCACTACAAAGTTTATGCAAGGAACTTGCTGATCAGCGACCTGAAGAAGCCGTAGTATTTACTTCTGGCGGGGTTATTTCGGTAATTCTTGGCAAATTGCTTGAACTTAATGTACAGCGTACTTTCGCGTTAAGCTGGTCGATTGCCAATACCAGCATCACTTCCCTGAAACTAACCAATGGTGAAATTCAATTAATGAGTATGAATGAACACCAGTTTATCAAAGCCAGCAATCCTGAATTATTAACCTGGTTCTAAATAAAGTGGGTTACGGCGTTTATGCTTGATTGGAAGCATTAGCGATTGCACTTCTCTAGAAGAGTAAAATGAATATATTGAAATATTCGCTATTCTTTAAAATCATAATTTTTACTTGAACATATATTTGTCTTAGCTCAATAAACAGTTTTCATTCTGATATTAAAAGGAAAAATGCATGCAACAACATAATTTTAACTTAACCGATCATTTTAAGCTCGGTATTTTTGCTTCAAACTGTTCTGGTGGGCTGACTGCTTCTACGCTAGAAGATGGCTGGGAGGCCAGTTGGTCAGAAAATCTGGAATTAGCACAAATGGCAGATGATGCCGGCATTGATTTTCTTTTGTCTGCTGCACGTTTTATTGGTCATGGAGGGGAAAAAGACTTTCATGGAACGGTACTGGAAACGGTAACCTGGACATCGGCATTATTGGCTAAAACCAGAAAAATTCATGTTTTTGCCACTATTCATAGTGCTTTAAACCATCCGGTAGTTGTTGCCAAGCAGATTGCGACAATGGCCCAGATAGGAGGCAATCGGGTAGGGCTCAACATTGTGGCGGGCTGGAATAAACCAGAATACGATGCGATGGGAATACAGCTGCCAGATGATCATGAAACAAGATATGAATATGCCCATGAATGGTATGGACTCATTAAAAAAATATGGCAAAGCTCAGAACCATTCGACTGGGAAGGTAAATTTTTTCAAACCCAGGGTACTTATGGTAAGCCGACTTTAATACCAGCCCCTCCCATCTTGAATGCTGCAGGTTCTAAAGAAGGACGTGAATTTGCGATCCGGAATTCAGACTTTTTATTCACGCCTGCATCTGATCTTGAACGCTCGGTGACAGAAATTGAAACGCTGAAAAAAAGAGGCAGAAAAGTTGAATAAAATTATAAAAGTTTTGACTTTTTCACATGTGATTTGTCGGCCAACTGAAGAGGAAGCCCAAGCGGAATGGGATCGGCAATTGAATAACGCTGATCACGGCGCAGTACAACATCTCATAGATACCTTATTTTCTTTTTGCAAGTCTTTTCCACCTGATTTATTTGAAGGATTACGCCAACGCATTGTAGTGGGTCATGGAGGATTTCCATTGGTCGGCACGCCAGAACAGGTTGCCGAAGGGTTAATCCGGTTAAAGCAGACAGGATTTTCAGGTAGTACTTTATCATTCCTTAACTATACCAAGGAGTTTCCTTATTTCAGGGATCATGTTATGCCAATCTTGCGGGAAAAAGGATTGCTACAATCATCTTCCTGAATTTGATATAACACGGATGTACTGAACTCACACAGTACATCTCACAACCAGTTATAGCAGCAATCATTGCTAAAAAATAATCAATCGATCTGTTTTTCATCAAATTCTTAAACTTTTTATGGTATAAAAATAGCTCAACATTAAACTTGAGAATAACAAATGTCTGAACAAAAATATCATTGGTATTTAATTGGTTATACCTTTAATGAAGCAAGTAATAATGGAAATACAAGAAGCTTTACGATCCAACTGCCATTAGAGACTTTCTTGCCTCCGGTTTCAAAATCCAAACTGAATGAGCTGAACGCTATTGGTGCTGAATGGATTAAACAAAATGATCCTTCTACACAACCTGCAAATCTGTTTGCTACATCAATTTGTTACTTGGGTGAGATGTCTCAAGCTGAATTTAACGCTTAATCTTGTCAGTTCCAGATTTTATAAACAATAAGTAAATCGATGCTATTTTTCACGATCTGGCATCGATTTATTATTGAGCACATTACAAAACTACGGCCTTTCCTGCAAAAGCGCCTTTAAACTTTTCTCCATCTGTCTTGTCTTAAACCTTTATATGAATGAGATAATTTCTGAAAAATGCAGAGAGCTTAGGGTTCATTTACCGCCCTGACCCTGAATATCTCAGTTATGAGTTACTCCTAAAATTATAAGTTTTTGTTTTATAAACTAAATTTGATAAAATCACGTGAAAATTCTATAATATACACTTGTCTTTATTTGTTATATGTTTGGGTGGATTGGGTGAAAAAATTATTAATTCTTCTTATGGGTATGGTCAGTGTCAGCTCGATATATAGTGCTGATAATTTTTTAGATAAAAAACAATCAATCTTGATTTTGGAAAATGCAGCCCCTTCATATACAGATGAAAATAGTGTTCACGTAGATTTTTTTGAATCATGGAAACAACAAGAGCAAGACCGGATAAATCAGGACAGGCAGGATTTAGAAAGCTGGCATGAAATCCAGTCACAGACTTCAAATATGAGTCCTCATGATAGAGCTCAATATTATCTGGAACATCGGCATTTTGATGCTTTAAATGCACATGGCTATGAACAGCAGATTAATTCTTTGCAAAAGGCCCGAAACCGGGGCGTGATTTCTGATCGTGATTACCAGCAAAAGATTGTAAAACAGCAACCTATGCCTATGCAGCATCGAAGCAGCCAGCTGAAATTGTCAATTCCAATCGGAGACTGAGGGATCATTTGACAGAGCTCATCTACGCGATGAGCTTTTTTTATGAAAGAAATACAGGCAAATGATCCTTTAAACAAGGATCAGATCTAAAACTTGACTTAAATAACAAAAATGAAGTTTTAAAGACCAATCAGTTTTGCAAAGCATCAACAGGGGATTTCGATAAGATGGGGGATGGCAAGTAAGCGCAACCAGAATGACTATCGACTAAACATTTAGAGGATATAGACAAGCTTTTTGGTGAAATTTCATGTATATTTTTACATATAATTATCCATAAAATTGTAAACTATGTTATAAATTAACAATATAAATTTACTTTAATGATGAAATTTTGTGTTGAATAAGTTCGTTATTGTTTTATCCTTTTTCGCAGCATCTTTTACCCATGCTTCTTGTGCTGAAAAAGTCGGATTATCAGACTTTTTATTGATTCAATGTTATAAAGAGGAAAATAAACCCTTGGAGTCTAAGCTGATGAGGACTTATCAACGGTTATTGGCCCAATCTGTTAAAGAAGAAAGAAATAGCCTTCTTATCTCGCAGCGTTTGTGGGGAGAATATAAATCGATAGACTGTAAAAGTATTACAGATCCGGCAAATTGTGAATCAACCAAAGAGTTACTCCAGATCAAATGTATCAATGAAAAATTAAAGGCACGTGAGTTAGAGTTAAAAAGTAGATTGATAAAGCGCTGAACTATGTCGTTTATTTACTGGAATAGGGGAAATACATCGGTTTTGTGGCAATCATGAAACTTCAAAGATTGCCATTAATGGTATCAAGCAATTAGCTGTAGCAGTATTTATGATCATGGTTTGCCAAATTTTCCGACCAGGACTCTTATAGAACCAGACAGCTTCTGGCGGTTAGCTACCTGACACCATAACAAAACACTTCAAGACTCCGGGCAAACGGACTTGCTGCCCAGCGCAATCATTTCTCTATTATTGACATCAGATTTGAATTTGAACATTCATAGGTCTTGTTTGTATATGTGGATATGCGTATATTTATATAAAATGTTTATCGAGCCTAAAACATGCACCAGACTGATTTTTTCAAATGTCTTTCCGATCAAACCCGTTTGGATATTTTGAGATTGGTTATTGCTAAAGACAGGGTGTGTGTCTGTGAGCTGACCGAACAACTTGGACTGAGCCAACCAAAAATTTCCCGACATTTGGCCCTATTGAGGCATCTTTCCATTGTACTGGATGAAAGAAAAGGTCAATGGGTCTATTACAGCTTAAATCCCGATTTGCCTGAATGGGCGAAAGCTGTTTTAAGCATTATTACGAACGAGAGTGAAGACACGGACCATAAAACCGGTCATTCCTCAATTTCGATACAGTGTGAGTAAGCACCATGAAATTCTTGTTTCTATGTACCGGTAACAGTTGCAGAAGTATTCTTTCAGAAGTGTTATTTAATCGGCGTGCTCCTGAAGGCTGGAAGGCCTATAGTGCCGGGAGCAGACCTACTGGAAAAGTCCATCCGCTAACGCTTGAAACTCTGGAAAATATTGGGTTATCTACGCAAGGGCTATGGAGTAAAACGATTGAAGATTGTGAGCAATATCAGCCTGATGTGGTGATCACAGTTTGTGATGCAGCAGCTCAGGAAACTTGTCCACTGTATTTGGGTACGGCGATTAAAGCACATTGGGGCCTGGCTGATCCTTCGCACCTGGTATTGCCAAAAGTTGAGAAATTACATGCTTTTCAGGTTACGGTAGAACATATCAATCGTCGTTTAGATGCTTTATTTGCGCTGGATACGGTAAATATGACACGTTCTGAACTGATTGCAGCAATTGCCCAGATCTCGGTTATTGAATGACAACCTCATGACTCAACAACGACTATCATTTTTAGACCGTAATCTCACGTTATGGATTTTTATGGCCATGGCATTGGGGATTGCGATCGGTGTATTCTTTCCCCAAGCCTCTGTTGCCTTAGACAAAATGAGTGTGGATTTGGTCAATATTCCTATTGCGATCGGCCTGATTTTAATGATGTACCCACCTCTGGCCAAAGTAGACTACACCGCTTTACCACAGGTGTTTAAAGACAAACGCACCCTGACTTTATCTTTGGTCCAGAACTGGCTTGTGGCTCCTATACTCATGTTTGTACTTGCCATTATATTTTTGCATGATTATCCAGAATATATGACAGGTTTAATCCTGATTGGACTGGCTCGCTGTATTGCCATGGTACTGGTCTGGAATGGATTGGCCGGTGGTGATAACCAATATGTTGCAGCATTGGTTGCATTCAATAGTATTTTCCAGATCTTATTTTTTAGTAGCTATGCCTGGTTATTTCTCACTTTCCTGCCTCCTTATTTTGGTATTGCAGGACAAGTGATCCATGTTGATTTCTGGACAATTACTCATGCAATATCCGTGTATTTGGGCATTCCATTTTTCCTTGGCTTTATTACGCGATTCACTCTAGTGAAAGCTAAAGGTCTGGAATGGTATCAAAATGTCTTCTTACCTAAGATCAGTCCACTGAGTTTGTTGGCTTTATTGTTCACGATTGTGGCGATGTTTAGCCTAAAAGGTAACGATGTGGTGAGCTTACCGATGGATGTCTTGCGTATCGCCATTCCATTGACGATTTACTTTATCGTGATGTTCTTCATTAGCTTCTTTATGAGCAAATGGATGGGGAATGGCTATGCTAAAACAACCGCAATTTCGTTTACTGCGGCAGGAAATAACTTTGAGCTGGCACTAGCGGTAGCCATTACAACCTTTGGTTTAGCTTCACCAGTCGCATTTACCACAGTAATCGGGCCATTGGTGGAAGTGCCTGTACTAATTGCCTTGGTGAGTGTGTCTTTGTGGCTGAGAAAAAAGTATTTTTAGATTAGTATTTAGACAAAAGAGCTGTATACATTTTTCCAGCTCCTCTTTTATTTTGTCATTATTTATCTATTAAATTTTTAGCCAGTGGTGTTTTAGCATATTTTAAAACAGGCCTTAGTCGTTGAGATCGAATCAATACCTATTAAACACAGATCATGATGAGACCCATATCGCCAGATGATCTATATTGCTATGGAAAAAGAGGAAGGGTTGCTCAACTTTGATGTTGCCTACGATCTATTTATCCAAACTTTATAAAGCTCGTTATGTATTAAATATGAAAAAAATATTGAAGATATACATAAAAAAACAAAGTGCAGGTAAGCATAATTTTGTTTAAGTATTTGTATTATATGCTGTTTACAATATAAAACATTAGATAAACCTAAAACCTAAACGTTTTTCTTTGATCTTTTTTTTATGAATCCTTTAAGCTTGCGCCCCTCCTGAATTTCTCCAGTTTTTAATTGTATGAAAATTAAATATTTAGCGCTTGCATTACTGCCATTATCTTTGCTGGCTTGCAGTAAGGCTCAAAACGGCTTTGATGATGCAATTGTGCAGATACATGAGATCGATCAAGAAAATTTAATAGGGTATAACTGGACTTATCAGGGTTCAAACGCGTCTCAACCGTTAGTGGTAACATTTGGTGATGACAAAGCGTTTTCTATTGAAACTGGTTGTAATAACCATGGTGGTACCTGGGATATTGAAGAGCATAAGATTTTAACTTCTGAACTCGTTGCAACTATGCTGTCATGTCCTGAGGATTTAATGGCACAAGAATATTTAGCAAATGACATTTTTAGTGAGAAAAAACTGCCCTTTGAAATTCATATTGAAAACCATAAAGCACATTTAACGATTACAGATAGCAAAGGGCAAAAACGTGTTTTTTTAGGTAATAAAGAGACAAGTTGATCCGTGTTCTATAAATTTGTGAGAAAAACTTATGGCAAAGACAGCTTTTTCACTTTTTAGTAAATTAATCAGGTATATAGGTAAATAATGTTTATAGATTTAAAAAATGGTACATGTATTAATCGTGATCAGGTGTTAGGAGTTTCCACAGCAAAAGATGGAGCTGAATACTTGGTTACCGTTATACTTAAATCTGCAAATATCCTTGATGAAACAGATAAGCCGTTAGTTTATATAAGTTTTAACAATGCAGATAAGGTAAATGCATATTTAGAAAAGTATTTCGATATGGAGCCAGTTTTTTAATCATCTAAAGATACAGCTTCTCAATGCCAATTTTTAGGGTTGGCATTTTATTGTGTCGTTTAATAGAAAATAATCTATATAGGGGAAGGGCAACCGGCCATCAAAATCAAATCCGATAGCCCGGGCTTTAATATTTTTATACTTGCACTTCTTTTATTTTGTTACTTGAATAGATCAAATATAAAGCAAGACCTAAAAACATAAGTGCACCTAATCTATAGGTAGAAAAAGGGAGCACGGCATTCCCCAGCCAGCCAAAGTGATCAATCAGCATACTCATTAAAAGCTGCCCAAAAATCACAGCAATGGTGGCTAAGGCTGTTCCAATTCTTTGTATCGCCAAGACCATAATTATAATGTAGGGCACTCCACACATCGCACCTAACAACTGCCATTTGGGCACATCTAGCAAGGTGACAGCTTGTCTGGGTTCAAAATAAAAAATCAGCAATGCGGTGATCAAGGCCCCGACAGAAAAAGTTAAAAAGGCGCTCCGAAATACCCCAACCTTGCTACCTAGTTGCCCATTGATTGCAGCCTGGACACTAAGCAGTGCACCACCCACTATGGTTAATAAAATCATCAAAATAGTCATATTAAGCTCCTAAGCCTTAGCAACCAGTGAAAGGGCCATCACAATTGAAATCAATGCATAAAGACGTCTACGATCAACTTTTCTTTGCGGGCTACCTAGCAAGCCATAATGATCAATGATCAGACTTTTAAAGACCTGACCAGCCAAGATGCCAATCATGGTCATGGCAACACCAATCATGGGTGCGGTAGTAGTAAGAATGATGACGTAGATAGGACCAATTACACCGCCCAGCAATTGCCAGGATGGGAGAGTGAAAAATGAAGTGCTGTTGCGCGGGCTAAAAAATAACATTAATAAAAACGTGAGTGCCGCTCCTACGGCAAAGATACTCAAAGTGGCCCATAGAGTGCCAACCTCTGTACCGAGGGGGCCTAATAATCCAGCTTCTACAGATAAGCCCATTCCACCCAGGATTGCTAAGAATAATAAGAAAATTTGCATTTAAATTGCCTCAAGTGGTCGAGGCGATGAATATTAGAATGGTTAATTGAATAGAAAAATAGCATAATTCATGAATCACTATTGCAGAAATTGCACAAATGAATCTTGCAAATTCAATTGATATCCGAACCCTGCGCTTTTTTATAAGTGTTTATAATGCCCAAAACTTTTCTGTTGTTGCACGAAAAGAAGATGTGTCTGCTTCAATGATTTCCCGGACAATCCAGCAACTTGAAGATGCGCTGGGTCAGCAACTTTTTTATCGTAATACAAGGGCTATCACGCCAACAGAATCGGGCAAATTATTTTTTGAATATGCTAAAAAAATCACAGAGCAGTTTGATGAGGCTCAAAAAGCATTACATGATAGAACCATTGAGCCCTCTGGCCTGATAAGAATTAATGCGCCTGTTTTTTTCGGGCAAAGACATATTGCGCCGTGGCTGCCTGAACTATCAGAACGTTATCCGCGTTTATTGATTGAGTTGGTACAGACTGACGAATTTATAGATCCATTTCGGGAAAGTACGGATCTCATTTTCCGCATAGGGACACTGACAGACTCTTCATTTCATGCACGAATTTTTGCAACACAAAAATATCATTTGGCTGCCTCTGCCCAATATATTGCCAGATATGGAACTATAGAGAACCCTGCACAAATCAATCAGCATAAATGTCTGGTATATAATGGCTTTGAAGGACCCAATCGATGGCTATTCAAAATGGGTGATAATGAATGGATACACTACCCGGTTATACCAGCCCTGAGTTCAAATAATGCCGAAAGTTTAATGACCGCAGCGCTTGGTGGTATGGGGATGGTTTTATTTCCTGATTGGCTTATTGGAGAGGCTTTAAAGAAAGGAGAGCTTATTCAGCTTTTACCTCAGTACGAGGTATCAATTAAGCCACACACCCAGCATATAGCAGCTATTTATCCAAATGTGAGACATCCGCCGCTGAATATACGAGTAATAATTGACTATTTTTCAGAGGTCTATGGTTCGCCACCTTATTGGCAAAAATAAGGTGGCCTTTGTATTAACGGGCTAAAATCATTTAGGGCGATTTATATAATAATCGGTTTGGGCTACCAGAAGGATTTTTTACCATATTACTACTCGCCTGATTGATCAGAGTTGTAGAAACGGTTTCAGGTGCGGCTGTCGGTGTGCTTTGTAACATTTCTGCAACAACGCCCGCAACATGAGGCGTTGCCATAGAGGTTCCATTTAACACTTTTGTCGCCGTATTTCCTCCTATCCAGGAAGAGTTAATCTGGCTGCCCGGTGCAAAAATGTCAACACAGCTTCCATAATTGGAATAACTCGCCCGAGTATCAGTCGCATCTGTCGCGGCCACAGTAACAGCTTTACTGACTCTGGCCGGTGAAGAGCTACATGCATCTGTATTAGAGTTTCCTGCGGCTACCACCATGACATAACCATTGTTAAATAAATTTTCAACCGCCGAATCTAAAGAAGCATTTGCCGAACCGCCTAAGGACATATTAACAACGGCAGGTTTTTTTCCGTTTTTCAGTATCCAGTCTAATCCTGCAATCACATTACTTGATGCGCCCGATCCGTCACATCCAAAAATCCGGACCGGAACCAGATTTACATTTTTAGCAACTCCATAGGTGCTACCACCTACAGTACCAGCCACATGGGTGCCATGCCCATTACAATCATTGGTGCCTTTTCCATCAGAGATTGCGGTATAACCAGCCAGAACCCGTCCAGTAAATTGTTGATGGGTAGATAGAATGCCGGTATCAACAATATAGGCGGTAACCCCGGAACCTGTTTGCGTATAAGAATAAGAAGAGTTTAAAGGTAGGGATTTTTGATCAATACGATCCAATCCCCAATCAGGATTACTTTGTGTAGTCGCATCAATTTTCATAATTGTATCGTTTTCTACAGAAAGTACTTTGGGATTTTTCTTCATTGCTTCAATAAAAGCCGAACCTGCTGCCTCAGGTAAATAGACTGCAAAGCCCTGAAATACGTTATTGTAGGAGTGGAGAACCTTCCCACCATGTTGCTTAACAATGTTTTGAGCAAAATCGGCAGGGGCACCTGCATCTTTATTCAGAATAACAATATATTGGTTTTTAATGACTCCTTCAGATTGAGAGGCATTTTGTGGCAGGTTAGAGGTCATTGGCGCTGCATAAATACATTGAGCAGCAAAGACCGCTAGCGAAACAACGGGAAGTCTAGAAAAACGCATTAAAAATCTCCATATATTTTTTACTTAAGATGTCATTGTTATGATGTGTACTGTCTTTATATGTTAGGTTTTAAAAGAGTCAGCATGAAATGTTTCCAGACCGATCTCTCTGATTAAAACGGAATCATATTTCCATAAAACACTTCTATGTACAAGATCATTCTCGTTTTTAAACAAAAGTGTGACATGGTTCTAAAAAATACAAGTTGTTGTATTACATCAACAATTCTGGTTCTCTAATGACCATATCGGAAAAACCAGTTGATGATCAAGAAGTAGATGCTTTTTAGAATAGGCAAGGTACGCTGCTGAAGTAGGTACTGATTAATTTTTAAAAATTAACAAGACATACACGCATGGCCAAGAGCCACTATGGCTGCTGATTGGTATGTATAGCATGAAATAAGTTTTTAAATCCTATGCAGGACAAATATCATTTTTACGATTTACATTAAGTGATCGAGACATAAGAAGATCACGGAACTGAAGGCTTATTAAGAGTTCAACTTTTTGTTTGAATAGTGGCCTATAAATAATAGTTAATTTTATTTGTACCCCTTATAGTCCATATAATTTGAAAAACTTTTAAGTACTGAATATTTATGATAACAACTGCAAGGCCTAATCATACTTCTTCATTTGGAGGAAGTAGTGATGAACGTAATCCCAAAGAAAAATTTATAGACTACTGTGAATATAAGTATTTTCTGGTTGATAGGAAAAAGTGGGGAGCTTGGGGCTCCAGAGAGTTTACTCAAGCAGAGTTAGTAGAAAAGCAAAGATGTGAAGAGGCAATGCATAAGAAGCCATTTACAACGGAATATTACTTTTTCATCTGTCTGTTCATTATTCCTCTTTTATTTTTTTCTTTTTGTTGTATGAAAGGCTATCTGTTCATAAAGAAAGCCGATCGGGAACCCGGTGAAAAAGTTGATATGAATTTAGAAATGTCTGTTATTTGCCTGTTTTCATTTGTTTTAACAGCTTTAGTATGGATGGTCTTGTATTGTATGTATTTTGCATATCTTTACCATAAGTATCAGTATTGATCAGAGATTTTTTGCCAATAAGCTCACTTTGAAAATTAGTCGAATGTCTTTGGGTACATATCGTTCTACTGACATTTTATTGATAGCTTTTTCAGTATTTTGATGTGTGAAAAATTTGTTTCAGATTTTAATGAAACCAATACCTTAAAATTATCTTAAAAGATAATCAAAGTTACGGAAAGGCTCATAGATTGTTGAATATTCATCACAAATGTTAAATTTTTTGGAAGAAACAAGAGCGATATATTATAAAAACATAATTTTTAAAGCTTGATAAAAAATTGGAGAAATTTGTGGTGAATCACTTTAATGCAGAACGGGCCCGAGCAAATTTAAAGCAGGAAAAAAGAATTCATCAAAATATTTATGAAGATATTCTTAGACAGGTTGAATCGAGTTCAAAAAAAGGGATTAATCCGGTTTACTTGAATTACTTAAAGGGAAATATTATGCCAGAGCACTTAGATGATATAATTGTTAAACTTCACAAATTAGGTTTTGAAGTAGATATTTGTGAATCTTCATCTATAAGTTTCTCTGTAAAAGTTAGTTTTTAAGCAGCGATATTTTAAAAAGCCGCCAAAAGGCGGTTTTTGATGGCTGAGCTATATAAAAACTTCAAATAATTTGAGCTATAACAGGTAATATGGCTCTAGAATCAAACTTAGCGAAAGTCCAGGAAATCCGCAGCTAGGTATATGAAAATATAGAGCTCATTTTATAACTTCTTTGCCACCATTCATTAGCTTTCTAGGCACAGAGCCACGCCATGTTTATACTTTTTTCAGAATGTCAGGCACATACAATTAATAATAATTCTGATAGGAATAAGAGTAAAAACCCTCTAAGGAGGGCCTTTACGAGCGGCTATGCTGAGGTTTATATATTAGGAATTAAGGTTTTTAGGCAATCCTCTACAGCTAAAAGCACAGCCATTATTAATAAACGAGTAGGAGTTATTATTTTCAACAAGACGTGGCGGGTGATTTGGTTTGGCTTTTTTTGAATTTGTTAAATTAAACTCGCTTTTTGGTGCAAAATCAGCTGCCATAGCACCAGTAGAAACTGCTAATAGAGTTGCAACCGTTAAAAGTACTTTTTTCATGAGTAAACCCTCAAATTAATTGGTTTTAAAGTCGTCATTTTATGATTAGTAGAATAATGGGATTCATTCTTAATCACGTAAATAATAATTAATTGAATAGAATGTTTACATTGTAATTTATAGATGTTCTTTTATATGTTTTATGTATACAGAATTGTCTGTATATAAAGAAATCCTTATTTTTATAAAAAAAAAGACCACTCGAACAGTGGTCCTCACAATAACGTGAAAAAGTGATTAATGGGGTTCAAATTAATCACGTGTTGAATGATGGATAATATAGACAATTTACATTGTTATTTTTTCGTTCTTTTAATTACATTACATGTTTCACTTTACAGTTAAGCTTCTTCTGTTTGTAATAACTTACAACCGCATGAGAGTGAATCACCGACGCGCGCAATAGGACTGCCGCCAATATGATAGGTTGGGTCGCCAGTAGAAATAGATGCTATTGTATTATGAAGGGGGCATGTTGCTTCGTCCCCAATGCAAGCGATAGGTTTTCCATTGATTAAAAAGTTTCTATTACCTGTGATGACTTTTCCGCCACCTGTTGTAGGACAACCTACAACAATATAGTGCTCTGGCATAATGAATTACTATGGTATGAGATTCGCGCGGCATATTATCAAAGAAATACAGACATATCTGTATATTAACCATAAAGTCTATATTATGATTATCTCGGTGCAGCAGACCAGTTCTTCCTATGGTGGAATAGAAGCGGGGGTGGGAAATCAGAGATTTTGTTCGACGTCGTGCAGCTAAATATAAGCTGTTCTTATAAAAAATAATTTATAACGACAAGCGCTCGGTCATCTGATTCATCCTAAGCGCCTGTATAAGACTTAACTTTGCTGTATTAAAAGTTCGACTGCTTTTTCTGCAACAGCAATTGTTGGTGCATTCGTATTTCCACTTGGTACAGATGGGAATATTGAGCAATCAATTACACGAAGATTTTTAATTCCATGGACTTGTAGATTTAAATCTACTACAGAGTCTTTAGGAGTATTACCCATTCTACAGGTACCAACGGGATGATAAGTTGTTTTGCAAGTTCCCCTTACGAATTCTTCAATCGACTTAATATCATTGCGATCCGCTGTTGGAGAAAAAATCTGGTCAACATAATGAGCTAAACTAGGCATCCTCATCAAATCAATACCAAACTGTGTTGCACGTATCAAACCTTGTACATCATAGTCATCATCAAGCAAATTACCATTAACTTTAACGATGTCTTCAGGGTTTTTACTTTTAAGTAATACGGTACCACGTGAACGCGGCCTTAGATGACAGTTTTTAAACGTAATGCCATGGGTCTTGTTTTTAGTTAAATTACTTGGATCATTCCATGTATCTAGACCTGGTAAAAAATGGACCTGGACATCAGGACGACCTTCGTTATTAGTATCAAAAAAAGCTCCAGCTTCTAAAATATTAGATGAAATAAGTCCAGTTCTATTTAGCATCCACTTAATACCATTTTTAATTTTTTTAATCCCGATATCTTGACCATAAATCGAGACTGGCTCTTTAATGCTTGCATTTATAGAGACGTGCATGTGGTCGTGATAGTTTTTACCAACTGGTAGGTCTTTAACTGGAGCTACGCCTACATTCTGTAAATGCGCACTTGGGCCTATCCCTGAAAGCATAAGAATTTTTGGAGAACCTAAAGAACCGGCACTTACCACCACACTTTTGGTTGCAGTAAAGATTTCCTCCTTACCATTAATAATACACATAACTCCAGTAGCTTTATCATTTTCAATGATTACTTTTGCTACTGTTGCATTTAGCTTTAAAGTTAAATTCTTATTATCTCTCACACGCTGCAAATACGTTTTTGAAGTACTTGCACGCTCACCATTATGAGTTGTTGTTTGAAAAAAACCGACCCCTTGTTGTGATTTTCCATTAAAGTCATTAAGATAGTTTAAACCAAATTCTTGACCTGCTTTGATAAAAGCACGACTTAACGGGTGCCTGAAATGGTTGTCACTTACATATAGAGGTCCTTCTGTACCATGATATTTACCTGATAGTGTCTCATTATTTTCTGCCCTTTTAAAATAAGGTAACAGTGATTCAAAATCCCAACCTTTACAATTATATTTTTTAAACCATTCATCATAATCTTCACTATGGCCTCTTAAATAGATCATGCCATTTACTGAACTGCTTCCACCCAAGACTTTACCTTGAGCGCAGGACATACGGCGATTTTTAGTTTTAGCATCAGGCTCAGTAGTATATTCCCAAGTCATTTTTGTAATGATTTCCTGAACGCCAGCAGGCATTTTTATTAAAATACTATCATCATTTCCTCCTGCCTCTAGTAATAGCACACGACCTTTTCTATTTTCTAAAAGTCGAGAAGTTACTACACAACCAGCGGAACCTGCACCACAAACAATATAATCAAACGAATTATTAGTCATACTTTTTCGACTTCATCTTAGGGGAGGAGGAATATATTGCATCTTTAATTAGAAATCAAAAAATATTATATTGATCTTTATTTTTATTACTAAATGCGAGCTGTACTTAAAAAATAATATCACTGCTTCATTGATCTGTTTTTTCATCTTTAAGGTAAGATTTTCATTCAATATTTCTCGGTCAGATCAGCAAACTCAAATCTCAGCCCAATAAAAGTTATTATTAAAATAAAGCCAAAGCAAAGCTTCCAGTTTAAAAAGAATATGGATTTAAATTTTTAGATGACAGAATTTGCATTCTATTTAGGTATTTTTGTATATAAAAAATAACAAAAGTTTATACTTCTATAACATTGTAAAGAATAATAAGGCAATATTCTAACTAACGTGACTTGTTAGATTCACAAATAATTAATCTTAACATATACTTATATTAAATTGGTGAGACAAACATATGAAGAAGTTTTTATTAACTTTAGCTACTTTGACAAGCATTTCGACTGGAACTATGGCCGCTGATTATAAATTACAGCATAATTATGATAATTCAGCTGAGCCGGTAAAATGTGTTCCAACTCCTACAAGAGTTTGTATTCCAGCTTTACCTTAAAATATAAACATTAATTCTAATAAACAAAATGCCAATTTTTAGAGATTGGCATTTTTTACGTTAAATCAAAAAATAGAGTTTATTATTCCCTATTTTCAAAGCCCTTCTTTTCCTTAAATGCTATGATAGCCTTAGTTGTTCCATTAGCATACATATTAATGTCAAGTGAGCCTGTGTGTAAAAGCCTTCTAATTACCACTTTATCATTTTGATGAGTTCAGTTAGTTCCAATCCTAAATTTCTGTTAAATTGTTTTTAGGTCTTCGGAGTTTCATCATTCTTTAAAGGTTCATTTGCACCGCCATTTCAATCACACTCTTCTGTGGGTATAGAATATTTTCATTAATCATGCTTTGGTTAAGCACTTTTATTATAGCTTAACCAATCGCCTTTATTTTTTCGCTAGTAATATCACCATTTGTATTGATGCTAAGTGGCAAAGTGTTTAAAAATATTCTTAATAATTGGTAACTGTTAAATTATCAATAGATTGCAAATCATTTTAAATTCAAAATTTTTTGTCAGAAGCTTTCTTAATTTTTATAAAATTTTCTTTTGACTGTAAAGTTTTGTTTTTTATATAGACATTAAATCTAGCTTTAAATAAATGATATTTAATTTGATTTTATATAAAGCCAATCATATACATACAGTTCTGTATATAAATTAATAGGGAAAAGAAACATACGAAAAATATTGTAATTTTCACGCATTTTATAGTGTGTATTTAGCGAACTAATTCGCTAATTTGAAAATAAACCAAACAATTTATAAAGGCTTTTATATGAAAAAGTTTATAGTTACACTTACAGCATTATGTGCAATTTCTACAGGTTCAATTGCTGCAGAAACTTCATCATCAATTAAATCTGTATCTGAAGTTTCTAAGGTTACAACTCAGGTTTTTGTACCGAAAGCCTCATCTACAACTCAGGTTTTTGTACCGAAAGCTTCATCTACAACTGGAGTACAAGAATGTACTATGTGGCCTCAAAACCCATGGGATGTTCGTTGTCCTTGGTGATTTAAATTAATATTCAAGTAATTTGTATAGTTTTAATTACAGCCTAATTAAAAACTATAAAAGTGGCTACTGATGTGGCCATTTTTTTATTTTATGAATTAAGAATTACTGTAAATCCTAACACGCAACTTCAATATTACAATCATATAAAATAGGGTTAACAACTTCTAATTCAGTGACAAGACAAGGATAGGGGCATCGTAGCTAAGATAAAGATCTGCTTTGTATTTAAAATTGGCTCAAATAAGCTGTGTACAGCCTTTCTATTAGATGGTGTTAATTCATCTAACTGATCATTGACCATTTTCAAAGTAATGGATTCTAAAGACTGATTTCCCCAGATTTTGTATAACCTGTTCAAGTGGAGCTGATATGACTTTTTACTGTTATCTGCCAGTGGCCGACCGTCTTTACGTCTTTTCTCATCAAGATACTGCTAGCAAAACGCTTTGAAGGAAATAGTTTTGCCAGTGACATTAGATACAAGATCTACTTGCTGGATCAGGAGTGAGTTAAGTTTACGCGCTGCCCGTATTGCTGCAGTTTTATCGCGTCCCATCGAATGAAACTTACCAGTAACAGGATGGCGATATCTCCATGAATCGCCATTATCCCGATAAAGATTAGCAGGTAAGTCCTTATTACCTGTATTGCGTGAACGAGACATGTTTAAACTTGCAGCACCTTAAGCATTACCGAATATCGATCACTGATCAAGCCCAAAGCAAACAGGAAGGTCAAACCTGGAGCTGCACCTAAGAGGCAAGAACCAAGCGAAGGAGAATTAATCCTAATGCGAGATTTAAGAGCCTTAGGCATTGGCTTTGAACAGGAATACAAATTTCACCCAACACGCAGATGGCGGGCAGATTTTCTGATCAGCCATACCAAGATCCTGATCGAGGTCGAAGGGGGATTTGGTCACAGGACCGCCGCCATACCCGAGGAACCAGTTACATCGGTGTCATGGAAAAATACAACGTAGCAGCAATTTTAGGATTTCAGGTTTTACGGTTTAGCACACAACAAGTGAAATCCGGTTTAGCAGTACAACAGATAGAGTAATTGGTAAGAGGTACAAAATGACATTGCGGATTGAAAAGATGCAGATCATGCAGGCAGTTGATTGGTCACGATTCGATTTAGAAGGCTGATTATACCAGTTCGGTGCCTGGCTCTATAGTCATACTGGTCCATGTGGCCAGAGCATTGGTGAGAAAGCCTTTAAGGATTCTATTTTATTGAAAAAACTAAACAAAAGTGATTATCTCGGCGCTGCCGATCAGTTTCCATGCTGGAATAAGGGCGGTGGGGAGGTAATGACAGGCCTTGTGCGACGTAGAAAAGCAGAACGAGCATTCTTTTTAAAGAATTAAATTATATGTACCAACGATCGAAACTAGTATCCGTCATCACATTGCTGTGCCTTCTATTTTGGATGTATAGCTCATTCGATATCTACAAAAGTGAATGTCACTGTCTGGGTGCAGTGTGTGAATTAAAGTCTTTATGAGCATATTTTTTATACAAACACTAATATATTGAATTGGTTTGAATTTTATTTAGACATGCTTAATTTAAGCTTTAGTATCTATAAGTAAATATAACGAACTTTATTGTTAATTTCGTAAAAATAAAAAATAAAAATTGTTTTTAAGTTTATGTTTTTTAAAATTATATATATTTTAGATTTACATTAATAATATTGGATACAGATGTAGGATTCTTTATTGAATTTATATCATCTACTTTAAATGAGCTATTAACCCTTTACGAAGAATATTCAACGAGTGGTATAAGTATGGCTGTTTAAAATTATGAACAAATGCCCCCAATCTTGAATTTACAAGTAGGGATATAGAATGGAAATATGAAAAAGCTTCCCATAAGTGGAAATTCTCATGAATTAGGTTAAAGGAGATTGGTATGAAAGCTATTTTAACGAAGAAAATTATTAGCTGTATCGCAATTAGTGGTGTTTTAAGTTTTAGTGCATTTGAGAGTATGGCAGCGAATCAAAAAACTATAAATGATGAAAAAAATCACTCTAAAATTTTAAATGAAGACCATGAAAATTTGACTGATAGTCAAATTTTTAAGATATTAAGTACAGCTAATAATGGTGAAATTAAGCAGGCGAAAACCGCATTGCCAAAGCTAAAAATAGATGAAAGTAAGAAATATGCTGAAATGATGATTAATGAACATTCAGCCAATGAAAAAAATGCACAAGCGTTGGCAAGTCGTTTAAAGTTGAGTTCACAAGCCAGTCATCTTAGTAAATCATTGCAAAATGATAGTGATAAAATTGTTAGTAAGCTTAATCAAACAACATCAGATACTGATAAAAATTATATGATGAGTCAAGTTGAAGGTCACCGTAAAGTTTTGACGTTAATTGATAAGCAGTTAATACCAAACACGAAAAGTTTTGAATTAAAAAATATGCTTGTACAAACACGTGAGGCCGTTGCGAAACACCTAAAAGCGGCTGAAGATACATTTAAAAAGATGAAATAATATGCAACCTTAATAGGGACGGTTATGAAACATATCTAACTTAAAGGTGAATTACACTAATAATCGTCAAGTATATTTCAAAAGTTCTTTTAATATTCTAGCTCTTTTGAAAGACACTAGATTTTAAAATATAGGGAGTAAGAAAATGGTAAATACAAAACAATCAAATTTAGATAGTAATCATACGACTCAAAAAGAGCCATCTTCTAATAGTAATGTATCAAATAGCAAACCATTACAAGACATTTCATCCACAATTGATAATGCTCGTCCAGATTTAAACTCTCCACCGACTAATAACAATCATGTCCCCGATATGAATGAAGGGGGAGAGAATTTGGTTGCTACAGGTGCAGGAACCTTGGGAGGAGCGGCGGTAGGTGCTGCATTTGGGGTTGTTGGTGGCCCTCCAGGTGCTGTTGTTGGGGGGATTATTGGTGGTGTGGTAGGGGCAATAGCAGGTAATGACATTGCCCAAACAGATAATAAAAAAGATGATAGTGATTACTGGCAAGATGATAATTATTGGCGAGAAAACTATAAAAAAATGCCATATTATACTGAAAGCAAGAATCTAGAATATGATCGTGATTATCGTGCGGCTTATCGATTAGGTTATGAAAATCGCCTGCATAATAATGCAGAAATTAATTTTTCCGAGGTTGAATCTACATTGAAAACTAAATGGGAGCAAGTTAAAGGCAGTTCACGTTTACAGTGGGAGGAAGCCAAATTTGCTGTAAAAGATGGATGGGAGAAAATTACTCCTTAAGTCAATTAATACTTAGAAAGTCTCCTCTATGGGGAGACTTTGTGATGATATACTTTTAAGCTAATTTTAAAGATCGGTTTATAGTCGAAAGTTGGCTCAATTAGATTTAGTAACTGTACTCGACTTCGAGCTATTGGTGCGTGGTTTGCGCACATTACAATCTCCATTTTTATAAATGACACACTCTAATCCTTTGGTATCTCCTCGTCCCTCGGCTTTCGCACATCCTTAACAAATCGTTCCTCCATGGCTCCATACTTTTTAAAGTTTTCACGGGCTTGGTTTAGTGATGGTACATTTGCATAGCCAGCGGCATCATGATCTTCTGCTTGTACAGGATCATCTTCCCAGAAGCATACAGGGCAAATGTCATAGTAGCCGTTAGATGGTTCATCTCTGGTTAAGTAGCCACAGCATAAACACGGGTAGAGCATTTTATTTCTCCAATTTTTTCAGTGACCACACTCACGTTTATTTGAAAATACTCTAAGAGGAACTGTTTTTAAGATCAATATTCATATAATCAATTTTAAAGTCTCTCTGAATATAGGTATCAATTTGATTACCAGTTTTGAAGACTTAAAGTTATCCGCGTACCTTTGCCCGGCAAACGTTTGGACGATTGGTTTTGGTACCACTGTTTATACGACCGGTAACCGGGTTAAACAAAGGGATAAATGTACTGAAGCTCAGGCCAAAGCGTACTTTGCGCATGTTTTAAAACGATTCGAGCGAGCAGTTAATGGATCCTGTGGCTGTACCGCTTACACAAAATCAATTCGATGCGCTAGTGAGCCTGATATACAACATTGGTGAAGGAAATTTTGCATCCTCAACACTTCTGAAAATGCTTAATGCCGGAAATTACCGGGGAGCCGCAGATCAGTTTCTTGTATGGGATAAGTCAAAGGGATAAGTTTTAAATGGACTCGTTCGTAGACGTAAAACGGAGCGAGAATTATTTTTAAAATAATTATTTTATCAATGTCATGCGCCGGGCTTATAACCGGATGTACAGCGCATACGATACATAACGATATTCATGTTGGAATATGTGTAAAAATACTTTAGTTCTTAATATAAAAAATGACCACCAGCGGGTGGTCATTTGCATTCAATTATCGGCAGGGATTATTTACATTTAGTAACTGGAATGCAATGTTTTGGAATTGTTCCAGCAACATCTGTATCCGCATCGTATTGAGAGCTCACAGCATTTGTTGTAGATGCTATGGCACCAGTAGAAACCGCAAGTAAAGTTGCAACAGTTAAAATAACTTTTTTCATGAGTAAACCCTTAAATTAATTGATTTTAAAGTCGTAATTATATGATTAGCTGAATAATGGGATTCATTCTTAATCATGTGAATAATAATTTAATTAAAGACTATGTTTACATTGTAATTTTTAAATATACTTTTATGTACTTTATGTATACAGAATGGTTTGTATATTTTTGTGCTTATTTTATATAAAAAAAGACCACACGAGCAGCGGTCCTCAAAATAATATGAAAAAGTGATTAACTGGGTTTAAATTAATCACGTGTTGAATGATGAATAATATAGACAATTTACATTGTTATTTTTTTGTGTGAATTTTTCGTGTTGGAATAGAATGTAGAGTTAATATAAATTTAAACTAAACAGGGCTTTATTTTAATTTCATTAAGATCATATCTAAAATGCTTAAATTTGAGCGATCTCAAATAAAAAAGTTCTTGTTAGATATAATAGAAGAGTACATGTAATGAATAATTTAAATGAGAATACGCACTTTATACTGGGTATTTTTGCTTCCAACTGCTCAGGAGGAATGTCTCCTTCCAAATTAGAAGATAGTTGGAAGGGAACTTGGCAGGAGAATCTTGAGTTGGTTCAAATGGCCGAGCAAGCCGGAATTGATTTTATGCTGTCAGTGGCCCGATTTATTGGCTTTGGTGGGGAAAGGGACTTTCAAGGTTCAGTATTGGAACCTATTGCCTGGACTGCGGCTTTACTCGCAAGAACGGAAAGAATAAAAATTTTTACGACTTTACACACTGCAAAGAATAATCCGATTATTGCAGCCAAACAGCTTGCGACAATGATTCAAATTGGCGGGGATAGAGTGGGATTAAACATTGTTGCTGGCTGCAATAAACCAGAATATGAAGCTGTGGGGCTCACATATCCTCATGAACATAATACTAGATATAAATATGCCCAGGAATGGTGTGATTTGCTCAAAAAGACATGGACAAATCCTGAACCGTTTGATTGGAATGGTATTTATTTTAAGGCTAAAGGGATATATTCCAAACCTCACTTGACTAAATTACCCCCTTTATTTAATGCAGGCACTTCTAGAGAGGGACGTGAATTTGCAATTAAGAATTCTGATTACTTATTCACTGCTGTAGCAACTAAGCTTGATAGTTCGAGAGCTGAAATTGAACAGCTTAAAGATGAAGGTAGAAAGTTTAACAAAAACGTTAGAGTGCTTACATACGTGCATATTATCTGCAGACCTACAGAAGAGGAGGCAATGGCTGAATGGGAGCGCCAATTAGCGAATGCTGATAAGGAAGCCGTGAATCAGCTCATGAATACTATTTTCCCATTTGCGAAATCTATGGATCAGCAAGCGCTGCAAGATTTCCGAACACGTGTTGCAATGGCTTTTGGGGGATTTCCTTTGGTAGGAACACCAGAGCAAGTAGCTGATGGATTAAAGACCTTACATGACATAGGGTTTTCAGGAGGTGCTTTGACTTTTCTTGATTATAAAAAAGAGTTCGCTTACTTTGGAGATAATGTTTTACCTTTATTGCGTGAAAGAGACGTTATTAAATAAATTAAGTATGGAAGAGATCGCCAGTGGCAGACACAAGGCAAAGTTAAATATGATGAAAAATATATTGGGAAAGTAATACAGCATCACTGCAGGCGCTCAGTAATTTCATTAATTTTCAACATCTGTATTCTTGTTCTGATATATGAATGTAGGCGCATACGATCAACAATAATATTCAGGTGGGAATATGTGTGAATGCATTTTAATTTTTTTAAGATCTAAGCTAAAAAATATGACCACAATAGTGGTCATATTTTTTAAAAATCTCTTAAAAAGAAATTAACGGTGACACGAAAAAGGATGTCGTACGCATTTTTCAGAAATATATGCAGTTTCTGCAGCAACAGCACCAGTAGAAACCGCTAGTAGAGTTGCAACCGTTAAAAGTACTTTTTTCATGAGTAAACCCTCAAATTAATTGATTTTAAAGTCGTGATTATATGATTAGCAGAATAATGGGATTTATTCTTAATCACGTGAATAATAATTAGTTGAATAGAATATTTACACTGTATTTTTTGGTTAAACTTTTATTTAATTTATGTATACAGAGAGGTTTGTATATTTTTATGATCAATATAGGACGGCTGTTCTATTAATTAAAAAAAGACCGCCGGGGGAGGCAGTCTTCACTTAAAATATCTTTAAATTTCAACTGAAACATATAAATACTTAAGAAATGTTAAAAAAAATACACCAATATGTATACAGACATGTATGTATACATAAATTTATTGAATTGAAACGTAAAACAAACAGTGTAAATATTATGCATTTTATAGTTTGTTTCTAGATTTAATTTACTTTTTAATGGGTTGGCACAGGTTTTTTATTATGACTGGTTAGAATAAAAGAGTTTTACAAGCATTTATTTAAAATAATTGAGTTGATTTGTAGGAAATAGAAGATTGCTAAAATGGATTCGTCCATTTTAGGTTTAACTATATTTAAATAATGGTAAATAAATATATGAAAGTGTTGATAACTGGAAGCAGCGGTAACTTAGGAACGGCTTTAGCTATTGTTTGTAAAAATAAAGGTTTTAAGGTAGTAGGAGTTGATAAAAGAGCTTCTAACGAAACCACTCATGTTGGTGAAATTAATGACGAAGCCTTTATCAACAATTGCATGAAAGGTGTAGATATAGTTTTTCATACAGCTGGCTTACATAAACCACATGTCGCCACACACTCTATTCAGGATTTTATTGAAACTAATATTTGGGGAACATGTGTTTTACTAGAAAGTGCTAAAAATAATAATGTTAAATCATTTATATTTTCTAGTACTACCAGTGTCTATGGAAGTGTTTTATCACCGGATCAAAATTTGCCATCAATCTGGATAGAAGAATCTACTAAAATTGAGAGCAAAAATATTTATGGCTTAACAAAACTCAGTGCCGAAGAGCTATGCAGACTATATTCTCTGGACAAGAAAATGAAGTGTATAGTCTTGAGAAATTCTAGATTTTTCTATGAAGATGATGATAGTAAATTTGTTAGAGATAACTATGATCAAGATAATGTTAAAGTAAATGAATTACTCTACCGGAGAGTAGATATAGAGGATGCTGTTCAGGCACATTTAAATGCTGCTTTTGAATATAAAGGCGATGAATATTTTGATAAATTTATTATTAGTAGTACAACACCATTTCAGCGAGATGATTGTAAAATTTTAAATTTAAACCCTAAAAGCGTTATGATGAGGTTGCATCCTAATTACTTAAAAATATATAAAAAAAAGGGATGGAAATTATTTCCAAGATTTGACAGGGTTTATGATAATGCAAGAGCTAGAAAATATCTAAACTGGGAACCTAAGTACACATTCGCATATGCACTTGAATGTCTGGAAAATGGGAAGCCTTTTAAAAGCGCTCTAGCTGAAAGAGTGGGGTGGATTCAATATCATGAAAACACTTTTTCTGATATGCCATATCCTGTATATGAAGATAATATAATTTCATATGCCAGCAGTATACATAAATATGAGACTAGCCCTATGTAAAAATTATATCAATGGTCACTTTTGTGACCATTTCCTTTAAATTTAAATAATATGTAAAAAGTATTTTTTTAACCTCCAAAATAAATACTTCTTGTTTTAAATTAATGTTTAATCTTATCGATTTTACATTCTACTGTGAGTTTAATTGTGTCAACTAGAATACATTGGATAGATAATTTAAGAGGTTTTTTTATTGTATTGTTGGTTATATTTCATTGGTTTTATTTCACTCCTATAAATATTAATGAATATACATATAACCTACTTTCTGATTTTATTAGGTTTTTTGATCCTTATAGAATGGAGGTGCTATTTTTTATATCAGGACTAATTGTCTATAAGGGCGTTAAAAAACCTTTTGATGTTTATATTTCTGGAAAAATAAAATTTATAATTTATCCTTTTTTTATTTGGAGTCTAATTTACTATTTTGTTAATTTTCTTGCCCTAGATAAAAAAGAATTATCGGAGTGGGCACTGGATATGCTTTTTGGTCAAATTGGTGTAACTTGGTTTCTATACGCTCTTTTTATTTTTTTCTTAATTATTAGAGCTGTTAGAAAAATTAATTCTTTCTTTGTTTTATTCATTTCCATTACATTATGTATAATATTTAAATGCATTGATTTACCTAAGTTTATGGATGTTGGCTTTGTAAGTTTTGCAGATTTCTTTTATTATTTCACCTTCTTTTATCTGGCTGATCAACTAAGCTTGTATGGTATTAATATTTCTGAAAAATCAAAGAAAAAAGGTTTTTTTATTTTGTCAATAATTTGCCTTTTAATTGTATCTTTTTTTAATTTTTATTTAAATCTTTATAAAACAAATCCTGCTTATTTGCCATTTGTCTTATTCTCTATTCCGTTGTTTGTCTTAATTTTTTCTTGTTTCTTGAATAAAAAGGATAGCTTTTTGAACCATTTTGGCGTTAATTCTATGGTTTATTATTTATCTCACTTAGCTTTTCTACTTTTGTCTTTAAAGTTTATTAAAATGAATAATCAATCAATTCTTTTTCCAATAACAATGTTATTTATCTCTTTTTTAGGTCCATATATTTTAATAAAACTGAAAGAAAAGATAAATTTTATTAATATCTTATTTGAACCACCAATTATAAAAGGTAAATGATAATCCGCATGAGCCCTCTAAGGAGGGCTTTTACAATTATGGTCAAACGTCTTGTAGCTGCAGTAACCACTGTTGCCATGAACATGAATAAGTACTGCTGAATGCGAACCGCACTTAAAAAATCTTTCATCACCGCTTTCTTGATTCATTTTTTTCATCTTTAGAATAAGATTTTCACCTATTCTTTTACTGTCAGATCGGCTAACTCAAATCTCAGCCCAATAAAAGATATTGTGAAAATTTTGTGAAGGTGAAATTTTCACCAACAAAAGAACCGAGCAAAAAACTGGAAAATTCTATAAAATAGTCAGCATTATTCACTTTGATTTAAAATCTGGCATCTGATATAAATGACTGATATAGAAATAGAAACTCATCCACTTCAACCATTTTTACCTTCCAATGCCAAGCTTTTAATGCTGGGCAGTTTTCCGCCGCCACAAAGCCGCTGGAAGATGAATTTTTACTATCCTAACTATCAAAACGATATGTGGCGTATCTTTGGTCTGATTTTTTTCCAAGATAAAAATCATTTTTTAGACTTGCCGAATAAAAATTTTAAAGAACAACAGATTCGTGACTTTTTAACCCATATCGGTGTAGGAATATTTGATACGGCATACCAGATTAAACGCTTACAAGGGAATGCATCGGATAAATTTTTAGAAATTGTCACGCCGACAGATTTATCAAAGCTACTCGAACAAATTCCCATGTGTCATACCATCATGACCACAGGTGATAAGGCCACCGATACGCTGATGCAGCATTTTCCTGATCAGCCTGTCAAACCCATGATTGGTCAATCTGTACAGGTAAAACATCTGGACCGGGAACTGAATTTGTATCGTCTGCCTTCCTCATCGCGTGCCTATCCTTTAGCACTGGAAAAGAAAGCAGAAGTATACCAACAATTTTTTGAGAAAATTGGCTTGTTATCGCCCTCATCGTGAATCTGTAAATTCCTTATAATATAGTAATTTCAAGCTATGAAGCATAAAAACCTGTTCAACTGTACCAGCTTGTTAAAATTTATCTTGCAATCGCAAGGCTGGATTTAACTACAGTAACCTTATTTAAGACTGATAATTACATCATCCATTCCACCGGAAAATAAGCAACCAGGTGCATGGTAAACCGCTGGAATCGGGTGCTTTCAGGATCATGGTGATGCTGAATCACTTCGCCACCTTCCTTATGTTCATACCAGACAATATTGCCGTTTTTATCCAGTTTAAGCTGATAAGCCACTTGTAATAAATGCTGGTCTAGCATCGCGGTGATCTGGTCTTGTAAATGGTCAGATTCAACCACCAAACCAACTTCAGTATTTAAACGGGCAGAACGCGGATCAAAGTTAAATGATCCGATAAACACCTTTCCATCCACATCAAAAAACTTGGCATGCAAACTTGAACGGTTTTTACCTTTGACCGGAATTACACTGCCCGTAGCAATTTCATACCAGGTTCGTTTTTTACGTTCAATGTTTGGCTTAAACTCATACAACTGCACACCGTTTTGTAAGAGGGGCTTACGATACTGGCTATAAAAAGAGTGAACCACAGCCACATCATTGGCCACCAGACTATTGGTTAGTACCCGCACCTTGATACCATTTTGGGACAGTTGATTCAGATAAGCTGTGCCACGCGCAGTCGGTACAAAATAGGCCGAGACCAGTTCCATATGCTGCTCAGGTTTACCCATAATTTTAAGGACCTGCGAGTACAGTAACTGTGGTTCTTTTGCCTGTCCGCGTGCCTTATCGGGATGATCAGCCACAAAATGTGCTTTAGCCCACTGGATTGGATAGTTCTGTAGACGTAGCTTTAAGTAATCCTGTGCTGCTTCAAGTTTATCTTCGGTTGGTGTATTGACCTGATCCAGCTTGTTAAAAACGTGTCTCAGGTTCTCGAGCTGCTGAACCGTTGCATGACCCAACAACTGTTCAGTAGAGTAGCTTAGCGGATGATTCCAGAACTCATCAAAAACATCTTCGGCCCGTTCTACCGCCTTGCCATAGAATAAAATGTCCATGTCACTAAACTGGAATTGTTCACCGGCATCAAAATACTCACTGCTGATATTGCGCCCACCGGTGACGGCGATTGAATGATCTGCAAGTGTAAGCTTGTTATGCATGCGATGGTTAATCTGTTTTAACCGGAACAGATAGTCAAGAAAGCGGAGATGCCTGAATTTATAAGGATTGAAAATCCGGATTTCAAAATTTGGATGCTGGGCCAGGGCTTTTAAGGTCTTGTCCAGTTTTATGCCATTCTGGTCATCAATCAATAGACGGACTTTAACGCCGCGATCTGCTGCATTCAGCAGCTCGTGCAACATCATGTTGCCTATGGCATCGTCATTCCAGATATAATATTGTAAATCAAGCTGATGTTTGGCATTTCTGATCAAGTGAATGCGCGAGGCAATACTTAAAAATGCATCATCCAAAGCCAAAAAAGCGGTTAAACCGTTTTCAATATTTAGATCGGCCTGTGGGTCATTCATCCACTTTGTTTTAGTAGTTTGCAAGGAATTACTCCGATCATGATTTTCATTGGGTGGTAAAGCACAGCCACCAATCCCCAATACGATAACAAGTGTCACCCGTTTAAAGTGATATAAATTCTTTATCATTTTTATCGTGAAATGTTGTCTACTTATGTAAAGATAGCATCACATCTACTTGAAGATGCTGAATATCAGCATAAAATCAGTTAACTGTTACAAACATAAAACATTACATCGACTAGAAAGGATGAAGGTATGAAATCTCGCGCAGCCGTTGCTTTTGCCGCTGGTGAACCATTACAAATCGTAGAGCTTGATGTTGAGCCGCCAAGAGCCGGAGAGGTTCTCATCAAGATTACCCATACGGGAGTGTGCCATACCGATGCCTTTACTTTATCCGGTGATGATCCTGAAGGGGTATTTCCGGCGGTTTTAGGCCATGAAGGTGCAGGGGTTGTGGTTCAGGTCGGTGAAGGGGTGACCAGCGTTGCCGTTGGCGATCATGTCATTCCGCTTTATACGGCTGAGTGCAAGGAATGCCTGTTCTGTAAATCCGGAAAGACCAACTTATGTGTGGCTGTACGCGCCACCCAAGGAAAAGGTGTGATGCCAGATGGTACAACCCGTTTCTCTTATAATGGTCAGCCCATTTATCACTATATGGGTTGCTCGACCTTTAGTGAATATACGGTGGTAGCCGAAGTGTCTCTGGCAAAAATTAATCCGCAAGCCAATCATGAACAGGTCTGTTTGCTGGGGTGTGGTGTCACCACGGGTATTGGTGCAGTCCACAACACGGCCAAAGTACAGGAAGGCGATAGCGTCGCCGTGTTTGGTTTAGGGGGAATTGGGCTGGCAGTAGTACAGGGCGCACGTCAGGCCAAAGCCGGGCGTATTATTGTGGTGGATACCAACCCGGACAAATTTGAATTGGCAAAACAGTTCGGTGCAACTGATTTCCTTAACCCAAAAGATTATGAGCAACCGATTCAGCAAGTGATTGTGGAAATGACCGGTTGGGGAGTTGATCATTCCTTTGAATGTATTGGCAATACCAATGTGATGCGTTCTGCACTGGAGTGCGCTCATCGTGGCTGGGGACAGTCTGTGATTATTGGCGTGGCCGGTGCAGGGCAGGAAATCTCAACGCGACCATTCCAGCTGGTCACAGGCCGTAAATGGATGGGAACGGCTTTTGGCGGAGTAAAAGGGCGTAGCCAATTACCTAAAATGGTTGAAGATGCAATGAAAGGTGAGATTGAGTTGGCACCATTTGTAACGCATACCATGCCACTTGAAAATATTAATGATGCCTTTGATTTAATGCATGAAGGTAAATCGATCCGTACCGTGATTCATTTCTAGAACCTCAAATGATGCAATTTGATGATGTGTCATGCATCATCAAATTTTTTTATAAAACCATGAAGAATAAACAATAATTTTTATCCATAAGCACTATACAAAAGAAGTGCGCCAAATCTGTTCCAGTTTTTAGCTGATTTTGACTGAATGTGCTGAGTTATAGCGCATTTGCCTGAGTATCTGATTTTTTTAAGATACATTTTCTTGATATAAATCTCTTATTTTTCATCCAAAATCAATCAAGCTATTGATTTATAAAATTAAAATAATTTTGGCACAGTTTCTGCATTTATCAATTCAAACTTGTATACAAGATGGGATTCATAAAAATGCATCAACTAGAAACTTTGGGCTGGACTATTTCTGAATGGCAAGCCGCATATCTTAAAAAAGAAATTCAGCTGGATATTTTAAAAGAACTGGTAAGCGCAATTGACCCTGATGATGTTGCCTGGATTTCTGTTGCTAGCCCAGAAGTACTGGAACAACAAATCCGGTCGTTACAGCAACGGACTCAGGATGCGGACAATCTACATAAACAATTCCCCCTATATGGTGTGCCATTTGCTGTTAAAGACAATATTGATGTTGCAGGCTTTGTTACGACCGCTGCCTGTAAGGCGCTCAATACGGTTGCGACGCAAGATGCCGAAAGCGTTCGTTTACTCAAGCAAGCCGGTGCAATCGTGATTGGCAAGACCAACCTGGACCAGTTTGCCACAGGTCTGGTTGGCACACGCTCACCCTTTGGCGCCGTACCCAACACCTTCAAACCAGAGTATGTGTGTGGCGGTTCAAGTTCCGGTTCGGCCAGTGTGGTGGCAAGAGGTTGGGTGCCATTTTCACTGGGCACCGATACCGCTGGTTCAGGACGTGTGCCAGCTGCCTTTAATAACATTGTCGGTTTAAAGCCAACCAAAGGCCGTTTTTCCAATCGAGGCCTGTTACCTGCGGTTAAAAGCATTGACTGTATTTCTATTTTTGCATTGACGGTTACAGATGCTGAACGGGTAGCCGATCAACTAGAAGCCTATGATGCATTGGATAGCTATTCACGTCCGCATCCAAAAAATGTCCCTGCACGTTTCTCCAGTAAACTGAAATTTGCCATTCCAGCTCATTTGAATTTTTATGGTGATGTACAGTCAGAAAACGCCTTCCACAAAACCCTGCAATTACTGGAAAGTTTAAATGCAGAAATCACCCCGATTGATTTTTCTGCTTTTGAGCAACTGGCAGCCCAACTTTATCAAGGCCCCTGGGTTGCGGAGCGCACGGCGGCTGTTGCTGATCTGCTGAAAAACAATGCCGTAGATATTGATCCGACGGTTTTAGAAATCATTCAACAAGGTGAAAAATATACTGCGGTGGATGCCTACAATGCTGAATATTTAAAGCAGGACTTAAGCCGAAAAATACAAACCAAGCTGGCTGATTTTGATGCCTTGATCGTACCAACTGCACCGACGATTTATCGCATTGAACAAATGCAACAGCACCCGATTGAATATAACGCGCATTTCGGGACTTATACCAATTTCACCAACCTTGCCGATTTAAGTGCCTTGGCATTACCGGCAGGCTTTAGAGCAGACAACTTACCCTTTGGTATTACCTTGATTGCACCTGCCTGGCATGACGCAGCGCTAGTGCATTTCGGCAAAGCCTGGCAGAACTATCTGGCACTGAAACTCGGTGCTTTAGATAAGCCTTTGTCTGCAAATACAGCAACTTTACTGTCTCCTCATCATATTCGGGTAGCGGTTGTCGGGGCGCATCTAACCGGCATGCCACTCAATTTCCAGCTCACCACACGTGATGCGGTTCATGTCGAAACCACCAAAACTTCTCAGAATTATGCACTGTATGCCTTGAATGGCACCGTTCCCCCCAAACCGGGATTAGCTCGCCAGCAAGATGGGCAAAGCATCATTGTCGAGCTTTGGGATATACCTGCAGTACGCTTCGGTGAGTTTGTGGCAGAAATTCCAACGCCATTGGGCATGGGCAATGTCGAACTGGAAGATGGCCGTTGGGTGAAAGGCTTTATTTGTGAACCCTATGGCTTAGGCGATGCCGAGAATATCAGCCATTTTGGCGGCTGGAGAGCCTATATCCAGCATCGGAACAGTCAAGCAGATCAGCAACTCGCCCATACAGCCATTTAATTTTTAGGGGAAATCATCATGTTTAAAACCGTACTGATTGCGAACCGTGGTGAAATTGCTGTCCGGGCAATTCGCACCCTGAAAAAACTTGGTATGACCAGTGTCGCAGTTTATTCAGACAGCGACCGTTATGCACAACATGTAGAGGATGCCGACATAGCCATTGCTTTAAATGGTTTAAAGCCTGCCGATACTTATTTAAGTATCGAAAAATTGATTCAAGCGGCTCAACAAACCGGGGCAGAAGCGATTTTTCCGGGTTATGGTTTTTTGTCCGAAAGTGCCGAGTTTGCGCGTGCATGTGAACAAAACAACATTGCCTTTATGGGCCCAACCGCAGAACAGATTCTGGAGTTTGGCCTAAAACATCGCGCACGTGAACTGGCTGCAGCGGCAAATGTTCCAATGACACCGGGCACAGGACTGCTTGATAGCCTGGAAGAAGCATTGTCTGCAGCAGATCGTATCGGCTATCCCATCATGCTTAAAAGCACTGCAGGTGGTGGCGGGATTGGCCTGACCCGTTGTGACTCCCCGCAAGCATTAACTGAAGCCTATGAAAGCGTAAAACGTCTGGGTGAGCAGTTTTTTAAAGATGCTGGTGTGTTTATTGAATGCTTTATTGATCAGGCACGTCATGTCGAAGTACAGATTTTTGGCGATGGTCAGGGGCAGGTGGTGGCCTTTGGTGAGCGTGATTGTTCATTGCAACGCCGTAACCAGAAAGTCATTGAAGAAACTCCGGCGGCTAATTTACCTGAAGCAACGCGTAAAAGATTACATCAGGCTGCGATTGAGCTGGGACGTTCTGTCAATTACCGCAGTGCAGGAACGGTTGAGTTTATATACGATGCCAAGCGGGATGAATTTTATTTCCTTGAAGTAAATACCCGTTTACAGGTCGAGCATCCGGTAACGGAAATGGTGACAGGTCTCGACCTGATCGAGTGTATGCTCAAAGTCGCAGCAGGTGATGCGTTGGATTGGGACTATCTCCGCAATATCCAGCCACAAGGTGCTGCGATTGAAGTTCGGATCTATGCCGAAGATCCTGTTAAAAATTTCCAGCCAAGCCCGGGTGTGCTCACCGAAGTGTCATTTCCAGACGGTATCCGTGTCGATACCTGGGTCAAGACAGGGACTGAAATTTCGCAGTATTTCGATCCAATGATTGCCAAAATTATTGTGCATGCTGAAGACCGTGCTGCTGCAATCGAAAAATTAAAAACAGTTCTGGCTGAAACCCGTTTAAATGGCATCAGCACCAATCTGGATTATGCCCGTGCCATTATCTCTGACCAACGTTTTGAATCCATGCAAATCTGGACCCGCATGCTGGATGATTTTGATTATTCACCCAAAGTTATTGAAGTGGTACAAGCGGGTACATTGAGCTCAATTCAAGACTATCCGGGACGTACAGGCTATTGGGATATCGGCGTGCCGCCATCTGGCCCTATGGATGATTATGCCTTCCGGCTTGCCAACCGTATTGTGGGTAATGATGCCAAAGCAGCGGGGTTTGAGTTTACTCTGGTGGGGCCAAGCTTAAAGTTCCATGCCGATACCATCATTGCACTCACAGGGGCAAACTGTACGGCTGTGCTGGATGATCAACAGATTGAATTCTGGCAACCGATTAAGGTCAAAGCAGGCCAGACTTTAAAAATAGGACAGGTGGCATCGGGTTGCCGTACCTACATGGCGGTACGTAATGGGCTGGATGTCCCCCTATATTTGGGCAGCCGTTCCACCTTTGCCTTGGGCAATTTTGGTGGTCATGCCGGACGCACTTTACGGGTGGGTGACATGATCAAAATGGTTGATGCAGAACTGGCCAGTGCTGAATTGCCGCTTGCGACTGATGAAGCTCAAGCCTTATCCAAGAATCTCATTCCTGAATATGGTAATGAATGGGAAATTGCAGTGCTGTATGGGCCACACGGCGCGCCTGATTTCTTTAAACCTGAATACATCGCAGAGTTTTTTGCCTCTGAATGGACGGTTCACTTTAACTCGAACCGTTTAGGCGTCAGACTTTCAGGGCCGACACCAAGCTGGGCCAGAGAGAATGGCGGTGAAGCAGGCCTACATCCGTCCAACGTACATGATTGTGAATATGCAATTGGTGCCATTAACTTTACTGGCGATTTCCCTGTGATTTTGGCAAAAGATGGCCCAAGTTTGGGCGGCTTCGTGTGTCCGGTGACCATTGCCAAAGCGGAACTGTGGAAAGTGGGCCAACTCAAAGCCGATGATAAAATCCGTTTTTATCCGATTACAGTCGAGCAGGCCAACGAGCTAGAACGTCAGCAAATTGACAATATCCAGAACTTTGCCAAAGCGGCCAAGGCTATTGAGACGATTGATCCGGTTGAAGACGTCATTACGACGATTCTGGCTCAACGTGAAGCCACCGGTTTAACGCCAAAAGCCGTGTATCGCCAAGCAGGAGATAGCTATATCTTGCTCGAATATGGCGAAAATGTTTTGGATTTGGCGTTACGTTTACGTGTGCACCAGTTGATTCAAATGATTCGCAATGCCAATCTGGCAGGTGTTCTGGAACTGTCACCCGGTGTACGTTCACTACAGATCAAATACGATGGTCTGGTGATTGCTCAAGCTGAGCTGATTCAACAATTGCTTAAACTTGAAGAACAAATGGGGGATTTAAGCCAACTGAAAATCCCGTCGCGTATTGTGCATTTACCAATGGCATTTGAAGATAGTACCACATTAGGTGCAGTGGAACGCTATCAGGAAAGTGTCTGTGCCAAAGCGCCGTGGTTGCCCAATAATGTGGATTTTATCCAGCGTATTAACGGACTGGCACATCGTGATGAAGTAAAAAATATTGTTTTTGATGCCCATTATTTAGTATTAGGCTTAGGCGATGTTTACCTGACAGCACCTTGTGCGGTACCGATTGACCCACGTCACCGTTTACTCAGCTCCAAGTACAACCCTGCACGAACCTTTACCGCAGAAGGCACGGTCGGTATTGGTGGCATGTACATGTGTATTTATGGCATGGACTCACCAGGGGGTTATCAGTTAATTGGGCGGACGCTGCCGATCTGGAACAAGTTTAAAAAGAACAAGCAATTTGGTGATAAACAATGGTTCTTGCAATTCTTTGACCAGATTAAATATTTCCCTGTCACTGAAGCTGAACTCAATCAATGGCGTGCAGATTTTGAAAATGGCCGAGCCCAGATCCGGATTGAGGAAACCGAGTTTGACTATGCCAAATATGTACAGTTCTTGCAGGATGAAGCGGAAAGTATCGCCGCGTTTAAAGAAAAACAGCAACAGGCCTTTAGCACTGAAGTGAGCCGCTGGAAAGAAGAGTTTGCTGGACAACCTGAACAGCAGGTAGAACAAGCCTGTCAGGCCGACTACAGCCATCTTTCTGCTTTAAATGCCTCGATGACTGGCAATATCTGGAAAATTTTTGTTGAACATGGGCAAGAGATTAAAAAAGGAGAAACTGTTGCGATTATTGAAGCCATGAAAATGGAGCTGCCGGTTTATGCTGAGGAAGATGGCATCGTCAAAGCCATTATTTGCAGGGCCGGACAAACCGTACACAGTGGTGAGCCATTAGTATATATGGAATAGGGTTGAATGAAACAAACCAAAATAACAACAAAAAGCTCAGACAGTCTGTCTGAGCTGGTTTACCAGCGCATCAAGAATGATATCTTTGATTTCAGGTTGATGCCCGGTGAACGCTTCACCGAGTCCGAAGTTGCCAAAGCCTATGAGGTCAGTCGTACCCCCATCCGGCATGCCTTGTATCGCCTGCAACAAGAGGGCTATGTCGATGTGAGCTTTCGGAGCGGTTGGCAGATTCGGCCGCTCAATTTTCGTTATTATGAAGAACTGTATGATGTGCGGATTGTTTTGGAAAAGGATTCGATCCGCAAACTCTGTCAGATGGATCACCATCATTCAGTTGAGTTATCGGTATTAAAAGCACTGTGGTTGATACAACCTTCTGAGTATTTAAAAGATATTAAACAGCTTTCTCAACAAGATGAGGATTTTCATTGTGCTTTGGTCCGTGCCTCGGGCAATAATGAAATGGCAAGGATTCATCGTGATTTGAGTGAACGGATCCGGATTATCCGCCGTCTGGATTTTTCCAAAGATTACCGGGTTGAAGCGACTTATCAGGAACATCAAAAAATCTTGGGTTTTATCTTTGAGAGACAAACCGAGCAGGCGATCAAGGCAATTGAAGCACATATCAGGCAAAGCCGTGATGAAGTAAAAAAGATTACCTTGCAGATGCTCGACTCAAGTCAGTTTTATTAGCCTTCCAACCCACTCCCCAGCCTGATAAAACTCTTTATTGCATGCCTAATTCTGCATAAAACTAACAGCTTTTATCTATTTGCTATTTAATAATAAAAATCACATTTCCAATCATCAGATGATACATGATGAATGACCAAAACCTGATCAACTTATTTTTAAAACTGGTACAAAAAGAGGGCTTTTTTGCCACAGCCATGGATGGCATCGTACTGATGCGTGTTGACCACAATACACCACCCATTGCGGTATTGCAGGAACCAACACTGGTTTTTGTATTGCAAGGCCAAAAGCGCGGTTATATCGGCACAGAAACCTATGCTTTTCAGCAAGGTGAATGCCTGATTGTCTCGGTGTCAATGCCTTTTGACTGTGACACCATCGCCAGCCCGGAAATGCCAATGATTGCAATCAGCATGAAACTGGAAGCAGATAAGGTCAATGAATTGCTGGCAAAAACCTATTTTGAAAATTACCGGTTCAAGCCACTGACCACAGGTATGAGCGTGATCCAATATGATCAAAATATTGCTGCTGTGCTCAAGCGTTTATTAGAAACATTGACCTCGGAACAGGATGTACTGGTTTTAGGCGAACAGATTAAACGTGAATTGCTTTACCGGGTAATACAGCATGCCGGGGCAGATGCCTTAAAAGGCTTGGTGGCACAAGGCAATCTCAGACCGATTTATAAAATCTGTGAATATATCCAGCATCATTTCACCGAAAAGCTCACTGTCGAAATGCTGGCAGAACATGCCAATATGAGTAGCTCTGCATTTCATAAAGCCTTTAAGCAGGTGACCCAGCATTCGCCGTTGCAATATTTAAAAGTCGTCCGGTTGCATAAGGCAAAACAATTGTTGCAAAACGCAGACCAAAGTGTGGCGCAGGCAGCTTATGCTGTTGGATATCAGAGCTCTTCTCAATTTAGCCGCGAATTTAAAAAGCAGTTTGGCTTTCCACCGAAACATGCAGAAATCAATACTGAAACGGAGTCATGATCAGATGAATCAGAATAGCGTAGCACAAATGAAATATATCGAAATTACCCAAGCTGGCGGTCCTGAAGTATTACAGCTTGTTCAGGGTGCACGACCAGAAATTGCAGCCAGTGAAATCCTGATTGAAGTCTACGCAGCCGGCATTAACCGACCGGATATTTTACAGCGTCAAGGACTATACCCGATGCCAAAAGGCGTCACGCCTATTCCCGGGCTGGAAGTGGCCGGTGTTGTGGCGCAGGTGGGGGCTGAAGTAACACATTTTAAAGTGGGTGATAAAGTCTGTGCACTCACCAACGGCGGTGGCTACGCTGAATATTGTGCCGTACCGGCGAATCAAGCCTTGAAGATTCCAGAAAATCTGAGTTTTGTTGAGGCCGCGGCGATTCCTGAAACTTATTTCACCGTGTGGGCGAACCTGTTCCAGATTGGTCAATTAAAAAAAGGAGAAACCGTGCTGATTCATGGTGGCGCCAGCGGTATTGGTTCTACGGCAATCAGCCTGTGTCATGCCATGGGTATTAAAAACTTCTCTACCGTTGGAAGTGATGAAAAGGCTGAAAAATTAGCTTCTGTGTCACAGGTCATCAACTACAAAACCCAGGATTTTGAAAAAGAAGTTCTGGCGCAGACAGATGGACAGGGCGTCGATGTGATTCTGGATATTATCGGTGCAGCTTACTTTAATCAAAACCTGAGATTGTTAAAGCGTGATGGCCGGCTGGTGATTATTGGCTTTATGGGCGGGCGTAAAGTTGATGGCTTTGATATACAGGAATTAATGCTCAAACGTGCAGTGGTCACTGGCTCAACCATGCGTGCCAGAACCAATGAAGAAAAGGCCAAGATCACCCAGGAGCTTGAACAGTTTGTCTGGCCTTTGATTGAAGCAGGTCAATGCAAGCCAATCATCTATAAAACCTTTGCTTTTGAGGATGTCGCACAGGCGCACCAATGTCTGGAAAGCAGTCAGCATACTGGCAAGGTGGTACTCGAAGTCAAGTCATAATTTGCCTGATTATGTTCATTCCATGCCTGTTCGTACTCAGTCCTTGAGTATGGCAGGCGGCTCACGCAATATGCTTATAAATAAAACGATGCAATGAGGAAACCTGAAATGACAACAAATACTGATGACCGTCAACCAACACCAGACACCGCAGAAGACAATGCTTTTTTCCCGTCGCCGTATTCATTGAGCCAATATACCTCGGCCAAGACGGACTATGATGGTACCACCTACCCACAGCCGTACCAAGGTAATAAAAAGATTTTAATGATCGCAACAGACGAACGTTATATCTTGATGCAAAACGAAAAATTCTTTTCTACCGGCAACCATCCTGTAGAAATGTTGCTACCTATGTTCCATCTGGATAATGCCGGTTTTGCCTTTGATGTGGCAACACTGTCAGGCAATCCGGCCAAACTGGAAATGTGGGCGATGCCACGTGAAGAACCAGTTGTTTTAGAGACTTACAAGAAATATGAAAAACAGCTCAAGGCCCCGCTAAAACTCGCCGATGTACTCGAGCAAGCCTTAAGTACCGACTCACCTTATGCGGGCATCTTTATACCGGGTGGACATGGCGTACTGGCGAAGATTCCACACAGTACCGAAGTCAAACAGCTCTTAAAGTGGGCGCTTGCCAACGATAAATATGTGATTACCTTGTGTCATGGACCAGCAGCATTACTGGCCGCAGCGGTTGATGAAAATCCGCAAGACTATATTTTCAAAGACTATCAGCTGTGTGTTTTCCCGGATGCATTAGATAAAGGCGCAAATATTGACATCGGTTATATGCCAGGGCAACTGCCGTGGCTGGTCGGTGAAAATCTGCAAAAGCTTGGTGTTAAAATCCTGAATACAGGAATTACCGGTCAGGTGCATCAAGACCGGAAACTATTAACAGGTGATAGTCCACTGGCTTCCAATAATCTGGGTAAATTGGCAGCAACAACTTTACTGGCCGATCCAGAGTTACGTTAATTGCTTGAGATCAAAAAGAAAGCCTGACATCTACTGTCGGGCTTTTTTTATTTAAACCTACCTAGAGGTCTCAATTGTCAACTCAATGACAATTTTCATCACTGCTTCAGGTTAAAGTCACTCACAAGGATGTGAACTGAACAGGATATTCAATGAAAATATGTATTTATGGTGCTGGAAATATTGGTTGTTATCTGGGAGGCAGACTGGCAGCCGCAGGTTGCAAGATCGAGTTTATTGTACGTCCCTATATTCGTCAGCAGTTACAACAATACGGTCTGACCATTTCGGATTATTTGGGGGTTCAACATACGATTGCGGCAAACCAGCTGCAATTGAGCGATGATCCACAAGTTGCAGCACAAGCAGATCTTGTTTTTGTCTGTGTCAAGTCGGCCGCCACAGCGCAGGTTGCCCATGAGTTAAATACTGTTTTAACAAACAAGACCTTGATTATCAGTTTTCAAAACGGTTTGGCAAATACGGAGATTTTAAAACAACTTTTGCCAGATCAAACCGTGCTGGCGGGCATGGTACCTTTTAATGTCGCGGCTTTGGGTAATGGCGTATTTCATCAAGGTACAGCAGGGGCTTTATATATCCAGCAGCACATGTCAATGCATCAATTGATAAACGCATTTAAAACTGCCGGACTGGAACTCAAACCGTCATCTGATATGCAGGCAATACAATGGGCCAAGTTAATTCTTAATCTGAATAATTCAGTGAATGCCTTGTCACAACGCCCTTTAAAGCACCAGCTCTCGATCCGTGAATATCGTCAATGTCTGGCAATGGCACAAATGGAGGCTCTCAAACTGCTTAAAATTGCAGGAATTAAGCCCGCACAACTGACGGCCTTGCCAGCACAGATGCTTCCAGCGGTATTAAGATTGCCAGATTTCATTTTTAATCGGGTCAGCAAGAACATGTTAACCATTGATCCATTGGCACGTTCTTCTATGGCAGATGATCTTATCGCAGGGCGAAGTACTGAAATTGACTGGATCAATGGTGAGGTCGTGCGTTTAGCACAACAACTCAATCTGGAAGCGCCAGTCAATACCAAACTGGTTCAACTGGTCAAACAGGCAGAAAACTCCCCCAGGGCATGGTCAGCACAAGCGCTTAAACAGGCATTGCAAATATAAAGTAAAGCAGGCACTAAAAACAGCGCTCTGGCTATATGATGGGCTTGTACCCGTAAGCAGTTTAGAAGAGTCCAACAGTATTTTATGAAGATATTATTAAAAAAATTTATATATTGAGGTCTACAAGAAAATATTGATATTTTTGGCAGAAAATCATCATAATTTGAACCATATCTCAAAAGTATATAGTTCAAATAACAATTCACTATGCCTGCTTTAATTATTCTAATTATTTATATATTTTAAATGATTTATTTAAGTTTATATTATAAATTCATCATCTAAACCTGAATTTGATTTATCCTTCTTTTTAAAAATCAATATAAAATGATTTAATCTATTTTTTACATTTCTATAACGTTATATCACTTCTGTTATCGAAAGCTATTGATGCCTATAAAACAACCAAACAAAATGGCCTAAGAAGTTAAAGTGTGAAATTTCTGGTAAAAAAATTAAAAATAATATATATAGGTTTAACAATATTATAGATAACTTTTTAAGAATAGGCGAAGCTTGATAAATGAGGCCAGGTCCAAAATTACATAATTTTTAAATATAGTTTTTATAATATCCTGTCTACTGACAGAAATAGAAAGAAAAGCTGTCTAAAAAGTCAATGTTATTTATTTGGCTTAAGAATGATAATTTGCCCCAATTTTTACCCCGTAACGTTTTATTGAATAAAAAATAGATGAAAAGTTACGTAAAAAGTCTCCATTGACGTATTGGAGAAATAAGAAATTGAATATTACAAATAATTGGAATGAATATGGATAACGTAGCTCAGCTAGAAACTGATACTAATTTCCAAAGTCGAAAAAAAGTAACATGGGCTGTTTTTAGTGTACTGTTATTATTTTTAATCACTGGCATCATATATTATTTCTTTGTATATCGTTATTATCAGTCTACCGATAATGCTTATGTTCAGGCTGATGTAACCTGGGTTATGCCCAAAATCGCAGGTGAAGTGGTTGAACTGGCAATCCGGGATAACCAGTGGGTCAAAAAAGGGGATCCTCTGGCTATACTGGACCATCGTGACTATCAGGCACGCTATGAGCAGGCACGTTCTGTGGTTACCTTAAAACAGGCCGCTCTTGCAGTACAGCAACAAAATGAGAAGTCAGCCAAGTCGTCTATCAGTGAAGCAAACAGTGGTGTTATTGCAGCACAGGCTGACCTGTCACGCTTGAAAAAAGACTTTGAGCGCTATCAGGACCTGTTAAAAGATGGTGTGATTACCCGCCAGAACTTTGAAACTGTCCAGTCCCAGTATCTGACTGCCCAGGCACAATTGAGCAAGGCGCAAGCTGCCGTAAATGCAGCTGAAGCCCAGTTAGGCAGCTTACAGGCAAGTAGAGCCCAGATTCTGGCAGATATTCAAAATGCCAATGCCAGTCTGGATCTCTACCAGATCGATCTGGCCTCGTCCAGGGTACTTAGCCCGGTAACGGGAAAGGTCGGCAGCCTGGCAATCCAGCAGGGCTCACGGGTCTCTCCGCAAACGCGCCTGATGGCCATTATTCCTGAAAACAGCTTATATGTGCAGGCAAACTTTAAAGAAACCCAGATCGAAAAAATGCATATTGGCCAGCAGGTCAAGCTAAAGGTTGATGCTTATCCAAGCCTGACCTATACCGGCAAGATTGAAAGCTTTTCTCCGGCATCCGGTGCAACGTTTTCCTTGATGCCGCCAGATAATGCCACAGGCAATTTTAACAAGGTTGTACAACGTATTCCTGTACGGATTGCCCTGGATTCAAGTCCGCATATTGAGCTGATAAAACCTGGAATGTCGGTCAGTGCAACGGTTGACCTGAGAACCTGATCATAAAATTTTAGGTACTACATGATGAATCAGCCTGTCGCAAGTGAGTGGAAATTCCCCAGAAAAACCGCCTGGGTCATTTTCGCTGCCATGATCTTTGGCAATTTTATGGCCATTCTTGATATCCAGATCGTTGCCAGTTCTTTAAATGAAGTCCAGGCTGGCATGAGCGCCAGCCGCTATGAAGTGACCTGGGTTCAAACGGTCTATTTGATTGCCGAGATTATTGCGATTCCGATGTCGAGTATTGTCTCGCGCGTGCTTTCCACACGGGTGTATTACACCATGTGTGCCGTGGGTTTTACCCTGAGTTCCTTGCTGTGTGCACTGGCGTGGAATCTGGAAAGCTTGCTGGTTTTTCGTGGTATTCAGGGTTTTATGGGCGGTGGCATGATCCCGACCTCGATGACTGCACTCTATCTGCTTTTTCCGGAAGCAAAACGTTCATTGCCCCTAGTAACTTTCGGAATGGTCAGTACTTTAGGTCCTGCAATTGGCCCCACGATTGGAGGCTGGCTCACCAATAATTTTTCATGGCACTGGATGTTCCTGATCAATATCATTCCGGGAATTATGATTGCCACAGTGATTTACTCAGGCCCCAATATTGACCGAGCCAATTATTCACTGATCAAGAGCATGGACTGGCTCAGCCTGATTGGCATGGCCATGTTTCTGGGCGGGCTGGAATATTTCCTTGACGAAGGCGCCCGGCATGACTGGCTTGCAGACTCAGGCGTTCGCATTGCATTTATGATCTGCCTGATCGGGGGCATGATTTTCTTCTCCAGAAGCTTTACCCAGCCGAAGCCTTTACTGGATTTAAGCGTATTCAAGAACAAGAACTTTACTCTCAGCGCGATTACAACTTTTGTCATCGGCATGGCTTTGTATGGTCTGGGCTATATGATTCCGGTTTTTCTGGGGCAGGTGCGGGAAATGAACAGTAGCCAGATTGGTCATGTCATGATGGTGACGGGCGTGGTGATGTTCTGTTTTGCCCCGTTGCTTGCCTGGCTGATTCCCAACTTTGATACCCGGAAAACGGTATTTGCCGGAATGATACTGGCCGGATTCGGGGTATGGTTGAATTCACATCTTAGCATTCACAGTGATTATGACTTTATGTTCTGGCCACAGATCTATCGGGGTATTGGCCTGATGATCTGCCTGATTGTGGTGTCGCATCTGGCCATGAGTACCTTGCCACTGAGTAAAGTTGCCGATGCCAGCGGTATTTATAACCTGATGCGTAACATTGGCGGGGCCGTTGGACTGGCCCTGATTAATTCATCCCTGGACTGGCTGACCGCCTTGCATGTGACCCAGATCAATCAATACATGACGCCACAAAACTGGCTTTTTGTCGAAAGGCTCGATCAGCTTACCGCACAATATCAGGAGGTCGGTACAGATGCCCGGCAGATCGCGCTGAGTGTAATTTACCGCGATATCCATTATCAGGCGCTCACATCTAGTTTTAATGATTTATTACGCATGCTCGCAATCATTATGTTTGTGACCGCATTTTTAACCATCTTTATGGACCGGGGGAAGAAAATGGATATGTAGCGATTTCAATCATAGAGGGTGATCGGCAAACAATGACAAAACAACAGGGCTTAATAACAACATAACCCTTGATAAGAAAACAACTTTTATAAGCGTTTTTTGATATCTCTTTTATGAGGTAGGGGAACTCGCGTAGCCAGATTTAGAGGTAAAAGTATTATGATTCAGACAACATATAAACTGATTTCAAAATTAAACCAGAAAGAAACCACCTATGGCCAATATTTTGAAAAAGAGCAAATTGATCTTGACCGATTAAAAGTAATGTATTCGATCTATGAGCAATATTATGAAAATACCAGATTTTCTATTTTTCTAGAGGATTTTAAAAAGAAAAGTGGCGCTATCCTGATTTTTAATAGCCAGACCGATGAAATTGTGGGTTTTTCTACTGTTGTTGTACAGCATTTCTATTTAAATGGTAAGGACTATACCGTTTTATTTAGTGGCGATACCGTCATTTTGAGAGAATTCTGGGGAACCCGTACACTTCAAAGCACCATGCTCAAGTTAATGATCAAGCTCAGAATTAGATATCCATTTAATGAATTGTACTGGTTATTAATTTCTAAAGGTTATAAGACCTATTTATTACTTGCCAATAATTATTATGTGTATTATCCGAATATCAAGGATGAAAATCAGCACCTGTCCTCGGTGATTGAACACTACTGCGAAAATTTCTTTGGCGAATATTACGATAAAGAAGCCGGCTTATTGAATTTTGGCGATGATTATCAACCGTTAAAAGGGGATATCGCGCCGATTACGGCTGAAATGCGGGAAAAGAATCCGAATATCCATTTCTTTGAGCAAAAGAACCCAACCTGGACGGTTGGCACTGAACTGCCTTGTATTGGACGTCTGGGCTGGAAAGATATTGCCCGTTTCCCAATCAAGTTGATGAGGAAACCGGTAAGCAAAGGCAAGTGTGAGGCCTTTTTAAGCTCAAAAGGTCGCAGGGAGGCTATTCAATGAAACCGAAAGAATGGCTGACCACAGCTTCGCACCTGATTTTAAAGCAATGGTGTAATACCTCTGACCGGAGTTTTAAAAAGGGCTTTGGTGCTCTAGAGGCGACCCAGCGCCAAATTTTACATTCAATTTTACAAAGCGCTCATTTAGCCCGGGATCAGGGCGTCACCAGTTATGAGCAATTTGCCAGCACATTTCCAGCAAGTCGCTATAGTGACTGGCGTGAACAGATCCAGCAGTATCGTGAACAAAAGCTCGCGCTTTCCAGCAGCAAGCTGGTCCGTTTCCAGCCAACCAGTGGTTCAAGCGAACAGATCAAGTTTATTCCGTATACCAAGCTGTTTCTGGATGAGCTTGATCATGCCATTGCGCCGTGGATGGCCAGCATGTACCGCAAATGTCCACAACTTGGTTCGGGAACACATTACTGGTCGGTTTCATGGTTACCTGAAAGCCAGCGAGAAGTGTTAAAAGACAAGAACCTGAATGATGACAGCGCCTTGCTGGGAGTGGGTAAGCGGATTTTATCCAAGTTTACCCAGGCCGTTCCCAGCAATGTTGCGTTTGCAGCCAATGCTGATGATGCGTTATTTGCAACGGTTTGCTATCTCGTTGCCAACCGTCATCTGGCGATGATCTCGGTCTGGAGCCCGACCTTTGCATTGCAGTTGCTTGAACGGCTGGAATCGCTACAACAGGAAGTGATTGAAGTACTGGAAAGTGGCTTATGGGGGGCACGCCAGCATTCCCTGAAAGAGGTCACAGCCCCTTATAGCCCGGAAAGTGCACAGGCCCTGATCAACAGCTCGAATGGCGAACAGATTGATTTTAAGCAGCTTTGGCCAAGATTAAGTCTGGTTTCGAGCTGGGATACCGCCGGCTCCAGCGCTTGGGCAGAAAAACTAAAACAGAGATTGCCCGGCGTACAGTTTGAGGGGAAAGGATTATGGGCGACCGAAGGTGTGGTGACCATTCCTTATAATGATCAATATCCGCTTGCCTATCAGAGTCATTTTTATGAATTTGAATATCTGGAAGGCGAAAAACAGGGCCAGATCATTCCGTCATGGCAACTGAAGCTCGGTGATGTGGTAAGCCCGATTTTGACTTCAGGTAACGGCTTACTACGTTATTGTCTGGATGATTGCCTGCATGTCACTGGCTTCCTCGAACAAATTCCATGTTTTGAATTTCAGGGACGCCGCTTCGGGGTCGATCTGGTGGGAGAGAAACTTGCGCCTGAAACAGCCCGGCAATTGCTGACACAGCTCAATGATACCCAGTCCAAGGCGATTTCCCTGCTCGCTGTTGATACCGAACAGCAGGTCAAACCATTTTATTGTGTCCTGTTTGAAGGTGAGATCCACCACAGTATCAACGATGAGTATATCGACCGTCTTTTACGGCAAAACTTCCATTATGAGCTTGCCCGTAATCTGGGACAGCTGGATCGTCCACAAATCCGGCAGGCCAGTAATGGATGGAATGCCTATAAAAAACTGGTGATGTTGGATGGCATCATTGAAGGCAATATCAAGCCTGAACCGTTAAAGAAAATTACCCTGAATAGTCTGGAACAACTATGAAGAAGGGGAACAGACTATTCAACACGGGAGTTTTGCCTTTCCGGTCTGTCCTGTTGGGGGCATTACTGATTTCAAATGCCCTGCATGCCATGACGCTGGATGAGGCACTGTCTGCAAGTTTAAGACATGAAAGTCAGCTACAGGTTAGCCGTCTTAGTGTTAACCAATCCACAGCAATGCTGGAACAGGCCAGACAGCGTGATGGATTAAAGCTTAATCTGGTCGGGCAACTTGATTATGAGCGGGTGGAAACACCAGCTCAGGTCATGTTCCCGACAGAGGGCAATCGTAAGGGACGCAGCCTGCAATTGCAGCTGGATTATCCGGTATATACCGCCGGACGGCATCGTCTGGGGATCGAGGTTGCCAAAAACCAGTTATCTGCCCAGGCACAGGGACTGTCTGACCAGCGATCGGAAACGATCCTGAACACAGTCATGGTCTATACCGATGTCTTGAAGAAAAAAGCGATTCTGGAATTACGCAAAAAAACCATGTCCAATCTGCAACGTTCTCTTTATGAATCGCAACGGCGTTTTGATGTCGGCATGATTACCCGTGCCGATCTGGCCCAGGTTCTGGCGCAGGTGGCTCAGGGACAAGCCGATATTACCCAGGCACAATCCAATCTCACGGTAAGTGAAGCGCAGTTTTATCAAATTACCGGCCTCAGCGCAGAGAATCTGGTTGCCATCAAACAGTTGCCCGCAATTCCTGCCAGTGTCGATGAAATTTTGGCAAGGACGCACAATCATCCTGCACTGATACGGGCAAAATATGAGAAACAGGCTGCTGAAAAGCAATATGCCTTAACCAGACGTGAACTCTGGCCAACCGTACTGCTGACCAGCCGTGCCGGCAAGCAGCATGAAGCCAGCTATATAGGCTCTGAAAGTAATAACTACATGGTTGGCGTGCAATTAAATGTGCCACTTTATGATGATGGCTTGAATCGGGCCAATATCAGAAAGGCACAGGCTGATGTCGATCTGGCCAACCAGAAGATCAGGGCACTTGAGCTAGATTTGAAGCAGCGCGCTCAAACCAGTTACGCACAACTGCAAAGCATCAGGCAAAACAAAGATGCCTTGCAAAATGCCATCGATGCAGCATCAATTGCCTTTATTTACACCAGAAAAGAGTTTGATTTAGGGACAAAAACCACATTTGACCTACTAAATACAGAACAAAAATTACTGGACGTCCAGACCCAGAAAACCGTCAATGAACAGGATGAGGTTGTTTTTGTCTATCAACTCCTGGACCAGATGGGACAATTGAACCAGCTGGTTTTACCCCAGACTACAGAATAAGTGAACCATAAATGCAGACACATTCTTCATCCATAGAAAACACCCTGATTACACGAGAAGCGACATTGGCAGATGATCAGGCATTAAGGCAGTTGATTGCCGTGCCGATGACCACCAAGGGGGTGCAGATCAGTTTTCAGCGAGAACCGAGCTATTTCAAGGCATCGGATATCCTGTACCGTCACAAGCTTCATGTGGTGATTGAAGATACGGAAAACCAGAAAAACGTAGCCTGCTATAGCAATGGTTACCGGCCTTGCCATGTTAACCGGAAAGTACAGAACCTCAGATATGCCAGTGACTTACGTGTAGATCATCAGTATCGTGGTAAATCGCTGGTCAGGATGCTGGGGCAGCATGTGAAAAACAGCATGCATGCGCCGGATTTTAGCCAGATGATTATATTTGATGATAATCATGCTGCGCGTGCTGCCATACAAACGGGTAAATCAGGCATGCCTGACTATTATGATGAAGGACTGATTGAAACCCTGACGCTGACACATCTTGGCAACAACCGGAAAATCAAGGCCTTTATAGAGCATACAGCCCACAAAGCAACCAGCATTAACGGGATAAAATCTTGTGTGGCAGGTCCTGAACATCTGGCCGCAATGAATGCGTTTATTGCCGAAATGTCACAGCATTATAATTTTATTCCGGCCTATGATTTTGAAGAGCTGCATCAGGGACATCACTATTTTTCAGGGCTTCAGCTGTCCGATTTTCGCCTCTATTTTGAACATGACCAACTGGTCGGCATGTATGGTTTATGGAACCAGCATGGTATTAAGCAGACCAAAATCCTGCATTACAGCCCGGCCATTGCGGTATTCCGCCCTCTATATAATCTTCTGACCGGTATTACCAAAAGCATGCCATTGCCTAAAACCGGTCAGTCGCTGAAATACCATGTCCTGCACAGCTTGCTGTGCCATCCTGATAATTTGGCCTTACATCATCAAATGCTGGAAGATGCCTATAAACAGTCAAAACAGCAGGGAGTAGGTGTGGTGAGTTTTACACTTTCACATAAAGATCCACGTTACCAGCTTAACCGCTTTTATACCGGGGAGCGGTTAACCGGTATGCATGGTTTTATTAGTTTTCAGGGCGATCCACGCCCCAATTTTGACAACAGTCTAATTCCGTATCTGGAAGTTGGACGAATCTGACTGTAATGCCCAAAATTCCTCAAGCGTTTCAGGCATTGAGGAATATTCGGGCTAGATAAGGCTAGGCTTTGAGGGCTTTGGCATACTCAACCAGTTGATCGATTACGGTTCCCCAACCTTCAAAAAAGCCCATGTTTTCATGTTGCTGACGGGCTTCAGCAGAACGGTGTCTGGCAATTGCAGTATATCTGGTGGCGCCATTGCCTACATCTTCAAGCAACAGAATCGCAGTCATAAACGGATGTTCTGCCGGTTTCCAGTCTTCTGTATAGGTATCGGTAAAGACCAGTTTTTCACCGTCAATCACTTCAAGATAGACGCCTTCATTCTTGATTTCGTTGCCGTCTACATCAAAAACTGTATTGAATTTTCCGCCAACTCTTAAATCGATTTCACAGGCTTTGACAGAGTGTGGACGGGGAATAAAAAAGTGCCGAACATGCTCGGGGGTAGTCCAGCATTCCCAGACCAGTTCACGCGGAACCTCAATCACTCTTTCCAGTTTTAAATCAGTCTTCGGGTCCAGTTTCATTTTGTCTTTTCCTTTTTAATTCGAGTGCATAACGATCAAACTGATTAAGTCTTTGTTGCCAGATCATCCGTTGCTCACTTAACCAGTCTTGCATAGGTGTGAAAGCATCGGGAGCTAGCGCACAAGTTCTGATTCGTCCATTTTTTTCAGAATAAATCAGCCCGGCATCTTCTAACCTGTTTAAATGCTTGAGAAAAGATGGCAGAGCCATATCGTGCTGTTCAGCCAGTTCGGTAATGGTAGCTGGCCCAAAAGACAGCCGCGTTAAGATGTCTCTACGCGTCGGATCACTGAGTGCACTGAACAACACATCGAGTCTAGAATCATACTTAGCCATAAAGCTAAGTATTGTATATTTATTGACCCGATGTCAATAGTGCTTAGAACACGGGTTAAGGTGAATAGCCCGATTGTAGCGATGGACAAGTAACACCCGAAAGGCGATCAGCCCCTCGATATTTCTAATTGTTCATAAAAAGGCTAGAAAAACAGACAAAAGTTATCAATTACACAAAATGCTTCTATAATAGCGCCCATTATTACTAAGGTCAGTGTGTAGATAAAGTGACAAGATGACCTTAGCCACAGTTTTTCTAAGTCTATTGCTTATCTACGATTCGGCTTATAAATCCATATTTTCAATCTTATGTGCTTGCAACACATAAGAATATTTAGGTGCTCGCATGGAAATCAAGGTTAATTATCTCGACAATCTTCGACAAGAAGCGAAGTTTGATGATTTTACGGTAATCGCCGATCAGCCAATCCGCTATAAAGGTGATGGCTCAGCACCAGGCCCATTTGACTATTTCCTCGCTTCATCTGCATTGTGTGCTGCCTATTTCGTGAAGGTATATTGTGCTGCACGCAACATTCCAACAGACAACATCCGTTTATCACAAAACAATATTGTTGATCCGGAAAACCGCTATAAACAGATTTTTAAGATTCAGGTCGAATTACCTGCCGATATTTCGGAAAAAGACCGTCAGGGAATCTTGCGTTCCATTGACCGCTGTACAGTCAAGAAAGTGATCCAGACCGGCCCGGAGTTTGTGATCGAAGAAGTAGAAAGCATTGATGCGGATGCACAAGCATTGCTGATGCCAAGCCTGACATCGGAAAACAATACCTATATTCTGGGCAAAGACCTGCCACTCGAACAGACCATTGCCAATATGTCCGAAATTCTGGCCGGCTTAGGCATGAAGATCGAAATCGCATCGTGGCGCAATATTGTACCGAATGTCTGGTCATTACATATCCGTGATGCACAATCGCCGATGTGTTTTACCAACGGCAAAGGCTCAACCAAAGAAAGTGCTTTGGCATCGGCTCTGGGGGAGTTTATCGAGCGTTTAAATTGCAACTTCTTCTATAACGACCAGTTCTGGGGCGAAGAAATTGCCAATGCCGAATTTGTACATTATCCAGATGAGAAATGGTTTAAACCGGGCCCAAATGGCGAGTTGCCAGCAGAAATTCTGGATGAATACTGCCTTGAAATTTACAACCCGGATGATGAGTTACTTGGTACACGCCTGTACGATACCAACTCAGGAAATACCGAACGCGGGATTTGTTCACTGCCATTTGTTCGGCAGTCAGACAATGAAGTGGTGTATTTCCCTTCAAACCTGATCGAGAACCTATACCTCAGTAATGGTATGAGTGCAGGCAATACCCTGGCAGAAGCACAGGTGCAATGCCTGTCTGAAATTTTTGAACGTGCGGTCAAGCGTGAAATCTTGGAAGGCGAGATTGTATTACCTGATGTACCACAAGAGGTGTTGGCAAAATATCCAGGTATTGTGGCAGGTATCCAGGGCTTGGAAGAACAAGGTTTCCCTGTACTGGTGAAGGATGCCTCATTAGGCGGTCAATTCCCGGTAATGTGCGTGACTTTAATGAACCCGCGTACAGGTGGTGTATTTGCCTCATTTGGTGCACATCCAAGCTTTGAAGTGGCATTAGAGCGTAGTTTGACCGAGTTACTGCAAGGCCGTAGTTTTGAAGGGTTAAACGATCTGCCACAGCCGACATTCCAGAGCAATGCAGTCACTGAACCCAACAACTTCGTTGAGCATTTTATTGACTCAAGTGGTCTGGTTTCTTGGCGTTTCTTTAGTGCCAAATCGGATTACGATTTTGTTGAGTGGGACTTCACCAATGATGGTAACAACTCGAATGCTGAAGAAGCAGCGGAACTGTTTGGCATCCTTGAAGAAATGGGCAAAGAGGTCTACATGGCCGTGTATGAGCATTTAGGTGCAACCGCATGTCGTATCTTGGTACCTGATTATTCTGAGATTTATCTGGTTGAAGACCTAATCTGGGACAACACCAATAAAGCCTTACTGTTCCGTGAAGATATCCTGAACCTGCACCGGCTGGATGAAGCACAGCTTGAAGCTCTGGTTGAACGTTTAGAAGAATGTGAACTGGATGATTACACCGAAATCACTACCCTGATCGGAATCGAGTTTGATGACAATACCGTATGGGGACAATTAACCATTCTGGAACTCAAACTCCTGATTTATCTTGCATTGCAACAGTTTGAGGAAGCGAAGGAACTGGTTGAGACCTTCTTGCAATACAATACCAATACTGTAGAACGCGGGTTGTTCTATCAATGCATGAATGTGGTGTTAGAAGTTTTACTAGATGATGAAATGGAACTGGAAGATTACGACACCAATTTCCGCCGTATGTTTGGCAATGAACGTATGGATGCCGTGGTTGGTTCTGTGGAAGGTACGGTTCGCTTCTATGGCTTGACACCAACCAGCATGAAACTGGAAGGGCTTGATCGTCATTTACGTCTCATCGACAGTTATAAAAAATTGCATAAAGCACGGGCAAAAGCAGTCGGCTTAAATGTCTAAAAGATATTCATTATCGTTAAAGGTGCATGGCAATCATGCACCTTTTTTATGACTGGAATGCTAAATAAAATTGTAATTTAAATGGAAATACACTTGACCTTACCATTATGGGAAGCTTTATAGTGTGTTTATCTCGTTAAATCACTGAATGGAGTTTTATGATGGAATTTCATGTTGAAAATATGACGTGTGGTGGTTGTGCGCGTGGTGTAACCCGTGCCATTCAGGCGGTAGATGCCAATGCAAAAGTCATTACAGATCCACCAAATCGCAGTGTAAAGGTTGAAACTACAGCCTCGCAGCAACAAGTGGCTGAGGCTTTGTCTGAAGCAGGTTTTCCGCCACGTTAATTCTGTGGTTGAATCAAAAGCGGCTATAACAGCCGCTTTTTTGTGTGGTAAAAAATACCCTAAAAATAAAAGGCAATCATTAGATTGCCTTTTATTGTGTTTTACTTGCGCCCAGTGAGTGGCGTAAGTGAGAGCAAATCATTATGATGATGAATGTCTTTGGTTTCATGACTTGGCTCTTTTAAGCCTTCCAGAATCGGACAGTCAGGGCGATTGTCACCCGCACAGCAATCGACCAGATTTTGCAGGGTTTGTGCCATTTGCTGCAAGTCGTGGATACGTTCTTGCAACTTTTGGATATGTGCCTGAGCCAGCTGTTTTACATCGGCACTCTGCCGGTTACGATTATTCCATAAATCCAGCAGATCACTGATTTCTGCCACAGAAAATCCCAGTTCACGGCTACGTTTAATAAATTTCAGACGTTCGATATCATTGTCCGAATAGGAACGATAACCGGCATCGCTGCGTCCTGCAGCCGGAATCAAACCAATTTGCTCATAATAACGAATCATCTTGGCTGTCACACCTGAAGCCTGAGACACTTTACCAATATTCATGAGATGCTCCATTTACTGTGAGGCAGAAGGTGGCTGGAAACGGCGCAAGCGTAATGCATTGCCCAGTACAAACACACTGGAGAGTGCCATTGCACCTGCGGCAAAGACCGGAGACATCAAGATGCCATAGGCAGGATAGAGTACGCCGGCGGCCACAGGTATGAGCAGGGTGTTATATGCAAAAGCCCAGAACAGGTTTTGATGAATATTACCAATCGTGGCTTTGGACAAGGCAATTGCATTGGCCACACCTTGCAGGTTGCCGGACATCAGCACCACATCTGCAGACTCGATCGCCACATCGGTACCTGTACCAATTGCCAGACCGACATCTGCCTGCGCCAGTGCTGGTGCATCGTTAATGCCATCTCCGACAAAGGCGACATGACCATATTTTGCTTTTAACCCTTGCACTGCCTGAACCTTACCTTCAGGCAGTACTTCGGCAATGACCTCATCAATCCCGAGCTGTCTGGCAATGGCATGTGCAGTGCGGGCATTGTCACCGGTAATCATCGCCACTTTCAAACCCAGTTGATGTAAGGCCTGAATAGCAGCAGGTGTCGAGCCTTTAACTGGATCGGCCACTGCAATAATCCCGGCCAGATGACCATCAATGGCGACATACAGTGGAGTTTTGCCTTCATCGCCTAAGCGTTGGGCTGTCTGGCTAAAAGGTGCAATATCAATACCGATCTGGGCCATATAGCGATCTGCACCAATATTCAGGTCGTGACCGTTACAGCGGGCCTTGACTCCCATACCGGTGACTGAGGCAAAATCTTCCACAGACGCCAGCACAAGCTGTTTTTGTTGTGCAGCATCAACAATGGCTTTGGCAACCGGATGTTCAGAACGGGATTCAACAGCAGCGACCAGACTTAATACCTCATTTTCCTGAAAAGACGAGGTCACTTCAAAATCGGTCAGTACCGGATGACCTTCGGTTAGAGTACCGGTTTTATCGACGGCGACCACTTGAGCATCTTTGAGTAACTGGAGTGCTTCACCTTTGCGGAACAGGATACCCAGTTCTGCACCACGTCCGGTTCCGACCATGATCGAGGTGGGTGTGGCCAGTCCCATGGCACAAGGACAGGCAATAATCAGTACAGCAACGGCATTGACCAGTGCAAAGGTCAAGGCAGGTGAGGGCCCGACAATCAGCCATACAAGGAAAGTCAGCAGGGCAGCCAGCATGACAGCCGGTACAAACCATAAGGTGACCTTATCGACCACCGCCTGAATCGGCATTTTAGAACCTTGTGCCTGTTCGACCAGCCGGATAATCTGCGCCAGCATGGTGTCGCCACCGACAGCGATGGCTTTAAAACTTAAAGTACCGTTCTGGTTAATGGTTCCACCCACCACTTGGCTACCAATATTTTTTTCTACCGGAATGGGCTCACCGGTAATCATCGATTCATCGACAAAGCTTTGACCGTCAATCACTTCACCATCGACAGGAATTCGTTCACCCGGTTTCACGATCACCAGATCACCTGTCACGACTTGCTCGATTGGAATATCAATGACCTGATGATTGCGAGAAACATGGGCAACTTTTGCCTGCAAACCCACTAAACGCTGAATCGCTTCCGAAGTCCGTCCTTTGGCTTTCGCTTCAAGAAAACGTCCAAGCAGGATTAAAGCGACAATCACGGCAGCGGCTTCGTAATAGACATTGACCGTACCGGTAGGTAACAAGCCTGGCATAAAAGTCGCCACCACAGAAAACAGGTACGCTGCAAAAGTCCCGACTGCTACCAAGGAGTTCATATCCGGTGCTAAACGCCATAAAGCGGGCAGGCCTTTACTATAAAAACGCCGTCCCGGGATAATCAGCACCAGCGTGGTGAGAATAAATTGCAGATACCAGCTATTTTGCATGCCGATGGTCTGGGCAACCAGTTGGTGGACACCGGGAATCAGGTGTGAACCCATTTCCAGAATAAACACAGGCAATGCCAGAACCGTAGCAAGGATCAGGTCACGTTTGAGCTCTGTTCTTTCCTGATCTTTTTTCTCAAGCTGTTCGCTCTGGTCGGGAATCGAGGCCTGAACTTCAGCCGCATCATAACCCGCTTTGTCAATTGCTGCGATCAGGCTCTCGACACTAGCTGTACCCTTTATGGTTGCACGCTCTGTAGCAAGATTGACATTGGCTGTTTGTACCCCCGGTACTGCATTTAAGGCTTTCTCCACCCGACTGACGCAGGAAGCGCAGGTCATGCCTTCAATCGACAGTTCGACTGTATTTGCCGGGACGTCATAACCGGTTTGTTCAATTGTCTGTATTAACAACTGACGATCAACCGGCTTTGCCAGCGTAATGTCTGCACGTTCTGTTGCTAAATTTACCGCAACAGCAGCTACGCCATCTACTTTTTTAAGCGCTGCTTCCACACGACCAACGCAACTGGCACAGGTCATGCCTTCAACTTGTAGTGAAACTTTTATATTTTTAATGCCTGTATTGGTTTGAGTTTCCATAAGAAAAGACCTATAGAGATAATCTGCTTGCTTGCAGCATAGACCTTAACATTATGGGAAGGTCAAGTAGATTTATCAACTTTCATGGTTTTATTCTGGCATCAACAAAAACTGCCGATACAGGCAAATTTAACGCGATGAGACAAATTTAGTTGTAGGCCTCAAGGCAAGTAAGGTTACCAAAGGCGCTGTCTATCAAGCCTGACCAGATCAAAACATGACAAGGCCCAATTATTTGAGTAGGGGCTTTGCAATGGTCAGTAAGCCTACGGACTGGCTTATGATCAATAACATTTATTTGGGCCCAATTTTCACGATACAAATTGAAATGGCATGTCGGTATCGGTACACCTAGTATATAAACTGCTATAAAAAGTGGTTTAAATTGATCTATGTTTTCTAAAAAAATTTTAGGTGCTTGTGTATTAAGTGCCATGTTTGTAATCAGCGGTTGTCATAAAAACGAACAAAACTCCCGGCAAAAAGTCGAAGATACAGCTCAACTCGACCTGAAACTTGATACCGACAACATGATGACGCATTTACGTGCTTTCGAAGAAATTGCCCAGCGTCATGGCGGCAATCGTGCCGTTGGTACACAAGGCGGTACAGCAAGTGCAGACTATATTTCAAATCTGGCCAAGCAAGCAGGCTATCATGTTGAGCTTCAATCATTTGAAAATCGTGAGAAAACCAGAGGCCAAAACCTGATTGTGGAAATTCCGGGTGATTCAAAAGACAATGTGATCATCCTTGGCGCGCATTATGATTCTGTCAAAATGGGGCCGGGCATTAATGATAATGCTTCCGGGGTGGCATTATTACTTGAGTTGATGAACCAGCTATCTAGTCAAAAAATAAAATTTAAGCCGACTATTTATCTGGTCTTCTGGGATTCGGAAGAGATTGGGATCGCCGGGTCGCAAGATTACGTCAGCAAACTGACAGCGGAACAATTAAAATCGGTCAAGGCGTATATCAATCTCGATATGGTAGGCACCAAAAATCCGGAAATCATGATTGCAGATGGTGACAAGTCATCTTTGGATGAAATGGTGCAGATGCTCAAAGAACAGGGCATGCCGGAGCAAGATTATAAACCGCTGATTGATGGTTTACGCAATATCCCGGGCCATGCTGGCGATCTGGCTTTGGAAAATACCCTGAAAGAATTCTTTAAGGCGAAAAACATCAAGATTAAAGAAGATGTGACCACACTGACAGCCAGCGATACGGCACCATTTTTAGGGAAAGTACCTGTCACCTCCCTGATTCTGTTCAATGAACAGATGAAAGGCGATGAGCTTGAGTTTGCACCGTGCTATCACAAGGCATGCGATACCATTGAACAGGTTGATCCAAAATCAATGCAACTGGCAGGTGATGCTGTTATCCATTTACTCCATACACTTACCCAATCATAAGATGCGCTTGAGTGCTCGTCCTCTATCAAGACATCAGGATAGAGGATGAGCCCCTTATTGCAGTTACAGCAAACGATTCATTTCAGGCTTTTCTTAATCAAAGCACTTCGTCGCTTAGACCCATTATTTTACAAATCACTGGAAAATTTTCGTTTTATCCAGTCATCCAGACTGCAATAACAGCCGCCAAGCACTATCACTGGCCAGTTAAAGATGCTCGGGTGTTCATGCGACGAAAAGTTATTGAACTCAACTCAAGTGAAATTTGTGAAAAGCTGGAACTGACCGTGACTCACTTTAATGTACTGATATGATGTACCGGAGCTGGACGCGCTTACGTAAATGTCTGGAAAATAAAAAGCTTTCAGGCATGTCGATCAAAAAGAGCCTTGACCTTATAAACTTATAGAATAAAAAAGGAAATCATTCGATTTCCTTTTGATCATTTGGCATGGCTTAAAGTGTGGCTTGACGCTGTGCGATGTATTTTTCGTTAAAAAATCCGCCAAAAGGAATAAAGGCCAGAATCAATAACCTGAATAACTCCAGGCCAGACCAGAGCGACACTGTACGCAACAGATTCCAGAGATAGAATAAAAATGCCAGCCCATGAATTGGTCCCATAATTTTGGTCGCAACTGGTAAGTCAAATGCGTACTTTAAGGGGATTGCAACAACGAATAGCAATAACAAAGTGACTGCTTCAAGCACAGAGGCAAAGCGCATTTGCTGTAGTTTTTTGGCCATTAAGCTCATTGAACTGCTCCGGGGAGATAAGAAAAACTATAAAAATGACCAAAGCATAGCATTTTTAAAGCTTGTGTAAGCGGCTTATATGTAATGATTCCGGTTACGTCTTGAAGTGCCGATACAGAGTCCTGCCAGGCGGTGTAGTGTTACCTATTGCTAAAAGCCATTGAAGGGGCAGATTGCCTGCCGCTGGCCTTGTGACCCTGTCAGCTGCAAGACATATTTTTTTACTCCCCAGGTCAGATCGTTTACGACAGAAAGTAAAATCATGGTGGCAAATCTAAAATGCAGGCAGGAATTAAATGCTGTCAAGGCCTGCTATCTTGCATAACCATAACAGATGGCAAGCGAACGTTTTAAGGTAGCTATATCTGACTTAAAAAAAGAGTTAAAAGCCTGAACTTTTAACTCTTTTAGAGTGCAGTAAATTTTATTTTTTAACAATTAATGCCAGTTTGCCGACATGTTCACCCTTGGTCAGAAACTCGTGTGCCTGCCGTGCCTGCTCCAGATCAAAAGTCTTATAAAGTAACGGTTTAAGCTGTCCTTTAGAAATCAATGGCCAGACTTTTTCTTGCAATGCAGACATTACCGCCGCTTTGGCTTCAGGGGACTGGGAACGTAACGTTGCACCGGTATGGGTAAGGCGTTTTGCCAGCATTGGAAAAATATTGACGTTTTGTGCAAGACCTTTCAGCACGCCGATTTGTAAAATGGTGCCATTCATTGCAGCCACTTCATAATTTCGCTGGATATAATCACCTGCGATAATATCCAGAACAAAATCGACACCTTTACCATCGGTATGCTTTTTAACTTCTTCAACAAAATCCTGTTCATTATAGTTAATTGCAACATCGGCCCCAATGCCCAGACTTGCTTTTTGCTGTGTGGCACTCGATACCGTCGTAAAGATTTTGGTTGCCCCAAAAGCCCGGGTTAGCATGGTTGCGGTGGTACCAATGCCGGATGTACCGCCATGAATCAAAATCGAGCTATTCGGGCGGAATTTGGCATGCTGGAATAAATGTGACCAAACCGTCATAAAGGTTTCTAGCAAAATACTGCCTTCAACCAGCGTCAGACCTTCCGGAATAAAAAGTACATTGTCCTGATGAGCAACGACATATTCGGCATAGCCACCCCCCTGGATCAGCGCACACACCTCATCACCGGCCTTAAACCGGGTAACCGATTTACCCACTTGCTTTACAATGCCTGAAACTTCCAGCCCCGGAATATCGGTCACTCCCGGTGGTGGGGCATATAGACCCTGACGTTGCATGACATCCGGACCATTAATGCCGGCTGCAACCACTTCAATCAATATGCCGTCATCAGTCATTTCCGGCATCGGTCTTTCACTGACCGTAATAACTTCAGGACCACCAGCACCGTTAAAAGTAATACATTTCATGAGTTTTTCCTATTTGATATATTATAGCTTCGTGGGGAGGGGCAGCATTGATCATAAGTAAAATGGCTGCTCCCTCAAGTTAAATGTGGCTTAAAGACCAGACTTTTGCTTACCCAGTGTTATCGCAAGTGCCAACGCCATAAGCTTGCCAAATGGAGCATGGAGCAGGCTTGGAAAATTCCAGCGTCCCTGATCAAAAATGCCTTTGGCATGGCTCATGGAACGGAAACCTTCAATACCATGGTAAGCCCCCATGCCACTTGGGCCGATGCCACCAAATGGCAAGTCATCTTGTGCTACATGGATCAGGGTATTGTTAATACCGACATTGCCGGATGTGGTACGTCGTAGCAGTTTTTTGCAATCGGCATCTTTTTCACCAAAATAATATAAGGCAAGCGGACGATCGCGGCCGTTGATATACTCAATCACCTCATCAATCTGGCGATAGGTACGTACAGGCAAAATTGGGCCAAAGATTTCTTCTTGCATAATGGCATGATCATCCTGTGCCCCAACCACCAATGTAGGTGCCAAGGTACGGAGCCGATCGCGGGCAGACTCGGGTTTTACCCCCATCTCGAGTACACGGGCGCCATGCTGACGTGCTTCATCAAGTAATGCCTCTAAACGGCTATAGTGGCGTTCACTGACAATAGAGCTGTAATCATCGCAAGCAGGCCCGTCCGGATAGAAACGGGTGACTGTTGCATTAAATTGCTGAATAAAGGTTTCCAGATCATCTTCATGCACCAGTGCATAATCAGGAGCTACACAGGTTTGTCCGCTATTGGAAAGTTTTCCATACACAATACTGGATATGGTGCGCTGATTGACATGTCCACGCGCGACGATCACCGGACTTTTTCCGCCCAGTTCCAGCGTAAGCGGTACAAGATTGTCACTGGCCGCTTTCATGACTTTGCGGCCAACAGGTGTACTTCCGGTAAATAGCAAATGATCAAAAGGCAGGGCACTGAAAGCAGCTCCCACTTCCGGACCACCAAGAATTACCGCAACCTCATCTACTGGAAATGTCGCTGCCAGCATACGATGCATGACATCACTGGTACGCGGGGTCAGCTCTGAAGGTTTGAGCATCGCCCGGTTTCCTGCCGCCAATGCAGTTGCCAGCGGAATCAGGGTCAGGGAAACAGGGTAGTTCCAGGGAGACATGATCCCGATAATACCTTTAGGCTGATATTCCACATAAGCCCTGGCTGTACGATAAATCAAGCTTACATGACGGCGTTCTGCTTTCATGAACCGGCGTAAGTGACTGGATAAATAATCAATCGACTGTACGATGCCGACCAACTCCATGAGATCTGTTTCATGCGCAGAACGATGACCAAAATCTTCACTCACTGCACTTTGTAACTCGCTACGATACGCAAGCACGGCAGCGCGTAATTTTGCCAGACTGGCCTTACGTTGTGCCCGGCTTGGCGGTTCAGTGGCTAAAAAAGCTTTACGCTGCTGCATCAATATTTCAGAGGCATGTTTCACATTGCTGATATCGTTAAAAGTATTCATGTTAAACCTCATGGATTTAGACAGTTAAACTGCCAACATGTGGAGATCGACGACAGGATCAGAGCTGCTGGAACTCAATACCTGCATGATCCGACAGGCGCTGGATAAACCGGTCATCAAACATGGTGGCAGGTGTCCAGAAGCCACCGGCACGACCGGTTTGTCCTTCCTGTTTACGATGGTCAAGCGCAAGGCTTAAGGCGGCCTGTCCTAACATTTTCCCGGTAGAGCCATAACCCGGATCCCGGTCACCAGTCACTTTAATCCTGAGCAGCTGGCCAGCCTCTGTTTTACCGACAAAACGTAAATCGAAACGGCCCGCAAGCTGCTGTTCCGGTGTCGGACCTTCGCCAGGTTTTGGCAACATATAGCGCTCCATGAGCTGGCTCACCGGTTTATTCACCGCAGCGAGCATAAATGCCGCCAAACCCGAAACAATACCAAGGGCCTTTAAACGTCCTTTGAGTCCCTGACCTGTCAACATGGCTTCGTTATAACTAAAATTACTGCCATAGGCATTGCCGGACAGGGCATTAGAGCGGTGCACCACACGCTCGTTTACCGCAGCCATGACAAAAGGGGCAATCCATGCATTAAAATCCGGATCAAATTTTGCGGTCTTGATATATACCTGCCGCTGGGTATTGCCATGATCTTCCGGACAGAGTACATAAGGATTGAGCAGGTCTTTGCGTAATGCCGGATCGGCAGCAGCCTCCTGAATCACATTGATCAGGCTTGCAACGGTTCCACCCGATGCTCCGCCTTTTAAGGTCTTGACCCGCATGCTGACCCGGGTTGCAGGCTGGCCAAACTGTTGTTGTGCCTGCTGCTGTAAATAATAAACGCCCATATCGGAAGGAACTGAATCAAAGCCACAGCAATGCACAATGCGCGCACCGGAGTGTTGTGCTTGAGATTCATATTTCCTGATCATTTTTTTGATCCACTGGGTTTCACCGGTCAGGTCACAATAGTCTGTACCATTGGCAACACAGGCCTGAATCAGGGGTTCACCATATAAGGCATAAGGGCCGACTGTTGATACCACTACACGGGTCTGTGCACACAAGGCATTCAGCTCATCCTGATTGCCCGCATCGGCAATCAGGATCGGTAAAGACTCTCCTGAGCTGCCAAGCGTATCTTTGAGCTGCTGAAGTTTTTGTTGCGAACGACCCGCAATTGCCCAGCGCAGCTGCTCATGCCGGGTCGCAAAATATTCAGCCAGATATTTGGTGAGAATTTGCCCAACAAAACTGGTAGCACCGAATACCACAAGATCATAGTCAGTTTGAAGCATTGTTATTTTCCCTGTTTGTTCAGTCTCTTTTCATTAAAGGGGTTGTGGCAAGTTCAAGACAACCTGTGCATCTTCCACCACATCCAGACGAAGGATTCTGGATGCTCCTAGCTCGTCGAGCAACTGGCTTAACGGTCCGCCATGACGTACCAGTTTGACCTGCCGCGGTAGCAGTTTCTGTGTAAAAGAAAGTGGATTGGATTGCACATGAGTCTGGTGCCACTTGCCATCAACCTGATGCAGCATGGTGGCTTGAGACATTCTGGATTCGGATTTCACCTGTTTTAAAGGAGGTGTCACCGTACTCAGACTTAAATCAGGCTTACCTGTTGTATCTGTCAGGCTTGCATTAACTTGCTTGGCATTGATCTCGACATGAATTTCGGTCAGCCATTTTGGTAGTTGATAGCCATATACACCACGAACCCGTGCAATCTCGGTGTCAACAGGCAAGGCCAGCACATGCGCATAAAAATGACGCTGCCGGATTGAATTTGCCAGCTCAAGGGCATGTGGGCCATGGGCACCCGGTTTACGGACAACGATTGCAACCGATACTTCGTTATAAGGATCATTATCGCAAACGGAATAGTGGAAAAAGGTGAGTGCAACCAGCCCGTACCCCGGTAAGGCATGTAATGGTTCTAAAGGCGCAGGCAGCTTTTTCTTGAGTAATTTCAGCGGTGCGAGCATCAGGACTTGCACGTTGCTGCTACGATAGTAAAAATTCGGTGCCCAGACCGGGCCAACTCTTGATTCAACCCGTTTTTTCGGTATTTTTCTAAAAAAGTCGATATTACCGGCAGCAGGGTCCTGAGCGACTTCATCCAGATCAGGGTTCATTCTAAAACGGTCATAATAGCCGCCCTTGGGAACACTGACTTTTTGTTGTCCAAATTCAACTTCAGTAAACTGTTTATTGCTCTTCATATCCGTTAACCTTGAATTGATCAAATCTCTCAATACCCCATCATCAACAGGGACATTGCTCGTCTTTGAGATCACTATAAGATTAAAGTTGACTTTAAAGTCAAGTGTTAAAATTACAGTTTTGAAATGCAAACGGCAGATTGGTTGCAAGTCTGTAAACAATATCAAAGCTTCAACAGACCCTATTTTAAATAAGACCTTGCTTTTCAATTGATAACTAAAATTCTGGCGGGCAAAACATAGATCATAAAATTACATTTTTATTATCAGAATGGGACTAAACCCATTGACCTTAAAGCTAACTTTAACCTTATTATAAAAGCACTATCTCTAACGGTAGTCTGCAAAATATTGTGATTCTAATGAAACTGATTAAAACATAGATCATGACTCGACAGTGTAAATCTTACACAGGAGAAACAAAGATGGCATACGTTACAACCCAAGATGGTGTAGAAATTTTTTATAAGGACTGGGGCCCAAGAGATGCGCAAGTGCTCTTTTTCCACCACGGCTGGCCACTCAGTTCAGACGACTGGGATGCCCAGTTACTCTTCTTTTTAAATGAAGGTTTCCGTGTTGTTGCGCATGATCGCCGTGGGCATGGCCGTTCCAGCCAGGTCTGGGATGGACATGATATGGATCATTATGCTGATGATGTGGCTGCAGTTGTACAGCATCTTGGCATCAAGAAAGCCATACATATTGGACACTCGACAGGAGGCGGTGAGGTGGCGCATTACATCGCGCGTCATGGTGAAGAAAATGTAGCAAAAGCAGTACTGGTCAGTGCTGTGCCGCCGATTATGGTAAAAACACCGGACAATCCGGACGGTCTACCGAAAGAAGTATTTGATGACTTACAAAACCAGTTATTCAAGAACCGTTCACAATTTTATTATGACTTGCCAGCAGGGCCTTTTTACGGCTTTAACCGTCCCGATGCAAAACCTTCAGAAGCCGTAATCTGGAACTGGTGGCGTCAGGGCATGATGGGCGGTGCCAAAGCCCATTATGACGGAATTGTGGCTTTTTCCCAGACAGATTTTACTGAAGACCTGAAAAAGATTTCGGTTCCGGTGCTGGTCATGCATGGTGACGATGACCAGGTTGTTCCTTATGAAAACTCAGGCGTACGTTCTGCCAAACTGGTGCAAAATGGCACCCTGAAAACCTATAAAGGTTTTTCACACGGGATGCTAACGGTAAATGCCGATATAATTAATCCAGACCTGCTGGCATTTATTCGTGCATAGCCGGTTTTATACCGTAAAAATGAAAATAGAGGCTTAGGCCTCTATTTTTTTATTTAAAAACCAGACGCGTTATAACGACTTAATTTACTGAATACAAAGTACTTATTAAAAATCTTTTAATTTCTTCAAGAAACCCATTGACATTAAAGTTAACTTAAACCTTAAAGTAAAACCATACTGCAAGAGGTAACAAGAATGAAAGTATTTGAAAAACTGGTTTTCCCGAATGGTTCCATGGTCCCAAACCGTATTGCCAAAGCTGCTATGGAAGAAAATATGGCAGACTTAAACCAGGCACCTTCCGAAGAGTTGATGCGTTTGTATCAGGCATGGGCAGACGGTGGCGCCGGCCTGATTATTACAGGTAATGTCATGGTTGACTGCCGGGCCATGACAGGCCCGGGTGGTGTGGTACTGGAAGATGAATCACATCTGGACATTTTTAAGCGCTGGGCTCAAATCGGGCGTTCTAAAGGTGCTCAAGTCTGGCTGCAAATCAACCATCCAGGGCGACAAATGCAAGCCAATCTGGGACAGCAAACCTGGGCGCCTTCAGCAGTGGCACTGGATCTGGGCAAAATGTCAGATCGCTTCAATCCACCGGTTGAAATGACTCAGGACATGATTCAGGAAGTTATCCAGCGTTTTGCCAATACAGCACGTCTGGGCGAAAAAGCTGGTTTTACCGGAGTTGAAATCCATGCTGCTCATGGTTATTTACTGAGCCAGTTTCTTTCACCCCTTAGCAATAAACGTCAGGACCAATGGGGTGGAAGCCTTGAAAATCGCGCACGTATCCTGATCGAGATTGTCAAAGCGGTACGTGCTGTGGTTTCAGACAACTTTACCGTTGCCGTGAAACTCAACTCGGCAGATTTCCAGCGCGGTGGCTTTAGTGCAGAAGATGCACAACAGGTGGTGCAGATGCTAAATACACTCCCCGTTGATCTGGTCGAACTGTCGGGGGGTAGCTATGAGGCACCTGCAATGCAAGGGCAGGCACGTGATGGCCGTACTTTAGCTCGTGAGGCTTATTTTCTTGAATTCGCTCAGGAAATCCGTAAGGTCGCCAAAATGCCGGTGATGGTAACCGGCGGAATCCGCCGTAAACAGGTCGCCGAGCAGGTGATTGAAAGTGGTGTAGATATGGTTGGGATTGCCACGGCTCTGGCCATAGAACCCAATCTACCTAACCAGTGGAAACAGGGCAAGAATACAGCGCCAGCATTAAAACCGATCCACTGGAAAAACAAAACACTGGCTTCTCTGGCCAATATGGCAACGGTCAAGTTCCAGTTACGTAAACTGAGCCTTGGGAAAACGCCGAATCCGCAGGTTTCTCCGCTTTGGGCCTTGATTTTGCAACAGTCCGCTATGGCGCGCCGTACCCGTCAATATAAAAAACGGATGCGCCAATATTCAGTCGCATCTTAACCCGGGGGCATATCATGACACAGATCGACAACTCACAATGGATGATTTATGGTGCAAATGGTTACACGGGCGAGTTAATCGCCCGTGAAGCTGTACGTCTTGGTCTAAAGCCGGTACTGGCTGGCAGAAACAGGGCCAAGGTTCAGGCTTTGGCAAAAGAGCTAGGACTGGAATTCCGGGCATTTGGACTGGACGATCCGGCTCGGGCAAGTCAGGAATTACAAGGTTTTCGGGTACTCATGCATTGTGCCGGGCCATTTTCGTCCACATCCGAGCCGATGATGCAAGCCTGTTTAAACGCTGGTACGCATTATCTGGATATTACAGGAGAGATCGCCGTATTTGAGCTGGCGCAGTCGCTCGATCGTCAGGCTCAGGCGGCCAATATTGTCATCTGTCCAGGGGTTGGTTTTGATGTGATTCCAACAGATTGCGTGGCAGCAACCTTAAAACAGCAGTTGCCTGATGCAACGCATCTGGCATTGGGTTTTGACTCAAAGTCAGGGTTTTCTCCGGGTACAGCAAAAACCAGCACCGAAGGCATGGCAGAAGGTGGCAAGATCCGTAAACATGGCAAGATCACGTCAGTCCCTTTAGCGCATCATGTACGCAAGATCGATTTTGGTGATGGTGAAAAAAGTGCCATGAGCATTCCTTGGGGCGATGTTGCAACCGCATTTTATACAACCGGCATTCCCAATATCGAAGTCTTTGTTCCGGCTCCAGCCAAAATGATTTGCGGAGCCAGATTGTTAAACTTTATTCGCCCTTTATTAAGGCTGGAATGGGTACAGAATCTGGTAAAAGCCCGTATAGACAAAGCCGTGGTTGGCCCGGATGAAACAACACGTGCCAGCTTGCCGACTTATGTGTGGGGCGAAGCCAGCAATGCCCAAGGCGAAACCCGGACTGTCCGTATACAAACCGATAATACCTATAGCCTAACCATTAGCGGGTCATTGATTGTCATACAGTATTTATTGCAACACCCGGTATCAGGCGGAGCCTATACCCCAGCAAAACTGATGGGTGCAGATCTGGTCACTCGAATTCCCGGTTCAGGCCCGTTCCTGATTTCATGGCCGATTCATCCAGCCCCGATCTCAAGCAACAGTGACCGCGTCAAACCGGTCACTGTTTTTATCTGCACATCCGTATCAGTTTTTCTATTATACCTTAGCTATGACAAGCATCTGTACCTAAAAACCTCAAATACGGATCAATATAGCCTGATCGCGTTTAGATAAGAGTTTATCTGTCATTCTTACACCTCCCTCACAGCGATGTGCCCTGACATCATCTTGTACGCTTAAATATAAAAATGCCCCCTGTTTTGCATCTGAAAGCAGGGGGCACTAATGTATTTACAATTATTTTTTATTGCTGCTGTTGCGATCCAGTGCAGGATAAGGAACCGGCATATTTAAGGCTAACTGGGCGTCTTTTACCACATCCAGACGTAAAATCCTGGCAGCTCCCAGATCATCCAGTAACTGACTGATCGGCCCGCCATGACGTACCAGTTGCACATGTTTAGGGAATAACTTCTGGCCAAAGGCCAGGGTATTGGATTCGACCGAAGTACTGTGCCATTTGCCATCAACCAGCTGATACATGGTTTTGGTTTCAATACGAGATTGAGGTTTTACCGTTTTAATTTTTGGTAAAGGCGCGGTCAGGCTCAGATCAGGTTGACCATCGGTATTTAAAATCTGTGCCTGCAGGTTTTGACGATTGATGTTTAGGTCAATCGGCGTTAACCATTTTGGCAGTTGATAACCATAGACACCACGAACACGCGCAATTTCAGTATCAACAGGCAAGGCCAGCACATGACCGTAGTATTTATGCTGGCGCATCGAGCTGAATAACTCAGTACTATTGAAATGATGGGCACCCGGCTGACGAACCACGATGGCAACAGAAGCTTCATCATATGGATCGACATCACCGACCTTATAAGAAAAGATGGTAACGGAAACCAGACCGTAACCTGGCAAAGGTTGCAGCGGTTGAAGCGGAGCAGGTAGACGGGCTTTCAGCTTATCGACCGGAGCCAGCATTAACAGCTGTACATTACTGGTACGATAATAAAAATTTGGCGACCAGACTTTGCCTACCCGTGTATCGACCAGCTTTTTAGGGATATGCCGAAAATAATCAATGTTTCCAGCGGCAGGGTCTTTGGCAACCTCATCCAGATCAGGGTTCATACGAAAGCGGTCATAATAGCCACCTTTGGGAACATTGACTTTATAAGGGCCAAATTCGACTACAGTTGTTTGAGCTGTATCTGGCCCAGCCAGTGGCGTACTCTGTGTATTGGGTTCAGTTGCATAAGTGGCTGTACTTAATAATAAGCCTGCAGAGATGGCTGAAAGTGACTGACTCAAATGGCGACGACTCAACATCATGATCTTTTTCCTGTTAACTCAACTGTTCAAATGCTAAGATTAAAGTTAGCTTTAAGGTCAAGTGTTTTTTGAATGGTATAAATCATTATCTGCACAGGAAAAACAGATCATCAGCAAGAGCATGTACTTCGGCAAGCGATGAGGGTAGAGGGCAGGATTAAAAAAGCCAGATACGGGTATCTGGCTTAAAGTCGATGACTTAATTCAGGCTTTTTAAACGCTTCACTACAGCTTCAGCAATCTCTTTACTGGACTGCGGGTTTTGTCCGGTAATCATACGGTCATCCACAATGACATAGGAGGTGAAGGGCAGCCATGCACGTTTATACTTGGCTCCCCGTTGTAACAGATGATCCTGTAAGGAAAATGGCACCTGAGACTTGATACCGGAAAGCGTTTCCTCGATATTGGCAAATCCGGTTACGGTTCGGCCTGCAATCAAGGCTTGACCAGTGCTATCCTGTAATGGCAATAACCCACCCACACCATGACAAACAGCAGATACCACACCACCTTGCTGGTAAATCTGCTCACTGATCTTTTTCAGACCTTCATTTTTTGGAAAATCCCACATGGTACCGTGGCCACCTGTATAATAAATGGCCAGGTAACGTGACGCATCAACGGCATCCGGTGCCAGTGTCGTCTTTAAACGTTGCATGAACTGAGGATCGGCCAAATGCGCTTTGGCAGATTTATCCAGATAAATGGGCTTCAAGCTACGCTCATCCAGTGGAACCGGGCCACCTTGCGGACTGACAAAATCCATATCATAGCCAGCAGCCTGTGCGATGTCATAAAAATGGGTGAGCTCGGTCAACCATAATCCGGTGTGATCTGTACGGGTCGGATAAGCAGAATGGTTGGTCATCACCACCAGAATTTTGCCTAATGACCGCATCTGTTCCTTTTGCACCGGCTCAGCAGCCCAGGCCGTACCTATAGAAAAGACCAGCATCGACATGCCGATCAACCACATTTTGAGATTCCAACGTTGCAACATGACAGGTTCCTTATCAATCACCTGTCAACTATCCTATGCTTGAAGCAAACTTGAAGGTCAAGCACTTTTCTCGGCAGTTGATGAATGGAAACGGTCAGGCTATTTGAAAAATGCCAAATATGCCAAAGTGGGGATGATCAGGCCTTGTCACTGCTATAGTACAGGTTCAGTAAACGTTGGGCATTTTCTTCGCAGGTAATTTCATCTGGTTTGTTGTTAATCGCGGTAATCATCATACGTAAATTTTGCTTGCTGACAGCCAGTTTCTGTTCAAGGTCTTCAATGTCCTTGATTTTACTTTCTAGCAGCCCAATCAGGATATCGTGATCCCATGACGTGACATTGGAGGGTAAGAAAGCCTTGATTTCTGTCAGAGAAAAACCCACCTGCTGCGCTTGCTGGATCAGGAATAACTGTTTGAGGTCATTTTCACTATATTCGCGATAACCATTCGATTTGCGTTTTGCTTTCGGTAACAGCTTGATCTGCTCATAGTAACGAATAGTAGGCGTACTTAAGCCGCTTTGTTTCGATAACTCACTGATATTCATTTTACCGATTTCCTCTTGACATTAAAGCTAACTTTAGACTTATAGTAAGTCAAAAGCAAGACTAAAAATAACTTAGAAGCCGAGGTGAACAATGTCAAAACGTATCCTGCATGTAGTGACCAATGTTGCTCAATATGAAAAAGTTGACCGTCCTACCGGTTTATGGCTGGGGGAGTTGACCCATGCCTACGATGAATTTGAAAAACATGATTATATTCAGGATATTGTGAGCCCTTTGGGCGGTCATTCCCCAATTGAACCCAAATCTCTTGAGCGTTTCGTTGCCGATGCTTCCGTGTTGAGGCGCAACCATGACCCTGCTTTCATGCAATTACTGGAAACCACCAAAAAACCTGCCGAAATCAGCTGGCAAGATTACGATGCGATTTATTACACGGGTGGGCACGGCGTGATGTGGGATTTTTTAGACAATCCGGAACTGCAACAGATCACCAGAAATATTTATGAAAATGGAGGCATTGTTGCCAGTGTCTGCCATGGTTATTGTGGCTTACTCAATCTTCAGCTTGCAAATGGACAATACCTGATTGCAGGTAAAAAACTGACAGGCTTTGCCTGGTGTGAAGAAGTCTTGGCAGGAGTCGCCAGGAAAGTTCCCTATAATGCCGAGCAACTGGCAAAAGCACGTGGGGCGCTCTATGAAAAGAAACTGATTCCGTTTATGCCGAATGTAGTGCGCGATGGTAACCTGATTACAGGGCAGAACCCGTTTTCAGCACGTGTAACCGCCTTGGCGATCATCGAAGCTTTAGAAAAACCGTAAACAATTTGAATCTCAAGGCATAAAACAAGGTCATGCTAAAAATTAAATCCCTGATTGATGGAAAAATAACACGATCCGGTTTACAAAATTACAAATGTAAATAATAATTATTATCAATTAAGTTGATTTTTGAATTTTTATGACTTACTCCCATAACTCAGCCAAGTCTTCTCAAGCAGGGCTTGGCGAGTCTTGTCCTGACCAGTCATGCCGTCAGGGCACCGGATTTAAACCCTTGATGCTGGCGACTGCGATTGCCTTGTCCATGAATCTAATGACCGGGCACAGCTTTGCAGCGCAACCGTTAACAGATGCCGAAACCACCGCCGCATTTCATAAATCGCAGCAGAACTCATCCCAGAACAATGCGCAAAACCAGATTTATCAAATGACGCCAATTGTGGTACAGGCTGAAAAAGATGACATTATTCCTTTTGGCCAGAGCGTGTTAAACCAGAAAGCAATTGACCGGTATCAGGCCAACAATGTTGCACAATTACTGGATCACATGCCCGGTGTTGGTTCGGCCGGATCGCCAAGGCCCGGTGGACAGACCATTAATATTCTGGGAATGGGAGGCGTTGAAGATGTTCCCATTACCCTGGATGATTCGGTCAAAAGTTTTGATAAATACCGTCAAGGCTCGGTTTTTATCGAACCTGAAATCTTAAAGAAAATTACGGTCGATAAGGGCCCGCACAATGTTGAGGTGGGCAATGGCGGTTTTGGCGGTAAAGTCACGCTAGAAACCAAGGATGCGACAGATCTTCTTGAAGCAGGTCAAAAGGTCGGGGCATTGTTAAAATACTCGCGTTTTTCCAATAATCAGCAAAATACCTATACAGGTGCTGTTTATGGCCAAAGTGAAAATGCGCTGCTCGACGGGATGTTTTATTATACCAATCGCGATAGTGGCGACGTAAAACGTCCTGATGGCTCCAGGTTTTTATATTCAGCCCAGCAACAGGATACGTATCTGGCCAAACTGAATATTCATCCGGCAGAAAGCCAGAAAATCACCCTCAATGCCATGCAAAGCGGCCATGATGGCTGGGAACCGTTTGCGGCCATGCGTGATCAGGATGCTGTCCCCACTGAAGCTGACATTAAAAAATATGGCTATGAAGGGGCATGGAAACGCCGGCTGGTTTATCGTGACCAGAAAGACCAGAGCTACTCAGCTGCTTATGAGCTTAACCCTGAATCGAATCCGTATATCAACCTGAAAGCCATTGCGTCTTATTCCAAAACAGAACAGCATGACAAGCGTTTACCCAGCGTAACCGCTTCTGCCTCCACACTTGGAAATGAAAGTTGGGTCACGTATACCAACACGGCCTTCAAGCTCAGCAATATCAGTGACATTGAGACCGGATATGGAACACATAAACTCAAACTAGGCGCACAATACCAAAAGATGCAGCAAAATTCGTTGCTCTACGACAAAACCAATTCGAAAAAGCCAGATTATAATTTTGGATATTATGAACCCAATTACATGCCAGCGGGCCATCAGCAAATGCTCAGTGCATTTATTGAAGACCAATATCAGCTGAATGATGTCACCATTACACCATCGTTACGCTATGATCACATTACCAACACCGGAAAACCGAACCGCGCACCACGTTATAATGACCCCGGTGCAGGGCATGATTATTCGAGCAAGACCTACACCGGCTGGTCACCGCGACTGGCTCTGGCCTGGAAACAGGCAGATTATCTGACCTGGTTTGCCAATATCAGTAAAACCTGGCGTGCACCACGGATAGATGAACAGTACTATGTCCAATCTGCCATGACCTCGGTTCCCGCGACCAGCCGTTATTTATTGCCTGAAAAAATGCTGGCACTACGTTTAGGCAATGAAATGAATTTTGATGATCTGTTTGCAGACGACGACCATTTACAAGTCCGCCTGACCTATTACCGTAATCGTGGTGGAGATGAAATTTTCCGTAACCGCTCAACCTTCTGTAAGGCACAGGCTGAGAATAACGCCAAGGGCGGGAATGGCAGTATCAAGGATTGTAATGGAAAATATCATCACGGCTTTTACCGCAATGTCACAGATTATACGATCAAGGCTTATGAGGCCGAACTGTTCTATAACCAGCCAATGTGGTTTACCGGCCTGACCTATTCCTACATTCGCGGACAACGGGATAACTCACCGGTAAATCCATGGTTCGACCAGAAGACCTGGATGACGGATATCCCGCCGAAAAAGGCAACAGCAACACTAGGGGTGAACGTACCGGAACACCACCTGACCATGGGGTGGCGAGGCATTTTTGTGGCGGCACAAGACCGGAGCCTTTCAGACAACGATAAATCAATTGCAGCTTCTTCCTTTTCACTTCCTAAAACCAAAGGCTATTCGTTGCATGGGGTATATGCAGACTGGCAACCCGTTGGTGAAAAAGGCCCTAGATTAAACCTGTCGATTGATAACTTATTCAACCGCGATTACAAAATGTATCTGGGCGAATATATGACCGGTACCGGCCGCGATTATAAATTAAGTATTTCCCAGAGATTCTAATTCCATCAGCCTAAGCAGACCGGTCTTTTTCAGTCCAGCATTCATGTTTAAAAGTGCAAGCTGGGCTGAAAAAATTTGCATCTGCTGCAAAAATAATTTTAAATTTTGCTTCTTCGATTTATTTCAGCCCGTTTTTAATACTTGACTAGATTACTTAATTCATAACTTTTTTATATATTGCGTAACTTTCCCCGCGCTGTTAATCTTTTTTGCCCTTCCTGCAAAAGCACTCGGCCCAGGATTACATACACAACAATATACAAAATAAATAATTCCAAGGAATATACCCATGTTGAAAGAACCCCATCTGGAATCGCACGCCTCAAAACCTGAAGTCGTGATGACATTATTGCTCTGCTTTGTGTTTGCCATTATTGAAGGCTTTGACTTGCAGTCGATGGGCGTTGCCGCTCCACGTATGAAAGCTGAAATGTTGCTAACCAGCACTGAAATGGGATGGGTATTTAGTGCGGCAGTTCTGGGGACTTTACCCGGCGCCCTGATTGCCGGCAGGATCGCTGACGCAATTGGCCGCAAGGTCGTATTTATCAGCTGTATCCTCATGTTTGGCCTGATGTCATTATTAACACCCTTTGCCCATGAGCTGAACACCTTGCTGTTGCTCAGATTCCTGACCGGTCTGGGGATGGGGGGTGCATTACCGATTGTCATCACCATGGTGTCCGAGGCAGTAAGCGAAAAATATAAAGCCACGGCTGTAAGTGCCATGTATTGCGGCATGCCGATTGGCGGTGTGCTGACCTCCGTAGTGGCTTTATCTCTCAATGCCGATCATGAATGGCGGCATATCTTTTATTTCGGTGGCATTGCACCTTTGCTGCTTGTCCCTGTTCTGATGAAGTTTTTGCCCGAATCCAAAGCCTATCTCAATAAAACAGCAGCAGATCGGACAAGCAGGCCAAATCTGGCTAATGTTTTATTTGCAAAGCCACGCCTCCTGATTACGAGCAGCTTATGGTTAAGTTTCTTTGGAACGCTTCTGGTACTAGCCTTGTTCCAGAACTGGTTGCCGTCGCTGATTGCAGGGTTGGGCTTAAATAAAGAACAGGCCAGTTATATCCAGATTGGTTTTAACCTGGGCGGTTCTATTGGTATCCTGATTCTGGGCTGGATGCTGGACCGGTTAAATAAAGTTATGATCGTTGCCGGGGTGTATAGCGGTATCCTGATTTCACTGATTGGCCTGGCATATTCAGATAGTGCCTTTACCTTTACGCTATTTGCAAGCAGTTGCGGTATGTTCGTGATTGGCTGCCAGTCTATTTTATACACGCTGGCAGCAAAATATTACCCGACACACATGCGGGGAACCGGTGTAGGGGCCGCCGTCGCTGTAGGCAGGATCGGTGCCTTCTCTGGCCCCTTGATTGCAGGCTATCTATTGGGAACCGGACAAAGCGAAATCGTGGTCATTGCTTCAAGTATCCCGATGATTTTATTGGCAGCTATCGCGGCACTGCTGTTATTAAGACAACCGGCATCTGTTGTCCAGCAGCACGACACCCCCAAGATGATTGTCCCTTAACTGCATTGTCATTTGACTGGACGGTATCATAAAATGCCCCAGATTTAGGATGAACTTGCGGAAAGATGGATGTTTAAGGCGATTTTCTTTGATATTGATGATACCTTGCTGAATTTTAGTGTGGCGAATCGCTCTGCCTTTGTAAAATCATTCGGGGCATTTGATTTACAGCATGATGATTTGACCTATTCGACTTATAAACAGATTAACCATCAGTTATGGGAAAAACAGAAAGCAGGGCAGATTACGGTACAAGATGTAATTAACAGCCGCTTTAAAGAACTGTTTTTGGCATTAAAAATTGAAATCGACCATGATCATTTCCGTGATACCTTTCAGGGCAATCTGGCCAGAGAGCATACGCTCGAAGACGGCGCTGCAGAAGCAATTGAATATTTGAGTCAAAAATATAAGCTTTTTGCAGCCTCAAACAGCATTTTGCATCAGCAAAAAAAACGGCTACAGCTGGCAGGTCTGTTACCACATTTTACCGATCTCTATGTTTCTGATGAGGTGGGCTATGAAAAACCGGATCAGCGCTTTTTTCAGACCTGTTTAGCCAGAAGCAATATTGCCAAAGAAGATATACTGTTCATTGGTGACAGTCTGGAAGCAGACATCAAGGGGGCTGCTGCCTGCCAAATCCCGACCTGCTGGTATAATCCCAAACAACTTGAAAATAAACACAAACTCGATATTACCTATACCATCCAGCACCTTTCAGACCTTGCCAAGATCCTTTAAGGCCCAAGTAACGCGTTTGCCGGTAGAGATTTAAACGCCCGGATGAGGATAATGGATCAGGTTGTGCATGATCACACTGTGCTCACCGCTATTGGCATAGATATGTGGAATATCGGCCTGAAAACGGATTGATTCACCGGCATGAACTGTATGCTGTATTTCTTCAAGCTGTAACTGCAGTACACCGGCAAGCACAATGATATGTTCAATCACGCCTGCTTCATGCGGGCTAGATTCACTTCTGGCACCGGGCAATAACTCGATTTTCAGGACATCCATGCGTAACTCCTGATCAAAAGGAATAAGAGGGCTGACGCGCATGCCGGACTGCTGCTGTTCAAACACGGCCAGATCACTGAAATGATGGATTTCAGGTTGAGCAACAGACCTTCCACCTTCAAGAAAAGTTGAAAATGCAATATTAAACCCCGTAGCAATTTTCCAGAGTGTCGCAACGGTCGGGCTCGATTTACCCAGCTCGATTTGCCCAAGCATGGCTTTACTCACACCGGTTAATTCGGCAGTCTGGCTCAGGCTTAACCCCCGCTCAGTTCTCAGTTTTTTTAAGGCCTCGGCCACATTTGGTGGAATATCTTGCATAAACAGCGATCTTCTTGCTTAAAAATGATTGTCCGTTATAACAGACGATGATATTTTAGTCGCAATACCATCATCTTCAGTAAAGTACTTCTATGCGTAACTTAGCATTTTTCAGGTCCTCCTCACCAGCCATGATCATGACAGGTCTGGTGGCAGTACTGGTGGGTTATGCCAGTTCTCTAGCCATCATTTTGCAGGCACTGGACAGGGCCGGACTAGATGCTTCACAAACCGGAAGCTGGCTGATGATGCTCGGTATCGGGATGGGAATCACCAGTATTGGTCTTTCTCTTTATTATCGCACACCAATCCTGACCGCCTGGTCGACTCCCGGGATTGCCTTGCTCGCCACCAGCCTGAGCGGGGTAAGTATTCATGAAGTGGTCGGCGTATTTATCTTTGCTTCAGGGCTGATGTTCTTATGTGGTGTGACCGGTATTTTTGCCAGACTCATGAACTACATTCCGCGCTCGATTGCTTCTGCCATGCTGGCCGGCATTCTGTTACGTTTCGGTTTAAGTACCTTTGAGGCACTCCAGATCAATTTCACACTATGCATTGCCATGCTGGCGGCATTTGTCCTCGCCCGGCGCTGGTTTCCACTTTATGCCATTATTGTGACACTGGTTACCGGCATAGCAGTTGCAGCAGTTAGCGGTGACCTGCATTTCACCCAGACCAGTCATCTATTTAGCTTGCCTACCTTTATACAACCACATTTCACCATGACCACACTGATCGGTGTCGGTATTCCATTTTTTATTGTTTCACTGGCTTCGCAAAATGCTCCCGGTATCGCGATCTTGCAGGCCCGTGGCTACGCACCCAAAACTTCGGTCTTGCTGGTCTGTACCTCATTAACTGCCATGATTCTGGCACCTTGGGGTGGTTTTAGCATTTGTATTGCTGCCATTACTGCAGCGCTTTGCATGGCACCCGATGTTCATCCTGATCCGGCAAAACGTTATATTGCATCAACTTGGGCTGGTATTTTTTACTTGATTGCCGGGCTTTTTGGCGGTGCCATTTTTATATTGTTCAATGGCTTACCAACCGTCTTAATTCATATTCTGGCTGGACTGGCCTTGTTAACAACCTTAATGAACAGCCTGCATCAATCGCTGGCAGATGAACAGGGCCGCGATGCTGCCATCATCTGTTTTTTGCTTACAGCCTCAGGCATTACCTTATTAGGCATTGGTTCAGCCTTCTGGGGTCTGGTTGGCGGGATTGCTGCGCATCAGATTCTGGTGAAACGAAAGGGCTAACTGTTCAGTTACATTTGGCCAAAACTTCTACCAAAGACGATCATTGACCTAAAATGTTCGTCTTTTTTAATCCCTATAGGATGCTGGATAACCATTTATTTTATATATGCTACGTTTTTAATCACAACAAACAGGCCTTTGAAGGCCAAAATGAGTCATAGGATTGAATATATATTTAAAACAAGGGATTTATCACATAAATTAAATATTATGTATAACTGGTCATTAAATTAAATTTAAAAGTTATTATTCAGCGAGTTAAGATTATTTATAGTGAATACTCCTGAATTAAAACCCATGATTTGTAGTACTTGTAAGTACAGGGCAACATAAAATATTTATATATGCTAGGCTGTGTAGTTTTTCTTAAGAAACATGGTCAAAATGGATTTAAAACGTAAGTATGAAACAGGTAAGTTTTATTGGTCATTTTTATTGCCCAGATATTGGGCGATATGGATAGCGCTGACTATTTTAATGTTATTTGCAATTTTACCGTGGTTTATTCAATGGAGGCTGGCTGATATCCTCGCGACGATCGCCTGGAAAGTGTTAAAATCCAGAAGAAAAACTACCTTAAGAAATTTTGAACTCTGCTTTCCAGATAAAAATGAACAGCAGCGAGAAGCAGAGGCAAAGCAGGTCTTTTTCAATATGATGGTGGGCCTGTTTGAAGCGCTGAATGCCTGGTATAGGCCCAAATGGTATCAACGCCGTATTCATATTCATGGTTTAGAACATATTTTACAGTCCCGTGATACAGGTATTCTTTTGTTAGGAACCCATACCACCTTACTGGATGCTGGTGGATATGTCAGTAGCTGCTTTTTCGATCTCGATGTCGTTTACCGTCCGCAAAATAATCCTTTACTGGATATGTTAATCAGCCGTTCCCGGGCAAGCATTTATAAACATCAGATTTCAAAAAACGACATGAAAAGTTTAATCGGCCATCTCAGGCAAGGACGTGCAATCTGGTATAGTCCCGATCAGGACTTTGGCTTAAAACAGGGAGTTATGGCTCCATTTTTTAATATTCAGGCAGCAACCTTAACCGCCCACCGACGTCTGATGAATATTTCCAGAGTGCCTGCAATCCCTTTGTTTTTCTATCGCACCGGCGATATCCGTAACCCTCAATACCATATCTTGCTAGAGCCGCCACTGGACAACTTTCCAAGCCGGGATGAGGTGGCTGATGCAACCCGGGTCAACCTGATCATTGAAAATCAGATTAGCAGGTATCCGACCCAATATATGTGGTTCCATCGCAGGTTCAAGACCAGGGCTCAAGGGGAAGTTGCGCTGTATTCGTAAGGTTTCCCGATAGTGCAATAATCTCAAGTAGGTAGCAAATGACCGCCATTAAAGGCGGTCATTTCTGGATAGATCAGGCTTGCTCTAGATGGCTTGCCATTGCTGTTTTACTTCTTCAGCATTTTTAATCAGTACCACCTTGTCATCTTTGACTTCGCCTATCCATGCTGTCGGGATCAGATGATGCTGGTCATTTTCATCACGGGTCAGTTTTAACTGGCTATCACCCTCGAGATGATCCACTGTTCCGATCTTGGTGCCACAAGAGGCAATTACATCAGCATGTTTTTTAATATCCTGAATATTTAAAGTAGTCATTTTCAAACCTCTTCTATAAAAGTGATAAAACCGTAGCCCTTAAGCTACTTGATATTTTGTAGAAATGGTCAGGTTTTAAATATTCCTTACAGGATGATTTTGTAGTTTCACTTAAAGCCTATATTTAAATGACAATGAAACAAAATGAAATAACTAGATGGCTTCCCGTTTAAATAGTTATCTTTTTATTACAATTTAATGCTTTAACTAAACAAATTTTTTGCATTATTTTTTAAATAAATTGATTTGAATTCATATTTAGAATGAACAGTAAAATATCTATAAAAAACTCAACTTTTGACCTTTTAAATAACTTCGAAAACAAGTCAGCCGAAGAAAAAGCCCGGCATCGCCCGCTTGTGCTGAAACAGTTGGTTCATGCCATAGGCCGGCTCCCAGAACCGGCTTCGGGTCAGACTTATCAGCGCTGGCAGGTCTTTGCCCGTATTGCAGGGGCTGATTTAAGTCTGGCCAAGCTGTTTGAGTCACATTGTGATGCCTTAAGTATTTTGCATGAACTGGGTTATACCACTCTAAACGATAATCAGATCTGGGCCGTCTGGGCTGCAGAGGGTGGGCCAGCACCATTACAGATAGAAAACAATCGCTGCTACGGCATTAAACCGTGGTGTTCAGGAGCTGAATTTATCCAAAAGGCCTTAGTCAGTTTTAAAGATAAACAAGGACAGGCTCAACTCTGTATGGTTGATTTAAACCAACCCTCCATTACGATTGATCTGGAACAATGGCAAGCTGCCGGCATGCAAGGGACACGAACGGCCAGGGTAACTTTTGAAGATACTGCCATCGAGCTGATAGGTGAGCGGAATGCCTATCTGGCCCGGCCGGGATTCTGGCACGGCGCTGCAGGTGTAGCGGCTTGCTGGTATGGTGCAGCAGTGCGTTTAATGGAAGAGCTGCAACACAGCTGTCTTGTCGCTCCAAATTCATTTAAGAAAATGTATCTAGGTGAACTGGCACGCCAGCTTGCGGTGACCAGAGAATACTTCCAATACACGGCAAGGCGTATCGATGCTCAACCCGAACTCAGCCATGAACGGGAAATACGAATATTACGTGCACAGACAGAGCAATGCTGTCTGGCCGTTATGGAAGGTGTCGGAAAAGCACTGGGGGCACGGCCATTTTGTGAACAGGCAACCTTTGCCCAGTTAATGGCAGATTTGCCGGTATTTATCCGGCAAAGCCATGCGGCATTTGATGATGAACAAATTGCTGAACAATGTTTACAGGAGCAAGTAGCATGGGTACTCTAAAGCATCCCTTGGTCGAAGACCGGATCATTGAAGGAACCGGGACGTCCAGAACACAATGGCTCTGTGCATTTGAACAAAAGCCTCTGCCGGCTCTCGACCTTGAACAATTCCGTTCCAGAAGGGTGGTGGTTATAGCGCCACATCCTGATGATGAAATACTGGGGTGTGGCGGCCTGCTGCAACAGTTAAGTACTTTGAATTGTGAACTGGTGATTGTTGCTGTTAGCAATGGTACGCAAAGCCATCCAGAGTCACGCAAATACAGCCCGGAACAGTTAGATCAGATACGACCACAGGAAAGTGTGGCTGCTCTGCATTGTCTGGGGCTTTTTGAACATACCCGGCGTATTGCCCTGAATTTAACTGATGGACAAATCCATCTTCATAGTGAACAGCTCTGGCAAGCCCTGAATGAACATGTTGTAACGGGCGATATCCTGATCTGTAGCTATGCAAAAGATGGTCATCCAGACCATGAAGCTGTAGGAAAAACGGTACAGGCCTTTGCTACACAACATGATCTGACCTGCTGGCATGTAATGATCTGGGCATGGCATTGGGCCAAGCCTGATGATCCACGTATCCCGTGGCAAAAAGCTCAATCTTACCGTTTAACACCATCACAATTAACCAAAAAACGTCAGGCCATTATGCAATTTAAAAGCCAGATAGAGGCGGATGACACTACAGGCAAGGCTGCTGTTTTATCTCCAGCCATCATCGACCGTTTGTTGATGCCATGGGAAGTGTATCTTTATGAATAATGCCGGCCAATATTTTGAAGCTTTATATCACCACAATAATGACCCTTGGGGCTATGACCAGCATTGGTATGAAGCCCGTAAAAGGCAGATTTGTCTGGCTGTGCTGACCCAGCAACATTATCCCAAAGTGCTGGAAATAGGTTGTTCCAATGGCCATCTAAGTGCTTGCCTGGCAAAAATTTCCGGAGAGCTGCTCTGTGTCGATGTTTCTGCACACGCCGTACACTGGGCTTCACAGCGTTTGAAGGACCTGACGCATGTCATCGTTGAACAGCACCAGATCCCCGAATATTTTCCTGAACAGAAATTTGACCTGATTGTCATCAGTGAAGTGGCCTATTACCTCTCATTGAATGAGCTACAATCGCTGATACAGCAGCTCAAAGTCAGCTTGACACCACAAGGTGAAATTCTCTGTTGTCACTGGCGCCATGATATTCAGGATTTTGAACTGAATGCGGCTTTGGTACATCAGCATTTAAAGCAGTCTTTATCTTTGTCTCATTATTTAAGCCTGAATGATCCGGACTTTATCATTGATCTCTGGACAGTAAATCCTTGCTCTCTGGCCAAACAGCAGGGGTTAATATGAAAATAGGCATTGTGATTCCAGCACATAATGAAGAACAGTTCTTAGCGGCCTGTTTGCAATCAATTCGGCAGGCAGTTCAGTATATTGATGATGATCAGGTCGACATTGTCGTGGTTTTAGACAGTTGTACCGATCAGTCCCGTTCAATTGTACAGGCATATCAGGTCAACTGGATCGAATGCAATTATGCCTGTGTCGGCAAGGCAAGAGATCTGGGAATCCGGCATCTGATTCAGCAGGGAGCACGCTGGATTGCCTGTACCGACGCCGATACCATTGTTGAGCCGGACTGGTTACTGCGCCAGATGCAACACCAGCCCACAGATGCAATCTGTGGAATCGTGATGCTGGATGATCTGAGCCAGTTACCTCCGGAAAAACAGCAAAAATATCTGGCACATTATCAGGATAGTATGGATCATCAGCATATCCATGGCGCCAACTTAAGTTTTAGTGCCGATGCTTATCTTCAGGCAGGCGGTTTTGAACCGGTTAGCTGCCATGAGGATGTCTCCCTGATAAAAAAATTTATTACGCAATGCTGCAAAATTACCTGGAGCAATCTGGTTCGGGTGACCACCAGCAGCCGACTGAATGGCCGTGCACCGCAAGGTTTATCGGACTTCTTGAAACAGCTCTAAACAGGATTTGGCAGGAAAAGTGCAAAAGACCATAAAAATTGACCGAAAAATAAAAAATTAAAGTTTTCTCTATTCTGTAAATATATGATAGTTTTAAAAAATTATCTTTGATAATAACTTTCATTATTTGCGGAAATCTTTATGAATATACGACTGTGTTATGCCAGCAACCGCAATGAAAATCGCGATGATTTGCTGCAAGATTTACGCGACATCCTCACCGAAGCCCGTGACTTCAATACCCGGCATTGTATCTATGGCGTGCTGTATTACGCCGATAATGCATTTTTTCAGTGTCTGGAAGGCGAACAGCATATTGTTGAGCATCTATTTGAAAAAATAAAGACAGATGCCCGGCACCTTGATGTGAAGCATTTCAGTACACATTACATTGAGGACTATACCTTTAAGCGCTGGTCAATGAAATATGTACAGCGGAATACCAATATTGAGTCATTCTTTTTGTCTCTGGGCGAAGCTCACTTTAACCCGCTTTGTCTGGATGAACCCCGTCTGAAAGCTTTTTTGGAAGCGCTTTTACTTGCAGAACAGAGCACACTTCCGCTTGCCAGAAAAGTTGGTATGGTAAATCGTGGTGTTAATCCGTTCTAAGCTGTTTGGTCCCGGGTTTGAGATTGACACTTTTAAGTCTGGGCCATACTTTAGTCATTAACAGATACACAGAAACGGAGGTAATAAACATCAGGATTACTTCCAGACTCTGGCTAATAATCAGCATGGCACAATAAAAAAAGCTAAACAGCGCAAGGCATAGTTCAGTCCCCTTGAAGTACCATGTAATAAATAGCCCAAACAAGGTTGAAGAGAGTAACAGGTTGACTGTTTCATTAAAGCCCAGATAATTAAAAAATATAATCAACAGGCACAAAACTAAAATCGATAGTAAAAAGACAAAGATATTTTTTGCAATAAACATATTCTATTTCCTATCCTGAAGTTAATTTAAAAATCTTTCCTCTGTAAAATACAGAGGAAAGAGGGTACATATTGATAAGTTATTTGAGATTCTTTTCCATTATTCAGAATGGTTATATTAATAAAGAAGCCTTTTTTATTTTACGGGATCTCTTCATTAATATTCAGCTTTCTATTGAATAGTAAAGAGCGCTTATATGTACCGAAGCAATTATTAAAAAAATCAAACAGTTGAAGAATAGGTTTTTGGCTTACACGTTTGTAAGAGATTGCCTACAAACGTGTGTTTTTTAACCAAAAGTTACAATTCAGAATAAAAATAATTTATTAAAAAACAGCACATTAAACAATTAAGACAAATATTGTTAATTTACATTCTTAACAAAACGCAACATGCGATTTAGCCAAATAAAAAAATAATCATGAGACACATTTAAATAAAGCAGCAGTGATGATTATCTCGAATTGCGATGCATTTTTAGTGTTTGAATCTGATACAAAGAAAAAATGGCAAAAGCATCAGTTTTTTCCAAGAGGCATTCATAGATTCAGGGAAAGAAATGATCGTTTTTAGATTTTGGTGCGGCAGTAAATTCATCTGGCGAAAATTCAAGGATGAGTTCGGTTGCCTGGCTATGGTCTGCATTCAACCAGTCCAGACGATGACCTTCAGAAATGATCACAACCGATCTTTTTTCATGTTCAGGCGCATGAAACTGATTCATCAACGGATGGGTATCGGCATTGATGGTAAGCATGCTCATGGAAAGAATTTCTTGCCCATCCATACTTGCATATTCATAAATTGCTGCAATGGTAAAAGGCTTTTTGTCCTGTCGATAGATGCCATACCAATGCGCTTGCCCATCAATATATTTAGGCTCAAAGATCACGTCGACCGGTATCAGGGCAAATTGGTTTTTGCTCCAGGCATGTTTAAAACTGTTTTTCTCCGCTACCGTTTCAGAGCGTGCATTATAGGTATGACGGGCGGCCTTCAGGTTATCTGTCCAGAAAGGAATGAGCCCAAAGCGGGCAGCACGCCATTCTATTTTTTGTTCTGGCGAGATCAGGATTGGACTTATATCGCCAGGATAAAGCTCTGCCTTATACTCAAATGTCGGCTCGAACAAATCCAGTAAATGAGCCCGGCCAGCATGGATCGGTTGATAATTTGCACACATACCTTCGCCTCAGGTTGATCAACAAACACGCTTTTAGTGTTGATCAAAGTCACGTTCGTTATGACAGCGTTTTTGTATGTGGATTGCATCCATTGCAATTGAGCATGATATACAGTACGGATCATATTAGGCTACAAATACAAAAATAATTTAAAATTAGAGCATTAAGTGCTTAGAGGCTTTAGATTCTAAGCCCATCTCCCAATACCACCACGTTTTATCAATGATTGATGTTTCAGGATTGATCTTGGGCGCCCACCAAATAAATTGATGCTTGCAAAAGCACCGGCTTTAGCGCCAGATTATTTAAGATCCGATACATGATTGGAGGGGTGCAATATTAAATGATTGTATTGATACTGGTTTTTTAATTCTAAAATGCCAGACAATTACCAAGCGTAACAAACAAACCGGTTGAATTGTTTTACCATCGCGGGTTTTATCTTCAAAAGAAGGTCTCCTTTCATCAACGACATCCGTCAGCGTTTTTTTGATTTGGTAAACAATGAATTTTGATATCGACATTTTTGGTACGATTGTAGTTGCAGTCTTTGTACTTTTTATTGGTTATTTCCTGGTTAACAAGGTGAGCTTGTTAAAACGCTACAATATGCCTGAGCCGGTCATTGGCGGACTTGTAGCTGCGATTGTGACTTATTTTTTATTCACGAAATTCGATATTACCGTGAACTTCAATACAGATATCCAGCGCAGTTTTATGCTGGTGTTCTTTACTTCTGTAGGCTTGAGTGCCAGTCTGTCAAAGCTGAAAGAGGGAGGCAAGACCCTTGTTGTTTTCATGTTCTGTGTCGTTACCTTCGTGATATTACAAAATGCTCTGGGAATCAGCCTGGCAACAGCTTTAGGACTTGACCCACTGATTGGCCTGATCACAGGTTCGGTAACGCTGACCGGTGGTCACGGCACAGCAAGCGCCTGGGGGAGCATATTTGAAAATGAATACGGCATTCAGGGCGCTGTGGTATTAGGCATGGCCAGTGCCACTTTTGGTCTGGTTATTGGGGGCATGATGGGAGGGCCCGTTGCCAAGTTCCTGATTCGTCGTTATCAGCTGGCTGAAGAAATTGCCCCAACCCAGCAACGCACTGAAGCGCCACCTGCCAATGAAACGGCGCCATTTGAATATCCGGAAAAAACCCGCCTGATTACAGCGGACGATGCTGTAAAGACGCTGGGGATGTTTGCACTGTGTATTTTCTTTGCCAACTTCATGACTGACTTTGCCAAAGGACACTGGTTTGAACTGCCAACCTTTGTCTGGGCTTTGGGCTGCGGTGTGTTCTTACGTAACACGCTGGAATATGTTTTTAACATCAAGCTATTTGATCGTTGTATTGACGTATTTGGTAATGGTTCTTTAGCTTTATTCCTGTCAATGGCGCTCATGTCTTTACAGCTCTGGCAGCTTGCCGGTCTTGCTGGACCGTTACTGATCATTCTGATCGCGCAAACCCTGTTTCTGGCCCTCTACCTGTTTTTTGTTACCTTTAAAATTATGGGCAAAAACTACGATGCCGCAGTACTGTGTGCCGGGCAATGTGGGGTCAACCTTGGTGCAACTCCAACGGCGATTGCCAATATTCAGGCCGTCACCAATACCTATGGCCCTTCGCATAAAGCCTTCCTGATCATTCCGCTTACCGGGGCATTTTTTGTCGATATTATTAATGCTCTGGTAATCCAGACCATTATTAACTTCTTTTAAAATCCGTTCAAAATGCCAGTTTTATCAACTGGCATTTTTTATACAGGTTACTCCCTGAAATATTCAAACAACGCCCGATTTTCCCGATTTTTTTATAAATAGTTACACGGACGAAAACACCTTCTGCATCTTTACATGGCTTACGTGAGCGCTAACAAACATTGCACACCGTAAAGAAGCGTTGCCCATAATCAAAATGACATATTGACAATTAAAGGAATAAACATGCGTGCGCTTACTTATCACGGTGCTGAAGATGTTCGTGTCGAAACGGTAGCAGATCCTGTTATACAGGAGACAGATGATATTATTCTACGGGTGACGGCAACAGCCATTTGTGGTTCAGACCTGCATCTTTACCGGGGCAAAATTCCTCAGACCGAGCCGGGAGATATTTTCGGACATGAGTTTATGGGTATTGTTGAAGAGACAGGCCCGGCGGTTACCCAGGTTAAAAAGGGTGATCGGGTCATCGTTCCTTTTGTGATTGCATGCGGGCAATGTTTCTTTTGCCAGCTAAATCTGACCGCGGCCTGCGAAACTACCAATACCGGCCGGGGAGCGATTGTCAATAAAAAACAGATTCCTCCTGGCGCTGCACTCTTTGGATATAGTCATCTTTATGGTGGTATTCCGGGTGGACAGGCAGAATATGTACGTGTACCCAAGGCCAATAAAGGCCCCTTTAAAGTACCCGGTTCACTGTCCGATGAGAAAGTGCTTTTTCTTACCGATATTTTGCCAACAGCATGGCAGGCCGTTACCAATGCAAAAGTCAGTAAGGGTTCTACTCTGGCAATATATGGAGCAGGACCGGTGGGTTTGCTGAGCGCAGCGTGTGCCAAAATGCTGGGGGCAGAAAAAATCTTTATTGTTGACCATAATCAATACCGGCTGAAATATGCAGCAGAGGCCTATGGTGCCATTCCTGTCGATTTTGAAGCAGTCGATGCTGCTGAATATATCATCCAGAATACCGATCATCATCGTGGTGTCGACGCAGTCATTGATGCGATCGGGTTTGAAGCCAAGGGCAGTGTCATTGAAACACTACTGACCAACCTTAAACTGGAAGGCTCAAGCGGTGTGGCACTACGTCAATGTATTGCTGCGGTGCGCCGCGGTGGCATCGTCAGTGTTCCGGGGCTATATGCGGGCCCCATTCATGGCTTCCTGTTTGGAGATGCTTTTGATAAAGGCCTTAGCTTTAAAATGGGACAAACCCATGTACACCGGTTTTTGCCAGAATTGCTGGCACTGATTGAAGACGGGAAATTGGCTCCGGAGGCCATTATTACGCATCGGATGAAACTGGAAGATGCTGCCGAGGCTTACCGTATTTTCGATCGCAGGGAACAGGAATGCCGCAAAGTCATACTTAGCCCTTAAGTCTTCTGAAACAGGGAACCTCTCCAGTAGGTGAGAGGTTTTTTGATTCTCCGGGGCCAGATTGATCGTAAAATACACCATCAGGACAGATTGCATATAACTCAAAAAATGTACAATAAATAAATGATATATACACACTGATCGGGACAGGGGATTCTCCCATGTTAGTCAAAAATAAAAATGCTGTCATTTTTGGTGGAAGCGGTGCGGTTGGTCATGCGATTGCACACGCCCTGTCGCGGGAAGGTGCCAATGTATATCTCGGTGCACGGCACCCGCACAAACTGGATCAGGTCGCGGCTGAAATCTGCCCGGCAGAGGGGCAGCAGGTTAAAACCTTTCTTGTCGATGTGCTGGATGAGCAAGCAACAACTCTGGCCATGTCAGCAATGGCTGAACATCTGGCTAATATCGATATCGTTATCAATGCCACCAGCTTTATGCATAATCAGGGCAAGCAACTTTCACAACTCACCCTGCATGAATTTATGCAGGGCATTACACCTTTTCTGGCAGCCCAGTTTAATATTGCCAAAGCAGTTGCGCCCTATATGGGCATCCAGCATACCGGTGCCATGATCAGTATGGTTGCGCCCTCAGGCGCCATGGCAATCCCAGGTCATCTGGGCCATATTGCCGGATGTGCAGGTAGCGAAGCGTTTATCAAAGCGCTGGCGAGTGAACTGGGTCCAAGGAATATCCGGGTGCTGGGCATCCGTTCCCATGCCATTGCAGATGCGGTACAAGCCGGTTCTTATACCCGTGAGTTATTTAGCTTGAAAGCACAGGCCATGGGACTGACCCTGAACGAATGGCTCAATGGCGCCGCGCAAGGCACCATGTTAAAACAGTTGCCGACACTTGCCCAAATTGCTGAAATAGCAACATTCCTGAGCTCAGACCATGCCAATGCCATGACAGGAACCATTATCAATGTTACGGCAGGGGCTACAATCAGTTGATTCCGGCACGACCTTAGCCCAGTTCATCTTTGCACCGGCATCCAGCAAACCTGGTTCCTTGACTGGAAACTTTTCAGCTTTAGTTATTTTTTATATTCAAAATAACGGCTGATGTATAAAAACAAAAAGGTTCAGACCCGTCCGTTACACGCTGTGTGGTATCGATATTGAGCTTAATCCTGTAAAAAATGCAGCAGGCATGGTAAAAGGTAAAACCCGGCTGACCCGGAGTGCTCCAATGTGAACGGCCTCCTGACTGGCGGGCCTGTTTGAATGTGCAAGGATATGAAATAGCTGAATGAAGAATGCAGCGCTATTCTTCAATTAAGGCATCAACTGAAAAAGTAATGAAGATGATAATAAGCAAGAGCAAGGCCACCGGTATTGGTCTAATCGCGGTTCTGTTATGGAGCTCGATTGTAGGGCTGATTCGTAGTGTCAGTGAAAGTCTCGGCGCAACGGGCGGGGCTGCCATGATCTATAGCCTTGCGTCAGTATTCTTGTTTTTGAGTATTGGATTTCCCCGGCTGCGTGAGTTTCCACGCAACTACCTGATCTGGGGGAGCTTGCTGTTTGTTTCCTATGAACTTTGTCTTGCCTTGTCGATTGGCTATGCCCACACCGGTCAGCAGGCCATTGAAGTCGGCATGGTGAACTATCTATGGCCGGCACTGACCATGGTGTGCGCCATTCTGTTTAATCAGCAAAAATCCGGTTTACTGATTATTCCCGGTTTTATCCTTGCCCTGGCCGGCATTTGCTGGGTACTTGGGGGAGAGCAAGGCATTGATCTGGCCAGTATGGCCACCAATATACAGGATAATCCTTTAAGCTATGCGCTGGCCCTGACCGGTACGTTGATCTGGGCTGCCTATTGCACGGTAACGGCCAGAATAGCCAACGGCAAGAACGGGGTGACGCTATTTTTTATCCTGACTGCGACGGCCTTATGGGTCAAATATGTGCTTATGGGCGCCGACCCGATGCATTTTGATCTACATGCGCTGATTTACCTTGTACTTGCTGCCGCAGCAATGGGCTTTGGCTATGCCGCATGGAATGTCGGCATCCTGCATGGTCATGTCACCATACTGGCCGGCGCATCGTACTTTATTCCGGTATTATCAGCAGCACTTGCAGCCCTGGTTCTACAGACCTCTCTTGCAATTTCTTTCTGGCAAGGGGCCGCCATGGTCTGTATCGGTTCGGTGCTGTGCTGGATAGCAACACGCCAGCAATAAGCCGGGTTCATCTCAGACACCATGCAGCAAAACCGTCATAGCCATAAAACCACCGACCAGATGAAACAGTATCGTCGATGCGGTACGGTTTGACTGCACAAATCGGGGGGACTAGGCTTTTGCCAGATACTGCTGCATCTCTGCTGCCGGAACCATCCCGCCACCGGTTCCCCATACAATATGGTTGGCGTGCTGTAATTGCTGTGGCGTAAATTGATGTAGACCCTTATAGTCTGGATATTTACTGACCAAGACCGGCCCCAGCATCCCCGCAAGGGCAGAAGGCTCAAGTTTCAGGTGTTCAGTCTGGTTGAGCATGCCCAGCAAGCTATACATGGTCTGGTCATCCAGTGTATAAAAGCCATCCAGTAACCGCTGCATGGCACGGCCAACAAAACCCGAAGCACGACCGACTGCAAGGCCATCAGCCGCCGTAATATTGTCAATCCCGATATCCTGAACCGAAATTTCATCATGTAAACCGGTTGCAACCCCCAGTAACATACATGGGGAATGGGTCGGTTCGGCAAAAATACAATGCACATGATCCCCCAATGCCATTTTCAGGCCAAATGCCACTCCGCCGGGCCCGCCACCTACACCACAAGGCAAATAAACAAATAGGGGATGTTGCTGATCCACTTTTATCTGGTGCTGTTCTAACTGTTTCCTGAGACGTTCACCAGCTACGGCATAACCCAGAAACAGGGTTCTGGAGTTTTCATCGTCAATAAAAAAACAATTACATTTCTTTAATGCCGCTTTCCGGCCTTGCTGTACCGCAATGCCGTAGTCTTGCGCATATTCGATGACCGTTACACCATGCGCCCGTAATGTGTCTTTTTTCCATTGCCTTGCATCGGCCGACATGTGAACGGTCACATCAAAGCCGAGTTTTGCACTCATGATGCCAATAGAAAGCCCAAGATTACCTGTAGAACCGACAGCAATGCTGTATTGACTAAAAAACTGTCTAAATTCCGGACTATCCAGTTTGGTATAGTCATCATCGAGACTGAGCAGATTGGCCTGTAACGCCAGCTGTTCGGCGCGATAAAGCACTTCGTAAATGCCACCACGAGCCTTGATTGAGCCGGAAACAGGCAAATGGCTATCTTTTTTCAGCCATAATTTGCCGGCAATATTCTGGTTAAAATAGGCTTCAAGAGACTGCTGCATTGCAGGAATGGCAATCAGTTCCGATTCGATTATGCCATTGCTCGCAACTGTTTCCGGAAAGACAGCCATCAGATAAGGCGCAAAACGTTGTAACCGGTCACGCGCCTCATCAATATCGGCCTGCGTCAACCCGACATAGGGTAAACCCTGCTCGAGTGTTGTTAATGCCGGGTTAAACCAGATTGTCTCTTTCAGTTCAATCAGGTCTTTCACAACCGGAGAGTGCGCAACAAGGTCTTGAATCTGTTTCGAATCCATTCTGTTTCTCATAAAAATTTAAATGATGCGTGATAGCGTGTACAAAGAATAGTATTGGCGGATGCTTATCTGCGTCAAATCAGGTTTTCAGCTCGCAAAGTCATATTGATACGCGAAAACCATAAGAGCTTGAAACGAATGATAATCATTCTCCTGTTTATGTATAATAGGCGAGGTTAGAACCGACATAAAACCAGATGACCCATTTTTTAGACATTCCGCCTACACTCGCCTCGGCCTGTCTGGCTCATGCAACGGTCATGCCGTTCACTCCAGGCGCCCAATGCTATCGCGCTGATATCGCCACAATTACTCATATCCGGCAGGCCTATATACTTGGGCAGCCAGATTATCTGGCGCATGCCAGTGCAAAGCGCCTGAATGAGTTTTTTGCAGGACGTATCCTTGCACAGGGCATCATGCAACAGCATTTTGCTTGCCCAATCCATTTAACGTCGATGCAAAGCAAGCTTCCTCAATGGCCAAAGGGGCTGATCGGCAGTATTAGTCATTCAAATGAACAGGTGATTGTCGCAATTTCATCTCGGTCTGAATATTTAGGTATAGATATAGAACGTATTGTTGAGTCCCGTTTTGCAGAGGAAAGTGCAGCACTGATTTTGACGCCATCTGAACAAAGGTTATGGCAAGCCGAAATCTGGCAATATTTAAATTTCCGTGAATACCTGACCGTTATTTTTTCTTTAAAGGAGAGTCTCTACAAAGCCGTTTATCCGGTTGCCCGTAATTATATTGATTTTTTAGAAGCGACAATGGTTGAGATCAATATGCAGCATCAAAAAGCGGTTTTGAAGTTTGATCAAACGATCAGGCAACGTTATGGATTAAAACCTGAATATGCAGGGCATTGGCAATTTAATCATGACAATGTCATTACATTCATCACACAAAGCAATGAATAGTTTAGCTTGCCAGTACAGATAGACAGCAATTTTGCCATCTATCTGCATGAAAAAACTCTAACTTTGTTGTAGATCAGGGTCATTAAAACTTGCGTCCCTGATTTTTTCAGCACTCATCAAGAAGCCCAGCCCAAGTGCAAAGCTCAGGCCACTGAAGATAAAAATACTGCTTGAGATAGGCAAGAAGCGTGTCAGGGCACCCAGAATTGTGGTGGCAACCGAGTCGGAGGAAGCATCCTGAGCCAGCCAGATGGCATTGATCCGGCCTAAATATTCATCTGGTGTATGACCTTGTACAATACTGTATTGCAACAGGTTGGCGATGGCAGACAGATAACCGAACACGCTTAAGATCACCAACGTCAACAGTAGCCACGGCGATAGCCCAATCAGGAACATACAGGCAAAAACTGCAAGACTGGCGTAAATCATGACTGTACCCGGTCGGGTTAAACTGGCAGTCCAGCCACTCAGGAGCGCACCCAAGGTTGCGCCTAAGGGCACCGCAGAGTACATCAGCCCCAGTTCAAATGCACCTCCGGCAAACTGCTGATCAACGATCTGCGGGAAAAGGATACGGATGGCACTGGTGAAGCCTAGAATAGTACCAATCAGAATGGTGCTACCCACCACTTTATTCTGGAATACAAACTTAAAGCCCTGTAATAATTGCTGGAGCGGATGCTCATCTTCACTTTCAGTTTGAGGCTTTAACACAGGCAAGCCAAGCAAGAGCAAGACCGTAAACAAAGTTCCCGCTGTTGCAATCCAATAGGCCCAAGCCACACTGCTTGCAGCAATCAGCACTCCTCCAATGGCCGGCGAAATAACCGTGGCCAGACGTACCGCAACCATACTGATAGCACGTGCCTGTACAATATTTTCGCGACCGACAATGATGGGCATGATCGCCATCATTGCCGTGACACCCAGTGCACCGAAAAAGCCATCCCAGGCGCTTAAAAAATACAGGACATAAAGTGAAGGTGTATCGAGCATGGCATTTACCGCCAGGCCCATAAACCCTAGACCACAAACAAAACGGGCCAGTAAAATCAGCTTTTTGCGATCATAACGGTCTGACAGCACACCACCCAGCAGCAACCCGATAAACATGGCAATGCCTTCAAAGGCGGTAACAATGGCAACCTGAAACACATCCTGCGTCATTTGGTAGACTTGCTGGGGAATCGCAACAATCAGCATGCCAATGGTCAGTAGCGAGACCGTCCGGGCAATAAAGACATTGCGAAAATGCCTATTCATGTTAAGCAGACTAAAGTCAGTCAAGACGTTTTTAAGCTTCATGCGCTGCATCCTTTAATTGATAGACCTGGCTGAGATAGTCATTTAATAATGGTCCCAATGTGGTGAGCTGTTCAGGCGAGAGCAGGTTTTCATGGCTGGCTTTTGCTAACCGGATAATTTCCAGCTCATCCACAAACGGCTGCCAGTGTTGTTGTGGCCGGATATAGTCAGGCAGTGATTGCTCCGCCACAAAAACATGGATTTTGCCGGCATAAGCGGTAGTTTTATGCTGGCTCAACAGGCGCACGGCATCGCGGTAGTTTGCAAAAATATAGTCCTGCAAACTGTCTTTTTCTTCGTTGAGTACCTCATCGGCACCATCCAGTACCTGATTAAAGAACTGAACCTGTTCCTGTTCTGCTTCTTCGGTTACCGCGGCCGCATTTTGCATATCCCAGTCATGAATTTCCGCAGGATAGGTATCAAGCAAGCCGACAAAGGCAACCTCATGTCCCAGACGCTGCAAACGATCTGCCAGACCATAGGCGATGGTTCCGCCCAGCGAATAGCCCAGGAATGTAAAAGGGCCTTCCGGCTGTATGTTAAGCACCTGCTGTAATTGATGCTCAATCAGCTCATCCATATTCTGGCTATGAACCAGCGCGCCATTCGGACGCGGCGATTGCAAGCCGATCAGGCTGATATCGGGATGTAAATAACGGTTGAGCACGCTATATTGCCAAGCCAGACCAGAACCCGGATAAATACAGAAGACAGGTTTAGTTTTTGCCTCACGAATTATGAACGTGGTATCAAAACCAGCTTCATCTCTGGTCTGATCCATCAGCTGGTGTAATCGTACCTGCTCGGCCAGTTTCTCAATATTGGCGCCTGTCATGATCTGATTTACAGCCAGACTCCGGTCAAAGGTCTTTTTAATTTCAATTGCCAGTTTCATGGCAAGAATCGAATGTCCACCCAGCGCAAAAAAATCTTCCTCGACGTGAATGCGGCGCGTCAAGCCCAGAATATGCTGGAAAATCTGTTCCAGTTTTAGTTCGGTCTCACTGCAAGCAAGTCGCTGCTGTGCATTGCTGTCAATTTGTGGACGAGGCAATGCTTTACGGTCCAGTTTACCGTTATGGCTTAAAGGGAAACACTCAAGCGCAACGAAATGATCTGGAATCATATAAGCAGGCAAGTGTCTGACTAAACGCTTCTTCAAGCTGCCGGCATCAAAAGGTAGTGTGGTCTTGAGATAGGCCACCAGTTGCACATCGGCTGCATTGTGACCGCCCTGAACGGGCACAGGCTGAACAACGACTTCATCCACCTGACTGACCAGACGTAGTTGCTGCTCGATTTCACCCAGTTCAATCCGTTGTCCACGGATTTTGAGCTGGTCATCGGCACGCCCTATATACTGAATGCTGCCATCCTGATTGTAACGGGCAATATCCCCGGTACGATACATACGTTGCCCCAAGCTGAACGGATTTGCCACAAAACGGGTTGTGGTCAGGTCTGCGCGTTGCCAGTAGCCCATCGCCAGTTGCTCACCAGCCAGATACAGTTCGCCTTCAGCACCGACAGGTAAAGGACGTAAATACTGATCCAGAATATAAAGCTGGGTATTCCACACCGGATAGCCAATCGCAATGCTGTTTTCAGGCGCTAGCTGAACCTGTTTTGCTTCCATATAACTCACATCCACGGCAGCTTCGGTTGGGCCATACAGATTATGTAATTCAGCATTGAAATGTTGGTTAAAGGCCTGTGCCAGCGTCGTCGGCAGGGCTTCACCGCTACAGAACACGCGTTTTAATGGCAGCGCCGTGCGCTGTTGATCATTTAACAACGTGGTTGCAGCCTCATCAAATACCGTCAGCATGGAAGGTACAAAATGCAGGGTGGTGATGTTGTGCTGCCGGATCAGATCCAGCAGGGCCATCGGATCACGATGGGCATCTACTGGCGCCATTACCAGACGTGCACCGACCAGATAAGACCAGAAAAACTCCCATACAGAAACGTCAAAACTACATGGCGTTTTTTGCAGGATGCTGTCATTGCGATCTAATGGATACTGCTGTTGCATCCATAAAATACGATTGACGATGGCTTGATGCGACACCATCACGCCTTTGGGCTGACCGGTGGTGCCAGAAGTATAGATCATATACGCAGGGTGCTGCGGACTGACCAAAGTAATCTTATAATGGGTCAAGGCCGTATCGGTGACCTCAAACAAGCTTTCAAAATTCAACCTTGGCGTATCAATCCCGTTCAATAGATCTGTTGCAGTAATGGTCAGGCGTGGCTGGGCATCCTGCAACATATACGTGATACGGTCTGCCGGATGCTGGATATCAATTGGCAAGTAGGCTGCTCCTGCTTCAATGACAGCCAGTATTGCAATACTCAACCTGACCGAACGTGGCAAGGCGATCGCAACCAGATCACCTGCCTGTACACCAGACTGTTGTAACCGTTGCGCCAGTGTACAGACTTGCAGCCGGACTTGGGCAAAGCTTAACTGATGGGTCTCATCTACCAGTGCCGTGCTATCCAGATGGCGTAATGCCTGCGTACGCAATAATTGCTGTAATGTGGTCGGGGCAAGCGCATGTGTGGTTTGATTGAGCTGCTCAATCCATTGCTGTTCAACCGGCAACTGCAACGGGTAGTGCTGTAGTGCCATTTCAGGTTGTTGCAGGGCGGTGCGAATTAATTGTTCAATACGTTGCAGAAATCTGTCGGGCTGGGCGATGACACCACGTTGTTCCAGTAATAACTCAATTTCCTGATCAGGAATCACCAGCAAGGCCAGCGGATAGTGACTATAGCCACGGTTGGTCAGCTTTTCAATTTTGGCAGTCCCTAAGCGTTGCTGCTGATAGTGATGGTCCGGATAGTTCTCAACCACCAAAAGGCTGTCAAATAAACTGCCTTGACCCAACTGCTGCTGTATTTCATTGAGTCCCAAACCATCATGTTCCAGATGACGAATATGCAGTTGTTGCAGATCATGCAAATGCTGCCACACGTTCTGCTGCATCTGTAGCTGGACCCGCACAGGAATGGTGTTCAGGAATAGGCCAATTTGCTGCTCAATGCCGTTTACCGGTGCAGAACGTCCGGCAACAGGGGTACCAAACAGGATGTCTTCACGGTGGGCATGGCTTTGCAGGCACATTGCCCAGATCATTTGCATAAACACGTTTAAGGTAATGCCGGTTTGACGCAGTTTATGCTGAAGCGCTGCACTCAATTTGGCATCCAGGCGATGCCGGGTTTCCTGGACGGGCTGCTTTTTGGCATGTTCAAATAACACCATTGCCTGAACATCACCCAGATCCTGCTGCCAGACCTGTCTGGACTTACCATGATCTTGTTGTACCAGCTGCAAAATCACATCGGCATAAGTATGTCTGTTCACCGGCAGGCTTTGTTCTGGCTGTTGATAGGCCTGAATGAAATCCTGCATAAACAGTGGAGTAGACCAGCCATCTGTCAATAAATGATGCACCATCAAAATCAGTTCAGACTGTTGAGATGAGCTCTGGATCAGCACAGCACGAATCAGTCCATAGGGCTGCTGCAACTGCATCGGCTGCTTGAGCACATCGGCAACGCATTTTTCCAGTGCTTCCGGACTGCTGCTATAGACATCTACAGGCCAGATGCGGGCCGGATTAGGCGTATAAACAAAGATTGGCTCATTATGCAGGGTACTATCAAAACAACCCGCCAGTTGCGGATGTTTTCTCAATACACGGGTCAATGCCTGCTGTAACTGGACCAGATCAATTTCGCCAGAAAGACTCAGGCGGGTAAAGGCATTGTAGCCGGCCTGCTGCTGTTCGAGCTGTGCATGGAACAGCATGCCTTTATGGAGCGGCAATAACGGTAAAACAAAGGCATCTGCGCCATATTGCAACTGCACCTTGTCAATGACCGCATCAGCGAAAACCGACTGCATGGTGTAATCAATATCTTGTGGAGCAAGCACGTCCAGTTGAGTGGCCATTGCGGCAATGGTTTTGAGCTGGAATACATCACTTGGCTTTAAAGCATAGCCCTGCTGGCGCAACTGGGTACATAACATAATGGCAGAAATACTGTCGCCACCTGTCATGAAGAAATCGTCGTCAATGCCGATCTGCTCCAGCTTTAATACCGACGCTGCAATCTGGCACAGCAACTGCTGTGCTGGTGTCTGGGCTGCACGGCTTTGGGTGCGGATTTGCGGTCGTGGCAGCGCTTTTTTATCGACCTTGCCACTGACATTGCGCGGGAATTCCTGCATCACGGTCAGGGCTGAAGGTACCATATAATCGGGCAGGTTCTGGCGCAGCAAGGCAAGGTAGTGCTGACTGAGTTGCTCGCTTTTTGCTTCGTCCAGCTGGAGCTCTTTCACCACACAATAGCCCAAAAGACGATGACTGTTATTGATCGGTTCTGCAATCACCACCACACTTTCGATGTTGGGCAGCACGGACAGGGCATTTTCGACCTCACCAATTTCAACACGATAGCCACGAATCTTGATCTGGTCGTCACAGCGCCCCATAAACTCAAGCTTGCCCGCCATGTTCCAGCGTACCAGATCACCAGTCCGGTACATCCGCTGCCCGTGTTCAAATGGATTGGCAATAAAACGGGTTGAACTTAAATCAGCACGGCCCAGATAGCCATTGGCAATACCGAAACCCGAAATATATAACTCGCCAATCACGCCAATCGGACAACGTTGCAGGTTCCGGTCCAGTACATAGGCCTGAGTGTTGCCAATCGGGTTCGCAATTACAGGTCGCTCTGTCTGCTTTAACTCTGCACGGAAGGTATCTACAGTATATTCGGTTGGCCCATACAGGTTGTGTGCAAACAAATCCGGCTGTGCATTTAACTGTTGCCATAGGGCCAGTGGTGCAGCTTCACCTCCAATTAAAATCAGGCTTGGATGATGCTTGCCATCTTCAAACAGGCCATTGCTGATCATCTGGGCACAAAATGATGGTGGCAGGTCCAGTGTATCAATTTGACGGTGCTGGATTTCCTGTACCAGTCCATAGGCATCACGGCGCATATTTTCATCAAAAATATGCAGCTCTTGCCCCCAGAGGAGCCAGAATACCTGTAACCACGAAGAATCAAACGAGAACGAGTGGGTATGGGCGGCTCTGAGCGGCCGGTCAGGGAAACGCTGTTGTACCGCCTCCAGCACAGGAGAGTAAATGGTATGTTGATGAACCAGAATGAGGTTGAGCAAGGAACCGTGGGTATTCATTACCCCTTTAGGCCGTCCTGTACTGCCCGAAGTGAAGATGACATAGGCCACATCCTGAAAATCGAAGCGGCGCTGCGCTGCCGGAATATCTGCGGCATCCTGCGCGTGAATTTGTGCCCGAATAGCCTCATCATCCAGATGAATTTGTGGCAAAGCTGGTGGCAACTGTCTGGCGAGCGCCTGTGTGGTTAATACAAACAGGGGATTGGCATCCTCACACATCATTTGCATGCGCTCGACCGGATAGTCCAGATCCAGTGGCAAGAAACTTGCGCCCGAATTGAGTACCGACAGCATCATCACCACAGATTCTGCCGAACGCGGAATTGCACCTGCAATTACGCTATTTTTTCTGGCGCCTTGGGCCTGCAAGAAGCGGGTAAACTGGTTGATCTGTGCCTTTAATTCGGCAAAGGTCAGCTGGTACAACGATTCACGTTCACCGCTCAGGATCGCAATCCGCTCCGGATATATGCTGGCCTGTTCATAAAAAATATCCAGCACGTTGTTATAACGCTCTGGATGCGCGACCCGTGGCCCTGTGCCAGCCTGGGCAAGAACATGCTGTTCGGGTATGGTGGTGATGCCAAATGACGCACAGCTTTGCTCAGGTTGTGCCAGTCCCTGTTCCAGCAATAAAGTCAACCGCTGGCTATGCATGAACAGTTCATCCTGGGTGTAGCGGGCTGCATCTGCCCGTAGCTCAATAATCAGTTCCTGATTTTGCACGATAAATGAAAATTCAAAATCATCAATCGGCCCGGTAGAAATATGATGGGTCTTCACAGCCTGACCATCAATCACCAGATCCTGATCAAACGCTTTATAGTTCAGGATAGGACCATAAATACGTTCATGGGCATCAATCGAGTTTAGGTCACGCAAAATCTGCTCTGCATCATATTTTTGATGCGGGCGAATGTGTGCTAACTGCGCCTGAACATGCTGTGCCAGATCAATCCAGCTATGCTGCGGATTGACCGTGAACTTGACGGGCAACACATTGACCGTAGGTAACAGGGCGCGAATGGCCTTGGAACCCAGACGGCGCATGAAGGGAACCCCCATGACCAGCTCGGCCTTGTCGGTCATTTTATACAGATAATGTAAAGCCAGCGCCATCATCATGTCAGGCAAGGCCAGTTTGGCCGCCGCAGCCAGTGCCTGAATTTGTGCAAGGATTCCCGGTGAAAAGTGCAACTGGTGCTTGATAAAGCGGGCGGTGGTTTTTGCTGCCAGATGATGGGTACTCAAGGTGACAGGTGAAGCCAGGTCTTGGCAATAGGCTTTCCAGAACGCCTGATCCTGCTGGAACTGTGGACTGGCTTCATAGGCCTGTCTTTCTGCAATGACCTCTTTGACGCTAATGAAAGGTGAGGCCTTGAGCTGGTCATGTTGAAGCTGCTGGTAAAGCTCAACAATGCGCCGGGTCAGGTTAATAATACTAAAACCATCCAGCATGATGTGATGATAGCGTTGATACCAGTACACTTTATCGTGGCAGATAAACAGTACCTGACGATAAAGATGGCGCTCATTGTTTTTTAATGACTTGGCATATTGGCGATCGGTCGGCATCCAGTCCCACAAACGTTTTTGGGCCTGCTCAGGTGGAAGATGACAAAAATCAAATTCTTCAATCGGTATTTCAACCTGATCTTCAAGCTGTAAAAACGGCTGTGCAGGATTACAGGAATACTGCGCTGTGACCGTATCGGCTTCACGCAAGCCAAGCTGGATGGCCTGTTTGAAAGTTGCGATATCCAGCGTTTTAGGCAATTCCAGACAATGGGCAATGGTGTAGAGGTCTTCAATGGCACTTAAATGATCTGCAAGGAAAATTCCCTGTTGGGTGGACAGCAGGTTCAGGCGCACGGGTTGTGCCGGTTCCTGAATAAATTCATTTTGTAAGGCTTGGTTCATGCGGGTTACTCCATTAAGCCACTTGGAATGGATGAATTGATTTCCAGTGCTGCTCGACATAGCCAATACATTCAGCACGGGTGGCCGGCCCGAATTGCACCTCCCAGCCTGCGGGTAAGGCATGAAACTCAGGCCACAAGCTGTATTCACCTTTTATGTTTTTAAGTACAAAGAAGGACAGGTTTTCGTTATCAAATGGATTGATATAATTTTCTTGTAAAGTGCTCATCATGATTTTTCCTTTGAAGATTCAAGGTTTTTTTAAGAAATTAAGCTTTGCAGCGTGTTGACCAGATCATCTTTCCAGTTGACTGCGTCATGTCCACCTGCGAAGGTGTGAATTTGGGTAAAGGGGAATGAGCGGAACCTGGCGTAAAGCGATTGACTGTCTTCACGCATATCGGTTTCATAAGCACCAGTGCTTATAAAGATCCGGGTCGTATCGGGAACCGGTTGCAGATAGTGTTCAACCAGCTCTAAAAAGCGTTGTGACTGTCCTTTTAAAACCTCACTGTTTGCATAGTCAGACCACCAGTAAGAACCGGATTGCAAAATCAGGCCCCCAAATGCAGCGGGATAAAGCAAAAGGGTATGCAGGGCACATAAAGCACCCAGACTTTGGCCACCTAAAAAGACCGGGGCAGAGGTAGACAAAGAAAGGTTTTGCCGGATATACGGAATCAGCTCCTCAACAATGGCCTGTGAAAACAGGTCACGACAACCGTAGTCGAGACAACGCTGCTGACTGTCGATACTGTGCAGGAAGACATAATTTGCTGCCGGCATCTGCCCCTGATCGGTACGAGACCGGAGCTCTTGTAAAATCGGCAAATCCCGGCTCCAGACCTGTCCATCCAGCAAAATCACCAGTGGACTGTCTGCTGTCTGCGGCGCTGCCGCATAGAAGTCAACCGGATAGGTCATTGCCAGACGCTGGCTATGCCATTGCAGCGTCTGATATTGAGGGCGATCAGCGGCCGGCTGTGAAACCTGTGGCTGTCCCAGATGCAATTGATTGACCCAACGCGAAACTTGCGCAGGATAGGGCGGATAAGAATTGAACTGGTCTACTTGAGCATAATGCTGAAGCTGCCTGATCCACCATTGCCGGCGAAGTTGTGGTTCTGGCGTTTCAGGCACACGCTCAGGGGTCGTCACCAATACATAACTGCCTGACCAGTTGAGGGGCAGGCTTATTTCAAAAAAGCAAATATCTGTATGTTCAATCTGCTGGAATGCATTCCATTGCTGATAAATGGAAGCGCTCTGTGAATAGACATCAATATAGGTCGACTCAGTCTCTGACTGACGACGCCATAAAAACGTACAGTGCAACTGCTGCTGGTCTTCAATAACCAGAGGGGTACCGATGTGTTTTACTACATTCCACCAGATGTCAGAACCTATGTTTTTTTGTTGGAATATTGGATGAATTGGAAAGTCATTTGGCTTCATCTTAAGTCCATAAATCGACTAGAAAGCGGGCCAACAATAATAGAATGATTCTCATTTGTAAATGCAAATAATTATCATTATATTCAATAAAAAAACACCCTATTTTCTCTTCATGAGAAAAAACAACGATTTAGATTAAATAAGTGTTTTAAAAAACAGCACTTTTTTGCGATTTGATAAAAATTAGAAAAAACCAACCTTGATTGTAATGATAATTATTTGCAATTATGTTCGGCGATCAAAAAACTGGTCGCAAATTTGGAGTATTCATATGAGCTCTACCGTCATTGTAACGGGAGCAGCCAGAGGCATTGGCGCAGCGATTTCATCACAATTGTTGCAGCAAGGCTTTACCGTCATTGGCCTTGATCAGCAAGCACATCCCGAACACTGGGAAATTATCCAGAACCTGACAGCCGGACTTGCTTCCCGATGGAAAGGTATTCAGCTGGACATTACCAATGAAACCGAGACAAAAAAGGAAATTGAAGACATTCTGGCACAGTATGACGTTACCGGACTGGTCAATGCCGCAGGGCTTTTAATCATGACCCCATTGCTGGATGCAAAACATGAGGACTGGCAACGCACCCTGGCCGTAAACCTGCTGGCACCGATCGCCATCAGCCAGCAGGTGGCTCAATATTTATGTGCCAAAAAACGGGGAAGTATTGTCACGGTCAGTTCCAACAGTGCACGTATGCCACGTATGCAACTGGGGATGTACGCCACCAGTAAAGCCGCCTTAAGTCATTATTGCCGCAATCTGGCACTGGAAACGGCACAACATCATGTCCGCGTCAATATTGTATCACCCGGTTCAACCCTGACCCAGATGCAAAAACAGTTATGGACAACGGATCAGCCGCCTGAGGCTGTGCTGAAAGGTGATCTGTCCCAATACCGGACCGGGATTCCGCTTCAAAAGCTGGCCGAACCTGAAGATATCGCCAATATGGTTGTATTTCTACTTTCAGAGCAGGCTGCACAAATTACCATGCAGGAAATTGTCGTTGACGGCGGCGCCACGCTAGGCGTGTAAAAACATTCATTCTTAACACTTTAAAACTTAAAAATAAGATGTCGTAAAAGGAGTATAGTCCATGTCTATACAGCATCCCTATTTTACTCAAAAAGAAAACTATACCGAAAGCCGGGTGGCATTTGCCCATGAAGTCTTGCAATGTGATCACGAGGCGGGGTTCTACTTTACAACACCAGATTATGTCCTGAAAAGCCAGCATAAATTGCAGGATATCGAGGTTGCACCAGACAGCCATTTATCCGACTGGCTCAAACAGGCACGTACTCAGCTGAATCAGGCAATCCAACAAGGCCATCCGCAAGCCCGGATTCTTGGCGGTATTCCATTTTCCAACGCACAGGATGTGCATCTCATGCTTATGGATGAAGTAAAACGCTATCAAAAGCTACTTTACACCTCACAGCAGCCGGAAATAGCACACAGCCGTATAGAACAGGCCCGTTTTATTCCATCCGGTAAGCAATATCAGGCTCAGGTCGCTGCACTGGTGCAGAACATGCAGCACGGCGAACTAAATAAAGCCGTGCTGGCGCGAATACTGGAACTGCATCTGTCCGATGAAATTGATGTGTCCCGGTTATTTTATCATTTAAGCAAGGATAATCCGGAAGGTTATAACTATGCCGTAGCCCGCAACGCAGCACATGAAGGCTGGTTTGTAGGTGCAAGTCCGGAACTTCTGGTCGCCAAACAGGATACACGGGTCTGGAGCAAACCTGTTGCCGGCACCTTGGCACGCGATGCCGATCCAGTTCAGGACCAGCACAATGCCCGTCAATTACAGGCTTCGGCAAAAGATCAACACGAACATGCGGTCGTAATCGAGATGATCGCAGATCAATTGAGTCCTTTCTGCAAAAAACTACATATTCCAAAACAGCCGTCACTGATCAGAACCCGGCGCTTATGGCATCTGGCCACCCGGATTGAGGGTGAACTGAAAAACAAAGACATTCACGTTTTTGATCTGGTTGAAAAGCTGCATCCAACACCTGCAATCTGTGGCCAGCCTACAGCCATCGCAAAAGACCTGATTGAGCAACTGGAGCCTTTTAACCGGGAACTGTTTGCCGGAACCATGGGCTGGGCTGATGCACAAGGCAATGGCGAATGGTCGGTCACGGTTCGCTGTGCACGTATCCGGCATCATATCGCCCGCCTGTTTGCAGGTGCAGGCATTGTTGCTGCATCTGATCCGGGCGCCGAACATGCTGAGACCGCAGCAAAATTCAGAACCGTACTGGATGGTTTCGGGTTTTCTCCCGCACAGCTTACGGAGCAGGTAAAATAATATGCAAAATTATCTAGCAGGGGCAGTGGCATATCCGGAAGCATTTGCCAGACGCTACCGCGAAAAGGGCTACTGGATCGGACAGAACCTCAGTGATTTTTTACAGCAATCTGCACAACAGTTTCCTGAAAATATTGCCATCATTGATGCAGCGACAACACTCAATTACCAGCAATTTGACCGGCTTGTCAGTTACTGTGCCAGCCATCTGTACCGGCACGGCTTACGCGCAGGCGATAAAGCCGTGGTGCAAATGCCGAACAGTTACCCGTTCTATGTGGTGTTTTTTGCCCTGATCCGCCTCGGGGCATTGCCAATCATGTCCTTACCGGCACACCGGCATGCCGAGCTGAATAGCTTTTTCCAGCAAACTCAGGCATCTGCCTATTTCTGCGCCGATTTTGGCGCTCAAAAGTTTGACTATCGTGAACTGGCCCGTAAATGCCAGCAAGCCAATCCGTCCTTAAAGCATGTTTTTGTTTTAGGGAAGGCCGCCGGGTTTGCTGATCTTGCAGCACTCTTACACCAAACTGATCTTTTAGATCAGGCAGTACGTCCAAGCAGTGCAGAGCAAGTGGCCTTTTTGCAACTCTCCGGCGGCAGTACAGGGGTTCCGAAGCTGATTCCCCGCACGCATGACGACTACTTATATAGTGTGCGCGAAAGCGCCAGAATCTGCCGGCTTGAGCAAAGCTCACGTCTGTTAATGGTGTTACCCGCAGCGCATAACTTTTCCATGAGTTCGGCAGGTGCATTGGGTATCTTCCATGTCGGAGGCGCCGTGGTTCTCGGCAGTGACCCAAGCCCTGACACGGCTTTTGCCTTGATACGTCAGCACGGGGTAACCGATGCCTGTCTGGTTCCTGCACTGGTACGACCATGGATGGATAAAGCACAGAAAGATCAGGATGACATTCTGTCTACCTTACGCTGTTTACAGGTGGGTGGGGCGCGCTTACCCGATACGGTTGCCCGCAGGCTGATGGATGATTTTCAGGTGAAGCTACAACAGGTATTTGGCATGGCAGAAGGGCTGGTCAATTACACCCATCTGGATATGAGCGCCGAACAGATTATCCATACCCAAGGCTTAAAGATCTCAGCCGACGACGAAATTTTAGTGCTTGATGATCATGATCAACCTGTTGCAGCAGGCGAAATCGGGCATCTGCTCACACGTGGGCCTTATACCATCCGTGGTTACTATAATGCCCCGGAACATAATGCACGTTCGTTTACCCCAGACGGCTTCTACCGTACAGGTGATCTGGTACGTATTCGGGCCGATGGCTGTATTGTCGTGGAAGGCCGTTCCAAAGAGCAGATCAATCGTGGCGGTGAAAAAATTGCAACGGAAGAAGTCGAGCAGGCATTGCTGACCCATCCGCAAGTCCGTCTGGCCGCTTTGGTGGCCATGCCCGATGACATGCTGGGTGAAAAAAGCTGTGCCTTTATCGCATGGCAAAGTCAGGACAATGATCCAGGCGCTATTCGCCGTGGCATGCAGCTACGCCAATATTTAAAAGATTATGGCTTGGCGATGTATAAGATTCCTGACCGGATTGAGTTTATCGACCAGTTTCCTTATACCGCCTTCGGCAAGATTGACAAAAAAGTGCTGCGTCAGCAAATCCAGACTGAAACTGTTTAATTCTTTCACTTCAATTCATTGATAAAAGACGAGAAATAAATCATGAGTATTCCTAAAATTGCCAGTTATGCCATGCCTCAGGCCCATGAGCTCACCGAGAATAAAACCCATTGGCAGCTCGATGCCAGACAGTCCGTTTTACTGGTGCATGATATGCAGCAATATTTCCTGGATTTTTATGACCAGCAGCAAGCTCCCATTCCTGAACTGTTAAAAAACACACAGGCGCTGATTGAACAGGCGCGACAACTTGATATTCCGGTGGTCTATACCGCACAACCGGGAGACCAGACTCCCGAACATCGTCAATTACTGACTGACTTTTGGGGCCCCGGCTTAAAGGCAGATCCACAGATAACCCGGATTCATCCTGATGTTGCAGCCACAGAGGCAGACACGGTTCTGACCAAATGGCGTTATAGCGCCTTTAAATTTTCCGAATTTGAACAGTTGATGCAGCAATGGGGACGCAATCAGCTGGTGATTTGCGGTGTTTATGCCCACATCGGTTGTCTGATGAGTGCAGCAGAAGCCTTTATGCTCAATATCAAGCCCTTTGTCTGTGGCGATGCCATGGCCGATTTCAGTCGTGCCGAACACGATATGGCACTCAAATATATCAGTACACGTTGCGGTCAGGTCATGGCCACCCATCAGGTACTGCGCTTATGGAACCTCAAGCACATGGCTACAGCCCTATCAAAGGAAGGCATTATTGCAGCGGTTAGCGAGCAGCTACAAATCCCGGTACATGAAATCGAGCTACAGGACGATTTGCTTATGCTCGGTTTAGATTCTGTCCGTTTAATGACGCTGGTTGGAAAATGGCAGGCGCATGGCGCAAATGTGAGTTTTGAAGATCTTGCCGAACAGCCAACCCTAGAAGTATGGATTGAAAAACTCGTCGCTTAGACTGAAATAAGACAATAAAAAATGGCAGATTAAAACTGCCATTTTTTATGCTTTAGACTTTTCACAGGACTGATCATCTTGCCAAAAGGAAAGAGAAAATAATGCTTTCTGTTCAGTCCAGCACTTTTATAGATCAAGATTCATCCTGCTTGATCCGCATATTGTGGAGATGCGATACCATATTCCGCTTGCGCCATTGCAGACCAGGCAAACCGACCCGACTATTCACCACGACAAACAGAAAAGCGGTAAATAAAGGAATCAGGACCGTACCAAACAGCACACTGCCCAATACGCTCATACCAATCTCGTAACGGCTGGCTGCGCCGGCACCACTTGCAAACACCAAGGGAAGAATCCCTGCACCAAAGGCCAGTGAAGTCATGATAATGGGACGTAAACGCAAGGCTAAGGCTTCATAAGCTGCGCTATAGCGATCTTGTCCCTGTGCCAGCGCAGATGAGGCAAACTCAACAATCAGGATGGCATTTTTACAGGACAATCCAATCGCCGTGAGCAAGGCAATCTGGAAATACACATCATTGGGCAACTCAAATAACCACGCAAAAACCACCGTACCGGTAATCCCGAGCGGCAAGCCCAATAAGATAATAAAAGGTATTTTCCAGCTTTCGTACAAGGCTGCCAGACACAGGAAAATAAACAGGATTGAAATCACATACAGATAAATGGCCTGATGGCTGGATTGCTGCTCCTGTAAAGACAGTCCACTCCAGGCCAGATCGACACCGGGCTGCCGGTTTATCAGGTCAGAAAGCTGATGCATGGCCTGACCTGAACTAAATCCATCACTGACATTGGCCTCCAGCTGGATCGCCGCCAGTCCCATAAAGCGGTTCAAGACTTCTGGGCCACCTGTCCATTGGGTCTCGGCAAAATGAGAGAGCGGCAACATTTCTCCGGACTGGTTACGTACATGCCAGTAGCGTAAATCTTCAGGTTTAGAACGGTATTCGGTATCGCCTTGCATAATGATACGTTTAATCCGGCCGCGTTCAACAAAGTCACTGACATAACTGCCACCCCAGGCGCTAGACAGGGTAGAACGGATTTCACGCTGTTCCAGACCTAACATTTTGGCCTTGTTTTGATCCAGCTGCACATATACGGCGGCTTTGTTGTCGCTGACCAAAGGACTGAGCTGACTAAAAGCAGGGTAATGGGCTGACTGGCCATCAATTTCGGCAAACTGTTGCTGCAAGTACTCACGCCCTTTACCTGTTAAATCACGCAACCATAATTCAATGGCATCCGATTGTCCCAGTCCTGCGACGCTGGCAGGCATTCCCACCATGACACGCGCGGGCAGCAAGTCAGACAATGCCTGTTGTATCCGCGCACGGATGGCTGGTGCGGTATTTTCTTCTCCCTGACGCTCATCCCAGTGCTTCAATGAAACAAAGGCCATTCCCAGATTGGGCCCTTGTCCAGAGAAGTTCTGGCCATTCACCACCAAAACGGTATGAATGTTGTTTGCTTCCTGCTTGAACAGATAATCATTGACCTGTTGACCAACAGCTTGGGTCTGGCCCAGGGAGGCACTATCTTGCAAGGCAAACTGTACGGCCAGCAGCCCCTGATCTTCATTGGGAATAAAACTGGTCGGTAAAGCCCGATAAATCAAAGCCAGTACAACCAGCAGCACAGCAACCCCCAGATAGGCAACGTACCTGAATTGAAGTAAGCATCGGGTCAACTGGATAAAGAGCGTCTTGATGTACTGAACGCCACGCTCTAAATACGGCCCCCAGACCGGTTTATGTGTTTGCTTTTTGAGTAAAACCGCACACAGTGCTGGGGTAATCACCATGGCAGCAATCAAGGACAAGAGCATTGCCGCTACCAGCGTGATTGAAAACTGGCGGTAAATCATGCCGGTCGAGCCGCTAAAAAAGGCCATGGGAATAAATACCGCCGTCAGAACCAGGGTAATCCCGATCAAGGCGCCGCTAATTTCCTGCATGGAAGCCAGACAGGCGTCGCGCACATCGAGCTGTTTTTCATGAATAAGACGCTCAACATTCTCGACCACAACGATGGTATCGTCCACCAGCAGGCCAATGGCAAGTACCAGGGCAAACAGGGTTAAGGTATTGATACTCATCCCTGCCAGATACAGGATGATAAAGGTGCCACAAATCACAATTGGCACGCTAATGGTCGGGATCAGGGTCGCACGCCATTTCTGTAAAAACAGATACATCACCAGCACCACCAGAACGACCGCTTCCAGCAAGGTCAGAATCACCTGTTTAATCGATTCCTGAATAAAGGGCGTATTGTCACGCGGATACACGATCTTGTAACCCGCAGGTAAATGATGGCTCAACTGTGCAATTTTATCCTTGATCCGTTGTGCCGTCTGGATGGCATTGGCATCGGGACTTAACATGATGCCTAGACCGGCAGAAGGAAAGCCATTTAAGGTATTCACACTTTCATAATTTTCTGCGCCCAGTTCAACCCGAGCCACATCTTTCAGATAAACCAGACTGCCATCAATATTGGCCTTGACCACCACCGACTTAAAATCATCAACACTTTTCAAGCGTGAGCCAGCGGTGACTTTGGCATAGATATTCTGATCCGCCGCGGCAGGCATCGAACCAATAGAACCTGCGGCTATTTGAGTATTGTAATCTTCTAAAGCCTTCTCGATATCACTGGGCATTAACTTATAGTTTTTAAGCTGGTTCGGATTAAGCCAGATACGCATGGCATAGGCCGAACCGAAGATATCCACTTCACCGACACCCTGAATCTGGGCCAGTGGCTGTTCAAAATGATTGACCAGATAATCGGACAAATCAATATTGCTGGCTTTCCCCATTTCATCATAAACCCCGACAATGAGCAGCATATCTCCCGTGCTTTTCCAGATATTCACTCCTTGACGCTGAACCTGTTCCGGCAGGCGACTCAGGGCACTATTCATCTGGTTCTGGACCTGCAACTGGGCCTTATCGATATCGGTACCCATCTTAAAATGGATGTCGATTGTACTGCGGCCTGACGATTCGCTACTGGAAGTATAATAGAGCAGGTGATCAATGCCTTTAATCTGCTGTTCCAGAATCTGCGTAACACTGTCTTCAACCGTTTCAGCCGATGCACCCCGATAAACCGTTGTCACGGTGACACTCGGCGGAGCAAGATTGGGATAACGCTCAACAGGTAAGGCCTGAATTGAAAAGCATCCTAAAATCAAGATGATAATTGCAATAACTGATGCAAATACCGGATGGTAAATAAAGAAACGGGATAGCATTATTTTATCTACTTATACATAAAGTTTAGGGGGATAGGGGAATACAGCAATATTTAAGTTGCCGATTATAACCAAATCTCACACAAATAATAATGATTATCAATTTCAAATAAAACTATTTCTAACTATTGAATGATTATCAATAAATAATTTATGATGTGCAAACTTTGAAAATGATAACAATTAACAAATGAAAATTGTTATTAATAATGAGGATGCAAGAAAATGGTCTTGGCCAAGAAAAAATTAGTGATTGCAATTGCAGCATTGACGCCGTTTGCGGCATGGGCAGAAGCGCAGCAGCCCCAGCCAGCGGGCACGAGTTTACCTACCATCGTGGTGACTGCCAGTCTGGCAGAGGAGAGCCCGGATACCGCTCCGGCTTCGATTACGGTTGTCAGTAAAGAACAGATCGAACAATCTGCAGCGACCAGTCTGGCAGAAATCTTGGGTAAAACCGTTGGGGTACAAAACTATAATGGCGGGGGCCGTGAGAAATTGACGATTCGTGGGGTACGTGAGTCAAATGGCGTTTATACCCTGATCCTGGTCAATGGCAAGCGTATTTCTTCAACAGGTGCCTTATGGCGTGATGCCGATCTGGATATTAGCTCGATTCCATTGTCCAGTATCGAACGGGTAGAGGTGATTCGTGGCCCCATGTCTGCACTCTATGGCTCTGACGCCATTGGTGGTGTGATTAACATTATTACCAAGAAGCCAACCGATGAATGGCAGGGTACAATAAATGCTGAATATCATCTGGTCGACCGTGGTACAGGTAAACAGCAATATCGTCTAGGCGCTTCTGCATCCGGTGCGTTGACCGATAAACTGGGTTTATCGATTTCGGCAGAGCAATATGACCGTGATGCATGGTTCTCGCAAGGCAAACAGGCCACGCCAGCCTATTATATCGAAGGCAAGAAAACCCAGAACTTACGCTCAACCCTGAGCTATGAGCTCAATGAGCAGCAAAATATTGATCTTGATCTGGGATATAACAAGGATAAACGACCGTATGGCCAGACAGATTATCAATACTATCCAGCCTGGGACTATTTAAGCGAGGGGTTTGCCAGTCAGGAGATTGAACGCCATTCTGTGGGGCTGACACACCGTGGTGACTGGCGCTGGGGGAAAACCACCGTTTCGGCACAACAGGAAAACAGTAAAATACAAGATTACGATTCAGACTTTGATGAACCCAAACATCGTACTTTAAAAGAAAATAATACCAATCTGCGTGCCTATAGTAATTTTGATGCCAGTATTCACGGCGTTGTTGCGGGTATTGAATACAACAATCAGGAAGTCAAGGACGGTGTAAGCTATCAAAACTCCGGTAAGGCTTCAGTGAGCACAACCTCAGTCTTTGTGCAGGATGACATCCATCTCACCGACCCACTGACCTTATCCTTGTCTGGCCGTTATGATGATCATGAGGTGTTTGGTCACCATTTTAGTCCAAAAGCATATCTGGTTTACCAGTTACCCCATGATGTTGTGGTCAAGGGAGGCTATGGACAAGCCTTTAAGGCACCATCTCTGGCACAAATGACCAAAGACTATGGCATTGTCAGTTGTGGAGGAGGGTGTACCTTATGGGGTAATCCTAACCTTGAGCCAGAAACCAGCGACAACTATGAAATAAGTGCATCTATCCGTAAATCAAACTGGAATGGTAGCGTCACCGTATTCCAGAATGAAATTAAAGATATGATCAGTCGGGATATTCACTATACCGTCGATCCGAATGGCGTATCCAGACCAACGGGAGCGGCCTGGGTCAATTTGGGACGGGTCAAAATCAAGGGAGTCGAGCTGGCAGCACAGGCAGATTTACTGCCTATGCTTTCTGTCGATGCCAATGCCACTTATCTGGACGCCAAGAACAGCGAAACACATAAACGCCTGGATGAACGCCCACGCCTGCAAGCCAATACCAACCTGAACCTGAAACCGCTGGAATGGCTCACCCTGACTGCAGGGGCAAGTTATATTGGCGATCAGGTGATCAACGAGAAAAAACTACCTGACTATACACTGGTTAATGTTGGTCTTTCTGCCAAAGTAGATCCGGCTGTGACCGTCCGTGCAGGTATCCGCAACCTGACCGATGTCGATCTGGAAGAAAAAGGCCAAGATGCCGGCATTAAATTCAATGAAAAAGAACTGGGACGTAACTATTATGTCGGTTTGACCTATACGTTCTAAATGTAAACAGCCTTGCACCTGATGCCTTGAAAGACCATTTTCAGGGCATTGTTTACTTCGGTTTTCAACTATTTTCTTAATTCCAAGTTATTTATTTTTATAAAAATATTGTTGTTATTATTTTAATTTACAGGTTTTTTATGTATTCAAAACTATTAATCAATAAAGGTTTAACCGCAACAGCTGCCAGAGTATCTGTACTGGAGGTCTTGGCACAACATGATGGTCTGACCGCAGATGATATCTATATGATTGCCAATAAACAAAATGCACTTAAAATAGGCACCATTTATCGGGTACTCTCTGATCTGGAGAAACACCACCTGATTCAAAGAATCCTGTTTGGTCGCAATAAAAGTGTCTATAAGCTACTCAGACAAAGAACAAGCTGTCATATCAGGGAAACCACCAACGGAGTCATCACACCTTATGATCACCCTGAAATCAACCGGTACCTTGAAGAAATCATGGTACAACTGGGAGACGAGTTTTCAACAGCAGAACTGATTTTACATAAATAATGCCGATTCCGGGCCAGCCCAATTTCTACGATCCTGGTAATATGAAAAAATCAGGAACAGATGGAAAATATGCTTGTCCAAACCAGAGAAATTGTGAATACTCATGCCGCAAATCCGGACTGTAAAATTACCCTTTAGGACGCGGCACATACTGTGAAAACTTTCCCACTTTCTCGTTTACAAACAGCACTACTGGCAGTTGGCTCATTTTCATGTATGGGGCTGATCTCCACAGGAGTACAGGCCGAAACTGAAACCGAAGCCACCCGGCTGGCGACCATTACCATTAATGCACAGGCCGCAGAAAGCGAGTATGCTCAGTCTAAAGTCAATTTAACCGGTTTTAATCAACACCATCTGGCTGAAATCCCTGCTTCAATCAGCACCATCACGGCTGAACGTATTGCAGATCAACATGCAAAAACCCTTACCGATGTGGTCAAGAATGATGCCGCTGTAGGGGATGGCTATGCGCCGATTGGTTATTACCCAAACTTTGTGATGCGTGGTTTTGGCCTGAATCTGGGTTCAAGTTATTTGCTCAATGGCAATGTCATTCACGGTGAGCAGAATGTTGCGCTCGAAAATAAACAACAGGTCGAAATCCTCAAAGGAATCAGTGCCATTCAAAGTGGCATGTCAACACCCGGTGGCGTGGTCAATTACGTCACCAAACGTCCTAAAGATATACGGGCAGTGACCGTTGGGGCAGATAGTGAAGGTGGCTATCGTGTCGCAACCGATCTGGGCGGACTGTTGGGCGAGCAACAACAGTTTGGGTACCGTATTAATCTGGCCAGTGAAGAAATTCATCCTTATGTAGAACACGCCAATGGCCGGCGTTTATTTGGCTCCGTTGCCTTAGACTGGAACATCTCTGATCGCTCCAAGCTTGAGTTTGATCTTGAATCACAGCACCAGCGTCAGCGTTCTGTACCCGGTTATCAATTATTGGGTGGCAACGCCGTTCCCAATGGTGTGAAGCGGGATCGTTTACTGGGTTATCAGAGCTGGAGTAAACCTGTAAGTAGTGACAGCTTAAATACCGGATTAAAATATACTTATCAGATCAATGACAGCTGGACATCGCACTTAAGTGCTTCACAAAGCCGTGTGGTGGTCGATGATTATTCATCCTTTGCCTGGGGGTGTTATAGTGAAACTTGTCAGACCAAAGGGAATAGTTTTGACCCGAATGGTAACTACGATATTTATGACTTTCGCAACCCGGATGACAGCTATTTAACCAATCAATTTAAGGCTGGCATAAACGGTAAATTTAAGACCGGTGCATGGCTACACAACCTCAGTGTAGAATTGTCACATACAGCTAAACGTCATTCGCAATATGATGCTATTTTCCAAGCCCCAGAAGCATCTGGAAATATTTATGAAGATACTAAAGACTATATTCCATCCGAAAAAACTTTAGCCAACCATTATAAGTCATTAAAAAGCCAGCAAACCGCATTAACGCTGATCGACCAGATTGATTTCAATACAGCTTGGTCAGTTTTAGCAGGTGGAAAACTGCTACATTTAGATGAAAATGCTTACAAAGCAGATGGTCAGCGCATTCGGGAAACCGACTTTAATCGTTTTTTACCACAGTTTGCGGTGATGTATCAGCCTTGGGAAGGCACTCATGTCTATGCGTCTTATGCCAAAGGTTTAAGCGATGGTGGTCAGGCGCCGTGGTTTGCCGACAATGCCTCTGTAACGCTAGCCCCAATCCATTCAGCTCAATATGAACTGGGTATTAAACAGCAATGGCAAGATTTACTTTTTACCGCAGCAATATTTGATTTAAAACAGGACAATCAATATACCAATGCAGCCAATAACTATGTGGCTGAAGGTGAACAGCACAATCTTGGCTTAGAACTCGGCTTACAAGGCCATTTAAGTGACAATCTGGATATTACCTCAAGTCTGGCATTGACACGTTCACGGCTCACAGATGTGCAAGTAGCTGAATATAAAGGACATCAAACTCAAAATGTGCCAAATGTACGTTTTGCCAGCCACTTATCGTATCAAGTGCCTCAAATTGATGGATTACGGTTATTGGCCGGTATGCAGTACAGCAGCAGTAAATATGCCAATAAAACCGGTACAGTGAAGGTGTCAGGTTATAGCGTATTTGATGCCGGGGCAGCTTATCATTTTCATGCCTATGGTTATGACAACACACTGAGATTGAATGTAGATAATATATTCAATAAAAAATACTGGCGCGATGTAGGTAATTTTGCCGGAGATGACTACTTATTTTTAGGTGCGCCACGTACAGCGCAGCTGTCATGGACTGTAAATTTTTAATTGGCAATAGAGAATTTAAAATTCTGAAAGCAGCACGGCGTAAACTTACTTCAATGATTTAAAGTTTACGCCGTTTTTATTAAAGCTCGCATAGAGCACGACAAGATACAAAACCAAAGCCTGATGTGGTATCAATCAATGGCTTTAAGCAACAACAATCATTTCGCATAATGTATATTATGTTAAATAGAATATCTAAGACTGTGACCTACACAACCCGGTTTGTTGCCACAGCTCAGCAACGTGAATCTCTACGATCATAATTCACGTTGCTGAGTATTCCAAGTAACATAATATAAGTTATGCAGAAATCAGACATACAAGGCTTATGCATCAAAGCTATGATTGCATAAGCCTTGTGATGTTAACCTAATCTTTATATCTAGACGTGATATCTGGTAAAGGCTGCTTCTCTGTATGCCCTAATGTATATAAAAAATATGCTTTGTTAGAATCTCCATCATCGTAAGTTCCTGGAGAAACAGCTAAAAGTTGCCACCCTTTGTCTAATCGAGAATTTACTGAGCTTATATTATCTTCTTCAATAACTTCTTTAATATTTGATAAATCAATTTGACTCACTGTTCATTATCCTTTGTAAATTGTAAGTGACTAGAAATTAATAAGGTTATTTATCAAAATTTCAATGATAGCTAGAAGTTTTATGCAAAAATTGCCTATCGTTTCCCGCATATTATAAATTGGGGGGTTGAAGACCTTGCTTAGCAGTTGATTCTGCCGTGTTTACTAATACTTTGGCTATTTTATGCTCAAAGGTTTGAACAACTGAATTATCCTGTGGCTGTTTCTGTTTTTTAGTGATGAGCTGTTGGCAATGGTTTAATTTGTTCTGAACAACACCATTCAAATAATCTTTAAGGTTTTGGCAAACTCGAAGATCAATTTCTGAGTATGTAGTAGCTAAAACAATTTCACCCATGATGAATTGTGATTCTTCATAGACTTCTGTTAGTTGATGAATGTTTTTATCGAAGTCTTGAATTTTATTAATTAATTAATTCACACGCCTTGTCCATCACCCTACTCTCCTAAATATTCACGAATTTCAGCATTGGCTTTTTTATAGGTTTCTAGGTGAGCATCAATGAGTGAATAGTTATACGACCAGTCATTTGCGACCACAGCCAAATGTTCAAGACATTGCTCAGTAGATTCAGCAGGACAACATACGTCTAGGCATGGATGACCATGTTGAGCAACAATTTCAGCAATTTTATTAAATGCAGCTTGTATAAATTCGAGATTGGAGCTAAATGACAAAGTATCCATAACGATGTGTCGATGCAAAATAACGACACATTGTTTTATACATCAATGTGTCGTCATTATCAAGAATATAAGTCAATATTTTGTTGCTAATAACAATGTATCGGTAATAATGTATTAAATGTAGGTAATAAAATCGGTGTATTGATGTCAGTCGGTAGAAATATCAAAAAAGTTTGTGATCAGGTCGGTATAACAAACCGAGAGTTGGCACGGCTTTCAAAAATTCCTGAAAGTACAATAAATACAATCATTGCCGATAAGTCAGACCCTAAAGCATCAAATCTAAAAAAGATCACTATTGCTCTTGGTGTGAGTGCTGATACGATTTTGTTTGATGAAACTGATATGGGAACAAATGGTGATCTCAAGATTCTATTTCGTGAAGTTGAGCGATTTGAGGGTAAAGAGCGAGAGCAATTAAAAGATATGCTTAAGATGATGATTGTTCATAATAAAAGCAAAGAGCTAATGAGAGATTAAAACATTTCAATAGTCCCAAATTTGAGACTAGAGTCCACCATTAGATAACGTGGACTCTTTTTTGTTGATCTAATTGTTTCGAGTTTGTTCATTTAAGATGTTGCCAGGAATTTTTACCTCTAGGCTTTCATTTGTTATTCTCAATGCAGGACCTTCAACTCTTGGTGGTCTTGGTGGCTTCTGTTGCTGTACAGGTTGTTGCTGTGGTGGTTGCTGCTTTGGGTCGCTCATTCTGGCCGGTTCCTAGTTGAATTAAAAAAACAATAAAGATTAATATGACAGAGGATAAAACACCTACAAGAATTTCTCTATATCCATTTTTAATTAAATTTATTTTTTTTTCATTCTGTTTTATATATTGCTGGGTAGCCTTATCATATTTTTCTGATAAGTCCAAATATACCGTTTCCAAATAATCTTGATCTAAAAAATAATCTATCATTTCCTGATTAGATTCCAAACGAAAAACTTCCTGTAAACGTAAACATCTAAAAATTGAATACCAAGAGAAACATAAAAATATAAAAGAAAAAACTATTAAAAATATGCACAAAAAACATACAAGAGGATTTAGATTAATTAATAACTCTTTTAAAAAAATTCCAACTATTGCTGTATAAGCCGTTATTACAACTGTTAATGAGGCTAAATATTTTGAAGCTTTATCTTCTAATTTTCCATAAGCATTTTTTTCAATTTCATATTGATATTTTTGATGCTCATACAACGCCTTATATGAGTCTTTGTTACTAAGCTCTACCATAATATTAGTTTAAAAGTCATTCTGAAGTCGCATAACTTCATTTTATGTTAAATAGAGTATCTAAGACTATGGCCTACACATTAGTGTTTGTTGCCATAGCTTAGTAACGAGATGATGTACGATTTATACATCAGTTACGGACTTAAAAAAAGTCTAGATTTAGACACTAAATCAAATGGCAAAAGATTTTTACAAGTGACTAGAATCTCCCAAGTGAATGTCTCCTACTATTTCAACACACATCAATAGGAAGATAAGCTGTAATTTTCTATGTAAATTACGCTTATACGCTTATACGCTTATACGCTTATACGCTTAAATGCTAACCCTCTCATTTTTCAACTAGCTCAGGTTATAATGATGGCCTCCCCAAATATAGTTGATCTATTATGAATGCCTCCAATGAACCTCTACACGGCAAAAAACTTGCTGATATTTTGGATGAGTTATTGGATTATTACGGTGGCTTTGAAGGCTTAAGTCGTAAAATTGAAATTAGATGTTTTTGTATAGATCCTAGTGTTAAGTCATCGTTGAGATTCTTACGTACCACACCATGGGCACGCGAAAAAGTAGAAAACTTATATTTGTATGTTTTACGCCAAAAAGCCAAACAGAAATCGTAGCTATCAAACCTCTAAGCCTAAACATTTAAATAGTGGTGGAATGCCACCACTCTTCTGGACAAATTTAGTCTATTCTTAAGGCTTTTTTAGTAGGAAAGTCAGGGGTTAAATTCTTCATTTCCAAACTTCCCATTTGCCACTTTGATATTTCAATTTTTGCCCGTTTTGATTCAGATAAATCTGATTTGACGCAATAGTACCTGGTTTAAAAGTACTATTTGGGTCAATAATTCTAAACTGAGTTTCATAATATAAGCTAACGTAACTTTCTGGGCACTTGATCCAGTCTTTATCTTCTCATGCCATCAATCTGGCACAAAATGGTAAATATTGGCAGCTTAGGAGCTATGCCGTTTTTAAGCTTTTCGGCATAGTTGTTTATCTAATATGTGTTTATGAATGTGACTTACCAATGAATATACTGATTGTTCATGCTCATCCGGAAAACCTGTCATTTACCACTGCACTCAAGCATAAAGCACAGGAAACATTTGAAAAAGCTGGCCATACTGTCGAGCTTTCTGACCTGTATGCAATGAATTTTAATCCAGTGGCCTCCCAAGCCGATTTTGAAAGCCTAAACCAGCCTGATTACCTGAATTATGCATTGGAACAGCGCCATGCCCTTAAACATCAAAAATTCGCGTCAGATATCCAGAACGAGATTGAAAAAGTTCAGCGTGCCGACCTGTTGTTACTCAGCTTTCCCTTATACTGGACTTCCGTGCCTGCCATTTTAAAGGGCTGGATTGACCGTGTATTTGTATCAGGGCTGTTCTATGGCGGTAAACGCTTTTATAACCACGGCGGCATGCGTGGAAAAAAAGCCATGCTCTGTCTCACCTTGGGTGGCCGCAGCCATATGTTCGGCGAAAACACGATTCATGGGCCAATCGAACACTATCTTTCACCCATCCAGCGTGGCACCCTGGCCTATGCTGGCTTTGAGGTGTTACCCCCTTTTATCGCCTATCATGTACCTTATATCAGCCATGAAGACCGACAGAAACTGTTAACTGATTTTGAGCACTATATCACTCATATTGACGAGCTACAGGCGCTCCAATTTCCTTTACTGGAAGATTTTGACGACCAGATGCAACCTCTGAAATAATCTGGCTATAAAAAAACTGCTATGTGTCCCCCAACGCCATAGCAGTTTTTATTTAGAAAATGACTTTAGTTTTTATGCTGTAGTTTATAACACTCATCTAAAGCCAGTTCATAATATGCCAGACCTTCCTGGGCAGCCAGAAAAGCCTTGCGTTGCAATCCGGGATCTTTATCACATAACCGCTTGATCAACTCCATTGCTTCATAAGGATGCAGATCATCATAATGTGCATGTGCCCTTAACCAGGCCAGAGAGCGTTTATTAATATGAACTTCCGGATGCTGGGTATAAGCCTGAATTCCCTTGTACACCTGAATGGTCCAGTCACCTGTTGCCCACTCAATTGCAAGATTGGTTGCAGCAATACTCTCGGCCAGCGTCCCTCTAAAGTTGATATCCCATAAAAAATGATTCACCGCATTCATGGCAACAGGCGGTCTGGCATTGTTCAGCATCTCAACAGTCAGACCAAATCCCCCTGCCCAGTCCTGATACCAGTTTAAATGCCGTTCTTCCACCTTGATATTCTGGATGAGCCAGTCTCGGGTTTCGGTCACGCCATCCAGCTCAAATGAAGTTGCCTTGGCCAGTGTACCGGCCATATAGGAAGGAAAATGAGCAACCAAGGGATAAAAATTCAGTAAGGCGGAACGAAAACATTCCAGACTTAATGAGCCATTTGCCATATCCAGAAATAACGGATGTTTACTCACTCGTTCTTTTGAAGGTAACAGTTCATCCCAGAACTGCTGCGCCCATCCGGAGTGAGGGGTGATTTCCAGTTTTGTTCCATATTGATTCATAGCAGTCATTGCGATGCATCCTATTTCGTATGACCTAATTCAACCATTGTCCATGATTGATGCTTTTTTATAAACTGTATCCCTATACCACCAGAATACAATCGATTGCCGTTTAATTTGTAACAGCTTTTTATTTCTTGAATCTAATTTAAACTTGAATCATTATATTAGGCAATGCTTATTATTTAAAAATTAATATTTTTTTATAATCTAATACACATTCCCCTTAAATCAGTGTAACGTAGTAAAAAAATAATCCCTATTTTGACATTTATAAGAACATTTTTGGGAGTGTTGAGAGACAAGATGAAGTTGAAAGCTTCCAATATATTGGGACAAGAACAAATCGACTTGTTAATTTCTCGCGGGCTAAATTTAGTTTGGTTTCCTAAAGAATTAGAAGTGATCTATCGTGATCAGTACAGAAATGAGGCTGCGCATGAGTTCCGTTATCGCGCCCCTATTATTTTAGGTTTATATCTATTCCTAAGCTTCGGTATCTATCAGGTGCTTCCTACAGACCTGCGCATCACCTGGATGGCAACCTATGGCTGGGTCGGGATCATTATTACCCTGGCCTGGATGCTGTCTTTCCTGCCCATGATGAACAAATGGTTTGACCACTATGTCTGTATCGGCTCCATGGGCGCCGTGGCCATTTCGTTTACCCTGATTAACGTACTGGAGCAAGGACAGAACAATGTACTGTTCCATGCCGCCATGATGTATGCCGTGGTCATCATCTATGGCTTTGTGGGAATGCGCTTCTATACGGCAATTATTGCAGGCTGGGTTGGTGGTCTGATCGGGATTATTGCCAGTACCTGGCTCAGTGGTGCAATCGACTGGACCTTCCTGAACCGGACCTATACTTTCAGCAGCTTTCTCGGCATGGCACTTGCCTATGCCACCGACCGGCAACACCGTGAAAACTATCTGCAAAACTGCATGATCGAGCTCAACCGTCTGGAGCTGATGCGACAGGCGCAGCAGTTGTCCATTCTGTCCCAGCAGGATGCCCTGACCGGTCTGGCCAACCGCCGTTATCTGGATGAAGTGCTCGAAAATGAATGGAAACGCGCCACACGCCACGGCATGCCGATTACCATCATGATGATTGATATCGACTTCTTTAAGCTCTACAACGACACTCTGGGCCATATACAGGGAGATCAATGCTTACGGCGAATTGCGATCATGCTGGGTTCAATTGCCTCACGTAGCGGCGATCTTGCAGCGCGTTATGGTGGTGAAGAATTTCTGCTGCTATTTGCCATGACTGATCGTGAACAGGCGGTGGTACAGGTTCAACGACTCATGGAACTGGTCAATAATATCGGGATTGTGCATCCCCGGAGTCATGTCTCCAAGCATGTGACCATCAGTGTCGGTGTCGCAACCATGACACCCGGTTTAAACGACAGCCTTTCTGATTTTATTGCACAGGCAGATCATGCTTTATATATCGCAAAAAGTAATGGCCGGAATCAGTATCATATTGCCACATCAAATAATATAATTTCTGAAACTTTATAATGGATATATATTATTAAATACAGGTTAAATTACTTTAATTTTAAACTGAATGATAATGAGACTTAAACCACACATATAATAAATTATTTGTGTGGTTTAATCTTTTTGATATTAAGGTTCGATCGGTTTAAATGGTGCAACCACATCGGCGTTTTGTGCACGATGTCTTAAAAAGTGATCCATTAACACAATCGCCAGCATGGCTTCAGCAATTGGGGTGGCACGTACGCCCACACATGGATCATGACGACCTTTAGTCAGTACATCGGTATTTTCCCGGTCAATGGTAATGGTTTTACCCGGTGTGGTAATACTTGCAGTCGGTTTCAAGGCAATTGCAACACGAATGGTCTGGCCACTGGAAATCCCGCCCAGAATACCACCGGCATGGTTGGCAAGGAAGCCCTCTGTGGTCAGTTCATCCCGGGTTTCATGACCAAACTGTCCCGCAACAGCAAAACCGTCCCCAATCTCAACGCCTTTAACCGCATTAATACTCATCATGGCATGGGCAATATCAGCATCTAGACGATCAAATACAGGCTCACCCCAACCTACAGGCACTTTTTCAGCTACGATTTCGAGTTTGGCCCCACAACTGGTGCCTTGTTCACGCAAGGACGTTACCAGCTGCTCAAAGCGTGGAACGGCATCCACATCGCCACAGAAGAACGGATTATTCGGCACTTCCGCCCAATCCAGTTTTTCTGCAACTTCATTACCAATTTGGGTGACATGTCCACGAATTTCGATACCAAACTTTTCAGCAAGATATTTCTTGGCAATCGCACCCGCAGCAACACGCATGGCGGTTTCACGCGCACTTGAACGGCCACCACCACGATAGTCACGGAAGCCGTATTTTTGTGTATAGGTATAGTCCGCATGGCCCGGACGGAATGTTTGGGCAATATTGCCGTAGTCTTTGGATTTCTGATCGGTGTTTCGGATCAACAAACCGATTGATGTGCCTGTGGTTTTACCTTCAAACATACCCGAGATAATCTCCACCTGATCTGGCTCTTTACGTTGCGTTGCAAACTTCGATGTTCCCGGTTTACGGCGATCAAGATCTTTTTGCAAATCGGCTTCACAAAGCTCAAGACCCGGCGGCACTCCATCGACAATTGCCATCAAGCCAGCACCATGTGATTCACCACAGGTCGTCACCCGAAACAGTTGCCCAATACTATTCCCTGCCATGTTTTATCGCCCCTTAATTTTGTACGGATTGCTGAAATAATTCTTTATAACGACGGCATTGTTCAGCAGTTAAGGCAAAAATACCAGAACCACCTTTCTGGAAAGTCAGCCAATGGAAGTCAACTGTGTTGAAGTTCTGGCGCATTGCCCATTCAGAGTTACCCACTTCAATCACAATCAAGCCATCTTCCGTCAGATAATCAGCTGCCTGAGCAAGCATTTTACGGACTAGATCCAGGCCATCCTGACCTGCCGCCAGCGCAAGCTCTGGCTCATGCAGGAATTCTTCTGGCAAATCTGCCATATCTTCAGCATCAACATAAGGCGGATTGCTGACAATCAGGTCATATTGATTTTCAGCAGGAATTTTCGAGAACAGATCAGACTCAAGCAAAGCGACCTGATATTGCTTGTCGTGATGCTCGGTATTGATTGAGGCAACTTCCAGTGCTTCTTTGGAAATATCAGTGGCATCAACCTCGGCATCCGGATACGCATATGCCAAGGCAATCGCGATACAACCAGAACCTGTGCACATATCCAGAATACGTTGTGGTGTTTTCGGATTGTTATTTTCAGGCAGGTTATTTAAGGCTTCCAGCATACGGCCATTTTCATCAAGGCAGTATGGTGCAAAACGCTGTTCGATCAACTCGGCAATCGGTGAACGTGGAATCAGCACGCGCTCATCAACATAAAATGGTTTATTGAAGAAATAAGCCAGATTCAGCAAATATGAAGTTGGAATACGATCATTGATACGACGTTCCAGCAAACTTAAAAATTCAGCTTTTTCACTTGGCAATAACTTGGCATCTAAAATCTCGGCATCCGCATTCCACTCAAGTAACAGGGTCTGTAGCACCAAGGCAGAGCTTTCTGCAAAGTAATCCTGAGTACCCTGACCTAAGTGTGCATCATATTGACGAAGTGCGGTTACACCAAAACGGACAAAATCTCGGATGGTAACTAGGTTTTCAGCCGCTTCTTGTAAATGTTCAGGGCTGATTGTAGGTCGCTCCACTTAGGCGTCTCCAAAAGTGCTAATTGCAAAACGCTTTATTCTAACGGGATTAAGATTGATTTAACAATAAAAAAACCGCCTCTCTACAAGAAGCGGTCTTTTACAGCCTAATCGCCAGAAAAAAGCTTATAAGCCTAATTTTTCTGCCACATAGTCCGAGTCCTTATCACCACGGCCCGAAAGGTTAACCACAATCTTGATGTTCTTGTCCATATTCGGTGCTTCACGTAAAGCCCATGCCACGGCATGTGAGCTTTCCAGTGCCGGTACAATCCCTTCCACACGTGAAAGTGTCATAAACGCATCAAGACATTCCTGATCTGTTGCGGTGTCATAGTGCACACGGCCCAGCTCCTTCAGGAAACTATGTTGTGGCCCGACACCGGGATAATCCAGACCTGAAGCAATGGAATGCACTGGTAACGGCTCGCCTTGTTCATCTTCCAGTACATAACATGCCATCCCGTGAATCTGGCCCGGTTTGCCTAGCGTCAAGGTAGCAGAGTGCTTATCGGTATCCAGTCCATGTCCAGCTGGCTCAACGCCCACCAGTTTCACCCCGCTTTCATTTAGAAATGCGGTAAATGCACCAATCGCATTGGAACCACCACCGACACAAGCCACTACATAATCCGGATTCTGGCCAAAATGCGCATTGGATTGTTGTTTGATTTCCTTGCCAATAATCGACTGAAAATCGCGTACCATTTTAGGAAACGGGTGTGGCCCCACCACTGAACCAATGGCATACAGGTAATTTTTCGGATCTTTTAAATACTCTTCAAAAGCACTATCGACTGCATCTTTTAAAGTGGCTGTCCCTTGAGTCACCGAAACCAGTTTTGCACCCAATATTTTCATCTTTACGACATTGGGATGCTCTTTTTCGATATCCACTTGTCCCATATGAATTTCACATGGTATACCAACCAGCGCACAGGCCGTTGCCAGTGCTACACCGTGCTGTCCTGCGCCTGTCTCGGCAATGACTTTGGTTTTGCCCATATACTTGGCAAGTAAAGCTTCACCTAAGCAGTGATTGATCTTATGCGCACCAGTATGGTTTAAGTCTTCACGTTTCAGATAAATCTGTGCACCACCCAGTTGTTCAGATAACCGCTTGGCATAAAACAATGGGCTTGGTCGACCGACATAATTTTTGAATAGGTCATTCAGCTCGTCCTGAAACTCGGCCGTATGGCGAATCTCCTCATAAGCCGCATTGATCTCATCCATGGCCTCTTTTAAGTGAGGTGGAATAAACTGACCGCCAAAATTGCCAAAGAAACCTGCTTCATCGGGTAAAGCAACCCCATTGATTTGATGTTCCATCATTATTCCTGTTTTTATAAAGTTGTCGTCTGAATATAAATATTAACGCGATAAGTAGCGTGTCATGTCTTCAATGCCTTTCAGCGTCATCGGAAACATATGATTTTCAAAAATGTCTTTAATCCAGTTAATGGTCTGGGTGTAATGCCAATAGCCTTCCATTTCAGGATTTAACCAGGCAGTTTTATCGAAATGCTGGCGTAAACGTCTCAGCCACACTTCACCCGCTTCATCATTCATATACTCAACCGAGCCACCGACCGACTTTAACTCATACGGCGCCATACTGGCATCACCCACCACAATCACCCGATAGTCACGGCCATAAGTATGCAACAGATCCCAGGTATTCATGCGGGTTGCACTACGACGGTGATTGTCCTTCCAGACATAGTCATACAGGCAGTTATGGAAATAGAAATATTCCAGCGTTTTAAACTCGGATTTGGCTGCACTAAACAGCTTTTCGCATTCAGCGATATAGGCATCCATTGAGCCGCCAACATCAAACAGCATCAACACCTTAATGCGGTTACGACGCTCCGGTACCAGTTGTACATCCAGAATACCCTGTTTGGCGGTTTCACGGATGGTGCCATCGACATCCAGTTCTTCAGCCGCTCCCTGACGGGCAAACTTGCGTAAACGGCGCAAGGCAATTTGCATCTGGCGGGTTCCCAGCACCTGATCATCGTCCAGATTCTGGTATTTACGTTGCTCCCAGACTTTTACCGCCGAACGTTTACGCCCGGGCCCGCCAATCCTGACACCTTCCGGATGATCACCAAAGGCACCAAAAGGTGAAGTCCCTCCTGTACCAATCATACGGTTGCCGCCCTGATGCTTCTTATGCTGTTCACGCAAACGCTCTTCCAGCATTTTCATCAGCTCTTCCAGCGAACCGGCCTTTTGCAGTTCTGCACGTTGTTCAGGCGTCAGATGCTTTTCCAGCAGCTCAAGGTCAAACCAGTCTTTCGGTAGTTTGTGAACCTGTTTCAGCAATTCATCCAGATCAAAGGTGTCGATACCATCAAAATAATCTTTGATGGCGCGATCAAACTTGTCAAAAAAGCGTTCGTCTTTGACCAGCACCGTTTTCGCCAACTGATAGAACTCGTTCTGATCTGCAAACACAAGTCCTGAAGCAACAGCCTGATTGAGATCGATGAGCTCACGTGTCGTAACCGGTACGCCATATTTGCGTAAGGTGTAAAACAGTCGCACAAACATTGCTAAACACTCTTAACGGCGTGACATAAAGGCTAGACGTTCAAGCAACTGCACATCCTGTTCATTTTTGATCAGGGCACCATACAATGGTGGAATGGCTTTTGTTTTGTCGTGGTTACGCAAGACATCTTCCGGCATATCATCTGCCATGAGCAGGCTTAGCCAGTCGATCAGCTCCGAGGTTGAAGGAGGTTTCTTCAGGTTTGGAACATCACGTAATTTAAAGAAAACCTGTAATGCCTCATTGACCAGAGTTGTTGAAATATTCGGGAAATGGACAGCAATAATGTCACGCATGGTTGCTTCGTCCGGGAACTCGATATAATGGAAGAAACAGCGACGCAAGAATGCATCTGGCAGCTCCTTCTCATTATTCGAGGTAATAATCACGATCGGGCGTTGTGTGGCGGTAATGGTTTCACCCGTCTCATAGACATAAAACGACATTTTGTCGAGTTCATGCAGCAAGTCATTCGGAAACTCGATATCCGCCTTGTCAATTTCATCAATTAACAATACACAACGCTCTTCGCTGGTAAATGCTTCCCACAATTTACCCGGCTTGATGTAGTTTTTAATGTCGTAGACACGATCATCACCGAGCTGGCTATCACGCAAACGCGAAACGGCATCATACTCATACAGGCCTTGCTGGGCTTTGGTGGTCGATTTGATATGCCAGGTAATCAGCTTTAAACCCAGACTGGCAGCAACCTGTTCTGCCAGCAAGGTTTTCCCTGTACCCGGCTCGCCTTTAACCAGCAATGGCTTTTGTAGGGCACGTGCAGCTTTCACTGCAAGTTTTAAGCTATCGGTCGCGATATATTGATCTGTACCCGCGAAGTGTTGTGTATCAGCAGACATTTAAAAACCTTATTTTTCTATATTTAACTTAGTATCTAAACTGAACGTGCAGTTTTATTTGCAGTGTATTTTGACCAGCAGAAGCCCATAAGCAAGCCAATACCAATGACAAATAAAATCAGTGATAAGTTTGACCAGATCAAGACTTGTTCCTTGGTCAGAACACCGAAAATCAAGCCAAAAATGGCAGGTGCCAAGGCTGAGTTCGGACCTTCTGAAATAGACGGCGTAGCAAGAACTGCAAACGCCACAATCCACAGGATTCCCCCGACTGGATTTGGCAGGCGTGACATCAAACGATACCAGCACCACAATGCAATTATTGTCCCCGTAACATAAACAATGATCGCTACATTTTCTTCAGGAAACTGATCCAGTACCGAAAGAATATTCGACCAAATTGCTGTTAACGTTTCAAGCACCGCGTAAGCCCTCTGGTTCTACCGCATGCGGATTGATTAATCCCTCTGGCGGCATCTGAATAAAAAAGCCCTTGGTTTGCAATGAATCTAAAACATGCAGAACGTTGACACGTGCAAGTTTACGCTCATTGTGAAGTTCTAAATGCATAACAAACGTGGCTTTACCAAACGCTTGTAAAACGGCTTCCGGAACACCTTCAAATGGATTCTCAGGTTCCTTGTCATCAGGATAATTTGGACGAGCAATATACATATACATTTCATCTTTCTTGCTCGATCTATAAATATCGCAGTGCATGTTTACTCACATCTATTAACAATCAAAGACAGCATACATGAAAATAAAAATGGATACATTAAGGATTGTTAACGCCAGAGTCGTCTTTTCAATTCATACATCATTTCTGGCTGTCACATTCCATGCTACAAAACAGACAGGATGCCGTGTACTCTTTTGAACGCATTACCCCGGATGTTCCAAGCGACATATCAGCTGAGGGTTGCAGCTCAATGATCACCTTTTTAAGTACATTTATACCAGTCAAAGAAAAATTTCAAATTGCAGCCCTGATTTGAACCAGTCCCCAAGACGAGATAATCAAACACAGCGTGACAGGATCGTCATAGAGTTAGCTGATCAATACAAAAAAAAAGAGCCAGTTATTGGCTCCTTTATAACGATTTTAACGGGCAACTTTCATCTGGTTTGCCAGATATTGAATATCTTCCTGTAACAAGGCAATCAGTGGCCGCGTCAGCAGGTCATAACGCCATCCCATGAGATAGCCCGGCAAATGCTGCTCGTCCAGATGAAAGACCACATGTTCATAGATAGCATTCATCCATTTTTTACGCAGCAATATCTCTTTCGGAATACCGGTCTGTAGCACGACATTGGCAATCAAGGCATCAATTTTTGGTGCAACTTCCTTTGAATTGCTCTTTACCGGCCGGGCCATACGCAATGGCCATTCATTTTCGGGAGGTAAAAACTTCAACAAATCCAGAATGGTTTTACCATGCTCACGGACGACATTGGGACGTATGTCTTTAATCTGGGCCAGCTGAAAGTTATTGCGTGGATTCTTCTCGACCAGATCGATCATGGTGGCATTTTTAAGAATAAAACTGCGAGGCTGGTTTAAGGCCTTGGTAATCTGTTCGCGCCAGATGCTTAACTGCTGCAGCTGCATCAACTCACGGCGTGAATGACGATAGTTGCCAATGTCTGTATAGAGCTCTGCAAGAGGCGTTTCCATTGCAATCTCTTTGGTCAGATTCTGGCAATCTTCCAGCACATATTGATACAGCCCTTTCGCCTTTAGATCCGTTTTCAGGGTATCGGCCAGTCGGGTCAGGTAAATCACGTCATTTGCCGCATAACACATTTGCTCCTGGGTCAGCGGTCTGGCCAGCCAGTCAGAGCGGGTCTGGTCTTTTTCAATCTCGATATCGAGACACTTTTTTAATGCATTCTGATAGCTGACCTGCAAGCCATGCCCAAGAAATGCCATTGCAATCTGGGTGTCAAATACATTATTCAGTGGTTTTTGATCTGCATAATGATAGATCAGATCAATATCTTCACCACAAGCATGAAAAATGTTCTGTTGTGCTGCAAAAATTTTAGGCCAGAAATCGGTCAGATCCAGAGCTGCGCCGTCCAGTAACACAATCTGGCCATTTAAATTGATCTGGAAAACACCAAGTTTAGGATATAGGGTATCGACCTTAATAAACTCGGTATCAAGTGCATAGGTGGAACATTGTTCCATCTGACGAAGGAGAACAGCTAAATCGGGTTGCTGCTGGATAAACTGAAACATGTGTGCTCAAATAAAATAATATAGAACCATATGCAATAGAACTGCCAAAAAGCAGCGCTTGCTTAACTGAAAATAAATACAAAAATAAAGCTAATCGGTAGTCCACATGTCAAACATGAAATTACTCCTGTTCCCTTCATCAAAAAACGAAAATCCTTTTCGCTTGCTCATAGTGCCACAAATCATCGTAAATAGATCTACGATAATGTAAGACAACGTGTAAAATTTAATTATTTGTTTAAATTAACAGCATGAATTTAATATAAATATACGAAAATGCACAAGAAAGCTGCTATTTCATGCGCATCCGGTTGTGTACAGCCTGACTCAAGGTATGACTATCAACGTATTCCAGCTCGCCACCTTGAGGCACACCCTGTGCAATTCGGGTCATCTGAATGGGCAAATGTTTGGTCGCTTCAACCAGATAGTGGGCGGTCGCTTGCCCTTCCACCGTGGCATTGGTGGCCAGAATCACTTCCTGAATCTGTCCTTCACTGAGGCGCTGAATCAGATAGGGAATTCCGATTTCTTCTGGGCCTATTCCATCTAAAGGTGATAAATGTCCACCCAGAACATGGTATTTACCACGGAAACTGCCACTTTGTTCAATCGCCATGACATCGGCTGGTGATTCAACCACGCACAGCAACTGCTCATCCCGCTCTACGGAAGCACAAATATCACAAACATCATGTTCTGTTAACGAGTGACATACTCGGCATTCATGGATATGGCTGGATGCTTCATGTAAGGCATAAGACAATGCAAAGGCACCTTCACGGTTTTTCATTAATAAATGCAATGCCATACGCTGTGCTGATTTCGGACCGACACTCGGCAAGATCCGTAATGCCTGAACCAGCTGTTCAAATCGTTCACTAAACACAAATTCACTCTCATAATCTCCCCTAACCCCTCTTCAATGAAGAGGAGAACACCTCCCTAAAAAAAGGGAGGCTGGGAGGGATTTAAAATAAGCCAGACAAACCAGGTGGCAAGCCCATACCCGAATTGGCAGCCTGAAGTTTTTCTTCTGAAATGGCTTCCGCCTGACGTGCAGCATCATTCATTGCTGCGGCAATCAGATCTTCAATCATGTCTGCTTCATCCTGTAACAGTTCAGGACTAATTTCGATACGCTTAACCACATTGCGGCAAGTCATCGTCACTTTCACCAGACCACCGCCAGCTTCTGCATGAACTTCAGTTTTTGCAAGCTCTTCTTTGGCTTTTTTCAGGTTGGATTCCATATCTTTTTGCATGCGCTGAGCTTGCTGCATGAGCATATTAATGTTCATAACTTTCTCTCGTTAAATTAAATCTAATCCGCGTGACAAGTCGCGAATAATATCATCAATGTCTTCTAAACCAACAGACACACGAATCAAGCCTTCTTCAATTCCTGCAGCTTGTTTAGCTTCAGCCGACATTCTACCATGCGAGGTGGTCGCCGGATGTGTAATTGTTGACTTAACGTCACCCAGATTACTGGTAATAGATAAGAAACGGGTGTTGTCAATCACGGTCCAGGCACCGGTACGCTCGCCTTTTACCACAAAGGATACGACACCGCCAAAACCCTTTTGTTGTTTTTTCGCGAGTTCATGTCCAGGATGATCTGGCAAACCGGCATAATAGACTTTTTCCACTTTTTCGTGCTGGTGTAACCATTCAGCCAGTTTTTGAGCACTTTCACAGTGGGCTTTCATACGGATGCTCAGTGTTTCCAGCCCTTTCAAGAAGATCCATGCATTAAATGGACTCATTGAATTACCCAGGGTACGAATTACACCATTAATTTCTTCAAGCAAGTCATGCTTGCCAACCACTGCACCGCCAAGCGCACGCCCTTGACCATCGATATATTTGGTTGCTGAATACAATACCAGATCGGCACCAAACTTGATCGGTTGCTGCAATACCGGGGTACAGAAACAGTTATCGACAGCAAACAAAGCCCCATTGGCATGGGCGATATCTGCAATCGCCTGCATATCACCGACTTGCGCCAACGGATTGGACGGCGTTTCGATAAACAGGATACGGGTATTCGGACGAATCGCCTTCTTCCAGCCGTCAAGATCACCCAGATCAACAAAGGTTACTTCTACTGCAAACTTTGCAACATATTTTTCAAACAAGGCAATGATTGAACCAAACACGGCACGGGAACAGATGACATGATCACCAGCCTTTAGATAAGCCATGCACATTGCATGTACCGCTGCCATACCCGAACTGGTTGCCACTGCACGTTCTGCACCGTCCATAACCGCCAGACGTTTTTCAAAAGCCTGTACGGTCGGATTGGTATAGCGTGAATAGGTGTTGCCGGCAATTTGTCCTGAAAACTTTGCAGCCGCATCAGCTGCGCTTTCACATACAAATGATGAGGTTAAAAAGATTGGCTCGCTATGCTCACCCTCAGAGGTACGATCATGCCCTGTGCGAATTGCCAGTGTTTCTAGTTGGTATTCTAAATCATCGCTTGGATTCATCGTTTTGTATGCCTTATGATCATAATGTCGAAAAGTGCCAATATTTTGATCGCCTAGGGTATTTAAGGTCAAGGCGTAAGATGAAATTATCGCTTAGACTTCGTGCAATCTTGACTCATGATGAGACTTTATAAGATGAAATCGCTTATGGAACAGCAAAAAATAAATCTTAAACATCTGGCTATGCGCGTATTCGATGCAGACAAACTGGTGTTGTCCCAATCTACCCCTTATCAGGTGATTGCCCAATTCAAACAGACCCGTGTCCGCTTCTACGCTTCAGCGCATAAGCGTTATAAGGAACCACTGGTTTTTGTTGCGCCCTTAGCGATTAATATGGATATTTATGATCTGTATCCTTACCGTTCATTGGTCAAACATTTTCAGGACAGTGGGTTTGATGTCTATCTGGTTGACTGGGGTAAACTCACTTATAAAAACTATCAGGTTAACTTTCTATCTTTTATTGATAAGTTTATTCCAAAATGTATTGAAGCCATTCAGCAACATGCCAAATCTGAGAAAATTTCATTACATGGCTGGAGTATGGCCGGTATTTTTGTCACGCTGTATACCGCACGCCATCAACCGAGTGTGGTGAAAAATCTGGTGGTCTTAGGCAGTCCAATCGACAGCTATGCATCAGGTTATATCGGCAAGCTGTATAAAACGCTGGCTTATCTCACCAGCCGTAATGCAACCATTAAAGACTATGTCTATAACCGTTTACCCAAACTGATGATCCATTCACCGGGCTTCCTTAATTCTTTGGGATTCAAGCTGTTAGACCCTAAAGGCTGGATTGACGGCAATATCCAGTTATTAAAAAATCTGGATAATTTGAAGCTGGTACAGGAAGATGCCACACTCAGTCACTTCTTGAATAATATGATTGATTACCCAGGTGGGGTCAATCAGGACATGCTGTTTAATGTCTGGCTACAAAACCCTTTAAAACATGGTGCGATCCGCCTCAAGAACAAAACCATTGAACTCAAGAATATTCATTGTTCCCTGCTTGTCGGTGCTGGCAAGGGAGATCAGCTGGTGACTGCCGAGTCTGCATTTCCATTGACCCGGTTGACAAGTAGTCAGGATGTCACGTTTACTCTTATCCCGGGTGGACATTTGGGTTTAATGTCCAGCCAAAACAGCTCTATCGAGTTCTGGCCAACATTAACCACCTGGTTAGCCGAACGATCGACACAAATAAAAAGGTAAAGTATGACTCAATCTGTTGCATTCATCGGTTTAGGTGCCATGGGCTATCGTATGGCAGCACATCTTCCTAAATATTTCGAGACAGTTCTGGTCTGGAACCGGAATTTTAGCAAGGCAGAACAACATGCAGCAGAATATGGCACCACGGCGGTAGAACTTGCTCAGGCAGTCCAGGCCGACATTATCTTTTCCTGTTTACCTACCAGCGATGACGTGGAAAAGCTGATTGAAGGGGTTGAAATTAAATCAGGTTCAATCTGGATTGACTGTACCAGCGGTGTACCGGATGCCGCCCGCCGTCTGGTTGAAAAGTTAAAAGCACAACATGTTGCCTTTCTGGATGCACCTGTAAGTGGACAGACAGTCGGTGCTGAAAATGCAACCTTGACCTTTATGGTCGGTGGCGATGTCGATGCATTTGAACGCGCTTATCCTGCAATGGCCGCATTAGGTAAACTGATTCAGCATGTGGGTGAACCGGGAGCTGGCTTTGCGGTAAAAGCCATTAACAATATGCTGCTTGCGGTAAATTTATGGTCAGTGACCGAAGGTTTCAGTACCTTAAAAGCGCATGGTGTGAACCTGAATGCAGCACTGAACTGCGTAAATGCTTCTAGCGGCAAAAGCTTTGTGACCGAAAATATTTTCCCGCAACGCGTACTGAGCCGTGAATTCCCAGTGACCTTTGGTCTGCCACTACTGGCAAAAGACACAGGAATTGCGCTGGATCTGGTCAAGGATGCCAAATTACCGGCACCTCTGCTCGCTTTAACGCAGAGCCTTATTCAAACTGCAAATTTAACTGCGGAGCCAAATAGCGATTTCTCCGCCGCGGCAAAACTATATGAGTCGTGGAGTAAAATTACGCTGAAATAAGGCAAAACCTCAGCATAAAAAAGTTCTTAACACCTTCAAACCGCTCAAAAGAGCGGTTTTTTTAATCGCACAATAGCCATCTGTTTTAATTACCAGCGATTACATACGCTACGCTGAATGAAATCCACCTCATCCGCTGTCGCAAAAATCCGGATTTCATCACCCAGCGACCACTCCGCTGCCCTGGCTGCCATAGCTGCTGGGACTGCTTCTGATCCGGGCCCGGCAGGCACATCATAGGTAGCATGGGCATCATGTGGTAACAACACCGCATAACCTCGTGCTAAAGCAGCACGTGCTGTGGCAGCCACACACATCTCTGATAAAACACCACAAATGGCCAAAGACCTGACTTCCAGCTCATCTAGAATGTGCTGGAGTGATGTTCCATCAAAACCATTGTCCTCGCTTTTTCGAACCACATATTCATTAGGCTGAGGCGCAAAAAATAATTCCCAACCAGTTTGGTGAGGTTCATCCGGCGCCCCAGCTTCCCCATCATTTTGCAGGAAAATCACGGCAGCATTGGCGGCTCTCGCTTTATCAATTAATACAGCAATTGAAGCAATCAACTGCTCGGATGCAGGTACGGCTTCGGCACCTGATACAAAAGCCTGTTGTACGTCTACCACAATCAAGGCATCAACACGATTTGTTTGAGTCAAGATCACCCTCTCTCATTAAGCTCTTTAGTACAGTTTATTACCGTGCTCTTCAATGCAAATTCTTCGTGTCCGCTTAGGTGTGCACTACTTTTTCTTACATAACAAACTATACAAACCCTTGTTTTTTCTATATAAGTGTTATTCACCCTTAAAAAATGAGCATATCAATCATGGAGTCTGTCAGACTTTTATACGTGAGTAAAATCAAGACCATTGACTCGAACCTAAAAACAAATTTGATTGAAATCCTTGATGAGGCTGTAGATTTTAATTATCGCCATGATATTACAGGTGTTTTATATTATGGCCATGGCTATTTTGTCCAATGTCTGGAAGGTACAAAGACCATCATTGATGACCTGTTTTATAACAGGATTGTGAAAGATGAACGTCATATCAATTGTGAAATTCTCTATTATCTTGCAACTGAAGACAGGTTGTTCTCACAATGGTCTATGAAGTTTTCACCCATCAATCAAAATATTACTGATTTTTTCATGAAATATCATTTAGAAGAGTTTAACCCCTACCTGCTCACTGCTGAAACCGTGGAGAAATTCGTGGCCGTTTTGGCTGGTGAACCCGAATATGATGTGAAGGCATATGTCTCGTAACAACCTGACTTAACCGGCAAAGGCATTCTTGGTTTAGAATGCCTTTTTTATAAAAATAATATTTTAATTCTAAAAAGGTTGAAGCAATTTCTCAGAAGTGCTTATATATACCCTCAGAGGACGACCTCTTTTTATTTTTCAAGCTTTAGGACGACCTAAAAATATTATTAAAGAGGTGTCCGCAATGGCTTGGGCTTATCTTATTTTGGCGGGTATTTTTGAAATCATCTGGGCATATTCCATGAAAATGTCCGAAGGATTTACCAAACTCACACCAACTATCATTACCCTTGTTTTTATGATCCTGAGCTTCGGCTTACTTGCCGTGGCAATGAAAACATTGCCATTGGGTACAGCCTATACGGTCTGGGTTGGAATTGGTGCAGTCGGTGCCTTCCTGATCGGGATATTCTTTTTAAATGAACCGATGGGACTGTTACGCCTTTTGGCAGCGGCTGCAATCATCTTTGGTGTGGTGTTAATGAAACTCACCGCCGACTAAGCATTTGCCAAGCTATAACAGCTTTTAATACTGCATCAAAGGCGCAGGCTATCTGTGGTTTATCTGCGCCCGATGATAAAAAACTGTTTTGATACAGTCATAACCGGTATTCAAGTATTGTTCAAAAACTCATTTACGATTTGAGGAACAATGCCTGCTCTACCTCACGGCGGCGTACCAGACCTTGCAACACTTGCCCACCCCCTTTATTCCATACCAAAAACTGATCTGCTGCAGCCTGATAATTTCCGGCATTTAAATACTTTAGCAAGGTTGAGTTCTTAAATGCATGTTGACCAATGTTATAACTTAGGGAAACTAGCGCATCAAACTGATTTTGCGATAGAACCACCGATACTGCCTGATTAACCGTGTTCTGGAAACGCCTCAAGTCATGCCGAAAAAAGGTATTTGCCTGTTCTAAGCTACAGCGGTCACCTTTTTTCACCCGAACTCCATCAGGATAAACCGTGGTACCGAAACCAATTGTCCATGTACCTGTCCCGTCATCATAAGCCTCTAATTTCAAATCTTCAAAACTGGTAATGAGATTAATACCATTCGGGCTTATCGCTTTTCCAGCATCATCATTATCAACAGCGATCCCCACTGTATCAGCCACATCAATAGCTGTGGCAATGTTGGAAGTTTGAATTATGGCATGGTTGTGTAAAAGAGCAGCACCACGGGTAAAAATCTTTTGCAGATAATCAAAAATCGTTTTCATACTGCTGTCTTTTCCATCGTTCTAGACTTCCGTTCATCTCAATACTGATTCCGGAAAATTGAAATAATGCCCGACATGTAAAAGCCCGCAGAGGCGGGCCAGGTTATTCCTCGATTTCAATCGGATCACCATCTTCAGGGCGGATATGTCTTTCACCGTCATCTGCCGGATCAACACTCGAACCATCTTTGGTAATACTGTTATAAAGTTCATCTTCTTTTTTATCGTCAATGAACTCTTCATCTTCAAAATCTAAGGTTTCATTATCATCATCAAAGTTTAAAGGTTTATTTTCATCAATCATGCTTTATGTCCCTGATCTAAATATACCCTTTTATGCTTCAACAGTTGCAAAGTACATTCAAGAGACAACAATCCCTATTTATGTAACTAATGCAGCAATATGTATAGATGGCTCGCAAAAATATGTCTGATCAGGTTACAGATAAGCTGAAAAATGCCAGAACATCAGTAACGATCGATCTTAACTATCACATATTGCAAACCGACATAGCGGTCAAGTTGGGCATGATTCAACGTATCATGATATTCTGCTGGCACATCCAGACCAGTTTCTTCAAATAGCCATTTGATATTCTTAATAATTTCAAAATTACCATTTGAATCGAATTTTATGCCGGGATCGACAATCGACTTTACCCTTATATTTGTATTACTCTCAATATCTCTTAATGTGATAATAGCCATACCAGTCCCCCAATAAAGCCCTTTTATACCACATACAAGAAAAAATTATCTGATAAATTAAATATTTATTTTACATTCTGTTCATTTGTCGCTGGCGCCGAACCAGTCCGAGTACAGATTTACGCACCCAGATTTCATCTTCAGAAAAAGGTAAATGCAACATCAGCTGCTCTATAGACAAGCTACTATTTTCGATCAGAAAACAATCTTGTTCTGTCGTCCAGCTAGAAAGCGTAAGTTCAGGTGTTTGACGGGATTTTTTCATATCTGCATTGTAATACATTTTTGGCCATAAAAAAGCCCACTCTGAAGAGTGGGCTTAGCCTTTATTCTTTTGCGCTGAACGAAGGTTTTTTCGTTGTTTAGTTATAATGAAACAACAAATGCAATATAAACAAAAGTGTGATATTCATCAACAAAAATATGCAGGTCATCTAACAACCATGAAGACCAGCTACACAATTCAAAACCTGACTGCTGAGTCGGGCACAACCGGATGCGTTATTTTTTTAATTTCTCCTAGTCGCCGGAGTAAGCACCACACATCGCATTAAGACAATTGATAAACCAATCAAGACAAACAGTTCACTCATTACATACTTAAGCTTAAAACCTGTACACCAACAAATAATGCTATGACTTGTTTACCTGAGTCGTACAGTAATGATATTTTTCTGCCCTATTTTCAATACTAACTGTATGAATACATGAACAAAAAAGAAGTACTTGACGGTGTTTAATGGTGTCCGGAACATCTACGCCGTAGCAGTTGCGATCAATTTCACTCAGCCTAGGAGCCATGAACGATCGTCCAGAATAAAAAGGATAGCCAAGACCGGCAATAACGATCAGCAAAAGCATAATTACAGCAAAATTATTTTTAATATAGTTCAGCATAGTCGAGACTTGATGAAAAATTGATTATGGATGATGTCCGATTTTAATACTTTCAGCATACTACTTTAATTATTATCATTGCCCATCAGGCACAGCAGAACAACTGAAAATCATAAATTTGCTCTTTAAATACCATGATTACAAGGCAAATTGTGATCATAAAAACAGGCTTGAGCAGGCTAAAATAGAGCATCGAAAAGAGCGACAAGTAGTGTCGTATCAAACACTAAAATGCTGTAAATATAACCAGAAGAACCCCATATCCATAAAGTGAATTCAGCAAATATATTTCTCTTCTACTGATAGATCACCCATCTACCCGCAAAGCAACCTCGACCATGAATTCACACCGCTCAAAACCCGTTTTTATGGAGCATGTGATGCAAAAACGAAACTATATCACCCCGTTTACCCAGTATATGGGAAAAGATGCCAATGGTTTTTATCATGTCCGTCTGGGGCCCAAGATTTATCTGGTCAAATTATCTTTAAATTATACACCAGACTTTGATACTGAATTTTTTGGCGGTCTTCAGGCTGCGCCCTTTAACTGGCACTCTATTCTGGTCAAGGAGACGCCCTATGCCGAACCTCGTCCTGTTACTCAAGATGAATTAGACCAGAAATGGCTAAAAGGCCATATTAAAAGGATCGTAAATTATCAACGGGCCATTAAACGTACCGCCAAGACCACGCGCTATAGCAAAGAGCAATGCATTGATTATCGTAATGCTCAATATAATGATGCTTAGCGCATCAATGTAAAGATGGAAATGGCCATCAACCGATGAGATGAATCAGGTGATCTTGATGCACTTGTCAAATGGACACTGGTCTTAAACAGGCGTCCTGCCGGACAGGGTAAATAACAACTCAAAAAGCTCATAAAATCGGGCTTGCTGCTATATTTACCCTTATGTGTATACGTCTTTAATGCCAATAAGATTATTGAATTTTACTTGCTAACCTGTTTTTGATTTACCCTGTTTTTCCCCGAGAAAAACTATTTATGTTGATTATTACATCGCTCTAGACAGAATATTTTTAATTCAATTTGGTAATCAGATCACGCCATCCGCTACAGAGCAAATAACCCTGCAAAAAGAGCAATATAGCTAAAAATCTGGTGAAATAAATATAAGCCAGGAGCTTGTTAATACCTTGTTTCATATCATTTTAAACAAAACATGTTGATTTAAAAGGGTTTTATATATTATAAGGAGAAATTATGGAGTAAAATTACACTCAAATAATAGAGATTTATTGAAATTTTATAAATAAACCTTATATTGTTATATACGTAGCGACCAAGCGCCATATGAATATAACGTCATACAGCTTTGGTTTATACCTTTTTGATTAGAGGAACACCTCATGAACAAGTTAACCGTTGCAGTTTTTGCAAGCCTGATTACTCTAACCGGTTTTAGCGTACAAGCTGCAACTCCAGAACAAGAATGCAAAAAATTACAGGATGACTATAACCTGATTTATGCATCTAAAGGTTTCTGCTTTAAAGATGCAGATGCCAAGGCCAAGTTTGGTAATGAAAACTGTCACACGACCAAGCCAAAGTTTTCTGATAAAGAACAACAGCGCCTTGATGAAATCAAAGCTCGCCAGAAAGAGCTGAACTGCAAATAATCGGTTTTATACGGAGAGCCTGGCTCTCCTTCTCTCATATGCTTTCGTCAAAGAGCATTAATTTTCAATCTTAAAGAATGACTCCATTTAAGGATGAATTATGGCCTACGATGACCAAAATATTTTCGCACGCATTTTACGTGGTGAATTGCCTGCCATCAAAATTTACGAAGATGATCAGGTTCTGGCTTTTATGGATATCATGCCTCAAGCAGATGGTCATGCGTTAGTTATTCCAAAAACCCCTGCTGTAACCTTGCTTGACCTGCCTGCAGAGGCTGCGGCCTATACGATCCAGATCGTACAGAAAGTTGCCCAGGCAATTGAGAAAGCATTGGATGCCAAGGGAATCGTGTTAATGCAGCTCTCTGGCGCTGCAGCCGGTCAGACTGTACCGCACGTCCATTTTCATCTAATTCCAAGCTCAGTGCACGAACTGGGTCGCCATGCAGCACAAATGGGTGATCAGGAAAAAATCAAGGCGCTTGCTGAAAAGATCAAAGCTGCTCTTTAAACGTCATATAAGTCAAAAACGGAGTTGTTACTCCGTTTTTTTGTTTTATAAACCCTTAAAAGATAAATAAAAATATAATTATTACCAAATATGAATCGTCATTAAACTGTCATTTTTCTTTCACTTCACTGTCACAAAGTTTACCGATACTGCATACAAGTCGGTGAGCTGTGTAACTTTATGTACACAAGCAAGCTTATAACAGTAACGAAGGCATCGGCCATTTACAAAAAAGTGTTTTGGAGAAATCTCAATGAAAAAATTGCTTCTTGCTGCTACTGTAGCAACTTTAGCCATGAATGCAGCGCAAGCAGCACCAACATTGTATGGTAAGCTCAATGTGACTTTGGATCAAATTGATAAAAATGGCTTTAAAGATGAAAGCGTAACTAAAGTAAATTCAAATGCTTCACGTATTGGGGTAAAAGGCGAAGAAAAACTGACTGACAAGTTATCAGCGGTTTATTTGGCTGAATGGGGCGTTTCAGCAGATGGTTCTGGTTCAGATACAGACTGGGGTATGCGTAACCGTTTTGTAGGTCTTAAATCTGATGGTATCGGAACTTTAAAAGTTGGTCAGTTTGACTCTTATCTAAAAACTGCTGCAGGTAATAACCAGGACATTTTCAACGATCACACTGAACTGGATATGACCAAGGTTTTGGCTGGTGAAGATCGTTTAAGTAACGTTATCGGTTTTGAAACAGACAAGAAATTACTGGGTGGTCTGGCATTCAACATCATGTTCCAGCAAGGTGAAGAATCATCGGCTGTTAAAAATGATGCAAAAGGTCAAAAAGGCAGCCGTGACAGCTTTGGTGATGGTGTTTCAACTTCCCTTACTTATGAAAATAAAGACTATGGTCTGGCTGCCGCAGTCGCAGGCAACTTTGGCGTCGCATCAACTTATAACGCTTACAACAAAGAGCTTGGTGGCAAAATCTATTCTGATGCAATCCGGGTAACAGGTTCTTTGGACTTGGCACCAGCAGGTGTTGATGGTCTGGTATTAGGTGCACTCTGGCAAACAGCCAAACCAACTGATGACACAGTGGTTGTAGGCACCCCTGCTGTTTCATATAAAGGCTTAAAAGAAAATGCATTTGGCGTAACAGCAGCCTATACAATTCCATCAACTCCAGTGAAGTTAAAAGCAGAATATATCTCTGCAAAAACTGAAGTCGATAACCGTGAAGATCGTAAAAATGACCTGTATGGTGTAGGTGCAGACTATAACATCAACAAACAGGCACGCTTCTACGGTGTCGTTGCCCAACAAAAAATTGACTGGCAAAAAGATGATAACAAGAAAACTGTGATCGGTTTGGGTATGGAATATAATTTCTAAGCTGAAACATAACGTGTTATCAAGATAAAAGGGCAATTTGCCCTTTTATTTTTTGCCTATCTGGATTTTTCATTAAAAAAAGTCTTGACCACTTTACGGAAATTTTGAATCACTGGCTCCTTGGTTCTGCCCCGTCTAAAAATAAGCGAAAATGGGGCGCGATAACCAAAGGTTGCTGGCAACAACACTTTTAAACGTTTTTGTTCTATCCAGTACTGGGCAAAATGTTCAGGCAAATAACCGATATATTGTCCAGATAAAATCAGGATTAACTGTGCTTCCATTGAGTCGACTGTTGCAAAAGAATGTTTAAACCCCTGTTTTGCCAGCTCCGTGTGACTCCAGTAACCACGACTAACCATTTTTCCATGACGGATGGCGTCGGCAGTCAGATGCTGTTGTGCAAACATTGGATGTTTATCGCTACAAAAAAGCCACTGTTGTTCCTTATGGAGTGGCTGGTACATTACGCCGTTCATTTTCATAAAAAAACAGCCTATCGCGACGTCAAAACGGTTTTCTAGAACCCCCATTTGCAAATCATAAGGTGACTGCACCTGAATCTTGATATAGATCTGGGGATTTTGCCTTGAAAATTCGCTAATGATCTGGTCAAGCGGAATATTGTGATCGGTCACCATAGAATCCAGCATCCCTATCCTGAGCGTTCCGGTTAATTCGCCTCTAATCTGGGCCGTGTGTCTGGAAAAATTGTCCAGCTCATGCAAGATACGTTTTGCTTCCTGCAAAAACATTTCGCCTTTCTGGGTTAAGGAAAAACCGCCCCGTCCGCGCTCACACAGTTTAAAACCGATTAACTGTTCGAGTTGTGTCATATAGGTGCTAATCGCAGAGGTCGATAAATTTAACTCCTGTTGAGCATTTGCAAAGCCTTTATTCCTTACCACGCTGACAAAAATGCGAATTAATTTAATATCAGTATAGGCCATGTTTTCCATCATCTTTACCTTATTTTCTCCACATTATTTTAAAACATCCGTCTTGAGATTAGTTTAGAAAAATCTGAACTAAGTTTTTAGAAAAAGGGATTTATTCCTGCTTGAGACTGGTTGATAAGTAAATAAAAGGAGAAATGAATGAACAAGATGTTAAATCAACCACTGGGTGGAAATGAAATGCCCCGCTTCGGCGGCATTGCCTCAATGCTACGTCTTCCTGTAGTTGACAATGATGCCGGGCTTGCCAATCTGGATGCCGCTTTTATCGGTATTCCTCTGGATATTGGTACCTCGTTACGTTCCGGCACCCGCTTTGGCCCGCGTCAGATTCGTGCCGAGTCCGTGATGATTCGTCCCTATAACATGGCAACCGGTGCAGCGCCGTTCGAGTCACTGAATGTTGCCGATCTGGGTGATGTTCCGATTAATACCTTTAACCTTGCTGAAGCAGTACGGATTATTGAAGAACATTATGACCGTATTCTGGCACATCCGATTATTCCGTTGACACTCGGCGGTGACCATACCCTGACCTTACCTATTCTCAGATCTATCTATAAAAAACATGGCCCTGTTGGCCTGATTCATATTGATGCCCATGCCGATGTCAATGATGAAATGTTTGGAGAAAAAGTTGCACATGGCACCACCTTCCGTCGGGCAGCAGAAGAAGGCTTGCTCGATTGCCAGCGTGTAGTCCAGATTGGTTTACGGGCTCAAGGCTATAGTGCAGACGATTTTAACTGGAGCCGACGTCAAGGTTTCCGTGTGGTTCAGGCCGAAGAATGCTGGCATAAATCACTTGCACCCTTGATGGAAGAAGTCAAACAGCAAGTCGATGGCGGGCCGGTCTATCTTTCCTTTGATATTGATGGAATTGACCCTGCATGGGCACCCGGGACAGGAACGCCAGAGATTGGCGGTTTGACCACAATTCAGGCGATGGAAATTGTACGTGGTTGCCAGGGCTTAAATCTGGTTGGATGTGATCTGGTCGAAGTCTCTCCGCCTTACGACACCACAGGCAATACCTCTCTACTGGGTGCCAACTTGCTCTATGAAATGTTGTGTGTATTACCGGGTGTAAAAATACAGAAATAATCGCAGTCACTCATCACAACAAGAAAAGGAATTGAAGGGATATTTAAAGGTCTTATCGGATGAAGATAGAACAATCAAAACGGGCTGCTGCGGCAGCATTTATCGGCACAACTGTAGAGTTTTATGATTTCTATGTATATGCCACTGCCGCAGCACTCGTCCTCGGGATCGTATTTTTTCCTCAAACAGACCCGGTAACCGGTACGCTGGCAGCTTTCGCCACCTTTGCCGTAGGATTTATCGCACGACCTGTGGCCGCACTCATTTTCGGCCATTTGGGCGATAAGCTGGGTCGCAAGAAAATGCTGTTATTTACCATGCTGCTGATGGGTCTGGCCACTACAGGCATCGGACTGATCCCCAGTTATAACAGTATTGGCATCTGGGCGCCGGTACTGTTGATTGTGCTCCGGTTTTTGCAAGGTTTATCCGTTGGTGGCGAATGGGGTGGCGCGGTGTTAATGGCCAGTGAACATGCACCCGCCCATAAAAAAACATTTTTTGCCTCTTTCGCCCAAATGGGAAGTCCTGCTGGCCTCATTTTATGCTTACTGGTATTCAGGGGAATTACGTCTCTGGACGAACAAGACTTATTTGCCTGGGGCTGGCGTATTCCGTTCCTGCTGAGTTTTGTTTTCATGCTGATTGGTCTGGCGATACGTTTAGGTGTGGAAGAATCACCTGAATTCAGACAAATGCAGGAACAACAGCAAATTGTAAAATTCCCGATCAAGGAGCTGCTTAAAAACTACTGGCCTCAGGTGCTTTTTGCAGGCCTCTCGATCACCATTGGTACCGCAGGCTTCTTTTTTACCAATACCTTTATGATTACCTATGTCACCCAGTATGTAGGCATAAGCCGTCCAACCATTCTTGATGCCTTGTTCTGGGTCACCGTATTTGAATTTATCGCAATGCCGGTCGCTGCATGGTATGCCGGTAAAATCGGGTCTCACCGCTTTCTGTTTTGGGCCGCCATCCTGTGTATTGCCGTTCCATATCCCATGTTCATGCTGGTCAGTACCAAAAACATTTACTTAATTGTGGCGGGCATTACCCTGGCCGTGATTACGTTGTCTTCGCTTTACTCAGTTGTTGCCGGTTTTATGGCCGAAGCTTTTCCGGCAAAAGTCCGCTATTCGGGCATTTCCATTTCGTACCAAATGATTGCAGCACTGACAAGTGGCACTACTCCGCTGATTGGTACGTTACTTGCACAGCGCTATGCCGGTGAATGGCTACCTTTAGCCCTGTTATTTAGTTTTCTTTCCTTGCTTTCACTCATTGGAATCTGCGGCATCACCCGTCTGCGCAAGCGACAACTCGATATAACCCGAGATGCCGGAACTCAGCAACTCGCCAAAGATGCCGCTTAAAAATTCTAAAGTCTGGAAACACGGATGTTCCTATATAAAAAGGAAAATCATATGTATAAAGATAATTCTAAATCCATTACACATATTGAAAGTTTCGGCATTGAGGAAATTCCTGCCCATGCCCGTAATGCAACGCCATTTGACCTTTTCAGACTGGCGTTTGGCGGTGCCAATACCTTTTCCACCTGTGTTCTGGGAAGCTTTCCGATTGTATTGGGCTTATCTTTTCAGGCAGGATTGTGGGCCATCCTATGTGGAGTACTATTCGGCGCATGTATATTGGCTCCAATGGGGATTTTTGGAGCAAGAACAGGAACCAATAATGCCGTTGCTTCAGCTGCCCATTTTGGCGTTCATGGCCGGGTGATTGGCTCTTTCTTATCGTTACTGACTGCCATCGCTTTTTTTTCCTTGTCGGTCTGGAGCTCTGGTGATGCCCTGATGGGTGCGACACAGCGCCTGCTGAAGAGTTCTTACCAGAACAACTGGCTGTATGCGCTGGTCTATAGCGGTTTTGCAATATTGGTTCTGATTATTTGCATTTACGGTTTCCGCTTTATGCTACTGGTTAACCGGATTGCAGTGATTGCTTCCAGCCTGCTTTTCTTATTGGGACTGCTAGCTTTCTCCCAACAGTTTGATCCGGCCTATACCGGTCAAGTCCAGCTGGGTCAAACAGGTTTCTGGATCGCCTTTACAAGCGCAGCATTAATTGCATTGAGTAATCCTATATCCTTTGGGACATTTTTAGGCGGCTGGTCACGCTATATTCCCAAACAGACTGCTTCATACAAGATTATGGCAGCGGTGTTTATCTCACAGCTTGCTACCTTGATTCCCTTTCTGTTCGGGTTGATCACGGCAACCCTTGTGGCAACCCATGCGCCAGACTTTATGGCTCAGAATAATTATATTGGTGGCTTGATCCAGATTGCGCCGACCTGGTATTTCATTCCGCTGTGTTGCATTGCCTTTATTGGGGGCCTGTCGACAGGAACCACGGCACTGTATGGCACCGGACTGGACATGTCCAGTATTTTTCCAAAATCCCTCACCCGTATTAAAGCAACGATCTGGGTTGGAGTCTTGTCAATCCTGTTTATTTTTCTTGGGCGCTTTGCTGCCAACCTGACTCAAAGTGTAATGACCTTTGCGACCCTGATTGTGGTCTGTACCAGCCCATGGATTACAATTATGATTATTGGGCTACTGATGCGTAAAGGTTATTATAACAATGATGACCTGCACGTCTTTTCACAAGGCATAAAAGGAGGCGTGTACTGGTTTCATCATGGCTGGAACTGGCGCGGTATTATTGCCTGGATTCCAAGTTCAATGATCGGATTATGTTTTGTTAATCTGCCCAACCAGTTTGTAGGTATATGGGGAAATCTATGTAACGGGCTGGATATCAGCCTGCCCATCAGTATTGTGCTGGCGGCATTGCTGTATATTCTGTTAGTGGTTCTTTTCCCTGAGCCGAGCACGGTCTATAGAGCGCTGCCATCACTTCCGCAAAAGCATCCGCTGTCTCGTCCGCACTCTCTAATTTCAGACTAAAGATGTGTTACGTGCCATAAAAAAAGCCCGCTTGAATCAAGCGGGCTTTTTTAGAAAACATGCTTATTTCTTTAAAAAGCCACTTACCAGACTCAAGACCTGCTGAATATCCTGATTGGCTTCTTGAGGATTGGTATTGCTACCTTGAGGCGTCAAAGAATCAATTACTTGTGGTAAAACCGAAGCAATCGCACCATAAATTGCCTGTTTGGGTGCTTGGGTCTGCTGGGCAACCTGCTCTACTTCCTGATCATCAAACAGGCCCTGAATGTTTTGCGCCGGTACATCTTCAGCATTTTGCTGCTGCGGGTCGACCCAGCTTTGAACCTGATTGCTTAGACCTGCATTTTTCAACTTATCCAATGCACCTTGTAGGCCACCCTGTTTTTGAATCCAAGCCAAAACCAGAGGTAAAACTGCAATTAATAAGGTTTGTGCAGTATTGCCACCGCTTGCATTATTTTGTGCAGTGCCTGCGCCACCGCCCAGTTGGCCCAGTACAGAACCGAGAATACCACCCAGACCGCCTTGCTGATTCTGGGTATTTTGCTGCTGGCTACCCAACTGACCAAGTACCGAACCTAAAATTCCACCTAAACCGCCAGCTTGACCTGACTGCTGTTGACCGCCACCTAAAGCCTGTTTCGCTAAAATTTCAACAATATTGGTTAAATCTGTCATAACCTAAACGTTCCTTTTGGAATTATTTATCCTAAAAGCATACGCTGCTTTGAAATGACCGCACAAAGGTAAATTGTTAAATTTTGCAAGGCCTTGGTGCTCAACGACCCCAAAATCAGCTTTGCGCCCTGAGCGGCATGTTAGAGGCTTACCAGCGGAACTTGTCCCAGTTTTCCGGGTTGGCCCAGAACTTGGAATTGAACCAGTCAGGTACGTGCTTATAAGTCAGAATATTAAATTGCCACAGTGCAAAATCACTGTCATGTGTGGTTTTATCAATCAACTGGGTAAACCCCAGCGAGCGTAACAGCTTTTCATCTTCACGCTTGCTCACCACCACGATACGCTTGGCCATCAGGTCACGTAACTTTACCAACAGCTGGGCTTTTTGGGTTTCGGTAATATTTTGCATGGCTTCGGTATCAAATAATACAAAACCTAAATCATAACGTTGCGTAAATGGCAGACTTAAAAAGTCAGTTACGTTAAAATAATGCCATTGAATTGAAGCATTTTGGTCAATCTGCTGACCGATACAAAGTGCAGTATGAATGGGCTGTTCCTGAGATAAATCGTCTAGCATAGAAGTGATGACATTTTGTTCAGCCATAACTGCAACCCTTGATTGAGAAAGATGAGAGTTTATTAATGGAACTACAAGGCATTTGTCATAAAATGCATGCAGCGCTCAAAACGCATAGTGTAACTGATCAATCAACAAGCAAGGCAAATGTTGAGTATAAATTTATATTAGATCGTACAGAAACTGACCTGCCTTTTGTGTTAGGACAGGAAATCGAGATTGAATGGACTGGTAATATTTATTGTACCTCTTGCGGCACCAAAACACCGAAGTCTTATTCACAGGGACATTGTTTCAAGTGCTTTAAGACCAAAGCCGAGTGTGACCTGTGTATCATGAAGCCGGAAACCTGTCATTACCACTTGGGCACCTGCCGTGAAGATGAGTTTGCCCATAGTGTCTGCTTCCAGCCACATATTGTCTATCTGGCCAACTCCAGCGCCTTGAAAATCGGTATCACCCGTATTGTGAACATGCCAACCCGCTGGCTAGATCAAGGTGCAACTCAGGCGCTACCGATTTTAAAAGTCGGATCGCGCCGTCTGTCAGGGCATCTGGAAACCTTGTTTGGTACCCAGATTGCAGATAAAACCGACTGGCGCAAACTACTAAAAGGCGAAGCCGAGCCTTTGGACCTGATTGAAAAACGTGACCAGATACTGGAAGAGTTTGCCCCGAAGATTCAAACCATTCGTGAGGAATTTAACCAGAACCTTGAGTTTAATGAAACTCTGGAGTTTCTGGAGGACGAACAACCAAGAGAGTTTATCTATCCGGTCGAGCATTATCCTGAAAAGATCAAATCGCTGAATCTGGATAAAACACCAAAAATTCGTGGTGTCTTGCAAGGCATCAAGGGCCAGTATTTATTAATGGATATTGGGGTAATCAACATCCGTAAGTACACAGGCTACGAACTGATTCTTCGGGCCTAATCCGAATCATAAAAAGGTGGCTTAATTGCCACCTTTTTTGTTTATCCAGTTTTTAAACAGTTCAAAATTGCCTGTACCGGATCCTCGGTATTGCCCGAGATCAGCTGCTTATGCATGCTTAAATGCTGCATCATCTGGATATGCGCCGTTTCATGATCCATGAGACGTTCGATTTCAGTGGCTAAATGCTGAGGTGTTGCATCGGCCTGAATCAGCTCCTCAATGACTTTCTTGCCAGCAATAATGTTAGGCAATGAATAATACGGAATCTTGACCAGAAGTTTGGCAATCAGGTAAGTCAGCCAGTTCAGCTTATAAAAAGTGACCATTGGACGATGTAACAACATCGCTTCAAGTGTCGCTGTGCCGGATGCCAAAGCGACAATATCACTGGCATTCATGACCATGCGGCCAATCTTGGACTCTGCGTCACTATTTTCCAGCACATGAATTTTAGCCTTCAGGCTCGCATCCAGATTTTGAAGGCCCTGCTCAATCTGCTGCTTGCGCGCATCATTAATCGCAGGAATTAAAAACTCGAGCTCGGGATGCTTGCGATGCAGGATTTCAGCAGCACCGGTTAATAACGGTAATAAACGCTCAATTTCACCCCGGCGGCTGCCCGGCAGTAACGCAATATGGGTTTTATGCGCCGCCAGGCCAAGTTGATGCTTGGCTTCAATAATCGGATTTTTTAAGGGTAACTGTCTTGCCAATGGGTGGCCCACAAATGCCGCAGCAACCTGATAATTTTCATAGAAAGTTTTTTCAAATGGAAATAAACACAGCACCAGATCAATACTGCGTTTAATGCCATGCACACGACCTTGACGCCATGCCCATACCGATGGACTAACATATTGTACGGTTTTGATCGGTAAATTCTTTTCTTTGATGGTTTTGGACAAACGCAAATTAAAATCTGGGGCATCAATACCAATGAATATATCAACCGGATGTTCAGTCCAGCGCTCGACCAGACCGTCACGTACTGCAAATAACTTTTTCAGGTCTTTGAGAACCTCCACAATTCCCATGACCGATAAGATTTCCATGGGATAATAACTATGGAAACCTTCTGCGATCATTTGCGGGCCGCCAATGCCTTCAAATTCGGCATCAATACCTTGTTCGCGAAAACTGCGCATGAGTTTCACTCCCAGAGTATCTCCGGAAACTTCTCCCACCACGATGCCAATTTTTAGTTTTTGCTTTAACAAGACCCACGCCCCACAGAAATGTTTAAATGATTCTAACAGAATGATTTTACACTGAATCAATCCGGTTCATGCAATTTGTTCACGATTGGTGAACAGCATTTTTATCTAAGACCTGATTGTTTTGTGATAATCCAATCTGGATTTACGATGGAGTACACATTGATTGGGATTGACTCAGGCGTTAACATAAACAAGAATCATTTCCAAATGAAATTTATTTCTCTCTCCTTTTTGCTGCAAGACCTGTTATGGCCAAATCCGCATCTGTTCCGATGATCTATCGACTGAGCATATTTTATCGCTTTGTGTTGAGCTTTGTACTGGGCTACTTCTGCATGATGTATCTAAGCTTGAGTCTCATGTCATTGTTTAGCCAGATCTTAGACAAGGCAGAAGCAATCTATCTAGCCGCATTTATTTCGATTCTTTTTTATCTGGCCTTTATCATACTGAGTTTTTGTGCACACTCACTCAGGAAACTCAGCTTGACCAGCCTGCTTTTGACGGGTGCATTGTTTGGCTTATCTGCGGGTTTAAATTAAAAATGCAAAATAAAAGTGTACGTCAATCAATGGCATGGCTACATGCCTGGACAGGCTTAATTTTTGGCTGGCTTCTGTTTGCCATTTTTCTAATGGGAACCAGTTCGTACTATCGTCACCAGATTAACTTATGGATGCAACCGCAACTGGCGCAGGTACATATCAATCAAGATATTGCCATCACCACGGCGACCAATTACCTGCAAACGCATGCCGCTGATGCCAAGTCTTGGTATCTCAACGTGGCAAACCATGAAGCACCCGTCAATAAAATGTACTGGCAACAGGCCAGCGGTACTTACGAAAGCCGTAGTCTGGATGCCAATACAGGCAATGAGTTACAACTGTCGGCAACCCAAGGCGGCGATTTCTTTTATAACTTCCATTTTCAGCTGTATGGCGTTCCTATCATGGCCGGACGGCTGATTGCCTGTGTTGCTGCCTTTATAATGCTCATCGCCCTGATATCTGGAATGATTACCCATAAAAAGATCTTTACCGATTTCTTCACCCTGAGAACCTTTAAATCGCAACGTTCCTGGCTTGATTTTCATAATGTATGTTCAGTGCTCGCTCTTCCCTTTTTCCTGACCATAACCTTTACCGGATTGGCGATTTTCTTTTATCTGTATTTACCTTGGGGCATGCAAAAGCTTTATCCAGACAATCCTTTTCAATACTTTACCGAGATACGTACCACGGAAAAAAATACCGGTCATCAAGCTGAACCGCAAAAAGCGGAGATGTTACCCATCGGCACTTTACTGGAACAAGTAAAACAACAATGGGGCGAACAGGCCTTGGCTTCAATCGAGGTAAAAAATCCAAATACAAATCAGGCTATTATTACCTTCAAGCAACTGGAAGATCGTTCCATCAGTTTGGATCAGGCACAAATTACCTTTGACGGACAGGGTAATATATTGGCCAATACCCGAAATGAAAGTGCGGTTGCGACCTTAAATGCAGGTGTTTATGGCCTGCATATGGCGACGTTTGCACAACCATTATTACGCTTTGCCTTGTTCTGTTCCGGTATTTTAGGTTGTTTGATGATTGCGTCTGGCCTATTGTTATGGAGCTTAAAACGTCAGATCCAAAATAAATCGGATCAATTCCATGTTGGCTACTATCTGGTTGACCGCTTAAATATTGCAACTTTTGTTGGCCTTCCGATCGCCATGCTTGGCTATTTATTTGCCAATCGTCTTGTTCAGCTCACCGCAACCACGCCTAACTATGAAATCTATACTTTCTTTAGCATATGGGGACTAAGCTTTATCATCGCCTTATTCACCCCAAAACAGTATTTATGGAAATCACAAATCTGCATATTTGGGTTAATGGCTCTGCTTCTCCCGGTCTATAACCTGATATATCTTGTTCGCCATCAATTCATCACAGACCTGCACAGTTACTGGTTCTTTTTGCGGGTTGACTTAGTGTTGCTGGCCTGTGCCCTATTTGCCATGTTTATTTTTAGACATATTCAGCCGATTCAAGCCAGATCTGTCCAGAAAATCAAGACCAAGTTAGCGAAGCAACAAGAGGTCAGCGCATGATTCTGTTAAGCCTGATATTGACCATGACCGGGATGTGGCTGCTGTATAAATGTAGCGCCAAGCAAATCAGCAAAACCAAACAACAAGCTTTCATACGTCATCAAATACAGTTGAAAACTTTAGCTTATGCCTGCTTTTTAATTGCCGGTAGCCTGCTTTGTCTGGAATTTGGCAATTCGGTTGGGTTTGTAAGCTGGTGGATTTTCGCCACTCCAGTGACCTTTATACTGATCCTATCGGTAAATGAACTTAAACCGACTAAAAAACTCAAATAAGCTTGCTACAACCGTTATCCTCAACTTCGGCCAAGGATAGCGTTATGGCTAAAAACCAATGCCCTTAGCGCAGGTCTCGATAAAGCGGCTCTGTATAGCCCATTCGATCGGCACGGCAACTGATCAAACCTGCAATCGCTATCCTCTCAAAATCAACATAGCAACATTATTTGGCAGCAGCCCAGCCCGGATAAAATCAGCTCAAAATCCAGCCAGTTTTGCTTTCTTTAGCGTTTTTTTGCATAAGTAAATCACTATTCATCACAACGAGTTATCTAAAAAAAGCATAAGATATGCTGGTTTTTGCATAATTAGGCATATTGTCGATGTTTGGTCCTATTGAATTTATTATGGCTGGGGTATTGGTTGGCTTCTGTGTCGGTATTACAGGAGTCGGCGGTGGTTCATTAATGACCCCTATCCTGATTAGCCTGTTTAAAATCGAACCTCATATTGCCATTGGTACAGACCTGCTCTATGCCTCAATTTCTAAATTCTGCGGTTCGATGGTTCATGCAAAAAAACTGAATATTGTCTGGCCTATTGTATTGTGGCTGGCATTAGGCAGTATTCCGGCATCTTTTGCAACCTCCTGGGTACTCGAACATTACCTGAGCCAATCTACTCATTATAAAGCCGTACTGACCATGGTATTAGGTTTTATGTTGACCCTGACCGGTATTTCGATTGTGTTTCGTGCACAAATTGAAAAGCTGTTTGACCGTTTCCGTAACCGTGAACAAGCCGATATGGAAAGTGAACAGCATGCTTTACAACACAAACGTCATTACATTGTCATTATGGGGATTGTACTGGGCATTTTTGTTACCCTTTCATCTGTAGGCGCTGGTGCTTTTGGTATCATGGCCTTGGTGTTAATGTTCCCGAATTTGCCCATGATCCGTATTATCGGTTCAGATGTTGTCCATGCCGTGTTACTCACCGCGGTGGCAGGTCTTAGCCACATGTCTTCTGGCAATGTCGACTTTAGCCTGTTGATGTGGTTACTGGTCGGTTCAATTCCTGCCATCATTATCGGGACCTTAATCAGCTCACGCATGCCGGAAAGAATGATTCGTAAAATTCTCGGGATTACCTTGTTTGCCCTGGGTGTGAACTTTATTGTAAACCCGGTAAAGGCCAAGCCCAAGCCAGTTGAGACACAGCAGGCTGTGGTCGTGCAGCCAGCCACTGATGCAGCAACACCTGTTTAAGCTGAAAAATGCCGATGCTTTCCAGATAAATTATCGTTATGGCTAGTTAACCGGTCGGCATTTCATGCTATATTCGCAGACAAAATAACCTCTTCTTTCGATTGAATTTGTGACAGCAATGAATACTCTACAGTCAAATCCAGTTTCCCAGCCCGATATCGATGATGTAAATATTAAAAGCATTCAAACGCTGATTACCCCAGCAGAACTGAAAGCGGATTTGCCATTATCGGAGGCTGCGTCTCAAACTGTGTTACAAGGACGTGCAACTGTACGTAATATTTTAGATGGCAAGGACAAACGTCTGTTTGTTGTCATTGGCCCATGCTCAATCCATGATCCTAAAGCTGCACATGAATACGCAGATCGCCTGAAAGTGCTGAGCGAAAAAGTAAAAGACACCTTGTATCTGGTGATGCGTGTATATTTTGAAAAACCGCGTACTACGGTGGGCTGGAAAGGCTTAATCAACGATCCGGACATGAATGATTCATTCAATATCGAAAAGGGTTTGCATATCGGCCGTGGACTTTTGCTTGAATTGAACGAAAAAGGTCTGCCATGTGCCACTGAAGCACTTGATCCGAACTCGCCACAATATTATCAGGACCTGATTTCATGGTCTGCAATTGGTGCACGTACCACTGAAAGCCAGACTCACCGTGAAATGTCTTCTGGTCTTTCATCACCTGTTGGCTTCAAGAACGGTACTGATGGCGGCCTGACTGTTGCGACCAATGCCATGCAATCGGTTAAACATGGTCATAGCTTCCTGGGCCTGAATGAAAATGGTCAGGTTGCAATTATCAATACCAAAGGTAACCCTTACGCACACGTAGTCTTGCGTGGTGGTAACGGCAAACCAAACTATGATGCAACTTCTGTTGCAGAAGCAGAAGCAGCGTTGGCAAAAGCCAAAGTCAGCAACAAGATCATGATTGATACCAGCCATGCCAATTCAAATAAAGACCCGTACTTACAGCCTTTGGTGTTGAAAAACATTACAGAGCAAATTCTGGATGGTAACAAATCCATTGTTGGTATTATGGTGGAGAGTCACTTAAAAGGTGGCCGTCAGGATATCCCTGAAAACCTGTGTGATCTTGAATACGGTAAATCAGTAACGGATGGCTGTATTGACTGGGAAACCACCGAAAAAGCATTACTTGAAATGCATGAAGCATTAAAAGATGTTTTACCCAATCGTTAATCTTTAAATAGATATAAAACAGGTTCTTATGAGCCTGTTTTTTTGTTTTGAAACAGGCTGATATCTTTTGAACTCCCCTGTTTTTTTGATTATACTGCTGCCACTTTTTCCCTACGACGTATCGCTGATATGAAGTCCAGTTTTCGTCAACATTTGCTTCAGTGGCGTGCCAGTCTCGGTGCGGTTGCTGTGCTTTGTTTACTCTGGCACATCTTCTTACCAACGATGGTCCATACAGGCGTCGTCCCTGCACTTTATGCAATGCCCAGTCATTGCCAGGTCACAGAAATCCAAAATACCACATTGATGGCCCAGACACATTCAGGTCACCATCCACATAGCATGAGCATGCACGATACGCATCACGGAACACAGCTACACGGCAAACATGCTCAACTGAGTGAATATGCACAACAGGTTTTTGCGCTTGCAAGCCAGATCATGAAGCATTGTCCTTTATGTTCCCATGGTCTCGATGCCGCTGCTCTTGTACCGCTCATTGCATTTATTATTGTATTTCTACTGGCCTGGTTTAGTCGCGTTCGCTGCCTGTGCCATGCGTGGACAGAAGATCTGCACATCGCCCGTATCTTCTATATTTTCCCGATCAAACAGGCCCCGCCACTCGCTTTATAAATCGCAAATTTTATTTCGTGCCCCGTCAATGACGGTGGTACCTCATTCTTGCTTTTTATAGAGTTCAACATGAATACTCAATTCCGTTTATCCGTATTAACGGCTGCGTGCCTGTCTGTTGGCTACAGCAGCACTACCTTTGCTGAAACTGCACCTTCTGGCACCAAAACCTTGGCTACCATTGTGGTAACTGCCAGCCGCGAAGGTGAATCGATCAATAATACCCCTGCTGCAATCAGTAAAATCGACAGCACGGAGCTTGACGATCGACATGCAACATTCATTGGACAGGTGTTGAATCAGACCCCGGGTGTATTAATGAATGACCTGGGCAATGAACAGCATATGATGTCGATTCGCCAGCCGATGACCACGGCAGCAGTGTATCAATATCTGGAAGATGGGATTTCGATTCGCCCCGTGGGTGTGTTTAACCACAATGCCTTATATGAAGTGAATCTGGCGGGCATTGATAGCATCGAAATTTTACGCGGCCCTGCCAGTAGCTTATATGGTAGCAATGCAATTGGTGGAACCATCAATTTCCTGACCAAAGCACCCAGTGCTAACCCTACAGCCGATCTTGGTATCAGTGCCAGTTCTGAAGGATATCGCCGTGTCGATGTTGGTGCATCCAATACCTTTGATAGCGATTGGGGTGAACACGGTTTAAGGCTTTCGGCCTATGCCAGTGATCGAGGCGATAGCTGGCAAGACCACGCACAAAGTAACAAGCAGAGCATCACCTTGCGACATGACTGGCACATTTCGGATGCCACCCAACTCAAGAATATTGTCAGCTACAGCCATCTGCAGGCCGACATGACCGGTAACCTCAATCTGGAAGATTACCGTAAACGTCCAGGCTATAGCTATCAGACCTTTACTGATCGCAAGGTTGAGGCGACCCGTATTTCTTCACAGCTCAACCACCAGTGGAGTGATCAGCAACAAAGTCAGTTCACCGTGTATTACCGTAATAATACAACGGAACAGAACCCAAGCTACAGCATCCGCACCGATATCAAAAATGGGAAACCGACCGGTACCTATAGCGGGCAAACAACAGAAAATGCCTTCCAGTCCTATGGCTTAAACATGCAGCATTCAGCTACGCTAGATCAGGTCAAACTGATTGTCGGGGCCATGGCAGATCACTCCCCCAATCAGGCCAAAACCAATGATATCGAGGTTTTTCGTGATCCGGACAGCCTGGTTTATACAGGTTATAAACAGCGTCAGTTATTACGGGATTTTAATGTTGACGTCAATAATCAGGCGATTTATGCCCAGGCAAACTGGCAGGTTTTACCTGTATTAAATCTGGTCGGAGGAGCACGCTATGACTGGATCAGTTATGACTATGAAAATAAATTGACACCTTCAAAAATCACGGGTGCCCCAGATGAAACACGTAGCTTTCATAAGGCCAGCCCTCAAGTCGGTTTTGTCTGGAACCTTAGCCCGGCCATGGACATCTATAGTAACTGGTCACAAGGTTTTGTACCGCCAGAAGTCAGCAGTCTGTACGGCGCCAATCTGGTGACCCCAAACCTGAAAGAGGCCACCTTTAACAATATCGATGCAGGTATCCGTTTCCAGATACTGGATAATCGTCTGGATGGGGAAATCACCTTATACCGTTTACAAGGCAAAGATGAGGTCATCAACTACACCAAACCGGATAATACCCGTGAACCGCGCAATACAGGTAAAACCTTGCATCAGGGAATAGAAATTGGTGGAACCTGGGCATTCAGCGATCAATATGCCCAGCGTCTAAAGCTTTCTGGTAGCTTTGCACGCCATGAATACAAAACTTTTCAACCTTCAAGCACACTCGATTACAGCGGCAATACCATGCCAAGTGCGCCTCAGGCATTTGGTACGCTTGAGTACCAGATCAAGCCAATACCGGAGCTACTATTGTCCGCAGAAGCCGTTTATGTAGGTTCTTACTGGATCAATGATGCCAATACGGAAAAATATGATGGTCATACTTTATTAAATCTGCGTGCCAATTATCGTAAAAATGCCTATGAGATTTATGGGCAAATCCTGAATGCCACAGATAAGCATTATGCAGAAAGTACTTCGTTTAGTAATAATCAGGCCAGTTATACGCCTGCTGCACCACGAACCTATCTCTTGGGCTTAAGTTATCACTTTGGAAAATAATCACGACAAGATATGGCTTCGCTAGCGGCCATATCTTTAAACCCGCAGATAAAATGAGGCAACCACGAAGCTCAATATCAGGCCGGTCTCGGCCAGCTCGATCGCAGCGCCAACGGTATCTCCGGTAAACCCGCCAATGCGCTTTATAAAGCACCTGCGTAAATAAAAGAGAATGAACAAAAAGGCAGCCATAGCAAACAATCCGGCCCAATAAAACATACAAAGCAATGCTATTGTAATGACAAAAAACATCCATAAGGCCGTTTTGGGTAGATTTTCAAGCAATGAACTGGCAAGTCCATGTGCGCGTACATAGCGCGTAGTGAGAAAGAAAAACAATGGTACACTACGCCCAAGCATCGGCAGTATGATTAAAAACAGATCAAGCTTTTGCTCCAGCAAGACATACAGTGCAGCAAATTTCAGCAGACAGACAACGACTAAACTCAGCACCCCGATTGGCCCGCAAGCCGGGTCTTTCATGATTTTCAGGGTACGTTCCGGATCACCAAAACCACCCACCCATGCGTCTGCCGTATCTGCCAGACCATCCAGATGTAATCCTCCCGTCAGCCAGATCCATAGCACTAAAACCAAGGCAGCACTCAAGATGACAGGCAGCTTTGCCAATAGCATTGCAACTGCAAATAAAACCAGTCCGAGCAACAGGCCGACCACAGGATAAAATAGTAAGGACTGGCCATTTTGCCTTGCATCAGGCAGTACTTTAAGTTCAATGGGCAAAACTGTCAGAAATTGCAAGGCAATCCAGAAAGGTGTCATGCGAAACAGCTCAACTCAATCAGATTTATCATGCATGGATTATGAAGAAATAAAATCGGGAATAGCAAGGCTATTCCCGAATGAAACGGCTGAATATCTTAGTTTATTGAATTTGATAACATTGTTTCAGCTTTAAATAATCATAATAAAAACGGCTATTTCCATAACGTGCGTAGTTACAACTCGGCTTAAACAAAGTTTCTTTCTCGTTATAGAACATTTTTACCAAGGTTGTGCCTTGCTTGTTTTGATAAATATCCCACTGTAAATTCGCTGCCATTGGGGATACCACCTCGCCTCGCCAAGCGCTGCCATTGTAACTATAGGTTTGGCGTAAAGGTAAAGGTTGCATCATATCGAGCAACTCTAAACTGGTCGCCAATGGAATGAAGATTTCGGCATGGGCAAAACGTAATACCGCACGATGTGTCTGTTGCTTTTCCACAATCGCATCGACCTGTTTAAACAAATCCTGTTTTAAGCCTTGAGCAATTGCACTGGTCACTTTATCCGATTCGGTAAAACTAGGCCCTTTACTATAAAAATCATTGGCATCGTTAAATTCGGCATAGAATTTTGCCGCTTCAACTGGCATGTATTTATCGAAATCAACATTTTTTAGCTCTGTCTGCATGCCCCCAGCAATTGAATACAGTTCATACAGGTATGCTGCTGCATCCACTGCACTGGCGATGGTGTTTTTGCCCTTGCCTTTTTCAGTGATGCTTTCCCCATTTGGCGCTGTTACGGTATATGTGCCGCTATTACTAAAACTATAGCCCGCGCTTCCCAGTTTCTGAATAAATTCCGGCTTAAAAATCGGCTTCAGCACATTCATGGCGATCTGCTCTGCCTGATGATGGGTAGCCAGTTCAGCCAGCTTACTGGCCAGATCTGCATTGTCTTCTTCAAACTGCTGATAGGCCTGACTGGCATCATAGATGGCCTGCTGTGAAACAGATAACGGTTGAGCCAGATCGTTGTCTGGATTCAAGCTATGAAAATACAGTTTAAAACGATCAACGCCGCCATCTTCAACCGAAGGTACGCTACTGCTAGCCAGACTGGTATATGAAGCTGGTGTAATCTGTGCCTTCAAAGCCGGTTGCTGTCTGATCAGCTCGGCAGTAAAAAATTTTGCACTATCTACTGCACGGTCTACACCCGAGCTTTGTACCAGTATTGAGGCAGGCTGGGTTGACGCCGTTTTAAATAACTCAGGCAAGCGTTGCAGTAACCGGTCTGCAATTCCACGATGCTCCTGAATACCGGTCATGGATTCGTTACCATAGCCGAACTGACGAATGCCCTCTACTCCATAACCCAGCAGGATATTGGCCTTCATCATGCTTTCCAGATCAGCCCCAAGCTGTTCCCCTAACGGCGTAAGTGCCTGTTCAGCCTTGGCCTGTTTCCAAAGGTTATACAGCGCCAGATCATATTTGATACTGGATAAACCGCGCGAACCATGACGAGCCACCAGTTCGGTAAATACTGGCTGGAAGCCTGATGGAATGGCTTCATATTTATTTAGGTTTTGCTGAGGCTGATAAGGGGTTTTGGTTTGATAGTATTTGCTTGGTGTACCGGTTTCTGTTGAGGACTGGTTGTGTTGATGGTCATCGTTGTTGCAGGCCGCCAATAAAATGCTCACGCATAACACACTGCTTTTTAATAGCATCTTCATGATTGATTCTGGTTATAGCTTAAGAAATTGTTGTGTATCATAGGCAGCGCTAATGACAGTTCGATTACACGCGCTATAAAACCGGACAAGCCCCAATCCCTACCGGGTTGCGCTTTTTTCATCGAAATGAATTTTACTGTCAATCTGGGCCAAGTTGAAAGCATACAGCTTTCCTAACGCTGCGGGCATAGTTAATAGATCATCCAGTTTATGCTGCCGTGCCAGACAAGTCAGCAACTTGATCACGCCACCATGTGTCACAATCAAGGCCTTGTGCCATTGATGCTGCTGCATTTGAACATAAATTTCATTAAAACCATGCAGAACACGTTGTTGGAATTGATTCAATGACTCCCCATTCGGCGCATGATATTGCGTTGGAAATTGCCAGAAATTTGCCAATAACTCAGGTTCATTTTCATAAATAGTTTGGGTGGAAACGCCCTCCCAATCGCCAAAATACATTTCCTTGATATCAGCATTAAGTCGTAAGGGCAATTCGAGTTGTTCGGCTAATGCTGCCGCAAATTTTTGGCAGCGCTGCAAGGGCGAGCTGATAATCACATCCCATTCCATCCCGGCATCCATTGCTCGCTGGATGGTCGATTGCATTTGCAACCAGCCCTGTTCTGTCAGTGCATCATCCAGATGGCCACGCAAGGTATGGCTCAGTGTGGTTGCACCATGTCTTAATAAATCAAGGTGCAACTTTTTCACCGGTCACCGCTGCCTCAGCAAAGGTCGCCATCTGGTTATGCAACACACAAGCCAGTTGAAGCATGGACAATGCAGCACCTGCACCGCTGCCTTCACCCAGCCGTAAATTCATATTTAAAATCGGTTGGGCTTCTAAGGCTTTTAGCACACGCTGATGCCCATATTCAGCCGATTGATGTCCAAACAGCATCCATGCCCGAGACTGTGGCTGGATGCGCACTGCACACAAGGCTGCAACCGAACTGATAAAACCATCCACCACAATGGGCAGACCCAGTTGTGCACAACGGATATAAGCCCCCGTCATTGCTGCAATTTCCAGACCACCAACAGCTGCCAAGATTTTTAAGGCATCATCAGCAACACTGGCCCGATGAAGCTGGATGGCCTGATCAATAACCGAAATTTTATGTTGTAGCTGCTGGTTATTAATGCCTGTACCCACACCTGTCAGTTGCGCGGCATTTTCATTTAACAGTAAACATGCCAGTGCTGAAGCCGAGCAGGTATTGCCGATGCCCATTTCACCCGCAATAAAAATATCGGCAGCTTGAGCTTTGGCGCGGTCAACGCTGTCTTTACCCAGTTGCAAGGCGGCTAAGCACTCCTGTTCCGTCATTGCAGCCTGCTGGGTAAAATTGGCAGTACCAGCACGGATACAGTGCCGTTCAACCCCCACATAATCATAGGCTTCACCGACCGTGCCACAATCTACCACCTGTAAATGGGCATGATGATGTCTGGCAATGACACTGATCGCTGCACCGCCTGTTGCAAAGTTCTGTAGCATCTGACGGGTCACTGCTTGCGGATAAGCCGAAATATTTTCTGCAACGATGCCATGATCACCAGCAAAGATTGTAATCCAGGGATGCTGAATCTGGGGATGGACTGTGCCTTGCAAGGCTGCCAGCTCAACAGCAATCTGCTCCAGATCACCCAATGCACCCGTAGGCTTGGTCAGTTGCAGTTGACGTTGTTCGGCTTGTTGTTTGGCATCTAAATTAGGTTGTTGTACGGCAGCTAAAAACCATTGTGTTTGTTCAGTCATGTTATTTCTCATCTTTTAAAATCATTGGAAAGCCTGCTACACAAAACATGACCTTATTGGCGATTTGGCCTAGAGCCTGATGTAAACGGCCGGCTTCATCGACAAAACGGCGGCTGATTTGCCCCATGGGCACAACGCCCAGCCCCGTTTCATTGCTCACCAGAATGATTTTTGATTGTAACTGCGGCAGAACTGCCAAAAGTTTTTCGGTTTGCTGTTGCTGTAGTGCCGGGTCTTCAGCCAGCAGCAAATTGGTCAGCCACAAGGTCAGGCAATCCACCAATATCAGCTGGTTAGGCTGGTCACATTGCAAAAGCCGGTCAGCAAGATCAACCGGTTCTTCGCACACTTGCCAATGATCAGGACGTTGCTGTCGATGATGTTCGATCCGCTGCTGCATTTCATCGTCCAGTGCCTGCGCTGTTGCAATATAAATGACGGATAAACCCGAATCCTTGGCGATTTGCTCTGCCAAACGGCTTTTGCCCGAGCGAGCGCCCCCTAAAATCAGTTGCAACATATCTAACCTAATTCAATTTGCTGATAAGGATACAGTAAACCCTGTAAAATCTGTGCCTTATAATAGCCGAAAGTCAGTTTTTTCACCTGAATCTTTAGGTTTTTTAGAGGAAGTTGTTGTATCCGCTGCAATACCGTATCACTTGACCCAGCATCACGGTACACACCTAAAGTAATATGCGGGCAATATTCAAGTGCAGCAATCTCATCACTAGCCAAAGCAAGTTGTTGACGAATTTGAGCGAGTACACCCTCCCGATCTGTAATCTCTAGGAACAAGGCACTGCTAAAGCTATCAATCTGTGTGATTTCCAGCTGAAAAGCATTGAGCTGTAAGGCTTCAAGTCGTTTGATCTGCTGCTGTAATTGCTGAACCAGAAAATCATCATTATATTGTTTTTTGGCTGTTGTCATAAATCCGCACACAAATAAGGTCATGTGATATTGGCGATGATTAGGAAGCAGCAAGTCTGAAAAGTGCAACCGCATCTGGTCTAGATACTGAATTAGCTCTGGCTGTTCAATTTCCACATACCACAATCCGTAGTCTGAGCGGCCATGATGCCATTCAGGATAGTCCCGGTCTTCGGTCGGACACAGCAAGGTTGAGGGTTTCAATCGCACAAGAGGATGATCAGTAAACTATAGAATATCCTCATTAAAACATAAGCCTGCACAGAATGGCAGATCACACCATTACATTGATTTAATACTGTGTCAGTTCATCTCGGCGACTTGCCGGCTGAATGCTATACCGGCACAGACTGGGCATTAAATTCATTCACATGCGTAGCAAAGCGAAGCTCCCTCAATTCGGTCTGGATGCCCTGATAAAGCGCATCGAGCAATGCTTGCTTTTGGCTTATGGTCAGATCCATCATTTCCACATGCTTACGGATATGCTGAACAATGTCCAGCTCGGCAATTTCCAGCCGCTTTAATGCATACACATAACCATAGATCGCCCCCTGCAAAATGTTTTGATAAGGCAGTTGCTGCTGGATATGATTTTCCAGACTTCCCAAGACACGCTCATTGAACCCGAGCTTGCGGAGAGGATCGCGTGCCACCCGTTCACAGGTATCTTTATAGGCTGAACGGCAAGAGTTCAGAAAACTTTCAGCCATCCGGTCCAGCTCTTTGGCCTGATTGGGCACAATATTGGCCAGACCTAACTTGACCTCCTCAACCAACTGCTCTACATATTTCCTGATGGTGTTATCTGCCATGGCTATCCCGATCATGTCATGCCCATGCATGGCGGCATACCAGGCGGTCATGGCATGGCAGCCGTTCCACAAACGGTTCTTAATGATCTGGATATCGGAGATTTGCTCTACCAGAATCATTTGTCGCATCTTGGTCAGGAGCGGACTGCGATTTTCCACATAAATCGGCATATCGGTTTCACTGTGGAACAGGATCAGATCCATATTCTGCAAAAACTGGCCGGCCTGAAATTGACCACGCATGTCTGCCAGACAGCTGGTCATTTGCTGTTCCTGTTTCTCGGTCAGTGCGGTTTCATCTGAAAGCTCGATGGACTCATCATTCAGGTCAGATTGATATTGTTTGAATAAACGGTGCTTGATATTGAGCTGACGATACAGGGCCTGATCGGTCAGCTTGGCCACCATACGATTCACGACGGTATCGCAAAAATAGTGCTCACTCAGAATATGCTCTGCAATATCTTCATCGGTAATTTCAAGCAAAGCTTCACGGATATTTTTCAGAACCAGATATTTTGCACAGACTTTATTCAAAATAATCAGAAAAGTAACCGGCTCATGTTGCTGCGTGTTCTGTGACATGAAGCGTGCCAATAGTCCTTTGGCAATCATTTTGGCTTCGGATGCAATCGCCTGTTCAGGCAGGCAAAGTGCGATCAGGCTGGAATGCATATACATCTCCAGCATTTGCTGCTGATTATCGGCATCAATCACGGTCAGGTTTTCAATCCGCTCATCATAAGAAGATTGGCCATAGCGGATACTGTAACTGCCGAAGCTGTTGACCGATTCCAGATATAGCCGGTTTCGGGTAGAAGCAAGAATACGTTTAGGTCTGGTAAAACCGTCCCAATGTGACAGTACCTGTGCCAGATAGCCCCCACCAATGGCACCAAAACCATGTATCCCGACCGTAAGCTGATTGATACTTTGTGGAAATGGTTCTTGCAACTGTGGCATGCCCATTTCAGGAATATACTGGTCCAGCGCATTCAGGCATTCATACATATCCTGATAATAGAAATTTGCCTTGGCCAGCATGCTGTCATTCGGTTCTTTGATGTCTTTAAATAAAATAGTAACCCCACCTGCATCACAGGCTGAGCAGATGCCATTTTCCGAATCTTCAAACATCAGGCATTGTTGCGGTTGCACATTCAGTTTCTGGGCGGCCTTGATAAAAATTTCAGGATGCGGTTTACCTTTTTCAACTTCATCCCCACACACCAGTAGATCAAAAAATTTATAGACATTGGCATTGATCAGGTATTCTTCAGCAATGGCACGACGGCTGGAGGTGGCGACAGCCATGCGTAAGCCAGACTTACGCAAACGTTCCAGGACCTGAATCAGGCCTTTTTTTATCGGTACCCCGTGATGACGAACCGACTCCAGCTCCAGTTCATCTGCACGTTTCCGGATGGCGTGATAAGGAATATCTTCGCCATAAAAGGTCTGGGCAAGCTGTGCTGCCGCCTGTGCGCTGAGCCCGAGACACTGCATTAAATATTCATCTGAAAATTCTTGTCCAATGAGTTCCAGAGATGCCTGTTTCAAGGTCTGAAAGCGTAATCGCTCGGTATCAAACATCGTACCATCCATGTCAAAAAGTGCTCCTTGAACAGGATAGTCATGAAAAATCAGCATCTTTACTCCTTGGTTTTGTTATTGCATGTATTAGGTTAACCAAAAAAACAGGGCAAATTTGCAACGGTAAACAAATGAAATAAATATGATTAAAAAACACTCTGCTATTAATTTTTTTAGCGCTATAGTTGACTAAATTTGTAAAGATGGCTTGCATATCCTGCAAAACAATGAATGTTTTTTAGTCATTTTCTTGTGTAAAATATACAGCAGTATAATCATGCTCCAACGGGTACAGGCGAAAAGTGGAGAATAAAACATTTGTAATGCCTGATTTGCTCTGCTGCCCAACAACAGATTACATGGTGCAATAAAAACTGCAGAGCACGGCCCCTGTTCAGGCCTCTGCCCTATATCTGGCCTGAACCAGCAACATCATGATCACACATAACGACGGAACGGCTGCAATCACAAATAAATGGGTGATGACCAGCGATTTAGCCAGATAGCCGCCAAATAATGGCCCGATGACGGAACCTAAACGGGCAATCCCGATACTCCAGCCCACCCCTGTGGTGCGTAATGACACCGGATAGTAACTTGCAGATAATGCATTGATGGCAGGTTGACCACCCACAATGGCAAAACCGGCAATAAAGATAATCACAAACAGTAAGGCAATATGACTGACCGAATAACCAATCAAGGCCACACTGACCACTGCCACCATAAAGACCGGGACCAAGACCTTATAAAACCCGATCTTGTCAATTTTTAATCCCATCACAATACTGCCAATGGTACCGCCCAGCTGTAAGGTTGAGCCAATCATCATGGCCTGATTCAAGGACAGGCCGGACTCTTTGGATAAGGTCGGTAACCAGTTGGCCAGAAAATACAGGCTGATCATGTTCAGGATACTGATCACCCAGATCGAATAGGTAAAAACAGCACGCTTATTTTTAAATAATTCCAAAGGTGAGTTTTTGCTTTTAGGGCCGATATTGCCAATTATCTGGATCGCTGTGTTGAGTTCCAGTGCCGGATAAAACTTCTTCAGCCAGAATAGAACCGTTGTTTCATTCTTTTTATTTTCTCCTAAGAAATACAATGATTCTGGTAACTTAAACAGCATGATAAAGAAAAGGAGCAGCGGAATAATACCGCCAAAATAGAAAATGGCCGGCCATCCGCCTATGGGCGTAAGTAAAGCAGAGATCGCGCCACCCAGCATGGCCCCCACGGTATAGCCGCAGGAAATCACCATCATGGTTAAAATACGATATTTGCTGGGCACAATTTCAGAGCTATAGGCCATGGCATTGGGCATGATGCCGCCCAAGAAAATACCGGTGATAAAGCGTATGAGCGCAAGCTGTTCCAGATTGGCAACATGCGGTGTGACTAACATCAATACAGAAAATGTCACGGTAGAAATCAACAAGACCGGACGGCGGCCATAACGGTCCGATAGTGAGCTCAACACAAATGAACCGACAAACAGTCCAAATAAACTAGCACTGAACACCACACCTAACATGGTTTTTTCGACGCCCCACGCCTCTATGATCATCGGGGCGGCATAGGCCATGGCCTGAATATCGTAGCCATCCATGATCATCAATAATAAGCAGGTCAACAGAATAAATTTTTGATAAGAACTGATGTTTTGCTGGTCAATCAGATCATTTAACGCAACTTCTTTCATGGTTATTCCCTCTCCATGTTGCTTTAACTATAATTTTTCAATCCATTATTACTCTATTCGTAATTAATTTATGATATTCATAAAAACATCCAATCACAATCTTTTATTTTGTTATAGATAGAAACTTTTTGTTTTATAAAACAATATATTATTTATTATTCACTCAAGATGTATAAATAAAAAAACCTCAACACACGTTGAGGCCTATATAAAGTTAAAGTCTTAATTCAGTTTAAGTCAGGCTTAAATCTTGAGCCTGCTGCTGTTGTGAAGCGGTATAGTATTCGCCGAATTTGTTGTAAAACGCATCTCTAAAACAGTAATACAGCATCGCCGTTTTTTCCGGCATCGGAATAAGACGCTGGCTTTCATAGCAAAGATCAGCAACAACGGCGGCATACGGCTTTACGGTATGGTCAGGCTCTCCCACAATTTTATGTGCAGGCGAATTTTCAAAAATATAGAAACTGATTAAACGGATGGTTGGTCTTAAAAAGCCTTTGCCAAAAACCGATTTGTCGCCAAACAGTAAATGCCAGCCCAGATCATTATCGTCGCCGTCATAATAACGACCTAAACGATCCCGCTTGCCTTCATAAATTTCGGTATACCCCACATCCTTGCCATTGATGCCTACAATCATTAAGCGTTGATGGTCATCGGCCAGCATTTTGTCAAAATAAACCTGCAGCTCAAGCTCCGGCTTGTTCAGTTGCCATTGTGGAATCACATGTGGCTCATGCATCCATTGATGTAATAAAGGAATATCTTGCGGGTATTGAACCTGTCGCAGGTAATATTGTGTCCCGTCTTCATGATATTCAAAATAATCTGGAAGTTTTTGTGACAGTGTAAGCATGCAGAGATTCCTTGCCTTTAATAGTAGATGATAATGATAATCAATTTTATTAAGACGGAAAATTTCTTTTTCTGGTTTTTTGTTAATAAAACAAAACCGCAACAGGGCGAAATCACGAAGCCCTGTTACCCCTTGGACCAACTACTAACACTAAAAAATATGGCAACAAGCATTGCAGCCAACCAGAGCTGGATAAAATATGTTCTAAGCAGGTAAAAGCTGAACAGCTGTAAAAAGAAGGCTGCGGGCAAAATGACAAATAACCAGCTGAGTGGGCCCACCGAACTGCCCTCATGCCAGCAATTCAGGCCCAAAGACCCTGCTAGAAAAATAAGGGCAGAAAAACCTAACAGCTTTTTCCGGGTTTGATTTAACCAGACATATTGCAGTTGTTTTTGTCCATATTGACTCAGCAGGCAACCTTGCATGAAGGCGACTATTGCCCAGAATAATGCGGCAAGGCTCATTTGGTGGCTCCTGCAGAATCAAACCGGACCCGGTAAAAATATATTGCTCCCAGATAAAGTCCCCCAAGCAGTATCAATGCTAAATCGACTCCGGCCAGTGCCCAACGCATATGGAGGAGACTTTGCCACAAGGCGGCCTCAGGAATGAACATAAAACTGCTAAATGGAATCAACCACAGAGCCAGGGCTGTGACTGTCAGCAAAACCAATACAGCAGTCCGGCCAGGCAATATAAGACTGATCAGCAAGCTCAACAGCCAGCTCAGATAAAAGACCGAGACTTCATAGGTTATTCTTGGTTCAAATGCGGCTGGTAACAGCCGGCCCGCCAGTAAATAACTGGCACAGGCAAACGGTAGCCCCAGAAAAGTAAAAAAGTTAAGATGCTGTACCAGCTTGTAGCTAAAAGCATGCGCTTCTTTCATGCGTTTTTTCTGCCACAGCAAAGCACCGGCTGCCAGCATCACACACCCCACAATCCCCATCACAGACAAAATCAGACGCATCCAGTAAGAGGCAAAATAACCCAGATGAATCCCGTAAGATGCTGAAGCCAGTTGTGCAATGGCACTTAAATTTCGGGGTTGAGCCAGTGGCTCGGCCGTATCGGCTGCAAAAACATATTGTGGCGTATTTAAGGTAATAATATTTTGATAATTATAGTCAAAGGTGATCATGGCCTCTGGCGTATTGGGTTTCTGTACTTCAAATTTATCGAGTATTGCGCCTGTTTGTACCTGCGCGGGCAATTGTTGAAGAAAACGCTCAAATGGCTGCATGTTGTGCTGAGATGAAGATACCTGTGGTTTTGCCATCTTTAGAAACTGCATCTCGTTATAGAACTGGGGAATACCGTCTTGAGCATAGTGCTTGGATAGTCCCCACGGCAACACCAGATAAAACAGAATCAGTAGCCCGGTAAATGCCATCACCAGATAAAAAGGAAATGTCACCACACCTGTAATATGATGTAGATCAAGCAAGCTTCTCTGGCCCTTAAATGCCCGGAACACAAAAAATTCTTTAATGATTTTTTTATGCGTGATCACACCCGTGATTAAACTGATCAGTAAGATCAGGGCGACAATTGCCACGATAAAACTCCCGATCTGGCCCGGGAGTGGATAGAGGGTGTAATGCAGTTTAAAAAAGAAATCGCCGGCCAAGGTCTGGCGTACAGGATTAAGTAACTCTCCTGTCACGGGATTTTGCAATTGCTGGTGTTTACCTGTCTGATCCTGCCATTGAAGCAGATTGACCGGCATACGTTCATTGGCCACCGTTACGCGCCATCTTTTTGCATCAGCGGCATGCTGGTTGAGATAGTTAAACGCTGTTTGTGCCGAAGTCTGGGGAGTCGGTAGGCTCTGAATCTGGCTGAGCGCCTCAGGTTGTGACCAGATATTTATTTCTGTACGGAAATAGGCAATTGAACCTGTCAGGAAAATAAAAAAGATGACCCACAGAACCATGATGCCAAACCAGCGATGCAGAATGGCCTGAATTTGACGAAAGCCCATCTTAACTGCTTCCCCACTTGCGCAATAGCCAGTAACTTGCCAGTAATAATATGCCCGAGCTATTGATGATCCAGAACCAGCGTCTGGAGACGATTGCACTGACTAGTATCACGTAAAAGATAAAAAAGAGGAAACTCAGGAAAACGGCAAAATACACATTTTCAGCCTTGGCAAAAGGAAGCCAGTCGACCAGAACCATGCTTAGCCAAGAGCTATAACTGTAGGCGGCCAGACAGGTAAAAAAAACGTTGCGATAGGTTAAGTTAAAGGTTTCTTGTTGTTCTGAATGGCTCATCCGTATTGCCTGCACCTGTAATAGCCTGAACAGAAACAAGAAATATCTGCAAAAGCAGATATTTCTTGTTCACAATTAATAATTAAAGGTATAGCTTAAGCCATAAGTCCGGCCTTCAGCAGGAATGGCCAGCAACGGATTACTATTAGAAACCGCTGCCTGCTGGGCAAATACCGTATTATATTGCAAACCCCAAACGTTATATACGCCAAAATCTACACGACCTTTCCAGGCTGGAACATGTCCTAGTACATCCATGGTCGCATATCCTTTAATTTTTGCAGCTGTATTGGCATCGGCTTTTACGGCTGCCTGAAATGCCTTGTCCTGACTTGCATTGGCTTTCGCAATTAAATCACGATCATCATTATAGGCTTTGCTGGTTCCCTTAATAGCCTGCATCTGCACACGCAGACCATACCCTTCATCGTTATTCCACTCGGCAAATAAGGTACCTTTTACTGGTGCGACTGCAAATGAATTGAGTTCATGCCACTGATTTGCAGCATCTTTATATTGACCACGGGTATACCCCAAGGTTCCACCCACTTTATAATCATCCATAAATGGATAACTTACAGTTGCTTCTGCACCATAAATTCGTTGATCTGTATCTACAATTTTGGCTGCCCGGTTATTAAACTGAACAGTTTTATCAGAAGTATTATAAAAGCCGGTTAGCCCCAGATTTAACCCATCCTCCTGATTTAGACGCCAGCCCAGTTCATAACTATTTACGGTAATCGGTTGCAAGTTCGAGGTTGAAACCGTAAAGGTTGATACATCTCGGAGCATGCGCTGCACATCAGGGAAGCTAAAACCTTGTGAAAAGTTTGCATAGACTTGCTGTATATCACTCAGTTTATATACCACCCCTAAATTAAATAGCGGTTTATCATCATGAGTTGAACCTGCTGGTACCTTATTCGACTCACGGCTTGGAATATAAGCGTCCGTATCGGCTTGAATATATTGATAACGGACACCTGCCTGAATATTCAACTGATCATTAATGGCATAGTCACCTTGGACAAAAGCGCCAATATTCTGGATTTCAGTATCTGGCCCATAGCCTTTACGCTGACCTGTTGGGGTATAGACCAGATAAGGATATTGAGTTGCCAGAATATCAATATACTGTTTGTCTTTTTCCCAATCATAATCAAGGCCATAAGTTAGTTTCAGATCCCGGTCGGCAATATTAAAATCTGATTGCATGGTTGAGCGTAGGCCTGCAACTTCGATTTCAGATTGTGACTGATTTACCGTCTTGACTGATTTTGTGGCTAAGCCATACGGGAAAAATCTTGATTTTTCATTTCGATAGTAGGCTTCCACATTCAATACCTGACCGAGGAAATCTTGATTCTGATATTGCGAATTTACCGCATAGCGTTCAGTAAATAACGGTTTGCTCAGCTTCAGACCTTTAATGGCTTTATAGCTTGGAGTCCCCATATCGTTACTTGTACCCGTAGTCGGCAAATATGAATAGTCCGGGCCGTAATCTGTATCTTGCTTATCTTTATAATATTGTGCCCCAAAGCTCAGGCTTTGCTGATCGGTCAGGTTAACATTCAAACGTCCATTGACATCAATGGTATCGCTGTCCATGGTACTGCCTTGCCAAGGACTAAGAGAAATACGGTTGCCATTACCATCAAACTGAGAGCCGCGACTGGTAAAATTTGCCCCGAGAAAACCATCAGCATTGCCCTGTTTAAACGACACCGATTGACCAACTTCATAAGCCAATCCGTCCCCACGGAATGTATCTGAAGAGGTAATGCCCACTTTACTTTCAAAGCTAAGTGGCTTTGAAGTATCTGCACGTTTGGTAATGATATTGATAATACCGCCGGTTGCGCCAGAACCATAAATACTGGTTGCGCCAGAGATCACTTCAATCCGCTCGATCATGCTCGGGCTAATACTGTTCAGTTGACGTGATACATCACGTGAACCGGTTTGTGATACGCCATCAATCATGACCAGCACATTACGGCCACGCATGGTCTGACCATAATTACTGGTGGTTCCACTGCTGGTTGCAAGTGACGGAACCAGCTGTGCCAAAACATCGGCAACCTTACGGCCAGCAGTCGCCTGCTGTACAATCTGCTGACGGTCAATGGTCTGTACTGTCCCGGCGATCTCTGCAATATTTTTTGGTGTCCGTGTTGCTGTGACGACAATCTTTTCTAATTGTGCAACAGGTTTCGATGTGGCCTCTGCGCTTACTGCGACATCCCCCGATACCGCAGTTTCAGCATAGGTATGCTGTGCAAACATGGCCAGAACAGCCAGGCAACATGGTGTCATTTTAAACAGTCCTTGTTTTGCCCTAAACTCATTATTGACTTTCATTTTCTCTTTTCTCCAGAGCCCTTCTATCACTCAAAAAATATCCAAAAGGCACGCCATCATACTAAATTTAATTTTTAATGAGAATGATTTTTATTAAAAATAGTATTCATCTATCCTTTCCTGTTTAAAGAAATGGTCTTTTTTCATTTTTTCAGCCTGTTCCAGCTGTTGAAATTGTGGCAGATAGTGAATGGCCAGCTCTGGCGTAAGGACAAACACGCCATCTGCATCACCAATGAGCAAATCCCCCGATTGCACAATAAACTGATTGATCTCGATCGCTATATCCATTTCGACCAGGCTTTCCCCCTCATTTCGGGTCGTCAGACAGCTGACCGAATGTGCAAATACAGGCAGTTTTAGCCGGGACAAGGCCTGCCGGTCTGTAATTGCTCCTAGGACAACCACGCCTGCCAGTCCACAATGAATTGCGGCGATACTTCTTTGCTCTCCCCAGCAGGCACGTTGCAAATCGGATCTGGCGTCGATGAGCAGTACCTCATTGGGCTGGCAAGCCAGAAGGACCTGTCGCAACTGGCTGGCATTTCTGGTGTGCAGCCGGGCCGTTCTTACAATACCCACCAGTCGCTGTTCAGGTGACAATGGAAAAACATAAGGTACATGCCCCTGATCCAGTACATGACCAATGGTTGAGGTAGCAATATTTTTATAGGCTTCGACCAGCAATTCGGGCGAAATGGCTTGATTCATGATTTTATCTCTGTTGTTTTTTTAAGCTGCAATGGACAATTCCGGCATAGCTCCTGTGCTGCGTCTTCCAGTTGAAAATAGAAGCAGCACTTTTGTCGCATATAGGTGTTAAATTCGGGATGCCAGTTGCTCCACAGCTTGAGAAAAGGATTTTCCGGCAGGTTAAAACTTTGTGCCGTTCTGGTTTTTAGCAGGTGCTGTTGTTGCTGTAGTCGCAGGTACATGTCGTTGCTTAACTCTTGCTGTGCTAAAGATCGGTAAAATTGCACCACGCGCACGGCGACATTTTCCCAGAGCAAGGCATACGGTACACGCCCGACTCTGGCAAGCTGCTGTAACAAGTCATTGAACTGTCGCAACATGGCCTCAAGCGCTGGCAAAGACATGATCTGGCAGCAGTAACTTGCTGAATCAGCCAGTTGCAACCGCCTGTCCCAGTGCCAGCAATCAGCCAGTTCCACCACAAAAGCCGAATAGTGCCATTTAACAAAAGGTAAAGATGCAGCCTGACAGTACAAAAAAGGCACCATCCAGAACGTGGCCCAGTACTTCACAAATAATGAGGTGGCACATCTCTGGTTTTTGGCATGAATACGTGTCGCAAAATCCTGCAATACCTGCCGACAGGTCGAGTCATCGAACAGCGCTGCCAGTGTGATGGCAGGCACGTCCTGATAACCTATTTCCAGTTTCAGATGCTGTTGCAGCACCGAAAAAGACGATGCCAAGGCTGCTTGAGTATGGTGACAGATATTCATTGCAATTTAGGCCGATTGAGTGAACACATGCCAAAGCGGGTTTCGGGTTTCTCCGATTCCTGATGGCATGCTGCCAATACGGGTCTCCTGTTCAAGCAAAGGCCGGATCAGCTGTTTATAAGGCCATTGCGGCGATTCAAATAATAGGGCCTGTAACTGCTTTTGAATTTCAGGTTCAATATCCAGACCGGTTAGCACCTGTTGTAACTGTTCTGCCAAGATGTGCCACAGTTGCTGTGCTGCAATCTGATAATATTTTGCCAGCGCCTCGACAATACAGCCTAAATTGACCTGAATTCCCAGTGTCTGGATATAAAACAGCAAGGCTTCAACCGAGTCATGATAAAGCGTATTTCTGAAATCATGCGGGCTTAAATAGTCCGGATCATCCAGACCATTGTGCAGCAGCCATGGCAGGTAAATACGCAATGAATCGTGGTCCCTGAACATCAGGCCATCAAATTGACCATGTTTAAGCACCAGACACAGGTTCTGACCATGAATTTCGCCCATCAAGCCGAGACGGAACAGGCGTAAATTCACCTCAAAGAAGCAGGCACACAATTGGGCAAATTGCTCAAGCACATGTTCCGGATGATTTTCCAGCTGCTGCAGCTGTAAAATATAATCAAACACGGCAGGTTGCCCTGGCACAATATGTCCCAGACTGGCCATCGGAATCAGTTGATAAGGCTGTTGCAACAGTTCAGCTGGAATATGACGGCGTTGAGCGGCCAGATGGGTCGGCTTCTCTACAAACAGCCATTCATTGTCCGCACTTCGATCATCCTGTTTTTCCGGCAAATAAGACCACCATTGTGTCTCCTCACATAGCCAGAGTTTTTGCTGCAACACGGGATCTTTTTGTTGTGCCTGCTGCAATAATGTCTGGTTTTTTTCGCCATTAATCATTTTTACAATCGGCAGAAAACGCAATGAACCCAGCGCCTTAATGCCAATTGGCAGTTTCAGGCTTTCTTGTGGAATATGCTCGGATAAAAGACTGCGCATCGAGGCACTGGCATACATGCCCGTAGAAACAAAATTCAATGGCTGACAGATACCTGACGCAATATCCTCAGCAAAGAATTGCGCAAATAAATGCTGGAATTGCCACGGGTGCACAGGCATGGCGATATGCGTTTCACTCAATCCGCGCTGGAACATTTCCTGTTTCAGTTGATAGCGTTCGGCACGGTTAATGAAAATCTGGCTCGGCTGCTGGGTAAAAATATCCTCGACACCAGCACCAAACATCATTTTGTCTTTATGCACCGCCACCCAGTGAATACTCAGTTCCTGTGCAAATTCAGGACAATATTGCAGATACTCCTGCTGACTCAGTCCTTCCTTTAACTTGGATAAGGGATGATAAGGCCGATCGCGATAGCCCGCATATTGTTCTAAAGTACGAAACGCCTGCACCGGGCTTTGATCAACCAGATCATGGGTATCGACTTGATGCTGTTGCAGCAGACGATATTGCGCTAAACATTTCCGGATTTGCTCAGAAAAGAGCTGCAGCTTGTCGGCCTGACAGTGTTGAAACAGCCCAATCTGTTGCAGACATTCAAACAGCTCAAATAATTCAATCGGGTGAACTTGCGTGTGCTGATTGCCTGCTGCAATTCGTAAAATTTCCGACTCGGCCGTAAAAGACCACGCTTGGGTAATGCCGTGCTGTACTGGGAAAATAACAAGATATTGCGAAGGTTGCTTAGACAATAGTACAACGTAGTGCTGCTCAGGCATGAGACCAAATTGCTGTTGCAAGTCCAAACCGAATGCATCCAGTTTGGCCTGTGCTATTACAGTATCCACAATAGCTTGTTCAGGAATCAGGGCTTCCACCAGTAAAGCATTTACAAAGTCTTGTAAAATGGTTCTGTCGGTCAGTGGAGAGACCGGTTGCAGTGCATTCATCAAGAGCCTCACTTCGCCTGCGCTTTAAACGGCGCCAACGGGTTATCAACAAACTTGATTTGCATGCGACCATCACCAAACAAACGGCGTTTGGTTAATGATTCAATCCGTAACTTTTCGGCAAAGACATCAAAGATTTGATAGCGCTGCTTGTGTTCAGGATGTTGTTTCTGATAGTCCAGAATGACTTCGGCAGCCCATTGCCAGAAATCCTGTTCAGCAACGGCGTAGGTCTGATTAAGGAAAATCGCAATATCGGTCAAGGCCACAAAGAACAGGCAGGCGCAACTAAAGTCACGAATCCCGTCCAGATCATCCGTCAAGATAAAGGACATGCTATTGGTTTTGGCATGTTCAGGCGGCAACTGGTCCAGTTCAGGTGCCAGTTCCGGATGAGCCAGATGTGCTGGACTGTAGCGTACACCGTCGTGGAAATCCTTGAGCAATACCCGGGTTGGCCAGCCTTGTTGATGCACCAGTATAATATTTTGCCCATGCGATTCCGTCGCAATCCCTTCGGCAAATAGCAAATGGATCAATGGCGTAATGACCACTCTCAACAATTGGCGTGTCCATTGCTCAACTCCGTAGTGTTGTAACCACGGTGCAATCAGGGCCTGACCATCTTTTTGAATATGGCTCACCCCATTCAACGGAATTGCATCTTCCCCTTCACGTAAATATTGATGCACGCTTTCACGCCATAAACAGCCAATAGTGCCATAGGCCTGTTGGGCATGCGAAGCCGGTAAACGGGTAAAATCTACACTCAGACCGTAAACCTCTCGCAATACCGCAAAATCCAGTTGTTGCGCCGTTTCACTGTGGTCAATCAGGCGTTGCAGCCAGTCGGTAATAATCGGCCCGTTCATGACCGTATGTTTTGCCAATACCCGTGAACTTGAGGTATTGGTCAAGCTCATGGAAAGCTTGATGTACGGTTTTTCCGGATGCTGTAAATTGGTGACAGTTCGCAATGACTGCTGTGCCAGATAACGGTCATGGCTATGCCCTAAATAAATGATGTCCTGATCGGCAATTTCTTGTGCAAAAATCGAGATCAGGTGATTTTCCCATTGCCAGGGATGGACCGGAATCCAGACATATTCAGCGGCATTTTGAGTTTGCTCATTCAGCTGTTGCTGAAACTGGATCAAATCCTGTGCATTGAGTTGTTCTTTAAAAAATATGTCTGTATCAATGTGACTGGACTGGTTTTGTGCAACCAGCTTCTGGTGTACGGCCAACCAGACCAAAGCCATCGGCTGGGCAAATTCCACCCCGTAACGGACATTGTCTTGCAGACTAAAACCGACTCGTGATTTGTAACATGGATGATAGGGATGCCCATCCATCAGATAAGATTCCAGAATATCGTATGGATACTGAATTGCAGGCAAGCTGTAGTTTTCAAAACAGACTTGTGATTGCAGGTCATGAATATAAGTCCGCTTTAATTCAAAAATAAAATCTTCAACTTTGGCAGCATCGGCAATCGAGCGCAGGATTTCATCGATGACCTGATTTAGACGTGCTGGCTGTGTATTGCCCTGGGCATCCTGACGAAGTACCTCCTGATCACGCGCCAGACGCACCAGCTTATAGCTGTATTGGCGTTGCCCTTTGGCAATATACCGAACCGCTTGCTGTTGGCGATCCTGTACCTGAATCACAAAATTTTCACCATCATGCTCAGCGCTAATTATTTCTTCAAAAATCAAAGCTTGTAACAACTGCCTAATTACACGCTGTTCAACCTCTTTCGCCTGCTCCGGTTGTGGCTGTTGCCAGGCTTGAAAGGTATTTTGAAGCATATGTGTATTTGATAAAACTGGATGTAATTGTCCCATGTTGTTCTTCCTAATGTTTGAATCCATTGATTTTGTGTTGATCTGGAAAGCGCCATGCATACGGCAAAGCACACAGGATCAGGACCGTACAAAACATAAAGAGGTCCTGAATGCCCTTAAATGAATCCAGTGCGGTATGAGGCGTCGTCTGGAAAATATCCTGACGTAATTGCAGATATAAGGCAGCGAGTACCACGGCAACGGCGGCAAAGAGCCGACGGAACAGATTGTTTAACGCCGCCGCCTGAGTAACCAGATGCTGTTGTTGCTGACGTAAGCTGTTGAGCCCTGCCGTGGTCGATGGCATATAGGACAGTCCCATCCCCAGACCATGCAACATCATGCAGAAGATAATGAACCAGACATTTTTGACCGGTGCCCATGCCAGCAAGGCAAAGGACAATGCAGTAATCACCAGCCCGAGGCTCATAATTTTTGCAGCGCCGTAACGATCGAGATATTTACCTGCGGGCTGGCTGCATAAACCGGTGACCAAGGCACTACTCATCAAGGCCAACCCTGTCCAGAGTGGGCTGAGCTGCAAACTCTGCTGAATCCACAGCGGTACCAGCAACATGCCAATAAACAGGCCCACCGTTTGCGCCACACAGATCATCAAACTAAAGCGAAAACCTTTTGCCGCAAACAATGCCGGCTCAATCAATGGACTGGCCTGATTTTTTTGCCTTCTGGCAAATAGCCAGAATGTCAGGATGCTCAATGCAAGCAATAGCCAATAGAGCGGCTGTGAGATATCTTCAAGTCGATGAATCTGACTCAAAGTACCTAATAACAAAATAATGCTCAGACTCAGGCAACCAAAACCGATCCAGTCAAAACACTGGCTGATATCGCCTTGTTCTTTGGGCAGGTACAGATATCCCAGCCATAATGCGATGCAGGCAACTGGCAGGTTAATAAAGAACAAAGCCTGCCAGTCGAGCCAGACCAGAACCAGTGCGCCTAACATCGGCCCAATCGCCAAAGTCAGCATGATCATGGCACCCCACAAACCTGTGGTACTGCCCCGTTGTTCGCTTGGCGTGACTGAAAAAATCAGGCCGAGTGACAATGGAATCATCAGGCCACTACAAAAGCCTTGCAATGCTCTTGCAATCAGCACAGATTCAAACTGGTTGAATAAACCGCCGAGTGTTGATGCCAAGGCAAAACACAACAACGCCGTTAAATAGGTTTGCCGTTTGCCAAAACGCTGGCTGAAATACCCCGCCAGTGGCAAGCTGATACTCATGGCCAGTAAAAATGCAACCACCACCCAGCTTGCCCAGATTTCACCAATCTGGAAATACTGCATCAGTTGGGGGATGGCAGGATTAAAACTACTGTTGTTTAAACTGACAGTACCTGTCCCTAACATGACCGTGAGTAAAACATAGCGCTGCAAGCTAGCTTGTGCCGCCTGATTGATGGGTACAGAAGACCGTTCCATGTGTGCGATTCCCCTGTTGAGCTTAGTCAAGCTGCTCTGACAGTTTTACCCGAGCATAAAAAGCGGGAGAAGTATGCCGGAGCTGTCCCGTTTTATGCGTAACACGGGATAATCCTGAATCGGCCAGCTGTACAGGGTTTCGCGCAGGTTGTTCTGACATTCCAGAGGGAGCAACGCCAAATTGCTGATAAGACTGGGCCTGATCCAGCTTAAACAGCTCTTTGCCTAATAACTGATTGGCAATGGTAGCGGCCCGATGCGCGCCCAAACCCAGATCTGGCGTCCCGACACCATGATGGAAAACTTCCATATTTTGCAGGAAAATCCGTCCATCACCCTGATAGTTCACCTCAAAACCGGCACTGACTCGCCAACGCCCGGTTTGATCCAGAGCAATCAAGTTTTGCAGGTTGTCCAGGAAGGCCGGTTTGGGATAACGATAACCTGTGGCTGCGATAACACTGTCTGCATCCAGTACATAAGATTGAGCTTGCTGCTGATGCTCGAAACGCAAACGGATTTTCTGGTTTGCCAGCACTTCTGCCTGCTGTAACTGGTGATGTCCAGCCAAGGTCACATCAGTCTGCTGACCACCGATACTCCGGTGATACAGCCGTTCGTAAATATCACGAATGGTTTTACTGCTGATGCCTTTATACAGATTGGCCTGTTGCGCAGGTAATGTAGCCTTTAATCCTGCAGGTAAATGATAGAAATACTGCATATAATCCGGACTAAAATGCTCTAGTCCTAATGGCGTATTCTCCATGGGGAAAAAACCCGCAGAGCGTGTCAGCCAATGCAAATGGAAATCAGGCGTGGCTTTGCCTTGCGCATATTGACGATCAAACAGGTCAATAAAAATTTCTGCCGCGGACTGGCCTGAACCAATCAACACCACATTGCCTTTTAACTGCGCAGGACATTGCTTTAAATATTCAGCCGAATGTAAGCATTGCTTTGTTTTTGGATAGGCCTGCTGCAAACTTTCAGGCAAATGTGGCACTGTGCCGATACCCAAAACCAGCTGACGTGTCTGATAGCGTTGCGTTTCGCCGTTACTCAACACCTCAACCTCAAAACCGCCCTTGACCGGTTGCACATCTACAACACGGCTATTAAAGCGGATATGCTCGAGCTGCTGTACCACCCACTGGCAATAGTGGTTATATTCCTGACGTGGAATATATAGGTTTTCACGGAAGTAAAACTTATATAAACGCTGCTGATGCTTTAAATAATTGAGAAAACTATAAAGACTGGTCGGTTCAACCAGACTGACCAGATCCGCCATAAACGGCACTTGCAGTAAAGCATTGGGTAGCTGCATCCCCGCATGCCAGTCAAAGCCATCCTTTTGCTCAAAAAAGCGATATTGCAGGTCACTTTTGTGTTGCAGCAAACTGGCCAGACTTAAATTAAAAGGCCCCAAGCCAATGCCGATAAAATCAAGCATAGCTTACATCCTTCTGCTCAATAAACAGCGGATTTTGCAATTGCACATACACTGATTGATGCTCAACCGGCGCAATCAATTCATCCAGCTCATGCAAGCGTGTCAGCAAATTACCTTTATATGGCAAGGTTTCATTAAACAATAAACCCTGTAACAAGGTACTGTCAGGATATTGCTGCAATACATCCTGCAAGAACACCTTCAAATGCTCAAGCAGCACATCTTCGCTCATATGGCCCGTTGCACCAATCGCATTAATAATGCCGAATAAGGTATTGCCAAAGAAATAATAGCTGAAACGCTCATCAACGAAATCTTTCGGCCCCACTGCAAATGCTTTTTCTTTTAGCTCAGGTAAGGCCTTTAAAATTTCAGTGGCAAATTCTTCAATATAGTAAAAGCCCTGATTGTCTCGTAACCACAGGGTCTTGGGAAAATGGTTCTCCATTTCCAACAGCACATTTTGCTGATGCGATTCAAAGGCCATGCCATAACGATGATAGAGATACATCAACGGCTGCAAACTCACTTCAAGGAAGCGGTTAAACCACTCCAGTGCAATCTCGGAAAGATCCATTTCAGGATGTGCTTTGGCAATGTTTGCAAAAAGTGCATTAAAGCGGTTTAACGGCTTGCCCGGATGATCCTGACACAATGAGGCAATACAGGTCACTTGTTGTTGCGGACTAAAAGGCTGATCACGGAAAATACAGATACTTTCATTGACCACTTCACCATCAATTTGCAAAGCCATCCATGCAGGATCATTGACCGCTTTCAGAGTTGGGCAGTTTTTCAAGATATTCTGCCCAAACTCGCTGTGCCATAAACGATGGGTCAGCTCACCACGGTGACATTCTTTGGCCAGATTGACACGGATTGAATTGGTAATCATCACCGAAAGTGACGGTTTCACCATCCACGGCGCATTAAAACTTGCCAGCGTCCGGACTGAAGTGGTCGGTGCAAATTGCCAGCCACGTAACCCCAGATCAATCAGCTGTCCGGTTTGTTTCAAACGCTCAAACCAGGGTTTGCTTTGCAGATAACGTGCCTGCCAAGGATGTAAAGGCAGCAACTTATACTCGGTATGAGTGTTGAGCAGCTTGAGATCGTGTTCAGACAAATACCATTGCAACGCACTTTTAAGCTGGGCTGAAATGGCTTCATCAGTCGCGCTACCTTCGGCAATATAATTTTGGTGCACAAACCAGTAATGCAGTTGAGTTTGTCCCTTATTTTCCGGAGAAAACCTGTACCAGTCTTCATGTACAAAACCCGTCCGGCTCTTTGGTGCAGGATGCATGCTGTGCCCAAGGACTAAAGCCTGTTCAGATTCAATGAAATTCTGACCTGCCTTGACCAGATCATCAAAGTCATGTTCACGCTGGACTAAAAACTGCTGTAAAGCATCGCGGCTCTGAATCCATTTTTCCATTAGAGAAGCTGCATCTAATGCCAGTCCGGACTCAAAAATCAGTTCTTCCAACAGCAGCCCAACGATGGCAACCGGACTAAATGTTCTGATTTGCCCGTGAATCATAATCTGTGGAAAATCGGCCAGGCGATGTCGCCCGACCCGACTGACATAGGACAGAGGAAAATAGCATTGCGCTTGAATGGAGTGGATCGGAACGGTTAACAGCGTCAAACCTTGGCTAAACGCATGTTGTTGTGGACTCTGCTGATTTTTATCAAGCAAATGACCTTTGCCTGTTTCTTGCGTATAGGCGTTGACGAAATGTTGTAGCGCCAACCGATTAGCAAGTGATTGCATCCGACTGTATCCTTTTTGTCCAAAGTTCTGGTTTATTTTTCGAAATGTTTTAGGCCATAAACATATCCTGAACGGAACTTAAGTCCGCTTAAGATTAAGCTAATGATAATTATTATCATTTATATTTTCAATTCTATAAATTTCTGCAATGAAACAATCTAATCATTTGAAATAATTTACTTTTTATTAGATATACGCGAAATTAGATACAAAAAGATAATAATCGTTCTTATTTAATAAAATGATGATTCAATCAATATTGATAGCTTTTTATGATTTTTAAATTGCTTAAATTACAGCAAATTAGAGAAATAAATCCCAAAACAATGTATTTATGTGCCTGTATTATCAAAAACTATCTTCTACAGGCTCAATTACTCCACCGAATGAAGATAAAGAATAAAATGATGATTTCGCCTATTGCGCTGTTCACTATTTTCTCCACTATAATGCCGAAAATTTAAAAACAATCTCAGGCTGAGATCTCAGGAACGATGATGGAGCGCTATAAAAGCCTAAATAAAAATTTAGATGTAAAAGGTATTATTCCCTTTCTATCGATTGGGGGATTCATTTTATTTTCCAATGCATCTTTTGCAGCATCTTCCGCTGAAGCAACCCGTACGGACAACAAGTCAGAATTACTCCCCACCATTACCGTGCAAGCATCACGATCCGATGAGCTCTCCTCTTCTGCCAAGCAAGTCACGCGACTCGATGAACAGCAAATTGAACTTTTGAAAAATGCCTCATCAGGCAATCTCGCGACTGTGCTGGCTAAAGCAGTACCCGGCTTATCCGATTCGAGCCGCACCATTACCGATTTCGGACAAACCTTACGTGGGCGTAATGCATTGATTCTGGTGGATGGCGTGCCGATGAATTTAACGCGTGACACATCCAGAGGACTTTCTGCGATTGATCCGCAAAGTATTAGTAGCATTGAAGTCATACGCGGCAGTAATGCAATTTATGGTAGCGGCGCAGCGGGTGGAACCATTTCAATCACCACTAAAGCGGCTGGCGGTGAACCTGCTGCAAAAACCGTGATTGGCTTACAGAGTCCGCTCACCAATATCCGTTCAGATGCTTTCAGTGGCGATATCCATCAATATTTTTCAGGCAGTCTGAATAACTTCGATTATGCCCTGGATTTTGGCTATCAAAGAATTGGCAGCCCCTATGATGCAAGAGGAAAGCGGGTTGCACCCGAACCTAGTCAGGGCGATCTGTTTGATGCCGATGCCTATAGTATCGGGGCTAAACTCGGCTATCACCTGGACGATAATCAGTATCTACAACTGGCTGCAAACTATTATAATGCCGAACAGGATTCCGACTATGCTTCTGATCCGAGTGTTGCCCAATTACCACCAGGTCGCGTCCCTGCCAAGGCAATTAAAGGACTGAAATTAAAACAACAAAATAAAAATGAAAACCAGATTTATAATCTGACTTATAGCCATAAAGATTTATTTGGCAATAAACTCGATGCCCAGATTTATTACCGCGACTTTTTCACCCGCTTTGCCCCCTTTGATGCGCGTAAAGTACCGACACGCGGAGGACAGGTCGATCAGGTCTACCAAAACAATAATGTGCTGGGTAGTCGCTTAACCGTCACGACACCACTTGAGTTTTTAGGTGACACTTCACTGGTCTGGGGTGGAGATTTTAGCCGTGAAAAGAGCGAAATGCCGTTAGATACTTTCGATCAAGATATCTATGATCAATCTGGTGGGCTAGAATTCGTCAAAACTGGAAAGCTGATTTATTTACCTGAACTTACCACCCAGAGCGTGGGCGGATTTGTACAGTTGAAACATCGTTTTAACGATCAATGGTCGGCTGAAGCTGGCACACGCTATGAGGACAGTTTTGCCAAAATTAACAGCTTTGTGCCTTTGTCCCAGCTTAAAGAACCTGATCCCTATACCGTTCAAGGCGGTAAAGTAAAAGCGGATGCATGGCTCTACAATGCCAATCTCACCTTTGCACCAAGCGATGAACATTCGATTTATGCCTCATTCAATCAAGGCTTCCAGCTACCTGATGTGGGAATTGTCATCCGGAATGCTAAAAAAGATTTTGATTTAGGTTCTTCATTCTTAGAACCCGTCAAAGTGGACAATTATGAACTCGGCTGGAATGGCCATTTCAACAATTTCAGTTCCAGTCTGGCTGTATTCCACTCAACTTCCGATCTTGGCGGTGTACAATCCTTTGGCAACGGGTTAATTCTGACCCGAACCAAGGAAAAAGTAACGGGTGTAGAGGCGACGCTGGATTATCTTGAAGATGCCAAAGTCTGGGGTGCTGGTGGGAGTGTGACCTGGATGAAAGGACGTGAGACACCGAAAAATAGTCATACTGAACAGGATATGACTGGTTTCCGTATTCCGCCGTTAAAAGTGACCGCTTATATTTCCTATAGCCCGACCGATACCTGGACCAACCGTATTCAGGCGACGTATTTCGGTGCAGAAGACTACCGTCTCAATGGTAACAATAGCTTTGGACGCTATGATGTCAAATCCTATACCACAGCAGATTTAATCAGCAGTTTTGCCATCAATAAACAAGATACGATGACGATTGGTATCGAGAATATGTTCAATCGTGAGTACTATCCGCTTTATAGCCAGCTCATGCGTAATAGCAACAATACCAGTCACCTATTAGCGAGTGGCGTAACCGCTAAAGTCTCTTATACGCATAAGTGGTAATCAGTCGATCAAATACGATAGATATCTGCTGATATCTATCGTTGTTTCAAGCATCATCCTGTTTAACAATTAAATTCCGAATAGCTTTAAAAACAAGCATTAATATTTTTAGATATCAAGTACATCAGCAAATTCAGCGCCCAGTAATCGGGCCAGATCTTTCGGATCAAGGCCAATATCAAGTCCCCTCTTGCCGCCACTCACATATATCTTGCTCAGAGATTGCGCCGTGGCATCAATCACCGTTTTAAGACGTTTCTTTTGGCCTAAAGGGCTGATTCCACCGACCAGATACCCTGTTAAACGTTCGGCATCTTTTGGATTGGCCATTTGCAATTTTTTACAGCCAACTGCGGCAGCGACTTTTTTCAGGTTAAGCTGGTGATTGACCGGTAAAACCGCAATAAAATAATTTTTTTCGTCGGTGACCATCAGGGTTTTAAATACTTCTGCGACATTCAAGTTGAGTTTTTCGGCGGCTTCCAGCCCAAAACTTTTGGCATTGGCATCATGTTCATATTCATGAACTGAAAATGATATTTTATTCTTTTCTAATAACTTGCAGGCAGGTGTCATGTCTTTTCAGGTTTTACTTTAAGAATAACGGGGTGGTCAGTGTAGCATTGAAAAAATAAAGATTAAATTTGCTTAGGCTATTTTGCTACTCCTTTTTTCTTGATAAATGTTCAGATAGCCTCATATATTGGCTAAAGATGACAGGTACAGGCGCGAACAATTTATGAGTTATAAGCATAATAATTTAATGGCAATGCGCCAGAATTATTGGGATGATGAACATTCTTCTACGGTACAGACTGAAAAACAGTTTTTGCAAAACCTGCTGGTTGAAGAAGGTGTGTTCAAGGAAGCCTCTCTGGAAGACACCAAATATTTTTTCTTTACACTCCCCAGTATTATTATTGTGAAAGCTTATGCGCTTGGCTTTCATCATAGTGAGGTAAGACGGATGCTGGTAAAGCATATTCACACCCACAAACCTGCATTGATGAAACGTGCTGCCTTAAAAATTCAGTTTAAAATTTAGTACATAGCTATAGCAGGGTCTAAAGACAGAAAGAAAATTTGCTTAGGCTATTTATAACCTTTCCCCTGTTGTGCAAATTTAGACTGATAATTCAAGAGATTGAACTATTTTAATACGTTCAAAAGCGGTAATATCCGCTACAATTCAAGTCTCGGCTTTCAGCCCTCCGATTTCAGCATAGGATTTTTCTTTCATGTCAGATCAGAACGATAAGCTTAAGAATCTAAAAACCTCCTCGGTGGATCGTCGCTTATCTATCGCAAAAGCTTCTTTACTTGCTGGAACACGTTGGGCAACCGCAAGTGCAACTTCTCTTTTCTCCAGCGAAGAAGAAAAAGAGAAGAAACGTAAAAAAGCCATGGCTGAACAGGCTCACTATCTGGTTTCTGAAATTGGCAAACTCAAGGGTTCAATCGTCAAGATTGGCCAGATGATGGCCTTATACGGCGAGCATTTCCTGCCCGAAGAAATTACACAGGCATTAAATACCCTCAACAATCAGACCGTAGCCCTCGCCTGGCCTGCGATCAAGGCGCATTTACAGGAACAGCTAGGTTCAAAACTGGACGACCTGACCATTGATCATGAACCGATTGGTACGGCTTCACTGGCTCAGGTGCATCGTGCAATCCGTAAATCGGACGGTTTAGAGCTGGTACTTAAAATCCAGTATCCGGGTGTTGCCGAAGCAATCGACTCCGACATGAACCTGTTCAAGAACATGTTAAAGCTGACCCGCATGGTGCCGCAAACCCGCGAATTTGATCAGTGGTTTGATGAAGTCCGTGACATGATGCATCGCGAGGTAAATTATAGTATTGAAGCAGCAACCACACGTCGTTTTGCCGAACGCCTCAAAGATGATCCCCGTTATATCGTTCCACAGATCGTTGATGAGTTTTGTGCAGATAAAGTGCTCTGTATGACCTTTGAACGCGGTGTTCCGGTCAATAGTCCTGTCATGCTTTCACTTCCTCAAGAGCGCCGCAACCAGTTGGGCGAAGCTTCGCTAGAGATTGCAGTACGTGAACTGTTTGAATGGGGTGAAATGCAGACCGATCCGAACTTTGGTAACTATCTGGTGCGCTTAGGTGACGGCGATCAGGTCAAAGACAAGATTGTGTTGCTCGATTTTGGCGCCATTCGCCAGTTCGACAATAACCTGCTGACCGTAGCCCGTAACCTTATTCAGGCTGGCTATGATCACGACAAGAACGCGATGGTCAAGGCAATGACTGGCTATGAGTTTTTTGATGGCATGCCAGAAAGCATTAAACCGGGGATGGCGGATGTGTTCCTGATCGCGACAGAAGCCTTTAGCTGTCCGGAAAATAATCCGGATATGCCAGCTGGGATTATGGATGAGCAAGACCGCTATGACTGGAAAAAAAGCCAGCTGCATAGCCGTGTGATGCAACAGGCCGGACAATCAATGGCTTCCCGTTATTTCTCGGTTCCGCCAAAAGAATTTATGTTTATTAGCCGTAAATTCATCGGTGCCTATACGTTCATGACCGTGATTGATGCAAAAACCAATGTCCGCAAAATGATTCGTCAATTTACGTGATCAATCATTTCCAGTGACATGATAAAAAGCCTGTCCATTCATATGCACAGGCTTTTTTATTGCTATTTATTAAAAGTTATACTGTTAAGCACAGGTTTCTGCTACTTTTTTAATTTCATATGGCAGTCCCACATAGTTTTCTGCCAAAGTGGTTCTGCCCGCTGTCGATCCTAAAATATAACTGAGTTCAGCCTGTTTGATTTTATGATCAAACTCGCTTTCGGTTTCAAAGCGATGCAGCAAATGCGTCATCCACCAGGAAAAACGCTCGGCTTTCCAGACCCTTTGTAAACATTTTTCCGAATATGTATCAATGCCCTGAGATGAACCCTCAATATAGTATTCAATCAGTGCGCTCGACAGATAAGCAATGTCCGATGCGGCCAGATTAAGGCCCTTGGCCCCTGTTGGTGGCACAATATGTGCTGCATCTCCTGCCAGAAACATATTCCCGAAACGCATCGGTTCAGTGACAAAACTACGCAACGGCGCAATACTCTTTTCAATTGATGGCCCTGTGACCAGCTTGTCCCTGCTTTCAGGGTCTAGACGACGTTTTAATTCTTCCCAGAATCGCTCATCTGACCAGTCTTCCACCTGATCGGTCAATGGCACCTGTACATAATAACGGCTGCGAGTCTCGGAACGCATACTACATAAAGCGAAACCACGTTCAGACTGTACATAGATCAATTCATCTGCCACTGGCGGTACATCGGCCAATACCCCTAACCAGCCAAACGGATAAACCTTTTCAAAGGTCTTGATCTTGTCTTCAGGCACACTGGCACGGCAAATCCCATGATAGCCATCACAACCGGCAATAAAATCACACTGGATTTGAAAGGCTTTGCCCTGATAGTCAAAATGAACTTCTGGCGCATCATAAAAACCATTGACCTGTACATTTTGCGCTTCATAAAACGATACAAGCTGTGCAGCCTCACGCGCAGCCATCAGGTCTTTGGTGACTTCGGTCTGTCCATAAACCGTGACCTGTTTACCGCCAGTAAGACCAGACAAATCAACACGATGTTTCTGTCCGTTGGAAAGGATCTCAATTCCTGAATGCGGTAGTCCTTTTTCTTTTAAGTGTCGGTCGACACCAGCCTGCCGGAGTAAATCAACCGATACCTGCTCCAAAATACCTGCGCGTATGCGTGAAGCCACATAGCCGGCACTGCGTTGCTCGATAATGATATGCTCAATTCCGGCTTTATATAACAGTTGTCCCAGTAACAATCCTGCTGGGCCAGCACCAATAATGGCAACTTGTGTCTTTAAAATTTCCATGACCTTATCCTTGTGATCTCCTGCCTTTTAAACTACTGCTTTTGTTTTTTGTATACGATGTATCCAGAGCGAAAATAACCGTTTATCATTTCATTTGTCCGGATAGCGGACACGAAATCAGGATGATAAGGAAGAAAGGATGTCTTCGATCAATGCTTTTCTCGAGCACCCAGGCTCACATGAGCGTATCCGCCAAGAAGACTACATTGCAGGTTTAGCCAAAGGTCTGGCCTTGCTGGAAGCCTTTGGAACTGAACGGCAGCGTCTGAATGTTACACAAATAGCAGAACGTACCGGCATTAGCCGTACAGCTGCACGCAGACATTTAAAAACCTTAAAATACTTAGGCTATTTAGATACCGACGAGCATTATTTCTGGCTCACCCACCGGGTTTTACGCCTGTCCAGTTCTTATCTCAGCTCGGCACATCTGCCGAAAATAGCCCAGTCCTTTCTCAATCTTTTAGCTGCCCAGACCTCTTTAACCTTTTCCATCGTGGTATTGGATGACAATGAGGTGGTGCCAATTGCGCGAAGCTATTTGCCACAGCAGGACAACTTACGGGTCAGCCCTTATGGTATGCATTTGGGCAATCGCTTACCTGCCCATGCCACTTCTACAGGCAAGGTTTTATTGGCAGGATTGCCTGAACAGGCGCAGCAGGACTGGGTCCAAAGCTATGGCTTGAAACGTCTGACACCTTTTACCCTCACCGACCCGACCCGATTCATGCAGGTGCTGAAAGATATTTCATTTTCGGATTATTGCTTATCAAAAGAAGAACATGAGCTGGGTGTAATTGCGATTGCCGTGCCTGTACTGAATGCCCAAGGTCAGGCCATTGCAGCCCTTAACTGTATGTCACAGACCAACCGGGTTCAGGAAGATTACCTGATCCAGCAAATTTTGCCTTTACTGCGTAACACCGCCAATGAACTGCGAAATATAATTTAAATTTCAAATACTTATACTTAAAGCAACCTGTTATGGAGTAACCAAGGCTTCTTTGATCCAGTATATTTTGTCTAAAAAAACTTCCGCTATTATCAAATAAGCACAAGTTCGTTCACATAGAAAAGTCACAATTTTACAAGAAAAACAATCAAGGTAGATTTGAATAAATATCAACCGCTTACCGATCTAATTTTTTTAACAGCCTAAATTGTTGTGAAAACTGCTGCATAAAAAAATTGACAGGAATTTTAAAACATAATACATATAGTATTATATGTTATATTTTAAAACCAAAAGACAAGGAAGAACACATGTCTAAAACTCAACTCAAACATTTTATTAACGGTGAATACGTAGAAGCACAAGGAAAGGATTATTTTGATCTGGTCAGTCCGGTAACAGGTCAGGTTTATGCCACCTCTCCCAATGCCACCGATGCAGAAGTCGATGCTGCTTATGCAGCAGCAAAGCAGGCCTTTAAAATTTGGGGTCGCAGTACGCCCGCTGTCCGTCAGAAAGCCCTGCTTGATTTAGCCGATGCGGTCGAAGCCAATGCTGAACGTTTAATCGAGGCACAAAGCCGTAATACAGGCCAGCTCAAGCACCTGATTGCTTCTGAAGAAGTTGCTATTTCTGCCAATCAGATCCGTTTCTTTGCTGGTGCTGCCCGTCTGCTCAATGGTTCAGCAACTGGTGAATATCTAGAAGGCTTGACCTCTAGCATTCGACGTGAACCCGTTGGTGTAGTCGGTCAGGTCACCCCCTGGAACTACCCGTTAATGATGGCGGTCTGGAAAATTGCACCAGCCCTAGCTGCCGGGAATACCGTTGTGCTCAAACCAAGTGATACTACACCTGAAAGTACCCTGCTGCTGGCAGAACTTGCAGCGCCATTTTTCCCCAAAGGCGCATTCAATGTGGTTTTAGGTCAAGCCAATGTTGGTGCTAAAGTGGTTTCACACAAAACCCCTGCACTTGTATCCATTACAGGTTCGGTACGCGCCGGTTTACAGGTCGCCGCATCTGCCGCTGCCAATCTGGCCAAAGCGCATCTTGAACTGGGCGGTAAAGCACCTGTCTTGGTATTTGCCGATGCAGATCTTGATAAAGCAGCCGAAATGATTGCCATGACCGGTTTCTTTAATGCCGGACAAGACTGCACTGCTGCGACACGTGTAATCGTAGAAGAATCAGTGCATGATGAGTTTTTGGCAAAACTGGTGGCAGCAGCAAAAAATACCCGTTTTGGTGAGCCAGATGATCAGGATGCGCTTTATGGTCCGTTAAACAATGCCAACCAGCTGAAAAATGTACAGTCATTCATTGAAAGGCTACCGGCACACGCCAAAGTTGAAACGGGTGGCAAACATGCCAACCGTCCGGGTTTCTATTTTGAACCTACCGTGATTAGCGGTTTACAGCAACAGGATGAAGCCATCCAGAAAGAGATCTTTGGCCCGGTGATTACGGTTCAGAAATTTACAGATGAAACCGATGCCATTGAAAAGGCCAACGATGTTGACTATGGCCTTGCTTCAAGTGTCTGGACAACCAATCATGCCCGTGCCACGCGGCTATCGCGCGAGCTGGATTTTGGTACCGTCTGGATCAATACCCATATTCCTTTAACAGCCGAAATGCCACACGGCGGTTTCAAAAAATCGGGCTATGGCAAAGATTTGTCAGGTTATGGCTTTGAAGAATACACACGTATCAAGCATGTCATGAGTGCAAATGAATAAGGGACACGGAACGGTCAGGAGCATAGAATGGATATTCAGGAAACCAAACGCCTTGTGAGCAAGGCTCATCATGTCTTGTTTAATTTACATGATCTTGATGCTTTAGATCAGTATTTTTGCAAGGATTTTATCGAACATTCCCCTCTGGTTGCAGATGGGCTTGCGGGCCTGCGTCAACTGATTCAGGACTGTCCCGATATTCGCCATGAAGCAATTCGTGTGCTGGGAGACGGCGATCTAGTGGCCATTCACGGGCGTTTTCACGGTCTGGATGCAACACCTTTGGTGGGTTTTGACATCTACCGGGTGCAAGATGGCAAGATTGCTGAACATTGGGATGGGCTGGTGGCCGAAGCGCCAGCCAATATCAGCGGTCGCACCCAACTGGATGGCCCGACCCAAATTGACGACCACGCTGACCGTGAAGCAAACCGTAAAATCATCCGAGAATTTTTTCAAAAGGCCTTGATTGAAGGAGACTATGAAGCGTTCAGAGGCTATACCGATGGCGATCATTTCCTGCAGCATAGCCCCGATATTGGTGACGGGGTAAATTCCGTTATTGATTTCCTGAACAAAATCCGTCATGAAGGACAAGGTTTGGTATACTCCAGAACACACCGGATGATTGCCGATGGCCAGTTTGTCCTGACCCATTCCGAAGGCAGTATTGCAGGAAACCGGCATGCCTATTTTGAGTTATGGCGTCTCGAAAACGGCAAGATTGCAGAACTTTGGGATGCAATCCCTGCCGTTCCGGAAGACAACCAGGCCATACACAACTTTGGTGTGTTTTAACCCATGATCCGTAATTAAGCGAAGTGTTACAACTTCGCTTTTAGAGAACCCGCTATGTCAGCATATACGATAATCTTTGCACCGATCACCCAGTCAACCCGCTCGGAACAGGTGGTTGAACGCTTGGAGAATGCGATTATCTCAGGACTGCTTAAAAGTCAGGAGCAGCTTCCCAATGAGGCTGACCTGGCGCGTTTAATGGGGGTTTCACCCATCACGGTGCGGGAGGCGCTCACAACCCTGAGGGTAAAAGGCCTGATTGATACACGACGTGGCCGGAATGGTGGAAGTTTTGTTTGTGAATTACCGGCTGAGCTACGTCTAAGCCTGCACCCTTTACGTCAGGCGTCCAGTGAATATCTGGCCGATCTCGGCGAGTTTCACAGTGCGATTTTATGCCATAGCGCCTATCTGGCCTCACAAAGAACCACCAAAGAAGAACTGGACAAGATTAGAGATTTGATTGAACAGTTTCATCAGGCAGGCGAAGCAGATCTGCGTGCCCAGCTGGATTTACGCTGTCTACTGACCCTGACCTCGTTTGCCCAATCGGCACGACTGGCCAATCAGGAACTGTCTATACAGGCCGAATGGGCACCACTCATTGCGGTTTTGTACCAAGATGATGTCTTTCACCAAGCAGTTGTAGATCAATACCATAAAATTTTGTCATCATTTATACAGGCAAATGAAGATGAAGCCGTTGTGCAGATGAGAAAAATCATCACCATGCAAACCGATCAAATGCTGCAATATAAGTTATCAATCCATTAAAACAAAAAATAAGGGATATCCCCAAGCATCTGGTCTTAAGAATATGGAATTTCAGGAGTTACAGGAATGACCCAACCAACACCAATAGAAGAGCTTCAAACGCTGCTGGAACAAGTCACTCAGGAGACCTCGTCTCTGGCAGCCTGTCTTGCAACCAAGACAGGTCAGATTCTGGCCAGAGATAAAACCGAACATATCAAGCTTTCTGCGATACAACGCACGCAACTGCAACACGAAATCAAGGCCGCCCTGCAGCAGAGCCAGTATAGTCAGGGCATGGGCTTTGCCAGTTATAGTCCGGCAACCCAAGCCGAGCAGGAATACTGGACACTGGAGTGGTGGTATAAGAAAGAAAATCAGTTACAGCAAGCACAGCTGGAAAACTACCAGAATGCCCAACGCTTTCTGGATTTCCGCACTTTTGAATGGTTCCAGCAACCTGCTACAAATAAACAGCCGTGCATTTATGGGCCTTATGTCGATTACATCTGTAATGGCGCTTATACCATTACCATCGCTCATCCGGTGATGATCAATGATCAGTTTGTCGGGGTGATTGCCATTGATGTACTGGTTTCAGCGCTGGAAAAAGTATTGCTTCCTCAATTGAAAAAAATCAAGCAGAAAGCAGTCATTACCAATCGTATTGCCCGGGTCATTACCTCCAATGACATCAGTATCAGAACCGGCACACTCCTCAAGCACCTGACTAATCCCTCTTATAGTAACGTAACGGGTCAGTCGTTCCAGCTCGTGATGATCTAGCGTTAAGCAGACCTCAATTCGGCTTTTAACGCCCCTTTTCCTGTAAATCCCTCTCTTTGGCTTGCTAAAACAGGCCGGGGGATCTTTTGCCTAAAAATTACAAGTGCTTTTCCGGATAGAAAACTACAATAGAACAGGTTAAAACAATATGGAACCACAATCTGCTTCAACTTAAAAACTCTCATTATGGCAAGTGACTGTGATCGGCATTGCTTATATGACTCCCATGACGGTATTTGACACTTTTGGCATTGTTTCAGGTATTACCCAGGGACATGTGCCCTTGGCCTATCTATTGGCACTGTCTACCATGCTCCTGACCGCTTTTAGTTATGCACGCTTTAGTAAATATACTGAAAAAGCAGGTTCTGCCTATACCTATACCTATACCTATACCTATACCGCAGAAAGTATCGGGTCTAAAAGCGGCCTGTTCGTGGGTTGGTGTACACTACTTGATTATTTATTGCTGCCTTTAATTAATGTCTTGCTGGCAGCCATTTATTTAACCGCCCTCATCCCCAGTGTCCCCTACTGGTGCTGGGTCATTGTGACGACAGGTGTGGTAACGCTGGTCAATTGTTTCCGTATCCGCCTGCTTGCCAATCTCAGCCTGTTTTTCGTATTTGCCCCGATTATCCTGATGATCATTTTTGTGTATCTGGTGATTCAGGGGATTGGAAGCAGACAAGGTTATGCATATGTACTGACCTTAAATCCTTTATGGCATGGTCAACAGGCGTTATTGCCGCTGGTTGCAGGTGCTTCGGTACTGTGTTTTTCTTTTCTGGGTTTCGATGCGGTGACCACATTATCGAATGAAACCAGACAGCCGACCAAGACCATTCCTCGAGCAGTCCTGCTGACCACACTTTTTGGCGGAATGATCTTCTTTACCGCATCCTGGTTCATTCAGCTGTATTATCCTACCAATGCGCGTTTCCAACATCCGTCAGAAGCATTGCCAGAAATCGTACTTTATGTCGGCGGCGCACTATTTCAGTCAATTTTTTTATGTGGACAAATCATGAATACCCTTACTTCTGGCCTTGCCTCTCATGCCAGTGCGTCCCGCTTGCTCTATCTCATGGGTAAAGATAATATTTTCCCTCAAAAATATTTTGGAAACTTGCATGCTTCCCTAGGCACGCCATTTTTTTCTGTTCTGTTTGTTGGTGGCATTTGCCTGACTGCCATCTTTTTAAATCTGGCCCAATTGATCAGCCTGATTAGCTTTGGAGCACTGGTCGCCTTTACCGCTGTTAATTTTTCAGTCTTTGTCCGCTTTTACATCAGGGAAAAACAGCGTTCAGGATTTAAAAATAAATTCTTCAATCTTTTCTTACCACTACTCTCGGTCATTAGCATTGCTTGTCTCTGGATTAACCTTGATTCATCCGCCTTAAAATTTGGCAGTTTCTGGTTAGCGATGGGCGTTTTTCTGTTTATTTACAAAGTTCTCAGAAAACAAAAAATGAGCCTAAGCAATGCCTATTGAGCAGCACATCTTGCTGTCTCTGCTAATCAGCAGGTGGCATGTATTCCTGCAAAAAGTTACTGCATTTTCCGGTAACTTTTTTCTGGATTGAGACAAAGTGACACCCAAACGGGCAAACAGGTTGAGCTGATTGCAGCAGCACTCGTTCCAGTCAGGGGTGATCCTAACTAAACAGCACATGATATCAACCACACGTTTAATCCGTCAGATTTCTGGTTTGATCTGATGATCTGACTGAAAATCGCGATAAGTCTTACGTTGCGGGGAATCTTCGGCTAGAGGTTGTACTTCTGTCATGGTACTTAGACAACGCTGTGCCAGCTGGATATATTCTTGTGTACCTTTTATTTTCCAGTTCCGTTCTTGCTCTGATAAATCGCGAATTACTTTTGCCGGACTGCCCATAGCCAGTACATTGGCAGGAATGTGATCCTTGGTTTTCACCAGACTGTTGGCGCCGATAATGCTGTTTTCCCCGATCTCGGCATAGTCCAGTATCACACTGTTCATGCCGATCAAGGCATTCTTGCCGATACGGCAGCCATGCAAGGTCGTCGCATGCCCAATGTGCCCCATTTCCTCAATCAGGGTGACACTTTGCGGAAAGCCATGAATGATGCAGCCGTCCTGTACATTGGCATGCTGCCTGATCTGAATCCGCCCAAAATCGGCTCGCAGTGAAGCAAAGGGCCCGATATAAACACCGGCTTCAATGATCACATCACCAATCAGCACGGCCGTAGGATGAACAAATGCCTCAGGATGAACAACCGGAACTACACCATCAATACTGTAACAAGGCATCAGCCATTCTCTCATTATTTTGGCTCAGGCCACCAAAACGCCGCCAAAAATGTGCAGTCGCATTGGGCATGGGCCCTTCCGAGGTTGCCGCAACCGACAGGAAATAGTCATCTGCGGCTTCAAAGACTTTTTTATAAATATTCATGGATAACGTACGTGCCTTGACCGCCGGCCAGTCTGTCGATAACAGCTCTAATGGCAAAGCCGGGTCTTTAAGCAAAATCCGACGATAATAATGAATCAGTAAAGTCCTGATCTGAAAGGCCTGAACCGGTTCAATCTCTTCTTCTTCCTGCATCAGAATTGCACCAACTTCCCGGAACATATCCAGAAATTGCAGGTAACGTTGCCGTAACTCATCAATCGGCCAGTTGGTCTCGAGCATGCGGCTAATCGTGTCGGTCGAGTTATTAAACAGCTGCAAGGTTTCTGCCTTGAACACCACCACCTGCTCACTCATGTTGAGATCAAGCAATAACTTTTGTAGCTGTAGCCTGTTCGAGCCGGGATAAGCCATCAGGTTGGTCGAGATACTGGCGAAGCCTAGCCATTCCAGTTCTTTCTTCAAAAAAGCCTTGTTGTCCGTATCCAGACTCGACATCAGGATCAGATCCCAGGAATGATCCCATTCCTTCATCTGATCGTTATAAATCCGTTGCTCGGCCTGTAAATACTTGGAACGGCTGGCATCAGTAATGCGATAGAAGCTGGTTCTGCCAATCCTGTCCGAATCAAGCCAGTCATTTTTGACCAGCCGAAAAACAGAAGTGCGTACCGCACGATCATTAAAGTCAAACAGCTCCATTAGCTGAATCAGGCTAGCCAGACTGATATTACCGCCACGATGTAGCACTGAATCCCCAAAAATAGTCGAAATCAGCGAAGTTCCACTCAAGGTTTCATTCTGGATAATCGAATCAATAATTTGCTGTAGCTTTGCACTCATACGGTTATCTTGGTATCTAGATTCAGGGTATATAGATACTATACCCTGAATGATCATAATGTTAAGCAATCTGACGCATATCAATAACGCGTTTTGCCTTCCCTTCCGAACGCGGCAAAGTCAGTTCATTGACCACTTCAACCGTCACCGAAATACCAATCATGGTTTTGATCCGCTGCATTAACTGCTGAGCCAGCTGCTGTGCCTGCAGGTTGCAGTTATGGCACATCTCGGTACGAATGTGCAAGGTATCCATGTGACCTTTCTTGGCGACCAGAATTTCGTAGTTTGGTACCAGACTTGGAACCTGTAGAATCTGTTCTTCAATCTGGGTCGGGAATACATTTACACCACGAATGATCAGCATGTCGTCGCTGCGTCCTACAATTTTATCCATACGGCGCATGGCCAGATTCTGGCCTGCCAGCAAACGGGTCAAATCACGGGTACGGTAACGGATAATCGGTAAACCTTCTTTGGTAATGGTGGTAAATACCAGTTCGCCCAGTTCGCCATCCTTACATACTTCACCGGTTTCCGGATTGATGATTTCAGGATAAAAATGATCTTCCCAGATGGTCAGTCCTTCGCCTTCATCCAGACATTGCATGGCGACACCGGGCCCCATAATTTCTGACAGGCCATAAATATCCAGTGCCTTGATATTCAGGCGCTCCTCGATCTCGCGGCGTAACTCTTTTGACCAGGGCTCAGCTCCAAAAATACCCACCTTTAACGAAGTATTACGTGCACTCCCTAATTGCTGCTCGAGCTTTTCAATAATACTGACACAATACGATGGCGTGACCATGATTGCGGTTGGTTTAAAGTCCTGAATCAGTTGTACCTGTTTTTCGGTCTGTCCACCTGACATCGGAATCACAGTTGCACCCAAGCGTTCAGCACCATAATGTGCACCTAAACCACCGGTAAACAGGCCATAGCCATAAGCCACCTGAATCATGTCCTTGGCACTCAAGCCCGCCATGCGTAAACAACGCGCTACGATATCCGACCAGGTATTGATGTCTTTTTGGGTATAACCCACGACTGTTGGTTTACCTGTCGTACCTGAAGATGCGTGTAAACGCACAATTTGCTCTTGCGGAACGGCAAACATGCCAAACGGATAGTTGTCACGTAAATCCTGTTTGGTGGTAAATGGAAACTTGGCCAGATCATCCAGTGTCACAAAATCATCCGGATGCACGCCTGCATCATCAAACTTTTTCTTATACACCGGACTATTGGCATAAACATAAGCCAATGTCTGTTTTAACCGTCGGGTTTGAAGTGCTCGCAACTCGGCAAGCGTCATTTTTTCTACATTGTCTGTCATGAGGCTATCCACTGCCTGTTCTCCTATTTCGTTATATTATTTGAACCGTTTCAATAAATTCAGGGTTAACCTGATCAGGGGTGCCACTGTCTGCATCTCATGCCTTGTTGTTTAAAGCGCTTGAAGCGCTCTTGCGCTAGCCGATAATGCAATGCATCCCAGATTGCCCGTCTACCCTATGCTAAATTTTCTAAAATCAGGGCAACACCTTGTCCGACACCGACGCACATGGTGCACAGTGCATATTTGCCCTCACGTTTTTTCAGCTCCCGGGTTGCGGTCATCACCAGACGCGTACCACTCATTCCCAGCGGATGACCCAGTGCGATTGCTCCACCATTCGGGTTAACACGTGTATCATTATCACTCAGTCCCAATTCACGCATACAGGCCAAGGATTGTGCGGCAAATGCTTCATTCAGCTCAATCACATCCATCTGCTCCAGACGAAGGCCTGTCTGTTTCAACAGTTTCTGTACTGCGGGCACTGGTCCAATACCCATATATTTCGGTTCAACCCCGGCACTGGTCATCGCCACCACGCGTGCCAAGGGCTTTAGGCCATGCGTATCGGCAAACTGACGATTGGTCAGCAACACACACGCCGAGCCATCGTTCACACCTGAAGCATTGCCAGCCGTGACTGAACCACCCTCTTTACGGAAGGGTGCTTTCAGTTTTGCCAAACTTTCCAGAGTGGTATCGGCACGCGGATGTTCGTCCTGTGAAAAGACAGTGATATTCTTTTTACGATCGGCCAGTTCAACAGGTAGTATTTCCCCCTCAAAAAAGCCGGCTTGTTGTGCCGCAGCCACTTTTTGCTGGCTACGCAGCGCAAATGCATCCTGATCCTGACGACTGATACGGTATTTTTCAGCCACATGCTCAGCCGTTTCCGGCATGCTGTCAGTCCCAAACTGTGCTTTCATCTTCTTATTGATAAAACGCCAGCCAATAGTGGTATCAAAAATCTCGGGACTACGTCCGAATGCTTCGGTTGGCTTGGCTTGCACAAAAGGTGCCCGACTCATCGACTCGACCCCGCCCGCCAGTACAAATTGTGATTCGCCCGATTTGATCGATCGTGCCGCCAAACCTACTGCATCCAGCCCTGAAGCACAAAGACGATTCACCGTCATAGCAGGAACTGCCTCTGGTAATCCCGCCAACAAGGTTGCCATGCGTGCCACATTACGGTTATCTTCACCCGCCTGATTGGCACAACCTAAAAATACTTCATCTAAATCCTGCCAAGGTAGATGCGCATGTTTTTCTTTTAAATGTTTGATCGGCAATGCCGCAAGGTCATCGGTACGTACCGAACTCAAAGACCCGGCATAGCGGCCAATCGGGGTACGGATAAAATCACAAATCAAAACCTCTTCCATGATGACTCCTGCTTATGCAAATGCGGTTAAATCTTTTGAATAATCGAGCGCCAGACTTTGCTGCTGTGCTACATATTGTTTGAGATAAAGACTTGCGCGATATTTTTCTTCGCCATAGATGGCATATAAATTATTTAAGGTCTGTAGCACATAGGGTGCGCCCAGCTGCATCATCCATTGATACGGCCCCTTAGGATAATTGACGCCATAGCGCATGGCATTATCAATATCTTCCATCGTGGCAATCCCGTGCAGGCTGGCCTCGCAGGCTTCATTGATCAACAGGACAATGGTACGCAAGGTTAATAATGCAGGATGGTCGGTAATCCAGATCACATGAATCTGGGATTGGGCAAAAAGGGCCTCCACCTTGGCCAGATCGTCGGTCTGGCATAACCGGTTATGACTCAGTACCACCGCTTGCGCCTGTGCAAAATCATGATGCCAGTCCATCAATACCGTTTTACGGCTTAGATAGTTCAGGTTGGCCGATTCGCCCTGACTTAAACGCAGGTCAATTTCATCTATCTGAATGATGTTTTCTTCATGTTCAGCCCCGCTATTGAGTGCCAGGCGTGTGAGTAACTCAGGTAACTGAGACCATGTGCCTTTAACCTGAAGCTGTGCTTGAAAAGGTGTGGTACTCAGGGCTTGAGGTTGAAATGTCGAATACTGATTTTTTTCATCGTAGTGATAAAAACCCTGTTTGGCCTTGCGTCCCCATGCGCCTGCATCAACCAGTTCTTTCTGAATCAGGCTTGGACGGTAACGCGGCTCATAAAAGAACGCTTCATAAACACTTTGCGTCACAGAAAAATTCACATCCTGCCCAATCAGATCAGTCAGCTCACATGGACCCATGGCAAAACCACCACACTGCTTTAAGGCATAGTCCAGCTGATCATAGCTGGTGACCTGTTCTTGCAGCGCCCGAAATGCTTCTGCATAAAATGGACGGGCAATCCGGTTCACAATAAAGCCAGGTGTCGATTTGGTCAGCACCGGAATTTTTTTCCAAACCAGCATCAAGGCTTTTAAGGCCTGACATAAGGCCACTGGCGTTTTTAAACCTTGGACAATTTCAACCAGCTTCATCACTGGTGCAGGATTGAAGAAATGCAGCCCCACCACACGTTCAGGCTGTGGAATCCCGGCTGAAATCGCAGTAACCGAAATTGAAGAAGTATTGCTAGTAAAAACAGTCTGTTTACTACAAATGCTTGCAAGCTGTTTAAATACGGCCTGCTTGACCTCCAGTTTTTCAACCACGGCCTCAATTACCAGCTCCGCATCAGCTAAATCGTCTATACCATCGGCAATACTTAAACGGGAACATGCCTGCTGAACCTGCTCATGCGTTATTTTGCCTTTTTCAACCAGTTTGGCAAAAGTCTGGTTCAATCCGACGACCGCCTGTCTGGTCTTTTCACGATCAAGGTCATACAGAATCGTAGCGTGACCATTCATGATCGCCAACTGGGCAATCTCGATTCCCATGGTCCCCGAGCCAATCACGGCGATTTTGGCATTAGATAAATCAAAACTCATCATGCTTAACGTCCCTGAAAATTTGGCTCGCGCTTATTCATAAAGGCTTGAACCCCTTCACGATAATCTGCCGAACGGCCTGCAATACGCTGAAAATCGCGCTCTAAATGCATCTGTTCATCAAAACTATGGTTGCTGGATTGATGCAGGGCTTTTTTGATCAGTGACAGACCAAATGTCGGTTGCTTGGCAAGACGTTCTGCCAGTTCTGTGACCTTGTTTTTCAATTCTGCATCTTCGGCGACATCCCAGATCATGCCCCATTCTTTGGCGGTTTCAGCAGGTAATTTGTCACCCAGCAACGCCAGCCCCATGGCACGCGCATGACCGACTGCACGTGGCAGGAACCAGGTTCCGCCCGAATCAGGTACCAGTCCTAAACGGCAAAAGGCTTGCACAAAGCTGGCAGATTTGGCTGCAATCACCAGGTCACAGGCCAAGGCAATATTTGCCCCGGCACCCGCCGCCACGCCATTTACGGCACAGATCACCGGCTTCGGCATATTCACAAGGGTTTTAATGAGCGGGTTATAGTAAGTTTCAATCGAATAGCCCAGATCAGGTGCCGCAGCATTTGGGTCAACCACACGATCCCCCAGATCCTGTCCTGCGCAGAAACCACGACCTTCGCCGCTGATCACAATACAGCGCACTTCCGGTTTTTTCGCCCACAGATTCAGAACCTCAGCCACCTCACGGTGCATCTCGACATTAAAGCTATTCAGAGCTTGCGGACGGTTAAAGGTTAGGTAGCCCACCGCATTTTTTTCTTCCACGATAATATTGTTATAGTCCATCACTCACCTCTAAACACTGGTTTTCTTTTTTCAAAAAATGCATTAATGCCTTCATTTCGATCTTTGGTGGCTGCCAACCAGACAAAGTTTTGCCGTTCGGATTTCAGTCCCTGACTTAATGTGGTTTCATGAATACTTTTGATCGATTGCTTGATCACCCGAATTGCCAAAGGCGCCTGTTTGGCAATCTTGCTTGCCAGTTGAATGGCATATTCCACGGTGAGCGCAGCCGGTACCACTTCACTACAGATGCCATGTTGCTGTGCCTGCTGAGCCGAGATCATCTCACCCGTCATGGCCCAGCGCATGGTCAGTTGCTGGCCTACCAGTCGGGCTAAACGCTGTGTCCCGCCTGCGCCGGGTAACATCCCCAGACCAATCTCGGGCAAGGCAAATCTGGCATTGTCGCCACAAATGACCATGTCTGAATGCAACACCAGCTCAAAACCTGCACCCAGCGCATAACCATTCACTGCTGCAATGATAGGTTTGCTAAAACCGTCAATTTTCTGCCACAGCTTTGGACGAATATCGAGCTGTAAGGACACCGCATCCATTGCCGCCAACTCGCTCAGGTCTGCACCCGCAGCAAAGCAACTGCTATTGCCGGTTAACACAACCACTTTCACTTGAGCATCGTGTTCAGCCTGTTCCAGCAAATCACATAGTTGCTGCAAGGTGGCATTGTTCAAGGCATTGCGTTTTTCCGGACGGTTCAAGCTCAGCAGCATGACACCCTCAAGTGGTGTTTCAACCTGAATCAAGCTTTGCATAGCCGTACCTCTACTCATCAAAGCTCAAACGCACATTGGCGCCTTTGGGTAAGGTCTGGCAGCTCAGCACATAGCCTTTTTCCACTTCATCCTGTTCAAGGCTATAATTCAGGAACATATCCACTTCACCTGACAGTACCTTGCAGCGACAGGTTGCACAGACCCCACCTTTGCAGGCATAAGGCAAATCTGCACCCGCACGTAAGGCAGCATCCAGAATACTTTCGTCTTCTTGTCCAACCGCAACAATCAACTCTCGTCCATCGAGTACGATATTGACTTTTTCTTCCTTGCGGCTGGCATCGGCTTCCGCTGGACGTTTACGAATATGCCCGGTATTAAAACGCTCGGTATGAATGCGCTCTTTAGCCACCCCGTAATCCGGTAACAGGCGTTCAACCGTGTCCATCATTTCATCAGGACCACAGGCAAAGACATGATCAAAGTCTGGTCCTAACACGTCATGTTGAAATAACTGCTTGAGTTTGTGTTCATCAATTCGGCCATTCAGCAACTCGCTGTCATTGAATTCTCGCGAGAAGATATTGATGAGCTGAAAACGTTCTTTAAACTGGTCTTTCAAATCCATGATCTGCTCGGCAAACATGGTCTGTTTCCACGAACGGTTGCCATATAACAAGGTAAAATACGCCGAGTCTTGCTCGAACAGCACCTGTTTGATAATCGACAGAATCGGGGTAATGCCACTGCCCGCTGCAATGCCCAAATACGCCTGACCGCCGGTTCGCGCCGCTTTCTGGAAAAACACCCCTTGCGGTGGCATCACTTCCAGCACATCACCTACTTTTAAATGTTCATTGGCCCAGTTGGAAAATTGGCCCTGCTCAATCTTTTTCACCGCAATGCTGATGTCTTCTTTTGGCGCATAACTACAGATTGAATAGCAACGGCGGATTTCTCCTGCCTCGGTTAAATGGCGAATGGTCAGATGCTGTCCTGGCTGAAACTGGAACTGTTGCTGCTGTTCAGGCATCAGATCAAAGGCAATGCAAATTGCCTGATCGGTCTGTGGGGTAATTGTTTTTACTTTTAGTGGGATAAATTGGCTCATGGCTGATTTCCTTATCCAAGACTTTAAATACATTTAAAATAATCAAAGGGTTCAAGGCAGTCCTGACATTTGTACAAGGCTTTGCAAGCGGTGGAGCTGAACTCGGTTAACAGTCGGGTATTACGGCTCTTACAATGTGGGCAGACCACACCATCACTCAGATGCACATGCGTTCCGCAAAGCTGGGCGGTGCCTTCTGGTGGCGCAATGCCATAGGCTTGCAGTTTCTGTTTGCCTGTTTCCGACATCCAGTCCGTGGTCCATGCTTCTGATAAATCAATGATGACTTTTGCAGGAATCAAGTCTGCTGCGGCCAGTGCTTCGACAATCTGTGCCTTTAATAAGTCGGTGGCCGGACAACCGCTATAAGTTGGTGTCAGTCGAACAGTGATTTCTTGCTGTTCATTGAGTTCCACACCACGGATCATGCCCAGATCCACCACCGACAGCACCGGAATCTCTGGATCGCTAACCTTGTGTAAAACATCCCAACATTGGTCAATACAATGACGAATCATGTGCATGGCGACACTCCTTGCCTTACCAGGTCATCTCGGGATAACTGCGTTGAAGCGATTGCATTTCAGCCAGCAGATAACCCAGATGCTCGGTATGCAAGCCCTGTTTGGCACCACGGCGATAAGCACCGTTTGCAGGAACGCTGAGTTCAAAACGCTTTAATTCCGCTGCAACGATCTGATCCCATTGCGCTTTTTCACGGGTTAAATCGGGAATAATGCCTTGCTCAACCAGTGTTTTTTCTTCCGCAGTCAACTCGAACAGTTCAGCGCTAAAGCGCCACAAATTGTCTAAAGCCTGTTGTACACGTTGATGCGCCTCTGCTGTGCTGAGACTTAAACGCTCCATCCAGCTAGTCGAGAAACGAATGTGATACTTGGCTTCTTTTAAGGATTTCACCGCCAATGCCGCGACTTCTGGCGTTGCCGATTCAGCTAAAGCTGTCCATAACAGCACATGGTAATGATCCATCAACCATTGACGCACGATGGTTTGTGCAAAATCACCATTCGGTTGTTCGCATAATAATAAGTTCAGAAACTCGCGTTCATTACGAAAATAGGCCAACTGGTCTTCATCACGCTTTTCAGCCTCGTATTGTCCCGCCAAGGTTAAAAAATTCCGGGATTGACCGAGCAAATCCAGACCGATATTGGCCAATGCAATATCGATTTCCAGCTCTGGCGCATGACCACACCACTCGGCCAGACGTTGTGCCAACACCAGTTGACTGTCACCGATATGTAATAAAAACTTCGATAAAACCGTGTTATTCATTTGCATACCCCTTACATGTGCTCAATGCCATCAGGGATATGGTAAAACGTCGGATGACGATAGACTTTGTCCAGTGCAGGTTCAAAAAACTCGGCTTTTTCATCCGGTTGCGATGATTTGATCAGTTCTGAACGTACCACCCAGATACTGATACCTTCATTGCGACGGGTATAGACGTCACGGGCATGTTGCAGGGCGATCTCGTCATCCGGTGCACGTAAACTGCCCACATGACGATGGCTCAAACCCTGCTTACTGCGCACAAACACTTCATAAAGCGACCAGTTGTTGTTATTTTCCATTGCGATATCCTTAAATTTTTCCATCAATGCTGTTTTAAGCGACTTTACCGACTTGGCTGTGCTGTTTTTTGGCGTAGACTACGGCTGCATCACGCACCCACTTGCCATTTTCCCAAGCCTTGCGGCGTGCCTCGATGCGTTCATGGTTGCAAGGTCCACGACCTGCAATCACTTCATTAAATTCTTGCCAGTCAATCTCGCCATAGTTGTAATGCCCCGTTACTTCATTCCATTTCAAGTCTGGATCAGGCACCGTTAGGCCGAGTTGTAATACTTGTGGCACGGTGTTATCGACAAACTTCTGGCGCAATTCATCATTACTAAAACGCTTGATTCCCCACGCCATGCTTTGCGCACTATTTGGAGAATGCTCATCACTCGGGCCAAACATCATCAATGCCGGCCACCAGAACCGGTTCACTGCGTCCTGCGCCATCTGTTTTTGCTCAGGCGAACCATTGGCCAAAGCCATCATGGCTTCAAAGCCCTGACGCTGATGGAAACTTTCTTCCTTGCAGATGCGCACCATGGCACGTGCATACGGCCCGTAAGAGGTACGGCATAAAGCCACCTGATTGACAATCGCAGCACCATCCACCAACCAGCCAATCGCCGCGACATCTGCCCAGCTCACTGTTGGATAGTTAAAGATCGATGAGTACTTCATTTTCCCATCAATCAGTTTTTCCATCATCTCATCACGGTCTGCCCCGAGGGTTTCAGCCGCACTGTAAAGATAGAGACCATGCCCGGCTTCATCCTGCACCTTCGCCAGCAATACCGCTTTACGTTTTAGGGTCGGCGCCCGGGTAATCCAGTTACCTTCCGGCAGCATACCGATAATTTCCGAATGACCATGTTGACCAATCTGGCGGATCAGGGTCTTACGATAGGCCTCGGGCATTTCATCCTTGGCTTCGATGGTGATGTCATTGGCAATGTTGTACTCAAACTTCTGAACATTATTTTCCATTTATAAATTCCCTACAGGATTCCACCCTTAAATCTATTTTTCGATACACACAAAACAAAGTCAATCAATATTTTTGTATCAAATTAAAAACAATTACAAAATCAGACACAATGTATTGTTTTAATTATTTTTATTAAAAATAATTCAAATTTAACTTGGCTTTAAAAACAAAATAAGATTGACTTTTAGCGCAATCAATATGAAATTATGAATCATATTTTTAGTATTTCTATAATTGATGTATCAGATAAAAATGGAGTTTGATCATGCTTGAACAGGCACAACCAGAAGAAATCGTAACGGACATGGCATACCAAAACCCTAAACAGCTCAGCAAACTGGCGTCTTATGTCTATGGAATCTGGCATAGCAGCCCTGAGGAGGCACGCACCGTTGTACATGCGGTTACGGGTGAGCCGATCTATACCGTCAGCAGTCACGGCATCGACATGCAGCAAGTGGTGCGATATGCCAAGCAAAATGGTTCAGAGCTGGCAAACTGGACTTTTCATCAACGAGCCCATGCCTTAAAACAGATTGCCCAGCATTTACTTGAACAAAAAGAACAGTTTTACAGCTTGGCGCATGCCACTGGTGCAACCCGTAAAGATGCCTGGATTGATATCGAAGGCGGGATTCAGACCTTATTCGCCTATTCAAGTCTGGTGCGCCGCGAACTCAATGATGAAAAAATGATTACCGAAGATAGCTGGATTCAGCTCTCTAAAAACGGTACTTTTGGTGCCAAGCATATTTTAAGCCCTAAAGCCGGTGTTGCTGTGCACATCAATGCCTTTAACTTCCCGATCTGGGGCATGCTGGAAAAAATTGCACCAACCTTATTGGCTGGCGTGCCATGTATCGTCAAACCTGCGACTGAAGGCGCCCAGCTGACTCAGGCGGTGGTTGAGGCGATTGTTGCAACAGGCCTGTTACCAAAAGGTTCACTGCAACTGATCTGTGGTCAAATTGCTGACCTGTTTGATTATTTAGGCCCGCAGGACTGTGTGACCTTTACCGGCTCGGCCTATACCGGACAAAAGCTGCGTAATCATCCACATTTAAACAAATATTCAATTCCATTCAGTATGGAAGCCGATTCGGTCAATAGCGCAATTCTCAGTCCAGAAGCAAATGAAACAACGCTGGACCTGTTTGTACGCGAAGTGTTCCGTGAAATGACCACCAAAGCAGGACAAAAATGCACCGCTATTCGCCGTGCCTTTGTACCTCAGGCATTGCTTGAAGCCGTGCAGCACAAACTGAGCGCCAAACTGGCAAAAGTCGTGGTGGGTGATCCACAAAAACCGGACACCACGATGGGCACATTGGCCAGCCCAAAACAAAAGCTGGATGTGGCAGCCAAAGTGGCTGAACTGGCAAAAGAAGCCCAAATTGTATTTGGAGGAGACAGCACATTTAAATTGAATGCCGACCATCCAGAAAAAGGCGCCTTCTTTCCACCCACACTCTTACGATGTGAAAAACCATTAGAAGCGAACTTGGTACATACTACAGAAGCTTTTGGCCCGGTATGTACCTTGATGCCTTATCAATCCATCGACGAACTGGCTGATCTGGTGGCGCGTGGTGAAGGCAGTCTGGTAGCCTCGGTGGTAAAAAATGCAGATGAAAATATTGAACAGATCATCCAGAAAATTGCACCATGGCACGGTCGTGTTCATATTCTGGATGAAGAATCTGCCAAAGAAAGTACCGGACATGGCTCTCCACTGCCGCACCTCGTTCACGGCGGGCCTGGTCGTGCCGGTGGTGGTGAAGAACTGGGTGGCCTCCGTGCAGTCAAACACTATATGCAACGTACCGCAATTCAAGGTTCGCCCAACAGCCTGACTCAGGTCACGCATTCATGGACTGCAGGAGCCAATATCAATCAAGACCGAGTCCATCCATTCAAAAAATCATTTGATGAACTGGTCATTGGCGAGCGTTTACTGACTGCACGCCGTACCGTGACCGAAGCCGATATTGTCAATTTCGCCTGCCTTAGTGGTGACCATTTTTATGCCCATACCGATAAAATCGCTGCGGCAGACTCATTCTTTGGTGAGCGTGTGGCTCATGGCTATTTCATTGTCTCGGCAGCAGCCGGATTGTTTGTGGATGCCGCCCAAGGCCCCGTGATTGCCAATTATGGTATGGATAACTTGCGTTTTGTGGAGCCGGTTAAAATTGGTGATTCGATTCGGGTTGAACTGACCTGTAAGCAGAAAACACCGAAACCGCAAAAAGATCCATCTCAACCTGAACATGGCGTGGTAGTCTGGGATATCAAGGTGAAAAACCAGCGGGATGAACTGGTGGCAACCTATGATATTTTAACTTTGGTTGCCCGCGCAGCTTAAAATTAATGCTTGATGGATACCCTTAACGATCCATCAAGCCCATTCAAAATAGGCTGTGTTTACCCTCAGTTTAATGCAGGAAAATCCATGAGCGCTTATATCATTTTGATTCGCAAAGAATTAAAAAATAAAGATGAAATGAAAACCTACACCACCTTGGCACGTCAGGCCAGTCAGGGTTTTTCAGCTGAACCAATTGTTTTTTATGGACAATCGATTGCGCTGGAAAATATTGAAAGTGATGGCGTTGCCATTATCAAGTTTAGCAATATGCAGGAAGCACAGGACTGGTATCACAGCGATGCCTATCAGCAAGCCAAAAAGCATCGTGATTTGGCCGGTGACTATATCGTCATCTTAACCGAAGGTCTGGATTAATCCCAGACCAAGCAATAACGGATTGAATCGACTGAACAATAAAGCGATTCAGGTTGACTCAATCCCCTGTCATTTAAGTCAATCTTATAAAAAATTATTTTCTTTCTGCTTTTTTAAACCAATAAAAAACAAATAGATAAAAAGCATTCAAGGCTCCTTTTACCCTTTATCTTTCTCCACTTGCCCCGTCACACAAGACATAGTCTTTTAAGCTTGGGCATGTCAGCATAAATTTACAACCATCCTCCAGGATATAACCATGTCAAACATGATGAATAAGGCTCAAGGTTTCGGGCTGTCACTGATTACCAAACTCGCAGGAAGCGAAGTACTTGATCAACTCAAATTAAGAAAATTTGTAGAAAAATCACTCTACCAAGGTTCAAAGACCGGCTTTAAAGTCCTGAATAAAACACAAAAAGCATTTAAGCCGCAACCTATTGATAAACAACGTTTACCAAACCAGACCAACAAGAACCTGTTTGATCTGAGCCTGACTGAAGAACAGCAAATGACGGTTGACGCGATGTCACAATTTGCTGAAGAAGTGCTATACAGCCTGGCGCATGAGGCAGATCATCATGCCCAATTCCCTGAACAGTTGTGGCAACATCTGGTTGATTTGGGACTTAACTATTACGCTTTGCCAGAGGCATTGGGTGGTGTGGCAGCAGAACAAAATATTGTCAGCAATATCCTGATTGCAGAAAATCTGGCTAAAGGCGATTTCAGTTTAACCGCAGGTTTGCTCAGTACCTTTAGTGTTATCAATGCGATCACTCGTTGGGGCTCAACCCAGGTACAATCGATGTATTTACCTGTGTTTGCAGAAGATAGCGACGTCACCGCAACTTTTGCCTTCCAAGAAGCAACACCGGCATTTAACCCGTTTCAATTAAAGACCAAGGCCATAGAAGCCAATGGACAGTTCTATATCACCGGAGAAAAAAGTCTGGTCATTTTAGGGGATATTGCAGATGTATTTTTGGTCAGTGCAGAGTTGAATGGCCAGCCGGACATTTTTGTGGTGCAATCCAATGAAACAATCGCGATCAAAGCCAATCCGGCAATGGGCCTGAAAGCTGCTGAAACAGCGACACTGCAATTCAATCAGACCCCGGCATTACGTTTAGGCGATGCTGATTTTGATTACACCGCCTTTGTCGATCTGGGTAACCTGATGTGGTGTGCCATGGCCGTCGGCACCTGTGAAGCCATCAAAGCCTACTGTATTAAATATGCCAATGAACGTACTGCCTTCGGTGAACCTATTTCACATCGCCAAAGTGTGGCCTTTATGATCGCAGATATGGCGATTGAAATTGATGCCATGCGCATGCTGGTGCTCAATGCGGCAAGCCTGGCTGAGGCAGGTCAACCTTTCCACCGTGAAGCCTATCTGGCACGTCTGCTTTGTGCGGAAAAATCCATGAAGATCGGAACAGATGGTGTTCAGATTCTGGGTGGTCATGGCTTTACCAAAGAGCATCCTGTTGAGCGCTGGTATCGGGACCTGCGTGCGACTGCAATCCTGCATTCTGGCCTACATGCCTAATTTTGGAGAACAATAATGAATTTACAAAATCCGAAAAAATTTAAAATGCTGGTAGATCAGGCACACGAAACTGCGCTGAATGTTTTACGCCCTATTTCACGTAAATATGACAAAGCTGAACATGCCTATCCCAAAGAGCTGGATATGCTGGCGGCTTTACTAGATGGTATGAATGAAAGTGGTGAAGGTGTCGGTGCAGCCAATGCCAGCAAACGTGGTACGGTAAACCCGGATACGGTTGTGAACGGCGGCAATATGTCCGCAGCGCTCGGCATCATTGAAATGTGTTATGGCGATACGGGCCTGTTACTGAGTATGCCGCGTCAAGGTCTGGGTAATTCTGCCATCGCGGCAGTTGCCAATGATGAGCAACTTGAACGTTTCAAGGGAACCTGGGCAGCAATGGCGATTACAGAGCCGGGTTGCGGTTCTGACTCGGCAGCAATTCGTACCACGGCGACCAAAGACGGCGATGACTATATCCTGAATGGTGAAAAAATCTTTGTCACCTCAGGTGAACGTGCCGACTCGGTGGTGGTCTGGGCCACGCTGGATAAAAAATTAGGTCGCGCTGCGATCAAGTCTTTTGTGGTTCCTAAAGGCACACCAGGCATGAAGGTCGAGCGTCTGGAACATAAACTGGGCATTAAAGCTTCTGATACTGCGGTCATCAGCTTTATTGACTGCCGTGTTCCTGCTGCCAATTTATTGGGGAATCCTGAAATTGACGTGGCTAAAGGTTTTGCAGGCGTCATGGAAACCTTTGATAACACCCGTCCACTAGTCGCTGCAATGGCAATTGGCTGTGCCAAAGCCTCATTAGAGCGCATTAAAGAAATATTTAAAGATCAGCTTGACCCAGACTATGCAACGCCCTACTTACAGGCGTCAAACCTGGCGGCACAAATCTATCGTATGGAAGCCGAATGGGAAGCTGCGCGCTTATTGATGATCAAGGCAACCTGGATGGCAGATAATAAAAAGCCAAATTCCAAAGAAGCCTCCATTGCCAAAGCCAAAGCAGGTCGTGTTGGCAATGAAATTACGCTGAAATGTGTCGAGCTGGCTGCCAGTGTCGGTTATGGCGAAGATGAATTACTGGAAAAATGGGCGCGTGACTCAAAAATTCTGGATATCTTTGAAGGCACGCAACAGATCCAGCAATTGATCATTGCCCGTCGTGAACTGGGTAAATCATCGAGTGAACTGAAATAACCTGGCTTGCACTGGAAAAGACGTTAACGTCTTTTCCAGCTTTTAACGTCTATAACAAAAATATCTTCCTATGTCGAAACTGCAAAGATTTAAAGATCCCTTCATATCCATCCTAAAAAATATATTGATTGTGATCCTTATTATTTGTTCTTTTATTTTTTTTGCCTGTTTAAGCCTATATATGTGGTATCGCTACCAGCAAGCTGACTATATCAAGACAGCATTTAAACAAATGACCTCAATCAATCAATATATTTTTCTGCCTATCAAGTTGAATGATCCGGTTATTCAATATACGCAGCAAGATATTAATATTCGCAAATTTGTCACCATCTATCGACTCGATACACCGACAACCAATCAAATCAAGGCTCAATTTCTAACAAAACCCAGCCTATTTTTTGAAAATAAAATGTTTAACTGTATCAAGCCGACGCTTAAAACCAGATGGCGTTTTCCTTATCTGACTTTTCACTACGTTCACCCACCTGAGATGTTTAAGCACCACCATGATTACAAAGTGCACGATTCCTTTATCGTGTATGGGACAAATAAATATATCAGGCAAATAGAAACAATATGTGCAAAGCCGCAAAGCTTATATATCTATCAAGATCAGCAACAATTACTCACGACACTGGACTCGTTTAATCAACCCCATAATATTCATTTTAATGAGGTAGATATCAAGCTCAATAGCCAGGAAAAGCTGTTATTTATAGAAATGACATTAACCAGATAAATGCTAATTCGAAATCCAGTTTAAGCATGAGCTAAACCAGATTCCGATCTCAAGCAGGATATTTGATTACAGCCATTTACCGCATCGTCACAAATTCTTCTGCAGAAGTTGGATGAATCGCAACGGTATCATCAAAATCCTGCTTGGTGGCGCCCATTTTTAAAGCCACTGCAAAGCCTTGCAAAATCTCATCCATACCAAAGCCGATCCCGTGAATGCCGACAATTTTTTCATTTTCACCGACACAAACCAGTTTCATTCTGGTCGGCTGCCGATGCCGGGTAATGGCACTATACATCGCCGTGAAAGATGAGTTGTAGACTTTGACCGCTTGTTGGCCGTATTGTTCAATCGCTTCTTTTTCCGTAATCCCCACTGTTCCAATCGGAGGATGACTAAACACCACGGTCGGAATATTGTTATAGTCCAGATGTTCGTCCGGTTTATGATTGAATAAACGTTCAGACAGTCTACGTCCCGCAGCCACAGCAACCGGTGTCAGCTCCATTTTCCCGGTAATATCGCCCACTGCATAAATTCCTTGCTGTGAAGTATTCTGGAACTTGTCGACTTGAATATAGCCTCGCTCATCCAGCAGCACATTGGCATTCTCCAGATTCAAACTGGTTGTATTCGGTTCCCGTCCGGTAGCCCAGATCAAACAATCCACCGTATAGGTTTTGCCATTTTCTAAATGTAAGGTAACAGAATCATCGCCATTTTTTGTGATTTTCTTTGGCACAGCTTGAGTATGAACCGCAATGCCATCTGTTTGCATGACCTCTACCAAAGTTTCACTCACAAACCTATCAAAGCGTCTTACCGGTAAATCTTTACGAATGAATAATCCGACATGTGAACCCAAAGCATTGAGTACACCCGCCAACTCAACCGCGATATAGCCTGAACCGATCACCGCGGTGGTTTTTGGTAAAGCGGTCAGTTCAAAGAATCCATTTGAGTCAATGCCATACTCCACACCTTCAATGTTGGGTAATGACGGCTGTGTTCCTGTTGCAATCAGGATATGATCTGCAGTAAACCGCTCACCATTGACTTCAATGGTCTTTTGATCGATAAAGTGAGCTGAACCATGAATAAGGTCAACTTTATTTTTGCTTAGGCTATTTTGATAAGATTGATGAATACGCTCAATATAGGCTTGGCGGTTGTTCACCAATGTTTGCCAGTCGAAAGATTCTACCTTGCTATTAAAGCCATAATCCGGCCCATATTTATGAATCGCCTCAGCAATGTGAGCTGCATACCACATCACTTTTTTAGGCACACAGCCCACATTGACACAGGTACCACCAAGCTCGGCTTTTTCTATCAAGGCGCATTTTTTTCCGTACATTGCAGCACGATTGACTGATGCAATTCCGCCACTCCCGGCACCGATCGCAATATAATCATAATGTTTTGTCATCTTTGCCTCATGAAACTGATTACATATCTATGGTTCTCAACCATATAGGTATACAGCAACACGATATAAAAACCGTTACTTTTTAAATTTTTGATACAAGAAAAAAGGCATGGACAATAACTCATCCATGCCTGCTTTGAAAAAAGCAATTCATCCTGTAACTGTGATTTATTCTGTCGCAACTTCATTTAGCGACTGATCCACCACCCCGAATTTTTTAAACAGTTTGGCGCGACGCTTTGGATAGATATTGGCTTTATTCAAATCACCTTTATAGTGATCAAATACACGTTTATCCATCATTTTTGACCATAATGGTGGAATCAAGGCAGGCAATAACATACTCGCATAACCACTTGGCAATTCAGGGGCTTCATCAAAATGACGCAATGCCTGGAATGGTCGGGTCGGATAAGCATGATGGTCGGAATGGCGCTGCAACTGATACAAGAACAAGTTGGTCACAATATTATTGTTATTCCAGCTATGCTCCGGCATGGTACGCTCATATTTGCCGTTTTTATCCTTTTGACGTTTGAGGCCGTAGTGTTCGATATAGTTAATAATCTCGAACAAACTGATTCCATAAAAAGATTGTGCTGCCAGATAAGGAACCACTCCCTTGCCAAACAAGCCAATCATCGATGCATGAAAAGCCGCACTCATGCCCCAGCCCTGCAACAATTCATTCTCTGCCGACCAGAATTCCTTGCCTTTACGTTTTAACCGGTTGGTTTCAATCTCGATGGCAGACTTGAACGATCCGATAACTGTACGCGGCCAGAACTCATAAAATGTTTCACCCATTTGTGAAGAAGCCGGATCTTCTGGTGTTGCTGCACGTTTATGATGGCCATAAGGATGTTCGATACGGAAATGGTTATAACCTGTAGGAACCAGTGCCAGATGGGAAAGAATATGATCAATACGGTCATGTTTATGACTAAGCTCATGTGCGGTATTGATTGCAATCCCGTTCACTGCTCCCATGGAAATGCCCAATAACACTTTATCTACAAAAGAAGTGTCTTTTCTGCTGGTCAAATAGCAGGCATAAAGATTGGCTGCATACTGCAAGGGAATAAAGCTTTTTACCAACCGCGCATAATACGGGTCTTTTTCCAGTAATTTAATATCTTCATCAGTGGGATTATTGGCATCTTTCCCTATCAAGGTATCAATCGCTGGAATAATGATATGCAGAACGATTGGCCCGCCAAGCGCAAAGATTTTTTTAAAAGGTCGGGGAGCAAATTGGTAACCCGCTAAAATACCAATTCCAATAGCAGGCAAAGCCGGGCTAATTGCCCATAAATAACGTTTACGGTCCAACTCTGTTTTTGACTTTGGAATGCTTACTGGCATTAGTTCTTGTTCAACATTTACTGGCGCATTCATTATCGAATCCATGTCTTTGTATATATAAGTATATTTTGAGGAAATATAAATTCCATGACAGTTGCAAGCGTCCAAAAAACCTATGTCAAAGTCCTTGGCATCATCTTCCCTGTTTTTGTCCCCTAAACACATATTGAGTTATTTCAACAGCCCTCTATAATTTCAGGTGAATACATTATTTAAAAATCATATGGATGCATTAAGTAAAATATTTGCTGATATTCATTTAAACCACACTGAATATATCTACTTGAAAACCCAGGGAGAATGGAGTTTTAGCTGTCAGGATCAGACAGCCCTGATTGTTCATATCATTTTAGTCGGTTCTGTTTTTATTCAAATTGATGCGCACAACAGCTTAACTGCACAAGCTGGCGAAATTGTGGTAATCCCTTCAGGCAAAGCCCATACAGGAGCAGATAATGCAATCACCAAACTTGTCAATGCAGTTGATATTTCCAAGCTGTTTGATGGTCATAAAGAAGATGCCATTGAGTTTGGTACCGAATCTGCCGAGAAAAACCTGATCCTTAGCGTCCGTTGCCAGATAGATACCATCATGGCGCGGCCATTTATTCAGGCGCTTCCTCCTATTATTCATCTCCAGCACGGGGATACCAATGCTCCGGAATGGCTACAAATCGGCTTACATTTTCTGGCACTAGAAACCCAAAATATCCAAGCAGGTCGCGATATCATCATTGACCATCTGGTCAATATCCTGCTCATTAAATGCATCCGGGATCATATCCAGCAGATTTCGGATCAGCCCGGCTGGCTCAGTGCCTTGAATCATCCAGAACTTAGCAATAGTCTGGCAGCAATCCATAATCATCCGGAAGATAGCTGGACTGTTGAATCTCTGGCAGAACAATGCTGCATGTCCCGTTCAAAATTTGCCAGCCTGTTCCATGAAGTTATCGGTGAATCTCCCCTTGCCTATCTGCAACAACACCGTATGCGTCTGGCAAGCCAGTATCTGCGTAAAAGCAACTATTCGGTTCAGCAAATCGCCAACAAGGTCGGCTATACCTCTGAAACAGCTTTTAGTCAGGCATTTAAACGCACCTTTGAGTATTCTCCCAAACAGTATCGCCAGCAGTTTATAGAAGAAGAAAATTAACGGTATAAAAAAAGACACTTACGTGTCTTTTCTTGTCTTCATTGATTAACGCACAATACCACGGGTCGATTGCTCCAATGAATCAATGAACAGCTGGGCTTCTGGCGTCTTGACCAGAATTTCATTACGGATCTGCTCAATGGCCTGCTCAGTCGTCAAGCCAGACTTATAGATTAGCTTGTAAGCTTCTCTTAATCCCTGAATGGTATCACGAGACCAGCCTTTACGACGCATCCCCTCAATATTCATTCCATAAGCACGCGCCGGATTACCCGAAGCCATGATATAGGCTGGAACGTCCTTAAGAATTAAAGCGGCACCACCAATCATGCTATAAGAATCAATTTTACAGAACTGGTGAATGCCGGCATTACCACCAACGATCACATGATCACCAACATGGACATGGCCTGCGACACCAACATTGTTTGCAAAAATATTGTGGTTACCAATTACACAGTCATGTGCAATATGCGTATTCACCATTAACAGGTTATGATGACCAATCTTGGTCAGGCTATGATCCTGAACTGTCCCGCGATGCAAGGTGCAATGCTCGCGAATCGAGTTATGATCCCCGATTTCCAGCCAGGTTTCTTCACCCTGATATTTTAAATCCTGACAGATTTCCCCAATACTGGAAAACTGGAAAATATCGTTATTTTTACCAATTCTGGTAAAACCACCAATGACAACATGCGAATGTAACTTTGTACCCGAGTCAATACTTACTTTTGGACCCACAATACAATACGGACCAATTTGTACATCAGATGCGATTTCTGCAGACGGGTCAATAATTGCTGTAGGATGTATTAGATTTTGACTACTCATGTCTGCTCAATTTTCTGGTGTGAAATAATAATCTCTGCCGTCGCAGCAACAATGCCATCAACGCTAGCTGTACAATTGTACTTGTAAATGCCACGTTTTTGCATGACGAGCTCAGATTTTAAGACAAGCTGGTCACCTGCAACAACCTGTTTTTTAAACCTGATTTTTTCTGCGCCCGCAAATAAAAATAGCGAACCTGCTTTCGGCTTCTGATTGGTTAAGACAAAACCCAGAATTCCAGAAACCTGTGCTAATGCTTCAATCATCAGTACGCCAGGCATAATTGGATAGGTCGGGAAATGCCCTTGGAAAAACTCTTCATTAATCGAGACGTTTTTATAACCGACAATACTGTTCTCAGTTACTTCCGTAACGCGATCAACTAATAAAAATGGATAACGATGGGGTAAATATTCACGAATGGTAAGAATATCCATTGGTAATTCAGGCATCGTAAATGCTGGAGATGTAGACTCAGTCATAATTAATTATTTACGTAACTTAAAGGTTGATTCAAGGGACTCTAATTGAGCTTGCATATGATCAAGCCTTTTAGTGATTTGGGTCAATGGCACATCTGCTAATTGTCTTAAGCGTACAATCGTCTTTTTCCAGTGGGTATTTTCAAAAAGCCCCATACCTGAAGAGTATGTACCAGCCTCAGAAATATTTCGTGTCGCCATTGACATTGCGGTAAGTGTTACATTATCGGCTATTTTAATATGTCCAACCACACCGGAGGCCCCACCTAGAATACAGTTTTTGCCAATATGGGCGCTTCCGGCAATTCCACAATTCGCCGCAATGGCAGTATTCTCACCGATATGAACGTTGTGGGCAATTTGCACAAGATTATCAATAATGACACCATCTTCCAGAATTGTGTCGTCCAGCGCGCCGCGGTCAATACTACAATTCGATCCGATACGTACATCATTTCCAATACGTACCGAACCCAGTTGTGCAATACGGTGCCATTTCCCCTGATAAGGAGCAAACCCAAAACCTTCAGTACCAATCACAGTATTGGCATGAATGCGAACACGATCTTTGAGTCTGGCTGCACCTGTAATGGTGACATGGGCATCAATAAAACAGTCTTTGCCAATTTCGACACCGTCATCAATAAAAGCATGCGCCTGAATAATGGTATTGGTACCAATAACGCAGTTTTCACCGATCACAGCATAATGACCAATATAAACATCGTCTGCTACGATGGCGGAGGGATGAATTTGGGCTGTACTTTCAATTCCCCGCTGAACAATCTTTTTTTCAAATATATGGGTTAAAGTGGCAAAAGCCAAATAAGGATTATCAACAACAATAAAATTCTGTTTGCCTGTCAGCAGTTGTTTAAGTTCTGCTGTAACAATATAGGCACCCGCTTGGCTAGACTCAGCCTGTGCGAGATATTTTTCACCATTTACAAAACTGATCTGATTTTCCTGGGCATGCTCCAGACTCGCCAGACTCGAGACCAGAACATCTTTTTCACCGAAATACTCACCTTTTACAAGATGAGCAATTTCGTCTAAACGGTAACTACGTCGATTCATTGATTATTTAATTGCATTAACCTTTTGAATCATTTTATCAGTTAAATCATACTGAGCGTCAGAGGCAATCGTAGAATTTTTATTCAAAATAAGATCCAAGTTGTTCTCTTTACGCAATTGTTCAGCAGCTTGCTTTACACGCGTCTCAAAAGTCGTGTTCATTGCTTGCAGACTTGACTGTACTTTGGTCTGCAAACCTTGCTGGGTCGAATTAAATTCGCTCAATTTTGACTGATATTGAGCAGTCAGCTTTTGAATATCGGCCTGATTCATTTTCTGGCCATCGGTCTGTGCTTTTTGCTGCAAAGACTCCAGCTCTTTACCCAACTGTTCCAGACGTGTTGAGGTCGGTTTTACCGATTGGCTCAAGCTGGCATTTTGCTGTTTGAGATAAGTGCTGCTTTCTACAACTTTAGCCAAATCGACAACAGCCAGACCTGCAGCATTTACAGTCGCAGAAACCGTAAGTCCCAAACCTAACACGAGTTTTGTTAGTGTATTCATTATTTCATCCTTTATATATTCTATAGCGCCAAGCAAGGCCGTACTTAGAAAGTACGACCGATTTCAAACTGGATCGATTTAGTATCATCGCCTTTTTTGTCATTCAGTGGATATGCATAGCTAAGCGATAACGGGCCAATCATGGTAATCCAGGTAAAACCAACACCTACGCTATAACGCATATTGCCGAAGTCAAACTTGTAGTTGTCATTACAATATTGCTTGATATCAATATCTCGACCATCCATCTTCATGGAGCCTGTTGCAATATCACATTTGGTATCAAATACTTGTGCACCTTCAGCAAACAATACCGGGCGAACCTGACGCGTCCAGTCACCTTTAAATGGTAAAGGTAGTGCCAGCTCTGTACCAAACTGCACCAATGCATTACCACCAACTTCTTCTGGATCTGGATCGTTCTTATCAGTTTTCTGGAAAATTACACTTGGGTATTTTGGTCCCAAGCTACTATTGTCATAACCACGGACCGAACCATAACCGCCAGCATAGAAGTTTTTATAGAATGGCAAATCATTACCATAGCCCAACTTACCATAACCACGAAGGACAAATCCTTTACCTAATGATTTAAAGGCTTGTGCATCATAAGTCACTTTCTGGTAATCGACATCACTACCCGGTAAACCGATTTCAAGACCAACACGATGTGACATACCAGAGGTCGGGAAAATTGGACGGTTCAAGGTGTTATAAGACCAGCCAAGATTGAGCATATAAGTCAGGAAAGTACCTTCAAAAGCATTGTCATAGGTTCTTTCCTGCCCAGGATTACATTTACCTGTGTATTTATCATCAATCTTTTCTAATTGATCTTCCGGACAGTAAGTCGCGCTACCTGTCGCCTTACCACCATTAGCCAATAAATAATCACGGATGTAAGTCGAAACACTTGGTCCGGTGCGGACTTTGGTTTGATCTACGCCTAAAGATGCACTTAAACTCTGGTTTTCATCAATTGGATAACCAAAACTTAAACTACCGCCCACACTATCCGTTACATAGTTGTTGACGTTATAGTCTTTGTTTAGCTTGGTCTTACGATAATAAACGTTATAACCGCGGCTTACCCCATCAATGGTAAAGTACGGGTCTGTAACACTTAAATTATAGTAATCTTGCGTCTCGGAACGGGACAAATCAACCGCAACACGATTTCCTGTCCCCATAAAGTTGGTCTGGCTCAAACCAGCCTGGAAAGTGACACCACCATTTTGTGAATAACCCACAGCCAGTGTAGTTGTTCCTGAATGCTGCTCTTCAACATTTACGTTTAAGTCAACCTGATCAGGCGAGTTTGGTACACGAACAGGTTTTACATCAACCGTTTTAAAGAAACCGGTACGCTCTAAACGGACTTTAGAAAGATCGATTTTCTCATTACTTGCCAATGCACCTTCCATTTGTCGCATTTCACGACGCAAAACCTCATCTGCAGTTTTGCTATTACCAGTGAAGTTGATACGACGTACAGTAACCTGCTGCCCCGGATTTATATAATAGTTCAGGTTTACAATACCTGTTTCATTATTGATCTCTGGAACCACATTCACTTCAGCATAGTAATAGCCAGCATTACCATATTTGCGAAGTAACAGCTGTTTGACCGCATTTACTTTTTCTTGTGAATAAGTTTCACCATCTTTGTAGAGCTTAAGAGCGGTCAGCTCTTCCGGCTTATAAAGTGCATCGCCCAGGAATTTGGACTCGCCAAACTTGAACTGGTTACCTTCATCGACTGAAACCTCAATAAAGATATGTTTTTTATCTTCACTGATATTCAGTTGAGAGTTAATAATATTAAAGTTGATATAGCCCTTGTTTAAATATAAGGCTCTTAATGCTTCAAGACTGGCAGCCATTTTCTCACGTGCATAGCGGTCATTACGGGTCACGACTGAAGCCCAGCCACTTTCCTTCACCGCAAAGGCCTGCTTGATCTCGCTATCACTAAAGACGGTATTGCCAATAATGTTAATATCAAAAACTTTTGCAGCCGTACCTTCATTAAAGTTTAACTTTAACTCAACACGGTTATTTGGTCGCGCAACCGTTTCAACCGTTACATCGGCATCATATCGACCCTGCTGGGTATATTGCTGCTCAAGTTCAGTCTCAATCGTCTGCAAGGCAGATTTTTTGAAAACTTCACCTTCTGCAATCCCCATCTTCTTCAAACCTTGCTCCAAGGCTTCTTTCGGGATCAGTTTATTGCCCTTGAACTCCAGTTTTGAAATCACCGGACGTTCAACCACCTTAAAGACTAAAACATTATTTTCTTTATAGGTTTTGATGTCATCAAATAAACCAGAAGCATATAAAGTGCGGATTGCCTCAGCAATCATGGGATCACTTACTCTATCGCCACTATTTATTGGTAACATAGAATAGATACTTGCAGGTGTTAAACGCACTAAGCCATCAATTCGTATATCTTGTGCAAGAAACTCATCTGCAGCGTATGCTTGTTGTACCACTGCCATCGCACTAACCAGTGCCAAAGGCATTAATAAATGTGTGTGACGCATGCCCATATATTTTCCAGTAAGTTAAATTCCATTTGCGTTGTTATAAACGCATGAAGTCGTTAAATAAAGCCAAAAGCATCATGCTACCGAGCAGTAACATACCAACTTTTAGACCAAACATCTGTATTTGTTCAGAAACAGGTTTACCACGAATTGCTTCGATAAAGTAGTACACCAGATGACCACCATCAAGCATCGGAATCGGCAACAAGTTTAAAATTCCCAGGCTGACACTCATCAAAGCCATGAACGAAATAAAGGTTTGCCATCCCATTTCAGCACTCTGGCCTGCCACTTTGGCAATCGTAATTGGCCCAGACAAATTATCCAGTCCGATCAGGCCCCGTACCATCTTGATGATAGAGTTAAAAATCATGCCTGAAAGCTGTGCTGTTTTGTCGAATGCAACACCCAGTGCTTCTACTGGCGTATATTGAATGGTTTGCTTATATTCAGCCGGAATCGTGATTTTACCTGCATCACTTTTCACACCAAGCACACCAGTCATATTCCCCATATTGTCACGTTGGCCTTGTGGCATAACTTGCAAGTGCACAAGTTGCCCCTGACGCAACACATCAATATTCAGCAATTTTTCAGGCGAGCCTTGAACCACATCCACCACATCAAACCAGTCTTTCATTGCCACATTATCGATAGCAACAATCTGGTCACCCACTTTCATGCCTTGACGTATCGCTGCCCCATCTGCACTCAGTTCTTTGACTTTGGCAGGAATCACCGGACGGTAAGGCAAGAACCCCAGCACATCTAATGGCGACTGGCTTTGATCTTTCAGAAAATCTTTAATCGGTAAGCTAAACTGTTTTTCAGTCCCTGCACGATCAACAATGATCGAGACCTGACCTGTTTCACCTACACGGTTGACCAGTGCATAGTTCAGCTTTTCCCATGTTGGTGTTGTTTGCCCATCCACATTGACAATTTTGTCACCTACTTGTAAATCTACCTGAGCAGCAGGTGTGTTTGGCACGATTTTACCAATCCGGGTATTTAACTGCTCCTGTGCAGGCAAGAACAGTATCCAGAACAGGAAAACCGCAAAAAACAGGTTGATCAATGGTCCGGCAGCAACAATGGCGATGCGTTTCCAAGGTGACTGCCGGTTAAATGCATAGGGTAAATCCTGTTCGGCAACATTACCTTCGCGTTCATCCAGCATTTTGACATAACCACCAAGCGGCAAGGCAGAAAGCTGATACTGGATACCAGATTTCTTAGATTGCCATTTTAACAAGGTAGGTCCAAAACCAATGGAGTAAACCAGTACCTTGACACCTAACTTGCGAGCAACCCAATAATGGCCAAATTCATGAATTGCGATCAGGGGACCGAGCAACAAAATCGCTGCAACAATCATAAATAGTGCATTCATACGATTTAGCCTCCTATACCCACAATATATTTTTCCGCAATCTGCCTAGCGATCATATCAGTCTGCAAAATGATGTCTATGTTTTCTGCTTTGGCATTTTGTACAGCTTGCAAAGTATGATCGACCACTTGAGGAATTTCAGTGAACCGGATATTTTGTTGCAAAAATGCAGCAACTGCAATTTCGTTGGCTGCATTTAATACTGTCGGTGCCAGACCACCTGCCCGCATGGCCTGACGGGCCAGATCCAGAGCAGGAAACTTAACAATATCAGGTTCCTGAAAATTCAACTGCGCCGTATCGAACAGATTTAACGCCGGAACATCCGTTGCTATCCGTTTAGGCCAAGCCAAAGCATGCGCGATTGGCGTACACATGTCCGGGTTACCCATTTGTGCCAAAGTTGAACCATCCACATATTGCACCATCGAGTGAATAATACTTTGTGGATGAACAACAACTGTAACAAAATGTTCTGATATTGAAAACAAATGACATGCTTCGATCAATTCCAGCCCTTTATTCATCAAGGTGGCAGAATCTACCGAGATTTTTTGTCCCATTGACCAGTTTGGGTGCTTGCAGGCCTGTTGCGGTGTGACATCATGCAACTGCGCCAGAGAATGATTGAGGAACGGACCGCCAGATGCTGTCAGCAAAATACGGGAAACGCCCAGTTGCGGTTGCCCCGTTCTTTCAGCATTTAAATAGTCATGTGGAAGTGATTGAAAAATCGCATTATGCTCAGAATCAACAGGCAGCAATAAAGCATTATGTTCACGGGCAGCCTGCATCATGATGTCCCCAGACATCACCAGTGACTCTTTATTGGCCAGCAAAACACGCTTACCTGCTTTTACCGCAGCCAGTGTCGGCAATAATCCTGCTGCTCCCACAATTGCCGCCATGACAATATCAACATCATTGTATTCGGCAATTGCGATCAAACCAGCCTCACCTGTCAGGATTTCAATCTTGTTCAAATTTTCCTGATGAAGGCGCTGTTGAAGCTCAGCAGCTTTTTCAGCTGGTACAACTACAACTTTTGGATGATATTTTTTACAAACTTCTAAAAGTTCATCTAAACGACTATATGCAGAGACTGCAAATACAGTGTATTGGTCTGGGTGCTGTTCCAGTACTTTTAAGGTACTTTGACCAATTGAACCAGTTACACCCAATATACAAACAGCCTGAGTCATTTAAAGATCTACACCAATAAGTTTCAAGATATACATGCCTGTTGCAAAGATTGGCGCAGCAGCAAGTAAGGAGTCAATACGGTCAAGCACACCACCATGCCCAGGAAGCACACGACCGGAATCCTTAATCCCGGCACGACGCTTGATCATGGATTCGAACAAATCACCCAGCACGGATGCAAATACGGTTATGATCGAAAGAATCAAGAACAAGACAAGCTGTATAACCGTCAGGTTTAAATAGAAATATTGCACAACCAGCATAATAATAACGGTAGTTGCAATACCGCCATACAGACCTTCAACCGATTTATTCGGGCTTACTGATGGCGCAAGCTTTTTCTTGCCGAGTTTACGCCCGACAAAATAAGCACCACTGTCTGCTCCCCATACCAGCAGGAACAGATACATGAGCCACCAAGGCGAGCTATGCCATAAAGCATAAAGTGCGGTAACAGCCGCAGAAATCAGGATAAAACCAATAATATAAAGAGATGGGTTGTACCAGTTGTCTGACTCAGGATAATTCTTGACCCAATAGATACTGCCCAGCCAGGTCAAGATAGAGGCCGCCCATAATAAAAGGGCAACATCGTCAAAAAATAATGCGAGTGTTGATACCGCCGCAACACAGCCACCATATACCCAAGCCTTCGGTTTTGACACAATTGTGGTACTACGTGGCATTAGCTTAAACCACTCGTAGCCAGCAACCCCCGCAGCTAAAATCATAAGCATAAACATTGGATAATGTGATTGCGTTGCAAACATGCAACTTAAAACAACAGCAACTAACACCAATGCGGTAATAATCCGCTCTAACATTATTAATTCTCTATTTTCGCTTGTTGAATCTGTTCTGATGTCTTGCCAAAGCGTCGTTCACGTCCCGCAAAAACATGAAAAGCATGATCTAACTCTTCAACTGTAAATTCCGGCCACAGGGTATCGGTAAAATACAGTTCTGCATAAGCCGCTTGCCAGAGCAAGAAGTTAGATAGACGATAATCCCCCCCTGTACGGATCAAAAGATCGACAGCAGGTAGATCATTTAGACTGACATATTTATCAAATAAATCAACACTTATCTGATCTGTATCAAGTTTGCCTGCAAGCGCATCCTGAGCAATCATTTTTGCAGCCTGAGCCATATCCCACATTCCGCCATAACTAATGGCGATTGTCAGGGTCATGGAGTTGTGAACTGCAGTTTTCTGTTCAGCGTATTGCATTAAATCACGCAGTTTATCTGATAACCGAGAACGGTCACCAATGAAACGGAGCGCAATATTAAACTTTTCCATACGAGGCAGTTGCTCATGAATTGTTTCTTCCAACAATTGCATAAGTAAATCAACTTCGTATTGAGGACGATTCCAGTTTTCACTTGAAAAAGCAAAAACGGTCAAGGCTTGAATGCCGACTTTTTTGCAATGCTCAACAATGGGATCAAGGACATTTTTACCTTCACGGTGTCCATCACCTTTTTGCATGTGCTTTTTTTTGGCAAATCGATTGTTGCCATCCATGATGATGGCAACATGTTGAGGAAGAAGCTGTTCTTCTTGCAAGGTCATAAAAATCAGACCTTCATCAATTCTGCTTCTTTTGCTGCAAGACGCTTGTCTACTTCTGCAACATATTTATCTGTGATTTTTTGAATGTCATCACCTGCACGGCGCTCATCATCTTCAGAAATTTCTTTTTCTTTCAAGAGCGCCTTGATATCACCGAGCACATCACGACGGATATTACGGATCGCAACCTTGGCATTTTCAGCTTCAGAACGGGCAACCTTCTGCATGTCACGACGTGTTTCTTCGGTCAAGGCAGGTAATGGCACACGAATCGAATCAGCCGTAATCGGGTTTAAACCCAAATCGCTTTCACGAATAGCCTTATCAATCGCAGCAACCATGGTGCGTTCAAATGGTTGAACAATTAGCGTACGAGAATCTTCAACACCAACGTTCGCCACCTGGTTTAACGGAACATCAGAGCCATAGTAAGGAACCATCACGCCATTTAGGATCGATGGATGAGCACGGCCAGTACGAACCTTGGCAAAACCCTGATCTAAAGAATCAAGAGTTTTCTGCATGCGTTGTTCGCTGTCTTTTTTGAGATCGTTAATCATATGATCTTCCTTACTTATTCATTAGGTATTACAAAATATTTAAACGTAGTATAAAGAGCTTTCCGGCTCACGTACATGAGGCGTGATCAACATTTCACAGATGATTGCGACAGAGGATGTTTTTTAGACGATGCAAGCCTTGTTTTCAGAAATCTAGCCGCGCCAAATAAAATCAACATACTACCACCGCCCCAAAACACCTGACCTTACACAAAGTTCAAAGCAATGCCTTGTCTTGTTCAGGCATGACTAAGCCTCCTCAAACTTTATTATAAAACTCAACAAGGAGATCGCCATTATTGAGTTTCATATTTAGTTTGTGTTGTTTTAGCCAATAACACAATGCATGGTGAAATATTAACACCCGCTAATTTGTTACGTGAGTCCCCTCTTTTTCACCCATCACCACAGAGAGCAATGCACCAGATTTGTTCATGTCAAAAACCTGTAACGGTACATTGTGGTCACGGCATAAACAAATTGCGGTCAGATCCATCACACCCAGCTTTTCATCTAACACCTGGTCGAAAGTTAAATTGTCATATTTAACTGCATCTTCATATTTGCTTGGATCTTTATTATAAACACCGTCAACCTTGGTCGCTTTTAAGATCAGGTTCGCTTCAATCTCGATTCCCCGCAGGCAGGCAGCCGTATCGGTGGTAAAGAATGGATTACCTGTACCAGCGACAAAGACACAGACTTCACCCTGGCTTAAGTGACGAATCGCATCACGGCTTGAGTATGGTTCAACCACTGTACCAATGGATAGGGCTGACATTAAACGGGTTTTGATATTACGGCGTACCAGTGCATCACGCATGGCCAAGCCATTCATTACGGTTGCCAGCATCCCCATCTGGTCACCTGTCACACGTCCAACCAGACCATCTTTTTGCAGCTGGCTACCACGGTATAAGTTACCACCACCAACAACGATCCCGACCTGGACACCCAGCCCCACCAAGTGAGCGATTGACAGTGACATCTGATCCAGAACCTGGGCATCAATACCCATATCTTTATTGCCCGCTAAAGCTTCACCAGAAAGCTTGAGCAAAATTCGTGCATAACGTGGATTTTTAGAAGCTGACATACTTTTACTCCAAACCGACCAATCTCTAAATTTTCTTCAATTTAATTCAACATCAAGCAGATTTAATCTGAATTAACTTTGCAAATAAGTCGTACTCATCTGCATCGGTAATTTCGACTTCAAGCAAGTCACCAGCCTTAATCACACTCTTATCAATATCTTCAACAAAAACATTGCCATCAATTTCCGGGGCATCGGCATATGAACGTGCAACCGCAACCGGGAATTCATCTTCCAGGCTATCCACCAGCACTGTCATTTTCTGGCCGATACGCTTTTGTAACTTGGCCGCCGAAATGGCTTGCTGCACTTCCATGAAGCGTTCATAACGCTCTTGCTTGATCTCTTCTGGCACATGATCAGGCAGATCATTGGCTGTGGCGCCCTCAACCGGTGAGTAGGTAAAGCAGCCAACACGATCCAGTTGCGCTTCTTTTAACCACTCCAGCAAAATCTGGAAGTCTTCTTCAGTCTCACCCGGGAAACCGACCACAAACGTTGAGCGAATCACCAGTTCCGGGCATTTTTCACGCCACAATTTAAGGCGTTCCAGGGTATTTTCACTATGGGCTGGTCGCTTCATCAATTTGAGGATGCGCGGACTGGCATGCTGAAAAGGAATATCCAGATATGGCAGGATTTTGCCTTGTGCCATCAAGTCAATGGCAGCATCCACATGCGGATATGGATAGACATAATGCAAACGCACCCAGATGCCTAACTGGCCCAGCGCTTCACACATGTCATAGAATTTGGTTTTGACCGGCTGGCCATTCCAGAAATCCAGCTTGTATTTGGTGTCTACACCATAAGCTGAAGTGTCTTGAGAAATCACCAGAATTTCTTTTACGCCGGCACGTTTCAATGCTGCCGCTTCATCCAGCACTTTCCCGACCGGACGGGACACAAGGTCACCACGCATACTTGGGATAATGCAGAATGTACAGCGGTGATTACAGCCTTCCGAGATTTTGAGATAGGCATAATGCTTTGGTGTTAAACGAACACCCTGTTCAGGAACCAAATCAATAAACGGGTTATGTTTTGGCGGTGCCGGTACATATTCATGTACGGCTTCCATTACATCCTGATAGGCTGCTGCACCTGTTACTTTCAGAACATTGGGGTGCATCTGGCGAATTTTGTCTTCGTCTTTACCTAAACAGCCGGTAACAATGACCCGGCCATTTTCGCTCATGGCTTCGCCAATCGCATCTAAAGACTCTTGTACTGCAGATTCAATAAAACCACAGGTATTAACAACAACCAGATCCGCACCATCATAATCTGATGCAACTTGATAACCTTCAGTCTTTAACTGAGTTAAAATTCGTTCAGAATCTACCAATGCCTTAGGACAACCTAAAGATACAAAACCGACTTTGGGGGTCTTCATGAATCTGCGCTCCACTTGAATCGGCGTATTGTATGACTTTTCTCGGCTTACGCATAGCCGCAAAGCCATCTCTTTGTGTAATGCACCAAAATACAACCGAAATTTTAAATAAAATCCCCAATTGCACCATTTTAGAACATAATAAATTATTGAAATTGCCGTATGTATGTGAAAAATACCGTATTCAACTGTTCTCTCCTCATTAAGTTATTGAAATCTAGTTAATACAAAGTTGGCTTGCATTTTGCATACAGTACATTTTAGAAGTTCATGGCTAATCATTAAAAATTTATATTTATTGCGCCATTTTAAGACAGGATGATTCACAAATGGATCAACAGAACATTATCGACTATCGGCTACTGGTGGATAACCTGACCACAGCCATTTTACTGGTCGATAGTCAGCTTAATATTTTTTATTTAAATTCTGCTTGTGAAGCATTATTTGATATCAGTCTGCTGCGTGCATCGGGCCAGCCTGTTCTTAATTTATTACATGCACACGATGATCCCTTTAACACGCATGAGGCCCTGTTAAATACCTTGCATAGCGGACAGCACTATACCCGTCGTGAAGCCGTGATCAATGTTAACTTTAAAACGATCCATGTGGACTATACCGCTTCCCAGCTGAATGCAGGCAAAAGCTACCATCCGCTTTTATTGATCGAGCTAAACCCGATCGACCGTATGTTAAAGATTTCCAAGGAAGAAAATCTGGTGCAACAGCATCAGGTGGCACGCCAGCTGGTTCGCGGCGTGGCCCATGAAATTAAAAATCCGTTAGCCGGCATCCGTGGTGCAACCCAATTACTGGCACGTAGTTTAAATGATGACCGGTATGGCGAGTTTACCGACATTATTATCAGTGAAGTAGACCGTTTGACCAATCTGGCAGATACCATGCTGGGTTCACGTCAACTGCCAAGCTATGAACATGTCAATGTCCATGAACCTCTGGAACGGGTTCGTTCACTAATTGCCAACCAGACCAAAAAGAAAATCAGGATCACCCGTGATTATGACCTGTCCTTACCCGATGTGATGGCTGACCGTGATCAGCTGATCCAGGTCATGCTCAACATTAGCGTCAATGCCGTACAGGCCATGACCGAAAATAAAGAATTTTTTACCGATGCTGAACCCGAGCTGGTACTGAGAACCCGTATCCAGCGTCTGGTGACCATTAATGGTGTGCTGAACCGTTCCGCCGTACGGATAGATATTCAGGACAATGGTCCCGGTGTGCCTGAAAGCATTCTGGAATCTGTATTTTATCCGTTGGTAACAGGACGCGCCAAAGGGACTGGTCTGGGACTCAGTATTGCTCAAAATATCATGCATCAACATAACGGAATGATTGAATGTCAGTCAGTTCCGGGAAAAACCGTATTTAGCTTATATCTACCTTGGGAGTTAAACCATGTCACGTAATAAAATTTGGGTAATAGATGATGATCGTGCCATGCGTTGGGTACTCGAAAAAACTTTCAAAGAAGAGGGTTTTGATGTTACCAACTTTGAAGAAGCCCAGACTGCACTGGAACGCTTGCATGAGGATGCACCCGATGTGATCCTGACCGATATCCGCATGCCCGGGATTGATGGCCTGACCTTCTTGTCTAAAGTAAAAAACAGTCATCCCGACTTGCCTGTCATCATCATGACCGCACATTCTGACCTGGAGTCTGCGGTCTCAAGCTATCAAACCGGCGCATTTGAGTATTTACCCAAACCATTTGATATTGATGAAGCATTAGCGCTGGTGAATCGTGCCATTTTGCACATCAATAAATTACAGCAACAAGAAGCTGCAACCAAAGCCGCCTCACCGTTACAATCCACCGAGATCATTGGTGAATCACCTGCCATGCAGGAAGTGTTCCGCGCCATTGGCCGCCTGTCACAATCACATATTACAGTCCTGATTAATGGTGAATCGGGTACAGGTAAAGAGCTGGTCGCCCATGCCTTGCACAAGCATTCTCCACGCCGTGCCAAACCCTTTATTGCCCTGAATATGGCGGCAATCCCGAAAGACCTGATCGAAACCGAACTCTTCGGACATGAAAAAGGTGCATTTACAGGCGCAAATACCCAGCATCAAGGCCGCTTTGAACAGGCCAACGGCGGTACTTTATTCCTGGATGAAATTGGTGACATGCCATTTGAGACCCAGACACGCTTGCTTCGTGTTTTGGCGGATGGCGAATTCTACCGTGTAGGAGGTCACATTCCTGTAAAAGTAGATGTCCGTATTGTGGCTGCGACACATCAGGATCTGGAAAAACTGGTCAATGAAGGCCGCTTCCGTGAAGACCTTTACCACCGCCTGAATGTGATCCGCATTCATATCCCGAAACTGTCGCACCGTAGCGAAGACATTCCGATGCTGGCACAACATTTCTTGGCCCGTGCCGGTAAGGAGCTTGGGGTCAGCCCAAAAATATTGCGGACTGAAACTACAGATTATATGCAGCAACTGCCTTGGCCCGGTAATGTACGGCAACTGGAAAATACCTGTCGCTGGCTAACAGTGATGATTACAGGGCGAGAGGTTTACCCTGAAGATTTACCTGCCGAACTGAAGCAGGCTTCCGTACAGAAAACCGGCGACCAGCAAGCTGCCTCAGCAACCAGCCCGGCACTGGTTGAACGGATTGCAGTACATCACTGGGATGAGTTGCTTGGCCAATGGGCTATCCAGAAGCTCAAAAACGGCGAGATGAAAATTCTGGACATTGCCACACCAATGTTTGAACGCACCCTGATTAATGCCGCCCTGCAGCAAACCCGTGGCCGTAAGCGCCATGCCGCTGAACTCCTCGGCTGGGGACGTAACACCTTGACCCGAAAACTCAAGGAACTCGGCATGGACTCTGCCGATGATGAGGATGAAGAAGAAAGCCGTTCCGCATAAAAATGTATAAAATACAAAAAGCGAGTCTTGATGGCTCGCTTTTTTATGGGTTTGAGATGTTTTGAAACACCTGCAAGATTCATAGCCATACAAGTGATATGGTTTTTGTTATACTAGACTCACCCCAACATCCCCAAAGTAAATAATGACCGATATTTGTTATCCAAGCTGCTCCAAACCGCAAACCCGTCGAGGACATGAACGTCGTCTTGCCCTATTATTGTGCGCAACCGACCTATTTCTTGAGAAAGGTTATGAGGCTGTTTCCTTGGATGATATTGTCAATCATGCTGGCGGTTCAAAAACCTCGATTTACAAATACTTCGGCAATAAAGAAGGTCTGTTTACTGCCATTTGTGATTATCGTCGTGAAGTGTTTTTTAAAGGCGTGTGCCTGCCTTATACCCCTGACAAAACCGATCTCAGAACCTACCTGACCCAGACGTTATATCGCTTTTATCAACATATTATCCAGCCTGAAAACATTGCATTCATGCGCATGTTTACTGAACAAACACAAAAAGACATCCAGCTTGCCCATTATTTCTACGATCAGTGTGCCTTAAATATCCAGAACACGATTGCTTATGCACTAGAACATGCCCACACAAATCATGAAATCTTTTGTACCCAGCCCAAATTCTCGGCCATGATGTATTTTGGTATCTTACGTGATGTCGAATGGCGCAATCTCATGGGGCTGGATGTGCCTGAAAATGATGCAGAAATCATTGAATATATTAACTATTCGGTAGATCTTTTTTTAAAGGCTCATCAAAAGGTCTAATTCTTTTGCATTTTCTTGAACGTATAGTATAGTAGTCAATTCCTTTTTTATTCACCACTCGTCAAACAACAATTAATTATTGATTTTTCTCAATAATTATTGTGGGAGTAGCTATGGCGCTTCGGCATTTCCTAACTTTACGTGACCTATCCACACTCGAACTGCAACGCATTCTAGACCGCGCGCAAGAGCTTAAACGTATGCAGCATAGCAATACGCTCTACCAGCCGTTTGCAGGTAAAGTTTTAGGAATGATTTTCGAAAAGTCGAGTACCCGTACACGTATTTCTTTTGAAGCAGGCATTTGCCAGTTTGGCGGCAGTGCAATTTTCCTTTCTCCACGCGATACACAATTAGGACGTGGCGAACCGATTGAAGACTCGGCTCGTGTCATCTCAAGTATACTGGATATCGTGATGATCCGGACCTTTGGTCATGACATCGTGGAACGTTTTGCATCTTATTCAAAAGTTCCGGTCATCAACGGCCTGACCGATGACCACCACCCTTGCCAGCTTCTTGCAGACTTGCAGACTTTCCAAGAACACCGCGGTAGCATCGAAGGCAAAACCGTTGCATGGATTGGTGATGGCAACAATATGTGCAACTCCTATATTGAAGCTGCACACATGATGGGTTTCAAGCTTAAAATTGCCTCACCTGAAGGCTATGAACCAAAACCTGAATTTTTAGCCGAATTTGCAGACTGTGTCGAAGTATACAACAAGGCTGAAGATGCTGCAGTCAATGCAGACCTGATCGTGACCGATGTATGGGCAAGCATGGGACAGGAAGAAGAACAAAAATTACGTGAAAAAGCATTTGCAGATTTTCAGGTCAATGAAAAACTGATGGATCTGGCACACCCAGATTGCCTGTTCATGCATTGCTTGCCAGCACATCGTGGCGAAGAAATTTCAGAAAACATGCTGGACCATAAAAATGCTGTGGTTTGGGATGAAGCCGAAAACCGCTTACATGCACAAAAAGCATTGATGGAATTCTTACTTAATGAGAATCTCAAGCAAGACTAAGTGACACAAAACAGCATCATTTGATGCTGTTTTTTTATTTATGTATTTCAAATTGAACCCTGAAATAAAAACACTTATAGTAAGCAAAGATTTCAGAATAAGTTTCTCATCATATGAGAACACTACCCAACACACAGCGGACGTTATGACTTCACTTGAACAAGCATTATCTCAAATACCAAGTTTTTCTTTGGTACATGAGCACCTGTTTAGCTCAGCCCAACCATCGGCCGAACAACTCCAACAGATCAAGGAATATGGTTGCAGTACGGTCATTAATCTGGCAACCAGCAAATCGGACAACTATCTGACCAAACAGGATCAAATCTGTCTGGATTTAGGCCTGAACTATATTCACATTCCAATTGACTGGGACATGCCTTGCGCTGAGCAGTGTTTATTGATTCTGGACCTGATTGATCATCTGGTCCAAAACGAGATCGTCTGGCTGCATTGCGCAAAAAACAAGCGGGTCAGCAGTTTAATGTATTTATATCGCCAGTTTTACATGAACATGGATTTGCCAACGGCTCAAGAGTTACTCCATCAGGTCTGGGAGCCAAATGAAACATGGACCGGACTCATTCATAGTCTTACTTTACAGCTGCAGGGCCGTAAAGCAACACAAGAATTACAGCAGTCTCTCATCAATAGCAATCATTTTGCCTGATGCGAAACCAATACAGTTGCCGTTGCCAAGATACCTTCCTGACGACCTGTAAACCCGAGTTTCTCCGTGGTTGTGGCTTTAATGCTAATTTGAGTCACATCCACATCTAATACATCCGCAATACTTTGGCGCATTTCCAGATTATGCTTTGCCAGTTTGGGACGTTCACATGCCACGGTAATATCGGCATTGTTGAGATGATAACCACGATCCAGAATCAGCTGGTACACATGTTTTAGCAACACACGGCTGTCTGCGCCTTTATATTCAGGATCGGTATCCGGAAAATGCTGACCGATATCACCGAGCGCCAATGCTCCGAGTAATGCATCACTGAGCGCATGTAACACCACATCTCCATCTGAATGTGCCTTTAAACCGTGCGTATGTGGAATTTTAATCCCCGCCAAAGTAACAAACTCACCTTCTTCAAACGCATGTACATCAATCCCTTGTCCAATACGAATTTGAGCAACCATCTGATTTTCCTTTTACAATTACCGAACTAATCTTGTATTCAGGCTTTCTATTTCGCTATAGTACGTTGAGCAAATTAGACTGAAAGTATAAGTGATTATGCTGTTTAACACTGTAAGAAATCAATTAAAGAAATCTGGTTATATCATCACATTGGGTTGTTTTTGCTCAACATTTGCCTATGCAGAATCCATTGACTGTAATCGCCCTGCTTTATCGGCGAAAAAAATCTGCAGCAAGCCTTATCAGGAGCAGCGCCAAAAGCTGAATAGCAAGTTTTTAACGGCTTATCTGGTGACAGATGCCCCCTTACAGTTGTTACATGATACCCAGACGCAGTGGCTCAACCAGATCCAGCAGTGCAAGACAAAAAACTGTTTTCAGCAACAATTTGAAGCTCGTCTGGACGATTTGAACTTTTATACCTCCATGAACCAAACGCTCACCCAGCACTATTTAAAATATGAGCATGGAAGCATCGCATCACAACCTGTGCATTTACAAATCCATCAGCTAGACAAGGACAAGCTAAAAATCGAAGGGATTGCTTACCGCAACCCGAACAACCGTCCAGAAACGCAGACCATGTCCTTACTGGCTTATAGTACCCCCGAGCAAAAAAGCCAAATCATTGATAATGAAAAAAAATGCCAGTACCAGTTTGATTTTCAAAAAGCGCTTCTGATCGTCAAGACTGAACAAAAAGGCTGTGAACGTTTTACCGGAATTTATCGTCCTTACGATTAAGATTTCAATTGAAAAAAGCCGATGTGATGACATCGGCTTTTTAGTTTCAGCTTGGAAATTTTTGTGCAATTTCCTGACTAATCAATACGGCTGTTGCAGCAGATAAAGTCCAGCCCAGATGACCATGCCCCGTATTATAAAATACCCGAGGGTGTTTACCTTGTTTAACCACAGGCAGCATATTCGGCATCATGGGACGCAAGCCCGCCCAAGGCACCACATGTTCAGTCGAGATATCAAAATTCTGGTTGACCCAGTTAATTAGGGGTTGAATACGATCCGCCCGAATATCGCGGTTATAACCGTTAAACTCGGCAGTCCCAGCAACCCGCAAGCGATCTGCGCCTAACCGTGAAGTCACGATCTTTGCACTCTCATCCAGTAAGCTGACCCAAGGGGCATTATTGACACTGCGTTCATCTTTAAGCTGTACAGTAATCGAATAGCCTTTGACCGGATAGACATTCACGCTATCTCCCAGCATATCAGCCAGTTGATAACTGCCCACACCACCACAGACCAGAACCAGATCTGCAATAATTTCAGTAATCCCGTCTGCTGTCGGATTAACATTTTCTGTGCTGTTTTTACAGTGAATAATGGCTTTATCTTGCGTAAATTTAATATCCACCACATCCAGCCCAAAGCAATATTTTGCTCCATAGCGCTGGGTTCGCTCTGCCAGCCCCACCGAGTATTTATGAATATCTCCGGTTGCATCCCCCGCCGTATAGTAACCACCAAAATAATCACCGGTTAAGGTTGGTTCTATGGCCTTCATTTCTTCGGGGGTAATCGCATTTCGTTCCAGTTTACCTTCAACCAGTACATCATTGACCTTCTTGGCAATCTCATAGTCTTCTCTGGTGTGATACATATGCAAGATGCCACGTTTTTCCAGGTCAAATGACAGGCTTTCTTTTTCAGCCACTTCAAATAGACGTTGTCTGGCCAATAATGCCAGTCGCACAGTTTCAATGGTATTGGCTTTATAATTTTTGATGTGGGTTAAAAATTCAATCAACCAGCGGTATTTATGCACGCTAAAAGATGGATTGAGCAATAATGGTGCATCTTTTTTACTCATCCACTTAATGCCCTTCAGCACGGTAGCCTTTTGGTTCCATACTTCTGCATTACAGGCAGACAGTTGACCGCCATTGGCAAAGGAAGTTTCCATCGCTGGAAAAAGATGGCGATCAATCACCGTCACCTCATAGCCGAGCTTAATTAATTCATAAGCAGATGTTACACCGGTAATCCCCGCCCCAATCACAACCACATGTGGCATAGCAAACTCCTTGAAATGCATGGCATTTCATAATGCTTAGCCCCATCTGTCATGGTACCTGAGAGTTTTGGCCAATGATTACCAATTAATCATGCAGCCTTCCCCTTCGGTGAGTGGTTATCGTAGAAGAAACAAGTCCCGTGTTTCTACAAATTGTGCACTGCTCTCCAGATTTTATGTCTATTATTACAGTCCTTCTGCCTGAGAGTTTCCGGGGTCGTTGCTCCTTCGGCGAGTTCATTGAAGAACTTCTCTCCCGCAATAATATTTATATCCTTATAAGCAATATATATGCCGCACCCCAATACACCCACTAAATTCTTGTAAATGTTTGTAGATCAAGATTTACACAACCACATTTATGCACTGGTCATAAAAAAAGCAGACTGGAAGCCTGCTTTTAAGTCTTAGAACTTACATTGCAAAATTTGCTCGGAGAACTGTCCTTTCCAAAGCTCACGCAACGTCGGTAAATAGAATTTTTCACCGATCATGACCAGTTCGGCATCAATCAGGGCATGAATCTCATGCATTAATACATAGTCCAAGGCAACCATAGATAATTGAGGTTGCGTCTGAGCAATCTGCTTACGTTTAATCTGTGCCTTTTTCACCAGATCATTGGCAAAGTTTTTATCTTTATAGGTAGTAATTGCACTCAAACGTAGCTCAATCACACCCCAGCCTTCCAGCAATTTTTTAAATACTTCAAAATCTTTTGAGGTTGCTTCCCAGGTTACATTTTCCAGATTATTGTCTTCTGGTAAAACCGGCAATAGTAAATCGGCAGTACTTGGAAAAATTTTCTTCAAATTCAACAGAAACTTAACAGGATTTTCATTGGGTAAATCAGAAAACTGGATGTTGGTTTTAGTATCCGTTAAATAAATATTGAGCATAATGAAGCAACAGTCAGATAAATCAAAAGTATATTGTACGCAGTTCACTTTATAAAAACTACTCATAAAAAAACCTTCTCTTGAGAAGGTTTTTTTATCTTGCTGATCAGAACAGATTATTTGCTATTTGGGGAAACCATATTTTCAGGTTTAACCACTTCATCAAATTGCGCTGCAGTCACCAGTCCCAGCTCTACAGCGACCTGTTTTAAGGTTTTATTTTCCTTATAAGCGGTTTTTGCCACTTTGGCAGAATTTTCGTAACCGATCACAGGATTTAGCGCAGTCACCAGCATCAATGAGTTATGCAGGAAATGATCAATCTTGTCACGGTTTGGCTCAATTCCAACTGCACAGTGATCGTTAAAACTATTGCATGCATCTCCGAGTAGCTGGATTGATTGCAACAGGTTATAAGCAATCACAGGCATAAACACATTCAGCTCAAAGTTCCCGGATGCACCAGCAACGTTAATGGTTGTGTCATTTCCTAAGACCTGAGCGACCACCATGGTCATCGCTTCACTCTGGGTTGGATTGACTTTACCCGGCATAATACTTGAGCCAGGTTCATTTTCAGGAATACGGATTTCACCAAAGCCACAACGTGGCCCACTTGCTAGCCAGCGAATATCATTGGCAATCTTGTTCAGGCTTACCGCCAGCGTTTTTAATGCGCCCGATGCAAAAACTGCAGCATCACGTCCAGCCAGGGCTTCAAACTTGTTTGGCGCGGTTACAAATGGCAGACCTGTCAAGGTCGCCAATTGTTCTGCTGCTTTTACTGCATAATCTGGATGGGCATTTAACCCTGTCCCAACCGCCGTACCACCTAAAGGCAACTCGTACAACCCGGTCAAAGCCTGTTGTAACCGTTTTAACCCATGTTCCAGTTGTGATACATAACCGCTAAACTCTTGTCCCAAAGTTAGAGGGGTTGCGTCTTGTAAATGCGTACGGCCAATTTTGACAATATCATTAAACTGTTCTGATTTGTCTTGCAAGGTCGCTTTCAGTTTCTCAACTGCCGGGATGAGTAATTCATTGATTTGCAGGCTTGCAGCAACATGGATTGCTGTCGGGAACGAATCATTGGTGGATTGTGCACGGTTAACATGATCATTTGGATGCACCGGCTTTTGTGCCCCTAATGCCTGCCCTAACTTTTGATTGGCGATGTTGGCAATCACTTCATTGCAGTTCATATTACTTTGCGTACCGGAACCGGTTTGCCAGACCACTAGAGGGAATTGTGAATCCCACTGTCCAGCAATCACTTCTTCAGCAGCACCAACAATATGTTGACTTAAATCTTCAGGCAGTTGCTTTAGTTCAGCGTTGGTAATTGCCGCAGCTTTTTTGACCAGGCCCATCGCACGAATCATGGCACGAGGTAATCGCTCCTGACCAATCTTGAAGTTCTGTAAACTTCTTTGCGTTTGCGCGCCCCATAAGGCTTCATTTGGGACCTCGATTTCACCCATGGTGTCGTGTTCAATTCGCATCTGCATAAACAACCTCTGCTCTATTCGGTTAAAATTATCACGGGCTGAAGCAAGCTAATGCTCTGGCTGGTTAAGCTTATCCTAATCAAACCGGTCAAACATGTAAATAAGAATCATTATCTCAATTGCCTTTTAAGGTATTCAGATAAAAACGCCATTCATCTTCAATCATCTGTGCTAAAGGCCGTTTTGGTGTCCAGTTCAAAACACGCCTTGCCTTATCAATATTGGCACCAAGCTGAGCCAATTCTTCATATTGATAAATTGCGGGTTGCACCCGGACTTCTGCCTGGGTCACTTTGGAGATTTCATCCAATAGTGTTTGTATCGAAGTAAGTTGAGTATGTGCAATATTGAATGTTTCCAGACATCCAGCCTGCATTTTGAGCCAGTTTACCGTCATTAAAATCGCTTCACAGGCATCAAGTACATGCAGGAAACTCCGTTCTACCGTACCGTCTTGTGTGGGTGCCTGATTTTGTAACTCGATACATTCACGCTGCATGGCAGCCACTTGCAAGGCTAATGGAACAATATTCTTGGGCAGTTGGGTGACATATTCACCTAAGACACCATGCTCGAATGCACCCACAATATTGGACAAGCGCAGATTGACAATTTTCCATTCAGGGTCAACCTTGTAGGTATCGGCAATAATATCTTCAACCATTTGTTGCGAACGGATATACGGGTTGGCATAGGTATGGTTAAAGGGCATTTCTTCACTCAGCGCTGTGCCGGATTGCCCATAAATCGCCACACTCGACAGATTGATTAACTGCCTAACGCCCATCCTTTGCATGGCACGCAACAGGCTCATGATACTGCTGACATTATCATTGTAGTATTCAAGCGGTTTTAATGTGGATTCAGCAATCGACTTGAAGCTAGCGGTATGGATAACGGTATCAATTGAATATTGTTCAAATACTTTATTCAAGGCAGGCGTATTGCGTACATCCAGTTTTGCAAAAGGTATATACATGCCTGAAATATATTCCAGACGCTCCAGGGTCTGTAAAGTAGAGTTAGCCAGGTTATCAACAATGACAATCTCTTGCCCGTGAGCCAATAAACTCAGGGCAATATGTGAACCGATAAAGCCTAAACCACCTGTCACCAAAATCATTGTATACTTACCTTCTTTTTAATCTGTCCATCATCATTTTGCCGACTATGACCATAGTGAATGTTCAATGAGTACACTACTGTTAATTACTTCTGCACCTACTTCTGTAATCGCATGGCACGCCTTGGGTCTTGCACAAGCATTACAAAATAAGCATGAAGAATTTCATGTTTTCTTTTACCAAGACGGTGTTCACGTTGCGAACGAGTTACAGTGGTTTCCTGATGATCAACGCAATCTGAAACAAGAATGGCAAAAGCTTGGCATTCGACTCCCTGTCTGTGTCAGTGCTGCCCTTGCCCGGGGAATCACTGATGCCAGCAATGCACAACGCCATTCACTTCAACATCACAACTTGGCACAAGGTTTTGAGCTGGTTGGGCTTGGAGAGCTTGCTGATGCGGTGCAAAGCTGTTCTCGTTTAATTCAATTTTAATTTAAGTTCTTGAATAGAGTGTTGCTTTAAAAAGGTAAATTGTGTGAAATCTGTACTTGTCATCCTAACGCAGCCTAATTTAACGAGTTTGCAGGTCAATGAAAGCTTGTCTGCAACTATGGTTTTAGCAACCTTTGGTATTTCTGTCAAAGTATTATTAAAGGATGCTGCGTTGAGTTTGTTGAACAATAACGTAGAATTCGACCAGTTGAGGCATGCATTTAAAATTGCAGCAAACATGGTGGAAAGTTTTGAGTTCTACGACTTGACTCCAATCTTAATTGAAAATAAAAATCAACAACTTAGCATAGTTAAAAACACTGAACAGGAAATTGAATTTATTGAGATTAGCCCTGAACTCATCCGTTCATTTGATCATGTCTTATATTGGTAAGTTATTTCACAATGAAAAATAATGCTTTATTTTTAATCCAATCGCCCTATTGCAACCTCGACAAGATCTGGAATGAGCTAGTACAAATGGCACAACCTGATGACCATATTGTAATTATGGGTGATGCCACCTTGTCGATTCCTGCTGCTGTTCTTGGCCGTTCCCCCCATCTTTACTGCTTAACAAACGAGCAAACCCTGTTAGCTGATGAAGCTCGGGAATATATCAATCCAATTGATTATGCAGCATTTGCAGATTTAGTTTTACAATTTGCGCGCTGTATCACGTTAAAATAATGCTTCATTCAATTCATTGAAAATTTACTTAGGCTATTTATGCAATTAGAGTTAGATCAAGATGGTCATCTGGTCGATTACACCATCTGGAATCATGAAGTCGCTCAGGAACTGGCAAAAACACTGGATATTGAGCTAACAGAATGGCATTTCGAGGTGCTCAATGCCGTCCGTCAGTTTTATCAGCAGTTTGGACATTCTCCAGCGACCCGCCCATTGATTAAGTTTTTAATGAAAACGGTAAGCCCCGAAATCAATAACGCCGAGCTACAGCAAAGGTTCAATACGGGTCTGGTGGCACGCCATTTAAGCCGTTTGGCGGGTGTGCCCAAACCGGCAAACTGTCTATAAGAGCCGTTTCAGGCAAATTTTTTGGCGCATGCTACACATCCGATGACTGCAATGGTTACAGCAAACATTGCAACACTTACCTGTTCATGCAAAAGAACCGCCGCAATCACCAGCCCCAATATCGGTTGTAAGAGTTGTAACTGGCCAACAGTTGCAATTCCCCCTTGCGCCAGGCCTTTGTACCAGAAAAAGAACCCGATCAGCATACTGAATAAAGAAACATAGACGAGCCCCAGTTTTGCAGAAACCGAAATATGTTCAAAACTTGCCGGCATCGACAGATAGGAAAGTAAAAGCATCATTGGCAAGGTTAGAACCAGCGCCCAGCAAATCACTTGCCAGCCCCCTAAATGCTTTGACAATTTTCCACCTTCAGCATAACCAAAGCCACAGAGCAATATGGCAAGCAACATAAATAAATCGCCATAATTGAAAGACCAGCTGCCGGTCTGCACCAGCATGAACCCAAAAACCAGCACACCACCGAAGATGGCAAATAGCCAGAAGGCAAGATTTGGCCGTTCACCACCACGTAATACGCCAAAAATTGCAGTCGCCAACGGTAATAATCCGACAAAGACAATGGTATGGGCGGCACTAACATATTGAAGTGCGAATGCAGTAAATAACGGAAATCCGATCACAACACCGGTTGCAACATACAATAAGGGCAGCCAGTCTTTTTTCTGAGGTAACTTCTGTCTTGATACCACAATCAGAATCAACCCCAGCAGTCCTGCAATTGCTGCTCTGGCCGCAGTGAGGAAGGTCGGGCTGAAATCCATGACCGCCACGCGGGTGGCTGGTAAGGAACCGGCAAAGATTACAACACCGATGAATCCGTTAACCCAGCCATTGCTTAAAGACTTCATTTAAATTCTCCAGATCTATCTGCAGAATTTAAACTGTGCTAAGGTCAATAAACCAGACACAATACAGTACAATTTTAAATAACTGTACTTGTTTAAAATCCAATACAGTCAGACTTCACGCGTATGAAAAATACAAAAATCGAGTTTGTGATACGGCATATTCATGAACAGATAAAAAACCGCTCGTTGTTACCGGGCTCGCGCCTTCCTTCCGTTCGTGCATTAGCAGGCCTTTTAAGCCTGTCTGTTTCGACCATCGTAGAAGCGTATGAACGGCTGGCGGCACAAGGTCTTATTGAAGCTAAAAAAGGCTCAGGCTTTTTTGTGGCCGGACCGCTTGCTCCTCTTTCCATCTCGGAAATTTATCCTAAAACTGACCGTAATATTGACCCGCTCTGGATTTCCAGACAAGCACTAGAAGCACAACCCGAAGTTTTAAAACCTGGCTGTGGCTGGTTACCTGACCACTGGATGCCGCATGAAAATATACGCAAAGCCATTCGCAAGGTCTCTAAAGCCAATGCCAATATTTTGACTGATTATTCAACACCACTCGGTTTAGCGCCCTTACGTGAATTACTTGCCCGTAAGATTTTAACCAGAGGGATTGAAGCTATGCCAAACCAGATTTTATTGACCGACTCTGGAACTCAGGCCATTGATTTAATTTGCCGCTATTTTTTAAAGCCGAATGATGTCGTACTGGTAGATGATCCCTGCTATTTTAATTTTCATGCCTTACTCAAAGTTCACCAGATCCGGATTATTGGCGTGCCTTATACACAAACCGGCCCCGATATAGAGGCTTTCGCTCAGGCCATTCACACGCATAACCCCCGCTTATATATTACCAATTCGGGTATCCATAACCCGACTGGAGCAGTACTGACGGCATCAAAGGCCTATCAGGTGCTAAGGCTGGTTGAACAATCCAGTTTAATCGTGGTGGAAGATGATATTTTTGCAGATCTCGAGTTGCATGCAGCTCCACGACTTGCCGCACTGGATGGCCTGTCTCGCGTCATCCATATTGGCAGTTTTTCTAAAACCTTATCGGGTGCGGTCAGAACCGGTTATATTGCGACCAAGCCGGAATGGATTGAAGATTTAACCGACATCAAGATCGCGACCTGCTTTGGTGGCAATCATCTATGTTCGGAAATCTTATACTCAGCCTTAACGGATGGCAGTTATCGTAAATATCTTGATGAGCTTAAAATAGAGCTGGCAAAAGCCATGGATTCAACCCTTAAACAGCTGGAAAAACTGGGTATTCACCCGTGGGTCAAGCCTCAGGCCGGTTTGTTTTTATGGTGTAGGTTACCGGCACATTTTGATACAGCACGAATCGCTCAATATTGTCTGGAACAGGGTGTGATTCTGGCACCCGGCAATGCTTTTAGCCAAAGCCAGAATTTTCAGAATTTTATCCGTTTTAATGTGGCACAATGCCAGAACCCGAAAGTGTTTGATGTACTATCCCAAGCGATCCAGCATGAGATAGCACATCCTCATTGTTGATTATGCACTTTTTTGTTTCTGTTCAATAAAAGCAAAATAGCCGGGCCCGGCAGCCACACGAACATCTTTTACATGGATGGGCTCATCGCATTCTGAACAGATTACTTTCGGGCTGATTTTCTTGCCACAGGTCTTATGGGTAAACTCGATTGGCTTGCCCAGTCCCTGATCCATCCATTTGTCTGCCCATTGCACCATCGCCAACAAGATCGGATATAGATCCAGTCCTTTTTCTGTCAGTTGATATTCAAAGCGTTCCTGACGGTCCACATAAGGCACCTTGACCAGAATCTGGTGCTCGACCAGACGTTTTAAGCGTTCTGAAAGAACATGGCGGGTTAAACCCAGACTACGCTGGAAATCGTCAAAACGGCGTACGCCCATAAAGGCATTACGCAAGATGAGCATTGTCCAACGATCACCTAATACCGAAAGCGTCCGAGCAACTGAACATGGCTGATCGCCAATTTCTTCCCATTTCATTATTATCACCTAATCATTTTTTTAAAGTTTTAGCAGACATGGAATCTATGTCTTGAACCGTCATGTTTAGAAACTAAACAATATAAAATATACACTAAACCAGCTCATCCATCAGATGCAATATTGGCACTTGGCTAAAAGTGCCAAAAATCGTGGAATTTACCTATTTTTTTGAATTAACTAATGCTCAATGCGTAATCCCGTCACTTGTTGTCCGGCTACTGGCTGGACATGGGCCGGTATACGTACCAGACAGTTGGCCTGCATTAAATTGCTCAGCATATGTGACTGCTGCTTTGCCAGTGTTTTTAACCTGAGCTGGCCCTGTTCAAAATAAGCATGCATTCTTAAGAATCGTTCACGTGCATCGGATTTCAAGTCTTGATCCAGTATGGCACTAAACCATTGCAGTGTATGACGCTGATGCTGCAAGGCATCTAACAATACCTTGCCATAGAGCTGCATGCAGACATAGACCGCCGCAGGGTTTCCCGGTAAACCCAGTATATAACAGTGATGAAAATCAGTACTTTCCCGCTTTGGGGCAATAGATCTGGCAAAGAATAAAGGCTTGCCCGGCTTCTGTTTGACTTTCCAGAAGACCTGTTCAAACCCTGCCTCAAAAGCACAAGGACGGACAAAATCATAATCTCCGACAGATACACCACCTGTAGTGATAATGACATCATATTGCGGCTTGAGCTGTTCAAAGCATTGCGTCACCTGTTCTGCTTCATCGGCTATATGGCGTATTTCTGCCACTACCCCGTAGTCTTGCAGCCAGGCTTTTAGTAATGGGCCATTGGCGTCGAATACTTTTCCAGCCTGCAGGTCATCAGGTGTTTCGGCAACTTCATCTCCGGTAATCACCACTGCAACTTTAGGCTGCTTAAAGACTTCAACTGTTTTAACTCCCGCCATGCTCAGGGCTGCTAACGCTCCAATGGTAATGCGCTGGCCTGCCTCGGCCAGTAGTTGCCCACACTGGATTTCCTCACCTGTAAAGCGGATATCTGCCTGAGCCCTGATATGTTCAGTTAGGCGGATCTGGTGATCACCTTCAATGGTTACGATTTCCTGCCGGGCAACATGGGTAGTGCCTTCAGGAATTTTTCCACCGGTAAAGATACGAACTGCCTGCCCATCTGTAAGCTGCAGATCAGATTCACTGCCGGCCTTGATCTCCCCCATTACTGAGAAAACCGCATTTTGCAGGTTTTCACTCGCACTATGGATTGCATAGCCATCGACTGCACTTTGTGAGAAACCCGGCAAGTTCACCTCAGAAATGATTGCCTGAGCCAGATAGCGGTTGAGACACTCGCCCAAAGGCAAGGTCTCGCTAGCAAGCGTACGGGTTTGGGCTTGAATCAGTGCCAATGCCTCATCAATACTGATCAGGCCTTTTTCGGCGCCACATCCTGACATTATTCGTATCCTCCCGGATGCGGCAAGTCCCGACATACATCAAAAATATGCACCAATGCCGGCAAGATTGCAGCCATGGATTCACTGGCACCACCACGGCTACCCGGTAAAGTCACAACCAGTGAACGGTCAATAAATCCTGCAACACCGCGTGACATGGCTGCATACGGCGTCCGTTTCTGCCCGAATGAACGAGCCGCTTCCATCAATCCATTCAGTTTTCTTTCCAATAGCGGTTCAAGTGTATCGACCGTAATATCGCGCTTGCCAATCCCGGTTCCCCCAACCGTCATGATGCAGGCATAGGACTTGCTAAGTTCCAGAACCAGATCTTTTAACTGCTCTGCTTCATCTGGCAGGATCTGATAATGAATCGGATCAAAGCCCGCTTCAGTCAAGGTCTCAACCACGGACTTACCTGCTGTATCCGGTTTACGTCCCGCAGCCACGGTATCCGAAAGCACGATGACAGCCGCAGAAACAGGCTGACGCAAGGTGCGTTTAAAATGAGATTTGCCGCCTTTTTTCTTCAGTAGTTTGCATTGATCCAGACATAGCTCTTCAGGTTCGCAATGCGGTTTCAACATGTCATACAGCGTTAGTCCCGCCAGACTGGCAGCCGTTAAAGCTTCCATCTCGACACCGGTTGGCCCGATGGTTTCGACTGTGGTCAAGATCACCACATGATCATCTTGCAGCTCATATTCTACATCGGCACGGTAAATCGGTAAGGGATGACACAGCGGAATCAGTTCATCTGTCCGTTTCGCTGCCAGAATACCCGCAATGCGCGCTGTTTTTAAGGCATCACCTTTTTCGGTATTCCCATCACGAAGTAACTGAATGCAATGGGCGGGTGCATGTAAAATTGCTTGTGCTTCTGCGACACGGTAACTTTCGGGTTTCATCCCAACATTTTTCATTTCAACTTCCTAAGTTTATTCATGTGTATGCGCATGGGTGCAATTTTCATGGTCAGGTTGGTGCACATGCTGACCAGCTCGAGACGCAGGTACTGGCGTATCTTTACGAATACAGCATCCTTCTACATACTGGCTGGTTCCGTCCATGAAAAATTCTTCTTTCCAGATCGGAACTTCATGTTTGACCCGTTCCACGGCTTCTTCACAGGCCTGAAAAGCTTCACGGCGATGCGCGGCATAAGCAATGGCAATAATTGCAGTTTCGCTGACCTCTAGATATCCGATCCGATGTATGACCCGAACATAAGAAACCTGATATTTGTCCTTGATTTGCTGTTCGATCTCGCGGATCATCTTTTCGGCAACGGGCGTATATGAGGTATATTTTAAGGCCTTGACCGCTTTGCCTTCGTGGTGGTTCCGAACAGTCCCGATAAAGATATCTATACCACCGCATTCAGGAAATGACTGTATCGGATCAAAGCTGTCGAGGCTTAAGGCCTGCTCTTGAACTCTGGCAAATTCACGCATATTTATCCTCCTGCAACGGGTGATAACAGTACTAAAGTACAAGATCGATCTAATGTTGTTTGACGCGTCACAATATCTTCGCCAATTGCACAGGCACATTTTTCCATGGCCTGTTCAGCCTCGGGATAGAGCGTTACAACCCGGGTCAATACATCTTTGACACTTTGATTTTCTGCAAACTCGAATGCTAGCGCCTTGGGCAACAAGCGTTCAATTGCCCCAAAAGCTTCAATTTTGATCTCAATGGTTTGCATATTTTCTCCAGACCACATTTATACTTAACCACCCAACATATGCATGCTGATTTTACGGGCGTGTTGATGTTGTATCGCATGATATCCTCTGGCTTTATGCCAGATATAAGGTTTAAGCTGCTGATCCAGTTGCAAGATGGCATGTTGTTGTAATTCATCATCTTGCTGCACAAGCTGTTGTAAATATGGCTTGATGTTTAAGCCCTGCCGTGCAAACAGGCAGTTATACAGTTCACCTTGTGCAGTCAAACGGATCCGGTCACAATCTCCACAGAACGAGTGGGTAATGGTCGAAATAATCCCAAGCGGATAGTGACCATCGAGCTGATAAATACGCGCAGGCTCATGCTGCTGTTGTAACACCTGAACTTCATAATGAGGCGTGAGTTGCGCAAGAATGTCTGCCTCACTGACAACAGCCTCACCAGTCCAGTGCTGATCTCCGTCCAGAGGCATAAACTCGATAAAACGCAAGGGAATGTTATGCTGTTTTGCCCAGCGTACCATCGGTAGAACCTGATCGTCATTTTGCCCTTTCATCAATACACAGTTGATTTTGAACGGCAGCCCTGCATTTTTGACCGCCTCAATGCCACTAAGGACAGGCGCAAGGTCTTTTTTGGTGAGTTGCTTGAACTGGATGGGATCCAGACTATCAAGGCTAATGTTGAGATCGTCTAAACCCGCCTGTTTCAAAGCTTCTGCATATTTCGCCAGATAATGGGCATTGGTGGTGATTGAAATGCGTTTTAAGCCGAACGCTCTTAGCCGTTGTAAATCAGCAATAAAATGCACCACGCCCTGACGCATCAACGGCTCGCCTCCCGTGATACGAATATTTTCGATCCCTTGCCCCACCATATATTGGCAAAAGGCAAATAAGGCTTCAAAACTGAGCAAATCCTGTTTTTTCATCCATTCAGGATGCTCAGGCATACAATAAATGCATTTGAAATTGCAGCGGTCTGTCACGGAAATCCGTAACTTCCGCTTAATACGGCCATACTGGTCCTGAAGAACCGGTAAAGTCGTTTCAAGTTTCCCATGCTTCATCATATGCACTCATTGGTTGGTCTTTTTACAGGACAGGCACAGGTTCTGTGCAGGTTGATCTGTTTTATTGGCTAAAATCTGTTTCTTACAGCAAGAATTATTCCAGTTATATGGTATATACAAGTGTACCGTACTTATTTCAATAAATTGGCAACACTTTCAATCTACTCATAAAAATACCTGCTGTCTTGCATATTTTTGTTCAAAAAACTTGTGCTTCCTTTCAGGCCAGGTTGACACGCTTGGCTCAGGGAGAATGCTTCGGTATGTCAAATGAACATGCCATCAGCCAATCTACTGACATGACCTGTCAGCTCCGGGCTGATACAAGCTAAATAACATATCAGTTTACATTCTTTAAAACTAAACCATCACAACAAACAAATCATTAATAAAAAGAAAAAGTCAGTTTCATTTAATTCTTTAACTATAAAGGCAAGAAAATAAAAATCATATTTTTAAAACCGATGCCTGCCCAGCTTTAAAAAATATGGATTTATACATAATTTTGGAGTGAATGATGGATTTCAATTTGACAGTTTTGGAGTTGGCAAGAATTCAGTTTGCTTTCACCGTTTCATTTCATATTATTTTTCCGGCAACCTCAATTGGTCTGGCCTGTTTTTTGACAATCCTTGAGTGGAAGTGGCTCACCACCCAAAACCTGATCTATAAAAGCCTTTACAAATACTGGATCAAGATTTTTGCAATTGCCTTTGGTATGGGTGTGGTCTCCGGTGTGGTGATGAGCTATCAGTTTGGCACCAACTGGAGCGAGTTCTCCCGCATTGCCGGCAGTATCACGGGCCCATTGTTAACTTATGAAGTCCTGAGCGCTTTTTTTCTGGAAGCGGGCTTCCTGGGCATCATGTTATTTGGCTGGGACCGGGTCAGTCCGAGGGCCCATTTTATATCTACCCTGATGGTTGCTGTGGGTACCTGTATTTCGATGTTCTGGATCTTGTCATCAAATAGCTGGATGCAGACGCCTCAAGGCTTCATTATTGACAATGGCATCATCGTCCCTCAAGACTGGCTTGCCATTATTTTTAATCCTTCATTTCCGTACCGGCTGGCCCACATGGCAGCCGCGGCCTTTTTGGTTTCTTCCCTGCTGGTGGTCGGCACCGCAGCCTGGCATCTTTATAAAGGCCGGCGCGATGAACTGGTCAAAAAATCGTTTTCCATGGGCTTGTGGATGGTTCTGGTCACCTCCTTACTGCAAGTGTTTATTGGTGATATGCATGGCCTAAATACCCTGCAACACCAGCCGGCCAAGCTTGCTGCCATAGAAGGACACTGGGAAACCAATCATGATAAAGCCATGCCGTTGATACTTTTCGCCCTTCCCGATATGCAGGCCGAGCGTAACCGGTATGAAGTCAGTGTTCCGTATCTGGGGAGCCTGATTCTTACCCACCATCTGGATGGTACCGTTACAGGATTAAAAGACTTTGCGCCAGAAGACCGCCCAAACTCACTGATTGTTTTCTGGAGTTTCAGGATCATGGTCGGCCTTGGAGTATTGATGGTGACCCTTTCGCTGCTGTCACTCTGGTTACGAAAACGCAAGCAGCTCTATGAGGCAAGCTGGTTTCATCGCTTTGCCATTTTTATGGGACCCATGGGCTATGTGGCCATGCTGGCAGGCTGGGTTACCACAGAAGTCGGACGCCAACCCTGGGTGGTCTATGGCATCCTGAGAACCCGGGAAGGTCTTTCACATACCGTTTCGGCCGAACAGGTGGGTCTGAGCCTGACCGTTTTTGTTGTGGTTTATACCATCGTATTCGGTACCGGCATTTTCTATATTTTGAAATTAATCAATAAAGGCCCTGAATTTGCCGGATTCATTTCGCCGGAAGCTGGTGGTCCTGGTCATTTCAAGACACCGATGCGTCCACTCAGTGCAGTTGATGAAGCAGTAGAAGGCCAACAAAAATCTCGGGAGAATCCACATGATTGATCTTTCATTAATATGGGTCGGCGTGATCGGTCTGGCTGTTCTCATTTATGTGGTGATGGATGGCTTTGATCTGGGCATCGGGATTCTGTTTCCGTTTATCCGGGATCAGGCAGAACGGGATGTGATGATGAATACCGTGGCACCCGTCTGGGATGGCAATGAAACCTGGATGGTATTGGGGGGTGCAGGCCTGTTTGCAGCCTTTCCACTGGCTTATTCGACCATACTTTCTGCATTTTACATGCCGATTATACTGATGGTGATTGCCTTGATTTTTCGCGGCGTGGCCTTTGAGTTCCGCTTTAAAGCAGGCCGGACCCGCCCTTTATGGGATTATGCCTTTATCGCTGGTTCAATCATTACCAGCCTGCTACAAGGAATCATTTTAGGCGCCTACATTCAGGGTATCAACACAACCCACGGCATTTTTTCAGGGCAGCCCTTTGACTGGTTAACGCCGTTCTCGCTTTTTACCGGTATCGGGGTATTGGCCATGTATGCAGCTCTGGGATGTGGCTGGCTGATCCTGAAAACAGATCATCAGTTACAGCAAAAAATGTATCAATTGATGCCCAAGCTGATTCTTTTTTTGCTGGCCATTTTTGCGGGTGTCAGTCTGTATACCCCTTTAATGCATGCAGAGATTGCTCATCGCTGGTTCTCCCTACCCAACCTGTTTTATTTTAGCCCCGTCCCTATTCTGGTTTTATGCTTTGTCTATCTGATTTTACGGGCATGCAAAAAACAGTATGAGCTTCAACCCTTTGCATATACGCTAGTGCTGGTTTTTCTGGCCTTTAGCGGTTTCGTCATTAGCTTGTGGCCCAATATTATTCCTCCATCCGTCAGTATCTGGCAGGCGGCTTCTCCGTATTCGAGCCAGCTGTTTACACTGATTGGCGCACTCATCCTGATCCCGATCATTATCAGCTATACCATTTTGGCCTATTGGGTGTTCAGAGATAAAGTCCGGGTGGGCGATGAAGGTTATCATTAAAAGGAAGCAAAAATGAAAAAGCTTCAGTTAAAATTAAGCTCAAAACAGTGGTTTATACTGTTGTGGTTAGGTGGCTTTTTTAGCCTCCTTGCCATTGCCGGTCTTTTCAGGGCCTTATTGTTTTTTATACAGCAATAACCGGTGATTTCCGGACAGCAAACCCGGTCTGGAACATGATGCAATTTATGATTAACTCGGGCAGATTCCTGAATGGCTATCTGTGATATGAGTGATCATTGATCTTGTTATGTATTTAGCCCTGAACGGATATTCGGGAAACGTTTCTTTTTTGTAGTTTGCTTCTTTTATACATTCTATAAAACATATTGCTCATCTTAAAAAAGTCACCCGAAGGTGACTTTCCTATTCTCTCGCCCCGATGAATAGCAATCGTTTAACAAAACCGTGGACAGGTTCTCAGCTTGCATATTCATTTCTTATTAAGGCTACTCCATTCATTTTGCCTTAATCGCCATATGCCAGAGCGGCTTTGATTAAATCAACAGATTTTAACAAGCTACGATTACTCAGAATCGTGCTGTTTCTTCTTATCTTTGCGGGTTTTACAGCAATAACCAAACATGGCACCTAAACTGAAGAAGAACATACGATGTAACATGATAAACTCCTGTTCAATAAATAAGAGATTTCAAGTTATCATATCAGTTGTTTTCATTTTAAATATATTAATATCACTTATGTTCATAATGAAATAAAATGTAAGTATGAAATATTTGTTAAAAAATTGAGTAGTATTTTATTTGCAAAAAATAATATATAGACATCAAATAAAGTAGAATCACCTCGCAGCCAATTACTGCAAGCAAGATGATTCTCTTTAGAATATGAGCAAATTTTTCCAGATATTATTGTTATTTATTATATAATTATAAAATATTTTTTAATAGATTAACTTTTTATGTTTTAAAAGCAGGTCTTTTTTCTCGGTATATAGGTTTTTATTGATTTCACTTGACTGGTACATCTTGTTTCTTTTCATCATGAGTTCTGGTTTATAGTTGCCCTGCTGATCATAGTTTGCAGGATTAAGTTCAGGAAAATCATCATAATAGTCAGGTATTTTTTGCATCTTCATCTCCTATGGCCCAATATGGATTATTAAAAATTAATATATCAAATGATTTACAGCAATAGAGCCATGCACTATATAAAGGGCTAACAGCTAAAGATTCTATATAAGAAATGTAAGAAAAATTTACGATGTATTACAAACATTACCAATGTAAATTACGTTTTGCTTGTGTTTGATTATTGACAACTCAACTATTATAAATTTCCTATCACCTTATAATAAAAATAAAATAGCAATAAGAGATATTCACATTGGACAACAGAATAGACAATGAGATTAACAATCTGACGGCATTGGCAGATTTAAGTACTGCACTTAAGCTAAATAATAATAAGCTATGTCTGTTTCTAGATATAGATGGCACCTTGTGTGCTTTTCAGCTCCATCCAGAAGATTGTTATATTCCAGAAAAAACCTTAAATGTGATAGATCAAATTATTGCAAAACAGATTCCTGTCATTGCCGTAACAGGTCGTGATATTCAGTCAGCTCAAAGGTTATTTGAGCCAATCGACCTGCCAATTGCCGCATTACATGGTTTAGAAATTTACCTGAACAAACAGCAAAAGTTTAAAAATAAAAATATTTTCCCTGACATGTCTGCACTTTATAACGAACTGGTCAAAGCATGTAGTGCCTATCCGGATTTGCTGATCGAAAACAAATTATCTTCAGTCGCCTTGCATTATAGAAAAGCACCAAAGCTGGAACATCTCGCAAAAGCCATCATGCTGGAGCTGCAGCAAGCTTTTCCGCATCTCAAATTAATACGGGGGAAATGTGTTTATGAACTCATTTCCGCTCAGGCGAATAAGGGTCAGGCCATCAAACAGCTTTTAAATCATTTCAACCAGCAAGATCGTTATCGACCGGTTTTTATTGGCGATGATGTAACCGATGAAGATGGATTTGAGTATGTAAATCAGGTTCCTGCCGGGATTTCAATCAAGGTAGGACAAGGTTTTACACAGGCCAGATACCGCCTTCAGGATATCAATCAGGTTCATGAATTTTTAGAAGTATTTTTACAACATAACCAGAATCTTAACAACAACACACAGGGTAGCAAAAACTTAATTGGAGAGAAAACATGTCTAAATTAATTATTCTATCGAATCGTGTCAGTATACCAAATGGGCAAAAACCTTGTGCAGGCGGACTGGCTGTCGCCATACAGGACGCTTTAGATGAGATTGGCGGTATCTGGCTCGGATGGAACGGAGAAAAAGTTGACTCCCAGCAACAGGTCAGCTTTAGCACGCTCAGTAAAGGACATATTGAATATATCACCTGCCCTTTAACCACACGACAATATTCGGATTACTATGCCGGCTTTGCCAATAATACACTCTGGCCAGCCATGCATCATCGATCGGACCTGATTGAATATAGCTCTTCAGAATATGAAGGCTACCAGCAGGTCAACTCGTTATTTGCACAAAAACTTGCAGAAATTGCACAGCCGGAAGATACCATCTGGGTACATGACTATCACTTCCTCAGTGTCGCCCAATATTGCCGTGAACTGGGCATGCGTAACAAGATCGGTTTTTTCCTGCATATTCCTTTCGCGCCTTTGTTTATCTGGCAAAAAATTCCGTGTGCCCAACAATTGATCGAACACTTATGCCAGTATGATGTCATCGGCCTGCAAACTGATAAAGACCAGAAAACCTGTATGCAAGTATGTACCTCTTTATTAAAGGCACAGAAAATACAGCAGACCCGATTAAGTTATCATCAACGCCTTACAACCATTAAGTGCTATCCAATTGGCGTCAATCCCGAGGCGATCCAGAAAGCTTCGCAACAGTTTATTGATGTTCAGGACTTTATTACCCGCCCGGTCGAACTCAATGCAGCCAAAACCATTATCGGGGTTGATCGTATTGATTATTCAAAAGGCTTGCTGGAACGCTTTCTTTCTTATGCTGAATTTCTGGAGAAATATCCTGAATACCGGCAGCATATCCAGCATTTACAGATTGCTTGCCCTTGTCGGCTTGAAGTGCCTGCCTATCATCGTCTGTTTGAGCGATTCAAGATCAAGGTCGAGATGATTAATCAGGAATTTGCACAGGAAAACTGGCAGCCTGTGGAATGTATTTATGATGCGGTTAAACATCATCATCTCATGCAAATCTATCGTCAGGCCGATATCTGCTGGATCAGTTCAATACGGGATGGAATGAATCTGGTGGCCAAGGAATATATTGCAGCCCAGAATCCGTCTAATCCGGGTGTATTGATCCTATCCAAATATGCCGGGGCGGCAGAGCGCATGACCGCAGCAATTCTGGTCGACCCGACAGACAAGACGGCGATGGTGAATGCCCTGAAGATAGCGCTGGAGATGCCACGTCAGGAACGCATTTCACGATATAAACAACTGATGAAAGGTTTAAAAGATTTTGATATTAATGATTGGCGCAATGCATTTCTTAACGACTTACAGGACAAAACAGCTTTACAGGATTTCAGATTTATGGGAATGCGTAACGTTAACCCGATTTATCAAAACCTATAGTTTTTCTCTTTGCAATGACTGGCAATATCCAGATATTGCCAGTCAATAGATGCAACTTTATTTCACTTCAGTAAAACGGTTTAAGGCCACAATCATCAATAACAAGGCAGACAATATAATGAAAACCGTACTTAACCCGACCAGTTCCCCGATCATGCCAATAAAGGCCGGCCCGACCAGAATGCCGGTATAAGCCAATGTCGACACACATGACAGTGCAACTGCGCTTGCCATGACTTTCTGACGGCCAGCACGGGAAAACATGATCGGTACAATATTGGAACATCCCGCTCCAACCAGCACATAGCCCGCTAGTACCAGCCACCAGTGTGGCGCAACACTGACCAGTGCCAAACCAGCAGCGGCACAAATCGCGCTATAGCTGAGCAGTTTTTTCTCACCAAAATAGCGGATCAGATAATGCCCGGTAAAACGTCCGGTGGTCATGGCAATTGCAAAAAAGGTATACGCCAGTCCGGCAAAAGCAGTATTTACCCCATATTCATGGGTCAGATAAATCCCGCTCCAGTCCATTGCGGCACCTTCTGTCATGAAAATGATAAAACAGGCGATACCAATCAACACAATCAAGGGCTGTGGCAAACGCTGAGCTAGAGTCTTTTTAGCGGCAGACTGCTGTTCAGGAGCAGTATTTTCTACAGCTTTTATACTCAGGGGAACTGACAGAAAAGCGATTACCACCAAAAGCAGGCTTACTGCAAGCGCACTGATCCAGGGTGAAATCCCCAAGGCAAGCAAGGCAGTCACGGTTAGTACACCCGCCAGGCCACCCAGACTGGCCATCCCATGAAATCCGGACATCAGTGATTTCAGGCTGTTTTTCTCTACCACCACAGCCTGGATATTCAGCGCAACACCCAAACTACCTGATGCCGTACCGAATAAGAATAAGGAGATGGCCATCATTAAAGGCGTACTACATAAGCTTAGGCCCGGTAGCAAAACGGCCAGCAGTAATAAAGCGAAACCAATGGGTACACGGCAGCCAATCCGCTGCACAATTTTACCTGTTGCAGGCATGGCCAGCATCGCACCTAAACCACCGCATAATAGCAACAAGCCAAAATCTGCATGGTTAAAATGCAGGCGCTGCTGTGCAAAAGGAATCAGCGGAGCCCAGGCAGCCGTCGCAAAACCCAGACTGAAAAAGCTGAAGCGAGTGGAAAGACGTTGAGCACTTAATTGAATTTCAGGATCAACAAGGGCAGTTCTGGAAAAAAGGATCATTTAATACCATCCACACAAATTAACTCAGATCTTCCATCTCAAATAAACTTCCATAGAAAAACCCCTGTGGATCTATAGAGCAGTTCTATAAATTCACAGAGGCTTTTATGGCGAAATTATACACAAAATTACATGAAAAACATCTTTTTTTACAAATATAAATCTATTAAATATCAAATACTTAATTTCAAATTTACAATAAAATTAAACTGTTTATTTCTAAGGTTTTTTTGATTTTTATAAAAATATACACTCATCAGCTGAAGCATATTCATATGCTTAATCCGCATCTTTATAAAATAATGAAGCATTTTGTTTGTATAAGAAAAGTTTCAGATGAGCCTTACACATCTTTATTTTTTTAATGATTAAAAGCTGACGCTGAAAAGCAAAACCCCCTGCCAGCGCAGAGGGTTTATTTTTTATTTTAACTACAACCGCTTAGATTTTGGCATGGGTGCCATATTGGTCAATCATGATTGAACTGGCTTGATTCAGTCCCCGGATAGTGACATCGACACCATTTTTCTGGAATTTACTCACTACCGTATCCAGCATTGCCACTGAGGTCACATCCCAGATATGAGAATGGGTTAAATCAATAATCACCTCTTTTACCCCTTCTTTAAAGTCAAAACATTGCAAGAACTTTTCGGATGAACTAAAAAAGATTTGTCCATGTAGTAGATATAAACGTGCCGGACCTTCAAATGAGGTCTTCACATGCATATCATTTTCCAGTTTGTTGGCCAGGAACAACGCCGATAGCAGCACACCGGTTAATACCCCTAACGCCAGATTATGTGTGGCCACCACCACGGCAACGGTTGCGACCATCACCACATTACTGCTCTTTGGATTGGAACTGAACTGGGTAACCGATTTCCATTCAAAGGTACTGATCGAAACCATGATCATCACCGCCACCAAAGCCGCCATCGGAATGACTTTGAGCCAGTCACTCAGAAACACCACCAGAATCAGTAAAAACACCCCCGCACAAAAGGTCGATAATCTGGTCAGGCCACCTGATTTTACATTAATCATGGATTGACCAATCATGGCACAACCAGCCATGCCGCCCATGAAGCCCGAGGCGATATTGGCAATCCCCTGTCCCTTACACTCTTGAAACTTGTCACTGGGTGTATCGGTCATTTCATCGACAATCGTGGCGGTCATCATCGATTCCAGCAGGCCGACCACTGCCATGGGAATGGAATAAGGCAGGATGATCATCAATGTTTCAAGATTTAAAGGAATATCAGGCAACAAAAACACAGGCAACGTATCCGGCAATGCGCCCATATCGCCAACTGTTCTGAGATCCAGCCCCATAGACATTGCCATCAGGGTAATGATGATAATGCACACCAACGGCGATGGCAGCAGCTTTCCGAGCTTTGGAATCAGGGGAAATAAATAGATAATGGCCAGACCGAGGGCAACAAGGGCATATACATGCCATGTGACATGCATCAGTTCGGGTAACTGGGCCATAAAAATCAGAATGGCTAAGGCATTGACGAAACCGATCACTACAGATTTTGAAACGAAGCGCATCAACTTGGCCAGTTTAAGATAGCCCGCAATAATCTGAAATACACCTGTCAGGATGGTGGCTGCCAGTAAATACTGCAGTCCGTGTTCCCTGACCAAAGTAACCATCAGTAAAGCCATGGCGCCTGTTGCAGCAGAAATCATGGCTGGACGACCACCGACAAACGAAATTACCACTGCAATGCAGAAAGAAGCGTACAGGCCAATTTTTGGATCGACACCTGCAATAATGGAAAATGCAATCGCTTCTGGAATAAGTGCCAGACCGACCACAAGCCCGGACAAAATATCCCCGCGCATATTGGAGAACCACTGTTCCCGAACATTGGATAACATGAAATAGCCTATTGATATATTTTTAAATAAAGGCCAGTGATGTGATATATACATGCACACGACTACACCACATCACCAGTCAAAGTGATGAGTTAATTTTCAAGCAAGAGAAATCAACTAGGGTGGCGTAAGCTGCATAAGATGAATGAACAGATCAGAATGGAGGGTGGCGCCAGACTAACATAGAGATAAGATGATGTCTAACCGTCTCTTCACGACCTTGAAGAACCGCCACCTGTCTATCCAGGCAAAAAAATACCGCCTTGAAGGCGGCCGCTGCAGTCCAGCGATTGCAGAAGTATGAGGGGTTCGGAGCCTCATACTTCTTTAGCACAAATTGTTTAACTCATTGAATGTTGTTTAAATTCTTCACTTTTAAAATATGAAACCAGTTCGTCATAACAGTTCTCTTGTGCAGGAGGAAGCAATTCTTTGATCTGATAATGAACAGTAAACTCTGGTGGTATGTTTTCAAGAATTGGTGGAATCTTTTTCTTGCCTCCGATGGTTATTCTCTCAATAAATCCTGCGAGCCATAAAATAAACTCGTCCTGATATTTATGATGAGGCACCAGACTGACATCAATATTCAGGGCATCTTCACGAACAGGTTGCTGGAAACCTTCCTGGAAATCGATATACTGGTACAGTAACTTCATTTCTGTCCCCTTGATTTCCTCTCTCACTTCTTTAATTAAAGCATTTAAATACTCAACAGGTTTTTGCGTAAATTTCTTTTCATCTTTAAACTTGTTATAAACTTTTTCGGCTATACGCAAATATTGTGGCATTTCTTCTATCCTCCATTTTCTTCTACCCAAAACAAATTATGGAGACAACCAGGTTATCATTTGTAATGATTCTTTAGTTTTATTTTTACTATGTAACTGTAATGTATAGAAAAAATACCAACCTTCCTGCTCAGGATTTGCAAGAAAACAATCGTAGAATAGGTATTTTTTAGCACTTTTGAACCTTGACCAAATCGACCAGGCCTTGCCCTGTTTCCTGCTCTACATGCTGATAAACGATTTGTAAAATCTTTCTGGTTTCCAGCGTTTTTAAATAGTAGAGAACATTTTGCATTTCATTAAGTTCATAACCTTGACCTATAAACAGGAACTCACCTATACCCAGCCGGGAAATATGTTGTTCCAGCAGCATGTATTTACTCATCGTCCGTTCCCATGACTTTATTTGTTTTTTAATAATAAGCACAAAGCCAGAACTTAAAAAATGTTTCTTACCATTTCAAAACAACCCGCATCAGATAATAATCAAGAAAATGTATAATTTTACAAAGAAATATTTTTTAATAATCCATACATCTAAAAAGATATATTTGTATTTAGCAAACTCCAGCCAGTTGGTATTGTTTCAACCAAGCCAGACATTATCTTTTTTTGTTTTTCTATAAATATCAGGTCTTGTTTATCAACTTATCATTGGCGTATATAATTTTACATGTGATAATAATATTAACAATTTAATAAATAAACATATTTAAATCTTACATTTAATCAGGTTTACTAGAAGTAATGCTGATAACTTGAAGAATGAGATCAAATGACTTACCAGAACGAAGTACAGACGTTAACCAATCTTGCAACGACCTTCCGGGAAGCTCTAGATCATGTGACCAGCGGTTTTATCACAGGCGCCTTTAGTAAATTTCCCAAAGAATGCGGTTCAGATGCTTGTGAACTGCTGCAATATTATTTATTTAATGTACATTATATCAAGCCAGACTACCGGGTCGGAAAAGTCCAGATTTCTTCACGCACACCAGAAATTGCTCATTGTTATCTTGTGGTGAACGGGATCATTCTGGATATTACAGCTGATCAGTTTCACAAAGAATGGTTCCCCAAAGTAATTGTTTGTGAAAGTGCACAGTACCCTTTAACGCCTTATTTCAAATATGTACGTAGTAAATCGGGTCAAGAGCTGTTGCCGCTAAACCCTTACCTGCAATCGATTTATAATCAGGTTATCCAGTATCTCGAAACAAAGTCAAAACAAGTTAATTTAAAATAAATCCCCCTGCCATAATTGCTATTAAAATATTGATATTCTACTTTTTAAAATCTTTCAGGTACGCATTCATAATAAATACTCCATACGTACAAACAGGTAAATTAACGACTATTTAGTACCTGACTTTTATTTAAATGCTCGACAAAGTGATGCATATTGGTGGCCCATTTACTTCTATCCTGATCTGCAATCAGATAAGTATGCATCGGTGTAAGCAGATCAAGGTCATGGACTTGTACCCGATCAGCAAAATGAGACTGCCGGATATAACTGATCGGCAAAATTGCAAGCCCAACATCCAGACTGACACAACTGATGATCCCGTCCAGACTGCCCATTTCAATGATGCTGGCGGCTGGTAAATGACAGGAAGACAAAAATAGGTCTATTATTCTGCGATAACTACAGCCCTGTTTAAATGCAATAAATTTCTTTTGCATCAGCTCTTGTTTTGACAGGGGTTCGGAGCATTTTTGTGAAGAAATCAATACCAGTTTCTCTGTCCAGACATGAACGTTAAACATGCCTTCAATCGGGTCAGGACTGGCAACAAAAGCACAATCGAGCCGGGAGCTTTTTACCCAATCAATTAAATCCCGACTCGGTGCTGTCGTAAGTGAAAATTGAAAATCTGGTAAAGACTGCTGTAAATCGTGAAACAGGGCGGGCAGCCGCACTGCTGCTGTCGTCTCCATACTGCCAATTTCGAGGGGAAATGCGGCAGCAAGTGTGGTATTGCGGAAAGTATCCAGAACTTCCCTTTGAAGATGGAGCATTTGCTTGGCATAACCATATAGCTGTTGACCCGCCCGGGTCGGCTGGATCGGATGATGCCGATGCAGTAGTTCCACATTCAGCTCTGTTTCCAGTTTTTTTATATGGCTGGTGACATTGGACTGCACCGTATGCAGTGCCCTTGCCGCTTCAGAAAAGCTGCCTAAATTCACCACACTCATAAAAATCTCTAAAGACTTAATCTGCATCGCCATCACTATTTGAGATACTTCCTATCAATTCAAATCATTTTACATGATTAGCGCAGCTTGTTTAAATTTTATTGAATTTTTCCAAAATAAGACCCTGATTCAAAATGAACATGTCTAAACTTATATTTTTAATCTGTATTTTAAGTTGCTTTAGCTATGGACTGTTTTTAGTCGATACCAAGATTTTTGGCAAAGCACGGCCTCTAGACCACATTGACTATCGTGATTAAAACAGAGATTGAAAATGTTCAGACCAAATGCAGTTACCTCCACCAGACAACCGATGCTTCGATCTGCATATAGTGCAGCGCTGGTCATGGCAATCGGGATGGGGTTTGGCCGCTTTGCCTTCACGGCGGTCTATCCGCATATGATTGAAGAAGGCATTCTGGATTTGCATCGTGCCGGCGTTGCAGCCTCTGCCAACTATGCCGGCTATCTGCTGGGAGCGTTATTGGCCATCAGGCTTCGGTCACACAGTAGCTATGCAGGTTGTGTCATAGCCACGGCAGGTTCCATACTTTGCCTGTTCTTTCTTAGCCAGACCGATTCCGGTTTGCTCATTATTGTGATTCGTGCTCTTGCCGGCGGGTTCAGTGCATTGGCTATGATTTCTGCGTCATTATGGTTGCTTGAATACCAGAAACAAACCCGTCAGGCGCCTGTTTTATATGCAGGCGTTGGTCTGGGCATTGCCTTATCTGCCGAACTTCTGGTGTTCGGTACACAACAGGGCTGGCATAGTAAAAGCTTATGGTTATGGCTGGCTGCTTCAGGTCTTGTGCTTGGTCTCGCCGCACTGGCAGGCATATCCACCTCCCAGCCTCAATCTGTTGGCACATCTTCCATGACACAGGCCAGTACTCAAACGCCACAAGCCCTGCCATTGATCCTGATCTATGCACTGGCAGGCTTTGGTTATATTATCACGGCAACCTATCTTCCCTTGCTGGTCAAACTGGCTTTACCAGAGTCTGACGCTGCACACATCTGGGCAATCTTCGGTTTAGGTGCGATTCCTTCCTGTTTTTTCTGGCATTATTTCCATTCTAAACTCGGAACGCGAGTCGCTTTGTCAGCCAATCTGGGCTTGCAGGCTTTAGGGGTGATCTTTCCCCTCCTTGTCCCGAACACGTTGGGATATCTGTTGAGTGCCTTTATGGTAGGTGGAACATTTATGGGAACCGTGACTATCGCCATGCCTGTTGCCCAGCGAATTGCACGTCACCGCCACAGTCATTTAGTCGCCAGCATGACTGTGGTCTATGGGCTGGGGCAGATTATCGGGCCAGTCGTCGCAAATACTTTATTTTCTATCAGTCATACTCTTGATCGTTCACTGATAATCGCAGCGATCGCATTATTGATCGCCACACTGATTTGTCTTAAATCGGTTAGGTCAGTCCATTAACCGGAAATAGACTGTTTAAAAGCCTTCATCTGCTTGTATTGTTGTAGCTCATCCAAAGAGTTAATGCTATGACAAAACAGGCTGTGCTTCTGAAATGCGACCGTCTGCGCCTCCAGTTGCTGGAAACAATGTCGCAAGCTCAATTTATTCTCAGTGATTGCTTGTTCCAGCACAGGCAGACTGTCACGCTTTAGCAAGCAAAATGGATATAAGGCATCGCCGTTGATGGTGACATAAACCACCTGTGCCTGAGGAACACGCTCCAGACTTTGATGCAGTCTGGTCAACACCTGAGTCGGGATATAGGTGATATCGCAGGGAATAAATAGAACATGATCGGCTTTGACGTGTGACCATGCACTTTTCATTCCCATCAATGGCCCTAAAAAGCCTTGCTGATCATCTGTATAACATTGAATATCAGCTTCAATCTGTCGGTACAGCGGCGCATCACGATGGCTATTTACCCAGATCTGCTGTACCTGATTTTTAAAATGCTCGGAAATTTTTAAAAGTTGAATCTGATCATCAAACTGTTGCAGTAGCTTGTTCATGCCATTCATACGGCGCGCTTGCCCTCCTGCCAGGATGACCAGATCAGTAACGGGATATTCTGTCTTCATGCATCTGCCTCCAGTTGACAGGTTTTGATGAGGCCACGAATCTCGGGCAGGCAGGAACCACAATTCCCCCCCGCTTTTAAACAGGCAGTAACCTGTTTTTCATGAGTCATGTTTTGCGTCTTTATGACGTCTATAATCCTGTTTTTTCCCACTTTAAAGCAACTACAGACCAATGGTCCATCATTATTTGCAGCAGACATCGGCATCCCTGCCAGCAAGGCTTTACGGTGCAAGGCACTCAGGCGTTCCCGTTTAAACAGGCTGGCTACCCAATCCCGATCCGGTAATAACTCGGCAGGTGCAATATACAAACTGGCCATCAGGATACCGTCTTTTAAAATCACACTATGACTGAGTTGCGATGAAATATCTGCAAGACTTAACCATTCATGGGTTTCATCGACAAAAGGCAGAAAGTTTTTCAGATTATGCTGGATTTGATCCAGCCCCTGACGACCGGCAATTTCATAACGGATGGCCTTTGCAGTCTTGATTTTGGTCCACCACGCGCAGCTTTGCAAGCATGGCTTGAGCTGTTGCTCCAGACCTTCACGGACATAGAGTACGCCTTGCCAAGTGGTATGGAACGGCTGAATCGCCACCGGGGTATGTTTAAATTCAGGCTCACCGGAAATCGCATCCACCACCGGATTAACCACTTTGCCAATCCGCGCATCCGAAGCCACCTGCTCGTTCCAGTGCATCGGGGCAAAGATCTGGCCACGGCGTATCCCTTGGGCCAAGGTCACCCGTAATACACAGCTGCCCCATTGTGAACGGACTTCTACCAAAGCTTTATCGCGAATACCAAATTTTAATGCATCACTCGGATGAATCTCGCAAAATGGTTCCGCACGATGGGTGCTCAGGTTTGCCGATAAACCCGTGCGGGTCATCGTATGCCATTGGTCACGAATCCGTCCTGTATTTAACACCAATGGATAATCTTCGGAGATGGCATGCACTGGATCTATGGCAACCGTTGGAATCAGTCTGGCTTTCTGGTTACTATGACTAAAACGGCCCCGATCAAATAACTGTGCAACAGCAGGTCTTTGTCCCTTTTCCCATACTGGCCATTGGGTTGGGTGTAGATGATCATATTCATCCTGACTTAAGTTCATTAAGCCTTTTAAATTAAAATAACGAAAGTTTTCGACCTGGTCACGTTGATCAACACTGGCATTTTGATAGGCCGATAAAGCCGCATGTTCATTAAAAATGTCACAGGCACGATTAAACTCAAAACCCCTAAACCCCAGTTTTTTTGCAACCTGTGCCACCGCCCACCAATCCGCTTTGGCTTGCTTTGGCGGAGTTAAAAAGGCTCGTTGCCGTGAAATACGGCGCTCAGAATTGGTGACCGTACCATCTTTCTCCCCCCAACCCAACGCAGGTAACAACACATCGGCATAGGCGGTGGTATCGGTATCTGCACAAATATCCGAGACCACCACAAACTCACATTTTTCCAATGCACGTTTGACTTGATCGGCATCGGGTAAGCTCACCACCGGATTGGTGGCCATAATCCAGATGGCTTTAATTTTGCCGCTCTCTACCGCCTGGAACAGATCAACGGCTTTTAAACCCGCTTGCCTGGCTATCACAGGACTGTTCCAGAAGCTTTGTACCAGATGTTGATGTGACGGATTATCCAGCTCCAGATGTGCTGCCAGCATATTGGCCAATCCCCCCACTTCACGACCGCCCATGGCATTGGGTTGACCGGTCATGGAAAATGGCGCAGCCCCGGGTTTACCAATTTTTCCAGTGAGTAAATGACAGTTGATAATACTATTGGCTTTATTGACGCCTTGAGAAGACTGATTCACCCCCATCGAAAACAGGGTGATCACCTTTTCGGTGCGAGCAAATTTATCAAAAAACAGCTGTAATTTTTCTGCAGAAATTCCGGTACGTTTCACCACAGCGTTAAAATCTTGCTCGCTTTCACTCGCCGCTAACAATGCTGTCAAACCTTCGGTATAGGTCTCTATAAAGTGATGATCGGTATAATCATGTTGGTACAGATGCTGAAACAGACCATTAAATAAGGCCACATCCTGACCGGGTAAAATCGGCAAATGTAAATCTGCTTGCTCGCAGGTACTGGTAAAACGGGGATCGACCACCACCACAAACAAATCCGGATTGTTGCTTTTGGCCTGCATGATGCGTTGATACAGAACAGGATGACACCATGCCGTATTTGAACCAACCAGAACCACCATATCAGTATGTTCAAAGTCTTCATAACTGGCAGGCACAATATCTTCACCAAAGGCCCGTTTATGTGCCGCAACCGCTGAGGACATGCATAGACGTGAATTGGTATCAATATTGGCTGTGCCCAGATAGCCTTTGACAAACTTGTTCACCACATAATAGTCTTCGGTCAGTAACTGCCCTGAGACATAAAAGGCAATACTCTCTGCGCCATATTGATCCATACAGGCTTGAAACTGGTCTGCAATTTTTTCAATCGCCTGATCCCATGTCGTCACTTGACGGTGGTTCTTACGGCCAGACATCGGATGCAAGACACGGGTTTCCAGGCCAAGCGTATCGGCTAAATTGCTGCCTTTAATGCAGAGCCGTCCAAAGTTGGAAGGATGTTCTCTATCTCCTGCAACCTGTACCGTCGTGCCATGCGTTTTATGTTGGACACTGACTTCCACACCACAACCCACGCCACAATAGGGACATGTTGTTTTTGTTATGATTGTTTCTGCTTGATCGGAGCGACTGTGTTCTAAATATTGAATACTGTTCATGACTGCCCCTTTTACCTAGTTAATCTTTTTAAAGATGCTTACTCTCGGGAGTCTTACCGAGTTCTCATCTTATTTTCAGGCTAAGCCTTCGGCTCGACCTACTTTTCATTCGGGAAAAGTAGGCAAAACCATTGTCATCTGCAAAACCTGTTCTCTTCTTTCACCTGTTTAGCTTCATCGCAGAAACATTTCTTACAAAAACCATGCAGGTTGCAGATGACCCTTCCGAGTATCAAACTACTTACTTAGGAATTTAATTTCTTAGAACTATTAACCTGCCTTTTTCATTGCAAAATCCTTACCAAATAACAGCTTGTTTCTAAAGCTAGAAACTGGGGATTGATCGGCAATCAGCTCGGCATACCACATGCCATCTTCGGTATCACCAAACAGCACCGCCCCAATGACTTTGTCTTTCTGGATAATGATGCGTTTATAAATTTGACGTTTATCGTCATTGAGAATGATGTCTTCGTAATCTTCTTTTAGTTCGCTATTTTCCAAATCAATCCGCCCTGCAGAGAACACATCCACACCACTGACTTTTAACTGCGTCGGCACGGTTGGGGCTTTAAAGGTTAAGCTGCCATGTTCAGCCAGATGTGTTGCACAGATGAAGGCTTGTCCCCAAAGTGGTTCAACCAGACCAAAGGTTTGATTACGATGCTCGATACATTCACCCACTGCATAGATACTCGGGTCAAAGGTTTGCATGGTGTCATTGACCAAGATGCCACGGTTACAACGTAGCCCTGCATGTTGTGCCAAGGCAATATTCGGACGAATCCCAACCGCAAAAATGACTAAATCGGCATCTAATAGAGTGCCATCTTTCAGACGGACTTGACGGACATGCCCCGCTTCACCAAGCAGAGCTTCGGTGTTGGCTTCGGTAATGATATGAATGCCCTTTTGCTCAATACTATGACGCAGCATACGGCTGGCACGTCCATCCAGCTGACGTTCCATAATGCGATCCATCAGGTGCAGAACCGTCACATTCATGCCACGTTGTTTCAGACCATAGGCTGCTTCCAAACCCAGCAAACCGCCACCAATCACCACGGCATTTTTCTTGCTTTCGCAATATTTGATCATGGTATTAACGTCATAAATATCACGGAAGCTGATCACGCCTTTTAGATCGACACCTTGTACCGGTGGAATAAACGGTGTTGAACCCGTGGCAATGATTAGACGGTCATAATCAACACTTTCGCCTTTTTCGGTGTGTACCACTTTGCGGGTACGGTCAATCCTGATTGCCGGATCATCGGCAATCAATTGAATCCCTTTATCGTCATACCATGCATGCGGATGCAGCATGATGTCATCAATGGTTTTTTCACCAGAAAGTACAGGCGACAACATGATACGGTTGTAATTGCCCCAAGGTTCCTCACCAATCACCGTGACCTCATAGCGATCTGGGGCCATATCCAGCAAGTCTTCCAGACAGCGCATCCCCGCCAGTCCATTGCCAATCAGTACCAGCTTGAGCTTTTCCTGAACCGCACCATTATTGGTAATATAGGTTTTTTGCGGTACAGTTCCGACCCAGACACGACCGTTTTCAATTTTGGTTGGGAAAACCAGTAACTTCTGGTCTTTATCTTCCAGGCAACGCCCGGTTGCCAAGCTGAAATGTTGTTTGTAAATCGGCGATGCAATCACGCGCTCACCTTGTAAATCGCCAATGATGCCACGACACATCACATTGGCCCGGCTGAATGGATCTTTATTGCTGAGCGCATAAATCCGCTTTTCTTGGCCGACACGAAACAGTGCCACCGACTGGCCGTCAATCAGGGCCCCGACTCCGGTATTCGGTGTAATGTCATCTAGTGCACAAACCTCAACCCATTGATTGTCCGGCAGCATGTGCAGGTTCTTTAAACTGGTCATGTGAGTTCTCCTTATGCTTCAACCATGGGAATACGGTCAGCCGAACGTTCAGCGTCATTTAATGGACGAATCTGGTTACGCACTTGAGTAAACTGAATGTGTGGATCGGCCTGTTGTTCTGCACTGGCATTGATATAGGTCTGGAAACGTTTACGGATTTCAGGATCTTCAACTGCGGTACGCCATTCATCCTGATAAGTACCAACCACATGGCGCATACGGCTTTCAAGTTCTTCGGCCAGTCCTAAAGAGTCATCGACAATCACTGATTTGAGATAATCCAGCCCACCTTCCATATTGTCACGCCAGACACTGGTACGCTGTAAACGATCGGCAGTCTGGATATAGAACATAAAGAAACGGTCGATATAACGAATCAGGGTTTCGGTATCCAGATCAGATGCCAGTAGCTCGGCATGGCGTGGTTTCATGCCGCCATTGCCACAGACATACAGGTTCCAGCCTTTTTCGGTGGCAATCACCCCGACATCTTTACCTTGCGCTTCGGCACATTCACGAGTACAACCCGACACCGCCATTTTCAGTTTATGCGGCGAACGTAAGCCCTTATAACGATTCTCAAGTTCAATCGCTAAGCCTACAGAATCATCAACGCCATAACGGCACCAGGTACTCCCGACACAGGATTTCACGGTGCGCAACGATTTACCGTAGGCATGACCGGATTCAAAGCCTGCTGCGTTAAGCTCTTCCCAGATCAACGGCAGTTGATGGATTTGTGCACCAAACAAGTCGACCCGTTGTCCACCGGTGATTTTGGTATACAGCTTATATTTCTTGGCAATTTGACCGACGGCGATTAAACCATCTGGTGTGACTTCACCGCCTGCCATACGCGGCACAACCGAGTAAGAACCATCTTTTTGAATATTGCCCAGGTAATAATCATTACTGTCTTGTAGACCCGCATGGCTGGGTTTGAGTACAAAATCATTCCAGCACGATGCCAGAATATTGGCCACCATCGGTTTACAAATATCACAACCTAGACCATGACCATGTTGCTGAATCAGATCATCAAAGATTTTGATTTGATTGACACGCACCAGATGATAAATCTCCTGACGTGAGTATGGAAAATGTTCACAGACATGGTTATTGACGGTCACCCCTTGGCGTTGCAGTTCAGACTTTAATACTTGCGTCACTAAGGGTGCACAACCACCACAGGCGGTCGTCGCTTTGGTACATTTCTTCAAAGCACCGAGTGAGGTTGAACCATCACAAATCGCCTGGCAAATATCGGCTTTAGAGACATTATTACATGAACAAATGGTGGCACTATCAGGCAATAAATCGACACCACTGCCACCGGCTTTGGCACCCGAATCGGCAAAGCCCGGCATGATCAGGCTTTCCGGAGTTTCCGGGAGTGCCAGACCATTTAACATTATTTGTAGCAGGTCATTGTATTCTTTGGCATCACCGACCAGGACTGCACCGAGCAATCTGGTTTTGCTGGCATCCACGACAATTTTTTTATAGACCAAGCCCGCTTCATCGGCATAGAAATAGCTGAGTGAATCTGGTGTCATGCCATGCGCATCACCCACCGATGCCACATCTACCCCCATCAATTTCAATTTGGTACTCAGATCTGCACCGGTAAAACAATGGGTTTCTTCATCGAGGATATGCTTGGCAGCAATGCGTGCCATGTCATAGCCAGGTGCGACCAGACCATAGATTTTGTTGTCCCATAGCGCACATTCACCAATCGCATAAATATTGTCATCTGAGGTTTGGCAGTAATCATTGATTTTAATCCCGCCACGCTCTCCCAGCGCCAGACCGCTGTCACGTGCCAATTCATCCCGTGGACGAATGCCGGCCGAAAATAAAATAATGTCGGTTTCCAGTTCACTACCATCCGCAAACTTCATCACATGTGTTGCACTTTCACCCGCTTCAATACATTGCGTAGCTTTTTGGGTGTGAACTTTTACCCCAAGATTTTCAACTTTACGGCGCAATATTTTACCGCCCAGATCATCAATCTGCACCGCCATCAAACGTGGCGCAAACTCCACCACATGGGTTTCCAGATTTAGATCACGTAATGCCTTGGCTGCTTCCAGACCCAATAAACCGCCACCAATTACCACACCTGTCTTCGCATTTAAGCTTGCAGCACGAATCGCATCCAGGTCTTCAATGGTACGATAGACAAAACAGTTTTCGCGGTCATTGCCAGCAATCGGTGGCACAAAGGCATAAGAACCTGTTGCCAAGACCAGTTTGTCATAATGAATCACATCACCAAAATTGGTAGTCACCGTTTGCTCGGCAGGATTGAGCTCAACCGCTTTGGTATTTAACCGGAGGTCAATCCCATGCGCATCGGCAAAATCAAAACGCGCCAGCGATAAGTCTTTGGCTGTTTTACCAGAGAAGTATTCAGTCAAATGAACACGGTCATAGGCAATCCGCGGTTCTTCTGCAAGGATGGTAATTTCCAGTTCGTCATCTGCTTTCTCCAAGATGGCTTCGATGAATTTATGCCCCACCATCCCGTGACCAATCATTACCAGTTTCATTGTATTTCTCCCAAAATCTGTCCAATGATTAAGCTATGCTGCTGTGTTCTGAGCCACGTTCCAAAACCGCCTGCTCAAACAGGCGTTGTTCTTTTTCTTTATGCTCGACTGAAAAGCGGATGAGCATCACCGAACCTGCAGCAAACACCACCAAGCCGCCTAAGATCATCAAACAGGTCTGAATATCGACCATCCCTTTTAACAGGAAACCTGCCGCAACTGCCCCGACATTACCGCCCGCGCCAATGATGCCTGCCACACCGCCTAAAGCATCACGATCAATGAAAGGAACCAAGGCATAAGTTGCCCCACAAGCCATATGGGTAAACAGTGCAAATACCGTCATGCTCATGAGAGCAAGCGCAACGCTATTCATTTGTGAAAACAGCATCAGGAATAAGCCTTCCCCCAAGATCAGCATGAACAGCACTTTGGTACGTCCATCCAGTCCTTTTTTCAGTGCGACTTTGTCTGACACCAGTCCCCCCAGCGCACGGGCAAACAGCGCCAATAAACCAAAGATTCCCGCAGCCAGACCCGCCTCCTTTAAGCCAAAATTGAAGTGCTCGACGTAATACATCGCGATAATGTTGTGCATGAAAATTTCAATACCGAAACACGCGGCATAAGAGGCAAATAAAATCCAGACACGATAGTTACGTGCGGCATGCATCAAGATCGCAACACCGCCTTTTTTATCACTTCCAACCACCACACCTTGTGCACGTAAGGCTTTAAAGTCACCTTGAGGGCTGTCTTGAGTCAGCTTCCAGTAAAGCATGCCGACGATCAGCATCATCACACCCGGGACAATCAGCGCAATTCTCCAGCCCATCGCCTGTTCAACACCAAACATCACCAATGCAGCCAATAGCAATGGCATCAACGCTTGTGTAGCACCACCACCGGCATTGCCCCAACCGGCTGAAGTGGCATTGGCGGTGCCCACCACATTGGGTGCAAACATAATGCTGGTATGGTATTGCGTGATCACGAAACTGGCACCGATGGCACCAATCAGCAAACGGAAGAACAAGAAGGACTCGTAACTGTTGGCAGCAGCCACACCAAATACCGGAATACTGCCGATGAGTAACAAGGCGGTATAGGTTTTACGTGGGCCATACTTATCACACAGCGGCCCGACAATGAGTCGAACTACAATCGTGATGGCAACAGCAGCAATATTGATATTTGCAATCTGGTCTTTGCTTAAATGAAACTCACCGGCAATCACTGGCATTAACGGTGCGCAGGCAAACCAGGCAAAGAAACAAACAAAGAAGGCCAGCCAGCTCATGTGGAATGCCCGCATTGCCGCTGTAGAAAAGTTGAATAACTTGATTGAAGTTGCTTTTTTAGCAGATAAATCTATAGACATCGCCATCTCCCATACTGAACGTGTAGTGCTTGTTGGCACATCTGCTTGTGTCAACAAATCGATCAGATCGGACATCGTTGGCCGTCTTATGAATTTATAAGTCTTCTTTGACTCATGGGATATTTAGCAATTGCTATGCCAGGTTTTTAAAACACAGCACTAAAAATGACATAATCAATTGTTTTATATCATTTATAAATGCAGAAACTTTCCTAAGAATTGACTCGATTTTATGGCCAGACTTATAAAAACAAGAAATGAGCGGTTTTAAAGCATGCTAAAAACTGCTTCAAAAAAACTCTTTTTACGCACCAGAATGGCGCATCTTTATTTTTTTGTTATCGCAGGCCAGCCCAGGTTTCTCTGCTCTTCTGACGCGCCATCCTCAAGGCCACCTATCTTGCCTACATGCTGTATTAACAGCGCTCAAACCACCAGAACTGGCACCAATCTTGCTTCAAAAGCCTAGGACACAGCGGATGGACTCGGCTGTGCTTTCACTTAGCGTTGACCTATTGACTTATGCCGAAACTCAAGATCGCTCTTATCGATGACGACCAGGCCCGGGCTAAATACCTAAAAGCCTGCCTGATTGAACATGACTTTGATGTCGTGGCATGTTTTACGCTGGATCATTTCAGTCTATTTAAACTGGAACACCTACAGGCAGATGTGATTCTGCTGGATATGGATCATCCACATCGTGATGTGATTGAGAGCTGTGTCAGCAACTTTGACCTGCCGACGGTCCTGTTTACCAAAAATGCAGATAAGGACACCATTAAGCAAACCATTGATGCCGGTATTACTGCCTATATTGTCGATGGAATTGACCCGAGCCGTTTGCATACCATTCTGGACATTTCAATTGAGCAATATAAAAAACATAAAAAGTTGGAAGGTGACCTTAAAGAAGCCAAGACCAGACTTGCAGATCGCAAAGATATCGAGAAAGCCAAGGTACTGCTGATGCAACTGCACGGACTGAGCGAAGACACGGCATTTCAGTTACTCAGAAAAAATGCCATGCGTCATCGTATGACCATTGGTGAAATGGCACGACGATTACTCGATGCACAGCAACTTTTAAACAATCAGTTAAAGGATGGGTAAATGGTGGATTTTGCCAGATTAGAAAAGACCGAATTACAGCTCGGCTATATCCCTTTACTCGATTGTGTCGCCCTGCTCTGGGCCAAACAACGCGGTTTTTTTGCCGACAACGGACTGGATGTGCAACTGCTAAAAGAAGCGTCTTGGGCCAGTCTACGTGACCGTCTGGCTTTTGGCCTGCTCGATGCTGCACACTGCCTGTCTGCAATGCTGCCTGCCGCGGCAATCGGAGCAGACCAGATCGGGATTCCCTTACAAACGCCGCTGGTATTGAGTGAAAACCGGGCCTTTATCAGTATCAGCCAGAAGCTATGCCACCAACTCGACATACAGCCTCAGGATTCAGCAGCAGCCTCTGCCCATAAAATGGTACAGCATATCCGGCAGCACCACGCCCTTTCTCTGGCTCATGTATTCCAGCATTCAATTCATCATTACTGTTTAAGAGAATGGCTGGCATTGGCCGATGTTGAACTGGCGCAAGCCCTACAGCTGAAAACCTTACCGCCACCCTATATGGTAGAGGCGATCCGCAAGCAGGTGATTGAGGGCTTTTGTGTCGGTGAACCCTGGAATACTCAGGCCGAACTTCAAGGCCTGAGCCATATTGTCTGTTCTAGCCAGCAGATCATCCCGAGTGTTGCAGATAAGGTGCTTGCCGTGACACAGGACTGGGCCAGACAACATCCCAATACGTTAATTGCACTCAGTCGTGCCATTCTGAAAGCCCAACAGGAATTACGGCAACTGCAAGATTTCACACAGGTCTGGCAAATGCTGATCGACTTTAATGTCATTCAGTTTCCCTGCTCGGCAGAAATCCATGTAGAGAAATATTTTAGTATCCAGAAGATTATCCGGAACTTTGTGCAGGAGAATGCCGAACCGAAAGTGACAGATTTTGAATGGCTATTTCAGCAAATGTATAAGTGGAATAACTTACCGCCAAAAGACATGTCCTCTGCTGAGTATGCGCAAAACTGCCTGTTAGGCACAATCTATCAGGCGGCCAGAACAGCCCTGCAAGACAATAAATAAAAAAAAGCTGTCCTGAAGTACCAGAACAGCATTGAAAGACCCATAAGAGATGACGCCAATCAAATGTCATCTCTTAAGTGATTGTTATCATATGAAACTCATGCATATCTTTTTCGGACATTTTTATGTCATTAACTGCCATCTCAAAATCAGGTTTTCATCATTTTTGCCAATAAGCACGGGCACGGCAATGTTCATTCTATAAACAGCATGCCAGAGCTACCCCAGCCCTCCGGTCTTGGCAATGTCTGGGTTTAATGTGAGCACCGCGCTTCTTGCCCGAGCGGTTGTACAAATCAGGTCAAACCACCAAGACCATCCAGTTTAAACAATAAAAACAAATGGTTATTTAATTGAAATCATTTTTTGGGTGCAAATAATGCTAAACTTAAACTGCTTGCTTATGCCATGCGGGCAAGCCGGGAAACCGCAAGCCAGACGATAGCGCAAGGAACGAGTTACACAAATCCCATGAACGAATTGGGTGAATTCGGTTTAAAATGTAAAAAAACCAAAATACGCTAAATTTTGTCATATTTTAACATTGCCAATTCCTTGCAAAGTTTTCATTATATGCACCATGCTTGGTATGCAACTTTCTTCATCAATTAAAAGAAATTATAAAAAAATTGCGGAATTTTATGCCATAATAAGCAAACTTTGCAGACATCTTGCAAAAAATATTTGCAGTTTTAGAATTGGAGCAGGCTGAATGAGCTCAACCATTTTGGTGATTCACGGACCGAATTTGAACTTGCTAGGAAAGCGCGAACCAGAAGTTTATGGTTATCTCACCTTGGACGATATTAACCGGCAACTCGCCGCTCAGGCTAAACATGCATCATTTACACTAGATACTTTTCAAAGCAACTGGGAAGGCGCGATTGTTGACCGCATTCATCAGGCACAAGCTGAAGGCGTAAAATTCATCATTATCAACCCTGCTGCCCTGACCCATACTTCCGTTGCCCTACGCGATGCCCTGCTGGGTGTTGCCATCCCGTTTATTGAGGTTCACCTGTCAAATGTTCACGCACGTGAAGCGTTTCGTCATCACTCATATTTATCAGATAAAGCCATTGGCGTGATTTGTGGCTTAGGTGCCAAGGGTTATTCCTTCGCACTCGATTACGCTATCGAAAAAATTCAATCTTCTAACTAATTTCAAACACATTAGGAATGCTGACTCATGGATATCCGTAAAATCAAGAAACTCATCGACTTGATGATTGAATCTGACTTACAGGCGATTGAAGTTAAGGAAGGTGACCAGTCCATCTCTTTAACCCGTCCTACCCCTGTATATGCGGCAGCTCCAGTCGCAGCAGCGCCGGCAGCTCCTGCTCCAGCGGCTCCTGCAGCAAAAACACCTCGCGGTGCAGTCGAAACCTCACCAATGGTAGGCGTGTTCTATGCCGCACCAAGTCCGGGTGAAGCACCATTTGTAAATGTAGGCCAAACCGTTTCTGCGGGTGAAACTTTAGGCATCATCGAAGCCATGAAAATCATGAACCCGATTGAAGCAACAAAGAGCGGTGTCATTGAAGAAATTTTAGTGAAAAACGGTGAAGTGATCCAGTTTGGTCAACCACTTTTCCGCTACCGTGCGTAATCAGTTTGGGGATTCCTATGTTGCAAAAAGTACTAATTGCAAACCGTGGTGAAATCGCTTTACGAATTACTCGGGCTTGTAAAACTCTTGGCATTAAAACCGTGGGCATCTATTCAGATGCCGACAAAGACTTGATGCACTTACGCTTTGTTGATGAAGCCGTATGTATTGGGCCAGGTACCACAAGTGAAAGCTATTTAAATATTCCTGCGATTATTACTGCTGCAGAAATTACGGGTGCAGATGCCATCCATCCGGGTTATGGCTTCTTGTCTGAAAATGCTGAATTTGCTGAAATTGTAGAAAGCTCTGGCTTTATTTTCATCGGCCCTCGCCCTGAACATATCCGTCTGATGGGCAATAAGGTTTCTGCCATTATTGCCATGAAAAAAGCCGGTGTTCCAACCGTACCGGGTTGCGATCATGCCGTTACAATCCACAATGCCCTTGCAGAAGCAAAAGAGATCGGTTTTCCGCTGATTGTCAAAGCTGCTGCCGGTGGTGGTGGTCGCGGCATGCGTATTGTAGAGCGTGTTGACACCCTGCTTGAATCGGTTCAGGCAGCGCAGCGTGATGCTGAAATGTGGTTTGGTGACGATACCGTTTATATGGAACGTTTCTTGCAGAAACCTCGCCATGTCGAAGTACAGGTTCTGGGAGACGGTAATGGTCATGCCATTCATTTATATGACCGTGACTGTTCTTTACAGCGCCGCCATCAGAAAGTACTGGAAGAAGCACCAGCACCGAACCTGCCAGAACAGGCACGCGCAGACATTTTAGAAGCGTGTGTCAATGCCTGTAAATTAATGCAGTATCGTGGTGCGGGTACTTTTGAGTTCCTGTTTGAAGATGGTGAATTTTTCTTTATCGAGATGAATACACGTGTTCAGGTCGAGCATCCGGTAACTGAAATGGTGACAGGTGTCGACATTATTGAACAGCAACTTCGTATTGCCGCAGGTCTGGGTCTGGAACTGGAACAAGAGCAAATCGAGGTAAAAGGCCATGCGATCGAATGTCGTATCAATGCCGAAGACCCGACTACGTTCCTGCCTTCACCGGGCAAGATTGAAAGCTTCTATGCACCAGGTGGTGCAGGTATCCGCCTCGATTCGCATATCTATCAAGGCTATAGCATCCCGCCATACTATGACTCGATGATTGCAAAATTGATTGCTCATGGTAAGGATCGCGAAACATCATTGGCCCGTATGCGTCAGGCCTTAGATGAAATGATTTTGACAGGGATTAAAACCAATATTCCGTTGCATAAAGACCTTATCCTGCAAGATAAGAATTTCTGTGAACAGGCAATGGATATTCATTATCTCGAGAAGCATTTGCTCAAACAGCTAGAACCGCAAGCTGAAAAAGCCTAATTAAAAAAGCCTCTTCACTGAAGAGGCTTTTTTATTTTCATCTGTTTTAAGGTAATACACGGCGCAACGTCGCAAAGCATTTATCACCTTTTTCATTGGCACAAAAATCGATGGTGTGGTCATTGGACCATTTGACAAAATACTGGGACACCTCTCCGGTCTGGTCCTGTGCCTGACCGGAACAGTCTTTTTCATTATTGTCATACTTGATCTGCAAGATCAGCGCCGGTAAACGCTCTTTATGATCTTCCGAAGGTTGGTAATCATATAAGCCGTATGACCATTCCTGACCACTCTTAATGACCACATCACTTGAACCACGAAAATTATAGTATTCCACACATTTTTTATTATTCGGGATTTCCATTCCCCATAAGCCCATAATCTCGGGACGTGTCGTTACACGAATCGCATTCGCCTTAGTCACCTGCTGAGGCGCTGGCGCGGCCTTGTTATTTACGACCGTCTCTGCCATAGTCCATGTTGAGCAAGCCCATAATAATCCAATAATATAAATATTTTTCATAGATTTAATTAAGTCGTCATCTAAAACGGTGCATGCGCTTAAATTAGCATATTTTTGATTAAAAACATGCATTCATAACCATATAGACACAATATTTTTGGCATGTAATTTTATTGATTGTTCTGTTATTTTTTCAGGTATTCTATTTTACCAATTATATTTATTTTGACTTTATAAAAATTTAGCTGCAGGGATCAAAAGCCATGAAATTTTCTGAATATGTACAATATGATGGTCTTGGACTGGCCCAGTTAGTCAAAACCAAACAAATTCATGCTGCCGAACTCCTGGAAACCGCACTACAACGCACCCAGCAGGTCAATCCCAAACTCAATGCGGTCATTATTCCCATGTATGAACAGGCCAGACAACGTGCCAGTCAAGAACGTTCTGGCGCATTTGCAGGGGTTCCGTTTCTGGTAAAAGACCTGTTTCAGGAATACCAGGGCATCCCGACCTCCTATGGCAGTCATGCGCTGAAAAAACGCAATTATATTCCAGACTTTAATGCAGAAATTGTCAATCGCTGGGAAAAAACCGGAATTGTTACCTTTGGTCGTACCAACACCCCGGAGTTTGGCATTAAAGGCATTACCGAACCCGAAGCTTGGGGGCCGTGCCATAATCCATGGAATTTAAAACATAATAGCGGAGGTTCATCTGGTGGCTCAGCCTCTGCGGTGGCGGCAGGCCTAGTTCCGATAGCCGGTGCTGGCGATGGCGGAGGTTCGATCCGTATTCCAGCCTCCTATTGTGGTTTATTTGGCCTGAAACCTAGTCGTGGACGTACGCCTTGGGGGCCACAATTCAGTGAAGCGATGCACGGCGCAGCCATGCAGCATGTATTGAGCAAAACCGTACGAGACAGTGCAGCCATGCTTGATGCCGAGCAAGGCCCCGAACAAACCTCACTATTTAGAATTGAAGCGCCTGCACAGGCATACTCCGAGATCATTCAACAGCCGCCTAAAAAACTCAGAATCGCGTTTAATACCCGCTCCCCGATTGGCACCAAAGTCTCTCAAGATGCCATTCAGGCGGTGCAACAAACGGCGAAACTACTGGAATCATTAGGGCATATCGTGGTAGAAGATGCCCCTAAAATAGATGGTCTGGCCTTGGCAAAAGACTTCGTGACTACATGGTTTAGCCAGTTTTCTTATATGCAGGCACAGATCAAACAGCAATATGGAGCAACCGATCAGGATTTTGAACTGGATTCGGTCGCATTGGCCGCTTTCGGAGCCAAAACCACAGCTACGCAATATATTCATACCCTTGATAATTGGGGCCTCTATACCACTCAGATGAATATTTTCTTTGAACAATATGACCTGTATCTTACCCCTAGCACCGCTTCAGTGGCGCCAAAGAACGGTGAAGTTGCAACCCCAGCCTGGCAGAAACCGATATTGAAAGGCTTGTTAAAGCTGGGCAAAGCGTATTATCTCGCTCAAGGTAAACTGGTGGAAAAAATGGTACAGGACAATTTAAGCTGGGTACCATTTACCCAGCTGGCCAATGTCACAGGCTTGCCTGCCATGTCGGTTCCCCTGTACTGGAATAAAAACGGCCTGCCTTTGGGTAGCCAGTTTATTGCGCCGTCTGGACGGGAAGACCGTTTACTGCAACTGGCGGCACAACTGGAACAGGCTCAACCGTGGTTGCCACGCTATACGCATATTCAAGTTTAGTTTAACTGCGGGCTGCTGCTTCAACCCGATTCGGCAACCATACCACCAATAACAGCCCCAGCAAGACCACCACACTGGCACAGAAAAAGATGGTCATGCCTGAAAGCATCTGCCAGTAATGCCCTGCCAATAAACTGCCAGATGCCACACCTAAGCCCCACATGGTGCTATACAATGCCTGACCACGGCCTTGTTGCTCCGCTGAAAAGTACTGAAAAATGACTTTCATGGCAATCAGGTGAAATAACCCGAAACTAAAGGCATGTAAGCTTTGTGCAAGTAACTGCCCCAAATAGTAGTTTTTCAGGCTTCCTACCAGCAACCAGCGTAAACTGGTTAAGAGTAAACAGATCATCACCAGTGTCCGCCAGGAAAACCGGATAAAAAAGACCTTTTGTGCGACCGCAAACATGATGATCTCGGCAATGACGCCCATGGCCCATAAACTGCCGATCTGGGTGGTGCTATAACCGGTTTCTTTCAGAAAGTTGCTATAAAAACTATAAAATGGCGCCAGTGAAAACAGCAGAATAAATTCAATGCCAAAGAAAGCAGCAACAGCCGGTTTTTTCAGTACCGGCCATAATGGCTGTAATTTTTTCTGAGAACTGGGTGCATGCACAGGTTCTTTAATAGTGAATGACCATAAGAAAGTCAGAAAAGAAACCGACAATAATAAAATGGGCAGCATGGCAACCGGAACAATTTCCAGTAATGCTCCAATCACAAATACCCCGACAATAAACCCGACCGAGCCCCACTTCCGCACTTTGCCATAGAGCTCGGCACGTTTTTCACCCAGCCAGAATAAGGTCACCCCCTCAAACTGCGCCAGAATGGCATTTTGAAAAAAGCTAAAAATCAGCATTAGCAAAGCCACCGATTGAAAGCTGTTTGGAATCACAAATATGGCGAACCAGATACAGGCTTCCATCCATGTTGCAATACGGACCAGAAGCATTCTTTTGCCTGATTTATCGGCAATCCAGCCCCAGATCAGCGGCGCAAAGAAACGGGTAATAATCGCAATTGAAGAAAGAATCCCGATCTCTTGATAGTTGAAACCCTGATCTTGCAGATACAGGTTCCAGTACGGCATGAAGGTCCCGACAATGGAATAATAAAACAGGTAGAAACCTGACAACCGGGCATGAATCGTAAGTGATGGCATTGAACGAGGCACTAGAGAAAAGATATGGCCGATAAACAATAAAAAATGTTTTTATTTTTGATAGGCCGGTGAAATATATGATACCTCGAAAGCAGACGGGTCTACTATCAATTCATCCGGATTCTTGCATCCATACCACCTATTACATCAGCACAGCTTCGCCCGATAGCTTTGTTTTAAATTTTAGTCATACCTTTCAATAGCTTGGTTATTTATTTTAAAAACCCAGACAAAAATAAAATATCTTCCTATTTACCGCTTAAATTATATCGTATACGATATTCAAAACAACTAAAGTGATATCGTTAAGGAAAACATGATGTCAGGACAATTCAAGAAACAACTCTCGCTCATGGATCTGACCTTTATTGGCTTAGGTGCCATTTTTGGTTCAGGATGGCTATTCTCTGCAAGCCACGTTGCAGCACAGGCAGGGCCCGCCGGTATTATTTCCTGGCTGATTGGCGGCTTTGCAGTACTGATTTTGGGAATTATCTATTGTGAACTTGGTGCAGCCCTGCCTAGGGCTGGCGGGATTATCCGCTATCCGGTATTTACCCATGGGCCTTTGCAAGGCTATTTGCTCGGTTCTATCACTGTGATTGCTTTTTCCAGCCTGATCGCCATTGAAGTCGTAGCAGCCCGTGAATATGCAGCAGCCTGGTTTCCGTCACTGACCGTTATCCATGAGGGCGTGCGCTCTCCCAGTGTGATCGGCTGGTTATTCCAGTTCGCCCTGTTATGCTTCTTCTTCGCCCTCAATTATTTCAGCGTCAAAACTTTCGCTGTCGCCAACAACATTATCAGCATATTGAAATTTGCCGTTCCAGTTTTGGTCATCGTGGCGCTGCTTTATCATTTCAAACCTGCTAATTTCTCTGTCACCAAGTTCGCCCCTATGGGAGCACAAGGGGTACAAGGTGCTGTCTCAGCAGGCGGGATTATTTTCGCCTATCTGGGTTTAACCCCGATCATTTCGGTTGCAAGCGAGGTAAAACGCCCACAATTTACCATTCCATTTGCGTTAATTTTATCCGTTGTTCTGGCTACAGTGATTTATGTGGTATTGCAGGTTGCCTTTCTGGGGGCTGTACCCACTGAAATGCTGGCAAATGGCTGGCAAGGTCTGAGTAACCAGTTTCCGCTTCCTTATCGTGATATTGCCATGTTGCTGGGTTTAGGGTGGTTGGCCATGCTGGTCGTATCCGATGCAATCATCTCGCCTTCGGGTTGTGGAAATATTTACATGGCAGCCACACCACGGGTCATTTATGCTTGGTCAAATAGTAATACGTTTTTCCGTATTTTTACCCGTGTTGATCCAAAATCCGGAATTCCGCGTTATGCACTCTGGCTTACTTTTGCCTTATCCCTGTTTTGGACCATGCCATTTCCGTCTTGGGAAAAGCTGATCTCTGTGGTCTCGGCTGCACTGGTTTTAAGCTATGCCATTGCCCCGATTACAGTAGGCGCTTTACGCCGTAATGCACCAGATTTACCCCGCCCGTTTTTTGTCAAAGGCTTTGGTTTGCTTGGCCCTGTCTCTTTCATCATTGCATCATTTATTGTGTATTGGTCTGGCTGGAATGTGATTTCCTGGCTTCTGGGCTCACAACTGGTCCTTTTTATTCTCTACGTTCTCTTTAAGCGTTATGTCCCGACACATGAAGTCAGCTTTGCTCAACAGGTGAAATCATCAGGCTGGCTGATTGGCTATTACATCTTCATGATTATTGCCTCTTACTTAGGAAGCTTTGGCGAAGGTGCTTCACATTTACTTCCAGCCCCTCTGGATACCTTACTGGTCATGCTAATAGCTATTGCCTGTTATTACTGGGGTATTCGTTCAGGTTTACCTAAAGCCATGATTAAAGAAGACCATGAGGCTTAATGCAGATGATAGCCCAATAAAAACTTTTGATGAGGGACAGGCTTGCTGTTAGTACACGGCGATCCCCCTTACTCCCTATTTTCAAGCAGGTATCGATCAACATAAATAACGCTTTCTTCTGGCTTTATTCAAAGAGCAAGCGTTTATTTATTTCCATTAGATGAGGAAGAATATGGTTAATATTTCTGGTCAGAACTTTATTGCAGGACAGCGCTCAGGTGCAGGCGATAAAGTGGTTTATAGTTATGATGCAACTACGGGTGATGCCTTAGGCTATCGGTTTGCCCAGGCAACAGAGGAAGAAATTAATCAGGCGGTACAGGCAGCCTCAATTGCACATGCCGTGTTTAAACAGACGTCTCCCCACCAACGTGCCATCTTGCTGGAAAGCATTGCCAGTGAAATAGATGCACTTGACGATCAGTTTATCATGACCGTATGTCAGGAAACTGCCTTACCTGAAGCACGTATTCGTGGCGAACGTGGCCGTACCACAGGCCAGTTGCGTTTATTTGCTCAGGTTTTACGACGCGGTGATTATCTGGGAGCACGTATTGATCCGGCTATACCTGATCGTCAGCCTTTGCCTCGCCCGGATTTACGTCAATATAAAATAGGCATCGGCCCTGTCGCCGTATTTGGAGCGAGTAATTTTCCACTGGCCTTTTCTACAGCGGGTGGAGATACGGCTTCAGCTCTTGCTGCGGGCTGTCCTGTGATTGTTAAAGCGCATAGCGGTCACATGGCCACTGCCGAATATATTGCCCACGCCATTACCACGGCAATAGCCAAATGTGCTTTACCGGCCGGTATATTTAGCATGATTTATGGACAAGGTGTGGGTGAACCACTGGTCAAGCATCCATTGATTAAGGCTGTCGGTTTTACCGGTTCTTTAAAAGGGGGACGTGCCTTATGTGATCTTGCAGCAGCTCGCCCTGAACCTATTCCGGTATTTGCCGAGATGTCGAGTATCAACCCGATGGTGCTACTCCCCGAGGCATTAAAAATCCGGGGAGATACGATTGCAGCCGAACTAAGTGCTTCTGTCGTACTGGGCTGTGGTCAATTTTGTACAAACCCGGGGCTAATCCTAGGTATAAAATCACCTGAATTTAGCCAGTTCCTGGTTCGATTCACAGCGCAGATGGCACAACAACCACCCCAAACCATGTTGAATAAAGGGACGCTAAAGAGCTATCAGCAGGCTTTGCAAGAATTGTTAGCCCATCCAGAGATTCAGCATTTAGCTGGCCAGCCACAACAGGGCAATCAGGCCCAGCCACAACTGTTTAAAGCAGATGTCTCCCTGTTACTCAAACAGGATGAATTGCTGCAAGAAGAGGTATTTGGCCCAGCAACAATCGTGATTGAAGTTGAAAATGCCCAGCAACTTACACTTGCCTTGAGCTGCCTTCGCGGTCAGCTTACAGCATCCTTAATTGCTGAGCCTCAGGATTTCAGGGATTTCCCGGCACTGATTCCGCTACTGGAAGAAAAAGCAGGCCGCCTGCTCTTAAACGGATATCCAACCGGTGTCGAGGTATGTGATGCAATGGTTCATGGTGGGCCATATCCTGCGACTTCAGATGCGCGAGGGACTTCAGTCGGCACTTTGGCAATTGAACGTTATCTTCGTCCCGTCTGTTATCAGAACTACCCAGACGAGCTACTTCCCCCTGCACTTCAAAATGCCAATCCGCTTGGTATTTACCGGTTGGTGAACGGCGAGCTGACACAGGCTGCACTTTAAGTATTTTTCAGGGGTCCATCCTGATGGTGGACTCCTTTTTTATGCCTGCCAGAAATTTCAGCTAGCAATCGTCCATGCTCCCCAACCTCTATAACAACAACCAGCTATCCAAATAAAAAAAGTAAGCCAAACAAGCTTTTTTCTCAAAATAAAATTGTATAAACAAGGATCTATCTATGACAACTTTAAAAAGAGTCGTCGCGGCCTCTATGGTCGGTTCCGTTGCAGAATGGTATGAATTTTTCCTCTATGGTACAGCTTCGGCACTGGTCTTTGGCGAATTGTTTTTTCAACAGACAGGCAGCGCCATTGATGGTATTTTGGCTGCCTTTGCCTTATATGCTGTTGGCTTTCTGGCCAGACCAATTGGCGGTTTGGTATTCGGTCATTATGGAGATAAATTTGGCCGGAAAAAACTGTTACAGATCAGCCTGATCATTGTGGGTATTAGCACTTTTTTAATGGGCTGTATTCCAGCCTTCGATCAGATCGGCTATTGGGCGCCCACTCTACTTGTGACATTACGCCTGATTCAGGGCTTTGCGTTTGGTGGAGAATGGGGCGGCGCAGTTATTCTGGTGTCCGAGCATAGCCCGGATGATCGTCGGGGCTATTGGGCCAGCTGGCCACAAACCGGAGTGCCCTTGGGTAATCTGGTTGCCACATTAGTACTGTTACTTCTTTCTCATCACCTGTCACCGGAACAATTCCTGAACTGGGGCTGGCGCTGTGCCTTCTGGTTCTCGGCAGTGGTGGTACTCATCGGCTTATGGATTCGGAAAAATGTTGATGATGCCGAGGTATTTAAACAGGCACAAGCCAGACAGCAACAACTCAGGCACCAGCAAGCGGGCATTATTGAAGTCTTAAAAGACCACAAGAAAGCAGTGGTCGCAGGCATTGGCGCCCGCTTTGCTGAAAATATCCTCTACTATATGGTGGTAACCTTTTCAATCAGTTACCTAAAACTGGTGGTTCATAAAGATACATCACAGATTTTACGCCTGATGTTTGCGGCCCATCTGATTCATTTTTTCATTATTCCCCTGATGGGACATTTAAGTGATGTTTACGGACGAAAACCGATTTATCTGGTTGGTGCGATCCTGACTGCATTTTGGGGCTTTATTGGTTTTCCGTTAATGGATACCGGTAATGACTGGCTGATCATGCTGGCAATTGTGCTGGGTCTTTTGATTGAGTCGATGACCTATTCTCCTTATTCTGCGCTTATGACAGAACTGTTCCCGACCCATATTCGTTATACGGCGCTCTCTTTTTGCTATCAGGTTGCACCCATTATGGCCGGTTCTCTCGCTCCACTGATTGCCTTGAGTTTATTAAAACAGTTTAATAGCTCGATCCCGATTTCACTTTATCTGGTGGCTGCCAGCCTGATTTCCATCATTTCAATTTTGTTGATCAAAGAGACCCGAGGCAGATCATTGGCCTTCTACGACAAATCCTCTTCTCGCTAACCCTATCTATAAAAAAGGCCATCTGTATGAACTGGCCTTTTTTAGCTTTGGCTTCTGAAAAAAACGGCTTTTCTTTAATTACCCATTTCTGTCTCATAACGTTTAAATCAGTATTTAAGCTCCATGAACACGCCATGAAACTTACTAATATAAGCTTATGTCATTACATTGTAATTTCTTTAGCATAACACATCCACCCCTAACCGGTTAGTTATCAACTGGTTCGAGATATCTCCAAAAAAAAAAGAGAGTCTAAATGAATCACTCTCTTTTTTACTTGCCTGAAAAATAACTTTGTACCGTTTGCTAACTTGCCCGACTCGGATTTTTTGATGAAAGCAGAGGAAATAATAAAATTGCAGAAGCCAGCGTTGCAATAATCATGGTCATAAAGAAACCGTTCCAGCCCAGCCATTCAATAATTTTTGCAAGCGGATAACCGGACAAGGCTGCCCCCAGATAGCCAAATAACCCGACAAAACCGGTTGCGGCCCCTGCTGAGTCTTTATGCGCAGCTTCGGCAGCTGACATCCCGATCAGCATTTGCGGACCAAAAATAAAGAAACCAAGAAAGAAAAAACAACCTGCCGTCAAGGCATAACCGATATTAGGAAAAAACCATAAAATTGCAGCGGCAATGCCTATCCCGATCATAAAAATAATGTTCATTGGTGTCCGGTTCCCCTTAAACAAGACATCAGACCCCCAGCCTGCCACAATTGTGCCCATGAAACCGCCAATTTCCAGAAAGGTTAATGCCGAGTTGGCCTTGACCAGTCCCCAGCCATATTCCTTAACCAGATACAGGTTAGCCCAATCGTTTAACCCGGTCCGTACGATATAAACCAGAACATAGGACATGGCCAGTAACCAGATATATTTATTGGTAAAGATATACGTCACCAGAATATCCCAGACCTTCATTTTTTTACTTCTGGCTTCTTGTGCAAGTTCTGACGCATCATGCCGCCATTCTCCCACTGTAGGTAGCCCCAGGCTCGCAGGTTTATCTCTTAGACGTAAACAGACAATACTTCCCATAATTATTGCAATAATGCCCGGAACATACATGCCATAACGCCATCCAAAATGAACCGCCAGCCCTCCGGCCAGTAGCGGTATTAATGCACCGCCAACGTTATGGGAGGTATTGCATAATGCCCACCAGAAACCACGCTCATTACGTGAATACCAGGTAGTTAAACTTTTAGAACATGGCGGCCAGCCCCATCCCTGAAAAAAGGCATTAAAAATCCAGATTATGGCAAAAATCCACAAGGTCGAACTCATGCCGAAAACAATATTTAGCACCCCTGTTACAATCAGTCCCACACCCATAAAGTAGCGTGGATTGGCAGCGTCACTCATCACCCCCGATGCAAACCGGGATATTCCATAGACCAAATAAAAAGAGGTGCTTAAAATCCCGACATCGGCAAGGCTCAAGCCTAAGTCCTTGATCATCTCGGGCATGACATAGTTAAAGCTTTTTCTGGTCAGGTAGAATGTTGAATAGCCCAGATACAAGGCAATCATCACATGGATACGCCAATATTTATATAATGCATCAATGTGGTTTTTATCCGTTATCACAGGCTGAGCCGGAGCGCTTTTCATCCAGGAAAACATATACATCTCCATATTATTTTATTTGCGGGGTTATCTGTCCCGTTGCATGTTTTTGTTATGCACCAGCTTTATATTTTTTTAGAAACTGAATGGCCTGTTCATGTAACTCCCGGGTCGCTGCTGCAACAACCGTTTTTCCGGAATGGATGGTTAATGGCGCCCCATCCCAGTCGGAAATGCATCCGCCCGCTCCTTCAATGACCGGAACCAGGGCACAATAATCCACTTCACGCATACCGCCACTATCAATACTCAGATCAATTTTTCCTGTTGCCAGACAGGCATAGGCATAACAGGCAGCCCCGTAGACCCGCCACTTGGTAGCGCAAAGGATGTTTTGATAGCCTGCACGATGTTCAGCCAGAACAGGCTCGGTATTACTTGAAGACATCAGTGCAGTTTCAAGCGATGTACAGTTGCGGGTCGCAATCTCACGACCATTGAGCGTACTTTGCTGTCCCTTGACACCAACCCAGCGCTCGCAAACAGCAGGATGCTCGATAATTCCCAGAACCGGCACACCGTGATGACATAATGCAATCAGGGTTCCAAAAGTTGGAAAACCCGAAATAAACTGCTTGGTGCCGTCAATCGGGTCAACCACCCAGACAAATTCAGCCTGATGGTTTTCTCCTCCGTATTCTTCTCCCAGAATGTCATGATCAGGGTAAAATTTTTCGATGATTTTCCTGATCTCCCGTTCAACATATTGATCGACCTCGGTTACCGGGCTTTCATCTTCTTTGGTTTCAAACAAAATATGCTGGTAGCGAAAATTCTGGCGATGTTGATTCAATATGTAGCGGGCGCGGTCTGCTGCCATATGTGCCGTATCTAGAAAAATTGAGTAATCCATAACACCTTCTCCTTGAGGTTTAATCTTAGTTATTGTTCTGTATAGGAAAAATCATTCCTGTTTGAACATTTTCCGTTTATTTCTAAAAATGGGAATTCATTTTGACAAAAGAATATCGTATACGATATTCTTTATCAAGCAAAATGCTCTAGCCCTAGATTGCTTTTGTTTATCAATAATTATTTTCAATAAAAGCTGGACACCAGTGATGGTGAAGGATCGGCAATACACATACTCAGGACAGGTATATGATTTTTTTATTTAAAAGAACAACAATTTGCACAACAGTACTGACTCGGCAAATACTGATTATTTTAGGTACGGCTCTGCCACTCGTTGGCCATGCAACCAGTCAGGAAAGCGCCCAACAAATCGAGCAGCTCCGTCTTGAAGTTAATGCGCTTAAAGCCTTAGTTCAACAGTACTCTCAAGCCGGCGTTAAACCGGATACATCAGGTCAGGCAGCTCCGGTTCCGGGTACAGACACAGGGCAGCCTGCGTCAAAATCCCTTAAGTTAACTACCCGATCTGGTGCAGAGTTTCAGTTATACGGCTTTATCCGGGGTGATTCGTCTTATCAGTTCAAGGGTGGAAACGGGATTTTTAACCGTATCCATAAGGTCGATCTAAATGGTCAGGAAGTCCATAAAGACCGCTTCTATAATACGGTAACGACCACCCGCTTTGGTCTGGACTTTAAAACACCGCTAGAAGGACAGCAAATTGGCGGTAAACTCGAAGTTGATTTTCGTGGAGGTGCCAATAATGACACCCTCCGTTTACGCCATGTCTATTTGACTTACAACAACTGGTTATTTGGACAGACCACATCGAGTTTTCTGGCAACAGATTTACAACCCGACATGCTGGATTTCGGTTCACCTTTAGGCATCGGTACTTTCCGTACTCCTCTCGTCCGTTACAACAACAGCTTTACAGCCGGCCCCGAGTATTTTATCAGCCTTGAAAAAGGCCGGGATGAAAACCGGCTTCCGGCACTCACAGGCAAACTCAAATATGATTTTGAAAATGGATCTGTTTCGACAAGGGCCATGGTTCAGCAATTACGTATTGCAGATGCCAACAATAAAAAAGAGGTGAGCTGGGGCGCTGCAATCGGGGCAAGTTATCAGGCTAGCCCGAAATTAAAGCTGATGGCGGACTATTCACATGTCAAGGGAGATGACCGCTTCCTGCTCTATACCAATAGTGCCTATCTGCTCGATAACACCAAAACCCAGGTATATTTAAATGAGTTTGACAGCTTTACTACAGGTCTCTCTTATCAGTTAACACCTAAAATTAAAGCCACCTTGGGTTACGGTGCCATGTTTGCCAACGACAATAACGGATTTGCGCAATACGACCTTGTCTCTGATCAAAACCAGAATAAGTCTTTACAGCAAGGCTGGCTCTATATGATGTATAACCCTGTGACTCCCGTGACTTTTGGACTTGAATATATCTATGGAGAACGAAAAACCTTCAATAATCAAAAAGGGATAGATAACCGGCTGGAAGCCATGGTGCGCTACAACTTTTAACAGGACGCTTCCTGACACATATAAAATAATCCTAACCCTGTTAGGGTTATTTTATTGCGCCTGTTTTATATGTCCCTCTGAACAGACTCGGAGACATACCTGTATGCAGCTTAAATTGACGACAAAACGCACTATGGTCTGTATAGCCACAACGCAGACCAATTTCAGTAATGGCCAAATCTGTAGCCAGAAGTTCTGTAGCCACTTGCAAACGGATTTTACTGATCATCTGTCTTGGGGTTAAATGGTAAATCTTTTTGCAGTAGCGCTCTAACTGGGCCACCGATACGCCTGCAATTGCAGTCAGGTGAGCCAGGGTTATCGTTTCGGCATAATTTTTCTTGATATATTCTTCCACCTGCACCATTTTATAAAAAGCTGGATGCGTATTTTCCGGTACATTCAGGTCATTGGAAATTCCGGCTATGCCGACAAGATGACCGTCTTTATCAAATAACGGTTCTTTATAGGTGAGGCACCATCCCGACTGGTTCTTTGCATATAAATGTAGTTCTAGCTGTTCAGCAAGTTTTTTGCCTCGCCGAATCACCTGTCGATCTTGCGAGGTATATATTTTTCCAAGCGCATGTGGAAAAACTTCTTCCGACGTTTTTCCCAGCAATGCAGATTTGTCTTTTAGACCACAGCGGTTTACCAGGGTCTGGTTGACATACACATAACGTGCCTCGGCATTTTTAATAAAAAAAACCACTGAAGACAAAGCATCGAATAAAGGTTCTATACTTTCCAGATTCTTTAAGAAATCTTCCAGGGTTGAAGTAAGTTGCGGAAGGTGAACCAGAGACATGAGCTAGAGTAGAACCAAAATAATCACGGTTCTACTCTAGAGCATTTTATTTTTGTTTTAAAGAAGTTACAGCCATCGACATTAAGCTTTTTACACGGGTGGGCAATAACGGGGGTCTGGCGTCGGGTAATTTCCAGCCAAATAAACAGGCTGCTGCTGTAGCGCAGGTACTGCCCTGGCAGGCTCCCATCCCGCAACGCGTATGCAATTTTGCATCGACCCAGTTTTCCCGCCCGGCAACCTGATCAAAGGTTACATCTTCACAGCGACAAAACACCGTTTCAGGACGTGCCAGTGTTTTCAATTCATGGCGTAACCGGAAACTTTGAGCAAGTAATCTGGCAAATATTTGATAACGCTGTCTTTGTGCAAATAATTGTCTGGCTTTTTCATATGCAGCAATCGCGGCATAGCCGGCAATTTCTCCCTCAACCATTGCAAGTTCACTGCCGCCAAAACCGGTACACTCACCGGCAGCAAAAATGTGGGGCTGAGAACTGCGCTGGTATTGATCAACCATAATGGCATTGTCCTTGATCTGGCATCCCATGAGCTGCCCCAATTGAACATTGGGTACCAGACCAAAACCACAGGCCAGCCGATCACACTCCACTTCAATAATACCTTTAGCCGTCTGCAAACGGACACCTTCCAGCCGTTCCTGTCCAAACGCTTCTATCACATAACTGTCAGGTTGATAGAGGCGGTAAGGTAAAGACAGGGCCTGCATGATTTTTGCAGGCCAACGCCATAGTTGAAAGGCAAACCTGTATACGGCTGAATGGCTGGCCTGCTCCGCGACATGTAGCACTTGAGCCCCGGCCTTTTGAGCCGTATCGGCACTGGCCAGTAACAGAGGGCCTGATCCGGCAATGACAATACGTTCATTTGCTACAGGTGTACCAGCCTTGATCAACGCTTGCAAACCGCCAGCACCTGTTACCCCGGGCAAAGTCCAGCCGGGAAATGGTAAAAACAGTTCTCTTGCTCCACTACATATAATCAGTTGCTTATAGCTTAGGTTCAGGCTGTCATTTGTACGCTCAACCAGTAATTGCCCTGCAAAAGGGGCTGCTACAATCTTGGCGCCAAACAGACATTCAATATGCGGGCTTGCCTGAATCTGCCTGTATTTCTGCCGGGCTGTTTCTGGGACAGGAAAAACCGGTCCAGCCCGCCAGATCTGGCCACCCGCCTGAGGATTATTATCCAGTATCAAGATACTTTGACCACTTTCTGCTGCTGCAATTGCTGCAGATAAGCCGGCCGGGCCTGCACCAATAATCACAATGTCATATTCTGTTTTCATTATTGTGTTTCCACCTGCATACCTTGCTGACACAATGTTTGACAAGCCAGTACGCGGAGTCCGTTAATCTTGACACGGCATTCCTGACAGACACCCATCCCACAAAAAGCAGTACGTTGCTCCCCCCGAACAGATCGACGGCTATAGATTTTCGCCTGGGCCAAGGCTGCAGCGACAGTCATCCCATCCATGACCGACATGGTTTTTCCGTTAATAACAAGCTGGATCATTTATACAGCTCCCAAAAAACGATCTGGTAAAAAAGGTTCTGGATCTATGCCGAAAGGCATCCCGCATAAATGTGACGCAATCAGCTTTGCCGTACCTGTAGCCGTCGTGACACCAAGTCCCTCATGCCCCACCGCCAGATACACGGACTGAAAAGCAGGATGTCGCCCGATCACAGGAATACCGTCTGGCGTTGCGGCCCGAAAACCGGTCCATGCCCGGATAATGTTCAGGTCGGCCAGCGCCGGAAAATAATCCACGGCCTCTTTGAGTACCCGGGTGAGAACCTCCGGCTCAACCATAGGATCTACCGTATTAAATTGTCGCGATGAACCAATAAATAGTTGCCCTGACGGCCTAGGCTGGATGTTGCAGGCAACTGAGAGCCCGCTGGTGGCTTGTGTACTTGCCGCATAGGCCAGAGCCACAAGGGTATGCTGAACTTCTATTTCCGGGTAACGTTCAGTAATTGCCAAGTGTCCCTTTTTGGGTTCGATCGGCAAACCGGGAAAGAAATCTGTTGCATGAATCCCGTTTGCCAGAATGATATGGCTTGCTTCCAGCCATGTTCCGTCACTGACCTGAACACGGTTTTCCTCGATCCGGGTGACTTTGCCATATTGAAGCTGGATCTTCTCTGGGTATTGCTTTAACAACCACTCGGCAACACAAGGTGCATATACGATACCATCATCAAAAACCTCCAGCCCGCCATATAAACCCTGCTTTAAATGCGGTTCCAGCTGCCTTATTTCTTCCGCACTCCGAAGTTGGCACCTGACGCCTTGAGCCTGCAACCGTTGATATTTTTCTTCGGCAACCTGCATTTCTTCCGCGCTGCTCGCCAGCCATAAAGTTGGAAGCTGACGATAGGCACATTCGGGGGAAAGCTGTTTACCCAGTGCATGCCATAACTGGACAGACCAGTGACTCAGCTGAAGCTCGGCTTCCAGATCATCCATAATCACCAGATGCCCCATACCTGCGGCAGTCGCTCCGCCGATACGTGCATCAAGTACCCGTACAGTTAAACCTTGCCGAGCAAGTTCATAGGCACATGCAGCCCCGACAATACCGGCACCAACGACAATGACATCGGTACTCATAGCTGAATACCCCAGGCAAAGGGATCATTTTCATCCATTAATAAGGTTGCCTCGGCACTCATATAGGCTTCCCCCCGAATGGTCGGAATGACATATTCTCCCGCCTGTTCATAAGAAGCAATAAACTGGCTCCCGATAATACTGGCCTGTGTCCACAAGACACCGGGTTCAAGCTTGCCATCCGCAGCCAGACAGGCGATTTTTGCACTGGTCCCGGTCCCGCACGGTGAACGGTCATAAGCTTTCCCGGGACAAAGTACAAAATTTTTACTGTCTGCATGATCATCGCTTGTAAATAATTCGATATGATCAATTTCCTGCCCGGCTTTACCAGTCACGCCCTGTGCTTTTAACGCCTGTCTCACAGCCCATGCATATTCGGTCAGCTGCTCAAGATTATCGCCCGTTACTTTTTGCCCATGCTCATTGATCAGGAAAAACCAGTTCCCTCCCCAGGCAATATCCCCCGTTACTTTTCCATACGGTTCTACTGCAATTTCAACCGCTTTCTGGTAGCGATAAGCTGGCACATTGCGGACACTTACCGAACCATCCTCATGCAAGGTTGCTTCAACATCACCGACCGGAGTTTCAATTAAATGGGTACCTACCTGAATACGACCTAAATATGCCAGAGAAGCAACCAGCCCAATGGTGCCATGTCCACACATGCCCAGATATCCCGTATTATTAAAAAAGATAACGCCGGCACTGGCCTTGGGATTAACCGGTTTACATAGCAAGGCCCCTACGAGAACATCATTGCCCCGTGGTTCCAGCATGGCTGCTCTACGAAAATGATCATATTGTTCCGACAGCACCTTACGGCGGCTTTCCATGTCGCCATCCCCCAGATCTGGAAAACCTTCAAGTACCAGTCTGGTCGGTTCGCCACCTGTATGCGAGTCCAAAATTTTTACTGTTTTCATCTGAGTATCCTTTCATTTTTTTCTAGGATGACTCAACCCGCCCCATCAATCTTGATACTTTTCGGCTTAAATGATGACGAAATCGGCATAACGTATGATGCATACCGAAAAAATTAAAGACAAAAAAATTAGGTCAGTCGACCTAATTTAAAGCATGGCATTCACCTCGGTACAGGACTGGCTTATTTTCTGGTTGCCTGATGATGAGGCAGATGTTCATACAATGATTGGCAGACACCATTGATATGTTCTTCAATCAGCTTTACCGCCAAGTCGACATCTTTGGCTTTGCACGCCCTGACGATTTCCTTATGCTCATCATTAGCACGGGATTTACCTGATGAAACATTCATTTGAAGTCTGAGATAACGCTCGATCTTGTCATAAATTGAACGGATCAGACCAAGCATATAGGGACGTTGGGCCGGTTCATACAGGCAGGCATGTAATTGCCAGTTCAATGTTGTCCAGCTGCCAATATCCATGGTATCAATAAAGGCATTGCAGATTTCTTCGGCCTTTTGATAGGTTTCTTCGGTCATATTCGGTACAGCCAGCTGGATCAGCTTGGTTTCCAGCATCACCCGCACCTCAAAAATCTGGGCCAGTTCTTCTTCAGAAATACGGGTGACAAGTGCTCCACGATTTTTCTTGAATTCAACCAGTCCCTCTGCTTCTAATTGTTTTAATGCTTCACGAACCGGAATCTTGCTGACATTGAAAAGCCGGGCAATTTCATCCTGACGAATCGGCTCACCTTCAGCAATATGACCGGCAATAATTGCTTCTCTGATATATTTCACAATTACTTCAGATACTGACGGTAGTGCACCTAAATTTGATACATTAAAAGATGGTAGCGCCACGGATATTCTTTTCACCTCAAACTATGACACAAATGGATGACTTCGACAGCCTCCAGAATGATGAAATCATTGCTTTAACAACCGGCCGTTCAAGGCAGTCTGTCCCCTGATGGACCCGGTTTTCACAATCATTCCTGAATATGCAAACAGCAGATATTTTTTTAATAACAGGCTGCCCAAGTATACTTTATACCATTTAATTCACAAAGTGGTTGTGACTATGCTGAAATCGTCATCATAATGAAGTTTTCATGCAAGAGAAAAGTCTCCTTCACAGGCATACTTGGTCACAAATGCCCGATCCATTACCCGTCTTATCGCCCACTCCCGGCCAGAATCATGACGATGATCTTCACCAGCGGATGCCTGAGCCAGACAATCTTCAGTATATGAACCAGTATTTATGACTATACAATCCAATAAGACTACAACACTCACTTATTATACGGGCTTGCTCTCCGTTTTATTTGCTGCTTTTCTATGGGGCACCGCAGGCACGGCGGCCTCTTTTGCCCAAGGAATCAGTCCGATTGTTATTGCCAGTCTTTCTGTCTGCCTGGGTGGCTTAATTCATGCCAGTCTCAGTTTCAGGGCAATCAAGAATAACGCTTTTAAACTGGCTAACCATAAGACCAAAATAGGCATAGCCGTCATTGTTTCCATTCTTTGTCCTTTTGCCTTTTATAATTCTGTTGCCTTGGCCGGTGTGTCGGTCGGGACAGTCGTTTCAATTGGCTGCGCCCCGTTATTTTCGGTTTTACTTGAATGGTTTTTTGATAAACGTAAGCTCTCTGTGCAATGGCTGATCAGTTTTATTCTTGGTTTTACAGGAATTATTTTTCTCTGTTTCTCTGGTGAGCATGCCCCTCAGGCCCCGGTGACGACTTCTCAGCATATCATCGGTATATTTTTTGGTTTAGTGTCCAGTTTCAGCTATGCAAGCTATTCCTGGACAATGAAAAACCTTATTCATACAGGTATTGACTCACGGGCTGCTATGGGCGTGATTTTTGGGATTTCTGCCCTCATCCTGTTACCCACATTATTCATTACCGCTACGCACCTGTTTGACCATCCAGCAAATATCTGGGTGGCACTGTATATCCCGGTTGTCCCCATGTTTTTGGGTTATCTTTTTTTCAGTTTTGGCCTGAAACGTATACCTGCAAGTCAGGCAATGACACTGGCACTGGTTGAAATTCCAGTCGCTACCTTATTGGCTGTTCTGCTTGTCGGTGAACGCCTGAATATAAATGGATATTTCGGCTTAATCCTGATTTTCTTATGTGTGGTGGTTCTGACCAAAAAATAAAGGTGAGACCAAGACCAGAAGAGCAAAAATAAAAAGGCTAGAAAATCTAGCCTTTTTATTATCAGCAAGATCATCAGATCCCGGCAGACCAGTTACGGTACCAGGTCCGGAACAATTCATACTGGGTTTCCACATACTTACGTTGTGATTCGCTGAGCGCATCTGTCTCATTGAAATGTAAGCTATATTCTTTATCGCCATTCAGTACCATCAGGTATTTATAATACAAGACCAGATCTGTTCCTTCATCAAATGATGACAATACTTCCAGAGCACTGGACAACTCTTGTGCCAGACGACGTGCTTTGGCATCTCCTGCTGCTGCTTTTTTACTTAAATCGACAAGCTGTAATACCTCTTTAGGCAATGCATTGCCAATCCCTGTAATTGCCCCGGTGGCATTGCAGTTGACAAAACCATGAAACACCTGAGTATCGACCCCGGCCATGAGAGTGACCGAATCATCTTGTGAAGTAATGAATTCTGCTGCATAACGCATATCTGCTGCGCCACCAAATTCTTTAAAACCGATCAGATTTGGAAATTCACGGCGTAACTCAAAAAACAGGTCGGCACGCGTTGCAAAGCCATAATATGGGCTATTATAAATGACCGCAGCAAGGCTGGGTGCAGCTTTTAAAATCGCTGAAAAATGTGCTTTTTGCGCTGCCGGAGATGCACCACGTGACAATACCCGTGGAATCACCATCAGGCCCTGGGCCCCCACTTTTTCTGCATGTGCAGCATGAGAAACCGCTTCTTTGGTATTTACCGCTCCTGTCCCCACAATTGTTGGGATACCTGCAGCCACCAGACGGGCTACACCTTCCTGACGCTGGGCTTCTGTCAATAATGGCCAGTCCCCCATTGAACCGCAATATACAACGGCACTCATTCCCGCTTCGATCAGTTCGCGGCCTTTTTTTACCAGCGCATCGAAGTCTGGCTCACGATTTGCCGTACATGGGGTCATCAACGCCGGGATACATCCTGTAAAGATATTAGTCATCATTATTCCTCAATCATCATGTTTAAAAACATTGCGCGTTTTGCAATCTTGTATTGCCAGTTTGAACCAACAAAGCCGTTTTAAATTGGCTTTCCCTATATTTTGAATATCGTATACGATATACATGGAGAAAAAAAGCCCTTTTCTAAAAAAAGGCTCCGGAGTATTGATCCGGCCAAGACAACCAGTAGCCCGAAAGCCTTAATACATTAGAAAAAAACGAGTTAATGCAATAAAAAAAGGGCTGAAAACTCAGCCCTTTTTCTTCAGATCAGTTTGTCAAAGTTATGCATCGGTATTAAATGCCACGCTATGCTGCTCATTTTTCAACTTTCGCTGTTTCAGATAATAGGCAAACATCAGGCAAAGAATCCATGCAGGAATCATCATTACCGCAATACGCATATCCGGCGTTAATGACATGATCACCAAAATACCCAGCATAAAAATCATGCAAAGATAATTACTGAACGGATACGCAATACTTGGGAATTTGGTCGTTACACCCTGTGCCTGCATCGATTTACGAAACTTGAGATGTGTCCATGAAATGACCACCCAGTTAATCACAATTGCGGCAACCACCAGCATCATCAGCAGGCCAAATGCTTTTTCAGGGAATGCATAGTTCAGCAATACGCATAGAACTGTCACAAATGCTGAAACATAGACCGCGTTGGTTGGAATACCACGTTTATTGATATGCTTGAGGAATTTTGGCGCATTGCCCTGTTGTGCCAGACCTAACAGCATACGGCTACTGCAATAACTGGTACCGTTATATACCGATACTGCTGCGGTCAGGATCACAAAGTTGAGCAAGGTGGCGACGCCCTGGCTATCGAGTGAAGCGAAGACCATCACAAATGGGCTACCGCCCTGTGCCATCTGGTTCCATGGGAATAATGCAAACAGAATGAAAAGTGTCGCAATATAGAAAATCAGGATACGGTAAATAATTTGATTGACGGCTTTAGGCAAGGTTTTATCTGGATCACGGGCTTCGGCTGCAGTAATCCCGAACAGCTCGATACCACCGAATGCAAAGATAATCACCGCCATGGCCATAACCAGACCTTCAACACCAAACGGGAAAAAACCGCCTAAGGCCCAAAGGTTGCTAATACTTGCCTGTGGCCCTGCCGTGCCTGTTGCAAGCAGATAGGAACCAAAACCAATCATAGCCAGAATGGCCAGAATCTTGACGATGGAAAACCAGAACTCCATTTCGCCAAAAAACTTTACATGTAACAGATTGATACCGTTAATCAAGATAAAGAAAGCCAGTGCTGATATCCAGGTCGGGATTTCAGGCCACCAGTATTGAATATACAGACCAATGGCACTCAGCTCCGCCATACACACCAGCACATTGAGTACCCAGTAGTTCCAGCCCGACATAAAGCCTGCAAATGAACCCCAGTATTTATAGGCAAAATGACTGAAGGAACCGCTGACCGGCTCCTGTACCACCATTTCACCTAACTGGCGCATCATTAAAAATGCAATCAGTCCTGCAATTGCATAACCGAGGATGACTGAGGGGCCCGCCAGCTTGATCGATTGGGATATCCCGAGAAACAGACCTGTGCCAATCGCACCACCTAGCGCGATAAGCTGGATGTGCCGATTGCTTAAACCATGTTTCAGGTTTCCTTGCTCCTGTTTTGACATATGATTATTCTCGTCCTTGTCGCGTAATTTTTTTGTCTAAAATTACGTATATCATAAGTTGATCACCAATGCCTACCTCAAATCAAAAAATAATTGATTTACTTTTCAGATAACCGCGCATATAAACAGAAAATTCAATAAATAACAAATATTATGAATAATGTAATTAAATTATGTATTGCGTAATTAATTATTTTCAGTATGATAGAAATCATCAACAACCGCTTTGTTGCTTCAGACAATCTGGAAAAGCAGCTAGAAAATATAAATATTTAGTGTTTTTTCAAAAACTTGCAGCAGGAAAGCCAAAAAATTAAATCATTTTTACAAAATGAAAGACAAGGAAGGTACAGCATGGCACAACAATTAACCTCTTTTCTTGAAATTGATCCGCAATCAGATTTCACTATTCATAATTTGCCTTACGGAATCTTTAGTGAAACGGCACAAGGTGAAAAACGTGTTGGTGTTGCGATTGGTGACTGGGTAGTTGATCTTGCAGTACTTGAAGCACATGGCCTGCTACACAGCAAGGTAGAGGGCTGTTTTAACCAGACCACCCTGAACAAGTTTATCGAGACAGGCAAGCAAAATTGGCAGGCTGTCCGCAAGACATTACAAAGTTTACTCTCTGCCGACAATCCGGCTTTACGTGACGATGCCGACTTACGCCAGAAAGCGTTTTTTAAGCAAGAGGCCGTTACCCTGCATTTACCGGTTCATGTTCCGGGTTATACCGACTTTTATTCATCGAAAGAACATGCGACCAATGTCGGTACCATGTTTCGCGATCCAAAAAATGCCCTGCTGCCAAACTGGAGTGAACTGCCAGTAGGTTATAACGGCCGTGCCAGCTCGGTAATCGTCAGTGGCAAAGATATTGTCCGTCCGTCAGGCCAGATCAAGTTACCCAATCAAGAACGTCCTGTTTTTTCAGCCACCCGTAAGCTCGACTTTGAGCTGGAGACCGCATTTATTGTGGGTCAGGCCACTGAACTGGGAGAGCCGGTTGCAATTGAAAATGCCTGGGATCACATCTTTGGCATGGTGCTGCTGAATGACTGGTCGGCACGTGATATCCAGCAATGGGAATATGTTCCGCTGGGCCCCTTCAATGCCAAAACCTTTGCCAGTGCCATTTCGCCGTGGGTCGTCACCCTGGAGGCGCTGGAGCCATTTAAAGTAAAAGGCCCGGAACAGCATCCGCAACCTCTTGGCTACCTGCAAGAACATGTGGCAAATAGTTATGACATCCACTTAAGTGTTGAAGTACAAACCCCTCAATTGCAACAGCCAGAGGTCATTTGCCAGACCAACTTTAAATATATGTACTGGTCGATGGCACAGCAACTGACCCATCATACCATTGCAGGCTGCAACGTACAGGTCGGTGACTTAATGGGATCGGGTACCATTTCCGGCCCGACAGCAGACTCTTATGGCAGTCTGCTTGAGCTGACCTGGAACACCACCAAGCCACTTCAGCTATCCAACGGCGAAACACGGGGTTTCCTTGAAGACGGCGACCGTGTGGTCATGAAAGGCTATTGTGAAAAAGACGGTATTCGCGTGGGCTTTGGTGAAGTTGCCAATACCATTTTGCCAGCCCGTCAATTTAGTTTTAATGAGCAGCAGGACGAACGCTATGAAACTGTATAGTTATTTTCGTAGCTCGGCTGCCTATCGGGTGCGTATTGCGCTGAACCTGAAAGAGCTTGCGTATGAGACCCAGCCTGTTCATCTGGTCAAAAATGAGCAGCAACATCCCGATTATGTTGCGCTAAACCCAAGCCAGCTTGTGCCGGCTCTGGTCGATCAGGATCAGGCCCTGACGCAATCGCTCAGTATTCTTGAATATCTGGAAGAACAGTATCCGGCAAAACCGCTCTTGCCCAAAGATGGGCTTGAACGTGCCAAAGTCCGGGCATTTGCTCAGGTCATCGCCTGTGACATTCATCCACTGGATAACCTGAGAGTCTTGAAATATCTCAAAAATGATCTTGCGGTCAGCGATGAGCAAAAAAATCAATGGTATCAGCACTGGATTATTGAAGGCTTTAAAAGTCTGGAACAACAGTTGCAGCATTCCAATGGACAATTCTGTTTTGGCACGCAAGCCACTTTGGCCGACTGCTGCCTGATTCCGCAGGTCTATAACGCCAAGCGTTTCAAGATTGACTTAAGCGCTTTTCCCAAAATTGAATCGATTTATCAACATTGTTTAACCCTGCCGGCATTTTTACATGCTGCACCAGAACAACAACCAGACTGGGAATAAACATAAAAGGAGTTTTATCATGAGCTTTGCAATTAAAAAAATTCATCACGTGGCTTATCGCTGTAAAGACGCCAAGGAAACGGTGGAATGGTACAAGAAAATGCTCAACATGGATTTCATTCTGGCCTTTGCAGAAGACCATGTCCCGTCAACCAAAGCTTTTGATCCTTATATGCATCTATTTCTCGATGCAGGCCAAGGCAATGTGCTGGCGTTTTTTGAACTCCCGACCCAACCGGAAATGGGTCGTGATGAAAATACTCCTCAATGGGTTCAGCATATCGCCTTTGAAGTAGAAGATCTGGATGCGCTACTGGCGGCTAAAGCCCATCTCGAAGCCAATGATGTCAAAGTTCTGGGCATTACCAATCATGGTATTTTCCATTCCATTTACTTCTTCGATCCAAACGGCCACCGTCTGGAACTGACTTATAATGATGCCCATGCCGATGCCAAGATTTCACGCATTACTGAAGAAATGAAACTGGAAATGCTGGATGAATGGAGTCGCACCAAACGTGCCCCGCATCATACCCACTTCCTGCATGAAGACGAGTTGGGAGCTTGACCATGGTCGATAAAGTGGCAAGTAGTGCCGAAGCCGCACTGCAAGGCATTGTCAAGGATGGCCAGACCATTGCTGTAGGCGGCTTTGGCTTGTGTGGCATTCCAGAAGCACTGATTCAGGCTTTAAAACATAGCGGTGCGAAACAGCTCACCTGTATCAGCAACAATGCAGGTGTCGATGACTATGGCCTGGGCCTGTTATTGCAAACCAAACAGATCAAGAAAATGATTTCATCCTATGTTGGTGAAAACAAGGAATTTGAACGTCAGTTTCTAAATGGTGAACTGGAGGTTGAACTGACTCCTCAAGGCACGCTGGCAGAAAAGCTGCGCGCCGGTGGAGCAGGAATCCCTGCATTTTATACGGCAACCGGTGTCGGTACCACCATTGCAGAAGGTAAGGAAGTCCGTCAGTTTGATGGCAAGTCCTACCTGCTGGAAGCATCGCTGACGGCGGATGTGGCGCTGGTCAAAGCGTATAAGGCAGATAAAGCAGGTAACCTGGTCTTTCGTAAGACGGCCCGTAATTTCAATCCCGAATGCGCGATGGCCGGACGCTATACCATTGTAGAAGTGGAGCAGATTGTAGAGCTTGGTGAAATCGATCCCGATGAAATCCATTTACCGGGGATTTATGTCAATGCAATTGTACTGAATACCCGACCGGAGAAACGGATTGAGCAACGTACTTTAAAAGTAGCCGGATAAGGAGTTTTCAATGGCCTGGACAAAACAACAAATGGCGCAACGCGCAGCACAAGAACTGCAAGACGGCTTTTACGTAAATTTGGGTATTGGCTTGCCGACACTGGTTGCCAACTATATTCCTGAAGGTATGGATGTCTGGCTGCAATCTGAAAATGGCCTGTTAGGCATTGGCGAATTTCCAACAGAAGAGCATGTCGATGCCGACCTGATCAATGCCGGCAAGCAAACCGTAACGGTAAAAACAGGAGGCGCTTTCTTTTCCAGCTCCGAGTCTTTTGCCATGATTCGTGGTGGCCATGTCAATCTGGCGATTCTGGGCGCAATGGAAGTTTCAGCACGAGGTGACCTTGCCAACTGGATGATTCCGGGTAAAAAGGTAAAAGGCATGGGCGGTGCAATGGATCTGGTGGCAGGTGTTCAAAAGGTCGTGGTCCTGATGGAACACTGTACCAAAGACGGTCAGCCTAAAATCATGCAAGACTGTACCCTCCCGCTGACTGGCAGCCAGGTGGTCAATCGCATTATCACGGACTTAGGCGTGCTTGATATTGGCGAGCATGGCATTGAACTGGTGGAGCTGGCCACAGATGTGAGCTTTGATGAGATTCAGGCTGCAACGGGTGTGCCGATTAAAAACAAGCTGGCGGCTTAAACATGCATCGTATCGGCATTGGAGCTTTTTGACTTCAATGCCGATTTTTATTGCCTGAATTTGGGCTGTCCATACTTTATTGCTGGCATGACATCGTCATGTAAGCGATTAAAAACAATTGTATACTTATACAATTCACCTATTTAAGTCATTTAAAAAGATGATTTCTATTTTGGATCATGCTCAGGCATTATGTGCTGCATGTAATATTAAATATTGATCGCCAAGCGTATGTAGATTAAGGGTTATTGAATGATTGAAGAAAAATTGTCTGGTGGGGTTCAATCACTTGAGGTCGGCCTGGCCGTACTCAATGCCCTTTTGGAACATAACAAACCGATTATATTAAAAGACCTGTCCAGCCGGCTGGACATGCATCCGGCCAAGGTACACCGCTATCTGGTCAGCCTGATCCGCATGAACTATGCCAAACAGCTTGAAGACGGACAATATGCCCTGGGTGATCAGGCATGGCGTCTGGGTCTGAACTGCATCCAGCATACCGATGTATTACAACTGGTGCAGCACCTGATTTACGAATTACAAAACAAGATTGGCTGTGGTATCCAGATCAGTAAATGGTCCCCGAGAGGCCCTCTGGTGGTGCAGTCGATTGAGTCGAACCATCCGATTTCGATTGTCACCAAGGTGGGATCGATTATGCCGCTTATTAACTCGGCAGCAGGACGCGTGTTTGCCTCTTATATGCCAGAAGCGATCATCAAGCCACTGATGCTGGCTGAATGGGACAAGGCCGCCCAGAACCACTATCCGGTCAAACCGGCCAGTTGGGATGAATTTCTTGCCCTGAAGGAAAAAACCTTGCAGCATGGGATGGCGATTGCACAGGGTGACCTGCTGGTCGGGATCAATGCGGTAGGATTACCGATCTTTAATGCTCATCATTCCATGGAGTTCTGTATCGTGGCACTGGACAGTGAAATGTTCTTCTCGGTGCAAGAAGGCAGTGAAAAACTGGAACTGTTTAAACGTGAAGTGGCCGCCATCAATCAATATATCCAGACCCGTTAATTTTTTATTCCTCCATAAAAAAAGCCAAGAAGTAAACTTCTTGGCTTTTTTAGCTACATAAGTTTTAGCTTATTTTGCTTCTAGTACACCGCGGCGAATCTGGTCACGTTCAATTGATTCAAATAGTGCCTTGAAGTTTCCTTCACCAAAACCGTCATCATCTTTACGCTGAATAAATTCAAAGAAAACCGGCCCCAGCATGTTTTGCGAGAAAATCTGTAATAACAGTTTTTTCTGGCCATCTTTGGTGTTGCCATCCAGCAAGATACCGCGTTTTTGCAGCTCTTCGGTTGGCTCGCCATGATCAGGTAAACGCTCTTTCAACATTTCATAGTAAGTTTCAGGTGGTGCTGTCATAAACTCCATACCCAAACCTTTTAACTTGTCCCATGTTGAAATCAGGTCATCGGTAATAAAGGCAATATGCTGGATGCCTTCACCATTAAAGTCTGCCAGGAACTCGGCAATCTGACCGTTGCCCTTGTCGGAATCTTCATTCAATGGAATGCGGATCATGCCATCAGGTGCAGTCAAGGCTTTCGAGGTCAAACCGGTATATTCACCTTTAATATCGAAATAACGGATTTCCTGGAAATTAAAGATTTTTTCATAGAAATTGGCCCAGTATTCCATACGGCCTTTATACACGTTATGGGTTAAATGGTCGATTTCATTGAGGCCTGCGCCTTTTGGATTGCGCTCGACATCATCAAAGAAAACAAAGTCATTTTCATAAATATCACGGTCTACCAGGAAGATTGGCATACCACCGATGCCCTTGATCGCCGGAATATTGAGCTCCATTGGTCCGGCTTGCGAATACATCGGCTCTGCGCCCAGCTCTACTGCCTTTTTAAATGCCTTGGCAGCATCACGTGTTCTAAAGCCCATTGCACATGCGGATGGACCGTGCTCTTTAAAGAAATATGAAGCATAAGATTCAGGCTGGTAATTCAGAATGATATTGATATTACCTTGACGCCACAAATAAACTTTTTTGGATTTATGCTTTGCAACCTTGGTAAAGCCGATTGTTTCAAAGATTTGATCTAATCCATTTTCCGTTGAAACAAATTCAATAAAAGCAAATCCACATAATTCTAATGGGTTATCTAAAATGTCCATCTAGTTTCCCTTATTTAGATCAATTCATCCGTTGTGAATGCAAAGTCGCTGTCCTGTTCTCGCTGAATCATCTTCACTAAACAAAAAGCGCACTTATATGCATTACATTTAGAAAAGGCCACAGAAGTTTTTATAGCTATGTCAAAAGCATCCGTGTCAAACCTTTTCCTTCCCTAAAGCAGCATATGCAAAATCATATATTTTTTCACATATGCCCTTAACCATAAATTCATGCTACAAGAAAGATTAAATTTATGCAATACATAATTAAATTATGTTATGTGTAATTTAATTCAAGATCTATGATCGAATGAATGGCTCAGTTTTATGGCCTTGTATTTTTTATAAAAAGCGATTTAAAAAGAAAATAGCCGACAACGAAATCCGACCTTGGTCTCAAAGCCGGAAAAAACCTGATTGCACAGACAGCCGTTATCTGGAATAACACAGGGAATTTGTAGAGATAAAAAAAAGCCGCATACCGGTCATGCTGGCCGACCAGTATGCTTTTATTTTAAGATGAGAATGCCCAGATGTCTTGAGCGTTGACAGTATCTGATAACAATCTAAAGGCGGCAGGCTCCAGATCCTCATCTATCACCACATAACCTTTTACATTATTTTTTAAGGCTGCACAGCTGTTTTCAGTGAATTGATAAGTTGCAGTATTGGCCATTGGGCTCTCGCTGATTTTCCCACTAAAGTGACAGTTTTGATCAAGTGAGTTTATTTGTCCTTGACCTTTGATCTCAACCGGAATCGTACGGCCATCTGCCAGAGATAAGCTATAGCTTCCTGCCAGCTCATTCAACCCCAGCTGACGATCTGCAATTTTTTCTTGACTGGCAAACTCAAGCTTAAGCGGTTGACCGCTCTGATTGCTGCTGTGCCATGTTCGCGTTGCTGTATCATAATGTATCACTCTCTGGGCACGATCTTGCTCACCATTCAAAACCACCAGCTTGCTGCCATCTGCACCTGAATAGTATTTACCCACCGTAGGCAATTCCTGACCGGTTTCAACGCTGACTGCATACGTCCCCGTCGTTAAAGCAGGTACCGGTTCCGGCTTGCCGGCTACCGGGTCTGGCTGATCTGTGTGATCATCATCACAGGCGGTCAACGCCACACCAAGAAGCAATATCCATAGACTACGTTGCATGGCCTTCCCCTTATCTGAACAGATTTTTAAGGCGTATTTTCAGCCATTGCTGTGCTGCCGGACGGTGCTCATAGGCCACCTGCATTGCAGTCACCGCAATTTTGTTTTGCACCACAACACTTTCATCTGTGGCCTGTGCTGCGGTTGGGGGATTAGAAGCAAGTTCGTAACCCAGGCCATACTGATAACTTCCTTTACCATCTTTGCTTAGCTTGAACTTGAAGTTATACAGATCGTAGCTTCCAATTTTGGAAAAGGTAAACGGCGTAGCGGCACTCAGGTTTTTTGGGAAATTGACATTTAGCGCAAGCCCTTTAGGTAATAATGCTCCCTGTCCTGCCTTGTTCTGCAACTCTTTTAATAGTACGACCACCTGTTTGGCCACCACGACCGAATTGGCATTATTCAGGGTCTTGTCATCAACGGTATTACTATCTGCACTTAATGCAATTGACGGTATTCCTTTCCCGGCCGAGTACTGGACATTACCAATGGTACCCGAATGTACCACGACCTTACCGACATTCTGCCCTTCATTCGGTCCAGACAGGACCAGATCTGGCACTTTGCCCCAGCGTTTATAGGCCACAACATCCAGGCCATATGCTGTTGCCATGACAGGTGTGCCGTGCACATAATTCCAGTCACCATTATTATAACCGGCTTTGGTGAACTGACCTGCTGCCGGCGCGCCCAGTGGTGCTGCGCCATTATGGCAACCATTTTCGGTAGCCACCTGCCTGTCATTGTCTGCCGTAATCACGCTGGTACTGTACATGACAATTGCACCACCACGCCCACTTTGTGGTGAACATGGCAGCGAAACCGCCACATCATGGCCATTGGCCCTTAATTCATCGTAGAGTGCCTTGACATTACTGGTTAGCCCATCATCATTGACGACTAAAATATTTAATGCGAAAGCCTGTGTGCTACATGCAGCCAGAATGATGCCACCGATAAAGCCGTTTTTCATTGTTTTCACTTGTTTTAAAATATTCGCCAGAAACAATAGGGCTCAAATATGTAAATTGTATGACCGGTTGGCAAAGAGATTTTGCTGATAAAACCTTCCGAAAAAGCATCACTGTCTTAAATTCTTAACAAAGTTTGATTAGCTTATGAGGATGACTCCAAAAGATCCAAGAGATGCTTTTCAATGACCCAGACCTCCATCTTCGACAAGCTGACCCAACTTATTGATCGCTATAGTCATGAACATGGCGCCAGACCCCAGAAAATCCTGATTGGCTACAAGGCCTATTATCACCTGATGAGCAATTCCAGTTTCGCCACAGAAGTTACAGATTCGGCCTTAAACCCCAATAAAAGAAAGTATAAAAAGATTAAGATCAAAATCACGAAAGATGACTATCAACTTGAATTAGAATGACTTTCTGGCTAGATAAAGCCTCAGTATCCTACAGGCCAACTTTTAAAGCAGAATGTCATTTTCATTATAATATTTTTCCAGTTCAGCAATCAGCTGTTGTTTCCGGTCCATGCCATATAATTCAAACCTGATCTTTTCCAGATAATTGACAATAAAGATCAGGCGGCTGTTTTCATCATTTTGCCGGTGCTTTTGCTGTAGAAATTTCTTATATTCTACAAATAGCTGATAATTTTTTCGTCTATAGCGTTTTCTTGTATTTACTGTGTCTTGTTGCTCAAACATGTCTATATGTTGCCTCCAAAATAAAAACCCACCGAAGTGGGTTAAGAAACCATCAGTATGTTGTGTTAGAAAACAGCAAAATTATTATTGTTATGCTCTAACCAACCATTTCTTATTGTTATGTCATCAGGGTAATGTGTTGTTATGACAGTTCTATGACCAATGCGTGTCCACTATATGGATTTTACCGACAGACCAGGCGCTATCATCAATTGTCTGATATTACCCGGACCTTGCCTGAATAATTTGACATACATGATTGCCAATAAAACAAGATACATGAGGCCAAGTTGACCCATTCGCTTTTTAATATGCCATCAACGGGGGAATACCTGCCCAACAACGCTCCCCTTTTGACGGCAACTAAAATCGGGCTTTGAACCCTCTGCGGGCAAGGAATGCCCGTGTTTCTGGCCTAGATGCCTGCATGCACATGACTGTTTTCGGTTTGACGAGCACAAGATTAAACTATATACATAAAGGATGACGGATTTCATAGCATTATAAAAATACAGGGACTATAACCATGCCAGGACTAAGCGGAACGGTCTTGTTGTTACTGCCAGTCGATTTGCTATATCAATGAGTTAGCTCAATTGTACGTGTGCCTCTATTTCCCCGCTTCACAGCTGCACGCACTTTATTAAACAATGTCTGACAACAGTTTATAGGTCGTGATTTTCCTGTTGGCCCAGTGGCGTGATTACACGACTTCCTAAGTGTGGTCCATTTTAAAACAACAACATTTTATAACTGGAGAATAAAAATGTCCTGCTCAATTCATCTTCCACGGATCATGGAAATCGGGAAAAATGCCAGAGCCAAACTTCCTGCCATTCTGGAAAGCCTGGGCGCCCGCTATCCATTAATTATCACCGACAAGATGATGGTCTCACTGGGCTATATCAAGGAAATTCAAGAGCTGTTGTCAGCCGCCAATATAGCGAGTGACTATTTTGATCAAACCATTCCTGAACCCACATCCGGCTCGATTGAGGCAGGTGTTCATCATGTCAAAAGCCATGATTATGATGCCATTATCGCTGTCGGGGGTGGCAGTCCCATAGACAGTGCCAAAGCAATCAGTATTTTGAGCCGGCATGGGGGTGTTATTGCTGACTATAAATTCCCGCGACAGGTCAATGAAAGTGGCCTTCCGATTATCGCCATCCCGACCACCGCAGGAACAGGATCGGAATGTACCCGTTTTACCATCATCACCAATGAGCAGAACAGTGAAAAGATGCTATGCGCCGGATTAGGTTTTTTGCCTGTTGCTGCAATTATCGACTATGAGCTCACAATATCGCTGCCACCCCGCACAACTGCAGATACCGGCATTGATGCATTGACCCATGCCATGGAAGCCTATGTCAGCAAGAAAGCAAGCCCGTATAGCGATGCTCAGGCACTGGCAGCCATGAAGCTGATCGGGCCAAATTTGCAAAAAGCGTATCATCAGCCTGACAATGCATCGGCCCGTGAAAAAATGATGCTTGGTTCAACTTTGGCAGGTATTGCCTTTTCCAATGCTTCTGTTGCTCTGGTTCACGGCATGAGCCGGCCAATCGGTGCTTTTTTCCATGTGCCTCATGGTCTATCCAATGCCATGCTGTTACCTAGCGTTACCGAGTTTTCGATTCACGCTGCACCGGAACGCTATGCCGAGTGTGCCAAAGCAATTGGTTGCGCCCATCCGGATGATACAACCGAATGTGCAAATCAGAAACTTGTCCAAACCCTGATTGCATTGAATCAGGATCTGAAAGTCCCCACCCTGGCCGAGTTTGGTGTAGATAAACAATATTTTGATGAAGTGGTACAGATCATGGCTGAGCAGGCGCTTGCTTCTGGTTCTCCTGCCAATAACCCGATTGTCCCGAGCCGTGAGCAAATTATTCAGCTGTATCAGAAACTCTGGACCGCATAACCGCCTGCTTTGTATCAACAAAGGATGAACTGACTGGAATAAATCTGTCATCTGGGGAGTGGCACAATCAATACTGCCTATCAGTCTGGCTAGACGATGTTGGTGCTTTCTTTCGATGCCAGAATGAGATTAAGGTTAAAAAATATACTTAAAACCAATTTATTATTATTTAGATTTAAGTTCTTTAGGCATTGTTCACATTCAAAAAGGATATTGAGTAACGTATTACTCAATATCCCGGATTTATTGTTCACTAGCAGTCTAGGCCAGAAGTTGCCTGATCTTGACCCTAGCTAGACATGATGTGTTGATGACTAACTGGTAAAACGCCCGTATTCATCACGTTTTTGATTGCCACGACCACGGCCGCCACGGCTGTCATAATCATCATCGTCATCATCACGACGGCTACTGCCTCGGCCACCAGAACGGCCACCACGATCATCATAGTCATCGTCATCATCGCGACGGCTGCGGCTCCGACCGCCGGAACGGCTGCCACGGTTGTCATCTTCATCGTCGTCATCGCGACGGCTGCGGCCTCGACCACCGGAACGGCTGCCACGATCATCATAATCATCGTCGTCATCGCGACGGCTGCGGCCTCGACCACCGGAACGGCTGCCACGGTTATCATCTTCATCGTCGTCATCACGACGGCTACGGCCCCGACCGCCGGAACGGCTGCCACGGTTGTCATCTTCATCGTCGTCATCGCGACGGCTACGACCACGGCCGCCAGAACGGCCACCACGGTTGTCATCTTCATCGTCGTCATCGCGACGGCTGCGGCCTCGGCCACCGGAACGGCCACAACGATCATCATAATCATCGTCATCATCACGACGGCTGCGGCCTCGGCCACCGGAACGGCTGCCACGGTTATCATCTTCATCGTCATCATCACGACGGCTGCGACCACGGCCGCTAGAGCGGCTACCACGATCGTCATCTTCATCATCGTCATCACGACGGCTGCGACCACGACCACCTGAGCGGCTACCACGGTTGTCATCTTCATCATCGTCATCACGACGGCTGCGACCACGGCCGCCGGAACGGCTACCACGATCATCATAATCATCGTCGTCATCATCACGACGGCTACGGCCCCGACCGCCGGAACGGCCACCACGGTTGTCATCTTCGTCGTCATCATCACGACGGCTGCGACCACGGCCACCTGAGCGGCTGCCACGATCATCATAATCATCGTCGTCATCATCACGACGGCTGCGACCACGGCCACCAGAGCGGCCACCGCGATCATCATAATCATCGTCATCATCATAACGACTGCTAGAACGGCGATCATTTTTATGGCTTAAAGAGCCAGCTTCACGCGCTTCTTCAGAAGTAAATTCGTGGGCATTTCCACGTGAGTGTGCGATACGTCCAGCTTCGCGTGCTTCTTCAGAAGTAAATTCATGAGCATTTCCGCTTGCATGGGCTGCGCGTCCACCCTTGCTTGCAATTTCCCGTAGTCGATCTGGATCCATGCTCGCAAATCCACGATTTGAGGTACCTGAGTTATTATCTTGATCATCGCGTCTAGAATCTTGATTAGCCATAATTATCTCTTCCTCTATTAAAATTATATATACGCCGTTATCAGCGGCTATATTCACCATAAGAGATAAAATGCTTTTTCTCTAACCTCGCTATGTTTCAATACTTTTAAATGTTTCCCGATGCTTTTCCCAGAAAAAATATATCAGCCTGTTATTTTAGGAGTTTTTAAATAATACCGTATAAATATAAAGGTCGTATTTTACGCTTTAAATAACTCGATGAAGAAACCATTAATAAACTCTACAAATAAACATTCATTTACAACAGCCATCTAAAATATTAAGGTTTACATAAAAAAATACAAAGCTTATGTTTAAAGTCACAATCAGATTTAAGACATTAAAAATTCTCTGGACTTAAAAGATTGTGAGGAAATATAAAATGGAGACAAATCAGACTGTAGGACTAAAACCGACCTTTATCGCCTTCATCAGTCCTGAGATTTTGCTGGCGCATGTCAATGTCAATCACGATGCCTGGGTAGAGTATGAATCAGGCCATTTTTACAAGATCGAAAAAAAAGATATCACACTCCCGTTTCAGCGCTATGTCTATATCACCGATAACAGGGAAAATCTGGAAATAAGCGAGCAAGAGCAAGCCATTTTAAAGGATTTAGAACCGCACAATAGCGATACTATACCTGGCAAACTCGAAATGGCTGAAAATACAATCCGGGCAATCCTTAATCTGGATCAAACCACCCCGATTGAGAACTGGACTCAGGATACAGATAATAGAACGCTGGTAGAAGATATTATTGCCAGTCATCACATCAAGATTTTATGGATTATCTAGCCCTGCTATTCTTATGGATAAATTTTATATTTTTTTACCTGCCTCTACTTAAAAAATACAATTTCAACTAATCAAAACATTGTCCTTACCGAAAATAACATCTTTTTCAAAGATGATTAAAAATAATCTCACGCAAGGATCAAGGACTTTAAAATGAGCAATAATCCAGATCAATATCCAACTGCTGCACCAGCCCAAGTACAACAACACCAGCCAGGACAGCAAGATGCCATGCATCCTGAGCCTGAAATTATCAAGCCAGCTCATAAAGGCAGCCAAAAACTGCACAACAAGGTGGCGCTGATTAGTGGTGGAGATAGCGGCATAGGCCGCTCGGTTGCCGTACTGTTTGCACGTGAAGGTGCTGATGTGGCAATTATTTATCTTGAAGAACAGGAAGATGCTGAAAAAACTAGACAGCTGGTTGAACAGGAGGGCCAGCATTGCTTATTGATGAAAGCCGATCTCAGTGAGCCTGAGGCCTCAGAAAAATGTGTTGAAGAAACCATAAAGGTATTTGGCAATATTCATATTCTGGTCAATAACGCGGGTGTCCAGTTTCAGCAAAAAGATCTTGCCAATATCAGTCCGGAACAACTGGAAAAGACCTTTAAAACCAATATCTTTTCCATGTTTTACTTAACCAAGGCGGTTCTTCCTCATTTAAAAGAAGGTGACAGTATTATCAATACCACCAGTATTACCAGTTATCACGGTCATGATGAACTCATGGACTATGCCAGTACCAAAGGTGCAATTACCACATTTACCCGTAGTTTATCCAATAATTTAATGAAACAGAAAAAAGGGATTCGGGTTAATGGCGTTGCCCCCGGCCCGATCTGGACTCCTCTGATACCCAGCAGTTTTGATGCAGAGACCGTCGCCAAGTTTGGTCAGGACACGCCTATGGGCAGAATGGGGCAACCGAGTGAAGTGGCTCCGGCCTACCTGTTTCTGGCATCAGATGATGCCAGCTATATCACCGGACAGGTTATTCATGTCAATGGCGGTGAAATTGTAAATGGCTAAGTTGCAAAAACCTCCTTTCTGGAGGTTTTTTTAATAACAATAAAGGATGAAAAATGAATCAACATTTCAATATGGAGCTGATACAGCAAAGGGCTTTGCTTTATTTGCTCAATTTTTTAGAAAAACGGCATTATCGTTTTACAGTCATTACTCCTCTTAGTCATCAGCGCATCTTTATGCGTAAAAAAAACCAGCCCACCGAGCTCAGAAGTCTGAAGGATATTTTTGGCTGGAACCTGCCTTTTTATCCGGAAGATCTGGATCCGCAGCTTTTTCTGATCTTAAAAAATGCCCACCTGATCCATATCGAGCAGCAACACTGGCTCAGTGCGGTCCGGGTCGCTTCACTGGATGACCAGTTATTTATTCATTCCGCTTTTCCAACAGTTGAAACGGATGCCGTTTTCTTTGGGCCAGATACTTACCGTTTTTATTACCATCTTAAACAATATGTGCTGCACCATCCCCATCCAGTACAGCGCAGTGTTGAGCTGTGTTGCGGGGCTTCTCCTGTAGCCATTGCAATGTCCAGATTATTGACCGACACGGCCGAAATTTTTACTGCCGACATCAATCCTAAAGCCCTGTTCTATAGTCAGGTCAATAAAATGTTTAGCGGCATAGATAACCTTCATCCAACCTATAGCGACCTGTTTTCGGATCTGGACGGTCAGTTTGACTTGATTTTTGCCAACCCGCCTTATCTGATGGATGTACATGAACGTCAATACCGGCATGGCGGTCATACACTTGATGGAACTGAACTGGCTTTTAATATCCTTAAAACAGGTATCAGCAGGCTTCGTCCGCAAGGATCACTGTTTTTATATACCGGCATTGCCATAAGCCATCAGGGTAACCGCTTTTTAGAAACCGTAGATGAATGGATAAAGAATTATCCAGAATTTAAATACAATTATGTAGAGATTGATCCGGATGTTTTTGGCGAAGAGCTGGATCAGCCGGCCTACCAGCATATAGAGCGGATTGCCATTGTGCTGGTTACCCTGTTTGCGGCCTGAGCAATCACCGACCGACATAAAAAAAGCTCCTTTAACGGAGCTTTTTTGTATGGCGCATCAGGCCGGTATGGCTTCGGATACTGGTTCTCTAGACCAAATCCGGTGATGACGTATCAGCTGTTTTAATTTATCTGCGACATGACGGAAATCGTCCTGTAGCAAGGTTCCTTCATCAGGTATCAGGCCCAATCTGTCCAGCAATTCCGCTTTATCCCCTAAAAATACAATCGGTTTCAGATGTTTATAGGCTTCAAGCAGATAATGCTTGGTCACACCATCAGCCAGAACACTCTCCAGATTATCACCATCTGCAATGATGACCGCATCATAAATGATAGAAGGTTCGGCTTTCTGCATGCCATCTGAAGCGATGACTTCGTCTTTTAACCCCTTGACCGGTGCAAGCATTGGGGTGAGTAAATGTACGATGGCATTTTCCTGAAGTGACCAGTTAATAATTGTCTGTAACGTTGCGGCATTGACCTTATCGTGGATCAGGACAGCGATTTTGCGCCCCTGGATATCCTCCGGAATAAACGCCTGCATGGAAAGTTTCTCGGATTTTTCAATACTGGCCTGTTTAAAGTTGGCGGTTAAGTCCGGCACCTCAATGCCCAGATTGTTACCCACCTGTCTGGCCAGATCGGCATCAATATTCGCCAGAACTTCCTGAACTTCACGCTCACGAATATGCAGGCGTTGAACCTTACTCAGTTCAAAGGTATAGGCATCTACCACATGCTTTTGCTCATGTGGCGCCAAGCTTCGATAATACAGGCGGGCTTGCGAGAAATAATCCGAGAAAGACTCGCTACGCTGACGAATCTTATGCCCGTCAATGCGTTCCTGATAGCTTTCAAAACCGCCATTTTGTGCAGCTGGCGGGATTTCAACCGGCCAGTTATTGTCTATCGAGTTGGGCTGATAAGCCGCCTGTCCTTTATGAATTGTATGCTGATGTAGTCCATCACGCTGGTTATTGTGGAATGGACAAACCGGCTTATTTATCGGAATCTGATGGAAGTTTGGCCCGCCTAAACGGCTTAATTGCGTATCTGTATACGAAAACAGACGAGCTTGTAACAGCGGATCATTGGTAAAATCTATACCCGGCACAATATGCCCCGGACAAAATGCCACCTGCTCAGTTTCGGCAAAAAAATTGTCGACATTACGGTTCAATACAAACTTGCCAATCGGGGTAATCGGTACCAGTTCTTCAGGAATGATTTTGGTCGGGTCAAGCAGGTCAAAGTCGAAGCTCATCTCATCTTCTTCCTCAACAATCTGTACGCCGAGTTCCCATTCAGGATACAGTCCCTGCTCAATGGCTTCATACAGATCACGGCGATGGAAATCCGGATCTTTTCCTGCCAGCTTCTGCGCTTCATCCCAGACCAAGGCACTCAAGCCCTGTTTTGGTGTCCAGTGGAACTTGACAAAACGGGCTTTTTCATGGGCATCAATAAAACGGAAGGTATGCACACCAAAGCCCTGAATAGAGCGGAAATTGCGTGGGATGGCACGATCGGACATGGCCCACATGACCGCATGGGCAGATTCAGGAACCAGCGAGACAAAATCCCAGAAAGTATCATGGGCGGTCGCGCCAGTCGGAATTTCGGTATGCGGTTCAGGTTTCACGGCATGCACAAAATCCGGAAACTTGATCCCGTCCTGAACAAAAAAGACCGGAGCATTATTGCCGACCAGATCAAAATTACCCTCGTGCGTATAAAACTTGATGGCAAAACCACGAATATCACGTACCGTGTCGGCAGAACCACGCGGGCCCTGGACTGTCGAAAAACGTACAAAAATAGGCGTCTGGATCGTTGGATCAGTTAAAAAACCTGCTTTTGTAAAACGTTCATTGCCTTCATATGCCTGAAAATAGCCGTGTGCCCCTACACCACGAGCGTGAACAATTCGCTCCGGAATACGTTCATGGTCAAAGTGAGTAATTTTCTCACGTAAGATAAAATCCTCGATTAGGGTTGAACCACGCACACCAGCCTTCAGGCTGTTCTGGTTATCCGAAATCTTTACCCCTTGATTGGTGGTCAATGCTTCATTGGTGGCATCACTTCTGACTTGGTCGAGCTGTCTGGTCTTTTCAGTCGTATTACTTTTATCTGGTGTATTGCCAGCTACAGCACTTTGAGTATTGTTATCTTTGATATCGTCATTCATTGGGCTACCCTGTTTATTGTTGGCTAAAAAATGATTAGATGTTTCTTGATTATTGTTCCTTATTCAACGCGGCGAGGCGGTTAAATAAGGAAATAACAGTTCGACATATTTTTGCGTACTCCATAGACCGATGCTTTTGTGATGAGACTCGGGGGCAAGAAAAGGGGTCAATTTACAAAGCTTGAGAGCGAAATTGTCTGTCTGACTCACACGGCTTTGTAAATGCTCCAGTTCACCATCCGAGATATAACTAAATAAATAATCATGTAAGGGTTGTTCTTTGCTTAGGCTATTTTTATAAGGCAGAACGGTAGAGCAATACTGCTCTCCTGCAATCCAGTCATGGATGATCTGCCTTTCTGCTGGCGTAAATACACCATACATTTTTCCATCTTCATGGCTGATCATGCGCCAGAATAGGCTTTCTTCAGGATCACAGTTGAATTTAATCCAGCGTTTCTCGACCAGCTGCTTGATAAAACTGCCGATTTCGTGTGGATTGGCAAGCCACTGGTTAATGGATTTGCAACCAATAACCTGCTTTTCGTTATGGACCATTTGTCCGATCAGGGCCTTGCGTTTTAAGATTTGAAATACAAAGTTTTCAAGATCGAGATTTTTAATGATCTGTAAAGATGAAATACCTTGCTGATTCAAGGCATAACCACGTTTCACCTTATTGATGAAAAGTTCTTTATCCTTATATTTATTATAAACATTTTCAAATACTTTCAATGATTTGTGTGCATGTCCATTGTCGAGGTTATCAATGGTAATATGCAGATTGAAATACTTGGCATCAATCCCCAGCTCTTTCAATTCATAGTTGGTAATTAACAGATGCAAAGGCAACTGTTCATACCCCAGATTAAAACCGATAATTTCAGGGATAAACTCTGGTGGCGCATAGCCTAAAGCCAGCTGAACCGCTGATTGATGGTAATATTCATCCCCCAAAAAAAGCTCAAAATCGTCCAGGCCCAGGTTACGTAACAAGTCATCGTAAATACAGACATGGTTGGCCTTCGCCTGCCCTAGCCCCAGCTCTTCCAGATAAATCAGGATCAGGTCATGAAATACAGGATCATTCCAGTAATTGATAATGCTGTATAACCAGGAGCCATCTACTTTTTTTACAGGCGCAACTTTAAGTAAAAACTCGAACGCCTGCCCGATATTCTTGAAATATTCCCGTTCGGCACCCGCCTTGCGCTGGCTTAAATAATCCTGATAGCGTTGGCATACTTGCCGGTTTTCACTGTTATACCATTGCTTTATTTCCTCAACATGACTGGGCAAGGAAACCTGGCTGAGTTGAATCGTATCAAATTCATGTGTTAATAAATTGACTGCTTTTTTCTCTTTTTCAAAGTTAGAAATGTCTCCATCAAGGAAGAAAGAAACTAACTCGTAATAATTTTTATGATCGTCTTGTAACAAAGCAAGTAATCTTTTTTTTACGACAACCGACATTTCCATTCTCCGAATTGAAAATATAAAATTACCTTACTTTTCTCATCCTTTATTCCTATTTCGATTTTGTTAAAATAAGTTAATACTGATACAAAGATTTTGTTTAAATGTTTTATTTCAATGAATTAGAAAAATATGTTTTTTACATTTCAATATTTTGAATTATTTCATTCAGGAATAAATTAAAAAATAATTAATAATTTAAGAAATCAACTTTAATAAGAGAAAGCAATGTTTAAAAAATCATGTCAGCTACTGGCACAAAAAAACCTTTCCATATTCTTTCTTGAAAGTGCCTCAGCCGGTTATCTAGCCTATCAATTTTCTTTAAGTCCATTTTCTGGAGAAATTCTAACAGGCAGTCTGGTTTGCTATGACTTAAAAGTAAAAGAACATGTTTTAAAAATTTCTCCAGACCTCATCGAGAAATATAGTGCTGAATCTATCGAGGTTACTCAGGAGATGATTAAAAAAGGCAAGCATATATTTAGCTCAGATATTTATATCTCCTGCACCGGATTACTCAAACAAGGTGGCTCTGAAAGCCCGGAAAAACCGGTTGGGACTTTTTTCTACTGTATAGGCTATAAAGATAAAATCTATAATTTCAAACAGATATACCAAGGAAAGCCTGAGGATAAATTGAAGCAGCTACTTGAGGATATATGCATAAATATTGTTAACATTATCGAGAAAGAAGATATATGACCTATCACCATGCCTGTTTTATGTTGCAGTATGTTACCATGATATAAACTTATATTAATACTGTTTTCAATCCGCCTAATTAAAAATGCTTAACTCATTCAAAAAGCATTATTTCCTTAAAAACCGGGTATTACATTTAAATATAGTGAAACAGCCTCCCCCTATTCATCAAATAAAAATATGTTTTAATTAAACCATCTGATTTACTCAGATAATATCAACAACCAAATGAGGTGTACGATCATGAGTAATACAAATAACCAAAGCAACCAAGAACGTAATAATCAGCAGCAACAACAGCAAAATCCAAACAATGACAACCGTCAGCAGCAGCAACAGCAGCAAAATGACAACCGTCAGCAACAAGGCTCAAATCAGAAAGATTCTGGCCGCCAAGGATCAAACCAAAATAATCAGCAAAAATAATATTTGATTATTTTAAGATCCATCAATATTTAGGAGAATAAATTAATATTCTCCTAAATTTTATCTAAAGCTGGAAATATGCTGGAGAACGATAATGACAAATCAAAATATTACTGATCAGAATAATCAGGGTTCAGGTACATCTATTGATCCCAATGATCATTGGCGTGAAAGTTATGTGACACGCCCTTATTATCAGGAAGCTCAACTTGATACACCAGATTTAGACTATGACCGGGATTTTTCAAAAGCCTACGAACTAGGCAGCCGCGCACGTTCAGAACATGATGGCAATACCCGTTTTGAAGATGTCGAAGATAATCTTAAAGAATCATGGGAAGAGCTTAAGGCCGAATCAAGATTAAAATGGGAACAGGCCAAACAGGCGATCAAGGATGCCTGGGATAAAATCTAAATGCCCTCCCTGTTAAAAAATGAGCTTATTTAACACATAAGCTCATTTTTATTGCTTATTCTATAAATCACTTACCAATTATAAGAAAGAGTAGCTAAAAAAATGGATTTCATCGGTATCTTCCTGCATGACACCACCTGGGAGCTGGTTTTTGAAATCATCATTCGCTGTTGTGTGATGTTTCTTCTGATCCTGATTTTTTTAAAACTGTCCGGTAAACGTGGTATTCGGCAACTGTCGATATTTGAGGTGGCCATTATCCTGAGTCTGGGTAGTGCGGCCGGTGACCCCATGTTTATTGACGATGCTCCCATCGCCCAGGCTTTTGTGGTGATGTGCACAATTATTATTTTATATCGTCTGGTCACCTGGGCCATGATGAAAAGTAAAAAAATCGAGATTCTTCTGGAAGGTAAACCTTTATGCATTGTCGAAAACGGCTTGATGGTCATACAGGACATGAGAAAGGAAAAATACTCCCACGATGAGTTTTTTGCAGAGATGCGTCAGCAAAGTGTCGAGCATTTGGGGCAAGTCAAAGTGGCGTTGCTGGAAACCGATGGCTGTCTTAGCCTCCTGTTCTATGCCAATGACGACACAAAATGGGGATTACCCTTATTTCCAAACCATTATAAAAAAGCGGTCGACCTTAATCCCGAGCTGTTTTATTCCTGCATGTATTGCGGTATGACCCAACGCCTGCTTGATCTGGAAAGTCAATGCCCCCGATGCAAAGGAAAAGATTGGGCCCAATCATTAAATACTCCACACATCAATTAAGCATCGGCATGAGTCATGCCATAATTGGTTTGGCTGTTACAAGGTACAGCTTTCAACGACCGAGCCGAAAAATCTTGCCAGTACGTGGATGGGTAAAGGTCATATCTTCATTGAGCTGAATGACCTTGTCAGTAATGACTACCTTGGATAAAGGAGACCAGGACAGATCGTTGGTTATCAGGTCCAGGGCAGGAAGTTTCTCATAGATTTGTTCTACGATGATCTTGTCCCCTGTTTCACTGCTTGCATCCACTTCTTTTAGCATATATTGTTTCGACATCTTAAAACTCCTGTTTTAAAGTAATCTTGGCAAAATACGAAGGACCGGTTTATTTCATCAGACCGTTTCTTTATGCTTAAAATATGAAATAATTTCTTCACTACTGTTTTTGGTTTTGCTCACAATATTACCCAGGTCATCATAATAATAGTTTGGTACCACAACTTTACTCTTCTGTTTCGACTCTGTTTTTTTATTTGGAACAACCAGCTTTTCAACAAAACCAGATAACCAGAGTATATATTCTCCTTTATTTTTACTTTTGGGCAATATACTCACATCAAGATTTATCGACAGATCCTTTGAGTTCATTAATAGATCTTCAAAATTAATGTAATTATAGAGCAGTTTAAAACCAGAAGCCTTAATTACACCTCTTAATTCAATCATTAAATTATTAAGGTCTTCTACAGGATCATCACTGAAACCGTTTTTAGACTGAACCTGATCATAAATTTTTTCAGCTATTTTTAAATATTGGTGCATGACATTATTCCTTTTATATTCTATTTAGGAATTTTGCAGGATTTACAGTAATCTATTGTTAACATTGTTTTAAGTTCTGAAATTAACCATAAATTTCACATACATAAAAAAACACAATAAGTGCGTTATATGACACTAATTTTTTTTACTGTGAATAACTTCACAATATATTTTTTAATCATTTTGCATCGGCATAGAACCCTATAAATAATAATAAAAAAGAGGATTAAAGCCATCAGAAACTTTAATCCTCTTTTATCAGGCTGAGTTTTATGGTGTCTGGCCTGATGTCGCTGTACCGGTATGAACATCTGAAGTGGTACTGTCATCTAAAACAGGTGCCGAAGTATTATTCTGCATATCATCATGCATTTCATTATTTGGACTTACCGGCTCTGCCTCCATCGAATGAGGTGTGGTTGTTTCACCTTTGGTCATAGGATCATCAGCATCCCGGTTCTTTTCACATCCCGCTAGCGCAAAAACAAAGGTTAAGGCTAGACTTTTCACCAATACATTTTTCATTTTCATTACCTCTCTAGATTTGATCACTCTTTAAAAAACGCTTCATCACCTGTTTTTATTCATCCATCATCCACATGCATTGCTTTTTGCGTTCGTGGGCCAGCCTGTTTTTTCGACGCTCAAATAATGCCTTTTCATTTTTACGTGGGCTTTCTTTGTTTTTATGTCTTCCCATAGCCTTACCGCTTGCTATCGTATCCCACTCGTCCATATCTACAATATAATGAGCATTCAATGTTTCATTTGAACCGATCAGTTGATTATCTTTAGCAGCCATATTGTTTCCTTATATTATTATCCAGCATTATCTGTCATAGCGTTCAGGCATAATATAAAAGAAGCCTGCTTGCAAGCTTCCTTTTATGATTATTTCAAGAACTTACTCAAGACTTTCTTGCCTTTAATATCATCATTTAGGTTAATATCATCCTCTTTTTTCTCATCCGATAATTTATTTTTCTCTTTCTGAGATTTGTAATAACAACCTAAAGCCACACCAGTTCCCAAAGTCAGAATGGTTTTTAACATAACGCACCTCATGATGTATTTAGACAACCTTTATACTGGTTATTTTTTATGTAATTTTCCCTGTTAGTTTTTTTACTTTTCTTAAAAAATGAAACCTTATGTAATGTCCAGATTTAACCTTATCTATCAAAAGGGCTACAACTCACTAAAATATATAAAATTAACCTTATACTCCATAATGACTATAATCTTAAGCACATATTTAGAAACAAGTTAAAAAGGGCTTTTTTTCAAAACAAGAACAAACTCTATAAAGAATATCAGACAAACTCATTTAACATGAGCAACGTCTTATATATTTTAAGGGAGAATTATAATGGCCAAAATTAAAGCATTCGAGTCAAACTCAATCCAGGATCTGGAAAACCATATTAATGACTGGCTAAGAAACGAACTCACTCAGAATAACCATAAAGTCAATATTAAAGAACTGAGTCATTCTCATAGCAGTGAAAATACTCCGAAATTTACTGCGCTTATTGTTTATGAATATTGCTAATTAGGTCGGTTCTGCCTGAGCTTTGCATTGTGTTAACTCAGGCTTACCTGATAGACAGCTACTTTATGTAGCTACATCGCTCCGTTTTTGCCAAGATTCCTGTTTGCACAAAGCTCCTACTATTCACAAGAACAGGCATAAGCTTCACAATAAAAAACCTAAAACTCTTCATAATCTCTAAATGACCAGGGCTTTGGGAGAGTAAGATATGCCACAATTTTTGCGGATAGCTGAAAAAGTTTGTAAAGAATTAAAGCAAAACAAAGACTTTAGTAATGATCCTTTGGAAAACTTGAACAAGTTAATGATTGAGATCCGTAAGGAAATAAAAGGAACCAAGTTAAAATTACTTTATAATTTTATCGACTTTGAAGAGTGCCTCAATAAACCGAATGCCGAATGTAAGGTACAACTCGATATTAGCCTGATTCCGACCATAAAGAATGAAGGTGAGTTTATCTTATGGCTGGCAGGTTTTATCCAGAGAATTACCACGGATGGGCAAAAAAAATTGCCGCCGATCCGCAAAGAGATTCCGCCTGAGTTTAAATACACCACGCCCAGAGAAAGCAAAAAAGACATCCCTGCGAAGCCCGAATATTCAAAAAGTGGCGAACTGATCAACTCTTATTTTAAGTCTGAAGAGTTTATGGAAACGTTCAATAAAAGCCATTAACCCGAAAATAGAAGTGGGCTCCTGACCGTTCACACTTCTATTGTTTGCTGCTTGTTCAGCAGCCGTCCATATGGGCGGCTTTCTTTTGTCTGGCTTTATCAGGGTTTCTGATAAAAAAGAACCCCTGTTCACGCAGAACAGGGGCCGGAGACTATGTTAAAACTTGCACGTTAACGGGTCAGGTCATTGGTCCGGTTCCAGGCATCACGTGAAGCATGGCGTGCTTCATCCCAGCTCAAACGCGACTCGGCTTTACCCTGTTCCCAATGGGTTCTTAATTCGGGTTCGACATCTTCAAAAGCCGCATCAGGGTCATAGTCATAACGTTTTTCATAGCCGACCCGGTAAGCTCCTCGATAGTCACGATCATAGTCCAGATCGGGATACTTGGCTTTGGCTTCATTGTAATACGGCTGGTTGAGATAATTCTCCCGCCAGTATGCATCCTCTACCGTCGGGTCAATCGCCTCGCCTACCGCGTTGCCTGCCAGACCACCAACCAGGGCACCTACAGCGCCGCCGACTAATGTGCCCACCGGGCCACCCGCACTCCCGATAGCAGCACCAGCTGCCGCACCACCTACGGCCCCAACACCGGTTCCTACAGGATGAGAGCCCGGTTCACCTGTGATCGGATCTGCATTTAACTCTTTCTTCACCTCGTCAGAGGAATTCTTGATACGTTCACGATCATAATCTTCATTATTTATCATCTTTATTCTCCTTTAACAAAAAATAATTCATCGCTATCCCCATCTATAATCGTGATGCAGATTGAATGAACTGTTGGTAACATTCACACTAAATGTGATCTGTGTTAAAAAGCGTTATAAGAATTTTTTTTAGGTTAATGCTTATGCGTTCAGGTAAAACGAGAAATATATTGAAATAAATCATTCTGACCAGCCATAAAAAAACCCTCATCAAGAGGGTCTTATCTATAAAAAAGCACTATTTGTTCAAGTCAGGCTGTCTTTGTCTTTCTTCAGATATTTTATATATTCAGCCTGATACTTTTCAGCCAGCTCCAGCTTTTGCTCATCTGCCAGAATTTTTCCTGCCTGCTGGAAAAACCGGTGTTCTTCCTCTTCCAGATGATGGTGCACCACATGCGATAATTTTTTCGCAATTGCCAGCCAGCCGGGATTGTCAAATTCAGTTTCGGTCAGCTTTTCCAGCAGTTCATCCATTTCATGATGTTCGGCAAGAGCATGGCGGGTAATATTCAAACCGGAATCGGTCATCATCAAGGGGATATATAAAAAGCGGTCTTCGGCCACGGCATGGGCAAATAACTCGTTCTTTAATAATTCAAACAGTTCTCTTCTTTCTGCCGTATCACCAGAGGTCTGAATCAGCTTCTCAGAAAATTCACGCTGTTTTTCATGGCTTTCTCTTAGAGCTTCAAATATGGTTAAGGTTTTCTCACGTTTTGGCATGGTTTACCCCTTTGGCTATCGTGAAATTTATATTTAAAATCAGAGATATCAATTTTTTACAATGGTTGGTTGGAACACTCCCGGGTAAGTTTCCAGAGATTTAAAGCCTCATACGCTTCTTCTCTTCTCACCTAGACAAGTCATCTATTGACTCATTCTGTTGACTAGATAGGTAGACAAAATTCCGACCTTTTAAATAATGCTGACGCAAACTGGTTTCCCTCTTTTAAGTTTTTATATCTTTTCAGTGCTCCGCAGATGTTGTGCTGTTTCTAGCATGCTTCGCTTTTTATATTCTTTACTATTATCATAAATTTCAGTTATATATTTTGTAATCATTGTTATTTTTATTGTTTTTATATGATTTTTAAGAAAAAAACAGATTTATTAGAGCTTCATCTATTGCTTAGCAAAGCATGATTTTAATCTGGCAAAACGGGTCTAGGTTAATCTTTTATAAGAGAATAATTCTCATATCTAACAATTCACTACTTGTGGTTCAGGCGGGTTCTTGGCATGGTTTGTTCATTGCTTTATTTTCAGGAATCTCCTCGCTATGGCTAGTCCGGCACAAGCTATAAGACATAAATTACTTAACACCTTCTTTTCAAGACATTCTGTCTGGTTTCTTTGTATTTTCATTGCGTTAAGCATTACCTGGTTTAAAACCATCTATACACCGCATAGTATCTATTACTTCATTTCAGATACCTTGTTAAATAGCCTGTGGCTGGTGAGCAGTTTGCTGAGTCTGTTAGGACTGTATGATTTATTACAAAAGAAACACGCAATTCTAAGAAATTACCCGATTCTGGGACATTTCCGTTTTATTTTTGAAGATGTCCGCCCAGAAATTCGTCAGTATTTTATTGAATCTGATCAGGATGCCTTACCTTTCTCACGCATGCAGCGCAGTCTGGTTTATCAACGGGCCAAGAATGAAAATGCCGACAAGCCTTTTGGTTCAATTATTGATGTCTATGAACCCAATTACCGTTTTATCGTACATTCGATTGCACCTTGTCCACCGGCAGATCCGGCTACATTTCGTGTAAACATTGGTAATGCACAATGTAGCCAGCCTTATAGTGCCTCAATCATGAATATCTCGGCGATGAGCTTTGGTAGCTTGAGTGCAAATGCCATCCGCGCCCTGAATAAAGGTGCAGCTCTGGGCCACTTCTATCATGATACCGGTGAAGGTAGTTTAAGCCCTTATCATCTGGAAAACGGCGGCGATATTGTCTGGCAAATTGCCAGTGGTTACTTTGGTTGCCGTACCCCGGAAGGCCTGTTCTCTCCAGAAAAATTTGCCGAGCAAGCCAAAAACCCGCAGATCAAAATGATCGAGGTCAAGCTTTCTCAAGGTGCAAAACCGGGGCATGGCGGGATTTTACCCAAGCATAAAATTACTGAAGAAATCGCACGCATCCGTGGCATCTCCCGTGATCATGATTGCATTTCTCCGTCCAAGCATCCAAGCTTTAATACCCCGATTGAGATGATGCACTTTATCCAGCAGCTGCGTGAACTCTCTGGTGGTAAACCGGTTGGCTTTAAGCTATGTATCGGCCAGCCCTGGCAGTTCATGAGCATTGTCAAGGCCATGCTGGAAACCAGAATTATTCCGGATTTTGTGGTGGTTGATGGTTCCGAAGGCGGTACCGGCGCTGCGCCTATCGAATTTAGTGACTACATCGGTACACCATTAAGAGAAGCGCTCCGCTTTGTACACAATACCCTGGTAGGAGCCGGCCTGCGTGACCAGATCAAGATCGGTGCCAGCGGAAAAATGATCAGCGCCTTTGATATTGCCAGTACCTTTGCGCTTGGTGCTGACTGGGTCAATTCGGCTCGTGGCTTTATGTTTGCGGTGGGCTGTATTCAGGCACAAAGCTGCCATACCAACCAATGTCCAGTGGGTGTCGCCACTCAGGATAAAGACCGCCAAAAAGCCATTGATGTCCCAACCAAAGGCGAACGCGTGTTTAATTTCCATAAAAACACACTACATGCATTATCTGAAATGATCGCAGCAGCCGGTCTGAATCATCCTTCTGAAATCAAGGCACATCATTTAGCGCAACGCATGAATGACCGTGAAATCAAGAACTATGCACAAATCCATTTCTTCTTAAAGGAAAATGAGTTGCTGCTGGGTGATTTAAAAGATGAGGACAATTTCTACTATCGCATGTGGAAACTTGCCGATCCAAACCGTTTCTAAGCCTTAAAAAAAGCCACTTTCGAGTGGTTTTTTTTTGCATATAAAAGCTGGACTACCGGCCAATAAAGCGGTAAATCCCAAAAATTGCCATCATCAGGATTAGCAAAAATTTCAGATAAGCAGTCTAATTGTATTGTGAGCCCTTACCCTGCCAGATTTGTAGTTCGACAGACTGGAACTGAAGGTTTGAAGCTTCCATCAATTCGGCCTGAACCGCATAATTCATGCCGTTATTTGACTCACTTACTGAAAATGGATCTGAGCTAACCACCAATAATATGGATTCATTGGCCTCATAACCATGCGAATCATCGCTCTGAAAAACTTCAGGATGATAACCATTGGAATTTTCACTTTGTACGCCCCCGATCCACTTTAACTCGGTTTTTCCGGCTTGCACGGTGGTTCCTTTCACAACCAGCACAAAACGGTAAGGATTTTGGGCTGCATCCGCCTGAAAACTGATCCCCACATTTGGCCGTTGAAAAGCATCCTTCGGTGGATCCATAACGGCCTTGTTTAAAGCCTGAATCTCACTCGGGGTTAACAGGATCGAATTTACCAGCTTTTCGCCATATTCTCCTGCCTTAGGCTCATGCTTCACCTGACTACATGCAATCAAAATAATGCTTACAGCAAAAATAAATACAGCCCGGATCCAGTTCTGCTTGACATTAAGATGCGCATTTTTACTCCACCATTTCATCTAAAAAACACTCACGGCAATATGACGGTCCAGCATCCAGCGAAGCACCGGCCCCTGTTGTTCGGCAGGTAAAGATAAAATGTATTCAAAGCTCCGTATCACCACTTCACATTGCCTGTTTTTATCGGGTGCAGTTTCACCTGCATTGAGCAGATCGGCATCAGCGCCATAATCCTGCCTTAGCTTTTCTGCAATTTGAATCCACGCTGGCGGGGCTTGCATACGGTCAACCACTGAACGTGAACCTTGATGGGTTAAAATATAATTCAGCGCAGCCGCGGTCTGTTGCTGTGTAGCAATACTCAGCAAGTTTCTTCGTTCATCGATCGTCGTTTTACCATACAAAGGAAATGCGACAGCAAAACAATTGCCTTTCCTTTTAGCATCATACAGTTGCTGTAAATACGCTTTCGCCCATAAACGTTGCCCCTCATCATCCGCCTGCTTTTCGACAATCTCTCGAAGCTTCCACCACAACGTGCTGTTGACTGCGGCCAGCATTTCTTCAGGTTGAACTGCCGCATTGGCCGTTTGCTGAATTGTTTCGTAATCTTTAAACGCATGTTGCTTCAGTGGCTGTAACAGAACGATCTGATCTAGCGTGGTTTGCCGTTGTTCAACTGGATTGTTCTGTATTGTCTGTGCTGTTGCCGGTTCATGCTGTGAACAACGATTTAACAATAAGAAAACTGTGAAAATCACCCCGATGACAATTAATGCTGCTTTCATTGCGCATTTCCCTGTTATTTTTAATATTTGAAAATAAATAGCTTTAAGTTAACCCGGCATTAACGTTTAAATGAACAGGTCGAACTGGTCTGGGTCAGTAGCGTATTGGTACTTGCATTGCAGCTTAAATAAACCCCGCCATCTTCCGTACAGATTCTGGCTGCATAAAGCAGGCTGTTATTTTCCAGTAACTGCGCAGGCCGATCACCATATGCTGCCAATCTCTGCAAAGCCATAACGCGCTGTTTGCAGCGACTAAATTCAAGCACGGTTCTTTGAAATGCAGATTTCGAGCTTATGGCTCTGGTTTTATTTGCGGCCAGATCTTGCGTATAAGCATTTTTTTCAATAGTGATGGCTTGCTGTCGTTGCTGCTCCAGCTGACGGCAATCGCCGGTAAATCCATCAGCAGCCGAACCCGTACACGCTGTTCTCTGGCTCGCCTGAACCGGACACGGCCGGCTTTGATAGGTTATTGCCTGACTGGTTACACATTTATAGAGCTCTTCGGCATAAACCTGAAAGGCAGCGCCGAGCAGAATAAAGACACAAAAACCCCTGAATGTCCCTTTTTTCATTATTTCCCCGAATATCTAATATATTGATATTTTTTATAATATTAGAAATTCTAGCATTTAAATGAACACTAACAAAGCAAAATCAATAATAATAGTAATTTGGTTTGGCATGCAAAAAGGCAGGAATCAAGCCGGTCAGCGCTGCACGGATATCGGCCCGTTCATTAATTAATTGATGCGAACCTTCTTCTAACATGAGCAAAGTCTGCAACCTGAACTTACGGCGAATATATTCAATGTTATAACGCCAGTCTACCGTCTGGTCGAGTGCCCCCTGTGCCAGCCAGACAGGAATACGGCAAGCCGGACGTTGCTCCATTTCCAGCATCCATTTTGACATGGCCAGAATCCAGTCCATTCCCATCATCCGCGGCTGTAACGGATCGGTCAAACGGATAAAACGCAGAAATTCGGGATTATGGTTATTGCGGCGGAAATGTCGCGGCACCTGACTTTTAATACGCCGGATAATGCCAAGCCCAACCGAGTTATGCCACCATGCGGTTTTCGCAGGCCGGATCAGTGGAGATAACAACAACACCCGGTCTACAAACGGATCTTCACGGCGTTCGGCAAACTCAAGCAAATGGTGCATCCAGATGGCACCGCCCGTACTCTGACCTATTCCCAGCCAGGGTTTTGGCAACTGTCTGGCACCATGCACTGCCTCATAAACCGCATGCAAGACTTGCTGATAATGATCAAAGTTCTGGATGCTGGCCGGTGAACCATTACTGAGACCATGCCCCGGCAAATCATAAGTAACTACACTAAAGCCCTGTTCCAGGATTTCCTTGATAATGGGCTGATAAATTCCGCTATGCTCCAGATAGCCATGCAATAAACAGACTGTGCCCTGTATTTTTTCTTGCTTGGGCTGAAAGACCTGCACATGCAAACGGAACAAAGGCATTTCTACATAGCCTTGCCAATGCTCACAATCCAGCAAATCCAGACCGTAAAGCTTGCGATAGGCTTGCAATGGTTTTGAAGCTTCTGCAATGCCCGATAAATCCAGCGCTTCCAGAACCAGTGGCGTGGTTTCACGATTCGGAACTGGCAAATCCAGCTGTTTTAAGATCGTCGGATTTAAAAATGGAATATTGGACATTATGGTATCTCTCGACAATCACTTGAACCAAACAACATATCACGAATGGTTGCCAGCATTTCATAATTGGCACGGCGGCTGTGGTCATAGTTCTGCTCACTCGGACGCCAGTCTGTCAGGGTGGTTGGCATTGGTGCAACCACAGGTACGGTTTCTATGCCACTCAGGGCAAACAAACGACGGGTACGTGGCATATGATATTCATCGGTAATAAGAATCACCGTAGGCGCACCACCTTTCTTCTGAAGCAATAAAGAGCTGAATCTGGTATTTTCACAAGTATTCATACTCCGGTTTTCAAGTAATTTTGCTTCTATACCACGTTCTTTTAGCCAGGCCTGCATATAAGGCGCTTCCACACCACTAAGAACAATCGGCAAGGCATATTTTTTTTCAACCTGTAGGGTCTTTTCCAGACGCAGGCGGGTGTAGTTATTGACCACAATATCCTTACCATTTGCTCCCAAGGTCAGACCACCGCCCAAGACCACAATGGCATTAGGCTGAGACCTATTTTGAGGCTCAGGCGTACCTTCTTTATTCTTTTTCAATTCAACCAGGTCTTTATTGGTTTCGTCTTTATCCTGCTCATTGACAGGCAATGCAATCGGATATGTTTCTAAAAAAGCGATATATTTGCCCATTAAAGCCTGATTATCAGGCGTGTTCCATTGCAAAAAGTCTAAAGGCGTTGTAACCGTTACTGCCGAGCTTTCCTGATCCTGTTCAGGTCGCTCACTCATCAGTAAAATATTTGGCGGGTTCTTTTCTTCAGCCTTTTCTTTTTCCTGTTCTTCAACAATCAGTTGTTGCAGTAATTTATAACGTGCCTGAATCAGCCTTAAATCTTCAGATTTTTCCGATTGGAGTGATCTTTCCATCAGCTTGAGATAAGCCTGTCGGGCGATCCATAAATTAGACCCCGGCTCCAGGGTTTCATGCTCACTCAGGGCAGCAGGTTTCTGGCTCTGGGCCGCGACTTCATTGACATCGACCGGCACAAAACGGTTCAGTCCCTTAACAACCAGCTGTGAATAAAAAGGCGAATATAAAAAAAGCACAAAACAGCCCAATAGCACGAATAATATGGTAATTACTCGTACTAAACTGACCATCCAATGTACTTTAGCCATAAATCTCCTCATCCACTATGAGCTTGAATTAAACCGTGCTCACTGTATAACACAGGTTCAGGCTCCAGCTGAATACTAAACTTTTGTTTTACATCACTTTGTACAGCCTTATAGGTGTTTTGTACATCCGTAAGCGCTGCATCGGCATAATTGACCAGCACCAGAGCCTGCTTCTGGAACATGCCAACAGGCCCTAATTGCTTGCCTTTCCAGCCAGTCTGGTCAATCAGCCAGCCTGCTGCCACTTTAACATTGCTGTCTGGCTGTGGATAATGCGGTATGTTTGGAAATTGTTGAGTAATTTTGTCAAATTCGGCTTGAGACAAAATCGGATTCTTAAAAAAGCTTCCAACATTGGGGAATTGTTTAGGATCTGGCAATTTGCTTTGACGGATGAGAATGACCTGGTTTTGTAAATTTTCTGCAGTCAGTTCATTACCTACAGCTTGTTTCAGATCCCCATAATTCAGCCTAAGCTCGGCTTTCTTCAACAGTCTGAATGTGACGCTGACAATGATGTAACGGTTGGGATCGTCTTTAAAAATACTGTGCCGATAAGCAAATTGGCATGCATGTGCAGGAATTGAATCAAATTGTTTTAAATTACGGTCATACACTTGTACCGAGTCAATAAACTCTCCCACCTCAACCCCGTAAGCTCCAATATTCTGGACAGGAGAAGCCCCGACCAGCCCCGGAATCAGGGCCAGATTCTGTAAACCATACCACTGTTGTCGGGTGCTATATAAAACAAAGTCATGCCACACCTGACCTGCACCCACCCGTACCGTCACTGTTTCAGCATCTTGCCCAACAAGCTCAATACCCTGAATATTCAAATGTAGTACCAAAGCCTGGAGCTGCCGGGGCAGCAACACATTACTGCCACCAGATAACACCAGAACGTTAAGTTGATGCTGCTCGGCAAAATCCAGTGCAGCCACAACCTCATCGCGCTGACTGATCTGGATATAATGTGAAGCAACTGCATTAAGATTTAATGTATTTAAATGTTTAAGCGAAAACTGCTCTTTGACTTGCATGTTAAATTAAATCCTGTAACCCTGCTTTTAGTTGCTTCTTAAAAATCTCGACCCAGGCCTGACTGCTGGACTCACATTGATCGAGCACACGCTCAAACCCGTCTCTACCGCCATAATAAGGATCTGGCACAGCCTGTTGGCTAAATTGAGGATCGTGCTCACTCATCAAGGCAATTTTCGCCCGGATCTGTGCTATACCAAACTTTTGAATCGCTTTTTGACTGAGTGCTTGAATATCATCAAAATTGTCATGATCCATCGCCAGAATCAGGTCAAACTCGACAAAATCCTCCAGACGGATTTGCCTTGCTCTCAAAGCAGACAAATCATAGCCGCGTTTGATGGCATGCTGTTGACTGCGTGCATCGGGCGCCTTATTGGGGTGATAATTACTGGTTCCTGCCGAATCAACCATCACGGCCAGACCATGCTGATCGCAATAATGTCTGAGGATTGCCTCGGCAGTTGGAGAACGGCAAATATTTCCTAAACAGACACATAACACCTTATATTGTGCTGTCATTTGAAAATCATTCCAATATTTTGTTTTATAAGGAGATAAAAATATTGCATGCAAAATTCCTGCAAAATAAAGGCAAAACTGCTCAATGTCATTATGCCTGAGCTGGCTACGCTGACCTCAGGTATTTTGTCAAAAATTGCATTGATTTGAAAGGAAATCGTGTTGATCTCTATTGAATATTCTTTATGAATATGTACTTTTTTAGCATTAAGGATATACACCAGATCTGGCGCAATCCGGCTCAATTTGATCAGATTTTATTTTTCACTGTCTCATTTCTCTGAAAAATTACCAATAAATACCACAACAGGTTTTAAATGACTAAATCCTGCTATCAATAAGCACGTTCCCTCCTTATAGAGCTGTTAATGATCAGTTCGAGCAACCCAACTGCTTCATTTTGAAAATAAAAATGACCACAAGATGTGGCCATTCAATATGAGATTAAAATCAGGCTGTACGACTTTCTATCTACATATTCGGTTTTTGTTGCTGATCAAAAATTATGGGCAACGTCTTTCCCAAGGATATTGAGGAAATGGGGTACACTCCCAAAACCCCAAGGCAGAAGACTTTTGATCAACAAGCGTTTTGCCAGAGGTCGTGATTTTCATCGCTGCTTCAGGAGCAGCTGTTTCAGGAACAAAAATGTCAGCAGCAATTGTACTGGTTGAAATTGCACATAGTGCTACAAAAGAAATCATTAGATTTTTCATGCTCTATACTCTTTAAAATTATGTACTTGATGACTTAATTAGCGAAGCTAATCGCCACGTACAAATTACAAAGCCTGCAAAATTTACATTGTTCTAAATAAATTTCATTTGCGCATTTTTATGTATCTTTAGAAAAACCACAAACCTATAAAAACAAATAAAATAATTCAATCTCTTACACCCAATTACGGTTAACAACTAATTGCTTAAAACTAAAAAGCCACGCTTTAATTACATATAATTACAATATAGCCATTTCGCTTAAAACTCTCATTTCAACCGGCTAACACCACCCCTTATACGATTAGGTTTTAAGAAAGTACTGGTATATTCTGGGGTGTGCTCAACCTATCGCCTATCTATTGAGTTCTATGACGGGTTAAGACAATTTAAACCAAATATTAATCCATCATTTTAAATTATTTTATCAATATCATTTAGCTTTATAAGGAAAACTACAATGCCCTATCTGATGCATAATGGACAATCTTTATATTATACAGATGCTGGTCATGGCTCTATAGCCATTGTCTTTTCTCATGGTCTATTGATGGACCAAGACATGTTTCACTCACAAATTGAGTTTTTTAAAGATAAATATCGCTGCATTGCATGGGATGAAAGAGGCCATGGCCAGACTGCAAGTGAGTCAATTGAACTATTTAATTATTATGATTCTGCGGATGATCTGGTTGCCATTCTGGATACCTTACACATCGACAAGGCCATACTTGTCGGAATGAGTCAGGGCGGATACCTCTCATTACGCTGCGCCTTAAAGTACCCTGACCGGGTGAGTGCATTGGTATTAATCGATACACAGGCACAATTGGAAGATCAAGAAAAACTGGGACATTATCAGCAACTCATTGATGACTGGATAAACAACGGCCTGACACAGGAAGTATCTGATTTTATTGCCAGTGTCATTCTCGGCGACAACGCACCCGAAAGGTTCTTATGGCAAGAAAAATGGAAAGGCTGGAAACCGCATAACCTTGCTGCATCATTTAATGCACTTATTGATCGTAAAGATATATCCGACGATATCGAAAAGCTTAATCTGCCCGCTCTGGTCATTCATGGAGAAAACGATATCGCCATTAGCCTGGATCGGGCTAAAGATATGGCTACACGCCTAAACGCAGAACTGGCCATTATCGCAGAGGCAGGCCATGCTGCCAATTTAACTCATGCAGAACCGGTAAATAAAATCATGGCGAATTTTATAGATACCATCAGCAACAACCTGTCATCTTTTACTTAGTGGGCTCGCTCTAAAAATCCTGTTATTTATATATAAGGAATATATTAAGTATGCAATTAATTACTTCCAACCAAATAACAAAAACTAAAACAAACTTTAATTATTAAAATAGCATTTAATGCATCTCTACCTTTTATCTGACTGATGTATTTATTTTGAGCTAGCAAATAAAGCCCTCAATAGAGGGCTTGTGTTTATTAATTAAAAAATAAAATCCTGATTAAAACCTTAAAAGAACGTAATAAAGCCAGGACTATTTAGAATGGGATAACTTAAAACCAAGAAATTGCCGATCCCAAAACTCTTGCCATAAATCACAATACTCCAGACAAACCTTGGTTATAAACTTATAATCATCTTCCTCACATGCCTGGGCCAATATATACCACAGATCATTTTCATGATCATCATCTGCGGCATCATTGCTCGGGTCTAGTGATGTGCCGTGAACATGGTAATAACCCTGATCCACATTTAATCCGACAGCTCTGGTCGCCTGACGTAAAGCTGGGCTAAATAATATAACCTCGACTTCAGCCACAGCAAGTAATGCAACTGTGGCCTTATAATTATCAAAATAATTTTCTAAATACATACGCACCTTATCTGCAATAGCAGAAGGTTTAAATGTTTTACGCTTGATTTCATCCGCTTTAAAATTATTTAAGACTTGCTCAAATAAAGGATAATGCGCATATATTGGATTGCCCAGATAATACCCTTCCTGATCTACTCCAGGCTGGAAACCAAACTCATCCAATACATTGAGAGTCAACAGAAAGCGAGGTGACATTTTTGATCCTGCTCCAAGGCGCGGCTCAAGCTGTTTGGTCTGGTATTGAGCCATCAGCAATGCATCTGTAAAGATTTGCACAATTGCATGTCTATATTCTAAATGAATATTTAACAGATATTCTTTATCAATCTCACCAGAGTTAAGTAGTTGTATTGCCGGATGTTTAGATATCGGATGATTAGAGATTAAGGTTTTAAGCCTGGTAATGAAGCCAATATTCTTGACCCAAAGGCTAAGTGGAACGCTTCCTATTATTTCATCAAGTGCTTTTCTACGAGGGTTTTGAATGTTTTCTAAATCTAACAACATATAGTTTCCTGCATACCTGAACTGTACTGATACGTAAATTTCTTCGACCAACAACCTATTGCACCAGAGAACCCTCTTAATAAAATTATTTGCTTGTTTTTGAAAGAAATTTAAAAATATCTATATTTAAACTAATACTTTGCATAAATAACATTGTATTTTTATTGATAAAGAAATGTATCTGCCAATTTATTTATAGCTGTTCTGTAAAAAGCAATATTCATCTAGAAATAATTAATATAAAATCCTCCGCTTAAATTAATCCTTGTATATATTTATGAGGTAAAATCCATTTAAAAACAGAATGTTTTCCAAACTGTATTTTATAGTTTTAAAAAAGTCAGGGATAAATAGCATGTCAAAGAAAGAAACTATTCTTCAAACAGCCTTATATTTATTTAACCAGCACAATTTCACTTCGATTGGTGTAGATCGAATTATACAAGACTCTAATGTTGCTAAAATGACTTTTTATAAATACTACCCTTCTAAAGAAAAATTGATACAGGCATGTCTAGCCAGAAGAGCAGAAGAAATCCAGTCAAAAATTAATTGTAATTTAGAATCCTTTAAGGATGATGATTATTTAGGAAAAATTAAGGCAATTTATAGCTACTATTTAAACTGGTTCAAGTCCGAACAGTTTAATGGCTGCCTGTTTCAAAAAGCCAGTATTAACATACTCAAGCAATACCCTTCTCTTAACCAGCCAATCATGGACTATAGAGACTGGCTACATGATTTAACTGAAACTCTTTTTTCAGGATTAAAGGTCAAGCATACTTATATCCTATCTTCAATTTTTATTAATATCCTTGATGGCATGACTGTATACGCCAATATAAACAAAGACCATATCACCATAGAAAAATCATGGGATTATATAGAGTCTCTAATTACTATTGACCAGCCTCAATCTGGTACTTAAGTGGCACAAACGATATTCTTTGTCGATATATCATTCTGGACTTAATCATAATAAAGGCATCTGAATTTAATCAATATAGACACACATAAGCCAAAGATGTGAATTTTCATTAAAAAAACAACGATATAAGTTTTTATTCACGCACAACGCGCTTCCTCTACGGCGAAAAACCTGCTCCGTTAACGCCAGTGCCCTCTGATGCTAAGGAGAGACCTGTCGCCTGCTCCGGTAAAATTAGGCTTGTTACACTTTTTAAGCGCGTCTTATGTTAATTTATCTGGGCAGTGTGTCGTTACGCTATATAAAAATATTGTATTTATGAAGAAAATAAGGATGTATGTATGAACCCGTTTCAATTTCAAACTGTCCCCAACATCATTGCGGGTCTAGGTTCTATACAAGAACTTAAAAATATTTTAACCCGGCAGCATTACCATAAAGCACTCATCGTGACTGATGCAGGCTTGATCCAGCATCAGTTGCATCAACCCATCCTGGACATTTTACAACAGCTGGATCTGGCACATATCATTTATTCAGATATTCAGGCTGATCCGCCAGAACATATCATTCTGGAAGCAGCTGATTTTGCCAAGCAGGAAAAAATTGATGTGGTATTGGGCTTTGGTGGCGGTAGCTCAATGGATGTGGCCAAACTGATTGCCTTGCTTGCTCATCCGCAACAACAACAAAACCTGAGCGAAATCTATGGCGTTAATCAGGCCAGAGCACCGCGTTTACCACTGATCCTGATTCCAACCACGGCCGGTACAGGCTCGGAAGTTACACCCATTTCAATCGTTACCACCGGCGCAACCACCAAAATGGGCGTTGTTTCACCTGTCTTGTATGCAGATGTTGCCATTCTGGATGCAACCTTTACTCAGGCTCTGCCCGCACATATTACAGCGGCAACAGGTATAGATGCCATGGTTCATGCCATTGAGGCCTATACCTCCAGTATTAAAAAAAATTTCTACGCAGATATGCTGGCGAAAAACGCATTGCAATTGCTCAACAGCAACCTGACCAAAGTACTTAAAAACGGTAATGATCTGGAAGCACGTCAAAATATGCTGGTAGGTTCAATGCTGGCAGGTCAGGCTTTTGCCAATGCGCCAGTCGGTGCAGTCCATGCGCTTGCCTATCCGCTGGGTGGTCACTTCCACCTTTCACATGGCCATACCAATGCTCTGGTACTGGTAGAAGTATTAAAGTTTAATGCCCCCAAGGCCAAACAGCATTATGCCGAGTTAATGCAACTCTTAGACCCGCGAAGTACTGGCTGTACCGATGGCTTGTGTGATTTATTTATTGATCATATGCAAAACCATCTCGATCAAAGTGGTCTGGTTCTGAAATTAAAGGCACTGGATGTTCCTGAGGCCAAACTTGCACAACTGGCAAAGGACGCCATGCTGCAAACCCGGCTTTTGCAAAATAATCCAAGAGAAATGACTGAACAAGATGCTTTACAGATTTATCAGGCGATCTATGCATGAGCAAACCAGTTTTAAAAACACGGGCACAGTTTAAATTCTTTTTCCCGATCCAGACCCGCTGGGCTGACAACGATATCTATGGTCATGTCAATAACGTGACTTACTACAGTTATTTCGATACCGCAGCCAACTCGTTACTGATTCAGAAAACCGGATTTGATATTCACACCAGTGAAATCATTGGTCTGGTGGTCGATTCTGCCTGTAGCTTTTTACAGGAGCTATCCTTTCCGGAAATGATTGAGGTCGGTGTTGCGATTGGGAAAATTGGCCATTCTTCACTCCGTTATGAACTGGCGATTTTCAAACAGGGACAACAGCAAGCGGCAGCTCAGGGACATTTTGTGCATGTATTTGTTGATCGCAAAAACCGGAAAAGTATTGCGATACCGCCAGCCATGCGGGAAGCTCTTTGCTTCTATCAATTGCCTGATCAATAATATAAGGAACAAGAGGCAAAACATTGAAGCTTTGCCTTTCGCGGTGAAAAATTTAAGGTTTCAATTGAATATTGTGCAATTCTGCATCAAAGGTTTCAACCAGACTCTTAATCGTTGGTTCCTGATATAGTAGCTCGACAGCACGATTAAATGCTTTTTGCTTACGCTGGCTCTGCATCAATAAAGGTGTATTTGAATCAACTGCACCATATTGCACACTGAAGTGCGTCTGAGGCCATTGCGCTTTCAAAGCTTCTTCCAGACCGTGCTGTAATTGTGTCAGCATCCCTTCATATTCCTGAGGAATCAGGAACACCGAAGTACCATTGATCTGTCCTTGCATAATGCCATGCTGGGCCAGTTCCTGCACTGCAGGTGACAGCTGGCTGGTTCTAAACCAGTATTCCCATTTTTCCAGATTCCATTCACCTTCCAGACTCTGCTCACGCAACTTGAGAATGTCTTGCGGCATCAGATTGTCCGGATCTCCAGCAGCAGTCACAACGGTAGCAGCTGTTAACTCCATAGCTGTTTGCGCAACTGGTTCATCAATGGCCGTAACAGCGGGTTCTGTCTCTGCCACGGGCTGCGCTTGAAGGCTTGCTTCATCTACTGATGGCGCTGTATCAGCATGTTCTTCAACCGGAAAAATCAGAACCTCTTCCGAATCTGCAATATTCGATTGAACAACTTCTGCCTGTTGCGAAGTTTCCAGACCAATCAACTGGCCGTCTTCTGCATCAAATACCATCAGGTTGCTATCCGGTTTTTGTGCAACAGGTTCAGGTTCAGGTTCAGGTTCAGGTTCAGGTTCAGGTTCAGGTTCAGGTTCAGGTTCAGGTTCAGGTTCAGGTTCAGGTTCAGGTTCAGGTTCAGGTTCAGGTTCAGGTTCAGGTTCAGGTTCAGCATTAACGGCTTCTTGCTGAACCGCAAGCTGATTTTCTGTATTGACATGTTGTGCAGGCTGCTGAACTTCTGGCGCTGCAAGCTGGTGAACTGGCGTTGCATTTACAGTGACTTCATTCAGGCTCATCGGTCTAAATGCAAGCAGGCGCAACACCGTCATCTCAAAGCCTTGCTCCTGTGTCACGGCCAGCTGTAACTCTGCCCGCCCTTTACAGGCAATCTGATAATAAAGTTGCAGATCCTGGGCAGAAATCAACTTCGACAGTTGCAAAATTTTCTGGTTGATTTCTTCACTATATTTCAGGGCAAGATCTGGCAAATATTGCAATAACGCCAGCTCATGTAAGGTTGAAACCAGTTGATCCAGTACCAGAGAGACATCAAGCGCTTGCTGTCTAAATTGCAATAACAACTGGCTCACGCGTGCTTGCTGATTCTGATGGATGGCCAGAATCAGATCATAAATAATGGTTCGGTCAATCAGGCCCAACATGTCTTTGACATCTTGATGATGTACGGCGCCTTGACCATAGGCAATCGCCTGATCAGTCAATGACAAAGCATCACGCAATGAGCCCTGTGCAGATTCTGCAATCTGCCAGATCGCATCCTGATCTGCTTCGATCTGTTCTTTGGTTAAAATTGCAGTCAAATGTTCAGTGATTTCATCTACAGCCAAAGGACGCAAGGTAAATTGCAGGCAACGTGAAATCACGGTAATCGGTAATTTTTGTGGATCTGTGGTCGCAAACAGGAACTTGACATGCTCAGGCGGCTCTTCCAGCGTCTTTAACAAGGCATTAAATGAATGGGTCGAAAGCATATGCACTTCGTCAATCAGATAAACCTTGAACCGGCCTTGTGTTGGCGCATAAGGAACATTATCAAGAAGTTCCCGCGTATCTTCGACTTTGGTTCGTGAAGCCGCATCGATTTCGATCAGGTCTATGAAACGGCCTTCATTTACGGCTTTACAGGTGGTACACACTTCACACGGCGTCGAGGTCACACCTGTTTCACAGTTTAGGCATTTGGCCAAAATACGGGCAATTGTGGTCTTACCTACGCCACGCGTACCTGTAAACAAGTAGGCATGATGCAAACGGCCGCGTTCCAATGCGCTGGTTAACGCACGAGAAACATGGTTTTGCCCCACTAACTCATTGAAATTACGTGGACGGTATTTTCTTGCCAGTACTTGATACATGTATGCTCCTTTTTGCCTGTTAAGCATACTGTTTTTTTGAAAGGCTGTGAACGAATACGCATCCAATTGATCAAGATTAAGTACATTGTCTGGCTTTTAATGCAGATTTATGGTGCTTTCGGCAGTTTGATACAGGACTTGCACCAACATTCAACTCAAGGGACAATAGCCCCAATTTAAATATTGTTGGTTTTATTTCCCATGTCTCAATCTTTAGCGGTACTCGGCGGCATTACCGCAGAACAGTTTCTTAATGAATATTGGCAAAAAAAACCGTTACTGGTTCGTAATGCCATGCCTGAAATCATTGGTCTGCTCGAGCCAGCCGACGTACAGGAACTGGCGCTGGAAGAACATGTCACAGCCCGCCTGATCCGCCAAAAAAACAAGAACCCAAATGAGTGGCATGTCAAATCATCACCACTCACCAAAGGTGACTTCCAGAAACTGCCAAACCTATGGACGCTTCTGGTGCAGGCCGTTGACCATTACTCATTCGATATTGCAGAACTGTGGAAAAAATTTCCGTTTATCCCGCAGTGGCGTCGTGACGATATCATGGTGTCTTATGCACCAAAAGGCGGTTCTGTTGGCAAACACTTCGACTTTTATGACGTATTTCTGGTGCAGGGTCATGGACACCGTCGTTGGCAGTTGGGCCAAATGTGTGACGAATCAACCCGGTTCCTGCCAGACCAGCCACTCAAACTCCTGGCTGAAATGGATGTGCATTTTGATGAAGTACTGGCTCCGGGTGACTTACTCTATGTACCACCTGGCTTATCGCATTATGGCGTTGCCGAAGATGATTGCCTGACCTACTCTTTTGGTTTCCGTATGCCAAATCTTTCTGAGATGATTGATCAGGTCAGCGATAAATTTGCAGAAAACACCTCACTCAAAAATCCATTGGCAGATATTGCACGTCAACAGACAGCACATCTCGGCGAAATTAACAGTACCGAGTTTACCTATCTGAAAAACCGGTTATTGGACTACCTCACCCAGGCACCTGAGTTTGATGCAGCCATCATGGCCTACATGAGTGAAGCAAGTTATCCGAACAACATTCCAGAACCAGAGGAAGTCGATGCGAATGATGTTGCTGAAGTGATTGGTGCAGATTACCAGATCATTTTAGAACCGGCTTCAAGATTACTTTACCGCAAACAGGGCGATACCCTTGAGTTCTGGGCAAATGGCGATACGGTTTGTATTTCTGCAGCCTTTGTGCCTTATTTAAAACAGATTGCAGATGGTGAAAGCCTGTTACTTGATGAACGTTTTAATCAGGCAGAGGTTCTGGAAGATATTGCGCTTCTACTCAACAATGCAATAGTAATGTTATTGCCACCAAACTAAACTCTTCCAGTAGATATTCCGGCACGATAGAGCAGCGATGTGCTCTATTGTGCATTCCCGGTTAAAATCCATGTTTCTGCTTTGGTACTTTTAAAGCCATAAATTTTGACATTCCTGTCAATTCTGTTTACTTCCCGATTATTTAACAATCACAATTCGAAAAAAATATTTATCACCTGAACCAAAATTTGCCTCAAATTGCATGAACCTGTCCTCACTAAAAAATATATACAAATTTTGAGCTTTCAGCGAAGAACAAATAAACAGCCCACAAGGCACCCGTCTGAAACGCTTCATCCAGCACTATCTGAACAAACAGCTTCGGGCTGGACACAGGCCTGTCATAACACCAGACAAATCAAAAAATAGAAAATTATGCGATTAAAGTCAGCCATTTATTTTAACTTGGATTATTAGCATATAAATATTACCATTTTATTAAGCCCGTGCATTCAGGCAAATTTCCAATATTTTTCTGCTTCCAGATAAATAAACCATATCAAACAACAATTAAATTTTTATGATTATTTTCCATTTGTTCAAGATTATTCAGGCTTGGTACTTATCTTTCAAAAACAGATAGATGAATTATGCCCCCTATCATCCCGTAATTTTTGTACAACACGAAATGGATTTAAAAAAAACAATCCTGCATATTTGCTCCATATTCAGAGCTTTAATTTTTTATATCCTCCCCTTGAAAACAAAACCGGCAGGATCAATTAAATAAATATTATTATTTTCCACTATGATATTTTTTAAATACCATGTAGAATCCCTGCCAAAATTGCATGATGAAATGCAACATGATGCTCTTGGTGATGGGCTAACTTGAGGCGTTATATGTCAAAAAAAGAAGATATTATTAACACTGCATTAAGACTTTTTAATTCGCACAGTTATAACTCGATCGGTGTAGATCGTATTATCAGTGAATCTGGCGTTGCAAAAATGACCTTCTATAAATACTTCCCCTCAAAGGAAAAACTTATTGAAGAATGTCTGATACAGCGTAATATCAACCTGCAAGCTTCCTTAAATGCGACCCTGGCTGAGTGTGATCCAAACGACCACTTGGGTCAGCTTAAAGCGATTTTTCACTGGTATGCTGCCTGGTTTAATAGTGAAGACTTTAATGGCTGTATGTTCCAGAAAGCACTGGAAGAAGTGATCAAGATTTATCCATCCACATTGCAGCCTGCAACCCAGTACAAGATCTGGTTAACTGCGCTGGTGAAAGATCTGTTGACCCAGCTAGATATCCGTAATCCTACTCATCTTGCAACACTCATTGTCAGCATTCTTGATGGCATGACCATTCAGGCTCATGTGAATAAACACTCGGTTGAAATGGATGAGTACTGGAAACGCGTTGAACACCTGATCAACTTTGAAAGAGAGTTTGCATAACCAGAGATTATCCCTTTTTTTCAAAAAGGGATAATACTGACAGAGTTTAAATATTGATGAATATATAGTTTAAAAAAAATAAAGCGTGATTTATAATTATTATTGTTGCTCACGCTTGCGTCTGAGTGTAAAAGAATAATAAAAATTATTACCCTCTGGCGGTTGCACTTACGTACTCCCGATCCTTCTTATGCAGACAGATCGTTCTGTCTTGTTTTCCATTATAGCTATTTTTTTATGAAGCACAATCTTTTTTTTAGTTTTTTTATATTAGTTAATTAAATTAAGCACTTAATTTTATTTATTAGCCCAATTAAACAATAAAAGACATTTTGATCCTCCCTTCTCGCCAAAATTCAAAATAAATCACATTAAAATTACATATCGCAAAGCAGCTCACAATTTCCAAGCAAAGCATGTATTAATCAACATTTCTCAATCATTTTATCAATTTTATTGATATATATTTTCATTAAAAACCATTGCAATTATTCAGTTTTACTACAATTTTTGCTTGCGCTGACTTTATACTAGCTTCGGCTGTAACGTAGTGAGTATAAGTATGCAAAAGGATTTTGAGATCGACGCAATGAGAGAGTCTGCGGGTACAATTGTGAATGTACTTAAGTCTCTGGCCAATACCGATCGGTTAATTATTTTGTGCCATTTAGCGAAACAAGAGTTAAATGTTTCACAAATTGAGGAGTTAACCCAGATCTTCCAACCGACCCTGTCTCAACAACTTATGATGCTTCGAAAAAGTAATGCTGTTTCTACCCGCCGTGATGGTAAACAAATCTTTTATTCGATTCTCGATCCGAAACTTAAAGCGATCTTAAACACCTTATATGAGCATTATTGTCCTCATATATGACTTTTGAATAAAGCATGTTCACCCTGGCTTTCTTTAGCACTTTTTCTGCATAATATATCTGAATTTATGATTTAGACTATTATGCATGAAATTGCTCCCCCGAAATGTAATCCGACTATTTCCTGCAAGTAAATGGTTAAGTGAATATCGACTTTCAAGCTTCAAGTCAGACCTGATCGCCGCACTTATCGTACTGGCAATGCTGGTGCCACAAGGCATGGCGTATGCCATGCTGGCGGGTCTGCCTCCGATCATGGGCATCTATGCCAGCATACTGCCCATGATTATTTATGCATTTACAGGGAGCAGTACCACACTCTCGATCGGGCCGGTCGCCATTATTTCGATGATGGTTTTTGCCGCACTGAACCCGTTATTTCCGGCAGGTTCAGCAGCTTATATAGAAGCTGCCTGCCTGCTTGCATTGCTGGTCGGTATCATTTCGATGCTATTGGGACTTTTGCGTTTTGGTTTTTTAATCCAGCTGATTAGTCATCCGGTTATCCAGAGTTTTGTTATTGCTTCGGCCTTATTAATTGCCCTGGGACAGTTCAGATTCCTGCTGGATATTCCTTTACAAACCGGCAATATTCCCAAGCTTCTCGTGAGCCTGTCTCAAAACTATCGGCAGATTACCTGGTCTGGTATGGGCTTTGGCCTGATCTGTGTGTTAGTGCTTGTGCTGCTCCCCAAGTTGATTCGCTCCGACTTTTTAAACAAGCTTCTACCTCTTGTACTGGTGTTATTTTCAATAGTCCTACTTAGCGTATGGCAAGATAGCAACCTTGCAATTAAAACCGTTGGCATCATCCCCACTGGCCTGCCAAGCCTCCATTTTCCGAACTGGAATCTGGGTCTGGTCCAGCAACTTTTACCCAGTGCCTTTATGATTGCCATGATCAGCTTTGTCGAATCATTGGCAATAGCTCAGGCAACCGCCCTGCAAAAACGGGATGCTCTGGACAGTAATCAAGAGCTTATTGCCTTAGGACTGGCCAATATAGCAGCAGGTCTTAACGCTGGCTTTGCGGTATCAGGTAGCCTGTCACGTACAGTTGTCAATGCCGATGCCGGTGCTAAAACCCCTATTTCCGGTGTACTTTCGTCACTATTCATGATTGCCGTCAGCTTGTATTTTACCGGTTTTTTCCAGAATCTGCCGTTAGCCGTTCTGGCAGCAACCATTTTTGTTTCTATCAGGAAACTGGTTACGCTTGCACCTTTTATCGAGACCTGGAAGTATTCAAAAGCAGATGGGCTGGCCATGTGGACTACTTTTTTTGGGGTCACCTGTATCGATATCTCGACAGGACTCATGATTGGTATTATTTTAACCTTTGTTTTATTGCTATGGAAAATCAGTCGTCCGCATATTGCGGTGATCGGTCTGGTTGAGGGCACCCAGCATTTCAGGAATGTATCGCGTTACGATGTCATTACCACGCCAACCGTAGTGGCATTTCGTGTAGATGAAAACCTCAGTTTTCTAAATGCCCACGTATTAAAAGGTCATGTGATTACAGAAGTCAGCCAGAATGACCAATTGCAGCATGTGGTGATTAATTGTTCAAGTATTAGCAATATTGACCTGAGTGCTTTAGAAATGCTGGAAGATTTAAACTGGGAGTTGTCCCAGCTCAACATCCAGCTGCATTTGTCAGAAGTAAAAAGCTTTGTCATGGACAGGCTATCCAGATCAGCCTTGATCAGGCAGCTGTCCGGCCAGATATTTCTCTCACATTATCAAGCAATACAAACACTTTCGCCTGAAACGCTTGCGGAATGATCAATTTATCTGGATTTTTTTTATACAAAAGGATGTGTTATGTTTTCATAATTTTTTTTAAAAAACATTGTCTTAATTTTTACGATCTTTTTAAAGTAATTGAATTGCAAAAAAAATTTTATTATTCACGGTTCTTAGGTATAGAATACCGCCCTTGTTTAACCTTAAACCGTGCATAGGTTTATAAGGCCTTTATATGTTTAATGTATTGTCTCGCTTGAGTTTAGTTAGCAAAATTATTATCGCTATTATTCTAGGGATTGGAGTAGCACTGCTCTTTCCTAACTTTACACCCTATTTAAGTTTATTGGGTGAATTATTCATTAAAGCATTAAAGTCTGTTGCACCAATTCTGGTTTTTGTTTTAGTCCTTTCTTCAATTGCAAATTTCCGGATTGGTCAAAGCTCGAATATCAGACCGGTTCTGGTGTTATATATTGTTGGCATGTTACTGGCCGCCTTTAGTGCCGTAGCCGCAAGTGTGATGTTCCCAAGCCAGCTGTTTTTACATTTACCAGCTGAAAGCGGGCTCCAGCCACCGGGCAGTCTTGCAGAAATTTTAAAGAACCTACTTTTAAGTTTTATTGCAAACCCTGTACAAGCCATTGGTGAAGCCAACTTTATTGGTATTCTGGCATGGGCAATCGGTTTAGGCCTGGCGTTACGTCACAGTTCGGATACCACCAAACAGGTTCTGACAGATGTTGCCAATGCCGTAAACCAGATCATTCATAGCGTGATCGGTTTTGCTCCTGTCGGTATTTTTGGTCTGGTCGCAGTGACCTTTGCCGATGCCGGTTTGGCCACCTTAAAAAGTTATGCACACCTGCTGTTCGTGTTAATCGGTACCATGCTGTTTGTTGCCTTGGTCATCAACCCGATTCTGGTTGCAATCACCATGAAAGCAAATCCATACCCACTGGTCATGACCTGCTTGAAAGAAAGCGGCATCACGGCATTCTTTACCCGTAGTTCGGCGGCGAATATTCCTGTAAACATGGATCTCGCTCAACGTCTGGGTGTAAATGAAGCGACTGCAAGTGTTTCTATTCCGCTTGGCGCGACCATTAACATGGCGGGTGCAGCAGTCACGATTACCGTGTTGACGCTGGCAGCTGTACATACCTTACATATTCCAGTCGACCTGAGCACCATGATCATCCTGTCGGTTGTTGCAGCAATATCGGCATGTGGCGCATCTGGCGTGGCTGGTGGTTCTTTGTTATTGATCCCTGTTGCTTGCAGCCTGTTTGGTATATCATCCGAGATAGCCATGCAGATTGTTGCGATCGGCATGATTATCAGTGTATTGCAAGATTCAACTGAAACAGCACTGAACTCATCTACCGATGTCCTGTTTACTGCTGCTGTTGACTTTAGAGACCGTCAAGCCCCATAGGTTGCCATGCCACTTCAACGTTTACCCAACTGGATTCAACTAGGCGCTTTTCTACTCGCCCTGAATGCCGGAATGGTAAACGTTCTGGGCTTGTTTACCCTCTTACACCAATCCGTTTCCCACATGACAGGCAATATCAGCATTCTGGCCATGAGTTTGCTGGACTTGCAACCTGAACATGTTATCTACCTTGCTCTGGTCATTATCTGTTTTGTGACAGGTTCATTTTATAGTGGCCTGATTCTGGGAAACGGTAATGTCGCATTTGGACGACGTTATGGCCTGCCTCTTAGCCTGGTCGCTATCTTCCTGTTCCTGAGCTGGCTATTGTTACCCTATTTCCCCCGCTATGGCCTACTTTGGGCCTGTGTGGCAATGGGCGTTCAAAATGCCATGGTCAGCCACTACAAGGGCGCAATTATTCGCACCACCCACCTCTCAGGCGTGCTTACCGATATCGGTTTAGCCTTGGGATATAAAGCACGGGGCCTGAAAGTAGAAAAACGCCGGATTTTTCTCCATCTGCTCATTTTTACCGGATTTTTATTGGGTGGGCTCATTGCGAGTGCACTTTATCCTTATTTAAAATTAAACAGCTTTCTCATTCCGGCCGGCTTAAGTCTCGGTTTAAGTATGGCATACTGGATTTTCTATTTTCGTTCTTCATCAAACTCACACTTGGATTGAATTATGGTTAAAAATGCATTGCAGGCCCAACTCTTAAAAGCCGGTTTGGTGGATAATAAAAAAGCAAAAAAACTGACAAAACAAGTGCAGCACGAACAACGCACCGGGCAAAATGACGATGCCGCCCTCAAGGCAGAAATTGATCGTGCCAAACAGGAAAAACTGGCCAAAGATCAGGCTCTGAATCTGGAGAAGCAAAAGATTCTGGAAGAAAAAGCCCTAAAGGCCTCGATCATCCAGATGATAAAACAGCACAAGGTAAAAGATATTGCTGGCGATGTTACCTATCAGTTTATTGATGAAGGCAAAATCAAGAAGGTTTACCTTTCACAACAGGTTTATAATGCACTGGTAGCGGGTTCACTGATCATTGCCAAGGATCAGGATAGTTATGCTTATCTGCCTAAAGCGCTGGCAGATAAGATTGACCAGAAGATGCAAGGCTTTATTCTGGTCAACAACAATGAGAAAAATGACCAGACGACTGATGAAGATGATCCATATGCAGCGTATGTGATTCCTGATGATCTGATGTGGTAATACATCTGCTTATGTAAAAACGCCTTACAAATCGTATATAAACTGTGATCAGATTATTATAAATATCCAATACACCTTACAATTCTATCTCAAAGAATTTTAAGGTGTATTTTAGTTTGGATTATTTAGGTTTTATCCGTGATGCACGGGTTGAGTTAAGCCATTATCCTTGGCTTGAAATGATATTGGCCTTAACCGTTTTAATTTTATTTGCAGCGCTTGCCAACTTTATCGCGAAGCGGATTATTGTTCGCGGGATTCGTCATTTAATTACAAAATTTAAGTCTCCAAACCAGTCTATTTTTGCACAGCATAGTGTAAGCCGCCGTTTTGCAAATATTGTTCCGGCAATTGTCATTCTCAATGGCATTACAGCAATTCCACATTTACCGGAAAAAATTGTCACTCTGGTTCAAATGGGTGCGCAGGCATTTATTTTCCTGACGCTTGCACTGACTGTCAGTGAAGCACTAAATATCTTTAACCTGATTTATCAACGCAATCCGAAATCAAGAAACAAGCCGATCAAGGGCTATTTACAGCTCATCAAGCTGATCCTGTTTGTTGTGTGCGGTTTGATGATCTTAGGCACCTTCCTCAAGAAAGATGTGTTCACCCTGCTGGCCGGCTTTGGTGCCATGGCTGCTGTCCTGATGCTGGTCTTCCAGAACACCATTCTGTCACTGGTTGCCAGCGTACAGATCGCCTCTTATGACATGGTGCGGATCGGGGACTGGATTGAAATGCCATCGTTAAATGCGGATGGCGATGTAATTGATATGTCATTACATACCGTGACCGTACAGAATTTTGACAAGACCTTTACCACCATTCCAACCAACAAACTGGTAACTGATACCTTTAGAAACTGGCGTGGGATGAGTGAGTCAGGTTGTCGTCGTATCAAGCGTTCACTGTTCCTGGATCAAAGCAGTGTTCACTTTATGAGTGATGAAGAGCAGCAAAAACTGAAAGACTTCTTACTGCTCGATCAATATTTAAATGCCAAACAGTCTGAAATCGAAGAGTTCAATAATCACCTGAGCAACCAGTCACGCTATAACCAGCGTCGCCTGACAAATTTAGGGACTTTCCGGGCTTATGTAGAATTTTACTTACGTCAGCATCATGGCATTGCCCAGAACCAGACCATTCTGGTACGTCAAATGCAACCAACCAGCGAAGGTCTGCCATTAGAAATCTATGCATTTACCAATACCATTGCATGGGCGGCTTATGAAGCGATTCAGTCAGATATTTTTGACCATCTGATTGCGATTATTCCAGAGTTTGGTTTAAGAATTTATCAAGCTCCATCAGGTCATGACTTTCAATTACTTACAACAGAGCAAGAACGCAAAGCTTAAATATCGCAATTAAAAAAGCACCTTCGGGTGCTTTTTTATTTTTTGTTACTCTACAAACTTAAATTAAGTAAGTTGTACAATGTATTCCTTGATAGGAAAGCTTAAGTGATCGATATTTCTTTAGTCATTTTTTGGCCTTTCCGCAAAATTTCAAACTTCACTGTCTCTTTCTTTAGATAATTAGATATATCCACAAAATGACTTACGTCTCTCACCACAATATCATTCATTTTCAAAATAATATCGTCTTCTAATATCTCTCCAAAAGCAGGAGATTTTTTAGATATCACTTTAGCCTTTACACCCTCCAAATAACCAGTTCGGGATTTATCTAAATCAGATAAATCAATTGGATAAACTCCCGTAACAGATTCAAATCTATAAAAATAACTGACCGTATATTCTTTTTGTGGTTGATAAACAGGAGCTGATTGAGTTAAAGCTCCGTTAATATTATTGGATGTATTAACACTACCAAATCCATTGCCATTATTTTCTCCTTGATTTTGGGAATTATAAGGAGCTGGTGTCAAAAAACTATAGTATCCTATTGATTCTGTGGATTGACTATTGCTAAACAATACAATCTGGGCCCCAAGAGAGTCTGCCCTTTTTTCGAGCTCATTAACAATGTAATCATAGCCTTTTGAGCTATCTCTCCCGTTAAATTTCTGCGATTTAATTGGCACAAAACCTTCTTCTAATAGTTGTATTGTTGATACGTTAAACTCTTCTGTCTTCAAGGCTTGCGCTTTAACAAACTGTGATTTATTTGCCTTCTTAAAAAGAGAAATAGGGATATAAATATTTGCGACTGTTTGAGTACTTAATGAAAGTATAAGGACGCTAGAAAAAAACGCGCCAACTAAATTTTTCATATTAAAAATCACTTTTCTAATGTTATACAAACAAATAATCTAAGAAACTAGAATCATACAAAAATCATATCAAATTTAATTTTCATTCTCAAAGGTTTCAAGCAATAAATATTCTAAAGATAATTACATTTTGGTTTATTTTTTAAGTAAATTAAGACTTAATCCTCCTATATGTTTATAAATCCACGAGATATGAATAAAAGCCATAAACAACTTTAATGGATCTCGAAATATTTCTTACACCCTTCCATCCATTCTTTAGATACAGACGCTTCACGGGGATATTCGGTATTTGCCAGCTCGCAATCTTCAACCTTTTTTAGCCCATTGTCCGCTGGGAAGGAATATCCATAATAACCGTCACTACTGAGCGGAAATCCTCCTGTTTGCCTATAGTCCAGATACAGGTAGCCCATATATGATAATGTAATCCCTAAAATTATAACCATTACCCCTTTTAAGCTCATTTTTCTACTCTATGGTCTAGTTTTCAACATTATAAACATATTAACTAAACATTTTGGGATATAAGGCGGTTGTGTTTTAACAATCACCTCATAATCGAGCGACCACAAAATAGAAATGAATATTTTCTACATCACATAAAAAAGCCCTAAACTGTTAGGGCTTTTTTTATCTTTTCGATCAATCCCACTCAAGCTGGAACTGGATATTGGTATTGGTAAAATTGGGATTTAAAAAAACACGATAACCAGCTGCTTTTAATTCACTCACCACTATATCAGCATCCTCGCTACTGACCTCATGTTTTGAGAATTGTTGCAAGGCATCTCTGTCGCCATCATTGGCTCGTAATTTAATAGTGCTTGAAATTTTTGAGAGAATTTTATCTACCGTTAGTTTTTTAACATTTGCATTGGAAATTGCTGTAGCTCGTGATGCAGGTAACAAAATTTCTTCGTTCACTGTATTCCGCCTGTTATATCAGAATAAGAAAAAAATATAATATGTTCTATTTCCACTTTTTCAAGTCATCAAATTAAACTAAACGACATATTTTGGCGCATTTGTCTTAAATTTTGACGAAACAAAATAAGCAGTCTCTTTAACGCAAATCGTCTAAATGCCTGATTGCCAGTTTTACACCATAACTCCCCTCATGATCTGCATCCAGCCATCCACCATTGATCACGGCCGGTACTTTTTTATCAATGCTATGGCCGGAAAGCTGTCTGGCATCCTGACGTTTTAGATAACCTACCGTCAGCCCCTGTATTTCGACCCGAATCGCATGTGCATCGAATGAATTTGAAGGTTCTGATACCACTCTGGCAGTCACCTCATAAAGTTTAGCCCTTCGGGCTTTCGGACCGGCAATCTTTTTTAAGTTATGCTGATAGGATTGCTCACCAACAATTTCAAACGTATATAAGACATTTTCAGCAAAAGATGCCTTTTCTGAAGCAAAGGTCGATAAACTATGATTGTTCTGGAATTTTCTGGCAAATAAAATCACCAGTAGACCAATGATCAAGGTGATAATGAATATCCACATTACAATCTCCCCATACTTTTAAGGGTAGATATAACATGGCTTTGCAGGAGGTCAGTCTTGTAGTTTGTATGCAGATTACACCTGATCTGCAATATTTGTTATTTTTCTTTGCTCGTAATATTGCAAAATGCTACTGACTTTTAAAAGTAAATATCCAAATAAGATGCCATTCGCCATAATCCCCAGCCCGACAGCAATAATCTTGCCTGACCAGACCTTTACAATGTCCAGATTGTCATTTCGGGCTTCGACCTGACCAAACATAACAATAAATGCAATGCCGGCAATACAGCCTAATATGATGACAGTCCAGGCAACATAAGTGTTGGTGGTGCTTTCCTTCAGCTGATCTTGGGTTTCGCTCATATTCCCTTCCTCAAAACAAGCCTTTGATTCTCATTGTTGAGGGCAATATAGCAATTTTTATACAGTAACAAATGGCACAAATTGATGTGTTTTATTAGAGTTTCTTATCCTTCATTTACAAATGATGTCTAATTTTTCAGCATAGTAATCGGTTGAGATTTTAAGATCAGCCATTAGTTTTTCCTTGGTATAATCTTTTGGCGCGACTTTTAATAACGCCGGAATATATTGGGATTCGTATAGTTTCGGGTAGTCTTCACACAGAACTTTGGTCTGTTGCTGTTTTGGGGTGTCAGGATTATCCAGAATATCCATATATTCAGAAATTTTGTTATCGACTGTTTCAAAGCTTTCTTGCGCCTTTTCAATCTTGACTTCCGGTTGCTTATTACAACCTGCACACAAGATTGAAATCAGACCGAAGTAAAGGAACTTGTTTTTCATAGCACGCTTTTTTAGATTCAAGAAATTAATCTTAGCTAGTGTAGCTTAGTTTGCCCTTGAATCAATGCCCCTTTGTTTTTCAGTTTTTCGCCCATTTCGTAAATTTTGCCGGCCGGTTGTTAGCAATTATGTTGCACGGCGTATTGATAAAGTCCAGATTGAAGCCACTTTTGCATAAAAGAAAAAAGGCTTTGAATAACAAAGCCTTTTTAGCTAATAGACAGTTTTACAGATAAATTTCAGGTGGATACGGCGTATTGTCATTGACTGGCTGATACAAGGTATTCCCCGCAAAGAATCCTTGGGCTGACTGGCCAATATCAATGGTAATTGAATCGGCCATCACCTGAGGATAAGCCCAAATGAATTGTTTCATCAGCCCCAATGTAGCGTTATTTTGCATATCCCCGAAAATACGTTGCCAAATAGGTGTCTGGTAAGCTTTGCTTGCGTCAAAGCCATATAAATGCGCAATGGATGAATCCGGTACAAACCCGGCCAGATATGCAACCTTGTCCTGTGGATAGTTCAGGTCCTGAGTTGCAATCTCGGCAACAGCCTGATGGGCAAGATCCAGCCGTGCTTCCAGAATCCAGTCATAGGCTTCCGTCATGATGTAATCGAAATTTGGATAGCAATAATGCTCGCGTGGATAGTTAATATCTGTCACTAAAGTTTCAATTGGCGTCCGGATGGTCGGGAAAAAAATAAGTGGGCAAACTTTTGCCTGCGGGTATTTTGTTTTTACTTTGGTACGAATATCCCGGCAGGTCTGCCCAAGCTTGTTTCTCAACCAGTTTTTAAACTCGTCATAAGGTGTTCCCGTTTTATTCATGGCCTCATAAATGGTTCCCAAGTCTGGTGCGTAGAGTCCGGTTTCTGCATTAAAGGCCACCTTGGTCGGAAAATCATAAACACAAGGAAGATCGGTTCCCTGGTTATACCACCACCAAGGCTCACCAATTTGCATATTTACGTCACAGCCACCCACTGCCATGGTATCTGCAAACTCAAGAAAGACCTGATGCAGATAAGCCAAGGCATTCTGGTCACATGGGCTAAAAAAGTAACTTGGCGGTTCATAACCGGTACGCCCTAGATTACTATTCCAGTCTCGCTGCGCCCAGAACTCATTTGCAGCCAGGGAATACATTTCAAAACTTACCCCGAAAACAGGTTGCATCCCGGCCTCATGGAGGGCCCGGGCAAAATGCTCATGCCATTTGCGGGTACACGGATTCACCACATCCTGATTACTCGATAACGGGTCAGGAATCAACCATTTATTAATCCCTGCCTGCCATGACATTTCAGGATATTTAGACATGCCACAATAGTGATTAATCAACCCTTGGTAACCCAAAGCCGCCATATTATCGACCAGACGCTGAGGGTTAAGATCATAATGATCATCATAGCTGGTACATATGCCATACGCATGAGCAGGAACTGCGACACGGCTTAACGCCAGTTTTGCATTCGGGCCAGTTGTTACCGAGTTGATTATACGGATATAACCATCTTCTGCCTGCGGCAACGGTTGTGTAGTCTGCCCCTTGTAGCTCATTGTAAATGCAGAAAAAGAAATACGCTGGATATTGCTGACGGGAAATGTTTCTGTCGCAGTAAATCCGGCCTTGACTGTATCCCAGTTAATATGAATATGTGCAGTTCTTGAGGCCGGTCGGTCAGCATAGTTGAACAGGACAATATAGGCGACTTTATCTATCCCATTTTCACGATAATAAACGGTCAAGGTTGGTGTCAAAGTTTCATTGTTTAATGCAGGCATACTTGCCGACAGTTCAATATCAAAATCCCAAATTGTACCGCGATAGTCATACTTGGTTTCATAAGCAAGTAGCTTGTGATCTTTTGTATCATCGGAATCCCAACTGATTCCGGCCAGATCTGTGGTAGTACGTGAACGGAAAGAAGCCTCAAAACCATTCCCATAACCGGTAATTGCAAAGGACATGGTTTGCGGGCCATCCACACGCCAGAATTTCGGGCTAAAACGATCAATGATCGAGGTTGTAACCGTTAAGTGAGGAGATTTTTTTAAGTTTTTTTCAAAATTAATGGTCATTTGTTTATGCTCTAATTGAATCATTAAGCTTTTATCTTAAGTAATATGATTTTTTTTAGGTGTATGTATAGGTAATCTTTGATCAAAAGCGAACCACTTATATTGAGCTTATGTAACAGTTCACATTAGAAAATAAAAAAGCCCATCCATGGATGAGCTTGGCGAACAGGCTGCACCAGCCCTTAAAAACGATAACGTATACCGGTTTTATAGGTGATACCATCCAGATCCAGTACATCGGAAGCACCGCTATCACAGAAATAACCTGTACATACATCTTTCAAGTTTTCACTATAAAGCCACTTGTATCCCAGCCCGAGATAAGCCGCGACACGGGGTTGGAAATAATGGCCTAATTCCAACTCAAGCGGCAATGTTACATAGCGTAACCTGATATCGTAGTCATCAGCTTTTAACCAGGCGTATCCGATACCAATGCTCGCATTGGCATAAGAATTATTGCGGTTATAAAACTGATATCCACCTCTTACCTCAATTTCAGTACTGTTCCAGTCCGAATTGCTCTGGTAGTGCATACCCAGTGTGGTATTGAATGTATCCAAAGCTGTAAATGTAATACCGGCACCTAGACCATTCAGGCTTTCATGTCCATCGACCTCATCGGACTTCAGCCTTGAACCTTCAAATTGTGCAAAGACAGAGGTTTGGATAGCTGTGTTTATCTGACTCTGACCATTTTTTGCCGGTTGTAATGTATATTCGCCCAGTTCCTGAGGTGCTCCATAATTGAGCTGTAATGGGGCTTCTCCCCATCCATTGATACAGACAAGACATGCAACCAGCCCCGTTACCCCTGCAAATGCTTTTTTCATTCAAAGACCTATTTTTATTTAAATTATGAACCCTGAGCATAAGTTATTTTTAGGTCTGGAAAAATCTTTTTCTTGGCCTCCGGTTAACAAACCGATAGCTGGTATAAGGCTTTATTTTTATTGGCTGATCATGAATCACCGCAACCGGCTCAATGGAATATGAACAGACTGAAACGACCGGTGTCTGTCTGTTCTTATCCCACTTCATGGCATCAAAACATACCTAATCAGGCAGCCATTCTCCGGCATTCGATCGCGCATTGATGGCATGTTTCGGCACATTGCTGACAATGTTCGGACGCATGCCGGATACACTCTTGCGCACACCAGTCACATAGCTGTGCACAAACCTGGCAGATTTCTGCCATGAAAGGCGAATTTCTTTGTGCCGATCGGGCACACAACAGACAAATATCTGAGCATTCCAGACAGCGGCTCATACACTCCCGCATCATCTCAAGCTTTTCTTCTTCCATGCATGCCGCAGCACAAGTTGTACAGGTCAACGAGCAGACCAGACAGGCTTTGGCACAATCTGAAAACTGGATCGCATCCATATTTTTCTCCTTCGTCTAATTACCCAAACAGATTAATAATCAAGCTAATCAGATAAAACATGACAAAACAGAAAGTTTAGGTTATGAAAAGTAAGCCATGTTTTTTTAGGTAACATGCCAAAGCAGGCAAAAAAAATGCCATGAAGCATAGCCAGCTTCACGGCATTTTGTGTCTTTAGCAACGACTAGAAGCGATAGCCAACCCCCAGATAGGTAATCAGTGGATCAATATCAATCTTGGTAGTGGCATGGATCAGTTGAGTATTGGTATTTTGATTGATGACTTTAATGGTCGCATGATTATTCAGTTTGGCATAAGACAAAGATGCTGTAGTAAACCATGAATCATTAAAATCGTAATTGAAACCGAGCGAGACAATAGGTGCAATTGCATCATCTGCATCGACTTTCACAATCATTTTTCCAGATGACGGACGCCCTTCCAGTGAAGCCCCCGCCTGACCATCGTGGATATTCTGAATCATGTGTCCAGCAGCAATCAGATCATTTTTCACACCATGATCGATCTTGATATTGCTATAGTGCGCATAGAGTATGCCTGCCCCCACATAAGGCCTGAACTTATTGATACCAGACTGACCAAAATGATAGGTTGCCTGAATGGCAGGAGTCCATGCTGTAGCAGTAGCCGCTTTATTATATTTATCCAGGTCTGTGATTAATAATCCATTCTTTAAGAAAACTTTTATATCTGGCGCAGTCGGATCATAGCCGGGGGTGCCTGGTATATTTGGTAAAGGATGGCCTTCTGCCTCAAATGGCGCATATACTGCTCCCTTACCCTTGAGTTTTACCTTTGGAGGTACGCCCCCAATCAACTTTAATGAAACATGATCATTGAGATAATAGTCAAACATTAAACCTAAAGTATCGAGATCTTCAGCTTCAAGGCCGGCATTGGATTGCCAGTTTTCAATACCAGAGATTTGTGCATCGCCGGTTATACTTTTTAAAATCGCCTCTCTTTCTTCCGGTGTTTCTGTTCCATCCAGATTCATTTTTATAATTTCATCCAGATATTTGGTTTTAATAATACTGTTGTAGATTGTTAAGTCGAAATTGTCCGGATCACGCTTTTCCAGCTCGGCATATTTTGCAGTATCGACATTCTTCAAGATTGTATCGCCAGAAATCATGCCGACATCCGCGACTGTGCCATTTTTAACATTGGTATTAATGTTAAAACTATTCGCTTTCCCTTGCGGCATCACATGCAGCCAGCCCGCTGAAACGGCAAACCGTTTAAACTCCTGTGCATGTCCCATATTGGTAAAAGTGAATAAAGTTGTTGCTATTACAATTGTTTTTACTGTTTTTTTCATTTTATTTTCATCCTGAAATTCATAATGCCTGATTTAGCAATATGCCACTTGAATATAGCACAACTGTATTTTTATCAAACAGTAAATTTTAAGACCCTGAAAATATAGAAAAATTTAAAAATATTTATCTTCAGACTAAACAAATAAAATACAGACGAAACAAGAAAGTATATAAGTGATGTAAATCACACTCTTTACAAAAAAATGAGAGAAATGTTAATTATTGTGTTGACTACTGTTTATTAATTGGTCTATAAAATTAAGGTATTTTTCATTTATTACTGTAATAGCCGGCTTTAAACTGATGAAAAGGATGATCAGGTTTATCTGAAGAAATTAATTTATTTTCAGGACTAACATATAAATAGAAAGTTAAACATTGCAAATACTGAAAAATATATTAAGGAATATCATAGCGATCTTATTTATTTAATATTCAATTAATTTAAGTTTAATAAATAATTAAGCTAATTCCGTATTCTATACATGATTGATATAAATTGACGGGAGAAAAATATGTATCAAAAACAACAAAAAGATGCCGCTATTGATCATATCAAGACAGAAATTGATATGTTAACGGATCTCAACCATATAGATGAAATCATCCAGAGCAAAAACCATATCGAAATGACTTTGCTGTTATTGGTCAAACTTGAAATACTCAGTTGGGAACAGGTACACCTGTTAGCCAGAGAGCTGAGTGTCACAAGCAAGAATGCGATTGATTATCTGGAACATATCAAAAAAAGGGTGTAGAGCTGATCCTTTACCATACTTCCCTCTTGCTCTCGAAAAATTAAAACGCTCACAATCTTTTGAAAATGAGCGTTTTATATCAAGACATTCCTGTGGGTATTTTATATGCCTCAATATTGATAAACATGTTTTTGCAATACTGTAGAAAGCCAGTTTATAAATGCAGCCTTGTTTTTGAACTGGGGCGCATCAAACAAATTTACATTCAAATCAAAATGATTAAAATTTTTGAATTTATATATCCCACCGCCCAGAGGAATCATCTGGCTATTCGGATATTTCAGTCCTTTAAGTGCTAAGCCAAAAAATAATCCGCGAATATGTATCTCGCTATTTTTATATGATTGATAACTCTGAGATTGAATAAATTTATTATACTCTCGATCCAGATGTTGCTTGATTTGGGAAATATCCACTTCAGTCTCCTGATTTGCTGGAAATCTTGTAAAAATACAGAAAAAAAACAGGCCTGCCTTGTGAGCAGAATTTAAAATTTAACCCGTAAGAACAATCTTTTTTAAGGCCTTAGCACGCTGGCTGTCATATTTATTGCAGCATCCGGTACTGCCCCTTGCAGTTATTTATAACCACAATAAGAATTTTACGACTATAAATATACCATTAATGAGAGGCAGCTTTGAACTTTCTGCATACTCTGCCAGCTTTATTACAAGCCCGGCTCAAGATGTTCTAGCACAAAAGCCAGAAGTTTCCGGCTCTGTTTACTGTTGTTGAGCAAAACTTAGCCCTCTTGCTTTTCTCATCGCAGGGTCTGATTTTCTGCTATGCTACAGAACAGGCTGAATTGGTACTTTATATAAGAGGAAAACCTAAATGTTGCGATGGTTTGAAAAGCTAGTCGACCCATATCCTACCAAAGACTTGAACAAACCATTACCGACGACATTTTTTGCCTTTGTCTGGCAATCGACCAAAGGCGTACGGCCCTTCCTGTTTTTACTGATCGCCTGTACAGCTGCCGCAGCCTGTTTTGAAGCCTTATTTTTTTCATATATCGGTAAACTGGTCGACTGGCTCACCAAAAGTCAGCCTGGTACTTTTCTGGAAAGCAACCAGCAGAACCTGACCATTCTCATCAGTATCTTATTTGCCAATATTTTCTTTGTCAGCCTGCAGTCTATTATCAAGCATCAGGTTCTGTTTAGTAACTTCCCGATGCGGATGCGCTGGCGTTTTCACAACTTGTTACTACAACAAAGTCTGGACTTTTTTCATACCGACTTTGCAGGCCGTCTTTCTGCCAAAGTCATGCAGACCGCGCTGGCTGTACGAGAGTTCTGGATGATTCTCGGAGACATGCTGGTCTATGTACTGATTTATTTTATTACGATTAGTCTGGTACTTGGCACAATCTCACCGGTACTGATCATTCCTCTGGTTTTATGGTTGGCACTATTTATTGCAATTGCCAGTTACTTTATTCCAAGGCTTGGCAAGATTTCCCAGCAACAGGCCGATGCGCGAGCCGTAATGACGGGTCGGGTAACCGATGCCTATACCAATATCCAAACGGTAAAACTGTTTGCCCATGCTGGTCGTGAAAGCCAGTATGCCAAAGAGTCGATGCAGGAATTTATGGTAACCGTCTATAAGCAAATGCGTTTAGGGGTGAAATACCAGATCAGCATCCGTTTATTAAGTGCCTTTCTGTTTATCGGTGTTATTGGTACATCGGTCTGGTTGTGGACTCAGGGTCAGGCGGCAATCGGCGTCATTGCCGCAACCACCGCGATGGTACTCAAGCTAGACAGTCTTGCAGAATTTATCATGTGGCATATCACCATGCTGTTTGAAAATGTCGGTACCATTCAGGATGGCATGAAAACCCTCGGCAAACCGATCCAGATTCAGGACAAGGAAAATGCCACTGAATTAAAGGTACAGCACGGCGAAATCCGTTTTGAAGATGTCAGTTTTGCCTACAACCAGAAGAATGTCATTGAGCATTTTAACCTGACCATTCAACCGGGTGAGAAAATTGGGATTGTTGGCCGTTCGGGTGCTGGCAAATCTACCCTGATTCAGCTGTTGCTGCATTTTTATAACCTTAACCAGGGCCGAATCCTGATAGATGGCCAGAATATTCATGACGTAACCCAGGACAGCTTACGTGCCAATATCGCACTGGTAACACAAGACACTTCACTGCTGCATCGTACTGTCGCAGAAAATATTAAATATGGCCGCCCGAATGCGACTGAAGCTGAAATCTGGCAGGCGGTCAGAAAAGCCAGGGCCGAAGAGTTTATTCCACAGCTGACCGACCAGAAAGGTCGTGCCGGATTTGATGCGTATGTGGGTGAACGTGGGGTCAAGCTGTCTGGTGGGCAGCGCCAACGGATTGCCATTTCAAGGGTTTTCCTGAAAGATGCACCGATTTTAATTCTGGATGAAGCCACCAGTGCACTTGATTCCGAGGTCGAAGCCGCCATTCAGAGCAGTTTAAATGACTTGATGGTTGGCAAAACGGTCATTGCAATTGCCCACCGTTTATCTACTATTGCTCAGATGGATCGCCTCATTGTGCTTGATCAGGGCAGAATCGTTGAGCAAGGCACACATGAACAGCTCATTGCACAGGATGGTTTATATGCTCAACTGTGGAAACGCCAGACCGGCGGTTTTCTGGTTGAACAACGGGTAACTCAGGATAAAGAATAATGTTGTATTTAGAAGATCTAAAAATTGGTGACCGGTTTATTAGCCGGGAATATGAAATGACACTTGAAGAAGTGAAACAGTTTGCCAGTCAATATGATCCACAACCTTTTCACACCGATGAGCAGGCAGCAGCCCGGCATCCTATTTTTCAGGGATTGGCAGCAAGCGGCTGGCATACCTCGGCGGTGACCATGCGGCTCTGGACCGAATGCTTTCCTGTCGCGGGCGGTCTGCTGGGAACAGAATCAAGCTTGCGCTGGCCACGTCCGACCCGTGCAGGAGATAAGATTCATGTTGAAGTCGAAATTACGGCAATCGTACCTTCAAAAACAAAAGCTGACCGCGGTATTGTCAGCTATGTGACCCAGGCTTTGAACCAGCATGGTGATGTGCTATTAATATCAACAACCAAAATTATGGTGTTTAGACGACCTGCCGAAGGTCTGGACATTCACTGACTCTTTTGTCCAACAATTTTTATGAATGATGATTAGATTTCATGTAAAGATGTTTCAGAACCGAATGTTTAAAAGATATTGGCAAAATTGATGAGCGCCACGGAAAGCACATGAAAACAACCACAACTCGTCAAGATCAAGGTATACCAGGTGTCTATGGCTTATTGCTGCTAGATGTCGTTTCTCGCTGGGGATATAGCGATGAAACCCTGTTTGCTCCTTTTCACTTAACCAGTGAGCAACTGGCAGATCCCAACTACCGTATTCCAACCCCTGTTGCCAATGAACTGGTCAAGCATTCCTTACGCTTAACCGGTGAAAGCACCTTAGGCTTTCATCTGGGAACGCAAATGCGGATTTCCATTCATGGCTTTATTGGGTATGCCATCATGACGGCGCATGACATTACCGACGCAATTGCTCTGGCAAGCCGCTTTATTCAATTACGCCTGCCCTTTTTACAGTTGTATTTTTCCACTTTTGGCCCGAAAGCCACTTTACAGTTGCAATGTGATATCGAGGTCGAGCCGTTACGTACCGAAATCATTCTAGGTTTAACCATTGGTATTATGACCATGGCCAAGGCTTTAACAGGGATTGAAGATCTAAGCGGTGAAGTCGATCTGGATTTTCCCGAGCCAGCCGGATTTGAAAAATACAAGGATAAACTGAGCAGCACCATTCGCTTTAACCAGCCTCATCTCATTTCAAGCTTTGATAAAAAATATCTGGGCCTGAAAATGGTCAATGCCGACCCGATTGCCAGCCAGATTGCCATTAACCAGTGTGAAACCGAATTATCCGCTCTGGGTGAGCGCCGCCGTTTGGCCATGCGTGTCCGGGACATTCTGACCAACTCGGAACAGCACTATCTTAGCATCGAGAGTGTGGCTGAACGCTTGCATATGTCTGACCGTACTTTAAAGCGTCAACTTGCAGCGGAAGGTACTTCTTTTTCAACTTTAGTTGATGAAGTGCGTTACCGACATGCAACTTCCCTGCTGTCCAGAACCGACTATAGTCTGGAACAGATTGCAGATGAACTGGGTTATTCGGATGTTGCGAACTTTAGCCGTGCTTTTAAACGCTGGAGTGGCCGTAGTCCAAGTAACTGGCGTAAAGACCCGTACCTGTAATAACTTCAACGGCGAAAGCTTTTGTTTTGATTGAAAAGCATGTATAAACCAAATAAAAATGATAGGACAGATTGTTAAGGAGTCGTCATGAATCATCCAGCAGAATTGAAATATGCCCGCACACATGAATGGGTAAGAATTGAAGGTGACCTGGTGGTGACTGGAATTACAGACCATGCACAAGACGAGTTGGGTGATTTGGTATATGTAGAAACTCCAAAAGTTGGTAGCCATGTCACTGCCACAGAACAGGCAGGTATCGTCGAATCTGTAAAAACAGCCTCGGATATCCATGCTCCTGTTTCTGGAACAGTGGTTGAAGTAAATACTGATCTTGAGGACGATCCGGATTTCGTCAATGACGAACCATATGGCAAAGGCTGGATTTACAAGATCAAGCCTGACAATATGGCAGATGTAGAAAAACTGCTTTCAAACAGCGAATATGAATCAGGTTTATAAACCCTGTTAAAAAGCCCGGTCATTGTACCGGGCTTTTTACTCTTCACACTGATGCGCTAGGCAACATTATCGACTTCAATACCATTGACCTCTGACACCAGGTTTTCAAATGAGAAAATGTCATCCAGTTGTGTCTGGCTAAGCAAACCGCGTTCTAAAACCACCTCTTGAATGGTTTTATTTTCAGCAATACACTGCTTGCCGATCTCATCACATAAAGCGTGCCCCAGCAGCGGATCAAGCAAGGTAATAATCCCGACACTTCGCATGACGGCATCATGGCAAGCCTGTTCGTTTGCCTGAATCCCGCGTACACATTTTTCATCCAGACTTTGCATGGCATGGGTCAGTAACTCAATCGATTCATTGAGAGAAATGGCAATCACCGGTTCCATCACATTAAGCTGTAATTGTCCTGCTTCAGCAGCAAAAGTAATGGTGAGGTCATTACCAATCACCTTAAAGGCAATCTGGTTAACCACTTCAGGTATGACCGGGTTAACTTTTGCCGGCATGATGGAAGAGCCTGCCTGCAACTCGGGCAACCGGATTTCACCCAGTCCGGTACGGGGGCCAGAACTTAACAGACGCAAGTCATTGCTGATTTTTGAAAGCTTGCAAGCCAGCCGCTTTAAGGTACTGGACAGGATAATAAAGACACCACAGTCGCTGGTAGCTTCAACATAATCTTCGGCACCCACCAGATTCAGGCCGGTAATTTCTCTCAGACAGGTTACCACCTTGGCGGCATAACCGTGTGGCGTATTTACGCCTGTGCCAATCGCGGTCGCCCCCAGATTGATTTCAAGCAATAACTCGCGGGTACGCTGAATCAGACGCAGGTCTTCTTTTAATAAAGTGGCAAATGCACGGAACTCCTGCCCAAGTGTCATGGGTACAGCATCTTGCAGCTGGGTGCGTCCCATCTTTAATACAAAACGGAACTCGGCTGCCTTGTTTTCAAAAGCCCTGATCAGTTGCTCCATTTGCACCAGCAAGACATCCAGAGCGCAATAGGTCGATAACCGGATCGCAGTCGGATAAACATCATTGGTTGATTGGGATTGATTGACGTGGTCATTGGGATGAATCACATTGTATTGGCCTTTGGCGTAACCTAAAGATTCAAGTGCGATATTGGCAATGACTTCATTGGTATTCATATTGATGGAGGTACCCGCTCCTCCCTGATAAATATCGACCGGAAAGGCTTCCTGCCACTTCTGTGTTTCCAAGATCAAGGCATCACAGGCATGCTGTATGGCCTGACTCTGGATATCAGTCAACTTGCCAAAACTCAGGTTTGCCTGTGCCGAGGCTTTTTTTACTTGTGCCAGGGCACGGATAAAATGGCTATTTTGCCCAACTTTTTGCGATGAAATCTTAAAATTTTCGATTGCACGTAAAGTATGTATTCCATAGTAACAATCTGCAGGAACTTCTTTTGCGCCCAGCAAATCATGCTCAATTCTTGTTGTTGCCGTTTGAACCGTATTCACTTTCCATTTCTCTCAGACAATGCACTCTTATAGTGCAATTGCTCAATATGAAAGATTTCCTGCTACTTTTCATTAGCAAAACTGCTTAACCTTACTGTTTTTATCAGGCGCTGATTTCGATGATGAAAGCCTCCTTGTAACATGATATTTCAGCAATTTGAGGCCCTGTTGAACATTTCGGCTTTAATCTACATCTGTAAATTTTATATGACGAGTTTTTTTGAAATATCCTGTGCAAATTTCAAGCATAGACACCTTCTTAACTGATGAAAAAAGATGCTATTTTTTTAATTAAAAAGATAAGATTCAGCCACTTATTTTAAATTACACAAACAATACACTTTATATACACAAAACAAACAGTATTTCAAAAATCATTCATGCTTGAATCTGTGACCTTATCAATCCCAAGAATAGTCAAACAATTTTTGCTATTCAGGTGTGATTGCAAATTATGGATATGTAAGGACAGGCATCCATTATGAATTTTTCTAATCCCACAGTTGTTGTATTCGTGGTATATATCCTGGCCATGCTTGGCATCGGTTTATACGCCTATTTTTCTACCAAAAATCTTGATGATTATATTCTTGGAGGACGAAGCCTAGGCAGTTTCGTCACCGCATTATCGGCGGGCGCATCGGATATGAGCGGTTGGTTACTCATGGGTTTACCAGGAGCAATTTACTTAACTGGATTATCTGAATCATGGATTGCCATTGGCCTGATTATTGGTGCATGGTTGAACTGGTATCTGGTTGCAGGCCGTTTACGTGTCCACACCGAAGTTCAAAACAATGCCCTCACCTTACCGGATTATTTTACTGGACGTTTTGATGACCAGAAAAAAATCTTACGCGTCACATCTGCGTTAATTATTCTTGTATTCTTCGCGATTTATTGTGCTTCTGGCATGGTAGCTGGTGCACGTTTATTTGAAACCTTATTCCAGTTACCGTATAGCACGGCATTGTGGCTGGGCGCATTTGCAACCATCGGTTATGTCTGTATTGGTGGCTTCCTTGCCATCAGCTGGACAGATACCTTCCAGGCCGGCTTAATGATCTTTGCATTATTGCTGCTCCCGATCGTGACCTATATGTCGCTAGGCATTGGTATGGAAGAGTTTACCGCTGTTGTCGAAAGTGTTCGTCCGCATGCTTTTGACTTTGCAACCAATCTGAGTGTAGTGGCCATTCTCTCTGCTGCTGCATGGGGTCTTGGCTATTTTGGCCAGCCGCATATTCTGGTACGTTTCATGGCTGCCGATTCGGTTAAGTCGATTCCAGCTGCACGTCGCATTGGCATGACCTGGATGATTTTATGTCTGGCAGGTGCGGTCGGTTCAGGCTTTATCGGTATTGCCTACTTCCAGATGCATCCGGAGCTTGCTGCCGCAGTCACAGGTAACCCTGAAACCGTATTCATGGAATTAACCAAGATCCTGTTCAACCCTTGGGTGGTTGGTGTGATCCTTGCCGCGATCTTGTCTGCAATCATGAGTACATTGAGCTGTCAGTTACTGGTATGTTCAAGTGCCTTAACAGAAGATTTGTACAAAGGCTTTATCCGTAAAAACGCCTCTCAAAAAGAACTTGTCTGGGTAGGCCGCTCAATGGTTATTGCCGTTGCCATGCTTGCGCTTTTCCTTGCCCAGAACCCTGACAGCAAGGTACTGGGTCTGGTTGCTTATGCATGGGCAGGTTTCGGTGCAGCATTCGGTCCATTGATTATTCTTTCATTGTTCTGGAAACGCATGACCCTGAACGGTGCCTTGGCAGGTATGGTTGTGGGTGCGGTAACCGTTATTCTCTGGAAAAACCTCTTCGGTTACACCGGTATCTATGAAATTATTCCAGGTTTCGTTTTCGCCTTGATCAGTATTGTGGTGGTAAGCTTACTCGGTAAAGCACCAAATGCCACTGTAACAAGTCGCTTTGAACAAGCTGATGAAATCTATGCACGTGAAATGAAATAATTTTGCTGAAAAATTTAAGGGGCTTGCGAGCCCCTTTTATTTTGCCTAAAACTTGGTACGTGATTTGATCTTGATTTTCGAGCTGTCTTTCACCACCTGCATCACCGGATAACTACGGGTTTCTTTGACACCCGGAAGCTGCCACAAGATTTGTCCGGCAATACGGCGAAATTCTTCCATACCAGCACTACGCAACTTGATCAGGAAATCAAAGCCCCCACTGACCATATGGCATTCCACGATTTCCGGATACTGGGTTACCGCATCAATAAAATCATCCAGCACATGCGGCGTGGTCTTATCCAGCAACACTTCGACAAACACCAGAAAATTGGCATTGAGCTTATTGGGATTCAGTTTTGCCTCATATCCCAGGATGAACTCGTCCTTGGTCAGCTTCTGGACACGGGCCATCACTGCAGTGGGCGAAAGGTTCACAAGTTCAGCTAATTTACTGTTCGAAATTCTCCCATCTGCTTGAAGAATATCCAGAATTTTCAGGTCGGTACGATCTAGTGCATAAATAGGGCCATTCAACTGAATTTTCCTCTAAAAAATGGGCAAATTATAGTGAGTTACTCGGGATTTATTCTGTAATCATAAATTATCTAAACCTCTCTGCTCAATATGTTTTAGAGATTGTTATTGGAATTTAGCATGAATACATTGGATACTCCCGCACAAATGGACACAGCTCACACAGACGGTTATATCACCGAATTTAAAGAAAAAAGTGAGTTTGAGCAACGTATTAATACGGCATGGCGCCGTGCGGAGCCTGAAGCAGTTGCAGTACTTGCCGAAGCTGCAAACATTTCCCCTGATCTTGACCAGAAAATTTACGAACTTGCCTTTAGCCTGGCACACAATTTACGTGAGCGTAAAAGTTCAGCGGGTAAAGCAGGTATCGTCCAGGGTCTTCTTCAAGAATTTTCGCTTTCTTCTCAGGAAGGCGTGGCCTTGATGTGTCTGGCAGAAGCGCTACTTCGTATTCCGGATACAGCAACACGTGATTTACTGATCCGTGACAAGATCAATCAGGGCAACTGGAAAGAACATGTAGGCCAAAGCAGCCTGATGTTCGTCAATGCAGCAGCCTGGGGTCTGATGTTAACTGGCAAGTTAATGGAAACACCGAAACAGAAAAACCTGTCGAGTGTATTGACTGGCCTGCTGGCTCGCAGTGGTCGCGGCATTATCCGTAAAGCTGTCGATGTTGCCATGCGTATGATGGGTGAGCAATTCGTTACCGGTGAAACTATCGGTGAAGCGCTTGAACATGCCAAACCATTTGAGCACAAAGGTTTCCGCTATTCATACGACATGCTGGGTGAAGCAGCCCTAACCGAACATGATGCCGAGCGTTATTATAACGACTACACCCAGGCGATTCATGCCATTGGTAAGGCATCGAATGGTCGTGGTGTTTATGATGGCCCGGGGATTTCAATCAAGCTTTCTGCTTTGCACCCGCGTTATCAACGTGCGCAAATTGACCGCGTGCATCACGAACTTTACAAGAAAGTTTTTGAACTTGCTTGCCTGGCAAAACAATACGACATCGGCTTGAACATTGATGCCGAGGAATCTGAGCGTCTAGAAATCTCGCTCGAATTGCTTGAACGCCTATGTTTCGAGCCAAAACTTGCCAACTGGAAAGGGATTGGTTTCGTTATTCAGGCTTACCAAAAGCGTTGTTTCTATGTAGTTGATTATATTGTTGACCTTGCAAAACGCAGTAACAAACGTCTGATGATCCGTTTGGTGAAGGGTGCGTATTGGGACAGCGAAATCAAGAAAGCACAAATTGACGGCATGACCGATTACCCGGTGTTCACCCGTAAAGTTCATACAGATTTATCATACATCGCCTGTGCGAAGAAACTTCTTGCTGCACCAGATCAGGTGTATCCGCAGTTTGCGACACACAATGCGCAATCTCTTGCCACGATTTACAACCTGGCTGATCCAAGCAAATATTATCCAGGTCAATACGAGTTCCAATGCCTGCACGGTATGGGTGAGCCATTGTACGAACAAGTTGTAGGCTCAAAAGAAGATGGCAAATTAGGTGTTCCATGTCGTGTTTATGCACCAGTGGGTAACCATGAAACCTTATTGGCTTATCTGGTTCGCCGTTTACTTGAAAATGGTGCCAACACTTCATTTGTTAACCGTATTGCAGATAAGACTTTAAAAGTTGAAGACCTGATCCAGTCTCCAATCAAGGACATTCAAACTTCAGCGAAAGATGAAGGCCAGCTTGGCTTAAAACATCCAGCGATTCCACTTCCGCATGATCTTTATCCGTTACGTCCAAACTCAAATGGCTTTGATCTCAATAACGATCAACCGTTAGCAGAGTTGGATGCGACCGCACAGAAGCTACGTCACCAGATTTGGAAAAGTGCACCGTTACTTGGTTTTGAATCAGCAGTACATGACCAAAGTAATGCGCTTGCAATTACAAACCCGGCACAAAACAGCGAAATCGTGGGCTATGTGAATGAAGCCACCAGCGCTGATGTGCAACTGGCACTAGAAGCTGCGGTACAGGCTGAACAAAGTTGGGCTGCGACAGATAAAACTGAACGTGCTGCCTGCTTAAAACGTGCTGCCGACCTGATGGAAGCGCGTATTCAAGAGCTGATGGTGTTACTGTGCCGTGAAAGTGGTAAAACCTATGCCAATGCGATTGCAGAAGTTCGTGAAGCGGTTGATTTCTTACGTTACTACGCAACTCAAATTGAAAACTTGCCGGCAAATGCACAAATCAAACCTTTAGGTACGGTATTGTGTATCAGTCCATGGAACTTCCCGCTTGCGATTTTCTCTGGTCAGATTGCTGCGGCTTTGGTGAGCGGTAACTGTGTAATTGCCAAACCGGCTGAACAAACACCACTTATTGCGGCACAAGCGGTGCAAATGCTTTGGGAAGCTGGCGTACCACACAGCGTTGTTCAGCTGCTTCCAGGTCGCGGTGAAACAGTCGGTGCACAATTAAGCCAGGATGACCGCATTCAAGGCATCATGTTCACCGGTTCGACTGAAGTTGCAAAAATCTTGCAAAAGACTGTGGCAAAACGTTTATCTCCAAACGGCCAGCCGATTCCGTTAATTGCGGAAACAGGTGGTCAAAATGCAATGATCGTCGATTCTTCTGCCCTGACCGAACAAGTGGTGCTTGATGTTGTCAGCTCTGCATTTGACAGTGCAGGTCAGCGTTGTTCTGCCCTTCGTATCTTATGTGTACAGGAAGACAGTGCTGCAACCGTCGTCAAAATGTTGAAAGGCGCAATGCAGCAGTTGATCGTAGGTAACCCTGCCATCTTAAAAACCGACATTGGGCCAGTGATCGATACTGAAGCGAAACAGACCATCGATACACATATTCAAAAGATGAAATCTAAGGGTTACCCTGTTCATCAATTGATGTTCAACGATGCTGCAAGCCAACAGGCGCTTGCTCAAGGTACTTTTGTTCCACCGACAGCCATTGAGTTGCCAAACCTTGATGACTTGGAGCGTGAAGTCTTTGGTCCGGTATTGCACATCATTACTTACAAGTACGGTGAGCTTGAGCAACTGATCGATCGTATCAATGCCAAAGGTTATGGCTTGACCATGGGTCTGCACACCCGTATTGATGAAACGATCAATACCGTGATCCAGCGTGCAGAAGTCGGTAACTTATATATCAACCGTAATATCGTGGGTGCAGTGGTCGGCGTACAACCGTTTGGTGGCGAAGGCTTGTCGGGTACTGGTCCGAAAGCGGGTGGTCCACTTTATATGTATCGCCTAATGGAACATTGTTCAGAGAAAGTATTGGCAACCCCATTTGCGGTGAAAGCTGAACTCTCTAACTTCGATGCGGTATCCAATGTGGCTTACCAAAGCTTGCTGGCTTGGGCGAAACAGCACATGGCTCAGGCAGTACCTTCAATTCCAGCCTTTGGTGTCGGTAAATTCTACGAGTTGCAAGGCCCTACCGGTGAAAGCAACCAGTACATTATCCTGCCACGTCATCGTGTACTATCAGTTGCCAATGATGATGCCAGCCAGCTTCAACAACTGCTTGCGATTTTCGCAGTCAGCAGTACAGCGGCGGTGTTAAAAGACAATGCATTCCTGGTAAAACACAAAGCCTCTTTACCAAAAGATGTTTTAGATGCCATCACTGTCATTTCAAGTGTTGAAAAAGATGCTTTTGATGCCGTGCTTCATCATGGTTCTGTTGAACAGTTGCAAGATTTGCAAACTAAAGTTGCTGCCCGTTCAGGTGCGATTGTTGGAATTACCCAGCTGCAAGCCAATGAACAGATTCCTTTGGAACGTCTTGTGATTGAACGTGCCATCAGCGTGAATACTGCAGCAGCTGGGGGTAACGCAAGCCTGATGACCTTATCTGAAGACTAATATTCGCCTTTCCGAGAGATGCTGAATCTCTTAATGACCCGAATCATGTTTACATGGTTCGGGTTTTTTATTATGTTACACAACATCTTTATTATAATTATAAAAACGAGAAGCTTGAGATGCAGTTTTATCCCGCACCAGAATATCAACCCCACTGCGCTCAGCTGTTTGAAAGTTATAAAAATAAAATCCAGCAACTGATCCCTTTTGCCCGGGTTGGGCATATTGGTTCATCAGCGATTCCCAATGCAATCTCCAAAGGCGATCTCGATATTTATATCAAAGTCTCCGCCCAACGGTTTTTAGTTGCCATTAAAAAATTGCAACAACTGGGTTTTAAAGAAAAGCCTGATACCTTACGTACTCACCAGCTATGTATGCTGCAATCACAAGTGCACGATATTGCTTTGCAAATCGTTGTGACCGGTTCAGAGTTCCAAAATTTTCTTACTTTTCGGGATCAACTACGACGTCACCCAGAACTGGTTCAGCAATACAACCAACTCAAACAAAGTTATTCAGGTACGTCACCAGAACAGTATCGTCAGATTAAAGCCATATTTATTCAGAATGTGCTGAATCCCAATCCAGCTGATCAATAAGCAAATTTGATAATTTCCCTGCACCTGATTGCGCTTTTTTGATACCATTCCCTTTTGTCTTCTTCTGTAGTTTTCTTCTTTATGACCGTATCTTACCAGCAGCAACTTCAAGAGAAAGTTGAACGTATTACCACACAATTTGCACCGTTCAATCCCCCGGCTTTAGAAGTTTTTCAATCACCTGAGCAACATTTCCGTATGCGTGCCGAATTTCGTATCTGGCATACTGAAAATGACCTGTTCTATGCCATGTTTGAACGTGCTGAAGATGGAAAGCAAAAAGAAGTTATTCGTATCGATGAATTTCCAATTGCAGCCCAAAGCATTAATGAGTTGATGCCACGCTTACTGGAAGAGTTAAAAGCAAAGCCTATCCTCTCGCAACGGATTTTCGAGGCAGACTTTCTTGCAACATTAAGCGGGGAAATGCTGGTTACGCTGATCTATCACCGTAAACTTGATGCAGACTGGGAAAACGCAGCAAAAGCGCTAGCCGAAAAACTGAATATCAAGATCATGGGCCGTAGCCGGGGCCAGAAAATCATTATTGGTGACGATTATGTCGTTGAACAGCTCAATGTCCATGGTCGCACTTTTAAGTACAAACAGATTGAAAGCAGTTTTACCCAGCCAAATGCGCAAGTATGTCAGCATATGCTGGAATGGGCTTGTGATGCGGCACAAGGTTCGCAAAAAGATCTACTGGAATTGTATTGTGGTAACGGTAACTTTACCCTGCCATTGTCTTTAAAGTTCAATCGTGTACTTGCAACCGAGCTGGCAAAATCTTCAGTTTATGCAGCTCAGTGGAACATTGAGCAGAACCAGATTGACAATATTCAGGTCGCACGTTTATCTGCTGAAGAGTTCACCCAGGCATATCAGGGCGAACGTGCGTTTAGACGTTTGCAAGAAGCGGAAATTGATATCCAAAGCTATGACTTTGACACGGTTTTTGTCGATCCACCTCGTGCAGGAATTGATGATGAAACATTGAAACTTTTGCAAGGGTTTGAGCGTATCCTCTATATTTCATGTAATCCGGATACCTTGCATGACAATCTGAAAACCCTGACCAAAACCCATCGTCTTGTGAAGTTTGCCCTGTTCGACCAGTTTCCTTTTACTCATCATGTTGAGTCAGGGGTTTTGCTCGAGAAGATTTAAACAAATTATTTCAACGTAACAATAATTTATAAAGGGTTCGAGTAACCCTTTATTTTTGCTCAAAGTATTTTCATAAAAAAGTGATAATTTTCAAAGGTCAAGTCATTAGACCGTCATAATTTCGTTTGAGTTGAAAAAACTCATCGAAAAAATTGAAGTTCAACTGGTGCTTTTATCACTTAAGCTGACTTGTATTTTATTTTAAAGTGGCTATATTTCGAGCTATGTTAGGTTGTTAATGAAGGCTCTATGAGTTTTTGGCAAAAATTGTTCAATGCAGACGAACAATATAACGAACACAAGAACCAGACTTCTTGCGTGGAAAATGACTGTTCTTGTAAAACCAATGAACAGCTACTGGATGCCTTAATGAAGGCAACCGATGAAGATGTTATTAAAGGCATCAAGAAAGTCCTGATTTCCCGAGGTTATAGTCGCAAAGAATTACTTGCGATGATCAACCCTCCAATCCAATAAAAATAACAGCCCTAATCAGCCTTACCGGCAGATTAGGGCTTAAAATCATCGGCACCCTTCCTGATCGATCACTTCAGCCACTACAGGTCCCAGCTTAAAGGTTTTATCATGCCGTTTGATCTGTGGTAAATATAAGCTGGATATTGAACCATCCAGATATAGCGCATTTTCCACGTTCAGTTGCTGCTTGAAGAACCGGGCAAACTGGTAAAAACTGACACGCTGCTTTGAGACGACAAAATAAAGCTGATTATTCCGAATACCGACTCCATTCCGGATCTTTAAAGAAGTCGAATCTGGCAAAAACTGTTGGTTAATATGCCCTTGATAGACCAGCATAGGTCCTGATTGTGTGGCAAAGCGGGCTTTAAAGCCTGACTGCTTATAATCTGCTGTGGTCTTGATCACGGCCTTTTGATCATTCCAGGCTACAACACCATTGGGCTGCATGAAGAAATTTCCCCATCCTGTTGCCTGATTTAGCGCATTGATTTTCTGACCATTTTCTACATATAAACCGACTGGCTGATAGTCGGTGTGATACATCCCTGCATTCATGGCAAAAGCAAGCTGTTTACATACGGGCAAATCTTTTAAGATTCTGGAAAATTTTTGGTAATAACGTCCTGTCTCAGGTGCTTTTAAAAACAACTTGAGTTGATCCAGATGTTCGACCTGAATAACCTCATAACTCACCTGGTCGACCTGTAGGGTCTGATGCTGCATTGCATAAGCCTTCGGCATACATGCAAAACTACATATTAAAAATAACCATCTTTTCATCATTGTAGTTCGTGAATAAAAACCTGAATGGATCTTCCCATAACTTTGGTCATTATCCCAAGCATAGATACAATCCTGACACATATTCCAGAGATTTAAGCTGAAAATAAGCTCGATTGCGTCATCTTTTTTGAGTAAAATGATAAGGTAAATACAATAATCTTGTATCAACATGCAGCATAAACATCGACATTTCCCTCTTGGCGCCCATCTGATCGTTAAACACTTTGGTTATAGCCACCACGGGATTTATGCAGGCCGTGGTCGAGTCATTCATTATTCAGGCTTTGCACATATTTTTAAAAAGCATCCCATTGAAATAACCTCAATTCAGCACTTTTCTCGTGGCAAACCGATTTATACCCGACATTACCCTGCGCCGCGTTATAAGGCAAAAGCTGTGGTTCGGCGTATGCGTTCACGCATGCACGAAAATCATTATCATTTGATTATCAACAATTGTGAACATTTATGTACATGGGCCATTACCGGCGTTGAATCCAGTACCCAGGTTGAACGTATGCAACGCCGTCTGGCCACGATCGGCTATGTCAGCTCGGTCATGAGTTATATGAACGGACTGATGCTGACCATTGCCACCGCCTGCTTTGCCATTGTGCTTTATATCAAGATGATGCTTCGTCGACAGGCAAAAAAGTCAATGCCAGCCTATTTACTCCTTAAAGAAAAGCATTCTAAAAAATAATCAACCCGCACCTCCACTCCACTACTGACATGATTATTGATTTTTCATTCGGCTTGCAGTAGTATTTTCTGCGATACATGTCGTATCGCTTCCATATTGAGGGTTTTATGTTGGAGATAGCAGTAATCTGGTAACTACATTTCAATAACGCATTGAAATTGGTTATCTGCGCGACTTTTTGGGCTTTAAGCCTGATTTTGCCTCTGATTATTTCTATCTGGATAACAACATGAACTTGTCCAAGTCCGAACAACGGACCCTACACGTCTTGGCTAAAGGCGGAAAAATCGTAAAACTTCGTAATGACTCGGGTCAAACTATCGCTGTAGAGTGCTATAGCCGAGAAGGTTTACTGCTGTCGGATTGCGATCTTGCTGTTTTTAACATGCTAAGAAAGAAAAAACTGATTAAATCCCTTAATGGACGGCCCTATCAAATTAATTTACATGGGCTTAGATCAGTACGCCCACAATTAGACAATCGTTAACACGTCACCAGTGGTCTGGATAAACCCTGGGTTGTACTTAGATCTGTCTAATTACCTAACTTAAGATCAGGTTTATCCGGATTACACATGGTTTATTTTGAGATATAAAATGGAACTAGATGTAATTCAAAACCGCTTGGCTTTTTTAAAAGAAGCGGAAAAACTAAAAAATGTGATGCGATTTTCACATACTTCCAATGGTCGTCAGGAAAGTACTGCCGAACATAGCTGGCGTTTATGTGTCATGGCCATGATTTTTGCAGATCAATTCGAGCAGATCGATCTCGAAAAAACACTAAAGATGTGCCTGATTCATGATTTGGCCGAAGCGATTCATGGTGATATTCCAGCCATTATGAAAGACCAATTTCCAGCAAAGCATGAGCAGGAAAAACAGGATCTTGATCAATTGACCGAATGTCTTGATGAACATCCGAAAAACTTGATCCGGAGTTTATGGCAAGAATATGAAGATGCAGAAACTCCCGAAGCCAGGCTGGTCAAAGCCCTGGACAAGCTAGAGACCATTTTGCAACATAATCAGGGCATTAACCCTGCTCATTTTGATTATGCATTTAATCTCGGCTATGGGAAAAAATATACCCAGAGCAACCCTGTGCTTAAACACATCCGGGCTATTCTGGATCAGGAAACACAAGAGAAAATAAAGATGAATATACAGATTCGTGATGAGAAACTAGCCGACATTCCCTCCATTTTTAATTTGACTCAACAGGCTTTCGCAGGGCTTGAACATTCCAGCCATACCGAACAGTTTATTGTTAATGCATTGCGAAATTCAGGCCAACTGAGTTTATCTCTGGTTGCCCTCAGCAATAACAGGCTGATTGGGCATATTGCATTTTCACCAGTACAAATCTCAGATGGCAGCAAGGGCTGGTATGGCTTGGGGCCAGTTTCAGTATTACCTGAATATCAAGGTCAAGGGGTAGGTACTCAATTGATACATGCCGGTCTTGAAGCACTTAAAGATCTAGATGCACTTGGCTGTGTTCTCCTTGGAGATCCAGCTTATTATGGAAAGTTTGGCTTTAAGGCAAATACAAGCGTTGTATTGTCAGGTGTACCTGCTGAGTATTTTCAAATTTTGCCATTTACTGCACGTATCCCGAAAGGAGAGGTTTTCTATGCCGATGCATTTAATGCAACGGCATAGTTGAACTAACCCGGTAAATACACTGCAGAAGTTCTGGCAATTGGGCACGAACTTCTGCACTTTATTTCTATCTATACAGCCATCACTTCAGAAACCTGCAAAGCCTGTTCAAATATTTCAGCATAACTGGCAATCAGCCCAGCTTTATCGGTTCCATTGACAATATATCGGGCCCCAATAAAGTCCTTTTTATCATGGCGTATATAATCATTGAGTTTTTTACCAGTGAATAAGCCCTTTTTCATACCAACAATCATGACACGCGCAGCGACATCTGCCTGCAACGCCAGTTTCGGGTTCTTCACTAAATCAATTTTTAAATAGTCGCCCATACGTTTATAGTTTGCCAACCATGTCAGCTGAACATAACCATACCCAATATAAGGATAATATTGCTTTGATTTCAAATATTTTTCTGAACCATACTCGATAACCGGTTGCATGGTTCTGGCTGTTTCATGCCAGGCTGTTGCCAGAATATAGGCCGACTGGGCAATACCCAGCTCCCGGTGTGTATCTAAGACAGAAATGAGGAAGTTGATTCCATCTACTTGTGACTGGTTCAATTTTCCAAAGGCTTGACGTAATATATCGAAACCATCTTGTGTTATTTTCATGATTTTTTCCTTATAAAAATAAAAAAACCGCCCTAAGGCGGTCTTTTCATCAAGTCATATGTTTAAAATTTGTCTTTAAAATCTTTTACTTCTTTTGCAACATCCAGAATGGTTGAATCTTCTCTTGCATTAATGAAATTAAATGTCCAGCGAATTAATGCCCATACAGGCAAACCGCACAGGAAATACAAACCACCTAATGCGAAGGCGCCAAACATGTTTTTACTCCAGTCCTGCAAAGCAAAATGCTGAATCACAAAACCACCACCTGCGATACTTCCTACCGCAGTCGAGATTAATGAAACCACCCATTCCTGCTTAGATTTTGGAAGCCGTGTCATCACCACAACGACCCAGGCTAAAAACATAAAGGTCAATGCCATCAACACAATAAAGACAACACCATAGGATGTTATTGCGACTGCAATGTCTGCACCCGCTGAAACGAGGTCTACCATTTTCCTCCTCCAAAAAGAAAAACCCTGTTGAGTACAGGGTTTTTTATCATCTGAAAAATAATATTATTTTATGGGCTACAAAGGTTAAAAAATATAATATCAAGGAACTACTACCACAAACTTATTATTATCAACTTTTATAACTTCTATCTTTATCATTTCAGAAACATTAATAAATCTGGCTTCTATAAATTTACTCTTAGAGCCTGTAAAATAGATAGTTGCTCCATCCAACCCATAAACACCAATATTTGGATTTATTAAAATTGTATTTGCCATAATATAAATATTAAAACTACAACCCAAAGGTATAGAATTACTTAAAACAATACGACAATTTCCCGCAATTTCATTAGAATTAATTTCTATACAGTAATTTAGTGATAAATTTTTACTCCCAATATTAAAAACATCATTTATTCCATTTACAGCCTTCATGATACGCTTGTTGAATATTATTCCTTGTATATCCGGTAAAACACGACCATTTATGATACGACAAGAACTATAATCAATATGTGAAACAGTTGATCCATAATCAGCAACATTCGATGAACCTGTGAATGTAGACATTAAAACAAGTTCATTAGAGTCATTTATGGGTTGATTAGATAAATCTGCAAAAATATTACTAATCTTATGCCCGCTAGATTGTCGAAGATAGATAGGCTGAACCAAACCAACATCATCAATATTAATATTATTCAATATAATTCCATTAATTCCAGCACCAGTAGAAATTGCCCTATAGCAGTTGTTTATTTTTAAATTATTAAGATTCACTCCTGAATCTAAAGTAGTCGGGTCATCGTAGCCCACTATACTAATTCCATAACTTTTAACATTAGATGCTGCTCTCAAATATCCTGGTATTCTTATATTTTTAAAAGGTCCTGAAGTTGCATTAACCCCCATATTCTTAATAAAAATTCCGTAGCTTATAAAATTATGGATATCAACATCTAATTCACAATCATGTGCACCCCATGTTGACATATACACACCACCATTACAGTTGATTGCCTGAACTTTAATACGTGAAAAGCGTGTCCTATTACGCAGAGCATAGTAATTACAGTTTATAGCTACTAAGTTAATTAGTGCACCATAACTACACCCATGTGTAGTCATACCATCCTCATGACTATTTATTGATTTAACATTATACTCAGGATAAAGGCAGGGCAAATCAATATAAGTCTGATCTAAACACTGACTACCATTTATTTCTTCCAAATAAATCTTAGAATACCAAGAAGAGGTATCTTTAATACTATTAAAACTTGAATGACTATTACCATTTAATGACCAATCATTTGGTCGGCTAACTTTGGCATTTATTATTGAGTATAATGATTTTTGTATATTTATCTCTGTGCCAGAACCATAACCACGTATGACCTCAATTTCAATCTCAGGGCTAATACAATATTCAAGCTTAAATAAACTCCCCTTTTCCTTTAAAAATATACCACCAAGCCATTTAACCCCTTTCAACAAATTGATTTTTTGTACTGTACTTGAAGGTCTAGCCGTTGGTGAAGTCTCTTTAGTATTATCAGGAAGGTAATCTGGAAAAATTATCGAATTGTAGATAGTAAAAGTTTGATCAGATGGTACCGTATGAATCTGGAGTGGTTCACCAAAAAATGGAGATTTCGCTCCAGCGGTTGTCTCACCTAATCGCCATGTATCACCAGCATCCTGATGAGCACACTCGCGCTGTGATTTTAATAAAACATAATCTCCAACTTTGAAGTTATGCTTTGTAGAGACTAAAACAGATGTATCACCAGAAGTTAAACTTCTAGCTAATGGAATCTCAATCTCAATTGATCCACTAGCTATAAATGAATAACCTGATGTCAGGGTGCGGCAATCTATTTTAAGATTCTTATCACATATAACCGTTACATTATTACGTAATATAATTGTATTATTAAGCGTTAAAGTACCTGTATGGTATGGGATATATAAAATCCCTCCACCTTTATTTGATAAATCAGATAAAGCATTATTTAATGCTTCTGATCCATTATTGTAATTAGCGTTGTAATCCAATAAACTGATTCTTTCTTTATTTTTGTCTTCCTGTGTGCGGCCAGACCAAGTCATCACATCTGTATCATTAATCATTTTTTCACCTATTTAATATCATTAAAATCTATTTAAAATGAAAAAACCTCCCCATTGGGAGGCTGTTTTACCTGGAAAAATTACAGTGAATAAAACGACAAACGCTGCCGATCAAAAGGCTTATAATGAACTCTACAAACTGGCCTAGATAAGTTCTTGTATATATGTACCGGGCCATACGCCTTTACGCTTGCTGTATCGAATTTACAGCGTTCTTCCCCTACCGCGGCATATGCATTCCTTAAATCAAAATCCAGTTCAGTCAGCCCATCCAGAGCAATGATTTGATAGAAATCCGGTAGTTCTAGTCCATGACTAGATTCCCAGCTCCCCAGTAGTTTATCGTCAATATACACATTCATTGAATGCTTGCCCGTGATTTCAAAAGTAACGATCGGGTTTAAAGAAGGCTTATCTTGCATCAGGGTCATATTATCCATACTGCCGTAATCGCCCAAAATCACTGTAAATTTTTCATCAACATACAGACAGTAAATGACAAATCCCTGTTTAACCTCATCCGCAATCAACTTTGTGTGTGGTTCATATGCAAGTCCCGCGATCATAAAGGCATGATGAGATGCATTTGAGCGACTAAAGGAAAATTTACCCTGACGAGCCTGAAAATAAGCCGACAGAAACGGAATATTTGTCAGTTGATTTGCCCAGCCAAACTGAATAAAGACATTGGATAGATCATACGGCAGTTCGGTAGCTTCCAGCATGATCTGATCAAAATCATACTCCAGCTGATAAACCTGCGTATGCACGGTCTGATCATTGATTTTTAATAATTGAATGGAGTTTGCTGTTACCCGGATGACCAGATTTTCTATTTTATTAAAATCACTCAAAGTGACTGGTAGACCAGTGCTACTAAACACCACCACCCTTTTACCTTCAATGCTGAGGGTGACATGATCATCAGCATGCTTAAATAACAGCAAGGTCTCTGCCTGTTCACCAATCATGATTTTATAGTCACGCTCTGCCTGTAAAGGCTTAATGGTCCCCTGCATGCTGGCAGGACGTATCTGCGTAGTATCTGGTATAAATCTGGCTTGAGTTACAGCAAGCATATTTCTGGAGCTGACCAATTGATATTCATCGTAGATCAGGCCAGGTTCTTTTATATCTTCTATAACCTTTAAAGTCCCCAGATATTCGCCAGAATTCAATAAGGTTATACCAACGGCATCGGGTGTTACTTGCATACTCGAAGCAAGGCTATAAGCAGGAGAAGAAAAAACTGTCAAATCTTGTTCTAAATGTGGGCTATGTTGAGTATTGCTCATGCTATTCATCTTTCATCACCTCATATTCTTTATAAGTTTCAATCTGTTGTCAGATTGCAGATAAAAGAAAACCCGGTAACCGTTATGGTACCGGGTTTTCTTTTAGGCAACAAAAAAGCCCATCTGAAGATGAGCTTTTAAGTGCTGTCGTATTTAAATTTCAATACGACCAGTATAGTAAAACTATAACCGGATTTCCGGAAAAATGGAATCCTTAGTTATGCATACTTTTGTAAGTATTTTTTCGATATTGCTCAATTACCATTTCAGCATCCTCAATTGCCGATTCCAATGTTTGAACCATAAGCTGTTCATAAGCTTTCCAGGTTTTTCTGTAACTTTCTACACTCAATTGATATGAATGAATACCCGCATAAGCCAGGCGCCCTTTTGCTGTATAGTGCTCCTCCAGTTCAGGGTCTAAAACAAAATCCAGAACCATTCTGGCAACCAGCCAAGCCAGATGATACATCGCAATACGTTCAGGCTCGCGCTTCTTGTCCTGCACAGCACGTTCGATAAAAATATCTGCCAAATACCGACGGACATATTCATAATCACTTGCTGATTTATTTTCAAACACGATTAATGCGGTGAGTGATTTGGCTAACTGTGAATTCATCGCAGCGATTGCACCCAGTCGATCCTGATAATTTAATGAACGTTCACCTGTACCGCGAATATAAGGATCAAAACCGGGAGAACTTACAGTTAAACCATGAGTTAACCATTCAAATTTTTCATATTTAGTCACCATTGCATTCATAGCTTCACCTCTTTTATTTCATTATTTGTTTTGTGGCATGACCTATATTTTCCATAAAGTAATAGATCTGCTACCAGTTTGTTTAATCTGTCATGCCTATATGCATGCATCACTGAAATTGCTGGATGTTCCAGCCCAAATTTTTCTTTTAATGCCAGCTTTAATGATATTTTTCTCCCTGCTCAACCAGCTGCATGGCCTGCTTAATTTCTTCAAACCGGGCCTTGCTACAGGGCCGGGTAAAACGCTTGATCTGGGAAATATAACTGTGTGCACAGCCAAGTACTTCAACCAGCGCTTTGGCCCGTCCCTTCTGTTCATCTAACCAAAGGCCCAATACACGGATCTGTTCTTCTGTTGCCTGATTGTCTACACGTTTTTGTCTTTTTAGTTGTTTATGCTCATCTTCCAGTTGCATCATTTTAAGTTTTTTGCTGTATTCCACCCTGCGGGCCTGAAATCTACTTTGAATCATGGTGATTGCATTTCCTTTTGCCAACCAGGCTTCAATTTCAGCATTTAAGTTTTGTTTGATATGCATATTTGGATTTACTGCCTTGCTCATACTCCACCTCCAACATTGAAATCTAATGAACACAATTATAATATTAGCAAACTAATATTAAATCAATAAGAATACTAATTTGACTTCACATTAGCTTGCTAATATTCTGACTTGAATAACTTGAGGTAGATTGAAATGCTAAAAGACAGGCTCAAAGAAGCCAGAAAAAGAGCTAAAAAGTCTCAAAAAGATGTAGTCGCAGCGGTAGGGATTACTCAATCAGCTTTGAGCCAGCTGGAAACGGGATTGGTCAGTTCGTCCTCGCATCTTCCGTCGATTGCCAAATTTTTAGGCGTAGATGCATATTGGTTACAAACAGGACAAGGCCGGGCTGAACCAGATTCCAGCCAACTGGAAAACAGCATCAATATTTCTCCGGTTCAGGCCAAGATGGCGCCAGTATTATCGTGGGTACAAGCTGGGGTTTTTACCAATGTTCAGGCCGTTGATATGACGCAGGTTGAAGAATGGCTGCCACTACCCGATGATTGTGATCAGTGTTTTTACCTTAAAGTTCAAGGCTTAAGTAATTATCCAGTATTTCATGAAGGTGACTATATTCTAGTTGATCCGACCGTTCAGTACAGCGATATGCAGTCAGGTGACATGATTGTGGTGAGAAAACATGAAGATGCCACTTTTAAGAAACTGGTGATTGAAACAGATAATTCGAGATATTTACAGGCACTCAATCCGGATTTTAAACCCAATATCATCCCCTTGGATGAGGAATGTATTTTTGTGGGCGAAGTGGTCGATTCAATCCGCTATATCTACCAATCCAAACGGCGCTCAAAGATCAAACACAGCTAAAAATATGAAAAATTATTGTAAAAATAAGCAAGCTAATTCCAAAAAAATATAAGTATATTAATAAATAAAAAGCCTGAATGAGCTGGTCATTCAGGCTTTTTTGATCAATTTCGATATTACTTTGCAGCAGTTGCTTCAGTTGTAATATTTACCGTGATCTTATCTCCTACATTTGGTACGTAGTTACCGATACCAAATGCAGAACGGTTAAAGCTGGTGGTTGCATTAAAACCAATTGCAGGTACTTTTGCCATTGGATGCTCGCCTTGTTTATTCAGTACAGCATCTAATACCACTGGCTTAGTCACACCTTTCACAGTCAAATCACCTGTAATTTTAAAGTGTTTCTTGTCTTTGGTTTCTACTTTGGTACTTTTAAAGGTAATGTTCGGATATTTGGCTGCGTTAAACCATGCTTCTTCCTGGAATTCTTTGTCTAAGGCAGGCACATTGGTATTGACACTGCTTAAAGGAATCGTCACTTCAACTGATGAGTTTGCAGGTTTTGCATTATCAACTTTAATTGTACCCTGAATATCTGTGAAGTTTGCACTTGGTGTAGAGAAACCGAAGTGATTCCAGCTAAATACTGTTGCCGTATGAGTCGGGTCAATTTTATAGTCAACTGGCGCTGCCAAAGCCACTGAACTTGCTAGAGCGACTGCTAAACCGAGGCTTAATGTTTTAAATTGCATTTTTGGTATCCTTGTTTGATATAGCCATTAGTGTATAGATCAAGTATTTTTATTCACTAGTCTTTATAAAACGATATGTTTCATCCATGCAACAATAAAAGCGTTACAGTGATGATTTAAAAGGCCTATCATAAGACCATTCGGTACTATACAAACGGTCTGTAAAACGCCATCATCAACAGGTCGATTGTTAAAATATCTAAAGATAAACAACAAGGTAAAATATGACTCATACTGTTCAAGCGCAAAATACCTCAACCCCATACCGTGTTACCCTCACAGATGCTTCAGGGCATCTCTGGCATGCAGATGAACCAGCCGATAAAGGTGGTCAGAATACTGCGCCAGATCCTGTGCAGCTGCTCCTTTCAGCTCTAGGCGCATGTACAACAATCACACTGGAAATGTATGCCAATCATAAAGGCATCAAGCTTGAGCATGTGCAGGTCGATTTAGCCTTGAATCCCAATGGTGAACCTGAAGCAGGACACAACAATATTGAACGTAAAATTACCTTAAAAGGTGAATTTACCGAAGATCAGCACAAACGCTTGTTAAAAGTGGCGGAAAGCTGCCCGATTCATAAGTTATTGACCTCAAATATTTCAATACAGAGTGAATTAAGTATTGGGTAAGAGATATAAATATGGTCTTTATGTTAAAGACCATATTTTACAAAAAATTAATCTTGAACTGATAATTTAGTTCCTGACAATCAAATTCTTCCAACATATGCTGAGGAATGATCTGTTTTGCTTCTGGGGTTATAATCATATAAATTAAGTCATACCAATTCACTTCACTTTTGTCATCTGGACAGTAGAAAAGCCCCTGTTTCTGATCCAATTTAATATATTTTTCATTGATACTTCTTAACTCATAACCATATTTATTGGTTAAAAGCATGTTAATCAGTACTATAATTTTTGTCTTATACTGCGGAAAAAACTCTGGTTTTTCAAAATTATGAACCATATCCAAACTTGCCATCTTCAAAAAATGTGTTTCATACGTATCAATACAATTGACGCCAAAGACTCGCCAAGTAGATAAATTTTCAACGTTGTTCAAACTCTGAATTAAACTGTCTGTATATTTAAACAATTGATATTTGCATAGATTCTGTTTTGGATCTTCTGTGCAAAGAATTTCTGTATCAAAACCTATATCGAGATCAGCCATTGTACTTTGTTCAAATAAAGCTTCTCTAAGTTTTAAACGCCATTCATCACACTCAAAATAATAAGTCTGGTTAGCTGCGATTCTACAAATTATTGAAAATAAATATGGGTGCATGTAATTCATAATAATTTTTATTCACCTATAAAACCAAAGAGTATTTCATAATTTCTTTAACTTTCTATCACTATTGTTTTAAGAAACTCAATTCACAAATGTAAAAAAGCGCCCTGAATCAGAGCACTTTTTTATACCACTTAATTCAATTAAGTAGTCAATTCTTTAACCGCAGCAACAACTGCTTCAGTGGTAATACCGAAGAACTGGAACAAGTCTTTTGCTGGCGCAGATTCGCCGTAAGTGGTCATACCGATCACTTTGCCGTCTAAACCAACAAACTTCCACCAGTAGTCTACATGAGCCGCTTCAACCGCTAGACGCGCACGGATATGCGCAGGTAATACCGCTTCACGATAAGCAGCATCTTGCTTCATAAACTCTTCAGCACATGGCATAGACACCACACGCACACCTTCAAGTTGTGCATATGCTTCCATTGCCAATGAAACTTCAGAACCTGTTGCGATGATGATTGCTTTCAACTCGCCTTTCTCTTCAGCAAGTACATAACCACCTTTCGCCACGTTTTGAATTTGAGCTTCATTACGCGCTTGGAATGGCAAGTTTTGACGAGAGAAAATTAATGCTGATGGACCTTCTTTACGTTGAAGTGCAGATTTCCAAGAAACAGCTGCTTCAACCGTATCACATGGACGCCAAGTATTTAAGTTTGGTGTGCCGCGTAATGATGCAATTTGTTCGATTGGCTGATGCGTAGGACCATCTTCACCCAAACCGATTGAGTCATGCGTATATACATGAATCACACGTTGCTTCATCAATGCAGACATACGTACTGCATTACGCGCATATTCCATAAACATCAGGAATGTTGCAACGTAAGGAACGAAACCACCGTGTAAAGCCACACCGTTCGCGATTGCAGTCATACCGAATTCACGTACACCGTAGTACACGTAGTTACCCGCCGGGTTTTCTTGTACGCCTTGGCAACCTTTCCAAAGTGTCAGGTTAGAACCCGCCAGGTCAGCCGAACCACCTAACAATTCAGGAAGTAACGGACCGAATGCCTGTAAAGTATTTTGGCTTGCTTTACGTGTTGCAATAGTTTCAGCTTTAGCATTGGTTTCAGCAATGAAAGCATCTGCTTGTGCTGCAAACTCAGCTGGCAAATCGCCATTGATACGGCGCAACAATTCTGCTGCTTCAGCTGGATATTTTGCCTGGTATTGAGCAAACAATTCATTCCATGCTGCTTCAGACGCTTGACCTTTTGCTTTTGCATCCCAAGCTGCATATACATCTTCAGGAATAACAAATGAATCTTCGTTCCAGCCCAATGCTTCACGGGTTAAAACGATCTCGTCTTTACCGAGTGGCGCACCATGGCAATCTTCTTTACCTTGTTTGTTTGGTGAACCCAGACCAATAATCGTTTTACAGATAATGATGGTCGGTTTAGTGGTTTCAGCTTTTGCTTCTACAGTTGCTTGACGGATTGCAGCAGCATCATGGCCGTCTGCATGAAGTACTTGCCAGCCATAGGCCTTGAAACGTTGTTCAGTATCATCACTGAACCAGCCTTCAACTTCACCATCAATCGAAATACCGTTGTCATCATAGTATGCGATCAGTTTGCCAAGACCTAAAGTGCCTGCAAGTGAACATACTTCATGAGAAATACCTTCCATCAGGCAGCCATCGCCAAGGAAGCAATACGTGAAGTGATCAACAACGTTCAAGCCGTCTTTGTTGAACTGCGCAGCCAGGGTTTTTTCAGCAAGTGCAAAACCGACCGCATTGGCAATCCCCTGACCTAATGGGCCAGTTGTGGTTTCAACACCAGGTGCATAACCATATTCAGGGTGACCTGGAGTTTTAGAATGTAATTGACGGAACTGTTTTAAATCTTCAATAGATAAATCATAACCGGTCAGATGCAATAATGCGTACTGCAACATAGAACCATGGCCATTTGACAATACGAAACGGTCACGGTTCGCCCATTGCGGGTTTGCCGGGTTATGATTTAAAAATTCACGCCAAACCACGTCAGCGATATCTGCCATCCCCATTGGAGCACCTGGATGCCCTGAGTTTGCTTGTTGCACAGCATCCATTGCCAAGACACGAATTGCGTTTGCAATACGACGTTCATTTAAAGGGGTTGTCATAAGTCAGAATCCGATTAAATCAAATAAGATGAGAGAAGATGAAAGATCACCTTTCAAAAAACTAAGACTATTGTCTTAAAAAAACGCCAGTGGGTAAAGTCCAATACACGATATTTCTTGTTTTTTGCCTTCTCATTCCACATTAAAGGAATAAATGCTCATGGGATAGGCAACTGTAACATTCTGTGGTAAAAAAACTGGAGCAGGAAATTACAGGAATACGCCTATCAAAAACCTCAAATATCAATTTTGCTGATACACATATCAATAAAAACATAATGAAAATGAAATAAATTCATGCTTTTTAGTCAGCTTGTGCTAGTCCTATTCGCCAAGTCGATGTAACATACTCTGTCTTTTTGAAAATACCAATGATAGGACGTTCATGCGCGAGTATGCTGTTTTTACTTCAGAATCTGTAAGCGAAGGTCATCCAGACAAAATGGCTGACCAAATTAGCGATGCAATCTTAGATGCAATCCTAAGAGAAGACCCGTATGCGCGTGTCGCTTGTGAAACATTAGTAAAAACAGGTGCGGTTGTTCTTGCTGGTGAAATCACAACGACAGCAAATGTGGACTTTGAAGCGATTGTACGTCAAACCGTAAATGGTATTGGCTATCATCATTCCGATCTAGGTTTTGATGGCTCAACCTGTGCCGTGATCAATATGATCGGCAAACAGTCTCCCGAAATTGCCCAAGGTGTAGACCGTCAAAAACCTGAAGACCAGGGTGCCGGCGACCAAGGCCTGATGTTCGGTTATGCAAGCCGTGAAACTGACGTGCTGATGCCTGCCCCTATCTCTTATGCGCACCGTTTAATGGAGCGTCAGGCAGAACTACGCCGCTCAGGTGCTTTACCTTGGTTACGCCCGGATGCAAAAAGCCAGGTAACCTTTGCTTATGAAAATGGCAAACCTGTGCGTTTGGATGCAGTTGTACTGTCAACCCAACATGATCCTGAAATTTCTCAAACCCAGTTAAAAGAAGCGGTGATTGAAGAAATCGTTAAACCGATCATCCCTGCAGAAATGTTCCATGCTGGTACCAAATTCCACATCAACCCGACAGGCATGTTCGTGATTGGCGGTCCTGTAGGTGACTGTGGTTTAACAGGTCGTAAAATTATTGTCGATACTTACGGCGGTATGGCGCGTCACGGCGGTGGTGCTTTCTCTGGTAAAGATCCATCAAAGGTTGACCGTTCTGCTGCGTATGCAGGCCGTTATGTTGCCAAAAATATTGTTGCTGCCGGTTTGGCTGACAAATGCGAGATTCAGGTGAGTTATGCAATCGGTGTTGCAGAGCCGACTTCAATCTCAATCAATACCTTTAACACAGGCAAAGTATCAGATGAGCTGATTGTTCAACTTGTACGCGAACACTTCGACTTGCGTCCATACGGCATTACCCGTATGTTGAACCTGATTCAGCCAATGTATAAGCAAACAGCGGCTTATGGCCACTTCGGTCGTGAAGGTTCTGATTCGGCCTTTACCTGGGAAAAAACCGATAAAGTAGACATTCTTAAAGATGCAGCAGGATTGTAATCTCAACTGCACTTGTCTAAAAAAGCTCGCATTTGCGAGCTTTTTTATTACCCCGAAATTATTTATTTGAATTGGTATTGTCCTGCTTGAACATTTCCAGCAGTGAATTACTCTGAACCGGCTGATCTTCTTGATGATGTTGGCTATATAAATGTGCAAGTTTAATGACAACCACAACTGCCAGACAGGCTGCCACGCAAAACATCCATAAGCCATAAGGGCTACGGATATGGTGAGAACCACAATAAGGGCACTCTTTATCTGTTGATGCAACGACCTTGTCACAACATGCACAATGATATTGATATAACATCATTCTTTCCTCCTACTACTTATTTTTTATTTTCTTTTTACAACAATTTAAACTGCCGTACTTTTATCCTATGAGAAAAAAAACCAGAATTCAATCTTGTTTTATGACCGATTCATTCAAATTAACAAATTTTTATGACAATTTGATTAGACGTTTTAAATTAAGCAAAATCATTTAGTTCCCAATTTTATTTTGATCTTTCATGTAATTTGCTAGAATAAAATTTTGCAAGTTGTGGAATTGCTCATGACCCAATTGATCAATAAAGGCGGATTTCGTGAACGTGCCAATCGCAGCCGCAAATACAAACAATCAGAAAATGAAATCACGACCCTGCAACCAAGTCAGTATCAACCGCAAAACAAACAGAGCTCTGTCTCCTCCGTGCTAGAATCACAGCATAACCCTGCTGCACCCAAAGATCAGGCATAAAAAAAGCACACTCGATCAAGTGTGCCCTTTTCATTCAATTCAACCTTCAATCAGTTGACATCTTTAAATTCAATTTTCTTCTGATCCGGTTTTACTTCACGTGCTTCGCCATCAATAATGGTTGAGTCACGATATTGTCCCCCACCTTGTTGTTGGTTTTGCATGTCTTGCATCTGGCGCATCAAGTCAGCAAACGGGTTTTGCCCTGCACCACCACCCATATTACCCATACCGCCCATCATCTTGTCCATCATGGCTTGCTGACGTTTCGCCATGGTTTTCATTAACGCATTACGAAACGCAGTCTGAACCGGTGGAATAAGAACCAGCACAGCCAAAACATCTGAAATTAGGCCCGGGATCATCAATAAGAAACCTGCCATTGCAAGCGCCAGCTTCTTGGTAACTGCCGGATCACCACCTAACTGGCCTGTCATCTGCATTTGCTGCAATTGCGGCATGATCTCAGCAGTACTTGAACGTAACAGGTTTAAACCAATAAAGAACGCGATAATAAACCAGAAAAAGACATACCACATACTTCCAACAAGGTCGCCCACACCAATCCAGACCAAAACTTCGGCAATTGTGCCAAGTACCACGATAAGAAGTAGATTCATGTCAAATCTCGAAAATTAAAACCTTGTGCAATCTTGATCAATCAATCTTGGCACAACAAATAAAAATAAGCTCAATAAACTTATTTATGGGTGCATTTCTGCATTTATCAAGTCTAATGCAATAGCTTGTATAAAAAAGCTCCCAATTAAATTTATCTAATTGAGAGCCTGTTCAGTTTTTTATAGATTAGCCACAATTAGCCTGAGTAATCTTTTTAGACTGAGGATCAATTGTTACAGTTACACGATTCTCACGATAATCCATGGTTACCGGTTGATTCGGGCCAATACTGCGTACAATTTCAGCTTTGGTTTTCTGCTTGATCTGCTCTTCAGTCAATCCTGATTGTCCCACCAGTTTTGTTGCTTCATCAGCCAGACATTTTGGCTGGCTGGCACGGAAAAGCTCCCACTCTTCAACCACCTGACCATTTGGCAATTTACAGTAACCTACCTGACCATTGGTCTCATTACGGATTTCCAGCTGTCCACCCTGGTCTACGCAGTATTTGCTTGCCGGATTAGGCATCCCAATTTTTGGCGGGGTCATGTCTTTATTTGGTGTTGCCGAACACGCTGCCAATGAAGTGACAATTGCACCCAAAAGTAAGATCTTTTTCATAATTTGAATTCTGGTAAAGTAAAAAAGTAAAGATAACAAAATAACTTAACTTTTTATGTCAATGATTTGAAACAAGATGCAATCTTATATTTTATTCATGATTTTTTAAAAGTATTCATAAGCTTTTTAAAAACTTTAGCCTTCGGTCTATTCATCTGTCTATGATTTTGTTTATTTGCCATTATTCTTAAACGGTATTGCATTTCCACCACATAAGTTTCTTTATTTTGATCAGCAATGGTCATACTTTCCCAGAAAGCATCTATTTTGCATAATAATCCAAAACAGCATCCCTCTTTTTTAAATTTTAATTATGTTATTGAATAATAATATATTCCAATCGAATCGCTTCATCGACCAGATAGTGCTGTTTGATGATATAAAAATAAGGTCGTGTGCTAATCCAGGCATCCATTGCCAGAATTGCTTCAGTATATCCAGTGAGTGCTGGAAAATCCTTGACTTGTATAATATCCATACGCTGTGCTCTTTTTTATCAAGCCTAGCATACTCTACTCTTATTGCTAAACATCAAAATACAGTCAACCTGTTTAACCAATTCCTGACGTGTACGTATAAACCATTCCATGAGTTAAATATAAAAAGTGCCTCAATATGAGAGGTACTATTTCATCAAATTACATTTATCTTCAATTAGAAGGAAACCATTTTCCCAGGATTCAGCATCCCTGTAATACCATACCAGCCTTTTGACATTGGAATCGCTAACGGAGCCAGCAAACGTCCGAATAAAATATCGCTATGCTGGATTTTGGTAAGCATTGCATAATCTGTATTCAGACCGGAAAAATCATCTGCAATCGCCTTGCCAATCCGTACAGTCTGCGCCACACCATGACCACTCCAGCCATGTACAGCATAAATCGGATATTTTTCTCCAAATTTTCGGTTATCCGTTGCACCATTCATGGTTAAATCACTGACGCCACTCCAGCAGAAATCCATCTCGACATTTTTGAGCTGTGGAAACACCTTATTGGTTCGGCCTAACAAATATTGATTGATACGCCCCACACTCCAGTTCGTTCCCGTGCCTTGCCCGCCAAACAATAAGCGGTTTCTGGACACACCACGATAATAGTCAATCTGCAATTGCGTATCATAGACCGGATGATCTTGTGGTAATAATTCAGTGACTGGTATTTCCAGAGGTGCCGTCACTGCAATATAAGTATGGAATGGAATTGCCGTCTGTTTTTTCTCAGGCAGCAATTTAAAGGCATTATAATGCACGGCAATCACCACACTCTTACGTGCCTTAATCGTACCGGTAGCTGTTTTAACATAAACCCCATCTGCCTGTTCTGAAATGGACAATACTTCCGTTTGCTCAAAGACACGGCCGCCATTTTTACAGAATCCATACGCCAAAGCACGGTTTAAAGCCAACGGCTGGATATGCCCACCTAAATCATCGACCAGCCCGCCTTTATAAAGATCAGATTTGATCAATGCCTTTAGCTCATACTCCCCCACAACACGGGTATTGTTTTCGCCTAAATATTTTCTCGCATCGGCACCTTGTGTCAGCGCAGTCAGATGTCCCGGGTGTACTGCAGCAGTAATATGACCGCGCTTGCGCGCCAGCTGAACATCATAGGTTTCACTAATCTGATCAATTAAAGCCATTGCCTCTGTCGAGGTAAAATGCCAAAGCTTTTTTGCATCTTCATAGCTAAAACGCTTAATCATTTCCTCGGCTTCCCAGCGAGCCAGTCCGGGTGTGAGTTGGCCTCCATTGCGTCCTGACGCGGAAGAACCGATCCGGTTTTTTTCCACCAGAATCGTATCAATACCTTGCTCAGATAAATGCAGCGCCGTGGACGCACCTAGCAGCCCGCCTCCAATCACCACAACATCACAGACCTGATCTGCATCTAACGCAGCAAAGGTATGCCAATCTGCCAACGAACTTTCATAATAATTGGCAGGATGCTCAAATTGACCATGCTTGGGGTTGACCCAGCTCCATTCATTCGGGTTTTTATCTGCTTTACTTTCTTTAAATACCACATCATCCAGGTGAACTGGTTTATGAATATTGCGATCCATTTGGAATTTACCTAAAACTTAAATTTTCATGCCTATGTATAAGGCAGAGCTTATCGCAAAAATAATGAGTAATAAAACCAGAATCTTTCACAAATATTGATAGGTAAAAACAGCAAAAGCTGATCTGGCTTGCAGAAGGCGCACCTATGGCCAGTTTCTAAGACCCTAAAGGAAGGCAGCTTTAAAATATACTGGTGTTTTTTGCTCTGAAAAGCTTATGGTCTGAGTTACAGGCATTAAAAAAAGCACCTTCGGTGCTTTTCTGTCTATAGACTGGTTGCAATCAATACAATAAAACTGAATAACAACGTACCTAAAGATCTTTTACAATGTACATGAACTTCCTGCTCAAACCCTTGAGCATATGATTCCAAGTTTTCCATAACTCTAACGCTCATTAAATATACTACAGTCATTAATCTGCCTGACAAATTAACACAATAAAATTAGCAAAAAGTCTAAGTTATGACTAGATCAAAGTTTGCGCAAAAAAGCAGCTTTATGACAAAAATAGGCACTTGTCGAAAAATAATTAAACACTGTTTTAAAGAAGTACAAATGATAAAAAGCTGGCTATAAAAAAAGCCCATACCAGTGGGCTTTTTTTGCAGAAAATTAGTTAGTTTTGCACGACAACCGTAATACCGGTTGCTTGTGGTCCTTTCTTACCGTCAGCAATGGTAAACGTTACACGCTGCCCTTCATGGAGAACCTTAAAACCTGAACTCTGGATTTCGCTAAAGTGTGCAAAAACATCCTGTCCAGAATCTGCATGAATAAAGCCAAAACCTTTAGTTTCGTTGAACCATTTCACTGTACCAGTCACAGTATTTGACATAATTTAACCTATTTAATAAATTTGGGGGTGCTTAACTGCAAGCAACTTGGAATCATAAACTCTGAGATTAAATCTGATAAAACGAAAGGTTTGTATAAACTACGAAATGAAAGATTTACTGGATCAACAGTGTTATTCTTCTAGTTGTAATTCACTATACACGACTTTACTTTTTGGGCGCAATGCATATTTCCCTCTCCTATCTGCTTATTCTGATTTATAGTCCTGCACAAGCAAACCACATCTTTTATTATTTAAAAAATCTTCAATATTTTCAGTCAATTGATTTAAAATATAAATCTGTAAATCATAATTTTAGTTATTGATATGAAATCTTAACATATTATTTCACATACTTTTTAGCGATATCTCAGGTGAGTTGCACAGTTCCTGCAACAATGACGACACCTCATCCGAAGCTGCTCAATATAAAAAAAGCCCACTTGTTATGGACTTTCTTTTTACTGGTCTAAAAATTAGATAACAGTAATAACGGTTGCTTGTGGCCCTTTTTTACCTTGACCCAGTACAAAAGAAACGCGCTGGCCTTCTTGTAGTACTTTGAAACCTTTGCTCTGGATTTCGCTAAAGTGAGCGAAAACATCTTGGCCAGAATCAGCTTGAATGAAACCAAAACCTTTAGTTTCGTTAAACCACTTCACAGTACCGGTAACTGTATCAGACATATTTTTAAACCTTTTAAATTTGTTTATTTATAAATTAAATCAAAATTTTTAATCGTGACCTAACTCAATCTGGCCTTATTGACAGATACCGCAAGCATAGCAAATTTCAGCTCAAACACTAGAGTGAATCGACTGAAGTATAAAAATTTTATTTGCGTCCACCGGTATAGGCTCATTGAAAATTAATACACAGCAATGCGGGAGGTACTTTGCTGTGGTCCCGGTGTAATCATTAAATTGGTGGTTGTACCGCCTACCGGTTCTAGATCAGGTTTCTGATTTGACGTATGGCCCGCCATAAAAAACAAAATATCAGACATAAAAAAAGCCCACATAAAGTGAGCTTTATTTTCAAGTAATCTGATTAGATAACTTTAATTGTTGTTGCTTGTGGTCCTTTCTTACCTTGACCAAGTACAAACGAAACGCGCTGGCCTTCGTTTAATACTTTGAAACCATTGCTTTGGATTTCGCTGAAATGGGCAAAAACATCTTGGCCAGAATCAGCTTGAATGAAACCAAAACCTTTAGTTTCGTTAAACCACTTCACAGTACCAGTAACTGTATCAGACATACTTTTAAACCTTTAAACTTTGTTTATTTATGAGTTAAACCAAATTTTTTATTTTGATTTAACTCAATCTATCTTTAACCAATAGATTCTACAAGTGTGTAAATCATCTAGATCAATCGATAAAGCTGATTAACATCGGTATAGAAACTCTTTCCATCCAGATTAAAGTCAACTTCCTGACCCGACTCTAGCTGGATTTTCTTTCCAACCTCTACCCACTTAAAACCATTCAACGTATTTTGCTGACGTTTCAGGGGGATAATTTGCACACAAATTTCATTGCCATTACTGGCTTTGGCTACACGCCATTCATTAATAATTTTCAACACAAAATCACTCATTACTGAGCTCAAGTGATCGATTTGGATTTACTATAACGCTAGATATATGGAGAGAGGCAAACTACAATTCTAGAATCTAATAATTTTTAGCTTTCTTTAGGGTTATTTCAGCTAACTTAATTGCTGTCTAATCTTTCAGAGAACAACAACTCAATAATCACAGAGCTAATATTCAATTAACTTTAAAAGTGGTAGCGGGAGCTGGATTTGAACCAACGACCTTCGGGTTATGAGCCCGACGAGCTACCAGACTGCTCCATCCCGCAACAACATATTGATCAATATATTTAATCAATGAGATGCTTTATACGCCCATCACACCCACAATGCAAATTATTTTTAGAAAAATCACATAATTTACGCTCTAATGCCTAAATTAAGCACAAATCGTATGTAATTTACGCAACTTCCTTCTCGTGAATACACTTTAATTACTCCTCCCAATTTTCCGAATCATTAAGCCATAGCGGTATTTTTGGTCAATAAAACTGCTATTTTGTTATAATTCAAAATAATACAAAAAAATTATGCATGTAAAAGCACGCTATGTAACAATATTGGCAATCTTTCTTTTTTATCATTCGACATGTCATTAATTATTGGGATTGATCCCGGTTCACGCTTAACAGGTTATGGAATTATCGAGAAAGATGGCAACAAACTCCGTTTTGTCGATGCGGGTACGATTCGCACTGAAACACAAGAAATGCCAGAACGTTTAAAGCGTATCTTTGCAGGTGTAGAACGAATTGTAAAATTTCATGGGCCTACTGAAGCTGCAGTAGAACAGGTGTTTATGGCACAAAATCCCGACTCGGCCCTGAAACTGGGTCAGGCACGCGGGGCCGCAATTGCAGCTTTGGTCAATCTGGATTTACAAGTGGCCGAATACACGGCGCGTCAGATCAAACAGTCAGTGGTCGGCTACGGTGCTGCCGATAAAGAACAGGTGCAAATGATGGTGATGCGTTTACTGAACCTGACCATTAAGCCCCAGGCCGATGCTGCCGATGCGCTTGCTGCAGCCATTTGTCATGCGCATGCTTCCGGTAGTATGAGTAAAATGGCTGTGCTTAATGCATTAGGTGGCATGGCCCGCGGCCGTAGCCGCTCAACGACAAGACGGCGTTAATTTTACCGGTTCACCACCTGATAGATCATTTTGCCCATTTCATGTGCCTGCAAGCCTCTTAAACCGTTTTGGGCAAGCAGATCGCCTGCCTGCGCATGTAAGCTCACGATCTCATGTAGTTGGACATGCTGATGAAATTGGGCTTTTAAACTGGCAATCATGCCTGCCAGTACATCGCCCATTCCACCTGTAGCCATGCCTGCGTTGCCTTGGGTACAAATAAATAATTCCTGTTCCAGTATGAGGCTGCCTGCGCCCTTCAGCACCCATTGCCCGGCATACTTCTGTTGTAGTTGCTGAATGGCGGCAATTCGGTCTTGTTCAATTTCCTGCACGGTACAGCCCAATAAAGTCGCAGCCTCTCCGGGATGCGGTGTCGCATAAAGATGATGGTTGAATGGTTGCGGATATTTTGCCAAAAACCAGAGTGCGTCGGCATCCAGTACCACTTCCAGATGCGTGTTTTGACTGAGTAACTCAGCCCATTGCAGGTAAACCTGTTCAGCCCATTGATCCCGTCCCAGCCCCATCCCGAAACATACCGCATCAACTTGTTGAAGCAACTTCTCGATATCGTTCTGTTCTAAGACATTGATATCTCGCAGCATAATATTAGGCGAACGCGCCAGAATAGCCTGATGATGCCAGGCATGACAAATCACGCTGACCTTACCAGCCCCTGCATGAAAAGCGGCTTCGGCCGACATGATGACGGCGCCGCCCATATCTGCATGACCGCCTACGACCAATACATGGCCATAACTGCCTTTATGTCCAAAGGCTTGCCGCTTTGGCAATACTATTTTTTCAGGGCTTAAATAAGCCAGTGGTTGTAATGCATCATCCGCCGGAATCAGGCTCACTAAATGTAGTGTGCCTGCATATTGCTTGCCTTGGCCTGTAAACAAACCGGCTTTATAGCCTAAAATTGTAAAGGTATGATCTGCCTGTATCGCAACGGGTAAAGCCTGCCCTGTGTTGGCCTGCAAACCGCTGGGAATATCAATCGAGACTTTTAGACCGGCCTGCATGTTGAACAGCTGGATCATCTCTTGCCAACGTAGGTCTAGCGACCGATTAAGACCAATGCCAAATAAAGCATCAATATGACAATCAAAAACAGGAAGCTGCTGCTGGACTGCTTTTTCTGACCATAAGTAATCGATGCTTTGAATATCGACCTGATGAGACTGCGCATACTCTACAGCTTGTTTTAAATCTGCTGATTGTCCGGGTTCTGTGGCAAACACGGTCACACAATATCCTTGCTGCTTGAGATAAGCGGCAAGATAATAGCCATCACCAGCATTATTCCCCTGTCCGCACCAGAGCGCGACCTTTTGGACCTTGCTTTGCCCAAAGAGCTGGATCAGTTGTTGTGCAATTGCCCAGGCAGCTTGCTGCATCAAACCTAAAGATGAATTGTGCTGCATAAACCAGCGCTGTTCCCATGCCTGAATACTCTGGCTGTGGTAAACTGAACCTTGCATGTTTTCCCCTTATTAACGGTTTATGGCTTCAAACTCTTCCTCTCAGAACACTCCCCAAAAGATTGAGCTACAGCAACTTGATCCACAGGCGCTAAAGACCTGGATAAAAGCGCAGGCTCTGGATCTGGGCTTTTCTGATTGTGTCATTGCCAAACCGGATGCTCAAGATCAAATGCCCCGCTTTAAGGAATATTTAGAGCGTGGCTATCATGCAGATATGCACTATTTAGAGGAAAATCTGGAAAAACGTGCCGACCCGACTTTGCTGGTACCAGGCACAAAAAGCATTATATGTGTGCGCATGAACTATCTTGTGGCATCGCCCAAGCCCCGTTATGTACCATTTGAACCCAATTCAGCCATTATTGCGCGTTATGCACGGGGACGTGACTATCACAAGGTGATGCGGGGACGGCTTAAAACCCTGGCAACGCGTATCCGGGAAAAAGTCGGTGATTTTGAATCGCGCCCCTTTGCCGACTCTGCTCCCATTTTTGAAAAGTCACTGGCTGAAAGTGCAGGCATGGGCTGGACTGGCAAACACACCTTGTTGATTCATAAAAAGTCCGGTTCCTTCTTTGTGCTAGGTGAGCTGTTTACCTCACTTGAACTGCCTTTTGATGCACCTGCAACTGCCCATTGTGGTTCATGTAGTGCCTGTATCGACATCTGCCCAACCCGGGCCATTGTTGAACCCTACATGCTCGATGCCAGAAAATGTATTGCCTACCTGACGATTGAATATAAAGGAATCATTGCTGAAGAATTACGCTCGGGTATCGGCAACCGTGTTTTTGGCTGTGATGACTGTCAACTGATTTGCCCGTGGAACAGCTTTGCCAAGACTGCCTCCATTCCGGATTTTGAACCAAGACATGGTCTGGACAATATCAGTCTGCTCGAGATCTGGGGATGGGATGAAGCGACTTTCCTGAGTAACACCGAAGGCAGCCCGATCCGCCGTACCGGTTACCAGTCCTTCAAACGCAATATTGCAATCGGGCTGGGAAATGCTCCATACTCAGCTGAAATTGTCACGGCCTTGCAAGACGCAAAAATGTGGCATGATGAGATAGTCAATGTACATATTGATTGGGCAATTCAGCAGCAATTGCAGCGGGCAGATGTACATCCCATGGAAAAATGATGTTTTTTGCCCTTTGGCTTTGGCACGATTTCTGTATGATTAGTCTCAATGTTTGTCATCAATCATCATGGATATAACAATGACCTTACGTAATGACTGGACTCGTGATGAAATCCAAGCTTTATATGATCAACCTTTTCTAGACCTAGTATTTGAAGCACAAAGCGTTCACCGTCAACATTTCCAGGCCAATACCATTCAGGTTAGTACCCTGCTTTCAATTAAGACGGGTAAATGTCCTGAAGATTGTAAATATTGTTCTCAATCGGCGCATTATGATTCAAAACTGGAAGCAGAAAAACGCATCGCGGTTGATAAGGTCATACGCGAAGCCCAGGCTGCAAAAGAGTCCGGTTCTTCCCGTTTCTGCATGGGGGCAGCATGGCGTAATCCACATGAGCGCGACATGCCTTACGTGCTTGAAATGGTACGTGAAGTCAAGGCGTTAGGACTGGAAACCTGCATGACCTTGGGAATGCTGAACCAGTCTCAAGCCGAACGTTTAAAAGATGCAGGACTGGATTATTACAACCACAACCTCGATACTTCCCGCGAATATTATTCTCATATTATTAGCACCCGTACCTTTGATGACCGTCTCGACACACTGGATCATGTTCGTCAAGCCGGTATGAAAGTATGTAGTGGTGGTATTGTGGGACTAGGTGAAAACCGTAACGACCGTATCGGTTTATTACATGAGCTGGCAACCATGCCGGTACACCCGGAATCGGTACCCATCAACATGCTGGTACCTATTGAAGGCACACCACTTGCCGATGTAGAAAAACTGGATGTTACTGAATGGATTCGTACCATCGCAGTAGCCCGTATTATCATGCCACATAGCTATATCCGTCTCTCCGCTGGCCGTGAATCACTTAGTGATTCGGATCAGGCACTGGCATTTATGGCTGGGGCAAACTCGTTGTTCTCTGGCGACAAATTATTAACGACTCCGAATGCCGGTGAAGGTAAGGACCAGATTCTATTTGCAAAATTAGGTTTGACTGCCGAAAAGCCAAAACCAACAGTTGCAGAACTGTCTATTGACGCCATGAGTGCATAAACCAAAAAAAGCCTTGTTTTGATCACAAGGCTTTTTTTTAATGAAAATCACACCGATGTCACCAGAATGCCATACTGGGCGGTCAAATACATCCCGGTCCGAATAATATCGACCCCTGCTGCATGTGAAACTGAAAGCTCCTGTGTCTGTACATCAAAATGCAAAGCATCAAAAACATCCTGATGATGCATTAACCATGTGATTGTATCTGCCATGTTGTCGTCTACAGTGTACATTTCTGCCTGGAAGTTCTTAGCCATCGCGCTCATCTCATCATCCTATATATGAGCGCTATCATAGCGAATAGACCGACTTAAATCAGCAGGATAAAAAAACACTTAGCGAAGGAGATGCATCGCTAAGCGTAGGAACAGGACATCACGTTTTAAACACCCGGTTTAGGCTGCTTGTGGACTAACGATCATCTGACCCGATTTCAGGCTTGCAACTGCTTTAGGATTAAATTCCAAAGTCAGTACATGGTTGTCTAAATGGACATGGTACGAACGAATCAATGACTGCAACCCTTCATCTGTCTCGAGCACATATTCATCTGCTATATTCAAAATACCTTCCAGATTGGTCGTACTGGAAGCGCGGTCATGACCAAACAGGTCATAGATCGTCTCCAGATTAAAGCTGGTTTCCTGCTCCAGTGGATGACTTTTAAGATGGCTTTCTAAAAATAAAATGAACTTATGTGCAAAAAAATAGTAGTTAGGTTTGTGGGTATAAAGCATGTTCATTGAGAAGCTCCTTCCGGCGTTTTTTTCATCTAATCATGATTAAAAAACTAAAGATTGAACCTTAAAAAATTCTTAAAACAAGCTTGAGCTTTTTGTTAACGCTTTGTCATTTTCCTGCAAAACTGTTAATCAAACACTACAAAAAAGTATTTGCTTTATATCTTTTCATAGCAAAATACGCCTAAAAAATGCCATTATTTTGAATAAAAAATAAACAATCTGTTCTTTTTTTCTAAAGGAAAAATCAATCAAGCTTTAGAAATATTAAATAAACCAACCAAAAAGATCAGTTTTAAAATACACAAAATATAAAAAAATAATCTATATCAAAAACTTATTTTAAATCGGAATTACTGATTAAAAAAATAATACAAATGTGACTTGGTTTGCACTTTGTAAATTAATTGATATATATTTCGCACATTACTTGTTCAGCGCAAAGATTCAACTGAAAAGTAATTTTAATTCAAACTTTTAGCTGATGTATTTGAGAAATTATCATGAAAAAACTTGCTTTGATCGCTACCCTTTCAGTTGTCGGTATTGCCAATGCTCAAGCTGCAGATGGAACGATTACAATCAATGGTCTTGTTACAGACAAAACATGTGACATCGTAACTCCGGCAGGTAAAGATTTTACAGTTACCCTTCCTACCGTTTCTAAACAGACACTTGCCAAGGCTGGTGATGTTGCTGGTCGTACCCCTTTCCAGATCAATCTGGGCAACTGCTCACAAGGTAAAGTAGCAACTTACTTTGAACCGGGCGCAACTGTTGATTTCACGACTGGCCGTTTGCTCAACCAAAAAGCTGCCGGCGCTAAAAACGTCGACGTTCAATTATTAGGTAATAACAATCAGGTGATTCCGGTAATTGCTGCAGGCAGCAATGGCGCTCAAGCCAACTCGCAATGGGTTGATGTTGTAGAAGGTGGTACGGCAGACCTTAACTACTATGCTGAATACTATGCAACTGGCGCATCTACAGCAGGTGAAGTCAATACATCAGTTCAATATACAATTATTTATCAATAATCTGTTGATCAGCCATGCGAACTTCCAAAGCTCTGGAAGTTCGTCATTGTAAACTTCACGCATTCACAGGGTAAATTTAAATGGCACTGAACGGTTACAATTTTTTGCTTGGTTTAACGATGACCTCGGCATTCATCGCAAGTCAGACACATGCAGAAATTATCCTGCATGGCACACGTGTAATTTATCCATCCGATGCCCGTGAGGTCACCTTACAGGTGAGTAACAATGGTTCCAAGCCCTCACTTGTTCAGGCATGGATTGATGAAGGCGATGCCAAAAGTACCCCCGATCAGTCAAAAGTTCCATTTATGATTACCCCGCCGATTTCACGGGTTGATCCCACCAAGAGCCAGTCGCTTCGTATTACAGCCTTACCAAATGCAGCCCAGTTAAACCAAAAGCAGGAAACCGTTTTTTGGCTCAATGTTCTGGATATTCCACCTCGCCCTGCTGCAAATAGTAAGGATACGGTTCCTGATAATTTTTTACAGCTTGCCATCCGTTCACGTATTAAGTTTTTCTACCGCCCAGCCAGTCTAAAAGCAGATGCCAACCTTGCTGCGGAAAAATTGCAATGGACGAAAAGCGGACAAACACTGAGTGTAAAAAACCCCACTCCGTTTCATGTCACCATGACTGCGGTATATCAGCACAATGCCGGTAAACCGGTTGACCTGCTTCCGAAAGGCTTGATGCTCTCGCCTTTTGCAGAAGACAAGATTCAATTGAAAACAGGCAGTACCGAAAAGTTGAGCTATGTAAGCATCAATGATTACGGCGGTCGTATCGAACACCAGATCAAGCTTCAATAGCAAATTATTTAGTTTCAATCAAACAATCATTTTGTACCTATCCCTGAATAGGCGAACCGGTTATGTCAAAGAAAAATGCAACAGCTAAATTCTTGAAGCGTCATTTATGTTATTACCTCACCTCCGGGGTAATCACAGTCACGCTGCCTATGGCTGTATATGCAGTAGAACAGACAACAGAACAAACGGCACCAATCGAAGCCGAGTTTGACTCTGTTTTTTTAATCGGTGATGCACAAAAAGTAGATATTTCGCGCTTTAAATATGGCAACCCGGTTTTAGCGGGCGAATATAATGTTGATGTATATATCAACGGCAACTGGTTCGGTAAAAGAAGAATGATGTTCCGTTCCTCGGAACAGGATCAGAATGCGTTTACCTGCTTTAGCGCCAGCTCTTTACTGGAATACGGTGTCAAGCAGGATGTACTGGTCAACCGGAGTGGATCAAATACGCCAGATGCATGCTATAAAATCGAAGAATGGATTGAAAATGCCTACTACGACTTTGATACCTCCCGTCTGCGCATCGATATCTCCATCCCGCAAGTTGCCTTGCAAAAAAATGCCCAAGGCTATGTAGACCCGAGCATCTGGGATCGTGGTGTTAATGCCGGATTTTTATCATATAGCGGTAGTGCCTACAAAACCTTTAACCGCTTAAATGACCATAAAGAAAGTACCAATGCCTTTATGGCCATTACCGCAGGTGCCAACATTGCCGGCTGGCAACTTCGTCACAACGGTCAGTGGCAATGGCAAGAAGGTGCTCAAAGTGCGCTTGACTCAACCAAGAACAAATCAAACTATGAATCTACAAGTACCTATTTACAACGGGCATTTCCTCAATATCGCGGTGTTTTGACCCTAGGTGACAGCTTTACCAGTGGTGAACTGTTTGATTCATTTGGTTATCGTGGTCTGGATTTTTCCAGTGATGACCGCATGCTCCCTAACAGTATGCTGGGTTATGCACCGCGTATCCGGGGAAATGCAAAAACGAATGCCAAGATAGAAGTTCGCCAGCAAGGCCAGTTGATTTACCAGACGACAGTAGCGCCAGGTAGCTTCGAGATCAATGACCTCTACCCGACAGGTTTTGGCGGAGAGCTTGAAGTCACCATTATTGAGTCAAATGGTGAAACCCAGAAGTATGCCGTACCTTATGCTTCAGTTGTGCAAATGCTTCGGCCGGGATTAAGCCGCTATTCCATCACTGCGGGTGAGTTCCGTGATCGGGATATTGACCTGACGCCGTGGGTGACACAGGGTAAGTATCAGCGTGGTATTAACAACTATCTGACCGGTTATACAGGTTTCCAGCTTGCCGATGATTATGCAGCTGTGTTACTGGGCGCAGCTTTTGCAACACCAATCGGAGCGGTCTCATTTGATGTCACCCGATCGCAAGCAGACTTTGACAAGCAAGGTTCACAAACCGGTCAAAGTTTCCGTTTGAGCTATAGCAAGCTGATTTCCCCGACCAATACCAACCTGACGCTGGCAGCCTATCGCTACTCAACCGAAAACTATTATAAATTGCGCGATGCCCTGCTCATCCGCGACCTTGAAGATAAGGGCGTCAATACCTTTGCTGTCGGCAAACAGCGTAGCGAATTCCAGATCACCCTGAATCAGGGCTTGCCTGAAGGCTGGGGCAATATTTATATGGTCGGCTCCTGGAACGATTACTGGAACCGTAACGAAACCGCACGCCAATATCAGGTGGGTTATAGTAATCACTATCGTGGTCTCACCTATGGCCTGTCAGCAACCAACCGTCTGGTCGGCTACGGTTCAACCCGGCAGAGCCGTGATACCGAATATCTGATGACGCTATCTTTCCCGTTCAGCTTCGGAAAAAATTCGGTCAATGTAAATGCCAACCTGTCTGAAAACAACCGGACCATCGGCATGAGTGGCATGGCCGGAGAGCGTTTCAGTTATGGGGCTTCGGTCTCGCATCAGGATCGGCAGAATCCGGGCTTTAACGTGAATGGCCGTTACCGGACCAACTACGCAACAGTCGGTGCTTCTTATAGTATTGCTGATGCATATCAACAGGCAATGTTCAGTATCAGTGGCAATATCGTGGCACATGCGCAAGGCGTTTTATTTGGGCCTGAACAGGGCCAGACCATGGTTTTGGTCTATGCCCCAGATGCTGCAGGTGCCAAAGTCAACAACACAACAGGTTTAAGTATTAATAAATCGGGGTACGCCGTAATTCCTTATGTGACCCCTTACCGTTTAAATGACATCACACTTGATCCACAGGAAATGTCCAGTCAAGTAGAACTGGAAGAAACCAGCCAACGTATTGCCCCCTTTGCCGGTGCTATTGCCAAAGTGGATTTTTCAACCAAAAAAGGGTATGCAATTTATATTCATAGCCAGATAGCTTCTGGTGATAACCTGCCCTTCGCAGCCCAGGTCTTTAATACAAAGGATGAAGCGGTGGGCATTGTTGCACAAGGCAGCATGGTGTATTTACGTACTCAAGAACCTCAAGGTGATTTGTATGTAAAATGGGGGGATGAAGCAAATGAACAGTGTCATTTTAGTTATGATGTCACCGCACAACTTTCTAAAGACCAGCAAAACATGATCATGTCTGAGGCCGTATGCAAATGAAAAAATTACTTTTAAATTCGATATTGCTGACGGCTGGTCTGGGACTTTACACGGAAGCCAATGCTGCCTGCCGCATGTTAAGTTATGTCCCAAACGACGTTCTGATGTCTGTAGGACGGGTGGTTGTACGTCCCAGCGATGAAGTCGGTAAAATCTTGCGTAAGGCCACCTTTCCGATTCGGGATAAAGGTACACAAGTCGACCGCTGTAACTACAGTGACCGCCTGATCGCGGAACTCAACCAGGGGTATCCCCTGAGTCCGCTAGGAAATAATATTTATACCACCAATATTCCTGGAATCGGTATTCGCCTTTATCGGGAAGCGGAGAATGCCGGTAATTTTTCCGGATATTATCCCTATGTACGGGGTGGCTTAAATTCTGCTACGCGCTATTATCTGGCATCTGGATATTTTGTGGTTGAAATTATCAAAATAGCCGAACAGACCGGTTCCGGTTCTTTGGTTCCAGGACAATACAGTAGCTACTATGTACAAGGCTATGCCAACCGTCCTTTCCTGACCAGTACCGTACTTGCCAATGCCATTACCATTGCCTCGTCCTCTTGCGAGCTTCAGGGCAATATCAATAAAGTCGTGCAACTACCAACCGTGACGAAAGCAGGCTTTAAAGGCATTGGCTCGACACAGGGTGAGCAGGCTTTTGACCTGAATATTCTGTGTAATGGCGGTAAGAACCCGACAGGCTATGAAGAAAAAAACCAGATCAGTCTGGATTTCGATTTCCCTCAAGACGGTAACAACAATCAGGTCATGGCCAATACTGCCCCGAATGCCACCAAGGCCAAAGGTGTAGGCGTTCAGTTACTCTGGAATGGCCAAAATAAAAATCAGGTCATTCATAAAGGCGACAAACTGGCAGTAGGAACTGTAAATTCTAACCAGACTGTACAATATAATGTGCCTTTAACAGCACGTTATTATCAGACAGCGACCAATGTGACAGCTGGTACCGTTCGTGCGATGGCGACAGTGACCATTCAATACGATTAACCTACACTTTATAAGTATTACTGATCCTCCTGAAATTATTGTGTTTCAGGAGGTTTTTTATTTTTGATAACTTAATCACACAATTAAATAAAAACCAGAACAAAGCAGCATATTATAAAAAATTATATTATTTATCAGTTTTAAAATAAAACTTTAAACAGATCACATTATAATGAAATATTTACCTGCCATTTTAGTTTATGATTGATTTAATAATTAAATTTATGTTAATAATTACTGAATACATTTTATAAAAGGCAATAAATATGTATAAATATATTTATAAATCTGCCCTACTTTTATCATTAATAGCATTTGCTACGGTTAGTTATTCAGCAGGTATTATTCAGATGAATGGAAGTATTGTAGAAGATACATGTTCCCAGCAACAGAACAATACTGATTGTCAGCAGCTTAATCTGATAAATACCAAACTGGAAACCCAGACTTTGGCAGCAAATGATTTAAATATACAAACCCAGAAGAATCTCACAACAGAGATTAGTATTGAGCGGTTACCTGATCAAAAGAACGCCATTATTATTGCAAGCTATTATTAATATATTTTCCAAGGCAAACCCAATAAAATGTGGTGCAAATCACATTTTATTACCATTTAAATATGAATAAGTCCGAATTACTGATCTTGTATAAACAGCAATAGCTGCTTAAAAATCAACCTCAACCCATTTTTCTTCCGCATGTTATTACTTTAACTTACTGTTTATACTTGATAACCTTATATAAAAATAAATATTGCAGACACAAATTAGTATTAAACTCATCGTCTTAACTTTTTGTAAAAAAGACCGCCACGCAAAATGTAGAAATATCAAAGAAATTGACTCTCCCTCATAATAGGGACAGCCGTTTCTCCATCTTATTCTCAAACAATGGCTGATATATTGGCCATTGTTTGAGTTATGTTTAAGCAAACTGATATTTGGCAAAATATAAAATAAAAACACTTAGAGCACTGCAACAGGCTTATCTAGGTTTAAGTAGAATGAAAAGAACATATCAATCGTTATAGAGTATTTACATCAAGTAATTTCTTATACCCTATATGCGAAATCATATTGTCCTCAAATACCGGATATGGCATATCGAGATATACATTGTCATGATATTTTTTCCAGCCTACCGTTTCTGCAAGCTCGCTCTTAAAAGGCTTGCCTTGTTCCAGGCACTCCAGCGCATACGCAAAGGTATACTTGGGCTCCCAGTTTAACAATTGTCGTGCTCTAGCATTGTCATAAACCCGGTCAAAACGTGGAAACAGTTTCCAGCCTTTCTTGTTATAAATATCAAGACAACGAGGATATAACTGATTAATAATTTTCTCAGGCTCAACATTCAGCCTGCTACAGTCTTCCCTACAAAAAGGTGTGGTACTGCTAATAATAAAGGTGTCGAAATAAGCTTCGCCCTTATATTCAAAAGCAGCATTCAGATGTGCCTGCACCGCATCTTCAATGTCAACACGACGATAAAGTAACTCATTGACCTTCACATTGTCCTGATCATAGGTGTCCCGTATTATCTTGTTATCATCATCTTCATAAAAGAACCGAGAATTCCTGAGCACAAGACATCTCATTTTCTGGTCCATGGAAAATAATCTGCACAGTTCCTCGGCGCTCAGTTTGGTTAAACCATAGATATTTTTACTTTCTATTCTGGTAGATTCTTCGATCCAGATCGCAGGCAAACCAGGTTCCGGTGACAGCACACTGCCATATACACTGGTGGTGCTGGAAAATACAAAGGTTTTGACCTGATGATTTTTGGCGCTTTGCAACAACACACAGGTTCCCCAAACATTGGTTTCAATAAACTCATAGATGGAATGTGTTGCGACATGGGGCTTATGTAAACCCGCTGTATGGAAAACGATGTCTACCCCTCGCATGCATTTATCAATAAAGGTTTCATCATTAATCTGCCCAATATGGGTGGTTTCGGTAGAAGGCCTTTTATCAATTCCGATTACTTCAAAACCTTTCTTTTTACATATAATAGATAATGCTGTACCTAAATTCCCGCTACTGCCCGTTATTAAAACTTTCATATACACCTCTTAAACTTATAAATTTTTTTTAGAATAAAATATCAATACATTTTCATCAGCGAACTACTTTATAAAAAATGGCCACATCAGTGACCAATCCTGATAAGATCATCATTTAGGCTGTGCTATCCTATTGATCCCATATATTAATTAAGTTTTTTATTTAACCTGATCCATTAACAATGGATATCCCACGGATTTTGGGCCCAAGGATTACATCCCTGAAACTGGCTAGAAGCAGATACATCGGTAGAAATACCCTGATTTTTAATTTTGATTTTAATCGCAGTTTCAGCAGATGCCTTTACCGGGATAACCGTATCAGATGCAATAGCACTACTAGAAACTGCACATATTGCAGCAAACGTAATTAATATTTTTTTCATCATACAACCTTTTATAAATGTGTTTAATTTACGATTGAACAAGCGATTCTTTTCGCTGAACACACATTATAAAAACAGGTCAAATTACAATATTTTAAAACATTTTCAATCTTAAATATTTATGTATACAGACAAGTCTGTATACATAATACAAATATCGACAATGCTTTATTAGTCAACTAAATACACTTATATTTCAGAATTATTACAATTGCAAAAATTAACATACTGATTAAAATGAATACATGAGTATAAAATCATAGCGGGTTAATCTGAGGTATTAAAAAATCAATATGTCTAATGAATCATCAATTTTAACAAGAGGTTGCATAAAAAAAGCCCCTCACCAGATTCAGGCAAGGAGCTTATTGTGATCGATTTGAACAGTATTTATAGAGACAATGATCTAGTCTGACAAGCTTTCAAGCATAATGCCAAAATACTGGAACGCATTTAAAGCACCATTTAATACAAACAGTTCATCTTCCCTATTCAGTTTTAATTGATTTAAATTTTCGGTAAATATATTCCAGTATTGCAAGCGGCCTTCCGCATGCTCAGCCAAATTTCTGGCTCCAAAATGTTCTGACAGGCAGAACCCCTCCTGTACACCCTTTAAAATAATGGCAGCCCCGAGCGTTGAACCTTCTGAGACATAAAGCCACCCCAGTGCCTCATATTGATTAAGCACAACCGGACTTTCAAAAATATTTTGCTCGGTATCAATATACAGGTCTTTCATATCCTGCTTGAGGGCCTGTAAGCGCTCTCTACACTTAATATTTGGAAAGATCCCGGCAATATTATAACCAATAAATATTTTTTCGACTTCACAGTGAAAATAGTACTGGGCTAGAGTAAATTTTTTATATTTATTCAGATTTTTAAACAGATCTGAATGCATCATTATGCTTCTTAAGCGTTCATGCTCACTAGCCGTATATTCTTTTATCTTGTTGTGCAATGTATGCCCTACATAAGCATTCATAGGTCTTCCTCTTAAAAAATCAGATAAAATTAATTTTTTAAATCAAGCTCATTTAAACGGCTTGCAATGTTTTAACTGTTCATCCCAGAATCTTTCCCACAACTCACAATACTTCATACATACCTCTTTGATATTGATATGATCTTCTTCTGTGCAGGCATGGGCCAGCGTAAACCACAAGTCATTTTCATGGTCGTCATCTGTTGCCTCAACGTCATGTTCTTCCGTTGTTCCATGAACAAAGTAATATCCATTTTCTATATCTACCCCAATATTCTTTAACGCATGACGTAATGGAGGGCTAAATAGCATGACTTCAACCTCAACAACCGCCAGAAGGGCGATCAGTGAGGTATAGCTATAGAAACTATCTTCTAGATAATGTCGGACTCTTTTTGCTGCTTTAGACGGCATATATCTATTTCGCGCCAGATGCCCGATATCCAGTTCATCAAGAACATTTTCAAACAACGGATAATGTGCATAATCCGGGCTTCCAAGATTATTCATCTGATCTGGTTTTATTTTGAAACCGAATTCATCAAATATATTGAGCCCCAGTAAAAACCTTGGATACATTTTTATTCCAGATTTAAATCTGGGTTCTAATTGTCTTGTCTGGTATTGAGCCATAAGTAATGCATCTGTAAAAATTTGCACAATTGCAAAGCGATATTCCAGATGTATTTTGACCAGAGCTTCCTTACTGACTTTTCCCTCATTTAGGCAATTGATCATGGGATGATAATTGATTGGATGAGCTCTTAATTTTTTTCTCAGCGTTTCAATAAAAGCCATATTCTCTTGCCACTGCTCCCTGCCCACACTTTCTTTCATTTTGTGGATGACAGCGGTTCTTGTATTATTAAATACTTCACATCTGATTGACATTTACAGCTCTCAAAAAATATAAATTATCTGATATTTAAAAATTAGACCCGAGGAAAGCTTAAAATCTAAAATATCCTAAAAAACCAGCAATCAGTTGATTACTGCAAATACGCTACAGTTTTCTCTAAAATCGATCTTTTTCAACCCAACCCCATAATGAAATAACCCGAAAAAATGAATGCCCTGTATCTTTTTTCCACTTAATTCAACCTCACCGTTATATAGAACAACTCATAAAGCTGTGACAAAAAATTAAACTGTTCAGTTTTAATCCATTATTTTTGAACAATTTCCTGATATACAGCAATACAAGAAAAACTATAGAAATTAAAAAAAATACTCTGTTTTTCTTTATTTATTTTCAGAAAAATATTGTATACAGATTTGTCTGTATATAAATCATTGAAATATTTTATTTATATAAATTCTGAA
>NZ_JSUS01000025.1 GCF_000805455.1 Acinetobacter sp. A47
TCACGACTACTGGTGTGGTGATGTCAACGGTATAGCTGGCATCTGCAGTTACTGTACCGGTGTTACCTGCGGCATCGGTTGCAGTAATGCTGACATTGATGGTCTTGTCGGCATCAAGGACTAACTGTCCGCCATCAACCGTTACGCTCCATACCCCGCCAGTTTGTACCGTGGTGGTCAGGTTCACGCCATTGACGTTGACAGTAACCACGTCACCGACAGTGTATTCACCGGTTACGGTACCGCTAATGGTCTGGTCGGTTGCTGCTTCGCCTGAATCAACCACGCCATCGCCCGCAATCGGGTTGATGGTAATCGTGGTCGTGTTGTTGTCCGGACCCGTGGTATCCACGGTATAGACTTGGGTATCAGTCACATTACTGCTGTTACCCGCTGCATCGGTGAAAGTTGCAGTGGCATCAATGGTCTTGTCACCATCAGCCAGCAAGTCACTACCAACTACATCGGCTGTCCATGTTCCTGCTGCTGCATCAACCGTTGCAGTGTAGGTCACGCCATTGATGACTAAAGTCACCACCGTTGTTACAGCATCTGCAGGGATACCGGTCAGGGTACCTGTGATGGTCACTGTGCCGGTTGATTCTACGGCATTTAGAACATTGTCTGCTGTGACAGCATCAATATTCAGTGTCGCACCAGTAGTATCTGGTGGAGTGAGATCCACAGTTTCTGTACCTGGCACAGACGGGTTACCTGCCGGGTCTGTGGCAATCGCGGTGATGGTATCACCATCCACCAGTCCACCCGGATTCGGTACGGTCCATTCGCCTGTAACCGGATCAGTGGTGACATCCACCGTTGTTCCGTTCGGGAAGGTTACAGTCACCGTTGAACCTGGTTCTGCTGTACCGGTGATCGGATCAGTACCATTGACCGGATTGATCTCTGGTGCTGCCGGTGGCGTAACATCCACAGTGAAGCCTTGAGTGTCAGTAACCGTGCTGCTATTACCTGCTGTATCGGTGAAGGTTGCTGTCGCATCGATAGTGGCATCGCTGTCCGCCAGCAAGTCGCTACCAGCTACATCGGCTGTCCAGTTACCTGTTGCTGCATCAACCGTTGCAGTGTAAGTCACGCCATTGATGACTAAAGTCACCACAGTCGTTGCTGCATCTGCAGGAATACCGGTTAAGGTACCTGTCACAGTTACTGTGCCGGTTGACTCTGCTGCGTTAAGGACATTGTCCGTGGTTACTGGCGCAATCGTCAGTATGCTACCAGTCGTATCTGGTGCAGTGACATCAACTACATAGCTCTGGTCTGCAGTAATAGTACCCGCACCTGTTACATTCACGCTGACATTGATGGTGCTGTCTGCATCTGCAGTCAGATCGCCACCCGGAACGGTCACGCTCCAGGTACCATCCGCCTGTACGGTAGTGGTGTAATTGTTGCCATTGACCACGACTGTCACGGCATCGCCTGCTGTGAAGCTGCCCACAACCGCACCGCTAACAGTCTGGTCAACGCCTGCTTCTGCTGCGTTAACGATGTTATCGCCTGCAATCGGGTTGATCACGACTACTGGTGTAGTGATGTCAACGGTATAGCTGGCATCTGCAGTTACTGTACCGGTGTTACCTGCGGCATCGGTTGCAGTAATGCTGACATTGATGGTCTTGTCGGCATCAAGGACTAACTGACCGCCATCAACCGTTACGCTCCATACCCCGCCAGTTTGTACTGTAGTGGTCAGGTTCACGCCATTGACGTTGACAGTGACCACGTCACCGACAGTGTATTCACCGGTGACTGTACCGCTAATGGTCTGGTCGGTTGCCGCTTCGCCTGAATCAACCACGCCATCGCCCGCAATCGGGTTAATGGTAATCGTGGTCGTGCTGTTGTCCGGACCAGTGGTATCCACGGTATAGACTTGCGTATCGGTCACATTACTGCTGTTACCTGCTGCATCAGTGAAGGTCGCTGTGGCATCGATAGTGGCATCGGTATCAGCCAGCAAGTCGCTACCAGCCACATCGGCTGTCCAGTTACCTGTCGCTGCATCAACCGTTGCGGTGTAAGTCACGCCATTGATGAGGAGTGTTACCACAGTCGTTGCTGCATCTGCAGGGATACCGGTCAGGGTACCCGTGATGGTCACTGTGCCTGCTGATTCTGCTGCATTCAATACGTTGTCTGCAGTGACATCGTTAATGGTTAATGTTGCACCTGCAGGGTTTGGCGGTGTGACATCCACAGTTTCTGTACCTGGCACAGACGGGTTACCTGCCGGGTCAGTGGCAATCGCGGTGATGGTATCACCATCCACCAGTCCACCCGGATTCGGCACGGTCCATTCGCCTGTGACCGGATCAGTGGTGACATCCACCGTTGTTCCGTTCGGGAAGGTTACTGTTACCGTTGAACCTGGTTCTGCTGTACCGGTGATCGGATCAGTACCATTGACCGGATTGATCTCTGGTGCTGCCGGTGGCGTAACATCCACAGTGAAGCCTTGAGTGTCAGTAACCGTGCTGCTGTTACCTGCTGCATCAGTGAAGGTTGCTGTGGCATCGATAGTGGCATCGCTGTCTGCCAGCAAGTCGCTACCAGCCACATCGGCTGTCCAGTTACCTGTTGCTGCATCAACCGTTGCGGTATAAGTCACGCCATTGATGACTAAAGTCACCACAGTCGTTGCTGCATCTGCAGGGATACCAGTCAAGGTACCTGTGATGGTCACTGTGCCGGTTGATTCTGCTGCATTCAATACATTGTCTGCAGTGACATCGTTAATGGTTAATGTTGCACCTGCAGGGTTTGGCGGTGTGACATCCACGGTTTCTGTACCTGGTACAGACGGGTTGCCTGCCGGGTCAGTGGCAATCGCGGTGATGGTATCACCATCGACCAGCCCACCCGGATTCGGCACGGTCCATTCGCCTGTGACCGGATCAGTGGTGACATCCACCGTTGTTCCGTTCGGGAAGGTTACTGTTACCGTTGATCCTGGTTCTGCTGTACCGGTGATCGGGTCAGTACCATTGACCGGATTGATCTCTGGTGCTGCCGGTGGCGTAACATCCACAGTGAAGCCTTGAGTGTCAGTAACCGTGCTGCTGTTGCCTGCTGCATCGGTGAAGGTTGCAGTGGCATCGATAGTGGCATCGCTGTCCGCCAGCAAGTCACTGCCTGCCACATCGGCTGTCCAGTTACCTGTTGCTGCATCCACTGTCGCGGTGTAAGTCACGCCATTGATGAGGAGTGTAACCACTGTGGTGGCTGCATCTGCCGGGATACCGGTTAAGGTACCTGTCACAGTTACTGTGCCGGTTGACTCTGCTGCGTTAAGGACATTGTCCGCGGTTACTGGCGCAATCGTCAGTATGCTACCAGTCGTATCTGGTGCAGTGACATCAACGACATAGCTCTGGTCTGCGGTAATGGTGCCCGCACCTGTTACATTCACGCTGACATTGATGGTGCTGTCTGCATCTGCAGTCAGATCGCCACCCGGAACGGTCACGCTCCAGCTACCATCCGCCTGTACGGTGGTGGTGTAATTGTTGCCATTGACCACAACAGTCACGGCATCGCCTGCTGTGAAGCTGCCCACAACCGCACCGCTAACAGTCTGGTCAACGCCTGCTTCTGCTGCGTTAACGATGTTATCGCCTGCAATCGGATTGATCACCACCACTGGGGCTGTGATGTCAACGGTATAGCTGGCATCTGCAGTTACTGTACCGGTGTTACCTGCGGCATCGGTTGCAGTAATGCTGACATTGATGGTCTTGTCGGCATCAAGGACTAACTGACCGCCATCAACCGTTACGCTCCATACCCCGCCAGTTTGTACCGTGGTGGTCAGGTTCACGCCATTGACGTTGACAGTAACCACGTCACCGACAGTGTATTCACCGGTGACTGTACCGCTAATGGTCTGGTCGGTTGCCGCTTCGCCTGAATCAACCACGCCATCGCCCGCAATCGGGTTGATGGTAATCGTGGTCGTGCTGTTGTCCGGACCAGTGGTATCCACGGTATAGACTTGCGTATCAGTCACATTACTGCTGTTGCCTGCTGCATCGGTGAAGGTGGCTGTGGCATCAATGGTCTTGTCACCATCTGCCAGCAAGTCACTACCTGCTACATCGGCTGTCCAGTTGCCTGTTGCTGCATCAACTGTTGCAGTATAAGTCACGCCATTGATGAGGAGTGTTACCACAGCCGTTGCTGCATCTGCAGGAATACCGGTCAGGGTACCCGTGATGGTCACTGTGCCGGTTGATTCAACTGCA
>NZ_JSUS01000006.1 GCF_000805455.1 Acinetobacter sp. A47
CAGATTTATATGCACAAATAGGTGCTTATGAATACAACCCGGAAAACCTGCAACGAGGCAAGGGCTTTAACTTAAGTACAGATGGTTCACGTGGGGCGATTATCCCGGCGGAACTGGTCTGGACACCGAAGCTCGGGGCCTCTTCTTTACCGGGTGAATACCGTTTTGGCTACTATTACAGTACAGCCGATGCGGCAGAAATCGCCAATCCTGCCAAGACAGGTCACAAACAGGGTGGCTGGTTTACCGTGAAGCAACAGTTAACCCGTCATGACGGTCAGTCTGACCGTGGATTAACCGGTTTTATGAATGTAACGGTGCATGACTCGAAGACCAATGCGGTCAAGGACATGCAAAATGTCGGCCTGATCTATAAAGGTCTGCTAGACCAGCGTCCTCAAGACGAGCTTGCGTTAGGTGTTGCACGTATACATGCCAATGATGAAAACAATGGCTTGCTGGACGAAGAATACAACACCGAATTGTATTACGGTATTCATGCGACCAACTGGTTGACGATCCGTCCAAACATTCAATATGTCCATCATGTAGGTGCCTTTAAAAATGGCGATAAAACCTGGGTGGGCGGGATTAAGTTCCAGACTACTTTCTAGTTTTTATATTTAAGTCACTTTGCAGATTGAATGCCTGAAATCGGGTACGAGATCTGCAATTTTTTTAGTGGCTTTAATCTGGTGTTAAAAGAGACGTTTTCTGCTTTATGAATTTAAAAAAATATGAAAGATGTAAGGTGATGTTATGAATCAGTCTGCTTCAAGATCTGGGCTACGAACCCTGACTGTAATCATTATCGCCCTTATTGCTTTATTCTTGCTTATCGGCGGTATCTGGCTTGCTGCAATTGGCGGGTCTTTTTACTATGTGATTGCAGGTGTGCTGTTACTTGCAGTTGCATTTCAGCTTTATAAACGTGCATCTGGTTCGTTATGGATCTATGCTGCACTGATGCTGGGTAGCGTGATCTGGGGTGTCTGGGAAGTTGGAACCGACTTCTGGGCACTGGCACCACGTCTCGATATTCTGGGCATTTTAGGCTTATGGTTACTGGTACCTGCGGTAACCCGTGGTATTGATAACCTGGGTTCAAGCAAGGTGGCTTTATCTTCTACGCTGGCAATTGCAATTGTAGTGATGATCTACTCGATCTTCAACGATCCTCAGGAAATCAATGGGGTAATTGAAAGACCACAACCTGAACAGGTGAAAGCACTTGACGGAATTGCACCAGAAGACTGGCCTGCATATGGCCGTAGTCAGGCAGGTGAGCGTTATTCTCCACTGACCCAGATCAATGATAAGAACGTCAAAGACCTGAAAGTGGCCTGGACATTCCGTACCGGCGATACGAAAACCGATAGCGACCCAGGAGAAACCACCAATGAGGTAACGCCGATCAAGGTTGGCAACAACATGTTTATGTGTACAGCACATCAGCAGTTGATCTCGATTGATCCGGCAACCGGTAAGGAAAAATGGCGTTTTGACCCTAAACTGGCCTCAGATCGAACTTTCCAGCACCTGATTTGCCGTGGTGTGATGTACTACGATGCAGCCAATACCACCGAGTTTGCGACCAGCTTGAAAGCCAAGAACAAGTCGACTTCTACAGAGTGTCCGCGTAAGGTATTTGTTCCGGTCAATGATGGCCGTCTGGTTGCCGTCAATGCAGATACCGGGAAAACCTGTTCTGATTTTGCCGAAAATGGTGAATTGAATTTACAGAAATTCATGCCTTATGCAGCGCCGGGCCGTTATATTCCAACCTCACCGGGGATTGTTTCAGGTACCACCATTGTCATGGGTGGATTAGTTCCAGATAACCATTCAAATAAAGAACCATCTGGTGTTATCCGTGGTTATGACGTAAATACCGGTAAATTGTTATGGGTATTTGATACCGGCGCTGCCGATCCAAATGCAATGCCGGGCGAAGGTTCTACCTTTGTAAACAACTCACCGAACGCCTGGGCACCTTTGGCCTATGATCCAAAACTGGATATTGTCTATGCACCAACCGGTGTAGGCACACCAGATATCTGGGGTGGCGACCGTACCGAGTTGAAAGAGCGTTATGCCAACTCCATGCTGGCGATCAATGCCACCACAGGTAAACTGGTATGGCACTTCCAGACCACCCATCATGACCTGTGGGATATGGACGTACCATCACAACCTTCTCTGGCCGATATTCAGGATAAATCCGGTCAAACGGTTCCTGCGATTTATGTCTTGACCAAAACGGGCAATGTCTTTGTATTAGACCGTCGCAATGGTCAGCCAATTGTGCCGATTACCGAGAAACCGGTTCCGCAAACAGTGAAATGGGGCCCGCAAACCAAGGGCGAGTTCTACTCTAAAACCCAGCCATTCTCTGACTTGAATCTATCACCAAAAGATCGATTAACCGATAAGGACATGTGGGGTGCCACCATGTTTGACCAGTTAATGTGTCGTGTGAAGTTTAAGCGTCTGAACTATGATGGCATTTATACACCACCTTCTGAAAACGGAACCTTGGTATTCCCGGGTAACCTGGGTGTATTTGAGTGGGGCGGTATGTCAGTGAATGCTGACCGTCAGGTTGCGGTAATGAACCCGATTGGTCTGCCATTTGTGAGCCGTCTGATTCCATCTGATCCAAACCGTCAGGCTGTTCCTGCCGGGACTGGAGGTGAACTTGGGCTTAAGCCAATGTACGGCACGCCTTATAGTGTTGAAATGGGGCCTTTTTTATCTCCATTCGGTTTACCGTGTAAACAGCCAGGCTGGGGCTTTGTTGCAGGTGTAGATTTGAAAACCCATGAAGTTGTCTGGAAGAAACGTATTGGTACAATCCGTGACAGCTTGCCGCAACTGTTCCAGTTACCGCCAGTGAAAATTGGTGTACCGGGTCTGGGCGGTTCAATCTCGACTGCGGGTAATGTGATGTTTGTTGGCGCTACACAAGACAACTACATCCGTGCATTCAACGTTTCAAATGGCGAACAGTTATGGGAAGCACGTTTACCGGCAGGTGGACAGGCAACGCCGATGACGTATGAAATTAATGGCAAACAGTATGTGGTGATTATGGCGGGTGGACATGGTTCATTCGGTACCAAAATCGGTGACTATGTTGTGGCTTATGCCTTGCCTTAAATCGCTTCAGGTCTCTCTTTGATAAAGCGAGATTAGAAAAGATTTAAAGCCCGGATTTATCCGGGCTTTTTTATGATTATTCGATCAGCTGAATGCATGTAGCAACGACGGAATGACAATGCTTTTATAGATAAAAACAACAACCGTTTGCCTGCTCCAGCCAGTTGCCAGATCTCTGCATGTCTGGATATGGAGGGTATTTCAGGGAGCAATAAGTGGTAGAAAATATGTGCGACTAATCACTGATTGTTAAAATATTGTACAGATCATTAACATTTTGAATAAGCTATAATTAAAAAATGAGAGTAACCTTTTATACACAATAACATAAAAGGTTACGTAAACATGACAATCTCTAAGTCATTGATTGTTTCTTGTTTATCCGTTCTATCATTGAGTCTTTTTGCACAACATGCTCAAGCCGCTTCTTCAGCATTTGACCCGAATGGTCAATGGCTGTTTGGTGATTGGAATGGTCAACGCACTGCGTTACAAGAACAGGGTTACAAATTTTCTGCTGATTACACTGGTGAATTTGCAGGGGTTTTAGATTCTAAACAACATTCAAGCCACGGCAGTGAATACACTGGACAACTGGCTTTAGGTACACACTTTGATCTGAACAAGATCTTGGGGTGGCAAGATACCGAAGCCCAGATCACGGTGACCTATCGTGATGGCCAGTCGCTGTCACAAACCGCCGACGGGCTGCAGCGTA
>NZ_JSUS01000052.1 GCF_000805455.1 Acinetobacter sp. A47
ATGACAGCTTCTTCATGCTGGGCGGTAACTCGTTACTGGCAGTGCGTCTGGTGAGCCGTTTAAGAAGTGCCGGTTATACGCTTGGCTTACAGGATATCTTTGCCAGCCCATGTCTGGTGGATATGGCGAAAGCCTGCCATAAAGCGCAGGAGATACTGGAAATTCCTGCGAATGTGATTACAGCAGAGACAGTCAAGATCACACCGGAGATGTTGCCACTTGCATCAATGACACAGGTCGAGATTGATCAGGTTGTTGCGCAGATACCGGGAGGGGTACCGAATATCCAGGATATCTATGCCTTGTCACCATTACAGGAAGGGATGCTGTTCCATCGCCTGCTTGATGATGGTGATGATCCGTACACTTCTGTCACTGCATTGAGATTTGATAATGCCGATGCTCTGGATAGATATGTGAAGGTATTGCAGCAGCATATAGACCGTCATGACAGCCTGCGTACATCGATCCACTATGAGGGTTTACAGGAGCCGGTACAGGTCGTCTGGCGTGAGGCAGAACTGGAGGTTGAGACGGTACCGGGCTACCTGACGGATGAGCAGCTGCATGAGTATACACATGAGCAGGGCCTGAACATCGGGAAGGCACCGCTGATGCGTCTGGTGGTGAATGCCTGTGAAAATGGTGAATATATTGCGAGATGGGTATCGCACCATCTAGTTGCAGATAACGTTTCAGCAGAAATCCTGAAGCAAGAAGCCCTAGCCAGCGAGGAAGAGCGTCAAGGCTTTAAGGCAGCTGTTCCTTTCCGTAATGTTATTGCAGGACACCAGCGTAAAGACCGTAAGGAGGAAGCAGCCCGTTTCTTCCAGGGGATGCTGGGTGATATTACCGAGCCGGTACTGGCCTTTGGTATCAATGATGTAAGACTTGAAGGTGTCGAAACCTCAGAACACCGTATACAGCTGGCTGATGATTTAAATGCAAGATTAAGAACACAGGCTACGCGTCTGGGAGTGGGGCTTGCCAGCTTGTGTCATCTGGGCTGGGCACAGGTCGTATCGCTTTGCAGTGGTCGTGAAGAGGTTGTATTTGGTACGGTTCTTCTAGGCCGTAGCGGAGCGGATACGGAGCAACTGGTGGGGATGCTGATTAATACCCTGCCAATCCGGATCGATATGAATGAACTGGGCTGTGAAGTTGCGGTGCGAGAAGTTCATGCCCGTCTCGGCCAGTTACTGGCCCATGAGCAGGCATCTTTATCCGAAGCACAAAGATGTAGTGCAATTGAAGGTGAGGTTCCGTTATTTAATAACCTTCTCAACTATCGTCGCTATGAACGTACTGAAGCATCGAAAGAGATTGAGGGTGTACATTTTACTGGAGGTCGGGAGCGTACCAACTATCCAATTACGGTTTCACTTGAGGATGATGGTCAGAGTTTGGGTATCATCACGACGGCCATCACTACACTAGGACCGAAGCGTATCTGTGCTTATATGGAGCAGGCACTGGAGTCTCTGGTCACTGCTCTGGAAAGTAGCCCGTCACAACCAGTAAGAGAGCTTACGGTACTACCGGAAGAAGAGCGTTCACGTGTGCTGTACGAATGGAATGATACTTCGGCAGCGTATCCGCAGGACAAATGTTTACATGAGCTATTTGAGGCTCAGGCAGAAAGAACACCGGAAGCTGTTGCGGTGGTCATAGAAGGCGAGCAACTGAGCTATGCCGAGCTGAATGCTGAAGCGAACCGTCTGGCACATTATTTACGAGCACAGGGTGTTGGTCCGGATGAGCGGGTTGCCTTATGTGCAGAGCGTAGTATAGCGATGGTGGTTGCCTTGCTGGGTATTATGAAGGCCGGAGGAGCATATGTTCCACTGGACCCTGGTTATCCGGTAGAGCGCCTGGCCTATATTATGGAAGATGCCTCTCCAAGATTATTACTGGCTGATGCGACGGGTATAGATGTGCTGAAGAGTTCATCGGTACCGGTGGTATTACTGCAGGATGCCTTTGAACAGGCCTCTGCATATTCTGAAGAGAATCTGCTACCGGCAGAGATTGGTTTAAACAGCCGCCATCTTATTTATGTAATGTATACCTCAGGTTCTACAGGTAATCCGAAGGGAGTAATGGTTGAACATAGAGGAGTAGTTAATCGTCTTTATTGGATGACGAAATCTTATCATGTAGATGAATCAGACTCTATTTTACAGAAGACTCCATTTAGCTTTGATATTTCCGTATGGGAGTTTTTTCTACCTCTTATTACGGGTGCCAGACTGGTTATGGCTAAGCCACAGGGTCACCGAGACCCAACTTATCTAAGTCAGATTATTGTAGAACAAAATATTACAATTATGCATTTTGTTGCATCGATGCTGTCAGAATTCTTGAGTTCGGATGATGTAAGAACTAAAGCAATAAATCTTAAATTGGTGGTTTCTGGTGGTGAAGCTTTACCTGTTCCTACAGCGAAACTCTTTAAGACGCTCTTGCCTGGAACTGAACTCCATAACCTGTATGGTCCTACAGAAGCAACAATTGAAGTAACTGCCTGGGCTTGTCCAAATGATATTACTGATTTAAAAACAGTTTTAATTGGTAAACCAATAGCGAATACACAAATTTATATATTAGATTCGCAAGGTAATCCGGTACCAGCGGGAGTTACAGGTGAGTTATATATTGGTGGTGTACAGGTTGCGCGAGGTTACCTGAACCGGCCAGAGCTTACAGCCGAGCGTTTCCTTCCGGATCCGTTTAGTACCGAGGCTGAAGCCAGAATGTATTGTGCAGGGGATACTGCACGCTGGCTGGCAGACGGGAATATCGAATATCTGGGCCGTAATGATGATCAGGTGAAGATCCGTGGATTCCGGATTGAGCTGGGAGAGATTGAGATACAGCTTTCAGGCCACCCGGCTGTGAAAGAGGCGGTTGTACAGGTCCGTGGAGAAGGTGAAGGCCGTCATCTTGTTGCGTGGTGGATAGCAGATTCAGCGGAGGCAGAGGTTGATGCTTCAGGGCTACATGCCTGGTTGGCACGTGAGTTACCGGACTATATGGTACCGAGAAGTTATGTGCGTCTGGACAGTTTCCCGCTGACACCAAATGGCAAGCTGGACAAACGTGGTTTACCGATGCCGACAGAAGACAGCCTGATTCGTGGTCTATATGAGGCTCCGAAGGGTGAGGTAGAGGAGCTACTGGCGAAGCACTGGTGTGAACTGCTTGGAATCGAGCAGGTGAGTCGTAATGACAGCTTCTTCATGCTGGGCGGTAACTCGTTACTGGCAGTGCGTCTGGTGAGCCGTTTAAGAAGTGCCGGTTATACGCTTGGCTTACAGGATATCTTTGCCAGCCCATGTCTGGTGGATATGGC
>NZ_JSUS01000036.1 GCF_000805455.1 Acinetobacter sp. A47
AGCTGGCATCTGCGGTTACTGTACCGGTGTTACCTGCGGCATCGGTTGCAGTAATGCTGACATTGATGGTCTTGTCGGCATCAAGGACTAACTGTCCGCCATCAACCGTTACGCTCCATACCCCACCCGTTTGTACTGTGGTGGTCAGGTTCACGCCATTGACGTTGACAGTAACTACGTCACCGACAGTGTATTCACCGGTGACTGTACCGCTAATGGTCTGGTCAGTTGCCGCTTCGCCTGAATCAACCACGCCATCGCCTGCAATCGGGTTAATGGTAATCGTGGTCGTGCTGTTGTCCGGACCAGTGGTATCCACGGTATAGACTTGGGTATCAGTCACATTACTGCTGTTACCTGCTGCATCAGTGAAGGTCGCTGTGGCATCGATAGTGGCATCGGTATCAGCCAGCAAGTCGCTACCTGCTACATCTGCTGTCCAGTTACCTGTTGCTGCATCAACTGTTGCGGTATAAGTCACGCCATTGATGACTAAAGTCACCACAGTCGTAGCTGCATCTGCAGGAATACCGGTCAGGGTACCTGTGATGGTCACTGTGCCGGTTGATTCTGCTGCATTCAATACGTTGTCTGCTGTGACATCGTTAATGGTTAATGTTGCACCTGCAGGGTTTGGAGGTGTGACATCCACGGTTTCTGTACCTGGTACAGACGGGTTACCTGCCGGGTCTGTGGCAATCGCGGTGATGGTATCACCATCGACCAGCCCACCCGGATTCGGCACGGTCCATTCGCCTGTGACCGGATCAGTGGTGACATCCACCGTTGTTCCGTTCGGGAAGGTTACAGTCACCGTTGATCCTGGTTCTGCTGTACCGGTGATCGGGTCAGTACCATTGACCGGATTGATCTCTGGTGCTGCCGGTGGCGTAACATCCACAGTGAAGCCTTGAGTGTCAGTAACCGTGCTGCTGTTACCTGCTGCATCAGTGAAGGTTGCAGTGGCATCGATAGTGGCATCGCTGTCCGCCAGCAAGTCGCTACCAGCCACATCAGCTGTCCAGTTACCTGTTGCTGCATCCACTGTCGCGGTGTAAGTCACACCATTGATGAGGAGTGTAACCACTGTGGTGGCTGCATCTGCAGGAATACCGGTCAGGGTACCTGTGATGGTCACTGTGCCGGTTGATTCTGCTGCATTCAGCACGTTGTCTGCAGTGACATCATTGATGGCGAGTGTTGCTCCTGTGGTATCCGGAGCAGTCACATCAACGACATAGCTCTGGTCTGCGGTAATAGTACCCGCACCTGTTACATTCACGCTGACATTGATGGTGCTGTCTGCATCTGCAGTCAGATCGCCACCCGGAACGGTCACGCTCCAGCTACCATCCGCCTGTACGGTAGTGGTGTAATTGTTGCCATTGACCACAACTGTCACGGCATCGCCTGCTGTGAAGCTGCCCACAACCGCACCGCTAACAGTCTGGTCAACGCCTGCTTCTGCTGCGTTAACAATGTTATCGCCTGCAATCGGGTTGATCACGACTACTGGTGTAGTGATGTCAACGGTATAGCTGGCATCTGCGGTTACTGTACCGGTGTTACCTGCGGCATCGGTTGCAGTAATGCTGACATTGATGGTCTTGTCGGCATCAAGGACTAACTGTCCGCCATCAACCGTTACGCTCCATACCCCACCAGTTTGTACTGTAGTGGTCAGGTTCACGCCATTGACGTTGACAGTAACCACGTCACCGACAGTGTATTCACCGGTGACCGTACCGCTAATGGTCTGGTCAGTTGCCGCTTCGCCTGAATCAACCACGCCATCGCCTGTAATCGGGTTGATGGTAATCGTGGTCGTGCTGTTGTCCGGACCAGTGGTATCCACGGTATAGACTTGGGTATCAGTCACATTACTGCTGTTGCCTGCTGCATCGGTGAAAGTTGCAGTGGCATCAATGGTCTTGTCACCATCTGCCAGCAAGTCACTACCTGCTACATCTGCTGTCCAGTTACCTGTTGCTGCATCAACTGTTGCGGTATAAGTCACGCCATTGATGACTAAAGTCACCACAGTCGTAGCTGCATCTGCAGGAATACCGGTCAAGGTACCTGTGATGGTCACTGTGCCGGTTGATTCTGCTGCATTCAATACGTTGTCTGCTGTGACATCGTTAATGGTTAATGTTGCACCTGCAGGGTTTGGAGGTGTGACATCCACGGTTTCTGTACCTGGTACAGACGGGTTACCTGCCGGGTCTGTGGCAATCGCGGTGATGGTATCACCATCGACCAGCCCACCCGGATTCGGCACGGTCCATTCGCCTGTGACCGGATCAGTGGTGACATCCACCGTTGTTCCGTTCGGGAAGGTTACTGTTACCGTTT
>NZ_JSUS01000019.1 GCF_000805455.1 Acinetobacter sp. A47
TGATGAGGAGTGTAACCACTGTGGTGGCTGCATCTGCAGGGATACCGGTCAGGGTACCTGTGATGGTCACTGTGCCGGTTGATTCTGCTGCATTCAATACATTGTCTGCAGTGACATCATTGATGGTTAATGTTGCACCTGCAGGGTTTGGCGGTGTGACATCCACAGTTTCTGTACCTGGCACAGACGGGTTGCCTGCCGGGTCAGTGGCAATCGCGGTGATGGTATCACCATCCACCAGTCCACCCGGATTCGGTACGGTCCATTCACCTGTGACCGGATCAGTGGTGACATCCACCGTTGTTCCGTTCGGGAAGGTTACTGTTACCGTTGAACCTGGTTCTGCTGTACCGGTGATCGGGTCAGTACCATTGACCGGATTGATCTCTGGTGCTGCCGGTGGCGTAACATCCACAGTGAAGCCTTGAGTGTCAGTAACCGTGCTGCTGTTGCCTGCTGCATCGGTGAAGGTGGCTGTGGCATCAATGGTCTTGTCACCATCAGCCAGCAAGTCGCTACCAGCCACATCGGCTGTCCAGTTACCTGTTGCTGCATCCACTGTTGCGGTATAAGTCACGCCATTAATGAGGAGTGTTACCACAGTCGTTGCTGCATCTGCAGGAATACCAGTCAAGGTACCTGTGATGGTCACTGTGCCGGTTGATTCTGCTGCATTCAATACGTTGTCTGCAGTGACATCGTTAATAGTTAATGTTGCACCTGCAGGGTTTGGAGGTGTGACATCCACGGTTTCTGTACCTGGTACAGACGGGTTACCTGCCGGGTCAGTGGCAATCGCGGTGATGGTATCACCATCCACCAGTCCACCCGGATTCGGTACCGTCCATTCACCTGTGACCGGATCAGTGGTGACATCCACCGTTGTTCCGTTCGGGAAGGTTACAGTCACCGTTGAACCTGGTTCTGCTGTACCAGTAATCGGATCAGTACCATTGACCGGATTGATCTCTGGTGCTGCCGGTGGCGTAACATCCACAGTGAAGCCTTGAGTGTCAGTAACCGTGCTGCTGTTGCCTGCTGCATCAGTGAAGGTTGCTGTGGCATCGATAGTGGCATCGGTGTCCGCCAGTAAGTCGCTACCAGCCACATCGGCTGTCCAGTTACCTGTCGCTGCATCAACTGTTGCAGTATAAGTCACGCCATTGATGAGGAGTGTAACCACAGTCGTTGCTGCATCTGCCGGGATACCGGTCAAGGTACCTGTGATGGTCACTGTGCCGGTTGACTCTGCTGCATTCAATACGTTGTCTGCAGTGACATCGTTAATGGTTAATGTTGCACCTGCAGGGTTTGGAGGTGTGACATCCACAGTTTCTGTACCTGGTACAGACGGGTTGCCTGCCGGGTCAGTGGCAATCGCGGTGATGGTATCACCATCCACCAGTCCACCCGGATTCGGTACGGTCCATTCACCTGTGACCGGATCAGTGGTGACATCCACCGTTGTTCCGTTCGGGAAGGTTACTGTTACCGTTGATCCTGGTTCTGCTGTACCGGTGATCGGGTCAGTACCATTGACCGGATTGATCTCTGGTGCTGCCGGTGGCGTAACATCCACAGTGAAGCCTTGAGTGTCAGTAACCGTGCTGCTGTTACCTGCTGCATCAGTGAAGGTTGCTGTGGCATCGATAGTGGCATCGGTGTCTGCCAGCAAGTCGCTACCGGCTACATCAGCTGTCCAGTTACCTGTTGCTGCATCAACCGTTGCGGTGTAAGTCACGCCATTGATGAGGAGTGTAACCACAGTCG
>NZ_JSUS01000067.1 GCF_000805455.1 Acinetobacter sp. A47
CTGTACCGGAGATCGGATCAGTACCATTGACCGGATTGATCTCTGGTGCTGCCGGTGGCGTAACATCCACAGTGAAGCCTTGAGTGTCAGTAACCGTGCTGCTGTTACCTGCTGCATCAGTGAAGGTTGCAGTCGCATCGATAGTGGCATCGCTGTCCGCCAGCAAGTCGCTACCAGCCACATCGGCTGTCCAGTTACCTGTTGCTGCATCAACCGTTGCGGTATAAGTCACGCCATTGATGAGGAGTGTTACCACTGTGGTGGCTGCATCTGCCGGGATACCAGTCAAGCTACCAGTGATGGTCACTGTGCCAGTTGATTCAACTGCATTCAATACATTGTCTGCAGTGACATCATTGATGGCGAGTGTTGCACCTGTGGTATCCGGAGCAGTCACATCAACTACATAGCTCTGGTCTGCGGTAATGGTGCCCGCACCTGTCACATTCACGCTGACATTGATGGTGCTGTCTGCATCTGCAGTCAGATCACCACCTGGAACGGTCACGCTCCAGGTACCATCCGCCTGTACGGTAGTGGTGTAATTGTTGCCATTGACCACGACTGTCACGGCATCGCCTGCTGTGAAGCTGCCTACAACTGCACCGCTAACAGTCTGGTCAACGCCTGCTTCTGCTGCGTTAACGATGTTATCGCCTGCAATCGGATCGATCACCACCACTGGGGCTGTGATGTCAACGGTATAGCTGGCATCTGCGGTTACTGTACCGGTATTACCTGCAGCATCGGTTGCAGTAATGCTGACATTGATGGTCTTGTCGGCATCAAGGACTAACTGACCGCCATCAACCGTTACGCTCCATACCCCACCCGTTTGTACTGTGGTGGTCAGGTTCACGCCATTGACGTTGACAGTGACCACGTCACCGACAGTGTATTCACCGGTGACTGTACCGCTAATGGTCTGGTCAGTTGCCGCTTCGCCTGAATCAACCACGCCATCGCCCGCAATCGGGTTAATGGTAATCGTGGTCGTGCTGTTGTCCGGACCAGTGGTATCCACGGTATAGACTTGGGTATCGGTCACATTACTGCTGTTACCCGCTGCATCGGTGAAGGTGGCTGTCGCATCGATAGTGGCATCGGTGTCCGCCAGCAAGTCGCTACCAGCCACATCGGCTGTCCAGTTACCTGTCGCTGCATCAACCGTTGCAGTGTAAGTCACGCCATTGATGACTAAAGTCACCACAGTCGTTGCTGCATCTGCTGGAATACCCGTCAAGGTACCTGTGATGGTCACTGTGCCGGTTGATTCTGCTGCATTCAGCACGTTGTCTGCAGTGACATCATTGATGGCGAGTGTTGCTCCTGTGGTATCCGGAGCAGTCACATCAACTACATAGCTCTGGTCTGCGGTAATAGTACCCGCACCTGTTACATTCACGCTGACATTGATGGTGCTGTCTGCATCTGCAGTCAGATCGCTACCCGGAACGGTCACGCTCCAGCTACCATCCGCCTGTACGGTGGTGGTGTAATTGTTGCCATTGACCACGACTGTCACAGCATCGCCTGCTGTGAAGCTGCCCACAACCGCACCGCTAACAGTCTGGTCAACGCCTGCTTCTGCTGCGTTAACGATGTTATCGCCTGCAATCGGGTTGATCACGACTACTGGTGTAGTGATGTCAA
>NZ_JSUS01000054.1 GCF_000805455.1 Acinetobacter sp. A47
CTGGTTATCCGGTAGAGCGCCTGGCCTATATTATGGAAGATGCCTCTCCAAGATTATTACTGGCTGATGCGACGGGTATAGATGTGCTGAAGAGTTCATCGGTACCGGTGGTATTACTGCAGGATGCTTTTGAACAGGCCTCTGCATATTCTGAAGAGAATCTGCTACCGGCAGAGATTGGTTTAAACAGCCGTCATCTTGCTTATGTGATTTATACCTCAGGTTCTACAGGTAACCCGAAAGGGGTGATGGTTGAACATCAGCAGGTAACAAATTTATGTTTAACTCAAAGTGATCTTTTTAATATTAAAGAGAATGATCGGGTTCTGCAGTTTGCATCAATTAGTTTTGATGCCAGTGTATCTGAAGTTAGTACGGCATTATGCAATGGGGCGGCGTTAGTTATTATCTCTGATATACAACGTCAGGACCTAGATCAACTTGCAGACTTTATGAACAGACATAAAGTGACTCATGCAACGTTCCCTCCAGCATTATTTGGACAACAATATCCAGATATTTTTAAAACACTTAAGGTGGCGATTTTTGCTGGTGAATCCCCGAGCATCAATTTATTACAAGGTGCAGTTGAGAAAGTCACAGTATTTAATGCTTATGGACCTACAGAAGGGACAGTTTGTGCAACTGCCTTAAAGTATGAGGATGGTAGTGTAAATATAGGCAAGCCGATAGCCAATACGAAGATATACCTACTGGATCCGCAAGGTAATCCGGTACCGGTTGGTGTTACAGGCGAGTTATATATTGGTGGTGTACAGGTTGCGCGAGGTTACCTGAACCGGCCAGAGCTTACAGCCGAGCGTTTCCTTCCGGATCCGTTTAGTACCGAGGCTGAAGCCAGAATGTATCGCACAGGGGATACTGCACGCTGGCTAGCAGACGGGAATATCGAATATCTGGGCCGTAATGATGATCAGGTGAAGATCCGTGGATTCCGGATTGAGCTGGGAGAGATTGAGATACAGCTTTCAGGCCACCCGGCTGTGAAAGAGGCGGTTGTACAGGTCCGTGGAGAAGATGAAGGCCGTCATCTTGTTGCGTGGTGGATAGCAGATTCAGCGGAGGCAGAGGTTGATGCTTCAGGGCTACATGCCTGGTTGGCACGTGAGTTACCGGACTATATGGTACCGAGAAGTTATGTGCGTCTGGACAGTTTCCCGCTGACACCAAATGGCAAGCTGGACAAACGTGGTTTACCGATGCCGACAGAAGACAGCCTGATTCGTGGTCTATATGAGGCTCCGAAGGGTGAGGTAGAGGAGCTACTGGCGAAGCACTGGTGTGAACTGCTTGGAATCGAGCAGGTGAGTCGTAATGACAGCTTCTTCATGCTGGGCGGTAACTCGTTACTGGCAGTGCGTCTGGTGAGCCGTTTAAGAAGTGCCGGTTATACGCTTGGCTTACAGGATATCTTTGCCAGCCCATGTCTGGTGGATATGGC
>NZ_JSUS01000043.1 GCF_000805455.1 Acinetobacter sp. A47
GCCATATCCACCAGACATGGGCTGGCAAAGATATCCTGTAAGCCAAGCGTATAACCGGCACTTCTTAAACGGCTCACCAGACGCACTGCCAGTAACGAGTTACCGCCCAGCATGAAGAAGCTGTCATTACGACTCACCTGCTCGATTCCAAGCAGTTCACACCAGTGCTTCGCCAGTAGCTCCTCTACCTCACCCTTCGGAGCCTCATATAGACCACGAATCAGGCTGTCTTCTGTCGGCATCGGTAAACCACGTTTGTCCAGCTTGCCATTTGGTGTCAGCGGGAAACTGTCCAGACGCACATAACTTCTCGGTACCATATAGTCCGGTAACTCACGTGCCAACCAGGCATGTAGCCCTGAAGCATCAACCTCTGCCTCCGCTGAATCTGCTATCCACCACGCAACAAGATGACGGCCTTCATCTTCTCCACGGACCTGTACAACCGCCTCTTTCACAGCCGGGTGGCCTGAAAGCTGTATCTCAATCTCTCCCAGCTCAATCCGGAATCCACGGATCTTCACCTGATCATCATTACGGCCCAGATATTCGATATTCCCGTCTGCTAGCCAGCGTGCAGTATCCCCTGTGCGATACATTCTGGCTTCAGCCTCGGTACTAAACGGATCCGGAAGGAAACGCTCGGCTGTAAGCTCTGGCCGGTTCAGGTAACCTCGCGCAACCTGTACACCACCAATATATAACTCGCCTGTAACACCAACCGGTACCGGATTACCTTGCGGATCCAGTAGGTATATCTTCGTATTGGCTATCGGCTTGCCTATATTTACACTACCATCCTCATACTTTAAGGCAGTCGCACAAACTGTCCCTTCTGTAGGTCCATAAGCGTTAAATACAGTTACCTTTTTGGCTGCCTCTTGCAATAGATTGATACTCGGAGATTCTCCTCCTAGAATCAGACAATTCAATGTATAAAAAACGTCCGGATATTGTTGTCCAAATAATGCTGGTGGTAACAAAGCATGAGTCACTTTATGTCTGTTCATAAAGTCTGCAAGTTGATCTAGGTCCTGACGTTGTATATCAGAGATAATAACTAACGCCGCCCCATTACATAATGCCGTACTAATTTCAAATACGCTGGCATCAAAACTAATTGATGCAAACTGCAAAATACGACTATGGGAAGTAACTCCAAAATGATGGCATTGAACACCACTCAAATTTGTCACCTGCTGGTGTTCAACCATCACCCCTTTCGGGTTACCTGTAGAACCTGAGGTATAAATCACATAAGCAAGATGACGGCTGTTTAAACCAATCTCCGCCGGTAGCAGATTCTCTTCAGAATATGCAGAAGCCTGTTCAAAAGCATCCTGCAGTAATACCACCGGTACCGATGAACTCTTCAGCACATCTATACCCGTCGCATCAGCCAGTAATAATCTTGGAGAGGCATCTTCCATAATATAGGCCAGGCGCTCTACCGGATAACCAG
>NZ_JSUS01000017.1 GCF_000805455.1 Acinetobacter sp. A47
TTCCGTCTGGAAGAAAAGCCGGTACGTACTCTGGCGGCCTTCAGCTCACTGGTTGTGGTGGCGTTTTACCTGATTGCACAGATGGTCGGTGCAGGCCAGCTGATCAAGCTCCTGTTTGGCCTGAACTATAATATTGCAGTGGTGATTGTCGGTCTGTTGATGATGGCCTATGTGATCTTTGGCGGCATGCTGGCCACCACTTGGGTGCAGATCATTAAAGCGGTGATGCTGCTCAGTGGTGCAACCTTTATGGCATTTATGGTCATGAAAGCCGTCGGTTTCAGTTTTAGCAACATGTTCAATCAGGCGATTGGTGTCTATAGTCAGGCACATAGCATGAGCTGGGATGAAGCCGCCAAGATCATGGGACCGGGAAAACTGACAGCCAACCCGATTGATGCGTTGTCACTGGGTCTGGCCCTGATGTTTGGTACCGCCGGCCTGCCACATATCCTGATGCGTTTCTTTACCGTAAAAGATGCCAAGGAAGCACGTAAATCGGTGGTGGTGGCGACAGGCTTTATCGGTTACTTCTACCTGTTGACCTTCATTATCGGTTTTGGTGCGATCCTGTTTGTGGCCAACAACCCGCAATTCCTTGATCTGGCCAAAGCGGCGGTAACCGGCAAGCTGGAGCTGATTGGCGGGAACAACATGGCTGCGGTGCACCTGAGTGACGCGGTGGGCGGTGACCTGTTCATGGGCTTTATCTCGGCAGTGGCCTTTGCCACCATCCTTGCGGTGGTTGCCGGTTTAACCCTGTCAGGAGCTTCTGCAATTTCGCATGACCTATATGCCAACGTGTTTAAAAAGGGCAAAACCACGCCACAGTCGGAACTGCGGATGTCAAAAATCGCCACTTTGGGTTTAGCGATCTTTGCCATGATTCTGGGGATTTTATTCGAGAAACAAAACGTTGCCTTTATGGTGGGTCTGGCATTCTCGGTGGCATGTTGTGCCAACTTCCCGGTACTGGTGTTATCGATGTTCTGGAAAGGTCTGACCACACGTGGTGCAGTGATTGGAGGCGTGGTGGGTCTGGTTGGTGCAGTTAGCCTGATCATCCTGTCGAAAGCAGTCTGGGTAGACACGCTAGCGATTTCGGACACTGCGCCAAACCCGTTTAATGGCCCGGCATTATTTGCAATGCCACTGTCATTCTTCTGCTGCTGGTTGTTCTCTGTAACCGACAAGTCAGCACGTGCAGAGAAAGAGCGTAAAGCCTTTGATGCACAGTTTGTCCGTTCAATGACAGGGATCGGTGCTTCAGGTGCATCTGACCACTAA
>NZ_JSUS01000053.1 GCF_000805455.1 Acinetobacter sp. A47
CTGGTTATCCGGTAGAGCGCCTGGCCTATATTATGGAAGATGCCTCTCCAAGATTATTACTGGCTGATGCGACGGGTATAGATGTGCTGAAGAGTTCATCGGTACCGGTGGTATTACTGCAGGATGCCTTTGAACAGGCTTCTGCATATTCTGAAGAGAATCTGCTACCGGCAGAGATTGGTTTAAACAGCCGTCATCTTGCTTATGTGATTTATACCTCAGGTTCTACAGGTAACCCGAAAGGGGTGATGAATGAGCATATTGGTATTGTTAACCGTTTATGCTGGATGCAGGAACATTATGGCTTAACAGCTTCAGATTCTGTTTTACAGAAGACTCCGTTTAGCTTTGATGTTTCCGTATGGGAGTTCTTCTGGCCCCTTATTACGGGTGCCAGACTGGTTATGGCTAAGCCACAGGGTCACCGGGATCCATCTTATTTAAGTCAGGTGATCAGGGATTACCGGATTACGACGTTACACTTTGTACCATCGATGTTATCGGAGTTCCTGGGATCAGAGGAAGTAAGAACATCTGGATTAGAAATTAAACGTGTTATTTGTAGTGGAGAGGCATTACCTGTTCCTACAGCGAAACTCTTTAAGACGCTCTTGCCTGGAACTGAACTCCATAACCTGTATGGTCCTACAGAAGCAGCAGTTGATGTAACTGCGTGGGAGTGTCCAGAAGAGATTACGGATTTACGTACAGTACCTATCGGCAAGCCGATAGCCAATACGAAGATATACCTACTGGATCCGCAAGGTAATCCGGTACCAGCGGGAGTTACAGGCGAGTTATATATTGGTGGTGTACAGGTTGCGCGAGGTTACCTGAACCGGCCAGAGCTTACAGCCGAGCGTTTCCTTCCGGATCCGTTTAGTACCGAGGCTGAAGCCAGAATGTATCGCACAGGGGATACTGCACGCTGGCTGGCAGACGGGAATATCGAATATCTGGGCCGTAATGATGATCAGGTGAAGATTCGTGGATTCCGGATTGAGCTGGGAGAGATTGCGGTACAGCTTTCAGGCCACCCGGCTGTGAAAGAGGCGGTTGTACAGGTCCGTGGAGAAGGTGAAGGCCGTCATCTTGTTGCGTGGTGGATAGCAGATTCAGCGGAGGCAGAGGTTGATGCTTCAGAGCTGCATGCCTGGTTAGCACGTGAGTTACCGGACTATATGGTACCGAGAAGTTATGTGCGT